>NZ_CP109013.1:0-1217094 GCF_036226745.1 Streptomyces sp. NBC_00683 | reverse complement strand
TTCCCGCACCGGGTGACGTACCACCCCACCTGCCACTCCCTGCGGATGCTCCGGGTCGGCGACAAGCCGCTGAAGCTCCTGCGCGCCGTCGAGGGGATCGACTTGGTCGAGCTCCCCGAAGCCGACTCCTGCTGCGGCTTCGGCGGCACCTTCGCCCTCAAGAACGCCGAGACGTCCACCGCGATGCTCCAGGACAAGATGCGCAACATCGCCGCGACGGACGCCGCCGTGTGCACCGCCGGAGACTCCTCCTGCCTGATGCACATCGGCGGCGGACTCTCCCGCATCCGGTCCGGTACGCGCACCCTGCATCTCGCCCAGATCCTCGGATCCACCCGTACCGCGCCGTACGCACTGACGGAGGCCGCCCGATGAGTACGTTCCTCGGAATGCCCGCCACGCCGCCCCGGTCCCCGTACGGAACGGGAAACCTGCGCGGCGACCGGAAGTTCCCCAAGGCCGCCCACGACGAGCTCCGCAACGAACAGCTGCGCCGCAACCTCGGCAAGGCCACCCGCACCATCCGCACGAAGCGGCTCGGCGTCACCGGCGAACTCCCCGACTGGGAGCAGCTGCGCGACGCCGGATCCGCCATCAAGACCGACACGATGAACCGGCTCCCCGAACTCCTGGAGCAGCTGGAGCAGAAGGTCACCGAGCACGGCGGAACCGTCCACTGGGCGCGCGACGGAGCCGAGGCCAATGAGATCGTCGCCCGGCTTGTCCGGGCGACGGGCAGCAGCGACGTCATCAAGGTCAAGTCGATGGCCACCCAGGAGATCGGCCTCAACGAGCACCTCGAATCCATCGGCATCACCCCGTACGAGACCGACCTGGCCGAGCTCATCGTGCAGCTCGCCGACGACAAGCCCTCGCACATCCTGGTGCCCGCGATCCACCGCAACCGCGACGAGATCCGGCAGATCTTCCTCGACGAGATCCCCGGCGTCGACCCGGACCTCGACAACGTCCCCGCACATCTCGCCGCCGCCGCCCGCGCCTATCTGCGCGAGAAGTTCATGACGACCAAGGTGGCCGTCTCCGGAGCCAACTTCGGCATCGCCGAGACCGGCACGCTGTCCGTGGTCGAGTCGGAGGGCAACGGCCGGATGTGCCTGACGCTTCCCGACACCCTCATCACCGTGATGGGCATCGAGAAGGTCCTGCCGCGCTACCAGGACCTGGAAGTCTTCCTGCAGTTGCTGCCGCGCTCCTCGACGGGCGAGCGGATGAACCCGTACACGTCGATGTGGACCGGCGTCACACCCGGCGACGGGCCGCAGGACTTCCACCTGGTCCTCCTCGACAACGGCCGCACCGCCGCACTCGCCGACACGATCGGCCGCGAGGCCCTCAACTGCATCCGCTGCTCGGCCTGTCTCAACGTCTGCCCCGTGTACGAGCGCACCGGCGGTCACGCCTACGGATCGACGTACCCCGGGCCCATCGGCGCGGTCCTCACCCCGCAGCTCGCCGGGATGGACGCGGCCGAGGACGACCCCAACAGCTCGCTGCCGTACGCCTCCAGCCTCTGCGGCGCCTGCTTCGACGCCTGCCCCGTCAAGATCGACATCCCGTCGATGCTCGTCGAGCTGCGCCACCAGCACACCGAACAGTCCGGCACCACGGCGGAGAAGCTCGCCATGAAGGCCGCCGCCGGCGTGATGAAGCGGCCGAAGCTCTTTGCCGCCGCGCAGAAGGCCGCCGCTCTCGGCCGGATCGCCGGCGGACGCGACGGCACGATCTCGCACCTGCCCGCCCCCCTCAGCGGCTGGAGCGACAGCCGCGACACCCCGGCACCGCCCAAGCAGACATTCCGCTCCTGGCTGGCATCGGCCGAGGGCGCGGCAACGATGAGCGCCGCCGCCGAAGAAGGCGCCCGGCACACCGCAGACGACCACGAGGAGGACCGGTGACGACGACCGCCCGCGACACGGTGCTCGGCCGGATCAGGGACGCCCTGGCCCTCGCACCCGTGCCCGACACCAGCGTTCCCCGCGACTACCGCACCGGCCGCACCCTCCCCGACGAGGAACGCCTCGCCCTCCTGACCCACCGGCTCGTCGACTACAAGGCGAAGGTGTACCCCTGCACACGCGAACGCACAGCCGAAGTGATCGCCGACGTGCTGCGTGAACGCGGCGCCCGGCGGATCGGAGTGCCGGCCGGGCTCGACGAGCAGTGGCTCACCGCCTACGACGGCGAGGTGCGGCAGGACTCCGCCGACATCCCCGCCCCGAGCCTCGACGCCCTGGACGGTGTGGTGACCGCCTCGGCCGTCAGCTGCGCGGAGACGGGCACCATCTTCCTGGACGGTTCGGCCGACCAGGGCCGGCGAGCCCTGTCCCTGGTCCCCGACCTGCACGTGTGCGTCGTCGACCTGTCCTCGGTCGTGGTGGGCGTCCCGGAAGCGGTGGCCCGGCTGGTGCCGGAGCGGCCGACGACCCTGATCAGCGGTCCGTCGGCCACCTCCGACATCGAGCTGGAGCGGGTGGAGGGCGTACACGGCCCCCGCACCCTCGCGGTGGTGATCCGCACCGACGCCTAAGAGGTGTGGGTGACCTCCAGGGGCGCGAAACCGATACGGGTCGTCGCCCCGTCGTCCGTCCAGCGGACCGTGACCGTCCCACCGTCCACGTCGACCCCGCTCACCGCCGAGGCGAGCGGGGCGGCGTCCGGTTCGGCCGTGAGGCAGGCCAGGGCCACCAGCACCGCGGTCCCCTCCACCTCCGCCGCGAGCCGGGGCAGCACGGCCCACCGCGTGAACGCGGTGCCCTGCGGCGCCCGGACCTCCTCCTGCTCCGCCCAGCCGTGCAGCCCGTGCAACGTCGAGCGCACCCCGCCTCCGGGGTCCGTCGCCCAGCCGGTCTGCTCCGCCAGCGACCCGGCCGGAGCGCCCAGGATCCGGTGCACCCGCAGCTCGTACCTGCCCCGGACGACCGTGACGCTCTCCACCCGCAGCCCCGGCATGGTCGGCGAGCCCTCCGGGAAGACCGGGCAGTGCCAGGAGGCGGCCCAGCCCCAGTCCCCCTCGTGCCCGGCGCCCAGCGGGTGGATGCGGAAGCGGCTGCTGCGGATCCCCGCGACCCGCACCGACAGATGGTTGTCCGCGGTGTTCTCCGCCGCCGTCGGACCGGTGACGGTCGAATAGGCGAGCCGCGCGTAGTGCGGATCCGACAAGGCAGCCGAATCGCCCTCGTGCGGCCGGGCATGGTCGCTGCCGTGGTTGTGCAGCCGGACGATGCCGTCCGCCTGCGTCGACTGGACCAGTAGCCCCGGCGACGGCAGTGACAGCACCCGGTCGGGTCCCTCGCTCGGGGCGGGCTCCTCGGTCGCCGCCCACAGCGGATGCTCCGCCGGGGCGAGCAGCGCGACGAACGCCTTCGACGCCCAGTACGGCGACGCGGGACCCGAGTACACCTGGAGCGTCGCGTCGTGCGGACCGTGCCAGCCCAGGTTCAGCAGACCGTCGTCCGCCGCCGCACCCCGCTCCAGGAAGTACCGCAGCGAGCCGCTGATCAGCCGCCGCGAGACGCCCGGCGCCAGGGGAGTGTGCCCGGACACCGCACCCATCCCGACAGCCGCGCCCGCCGCGAAACGGTAGGTGAGGGAGCGTCCGAAGTGCAGCGGGGCGCCGTCCGCGCCGAACATCAGCGAGAAGCTCTCCAGATGTTCGCTCAGCCGTGCGCCGTAGCGCGTGGCGAGTTCCGTGTCGCCCGACAGGTACGCGTCCAGTACCGGATACAGGTGCAGCGCCCAGCCGTTGTAGTGGTCGAAGGCCCGCCCGTCCCCGTCGGCGTACCAGCCCTCGCCGCGGTACCAGACCTCCAGCAGGTCCAGCGCCCGCTGCCGTGCCCGCGCCGTTTCGGCGTCGCCGCGGCCGACCGACTCCAGGAATCCGGCGACGGAGTAGGGGAACAGGTACCAGTTGTTGGGGGCGGGAGTGTGCCGCAGGGCGCCGCGCAGCCACTCCTCCGTCCGGTCCTGGGTTCCCGGGTCGAGCCGGTCCCACAGCCACGGCCGGGTCAGCCGGAGCCCGATCGCCACGGACGCGGACTCGACCATCGGCTGGCCGAAGACCGTGTGGTCGAGGATCAGCGGCCAGGACTCGGCGTCGTCGCGTCCCGCCGTGCGCGTCCCCGCACCGAGGCCGTCGGCGTACCGCTCCAGCCAGTTGTGCGGATCCTTGCCGTCCGCACCGGCGACCCGGAACGCGGCGGCGAGGAACGTACGGGCGTAGCCCTCCAGGCCGTCGGAGCGCACCCCGGAGCGGGACGGTCGCCCCGGCAGGTCGAGCAGGGCCCGGCCGGGGGTGGCCCACTTCCAGGCGGAGTGCAGCAGGCCGTCGGCCGCCGCTTCCCAGTGCGCCCGGGTGTAGCCGGTGTGCGGGCTCGACTCACGGTCCTCGGCGGGGAGTTCGAAGGGGTACGGGGACGAGGTGGAGGTCATGCGAGGAATGCCAGCCTTTCGCGTCGTACGGGATGGGCGAATCCGTCGCCCGCGGCCCAGCGCGCGACCTCACCGACGGCCAGATCCGCCAGCCGGCGCAGCTCGTTGCCCTGGGAACCGGCGAGATGCGGGGTGATGGTCGCGTTGTCGAGGTCCCACAGCGGATGACCGGCCGGCAGCGGGTCGGGATCGGTGACGTCGAGCACCGCCCGGATCCGGCCCGTACCCAGTACGTCGGTGAGCGCGTCCTGGTCGACGACCGCGCCCCGGGAGGTGTTGATCAGGACTCCGTCGGGCCGCATGGAGGTGAGGAGTCCGCGGCTGACGAGCCCGGTGGTCGCGGGCAGCAGCGGGGTGTGGACGCTGACCACGTCGCTCTCGGCGAAGAGCCCGGCGAGCGTGACGGGGCGGACCCCGAGTTCGGCCGCCTCGCTGTCGGAGACGTACGGATCGTGGAGCAGGACCCTCAGGTCGTAGGGGCGCAGCAGCTCGATGACCCGGCGGCCGATCAGGGAGGCGGACAGGATGCCCACCGTACGGCCGTAGTTGCCCACCTCGGGCGGGGTGGCGAGCCAGGCGTCGCGGTGACGGGAGGCCCGGAAGTCCCGGGCCCGCTCCAGCACCCGCTTCCCGGAGAGCAGGATCATCGCGAGGGTGTACTCCGCGACCGGCAGCGCGTTGGCCGCCGCGGCCGACGACACCGCGATGCCCCGGTCCCAGCAGGCCTCGGTGACATGACCCCGGACGGTGCCCGCCGTGTGCACGACGGCCCGGAGTGCGGGCGCCGCCGCCAGGACGTCCGCGTCGATGGGCGGGCAGCCCCAGCCGGTGACCAGGATCTCCGCATCCGCGAGAGCGGCGCGCGCCGGAGCGGTGGTGAAGTCGTCGATGACGGGCAGCGGCGCGAGCGTGCTCACCGCGGAGAGCGCCGCCATGGAGCTCGGTGAGAGCACGGCGGCCGCGGCCGACGGACTCATGGCGAGCGCGGCGCGCGGCCGGCGGTGGGCGGGGGAAGTGCTGGGCATGGTTCTCCTGTGCGGTGGTCCGGTCGGGGCGGCACGGCTACTTGACGGCGCCCGCCGTCAGACCGGACCGCCAGAAGCGCTGGAGCAGGGCGAAGGCGAGGATCAGCGGCAGCACCGCGAGCAGCGAACCCATGATGACGACCGGGTAGTACTCGGGGGAGACGGACGCGGAACTGTTCCAGGTGTAGAGGCCGAGACTGACCGGATACAGATCCTGGTCGGAGAGCATCACCATGGGCAGGAAGAAGTTGTTCCAGATCGCCGTGAGCTGGAACAGGAAGACGGTCACCAGCCCCGGCCCGAGCATGCGCAGCGCCACCCGGAAGTACGCGGTCAGTTCGCCCGCGCCGTCCATCCGCGCCGCTTCCAGCACCTCGTCGGGCACGTACCCCTGGCTGAAGATCCGGCCGAGGTAGACACCGAACGGGTTGAAGAGGACCGGGATGAAGACCGCCCAGTACGTGTTGACCAGACCGGTGCCGGACGCCATCAGATAGAGCGGCAGCGCGAGCACGGTCTGAGGCACCATCACCGCGGCGAGCACGAGGCCGAACAGCTTCTCCTTGTGGGCGAAGCGGTACTTGTCGAAGGCGTACCCGCAGGCGATGCTCACGAGTGCGCCGAGGGCCGCGCCCAGGACCGCGTAGAGGAGGCTGTTGCCGTACCAGCGCCCGTACAGCCCGCCGTCCATGGCGAACAGGTCCTTGACGTTCTGCACCAGGGAGAAGTTGCCCAGCGACAGGATGTTGCTGCTGAACAGCGCGTTGCGGTCCTTGGTCGACGCGAGCACCAGCCACAGCACCGGCAGCAGGGTGTACGCCACCGAGACGCCGACCACGAGGTTGACGACGGAGCGCCCGAGGAGCCTGGGCCGCAGCGGTGCGGCGGTGCGAGGTGCGGTCGACGCGCTCATCGGGTGTTCTCCTCTGCGGCGTTGGCGCGGTTGGTCCAGCGGGTGACGCCGTAGGAGAGGGCGATCGTGCACACGAGCAGGACGACGGAGGCGGCTGCCGCGAGACCGTAGTTGTTGCGGGTGAAGGCGGCGTCGTAGATGTACATGCTGGGTGAGAAGCGAGAGTTGATCATCGGCGTCGACTGGCTGAGCAGCATCGGCTCGGTGAAGAGCTGCAGCGCGAAGATGAGGGTGAACATCGCCACCATCACGACCGACGAACGCACCAGCGGAGCCTTGACCTGGAGAGCCGTGCGGACCGGGCCCGCGCCGTCGACGACCGACGCCTCGATCACCTCGCGGGGGACGGCCTGCAGCGCCGCGTAGAACACGACCATGTTGTAGCCGAGGTTGCTCCACAGCGCGATGTTCACGATGGACGGGAGCACGGTGTGCACCCCGAGGAAGTCGATGGTGATGTCGGCCTTGCCGAGGAGTTCGATCACCGGACTGATGCCGGGGGTGTACAGGTACAGCCAGATCAGCGCGGCGATGATGCCGGGCACCGCGTGCGGCAGGAACAGCGCGAGCTGGGCCGTGCCCCGCAGGCGCACCACGCCGGAGTCGAGCAGCAGTGCCAGGGCGAGGGCCCCGATCACCATGAGCGGGATGTAGACCAGGCAGTACAGGGCGACGATGCCGAGACCGCCGAGGAACGTCGGGTCGGTGATGACGGCGGTGTAGTTGCGGAGCCCGGCGAAGACCGTGCGTTCCGGGCCGAAGCCGAGTCCGGGCTGGTCGTCGCTGAAGAAGCTCAGGTAGACGGCGGTGGCGACCGGGATCAGGAAGACGGTCACCAGAAGGACGAAGAACGGCGTCATCAGGGCGCCGCAGGCACCGAGTTCACGCCGTCGGGCGGACCTGCGGGCCATCGGCGCGGGCGCGGCGGCGGCCGGGCTCTTCGGTGAGGGCCGGGCGGTGGTGTCCGCCGTGACGGATACGGGGGTGGCGCTGGTCATGGGTGTCACCTGCCTCTCTGCTGCTGGGAACGGGGTTGCGGATCGCCGGTCAGGTGGAGTGCAGGGTGGTGGAGAGGCCCAGTGCCTTCAGGTCCGGCATGGTGCCCTCCTGTGCCGCCCTGACCGCTCCGAGGATGGAGCCCTGGCCTCCGCTCGCCCGCGCCAGCCCGTCCTTCATGATCTTGCCGGTGGCTGTCATCCGGGGACCCCAGACCCAGCCCGCGCGAATCTTGTGGGCCTCCTGCTCGAAGAGGGTGTAGATGTCCTGGCCGCCGTAGTAGGTGCGGTCGAAGGCCTTGCGGCCCACCTCGACCAGGCCGGGCGCGGCGGGGTACTGGCTGCTGGCCCCGCTGGAGAGCCGGGCACGCAGGGCGTCCGGGTGCGAGACCTGCCACTCGATGAACTCCATCGCGGCCTCGGGGTCCGCGCTGTCCTTGGTGATCGCGAAGGTCGAGCCGCCATGGGTGCCGACACCGGGGTCGGCCGGATCCCACTGGGGGATCGGCGCCAGGGCCCACTGGCCCTTCTGGCCGGGTCGGGCCTTCATCTGGGCGCCGGCGTCCCACGCACCGCTCAGCCGGCTGAGCACCAGGCCGTTGGCGATCTGGACGTCGCTGTGCCGGCTCTCCACCGCGTTCATGAAGACCAGGTCCTGGTCGGTCAGCCGCTGCCAGAAGGCGGCCACGCGACGGGTGGGTGCGTCGGCCAGCGAGACGTTCCAGGCGCCGCCCGCCGTGTCGAACCACTGGGCGCCCGCCTGCCACGCGAAGGCGGCGAGATGGGTGTCGCCGTCGGTCGGGAAGAGCGCCATCCTGCGGTCACCGCTTTTGCGGCGTACGGTCCTTGCCGCGTCCTCGAAGTCCTCCCAGGTGCGCGGGGCGGTCAGCCCGTACCGCTCGAAGAGGTCGGTGCGGTAGTGCAGCACCATCGGCTCTATGTCGAGCGGAACGCTGAAGACCCGCTTCTCGAAGGTGGTCAGCCCCAGTGCCTGCGGCAGCAGTTCGGCGCGCAGCCTGTCGCTCACCAGGTCCGTGATGTCGCGGCAGACACCGTCGATGGCGAAGCCGGGTACCTGGGGGTACTCGATGGTGGCGATGTCCGGGGCGTTGCCGGCCCGGGCCGCGTTGCTGAGCTTGGCGTAACCGCCCTGGGCCCCCGAGGGGACCTGCTGGAAATCGACCTGAAGGGTGTCGTGCCCGCGGTTGAACGCGTCCACGACCTCCTGACTGCCCCGCAGCGCGGACCAGAAGGTGATCCGCTTCTTCCTGCCGGTCCTGCTGCTTACGGTCCTGCCGGTACTGCTCGTGCCGCCCGATCGTGGCTCCTCGCCGCCGCTGCAGGCGCTGAGCGCACCTGTCAGGGGCAGCGCGGCGATCGTGGCGAGTACGGATCGACGGCTCTGTCGATCAGGCATGGGTGCCTCCCGCGGCTCCTGATTCAAGACACGGGGAATACTGATCGGCTGATCGATAGCGGTCAAGAGATCGATCAGAAGAAGCTTGAAGCGGTCAAACGCTCATTGCTTCGGGAGGGGGAGAGCTTGTGCCGATCCGCGTACTTTGAGCGCGGGGAGCAGCTCCACCCTGCGCACCGGCCCCGTCGTACCCTCCGGGTGCGCCAGCCGGTGCAGCAGCAGTTCGGCTGCCGCCCGTCCGATGTCGGCCCTGGGCGGAGCCACCGCGGTCAGCGGCGTACTGCCCAGCGAGGAGACCACATCGTCGTACGCCACGACCGAACAGTCCTGCGGCACCCGTACGCCGCACTCCGTCAGTCGCTGCACCAGCATCAGCGCGTCCTCGTCACCGTGCAGGACGGCGCCCGTGACCCCGCGCTCCCGCAGCAGCGCGGCCAGGTCCGCAGGCGGCTCCTCCGGTGCGGTGGGGGACAGGGAGTCGGTCCGGATCCCGGGGCCAGGCCCCGCGTTCGAGGAGCTGAGCACCACCGACCAGTCGTCCACCTCCGGGCGGGCGGCCGCGATCTCGGCGAACGCCGCCCGGATCGAGCGAGCGGTGGGGCTGTCGTTCCTGGCGGCCAGGACGATCCGGCGGTGGCCCAGCGAGACCAGGTGGTCGACGGCGAGATGCACCCCGTACCAGTGGTCGGAACAGACCGAGTCCAGGGCGTGCAACGCGCTGCCCGGCCGCGGCCGCCGCTCCATCAGAACGGTCGGCACACCCACCTCGGCGAGCCAGCCGTAGTCCGCCTCCTCGCCGACGGCGCTGCGCCACCGCGGGGCGATCAGCAGCCCGCGCGCCCCGCCCGCCAGGGCCCGTTCCACCTGCGGCCGTTCGGCCCCCGCCGACTGCGGCGCGATATGCAGGGCGATCCGCATCCCCGCCGCCTCCAGGGCGGTACGGGCACCGTGCAGGGTCTCGTACAGGTACGAATGCCGCTCGGGCACCACCAGGGCGACCGGACCGCCCTCCGCGGCAGGCTCACCGGTCCGTGCGACCGGGAGTGCCGTCGTCTCCGCGGCGTCCCCCACCGGGCGGGCCACCCCGTGGCCGCGCCGCAGCCTGCCCGCCCGGGCCAGCTCCTCCACGTCCCGCCGGAGCGTGACCACCGAGACGTCCAACTCGGCGGCGAGCGTGGTCACCTTGACCGCCCCACGTGCGTGCACCACCGCGAGTATGCGCTTCCGCCTCATTTCAACCGGCTCCCGCATGCTGCTGGCCCCCTTGCCGTACCGCTGCGCGTTGTTCGTTTGAGCGTTTCCGTGAGCGCTTCGCTGGCAGCATAGCGAGCGATCTGCCGTCCCGGGTGGTTCACGGGATGGGCCGATGATCCGAAAGAAAGCCGGTGTACCTATCATCTGATCCGCAATGGACACCATCACACTGTGGCAACTGGCCGTGCTCGCGGCGGCATCCATGCTCGTCGGCTTCTCCAAGACAGCCGTCAGCGGTGCCAACACGATCAGCCTCGCGGTCTTCGCGGCCGTACTCCCGGCCCGCGAATCGACCGGAGTGCTGCTCCCGATCCTCATCGCGGGCGACATCCTCGCCGTGCTGATCTACCGTCGGCACGCACACTGGCCCACGCTGCTGCGGCTCTTCCCGGCCGTCGCCGTGGGCGTGGTGGCAGGCACCGTCTTCATGCTGTGGGCCGATGACGACGCCGTGGCCAGGTCGATCGGCGCGATCCTGCTCTTCATGGCGGGCGTCACCGTCTGGCGGCGGCGCACCGCGGCCCGGTCCGAAGAGGTTCCGGAACAGCGGGACACGGAACAGCAGGCCACGGACAAGCAGGCCAAGGACAAGCAGGCCACGGAGCAGCGGGACACGGAACGGCCGGACGAGGGCAAACCGTCGCTGGCCGGGCGGGCCAAGGCCCGGTCCTACGGGGTGCTCGGCGGCTTCACGACCATGGTCGCCAACGCGGGCGGCCCCGTGATGTCGCTCTATCTGCTCTCCGCGGGGTTCCGGAAGCTCGGATTCCTGGGAACCTCGGCGTCGTTCTTCCTGATCGTCAACACGTCCAAAGTGCCCTTCAGTGTGGGCCTCGGGCTCATCGACGCGCAGTCCCTGCTGCTCGACGCCGTCCTGGTCCTGTTCGTCCTCCCCGGCGCGTACCTCGGCCGCGCATGCGTGGGCCGGATCAACCAGAAGCTCTTCGAACAGATTGTGATCGGCGCCACCGTGCTGGGCGGCCTCCAGCTCCTGCTGCGCTGAAGGCCGACCGGCGGCGGACGAGGCGGTCAGACGATGCTCTCGGCGATCTCCGCCTGCTCGCGGGCGTTTCCGTACGCGGCGGGAGTGCTGTACGAGCGGCGCGCGACGAACCACCACACCGTCGCCAGCACCAGCACGGCGACCAGGGCGATCGACGCGTAGTTCATCGAATCGACGGTCACCGGCGAGGACTGCGGCAACAGGAACAGCACGCTCACGATGGCGACCCACACCACGGCGATCCAGCCGATCGGCTTGGACCAGCGCCCCAGATGCCACGGCCCGCGCTCGAACCTGTCGCCGGCGCGCAGCTTGAGGTAGATGGGGATGGCGTACGCGGGAGTGATGCCGATGACGTTGATGGCAGTCACCGCGCCGTACGCGGTCGTCGAGTACAGCGAGGGCACCGCGAGCAGAGCGGCGACGCACACCGACAGCCACACCGCGGGCACCGGCGTCTGGGTGCGGGAGCTCACCTTGCGCCACAGGGCCGAGCCCGGCAGCGCGTTGTCACGGCTGAACGCGAAGACCATCCGGCTCGCGGCGGCGACCTCGGCATTGCCGCAGAACAGCTGCGCCGCGATCACGATCAGCAGCAGGGCGGTGGCGCCCGCCGTACCCAGCGCGTCGATCAGGATCTGCGCGGGCGGCACCCCGGTGGCACTGTTCTGGGTGCCCGCGTAGTCCTGGATGGCGAAGGTCAGACCGGCCAGCAGCACGAAACCGGCGACCCAGGAGACCCAGATCGCCCGGACGATGCCCTTGGCCGCCGTCACGGACGCGTTGGACGTCTCCTCGGAGAGATGGGCGGAGGCGTCGTAGCCGCAGAAGGTGTACTGGGCCAGGAGCAGACCGATCGCCGCGACGTAGAGCGGGTTCTCCCAGCCGGTGTCATTGACGAACTCGGTGAAGACGAACGACGGCGACTGGTGGTGTGAGGGCACGATGGCCAGCACCGTCACGATCACGGCCACACCGCCCAGGTGCCACCACACACTGATCGAGTTGAGCACACTGACCAGGCGGACACCGAAGAGGTTCAGCACGGCGTGCAGCAGCAGGATGCAGAGGAAGATCACCATCGTTGACCCGGGTGTGGGGTCGAACCCCCACTGCAGATTGAACAGCGCACCCGTGAACAGCGCGGCGCCGTAGTCGATGCCGGCGATCGCTCCCAGCAGACCGAGCAGGTTCAGCCAGCCGGTGTACCAGCCCCACTTGCGGCCACCGAGCCGGTCGGCCATGTAGTACAGCGCCCCCGACGTCGGATACGCGCTGGTGACCTCGGCCAGGGCCATGCCCACGCACAGGACGAACAGGCCGACACCGGCCCAGCCCCAGAGCATCACCGACGGGCCGCCGGTCGACATGCCGAAGCCGTACAGGGTCATGCAGCCGGACAGGATCGAGATGACGGAGAAGCTGATGGCGAAGTTGCCGAAGCCGCCCATGCGGCGGGCCAGAACCGGCTGGTAGCCGAGTTCGCGGAGCCGCTGCTCCTCGTCCTTCTGTGGAGCGGCCTCCGGGCTGGAGGGGGCCGACGCGGATATGGACATGGGGAAGAACCTCCGTGAGGGGACGGTGGGATGACGAGAGGGAAGGCAAGGAGAAGGAGGACCGGGTGCCCGCGGTCAGCTGTGCGGTCTTCGTCCGGGCTCGCCCTCGGCGGCGAGACACCGGCCGCGGGCCCGCAGGAACACGTCCTGCGCCCCGGCCGGACCGTCGGGCGTCCGGGTGCGGTACGCCCACGGGATCGAGGTGTAGTACGGGCCCAGTGCGCGGAACACCGGTGCCGCGTCGGCGAACTGGAGCGAACCCCACAGCGCGTGGGCCAGATGGTTCAGGTCGAGCAGGGACTGCGAGGCCGGGTCGGTGCGCGCGAACCAGATCTGCAGCGCGCGGCGGGAGTCGCGTTCGCCGTCCTCGGTGACCCAGTGCAGGTCCAGGGCCTTCTCGTTGCCGTGCTCGCGCCGGTAGCGCTCCACACGCACGTACAGCGGAAGGACATGGAGGGGGGAGCCGTCAGGCGCCGAAGAGGCGGCCCACTGAACGAAGTTGACGGCCTCCGAGAGCGTGCCGCCGGCCTGCCGGGCGTACACGAACTGCAGCATCCGGTGATAGGCCTCGCGATTGAACGGGTCCCGCTTGTCCGCCTCGGCCAGCAGGCCCCAGGGCCCCGGGAACAGCATGGGCCCCGGCGGAAGCATCCGGTGCTCGTCGAGACGCTGGCGTTCGTCGAGCTGGGACAGCGCCAGCAGGCAGACCCATGGGACCGGGTCCGCAGGTGAGGCGTGCGCCGCAGAGCGGCAGCCCTCCCAGGCCTCCTGCCACAACTCCTGTGCGCGCGCGTGCTTCTCGCGGTGCGCGCGCACCGCGCGTTCCACGACCACCCGGGCGTGCATCACGGTCGCCGCCACACTGCGCGGTTCCTCGGTCAGCCAGGCGGCGACAGCGTCGGAGCCTGCTGCAACGGTCGCGAGGACCTGGGTGCGCCGGGTCCACGACGACCAGTCCGGCGTGCTCTCCAGCAGATTGCGCATGGACAGCCAGCGTCCGGTGCGCAGGTCCTGTAACGCTCCGCGCAGTTCGTGGTCGTGTCCCGCGGGGTGGTAGACGGGCCGGAACTCACTGGGTCCCATCTGCTCGCCCCGCCCCGGTACGGCCTGTGGGAGCGGGGCGGGGTGCCGGGCAAAGCGGCACGGGGCATGGTCTGCTCGTCATGAATCCTCAAGGACGTGGGGGGTTGGGCAGTTCTGGTCATGAACTGCCGCGAAGCGTCCGGTCGGGTGCTCGGCGGTGAGTTTAGAGCGCGTCGTACCGATCATCCGGCGACTTTGCGGATCTTACTCAAGTAGGGCCTCCACGCAGGACGTTGATCGCAATCGGCTCGTTCGGACGGGATGTCCTGACGCGCTTGACGCGGGCCGTGGTCTGCACAACTGTGGGCGGAAGGAACGGATGATCACGCTCCCGCCCGGTTTCCGGGCGGCCCGCACGACTGGAGTGTCGATGACAGGCCCGGTACTCGCCATCGACCAGGGAACGTCCGGGACGAAGGCGCTGGTGATCTGCCCCGAGCGGGGGGTGATCGGTTCCGGTTCGGCCCCGGTCCGGCCGCGGTACGGGGCAGGCGGAGCCGTCGAGGCCGATCCCGCCGAGCTGCTCGGGTCGGTCCTGGACGCGGGCGGTCAGGCGGTGGAAGAGGCCGGCGAACCCGTGGCAGCCGTAGGCCTGGCGAACCAGGGCGAGACGGTCCTCGCCTGGGACCCCGGCACCGGCCGGCCGCTCACCGACGCCGTCGTGTGGCAGGACCGGCGGGCGGCGGACCTGTGCGCCGGACTTGCCGCGCACGAGGAGGAGTTGAGGCAGCTCACCGGCCTGCCTCTCGATCCGTACTTCGCCGCGCCCAAGATGGCCTGGATACGCCGTGAGCTGACCCGCGAAGGGGTCGTCACCACCAGCGACTCCTGGCTCGTCCACCAGCTGACCGGGGCCTTCGTCACGGACGCCGCCACCGCAGGGCGCACCCAGCTGCTCGACCTCCACGACGTCGGCTGGTCACCCGCCGCCCTGGAGATCTTCGGCCTGTCCGACGAGCGGCTCCCCGCCCTCGTCGACTGCGCAGGTCCGGTCGGTACCACCACCCGGTTCGGCGGCGAGATCCCCCTGACCGGACTCGTCGTCGACCAGCAGGCGGCCCTGCTGGCCCAGAACGCCCTGGAGCCGGGCAACGCCAAGTGCACCTACGGCACCGGGGCCTTCCTCCTCGCCCAGACCGGTTCCCGGCCGCGTACCAGCTCCAGCGGTCTGGTCAGCTGTGTGGCCTGGCGCCTCGGGGGACGTACGGACTACTGCCTCGACGGGCAGGTCTACACGGCAGCGTCCGCCGTGCGCTGGCTCACCGACCTGGGCGTGATCTCGGGCGCCGCCGACCTCGACCCGGTGGGGTCCTCCGTCCCCGGCACGGGCGGTGTCACCTTCGTGCCCGCGCTCGCCGGCCTCGCCGCCCCGTGGTGGCGCGGCGACCTGCGCGGCTCCGTGACCGGACTCGGCCTCGACACCACGGCGGGCCACCTGGTGCGCGCCCTGTGCGAAGGCATCGCGGCCCAGGTGGTCGCCCTGGCCGATGCCGCGGCAGCCGATCTGGGCGCACCGCTGACCGCTCTGCGGGTCGACGGCGGCCTGACCCGCTCCACCCTGCTCATGCAGACCCAGGCGGACCTCCTGCAACGGCCCGTCGAGGTCTCGGCGCTGCCCGACCTCACCGCGCTCGGCGCGGGTGCGGTGGCCCGGCTCGGGCTCGACCCGCACCTGCCGCTGCGGGAGGCGGTACCGGAGTGGAAGCCGTGCGCCGTGTACGAACCACGCATCGGCCCGGACGAGGCGGCCGCACGCCTCGACGGTTTCCGCGCGGCGGTGGACACCCTGCTGGAGCGCCCATGACGGTCACGATCACCACGGCGGGGGAGCCGGCGGCCGGCGGCGCGGACGGCACGTACGACGTCACCGTCGTCGGAGCCGGTGTCGTCGGCACGGCCATCGCACGCGAGCTGGCCGGATATCGCCTGCGCACCGCTCTGGTGGACGCCTCCGACGACATCGGCAGCGGCACCTCGAAGGCCAACACGGCAATCCTGCACACCGGTTTCGACGCCGTGCCCGATTCGCTGGAAGCCCGCCTCGTGCGCGAGGGCCATCATCGGCTCACCGCGTACGCGGCGCGGACGGGCATTCCAGTCGAGCGCGTCGGCGCCCTGCTCGTGGCCTGGGACGCCGACCAACTCGCTCTGCTGCCACGACTGCTGGCCAAGGCCGGCCGCAACGGCTACCACGCGGCACGCATCATCGGCGCGGACGAACTCGAGAAGCGCGAACCACATCTGGGTCCGGGCGCCCTCGGCGCGCTCGAAGTTCCCGACGAGAGCATCATCTGCCCCTGGACCACTCCGCTCGCCTTCGCCACCCAGGCCGTCCGCGCGGGGGTCCACCTGCATCTGAACTGCCGGGTGCTGGACGTCGCCGACGAGCCGGGCGTCCACGCACTCACCACCTCGCGCGGGATGCTGCGCACCCGGTACCTGGTCAACGCCGCCGGGCTGTACGCGGACGAGATCGACCGTCTCCTCGGGCACGAGGTCTTCACCGTGACCCCGCGCCGCGGCCAGCTCATCGTCTTCGACAAGCTCGCCCGCGAACTCGTCGGCCACATCCTCCTGCCGGTGCCGACCGCGGCAGGCAAGGGCGTCCTGGTGGCACCGACGGTGTTCGGCAACGTGCTCCTGGGCCCCACGTCCGAGGAGCTCGACGACAGAACAGCCACCGGATCCACCGCGGACGGCCTGCACCTCCTGCGGGAGAGGGGCCGCCGGATCCTGCCCGCGCTCATCGACGAGGAGGTCACCGCCGTCTACGCGGGACTGCGGGCAGCCACCGGACAGGAGGACTACCGGATCCAGGAGTACCCCACTCAGCGGTATGTCGCCGTCGGCGGCATCCGGTCCACCGGACTCACCGCGTCCATGGCGATTGCCGCGCATGTCACCGGGCTCCTCGCCCGGACCGGACTCGAACTCGGCGCACCGCGCCGACTCCCGCCGGTCACCGTGCCCAACCTGGGCGAGGCCTTCCCCAGGCCCTACCGCCGTGCCGACCTGATCGCGAAGGATCCGGCGTACGGCACACTCGTCTGCCACTGCGAGCACGTCACCCTCGGCGAGATCCGGGACGCGCTGTCCTCCACCGTCCCACCGCGGTCCCTGGACGGCCTGCGACGCCGTACCCGCGCACATGGCGGCCGGTGCCAGGGCTTCTACTGCGGCGCAGCCGTCCGCGCCCTGTTCGAGGAGGCACAAGAGTGACCCGGATCGAACGGACCGTCGACGTCCTGATCGTGGGGGCGGGCCCTGCCGGCCTGGCTGCCGGGGCCGAACTCGCCGCAGCCGGAGCGGGCCGCATCGAGATCCTGGAGCGCGAGCAGGAACCGGGCGGGATCCCCCGCCACTGCCACCACAGCGGATTCGGCGGGCGCTTCACCCGGGGAGGGATGGACGGACCCGCGTACGCCCGGCGGAGTGCGGCCGCGGCGGTACGCGCGGGCGCAGGCCTGCGCACCGGAGTGACCGTCACGGGCTGGGCGGGACCACGCACCGTGGAGACCACCGGACCCGGCGGGCTCGAACGGATCACCGCCGGGGCAGTCGTCCTCGCCACCGGCGCCCGCGAACGTCCCCGGTCCGCGCGCCTCGTCCCCGGCAGCCGCCCTCCCGGCGTCCACACCACCGGCGAACTCCAGCAGGCGGTCCACCTGTACGGGCAGCGGATCGGCACCCGCGCGGTCGTCATCGGCGACGAGCCGGTCGCGCACGCGGCTGTCGACACCCTGCGCGCGGCCGGGGTCCACGTCGTCGCCGTCGTTACGGACCGGCCCGCCGCGCCCCTCCGCGTCCGGCAGCGCCTTCCGCTGCTCACCGGCGCCACCGTCACCGGCCTCACGGGCAGGACCAGGCTGTCCGGGGTGTCACTGCGTCACGACGACGGCCGCACCACGACCCTGCGCTGCGACACCGTCGTGTTCACCGGTGACTTCGTCCCGGACCACGAGCTCGCCCGGCGCGGCGGGATCACCCTCGACCCCGGCACGCGCGGACCTGCGTACGACGCGGCCTACCGCACCTCGCGGCCGGGCGTGTTCGCCGTCGGGAACCTCCTGCACGCGGTGGAGCGCGCGGGAGTCGCGGCGGACGAGGGCAGGGCCGTGGCCGTGTCCGTGCTGCACCGTCTGTCCGGTACCGACGAGCCCTTCGGAGGCGGGCGTCCCCTGGTGGTGGACGCGCCGCTGCGATGGGTCGCACCCAACCTGACGGGCCCCGGCGGGGCGCGTCCGCTCGGGGACCGGTTCGTCCTGCGCACCGCCCGACGGCTGTCCCGGCCGCTGCTGGTCGTCAGCCAGGACGGGCGCGAACTCCACCGGCAGCGGCTGCTGTTGCCCGCAGTCCCCGGGCGGCCGTTCCATTTGGCCGCCGGCTGGCTGGACCGGGTCGACCCGCACGGTTCGCCGGTACGGATCACCGCGCTGTGAGGCGCGGGCCCGGCGTCAGGGAATGAGCAGCCAGTCGGCACCGATCGCCGCTGCCAGTCCGATGCCGAGCAGCCAGCTGCCGAGACGCGTGCGCCCGTTCCTGCTGAGCTCGATCACCACGCCGCAGAGGATGAGCGCCAGCCCGTACACCCCGACGACCAGGACGGAGGAACGGCTCGCGATGCGCAGGGCGAGGACGACGGCCATCGCGGCCATGCCGACCGAGGAGAGGACGATGCGCAGCTGCCGCGCCTGACGCGGCGTCAGTCTCCGCCCACCGGACGCGGCTATGCCCTCGTCCGTGCCCTCGTCGTGGCCGTCGTGCCCGTCGCTTCCGTCGGTGTGCTCGTCCTGCCGCTCATCGGGCTGCGGGGCCTGTTGCTGGTCCTGGTCAGAAGTGCTCATGACGCCGGATCGTAATGGCTGAGCAGGGCTGTGTTCGCGGGACCGGGGCAACACCGGCGCGATCAGGCAATGGAAGCCGACACGATGGCCGACACCGCCAGGTTGCAGGACGCCGTCACCCAGACCGCCGGGTGCGGCTCCCGCTCGACCAGTGTGGCCCCCAGCTTCCCGGGCGTGACCAGGTCGACCACGAGGAACGCCGCGGCCATCATGATCAGGCCGAGCAGCCCGAACGCGGCCGTCGACGCCAGGCCCTTGCCGAAGTCGTCGTACGTCGTCCAGATCGACGTGAACACGATGCCGCCGATGCCCAGCAGAGCCGAGCTGAGCAGCAGTGCCGCGTTGCGGTTGCGCTCCTCCCATATCTGGCGGCCCAGCTTTCCGGGCGTCAGGGCGTCGATGAGGAATATGCCGAGAACGAGCAGTACGACGCCGAGGGCCCCGTAAGCAGTGGCACGGCCGAGGCCGTTGATGATGTCGGTCATCGGGGCGTCCGTCTCCTGAGCAAGCGGTCGAAGGGCGGGTGCCGACCGAGTGATCAACACACCGTCAAGAAAGAGCAAAACCTATCGCACGGGTTGTCACCCACCGGCCCGGCCCCCCGACCGCAGCCGGGGAGCCTCCGCCGCCGCGTCCACCACGCGCGCGCCCCCGGTCCCGGAGCCCCCCGCTCCGGTGCCGGCGGCCCCCGACTCGGGGCCGGGCGGATCCACCCGACCGGCCAGTTCCCGCGCCCAGTCGACCAGCCGGTCCACGCCGATCCCGTACGGCTCCGCGTCCCGGAAGGCTGCGACCGCGGCCGCGCCCCGCCTCAACAGCCGGGCCCCGCCCGCGGCGTTGCCCCGCGCGGAATGCGTCAGCCCCACGGCCATCTGGGCAAGACCGCGCCACAGCTCCCGCTCCGCCTCGGGACCCGACTTCCACGCGTCCTCGAACACCTCGTGCGCATGGAACGGCATCCCCGCGTCCAGGAGCCGCTGCGCCTCGCGCACGGTCTCGTCGGGGGAGCGGACCACCCCCTCCGGCTGTCGCTCCACCCCCGGAGTGCCGTACGGCAGAGGGCGCCCCAGCCCGTCCCGGGGGCGCGCATTGCGCGCCCGGCCTTCGGCATCACGGTCCCTGCGGGATTCGTCCATGTCCTGATTGTGCCCCGCACCTGCGGTTGACCGTGTGAACCCTGTCCGTGGGCACCCGCGCACGACTAGGCTCACAACCTTCGCAACCACCTTGGGAAGGGGAGGCATGAAGCCGTCCCGGCCGTTGTACGAGCGCGAACCGGAACTCGCCGCCGCCGCACAGGCGGTGGACGCACTCTGCGGCGCACAGGCAGCCGGCGGTCTGCTCGTCTTCAGCGGCGAAGCAGGCATCGGCAAGACCGCGCTGCTCGGAGAGATCCGCGCGATGGCGGAGGACCGCTGCACCGTCTGGCAGGCACGCGGCGGTGAGACCGTGACGTCGGTGCCCTTCCATGTCGTACGCCAGCTCCTGCAGCCCGCGCTCGACCAGCTGCCCGCCGACGAGACCAGGGCCCTGTTCGGCGACTGGTTCGAGATCACGGCGCCCGCGCTGGGCCTCGCCGAACCGACCGGCCCGCAGCCCGACCCGCAAGGTGTCAGGGACGGCCTCGACTTCGTCGTCTCCCGGCTCGCCTCCAGGCTCAGCCACCGCCCGCTGCTCCTGATAGTGGACGACGCGCACTGGGCGGACGGGGAGTCCCTCGCATGGCTCGCCGGCTTCACCGCCAGGCTGACCGAACTGCCGGTGCTGGTCGTCCAGGCCCACCGCCCGCAGGAGCTCGCCGACCGCAACTCCGACTGGGCCATGGCCCGTACACCTGAGGACAGTCGCCCCGAGGGCCCCACGGCACTGATCCGCGTGGCCCTTCGAGCACTCACCCCCGATGCCACGGCGGAACTGGTCAGGGCCGGGCTGGGCGACCACGCGGACGACCCCTTCTGCCGCGAGGTGTGGGCCGTCACGGGCGGCAACCCGTACGAGGCGGTCGAGCTCGTCGCCAAGGCGCAGGACCGTGAACTGCCGCCGGTGGAGGAGTCCGCCGGGCTGCTGCGCGAGCTCGGCGCGTCGGCCCGCGGCAGCGGTCTCGTCGCCCGCCTCGAGCGGCTGGGCACCAACGCCAACCGCTTCGCCTGGGCCGCGGCCGTACTGGGCACCGACATCTCCCAGGAACTCGCGGCGACCCTCGCCGGCATGAGCTCGGCGGAAGCCGCCGACTGCACGGCGCGGCTGCGCGACGCCCGTATCGTCAGCGGCTTCGACCCGCTGGAGTTCGTCCATCCCCTCATCGCCACCGCGGTCTACCGCTCCATCCCGCCTGCCACCCGCACGGCCATGCACGGACGGGCCGCCTGGGCCATCACCCAGGCCGGACTCGGTGCCGCGGCTGCCTCGCGCCATCTCCTGGAGGTCCACCCGGACGACGACCAGGAGCTGGTCGCCCAGCTCCGCGAAGCCGCCGGCCAGCACCTGGCGGTCGGTGCCCCGCAAGCGGCCAGGCGCTGCCTCGAAAGGGCGCTCCAGGAGCCGCCACGGCCCCACGACAGGGCCGCCCTGCTGTACGAACTGGGCTGCGCCACCCTGCTCAGTTCCCCCGCCACCACGGTGCAGCAACTCCGGGCAGCCCTCGATACGCCGGGGCTCGACGAGACACTGCGGGTCGACGCCACGTTCCGGCTCGCCGCCGCTCTGGCCCACAACAACCAGCTCAAGGACGCGGCGCTCTCCCTCGCCGCCGAGGCATCCCGTACGGCCCCGGGCCCCGGACTTATGCGGCTCCAGGCCGCGCACTTCCTGTGGGAGGGCATGCAGGCCACCGAGAACGACGGGCCCGCACGTTCGGCACGCCTCGCCCGCAACGCCGACCACCTCAAGGGCCGCGACAACGCCGAGCGCGTCCTTCTCACCCTGCGGGCCTTCGACGCCATGCTCCGCGGCGAGAACGCCCAACTGGTCGTCGACCTCTGCGAACGCGCGCTCGTCGACGGCAGGCCGGCCCGTGGTCTCGGCTGGACCGACTCCGAATGGGGCTTCGAACTCCCCACGATGGTCGGCATCACCTACGCGTTCACGGACCGGCTCGACCGGGCGGAGGAACTCTTCGGCGAAGCAGTGCGCGCCTTCGAGATCTCCGGCTGGAGCGGCGCGCACCTCGCGTTCGCCCACACCCTGCTCGGTCTCGTCCACCGCCGGCGCGGCAGGCTCGCCGAGGCCGAGGGTTTCCTGCGCGAGGGGCTGCGCCTGGCCGACCGTGTCGGCAGCGGGCTGCCGGTCCACTGGGATGCCGCCTGCCTGCTCATCGACACCCTTCTCGCCCGCGGCCGTACGGCGGAGGCGCGTCTGGTCGCCGACCGGTACGACTTCGGGCCGCCCTACCCCAGCGCCATGGTCCTGCCCGACGCCCCGTGCGTCCGCGGCCGGCTGCTGCTGGCCGAAGGCCGTACGAAGGACGCCGTCGCCGAACTCGAGGCGGCGGGCGCCGCCCTGGAGCCCCGCGGTCGCTTCAACGGCATCTGGGCACCGTGGGCCGGCGACCTCGCCCGAGCCCTGGCCGACGACGACCCGGTCCGCGCCGCCCAGCTCGCCGCCCGTGCCCGCGTCCACGCGGAACGCTTCGGCACGGACACCGCGATCGGAGAAGCGCTGCGGTGCGTCGCGCTCTTCGCACCCGCGGAGGAGGCCGAACACCTGCTGGCCGAGGCCGTCCACCACCTCGAGGCGTCGTCGTCCGCGTACGAGCACGCGCTGGCCCGTCTCGAGTACGGAATCGCCATCCGCTCCCCGCGGGAGCTCGCCCGGGCGCAGAAGCTGGCTGTCACGTGCGGCGCCGAGGCCCTGGCAACCCGCGCCCAGCAGGTACGGACGTCGATCCGGTCCTCGGAGTGAGGTAATGTTTGCCCTGCGCGGCCACCCGGGACAACCGGGAGGAAACGCACCGGGACGTGGCGCAGCTTGGTAGCGCACTTGACTGGGGGTCAAGGGGTCGCAGGTTCAAATCCTGTCGTCCCGACGGTGCAAGAGGGCTTCGAGCCCAGGTCAGGGCCCTGCCTCACTTCGGTGAGGCAGGGCCCTGACTCGTTGGTCCTGCGCGGTGCGCGGCTTCCGCTCAGGGATAGCGGCCCGCCAGCACGCAGAACTCGTTCCCCTCCGGGTCGGCGAGTGTGACCCAGCTCTCATCTCCGGTCTGGCCGACATCCGCGTGCCGGGCGCCCAGGCCGAGCAGGCGGCGGACCTCTTCGTCCTGCTCCCTGTCCGTCGCGTTGACGTCGAGGTGAAGCCTGTTCTTGGCGGCCTTCCCCTCGGGTACGCGGGCGAAGGTCAGCGTCGGTGGCACCGGGCCGGGACGGTTCCTGCCCTCAGGAACCGCGGGAGAACCAATGGTGACGACGTCGTCGCCCTCGTCCTGTACCTCGTAGTCGAGGGCCGAGCACCAGAACCGGGCGAGACCGCCGGGATCGGCACAGTCGATCGCCAGCTCGGTGAACTTACTGGCCATGTCGGGACCTCCCGGTCGGGTAGCGGTCGTTCGCGCGTGCCTGGTGGGGTGGCCGCCCATGCCAGGAGCGGCGGAACTTCCGCCCCGTGTGCGGACCTGACGGGGCGGCGGCCGACTCCTGGCGCTCGTTCACCGGCCGTGGTGCCGCGCGGACATGCCGACGTCCATGTCCCCCCGACCGTGAGTTGACGGGTCGGGGGGACATGGACGGCATGTACGGTCCGGCGGATCAGGCGAGCAGCTTCGCCTTGGCCTTCTCGTACTCCTGCTGGTCGATGTGGCCGCTGTCCTTGAGCTCGGCGAGTTTGGCGAGTTCGGTGACATGGCCCTTTCCGGTTCCGGAGCCGCCCTCGGTCCCGGCGGCCTCCTGTACGTACTTCCGGAAGGCCGCCTCCTGGTCCTTCGCCTGCTTCACGTCCCGCTGGCCCATGCTGCGGCCGCGGACGATCAGGTAGACGAAGACGCCGATGTAGGGGAGCACGATGACGAAGATCAGCCAGGCGGCCTTGGCCCAGCCGTTCAGTGAGTGGTCACGGAAGATGTCCGTGATCACCTTGAAGAGCAGGAAGAACCACAGGACCCAGAGGAAGATGTACATCATGGTCAGGAAGAGATTGAGGAGCGGATAGTCGTCCACGGGTCTACTCCGATCGCACGAATGGTCCCTTATTCGTACATCCGGTCCCACTGAACCGCATCCGCAGGCACCCGGACGGGGCTGGCCGTTCAGGCGGAGAGAGTGCCCAGGAAGGCGAAGAGCTTCGCCCTGGTCCGCTCGATCTGCTGGTCCACGGTCAGTGACTCCTCGAAGCGCCCGCCGGGCGCCGGGAGCTTCTTGCCCCGCACGTACAGGGAGCAGTCGAGGTCGGTGCACAGGTAAATGCCCACCGAGTTCCCGTCCCTGCCCGCCTGCCCCGTCTTGCGTGCGGTCATCAGGGAGACGCCGCTGCCCGGGTGTGTCGTCAGGCAGACCGAACACATGCTGCGGTGCAGGAAGCCGCGCTGATGGGACGGGAAGCGGAGCGTGATGCCCGTGAGCTCGCCGTCCATGTCCGTGACGATGTAGCTCCGGTCCGGTGCGGACAGGTCGCGCCACCCCAGGAAGTCCAGGTCGTCCCACGGGCGGTCGTCGAGGTCGCGAGGCAGCGGCAGCCGCTTCGCCTCGCCCTTGGAGCAATTGACGAACGATGTCCGGATGTCCTGCTCGCTGACGGCTCTCATGACTACGACGCTAAGCTTGCCTATGACCTTTAGGCAAATCAATAAACGCTGTAGGTTCACGGTTCATGACTGCGGCCCGTCCGCGGCGATCCGCAGACGGTGCGCCGGCGGGTGCGCGATGGCGAGGTCCGGCCGCCAGGTCGCCAGGATCTGGGCCGACGGGTCGAACAGCAGGTCCGGCAGTTCATCGGGGCGCGTCCACCGCCAGGCGCTGATCAGATGCGGCTCGGTCACCTCGGCGACCGCGGCCTCGACGGACACCGTGGCCGCCATGGTGATCCGGATGGTCCCGGCCACCACGTCGTGCAGCATCGCGAAGACCGTCACCGCTTCTTCGGGGACGTCCAGCCCCGTCTCCTCGCGCAACTCGCGCGCGGCCGCGGCGGCGACCGACTCATGTATGGGATCGATCTTTCCGCCGGGCAGTTCCCAGGTGCCCTCGCGGTGCCTGCCGAGCAGAATCCTGCCCTGCTCGTCCTGAACGACGACGCCCACGCCGAAACCCGCCCGCGCCTCGGGCGGCCGGGTGTTGCGCGTGGGACCGTTCCCGGAATCGGCTGTCATGCCCTCTGCTCCCTGTAGCCGTGGAGTTCACAGGGCAGACTCTCAGCCCTGCGTACGCGTGATCCAGCCGTGCTCGCTCGCGTACCAGCCGAGACGCAGCCGGTTCGACGCCCCGCTGAGGTCCATGAGCCGCTTGATCCGCCGCTGTACGGTCCGCGCGCCCAGGTCGAGTTCCTTGGCGACGCCCACGTCCGTGAGGCCGGCCAGCAGCAGGGAGAGGATCTGGAGATCGATGGGCTCGGGCCCGGGCGAGGGCGCCTCCTCGATCTCGTCGCCCGCTCCGAGCGTCAGGGGCAGGCCCTGGCTCCACACCTGCTCGAAGAGCGCCACCAGCGACACCAGCAGACCGCTCGACCGGGCCACCAGGGCCGCCGGTTCCGTGGCGGGGTCGCTCAGCGGAAGCATGCCGAGCGAGCCGTCGGCGATGACCAGCTTGGTCGGAACCTCGTCGACCACGCGCACTTCCATGCCCCGGCCCAGCGACTCGGCGAGACCGGCCAGGTCGACGGTCCCGCCCCCGCGGCCGGGAAACATCTCCCGGCCGATGACGACGCGGTACTTCACGCCCCGGGCCATGGCCAGCACCTCGGCCGTGTTCTCCTCGGCGGAAACCGCGAGCGGCTGGCTGCGGATGAGCAGGCAGAGTTCCCGCTCGGCCCCCAACTGGAGTTGGGAGAAGCGCTGGGAGACCGCCTGCGCGCCGGTCACGACCTCGATCAGGTCACGCACGCCGGGTGCGACGGCCTCGGGCCGGTACTCGTCGGCCAGTCTGGCCGCCGCCAACTCCGCGCACTCCAGCTCATGGCGCTGCTGGGAGAGCAGGGGTGCCAGAGCCACCGCCGGGGGAGCACTCACCCAGCAGTCGGGCCGCTCGGCGGACCGGGTGATCAGCCCCTGGTGCTCCAGCCCGTACAGCGCCTGGAGGACATCCTTCTCCGGCAGGGTGAGGCGGCCCGCCAGATGTGCCGCGTCGGCCGCCCCGTGCCCGACCAGTTCGCGGTAGGTGATCTCCTGGACGGCATCGAGGCCTATGGCACCCAGCACAGTGTCTCCTCGGTCGAGCGTTCCGCTCAGCCGTGGAAGGCGTCATGAGGACGACTGCTCGGTGTGCGGTGTCCGATCAGTATCGGGCCCGTCGGACACACGGAAGATACATGTAGATATCAGTTACAAATCCGCCACGTGCGATCGGCAGTTCCAACGGGGTCATACCACCAGATTCAACGACGTTGCGGAGATCCCGAGCCGGACTGTCTGACCCCAGGTCAGCTCCAGTGCGTCGGCCTCCATTCCGTCGCCGAACACCACGATCCGGTCGGACTCGACGGTGAGGGCCAGTCCCTCGCCCCGGCCCAGTTCGCCGGCGACCAGTGACGTACCGGTCGCGGGAGAGGGCCATGCCTCGCGCACGAACCAGAGCAGCCGCGGATCGGACGGGCCCGGCAGCCGCAGCGCGCTGCCGCGTTCGCCCCACAGGGAGCGCAGCCAGCCCGTCGCGCCCGTGCCTGTGCCGACCAGGACGCCCGAGGAGGCCTGGGACTCCCCGGCGTTCGGGGCGCTGTCCGGGCCGATGCGGTAGCGCGCCGTCTGGTGGCCGGGCGGTCCGCAGAAGACCTCGTTCAGGGCGAGCAGCCGCTGGGTGTCGTCGGCGACGGCCTCGACCATGGTGAGCGACTCCACCCGGTCACCCGGTGCGACGGCGGCCCGGCAGAGCGCCGCCGCGTCCTGCGGGCGATGGCGCACGAGGACGCCGGGGTTGCGGCCCGGATCGGTGTCGATGCCCAGGACCGGCTGGCCGGACAGGTACTTGGCCGCGTTGGCGACCAGCCCGTCCTGTCCGACCACGACGACCACGTCCTCGGGGCCGAAGAGGAAGCGGTCGAGGTCCGCACGCTCCACCCGTGAACGGCGCCACTGCAGGGGCACGGCGGCAGCCACCTCGGTGAGGGCCTGCTGCGTACGGTGATGCCGCCCGGCCACCTCGTCGATGGACCGGCCGCGGGTCGAGAGGAAGAACGCCGCCTGGCCGTGGGTCCCGTGCCGGGCGAGCAGTTCCTCGTACTCGGTGGTGCGGTGCACGAGGACCGCACGCGGGGCCAGGCTCACGCCCGCGCCTCCGGGTCCGTCCTGCCGAGGCGGGCGAGCAGGCCCGTGAGCACGTCGGGGGAGAGGGTGAGGCTGTCGATCCGGGGCAGGTTCTCCGCCAGCCGGGTCGCGGCCAGTGCGTGCAGGGTGCCGGCGTCCACTTCCGCGTGCGCCCGGAGCCAGGCCGCCTGGGCCTCGGCGCGGGCGGAGCCGATTTCGCGGGCGGCCTCGGCCTCCGCACGGGCGAGACGCACCTTGCGGTCGGCCTCGGCCTCCGTGCGCACGCCGTCGGCCGCGGACTTCTCCTCGGCCTCACGGCGGGCGTTGATGCCTCGCTGGTCCACCAACTGCTCCTCGCGGCGGGCCAGTTCGATCTGGCTGGCGAGTTCGTTCTCCGCGATGGTGCGTTCACGCTCGACTGCGACGGCCCGGCGTTCGTAGGTGGCCCGGTCCGCCTCCTGCTGGATCTGCTCCCTGGCCGGCGTGCGCAGGGCGCGCTCTACCTCCGCCTCCGGGCGGATGGCGACGACACGCACAGCCACCACGTCGATGCCGGTGGCGGGCAGCCGAGGTTCGGCGGAGAGGCCGGACGCGACCCTTTCGCGAACCGAGGCGACCCCGTCCACCAGGGCGGTGGCGAGCGGTGTCCGGGCCAGGACGTCGAGGGTGTGCTGCTGTGCGGTCTCGGTGAGCAGGGTGGCGATCTGCTCCAGCGGTGCGCTCCTCCAGACCCCGGTGTCGGGGTCCACCGAGAAGTCGAGGCGGGCGGCGGCCTCGGCCGGGTCGCTGATGCGGTAGGTGACGGTCGCCTGCACGGTGACGTCCTGGAAGTCGGCCGTACGCGCGTGGAAGGCCATCGCCAGCTCCCGGTCGTTCACCGGGACTTCGGAGAGCGCGGCGGAGAGCGACCGGTACCAGAAGCTCAGCCCGGGACCGTCGTGGCAGAGCTCGCCCCGCTTGTGGTGGCGGATGTGGGCGGTGGGCGCGGAGCGCAGGTGTCGCCAGCCGAAGCGCCGGGTGATGTCGGCCATGGTGGTCCCCCTCTTTCTCGTCATGGCGACGCTAATGGAGCGGCGTCATATCGTCAAGAAGACGAGAACTGAGGAGGCGTCAGCGGGCGGCCAGGTGCGGGCGGGGAACGAAGCGGCCGGTCGGCGGCTTCCGTGGAAGCCGCCGACCGGCCGGTTTGCGCGCCACCCCCGTCCCCACGGTGCGGCGCGGGCGGACCGTCGTCATCCGCTCGGACGACGGCCCACGTTCATCAGGTCCGGGGCGGGGCCGCCGGGATCCGGAGTGCGGGAAGGACGGCGCACTCGATGAAGCGGGTGACGAACGCGTCGTCCGCGTACCGTCCCTCCAGCAGCGGCCGGGCGCGCATGATGCCCAGGATCTGTGCGGCGACGTACTCCGCCGCGGGGTTGTCCGCGGCGATCTCGCCGCGGTCGACGGCGCGCCGGACCATGTCGTCGATGGCGGCGATCGACGGTGCGATCAGTGCCTCGCGCAGAGCGCACAGCAGGTCGGGGCTCTGGAGCGCGGCGTGGCCGAGTGCGTGTACGAGGGTGGAGTCGCGGTCGGACGCCGTGCAGACGGCCTGGGCGGCCGCGTGCAGGTCGCCGCTCAGGGTGCCGGTGTCGATGTCCGCGAGCACCGGCCTGCGAGTGCCGTGCAGGGCGGCGACGACCAGCTCCGGCTTGGATCCCCACTGCCGGTACAGGGTCGACTTGCCGCACCGGGTGCGTGAGGCGACGCCCTCCATGGTCAGCGATTCGTAGCCGCTCTCCCGGAGCAGGTCCAGCACGGCCGTGTAGAGCTCGTGCGCCCGCTCCGGTGTGATCTTGGACCGGCGCGACGTGGGTGCCTGCTCCTGTGCGGAACCGGCCGACGGTGTGGAACCGGGCGACGACATGCGCTTTTCCCTCTCTGCGGCTTTGCGACGAGGACCCTCTGCACCCCAGTGTATCGATACGCCAGTGTACCGATACGCAAACGTATCGGTACACTGGCGTATCGATACGGCATGGACTCGACCATGCCGCCGTAACAGCGCTTCGTCAGCAAAGGGGCACGGGTGATGCACACCCGCAGCAAGCCTGCGGACCGGGAGCCGGACACCTCTGCCCGACCGCCCCTCGTCCGCGAGCTTCTTCTGGTCGCAGGACTCTTCCTCGTCTACAAACTCGGCCGGCAGGCCGCGAACGGACACGTCGAGGAGGCCTACCGCAACGCCGGGGACGTCTGGGACCTCGAGCGGGCACTGCACCTCCCCGGTGAAGGGGTCGTGCAGGGCGTGCTGCTCCACAGCCAGACGCTCGTGCAGGCGGCGAACACCTACTACGTGACCGTGCACTTCCCGGTCACCCTGCTGTTCCTGGTCTGGCTGTACTGGCGGCGGCCGATCCACTACGTGTGGTCGCGCCGCATACTCGCCGTGCTCACCGGTGCCGCGCTCGCGCTGCATGTGCTCTTCCCGCTCGCACCGCCGCGGATGCTGGACGCCGCGGCTCTCGTCGACACCGGACAGGTGTACGGCCCGACGGTGTACGGGGCCACGCCCTCGACCGACTCGATGGCCAACCAGTTCGCCGCGATGCCCTCCCTGCACTTCGGATGGGCGCTGACGGTCGCCGTCGGACTGATCGTCGCCACCCGCTCCCGGTGGCGCCTGCTGTGGCTGCTCCACCCGCTCGTCACCCTGCTCGTCATCGTGGGCACGGCCAACCACTACTGGCTCGACGCGATCGTGGTCTCAGCACTGCTCGCCGTGGTCCTCGCGGCGATCCGGCTGCCGCGTCCCGCACCCGTCCGCGCGCACCTGCCGTGGCCCTCCGCCGGGATCCCCGCGGACGGGCCCTACCTGCCCTCGCCCGTCCCGAGCCCCGCGTACGCATCCGCGTCCGGGCCGTACGCACGATCCGGAGCACCGCGATGAACGCCACACTCGTCGCCGTCGCGCTGTCACTCGTCTCCGCGGCCGCCTACGCCGCAGCCGCGGTGGCGCAGGCGCGCCTCGCAGGCCGTACCGAACCGTCCGCCGGAGTGCTGCGCCTGATGGGTCGGGGTGCCTGGTGGTCGGCGGTCAGCCTGAACGCCGGCGGGGCGCTGCTGCACGTCGCCGCGCTCAAGTACGGACCTCTGACGCTCGTCCAGCCGCTCGGCGCGCTCACCCTCGTCGCGGCCGTTCCGCTCGGAGCCCGTGCCGCCGGTCGCAGGGTCAGCCCTACGGAGTGGCGCGGCACGCTCCTCACCCTGCTCGGTCTCGGCGCCCTGCTGACGGCCGCGGGAGGCGCAGGGCCGCACGACACGCTCAGCCTGCCCGAGGCCCTCGCCGTCTCCGCCGTGACGATGGCGCTGGTCGCCGGCCTCAGCCGTCCCGGCGCCCGTCCGGGCCTCCGGCACGCTGCGGCATCCGGCATCACCTCGGGCGTGGCTTCCGCGCTCACCCAGACGCTCACGGTCGCGGCCACCGACCACACCGGTCCGCTGCTCAGCTGGCGGCTGGTGACGGTGGCTCTGCTCATCTCCGTGTTCGCCATGGGCGGCCTGCTGCTGTCCCAGACCGCGTACCGGGGCGGCCTCGGCGCCCCGCTCGCCGTGGTCACCCTCGCCAACCCGATCGCCGCCGCCGTGATCGGCCTGGCTCTGCTGGGCGAACGCCTGCAGAGCGGCGTGACCGGCCTGGTCCCGGCACTCCTCGGCACGGCGGCCGCGGTGCGGGGCGTGATTCTGCTCAGCCGCGCCCAGCAGCGGACCGCACCCGGCCCGTCCGGTGCGGACACGCCGTCGCGGGTCGTCACCGGCAGCGCGTCGATCGCGAGCAGGCCGCCCGTCACGAGCCCGGTCGGCACGAGCACGGTGAACAGCAGCCCGGTACAGAGCGGCCCGGTACCGAGCAGCCCGGTACCGAGCAGCCCGGTCGGCGGCAGCCCCGGCACGGGCAGTCAGGTCATCGGCGGCCCGCGGGCCGCCCACCCGGTCGGGCTGAGGCCCGAACCCGTCAGGACATCGGTCGGCGGCCCGTAGGGCCCGGCTTCACACAGCCGGGTCGTCCTCGGTCCCGAGCCCGTCCAGATCGCCGATGGCCCGGGTCAGCCAGCCGGTCCAGAAGGTCTCCAGATCGATGCCCCCGCGCAGCACCAGATGCCGCAGGGTGTCCTCGTCCGCGGTCCGCTCCGGCGGGAAGTCCCGCTCCTCGATGTCCAGGTACTCCCGCAGCTGCCGCTCGTGCAGGGCGAGATGCCGGCGCAGCTCACCGGCCAGCCCCGGGGCCCCGACCACTGCCGCCGCCCGCATCCGCAGCAGCAGCGGATCGCGGACCGGGCGCGGGTCCTCGGACACCGCCACCCAGGCCGTCAGCTCGTCGCGGCCCGCGGGCAGGACCTCGTACTCCTTCTTCTGCCCGCGGGCCGGCTGCGGCGACGGCAGGACCCGGATGTGCCCGGCCTGCTCCAGTTTCCCCAGCTCGCGATAGATCTGCTGATGCGTCGACGGCCAGAAGTACCCGATCGACCGGTCGAACCTGCGGGTCAGCTCCAGCCCCGACGAAGGCTTCTCGAGCAGGGCGGTGAGGATCGCGTGCGGGAGGGACATGGAGTGCATCCTAAGGAGGGGTGGAGCGGGCCGTCACAGCGCTGCGGCGAGCTCCGTGCCCTGGCGGATCGCGCGCTTGGCGTCCAGTTCGGCGGCAACATCGGCGCCGCCGATCAGATGCACCGGACGGCCTGCGGCACGCAGCTCCTCGTACAGCTCACGGCGCGGTTCCTGGCCCGCGCACAGGACCACGGTGTCGACCGGGAGCAGGTGCTGCTCCCCGTCGACGGTGAGGTGCAGGCCCTCGTCGTCGATGAGGTCGTACGAGGCGCCCGCGATCATCGTGACGCCGCGGTGGCGCAGTTCGGTGCGGTGGATCCAGCCGGTCGTCTTGCCGAGTCCGGCCCCGACCTTGGTCGCCTTGCGCTGGATCAGATGCACCGTGCGGGGCGACTTGGGACGCTCGGGGGCGCGCAGTCCGCCGCGGTCCGCGTAGTCGGTGTCCACGCCCCACTGCCGGAAGAACACCTCCGGGTCCAGGCTTGCCGCGTCCCCGCCGTCGGTGAGGAACTCGGCGACGTCGAAGCCGATGCCGCCGGCCCCGACGACCGCGACCCGGTCGCCGACCGGCGCCCCGTCGCGCAGGACGTCCAGGTAGCTGACGACACTCGGGTGCTCGACGCCGGGGATCGCGGGGGAGCGGGGCTCGACCCCGGTCGCCAGGACGATCTCGTCGTAGCCGTCGAGTTCGGCGGAGCCGGCACGCGTGGACAGCCGGAGCTCGACGCCCTCCTCGGCCAGCCGGGTACGGAAATAGCGCAGCGTCTCGTTGAACTCCTCCTTGCCGGGCACCCGGCGCGCCACGTTGAGCTGGCCGCCGATCTCGTCGGCCGCGTCGAACAGCGTCACCGCGTGCCCGCGCTCGGCGGACGTGACCGCACACGCCAGACCGGCGGGACCTGCTCCGACCACGGCGACACGCTTGCGGGTACGGGTCGGGGAGAGCACCAGCTCGGTCTCGTGGCAGGCCCGCGGATTGACCAGGCAGGAGGTGATCTGCAGGCTGAAGATGTGGTCCAGGCAGGCCTGGTTGCAGCCGATGCAGGTGTTGATCGCGTCGGCACGCCCCTCGGCCGCCTTGGCGACGAAGTCCGGGTCGGCGAGGAACGGCCGCGCCATCGACACCATGTCCGCGCGGCCCGAGGCGAGGATCTCCTCGGCCAGCTCGGGGGTGTTGATGCGGTTGCTGGTCACCAGCGGTACGGAGACGGCGCCGCGCACCTTCTCGGTCACCCAGGTGAAGGCGCCGCGCGGCACGGACGTCGCGATGGTGGGAATGCGTGCCTCGTGCCAGCCGATGCCGGTGTTGATGATCGTCGCGCCGGCCGCCTCGATCTCGCGGGCGAGCTGGACGACCTCCTCCAGGGTGGAGCCTCCGGGCACCAGGTCCAGCATGGAGAGCCGGTAGATGAGGATGAAGTCGGTGCCGACCCGCTCGCGTACCCGGCGCACGATCTCGACGGGGAACCGGATGCGGTTCTCGTAGCTGCCGCCCCAGCGGTCCTCGCGGCGATTGGTGGCGGCCACGATGAACTCGTTGATCAGATAGCCCTCGGAGCCCATGATCTCGACGCCGTCGTAGCCCGCGCGCTGTGCCAGTTCCGCGGCCCGCACGAAGTCCTCGATGGTCTCCTCGACCTCGTCGTCGGTCAGGGCGTGCGGGGTGAACCCGCTGATCGGCGCCTTGAGAGCGCTCGGTGCGACCAGGTCGGGGTGGTGTGCGTAGCGCCCGAAGTGCAGGATCTGCATCGCGATCCGGCCGCCCGCCGCGTGCACCGCCGCGGTGACCTCCGCGTGCTGCGCCGCCTCGGCCTCGTTCGTCATCTTGGCGCCACCGGGGAAGGAGCAGGCGCGGGCACTGGGGGCGATACCGCCGGTGACCATGAGGCCGACGCCGCCGCGCGCGCGGGCCGCGTAGAAGGCCGCCATCCGCTCGAAACCGCGCTCGACCTCCTCCAGACCGATGTGCATCGATCCCATCAGCACCCGGTTGGGCAGGGTGGTGAATCCGAGGTCGAGCGGGCTCAGCAGGTTGGGGTACGGGCTCATCCGGGTCTCCTCGCACAGTGTCGTCGTGCCAGTTGTAGACGAGGGGAACGTCATTGTGCAACTAGTTGCACAATGACCTGCGTCGCACTCGGTGACTCCCGGAGCGCAGCCCCCGCACGGGCGGCCCCCGAACGGCCCAGCACTGCCGCACCCCGCCGCCCGCGCCCGACGACAGTGGATTCGTACGGTTTCGCACCTCCGCTCGTTCCGCGTCGACGGGAGACTCCCATGACCTGCATCAACCGGCGTGACCTCGGACTTCTCATACTCAGGGTCGGTACGGGAGCCGTGCTGGCCGCCCACGGCAGCCAGAAGCTCGCCGGCTGGTTCGGCGGCGGCGGTATCGAGGGCACCACTGCGGGAATGGAGGCCATGGGCTTCCACCCGCCGAAGTACAGCGCCGTGGCCGCCGGCCTCGGCGAGGCCGGCGGCGGGGTGCTGCTGGCCCTCGGTCTCGCCACCCCGGCCGCCGGAGCCGCCGCGGCCGGCACGATGGCCGGTGCCGTCGCCGTCCACGCCCCCGCGGGCTTCTTCGCGATGGGCGGCGGCTACGAATACCCGGCGTTCCTCGGCTTCACCGCCGCCGCGATCGGTCTGACGGGTGCCGGACGCTACTCCCTGGACCACGTCACCAACCATGTCCTCGACCGGCCGTGGACGCTCGCCCTCGCCTTCGCCGGCAGCGCCCTGGGCGCCGCGGCCGTCGTGGGCCGGCGCGCCAAGGGGCAGGTGGAGGCCGCCGCCGAGGAGGAGTAGGGGCGTGTCCGTGGCGCCGGGCCTGCATTGATCGCCGCTTCGGGGGCAACCGGCAATTCATGAATACAAACGCGTTGTCGGCGGACGGACGTCGTACCGCCCGAAGAGCCGCGAACAGCAAGGCCGTGGCCGCAGGCGCCCGGGCGGGGTTCGTCGCGCGCGGGGTGATCTACCTCCTGGTCGGACTGCTCGCCCTGCGCATCGCCTTCTCCGACAGCGGCGGGAAGCAGGCGGACCGCGGCGGCGCCATCGCCGAGATAGCCGAGAAGCCCTTCGGGAGCGTCCTGCTCTGGGCGCTCGGTGCGGCACTGGCCGGGATGGCCCTGTGGCGCCTGTCCGAGGCGCTCTTCGGACTGGCGGGCCCCGACGGTGACAAGCCGGGCAAGCGCGCCATGGCCGCCGCCCGCTTCCTCTTCTACGGCTTCGTGTCGTACTCCGTGCTCTCCTACGCGGCGGGCGACCAGGGCAGCGGCAGTGGATCGAGCGACCGGCAGACCGACGACGTCACGGCGAAGGCCCTGGAATGGACCGGGGGCCAGTGGATCGTCGGGATCGCGGGTGCCGTCGTCGTCGGGGCGGGGCTCTGGATCGCCTTCCGGGCCGTGACCCGCAAGTACCGCAAGCACCTGAAGATGTCCGAGATGACGCGGAAGGTCCGCCGGGCCGTCGACTTCTCCGGCATGTTCGGCGGCGCGGTCCGCGGCATCGTCTTCGCTACGGCAGGCGGGTTCGCCGTCGCCGCCGCGGTCCGGCACGAACCGGGCCGGGCCAAGGGCATGGACGACACCCTGCGCTCCTTCACCGAAACTCCGGCCGGCCCCTGGCTGCTCGCACTGATCGCGCTCGGCCTGGCCGCCTTCGGCGCCTTCTCCTGGGCCAACGCCCGCTGGCGCAAGGTCTGAAGACCTAGTCGAGTCCGCGGGCGTCCTTGAACCGGGCCAGCCCCTCGGCCAGACCGACGACCGGCTCCGGGTAGTCGTACCGGGTGCGCTCCGCGGCCCGCAGCTTCCACGGCTCGTGAACGGCACCGCCGTCGATCCCCGCCAGCTCGGGCAGCCAGCGGCGGACGTACGCGCCGTCCGGGTCGTACCGTTTGGCCTGCAGCACCGGGTTCAGCACCCGGTTGGGCCGACTGTCCGTGCCCGTACCCGCCATCCACTGCCAGTTGAGCTGGTTGTTGGCGATGTCCCCGTCCACCAGCAGATCCAGGAAGTGGCGCGCGCCGATCCGCCAGTCCACGTACAGCGTCTTGACGAGGAAACTCGCGGTCAGCAGCCGCCCACGGTTGTGCATCCAGCCCTCGTGGCGCAGCTGGCGCATCGCGGCATCGACCACCGGATAACCGGTGCGGCCCTCCTGCCAGGCGGTGATCTCGTCCGCGGCCGACCGCTCGGTGCGCCAACGGTCTTGCTGCGAACGGTAGTCGGTGCGGGCAGCCGACGGCCGGGCGGCCAGGACCTGGTGATGGAAGTCCCGCCAGCACAACTGCCGTACGAAGGCATCCGTGCCCGGACCGCCCGCCGCGCGTGCACGGTGGACCAGCTCGGTGGGGGAGAGCGTGCCGAAGTGCAGGTGCGGGGAGAGCCGCGAGGTGCCGTCGCCCGCGAGATCGTCGTGGCGCGTCTCGTACTGTCCGAGTCCGTGGCGGCGCCATGCGGCGAATCGTTTGCGGCCCTCGCTCTCCCCGCCCTCCGCCAGTCCCGCCGAGACCCCCGGGAGACCGGCACGCGAGGGCACCTCAGCGGACGCGGGACCCTCCGGTACGCGAACGGTGCGCGGCGCCCCGAAGGGGGACCGCACCTGCGCCCCGGACCAGCGGCGGAAGTACGGCGTGAAGACGGCGAAGTGGTCCTTGCCCCCTCCGGAGGGCACCACCGCGCCCGGCGCGACCGCCGTGATCACCGCGTCATGGACGTGCAGCCGGCAGCCCTGGGATCCGAGCGCCGTCCGCAGCCGCTCCTCGCGGCTCTGCGCGTGGGAGCTGACGCCCGCCGCGACGTGAACGTCGCGTGCACCCGTCTCCGTGACGATCCGGCAGACCTCCTCGGCCGGCTCGCCCGAACGGATCACCAGTCGTCCGCCCCGGGCGCGGAGCCCCGAGTCCAGGTCCCGGAGGCAGTCGGCGAGGAACGCACGCCGGTTCGGGACGCCGAACCCGGCGTCCTCGATGCCCTCGTCCAGGACGAACAGCGGAAGCACCTCGTCGGCCGACGCGAGGGCCGCGTGCAGGGGCGGATGGTCGTGGAGACGCAGATCGGACGTGAACAGGACCACCGATACGCTCATCGCGGACCGCCGTCCTTGCCCGCCGCCCGCGCGATGTTGCGCGACATCCCGCCGAACACGATCGCGTGGAACGGCGACACGCTCCACCAGTACGCGTGTCCCAGCAGTCCGGACGGGTGGAAGATGGCCCGCTGCCGGTAGTGGGACCGGCCGCCCTCGCCCTCCTCGACGTACATCTCCAGCCAGGCCAGACCGGGCAGCCGCATCTCGGCGCGCAGCCGGAGGAGGCGGCCGGGCTCGATCTCCTCCACCCGCCAGAAGTCCAGCGAGTCCCCGACGCGGAGCCGTTGCGCATCCCGCCGGCCCCGGCGCAGTCCCACACCGCCCGTCAGCCGGTCCAGCCAGCCCCGCACCGCCCAGGCCAGGGGGAAGGAGTACCAGCCGTTGTCACCGCCGATTCCCTCGACGACCCGCCACAGCGCCTCGGGCGAGGCGTCCACATCGTGCTCCCGCACATCCGTGTACAGACTGCCGCCCGCCCAGTCGGGGTCGGTGGGCAGCGGGTCGCTGGGGATGCCGGGGGTGGACGCGGACGACCACCGGGTCGTCACCCTGGCCTCGCGAACCCTCTGCAGGGCGAGGCCGAGAGCCGTGTCGAAGGAGAAGGGCTGCCCGGCGCCGTCCGGCACATGGTCGGCGATGTCGTGCTCGTGGCACACGACCTCGTACCGCAGGGACTCCGCGAGCGGGCGGGCGATGGAGGCGGGGACCGGGGTGACGAGCCCGATCCAGTGGCTGGACAGTCTCGGCGTCAGCATCGGGACGGGGAGGATCAGCCGGTGCGGCAGTCCGGCCACCTCGGCGTACTTCTCCATCATTGCCCGGTACGTCATCACGTCGGGCCCGCAGATGTCGAAGGTGCGGTTCACCTCGGCCGGCATGCGCGCGCTGCCGACGAGATAGCGCAGCACGTCCCGGACCCCGATCGGCTGGATCCGTGTCGACACCCAGCTCGGTGTGACCATCACGGGCAGTCGCTCGGTGAGATAGCGCAGCATCTCGAAGGAGGCGGAACCGGCGCCGATGATGACAGCGGCACGCAGCGCGGCCGTCGGCACACCGGAGTCGAGCAGGATGCGGCCGACCTCGGCACGCGAGCGCAGATGCGGCGACAGCTCCTGCTCGGGGACGTCGGCCGGAGTGAGCCCGCCCAGGTACACGATGCGCCGGATGCCCGCGGCGCGCGCCTGCTCGCCGAAGATCCGGGCGGCCTTCCGGTCCGTCTCCTCGAACCCCGCCCCGCTGCTCAGGGCGTGCACCAGGTAGTAGGCGACCTCGATGCCCCGCATGGCGGCCGCGACGGACTCCGCGTCGGTCACATCGCCCTTGGAGACCTCGACCTCGCCCGCCCACGGATAGTCCCGCAGCTTCTCCGGGCTCCGTGCCAGACAGCGGACCGTGTGGCCCGCGTCCAGGAGCTCGGGCACGAGGCGGCCCCCGATGTACCCTGTCGCGCCGGTCACCAGGCACCGCAGTCCGTTGTCGTCCCTGCTCTCCATGACCTCTCCGATCCGGCTCGGATGTACTGCTTCCACGGTGTCCCCCCACAGGCTGTTCCGCTTGTCGGTGGCCGGCCGGGAGAACGGGCGCCGTCGGGCCGGTGTGTCCGGTCCCGTGCCTGCACAACGCAGGAAGCGCCGATCAGGTACGGGCCGGGGGCGCCCTAGTATGGTGCGGTGGACAGTGCAGACGACGCTCGCGAGGGATCAGGCACGGGAGCGTCGGGGGTCGCGGAGCTCCAGGCCCTCGCGATGCAGCTGCGTCGCATGAACGGCGAGATCAACCGTCTGGTGCACGCCTTCGCGCACACCCAGGGCCTGCACGCCACGGATGTCCAGGCGCTCGCGGCGATCCTGGACGCCGATGTTCCGATGACTCCCGGCCGGTTGCGTGATCATCTCGGTCTGACCTCCGGTGCGGTGACGGCGTGTCTGGACCGTCTGGAGCGCGTCGGCCACATCCGTCGCTCGCGGGACAGCGCCGACCGGCGCGTCGTGCATCTGCACTACGAGCCCACGGCCAAGGCGGCCGCTCGCTCGTTCTTCATGCCCCTCGCCGAAGCCGCGTCAGGGGCCCGCAGTTCCTCCGATCCGGAAGAACTGGCGGCCACGCTCCGCTTCCTCGCCCGCATGAACGCGGAACTCGCCCGTATGCAGGCCCCCCAGCGCTGAGCCCCCGCCCATCCGCCGGACTGTCTTCGGCCTCCCTGTAGGAGCCGGGCACCCATATGCTTCAATAATTGAGATACTCGATGATTGAAAGACTTTCCCCCGACCCGGGAGCACCATGCCCATCGCATCGAGGCCGGTTCGCTGGCTGATCCCCGTATTCCTCGTCGTCGTCTGGCTCGCCGTCGGCGGCGCGTTCGGCTCGTACGCCGGGAAACTCGGCGAGGTGGCCACGAACGACCAGGCCTCGTTCCTCCCGCAGAGCGCCGAGTCCACCCGGGTCGTCGAGGAGCAGAAGGCGTTCAGCCGGCAGGAGACCGTCCCGGCCATCGTCGTCTGGACGTCGGACAAGGACGGCGCGGACCTCGGCCCGAAGCAGCGGCAGGCGGCAACGGCCGCCCTGGACTCGCTCAACGGCGGGCCGGGGGTGGCGGGTGAGGTGACCCCGGCCCTGCCGTCGGCGGACGGCCAGGCGCTCGAAGGCATCGTCCAGCTGGAATCCGGCCTGGGGGACGAGCTCCCCGACGCGGTCGAGCAGATCCAGAAGGCGGCCGACGGGGTACCCGGAACCCGTGCGCAGGTCGCCGGCCCCGCGGCCAGCCAGGCAGACCTCTCCGAAGCCTTCGCCGGAATCGACGGACTGCTGCTCGGTGTCGCCCTCGTGACCGTGCTGGTCATCCTGCTGCTCGTCTACCGGAGCGTCCTGCTGCCGCTGGTCATCATCGTCGGAGCCGTCTTCTCGCTCGGTGTGGCCTGCGCGATCGTGTACGTACTCGCGGACCACGACCTCGTACGGGTCGACGGCCAGGTCCAGGGAATCCTGTCGATCCTCGTCATCGGCGCCGCCACCGACTACGCCCTCCTCCTCACCGCACGGTTCCGGGAGGAACTGGGCCGCCACTCCGACCGGTGGACCGCGATGCGTGCCGCACTGCGTGAGTCCGCCGGACCGATCGTCGCCAGTGCCGCCACCGTGGCCCTGGGGCTGCTCGCCCTCCTGCTCAGCGACCTGACCAACAACCGCGCGCTCGGGCCGGTGGGCGCCATCGGCATCGTGTGCGCCGTACTGAGCACGCTCACCTTCCTGCCGGCCGTACTGGTGCTGCTCGGCAGGACCGCGTACTGGCCCGCCCGGCCGAAGAAGGGCGAAGCCGAATCGGGTTCGGCGGGAATCTGGACGCGGATCGCGGCCCTGGTCGACCGGGCCCCGCGCAAGGTGTGGGGCGTCACCCTGGTCGTCCTTCTCGCCTGCGCCGCTTTCATGCCGACCCTCAACTCGAAGGGGGTGCCCCTCGAGGAGATCTTCGTCAACGACGCACCTTCCGTCGCCGCCCAGCAGACCCTGAGCAAGCACTTCCCCGGCGGATCCGGCAATCCCGCCGTGGTGATCGCGGATGCCGGCCGGGCGGCGGAGGTGACCGAGGCCGCCGATCAGGTCGCCGGTGTCGCGGACGTCTCCGTGGTGACCGTCTCCGGGCGGCCGGGAGTGGGTGCGCCGCTCGTCGTGGACGGGCGGGTCCGTATCAACGCCACGCTGAAGAGCGCGGCCGACAGCGACGCCGCCAAGGAGACCGTCACCCGCCTGCGCGACGCGGTGCACGCGGTGCCCGGCGCGGATGCGCTGGTCGGCGGCTACACCGCGCAGCAGTACGACACCCAGAAGACCGCCGAGCAGGACCGCGCCCTCATCGTGCCGGTCGTACTCGTGATCATTCTGGTGATCCTGATCGGGCTCCTCCGCTCGCTGCTCATGCCGCTCCTCCTCGTCGCGACGGTGGCACTCAACTTCCTGGCCACCCTCGGGATCTCGTCCCTGGTCTTCCAGCACGTGTTCGGATTCAGCGGTACGGACTCCTCCGTGCCGTTGTACGGATTCGTCTTCCTGGTCGCCCTCGGGGTCGACTACAACATCTTCCTGATGTCCCGGGTCCGCGAGGAGTCCCTGATCCACGGCACACGGCAGGGCGTGCTGCGCGGGCTGACGACCACCGGCGGGGTCATCACCTCGGCCGGCGTCGTCCTGGCGGCCACCTTCGCGGCCCTGGGCGTGATCCCACTCGCGTTCCTGGTCCAGATCGCGTTCATCGTCGCCTTCGGCGTCCTGCTCGACACCCTGGTCGTCCGCTCGCTCCTGGTGCCCGCCCTGGTCAGGGACATCGGACGCGTCGCGTGGTGGCCGGGCGCACTGAGCCGGGAACCGGAGGCGACAGCGGACCGCAGCGCGCCCTGAGACCCGCGTGGGGGAGGTGTCCGCCCCCGCGCGGAGCCCGGCCCGCCCGGCGTGTGACGCCGGGCGGGCCGGCACGGAACCGTACGATCCGCCCATGCGACCGACCGCGTACGCAAGGCGCCTACTGTTCGTGGGGGCGGTCGCGGCCGCCGTCTGCGCCGGCCCGGCCTCCACAGCCCCCGCAGCCGGCGCGCGCCACGGCGGGGACACCTTCGCCCGGCTCCGCCCGCTCGCCGACCTCTCGGCCCGGCGTCTCGTCACGGCCGAGCTCGTCGCCGCCGCCAAATGGGGGACGGGCAGCCCTGTCGACGACCCGGTCCGCGAGAAGCAGGTCCTCGACACGGCGGCGCGGCAGGCCCGTGAAGCGGGAGCCGATTCCGGTGCGACGGTACGGATCCTCCGGGACCAGATCGAGGCGAACAAGCTCGTACAGCGCGCTCTGCACCGCAGTTGGGACGCGAACCCCGCCGGCGCACCGACGGACCGCCCCGACCTCACAGAAGTGCGCGAGGAGATCAACCGCGTCAATGCCGGCCTGGTCCACGCGATCGCCGCCTCCGTGGCAGCACGCGCGGCCCCTTCCTGCGTCGGCACACTCAGGGCTGCCCAGACACTCGTACAGCGCGACCGGCACTTCGACCGCCTCCGCACGACGGCACTGACGCGCGCACTGCGCTCCGTCTGCTCGCGGCCGTTCGCCGGCCCGGCCTGACCGGCCGCGAGCGATCGTCGTCGGCCGCGCGGGGCACGAGGTCAGCGCCTGCGCACCTTCGGTGCGGGGACCAGCCGGACGACGGTGTTGAGCACATGGTCGATCACGTCGTGCGAGGGCTTGTCCGTGAGGTTCGTGAGCATCCGGGCCAAGGTGTTGAGCAGGAAGGGTGATCCCATGACGTAGCGGTTGAGGATCGGCTGGAAACCCGAACGGCTGAAGACGATGTCGGCGGCCGCGTTGCCGAGACGGTAGTAACGGCCCCAGCGGCGGTTCATCTCGACCGGGTAGCCGTGCAGCACCCGCTCCCGCCCCGGGCCCGGAGGACGCGCGAGGGCCAGCGCCGCGCTCTCGGCTGCGACTTCGCCGGCCTCCATCGCCTGGCCGATGCCCTCCCCGTTCCAGGGGCTGATCATGCCTCCGGAGTCGCCGACGAGGAGAAGACCGCGGGTGTACAGCGGGTGGCGGTTGAACCCCAGGGGAAGCGCCGCACTCCGGACGGGGCCCTCGGCATTCTCCTCACGCAGTCCCCAGTCGGGCGGAGTGCGGGCCAGCCATTCGTCCAGCGTGGCCCGCAGGTCCGCGGTGCCGTGCCGCCGGTGGGGCAGCGCACCCAGCCCGACGTTGACGCGGCCGTCCCCCATGGGAAAGATCCAGCCGTACCCGGGCAGGTAGTGACGGCTTCCCGGGAAGCGGAGATCCGCCCACAACTCCAGGTACTCCTCCTGGGAACGTTCCGGGCTGCGGTAGTAGCGGCGGGCAGCTGTCGCGATCTGCCTGTTCATGTCCCGCTGCAGGCCCATACCGAGGGCGAGGCGGGCGGAGGCACCGTCCGCGGCGATGACGATCGGCGCGCGGAAGACCATCTGCTGCTTGTCCCCGGCCGTGGCGCCGACGCCGGTGATGCGGCCGGCCCGGTCGGTCACCGGCCGGGTCACCTTCACCCCGTTGCGCAGACGTGCTCCGGCGGCAACGGCGTGGCGGGCCAGGATGTCGTCGAAGTCATGACGACTGCGCGAGAGGCCGAAGTCCGGATAGCGCCCCAGAGCGGGCCAGTCGATGTGCACCTGATGCTCCCCGGCCACCCAGCGCATCCCGCGTGAACGCGTCCATCCCGGAGCCTTGATGTCGACGCCCATCCGGATGAGCTGGTGCACCGCCCGCGGGGTCAGGCCGTCCCCGCACACCTTCTCCCGAGGGAACTCGGCCTTCTCCAGGAGCAGGACATCGACACCCGCCCGGGCGAGGTGGAAGGCCGCGGACGAGCCCGCGGGGCCCGCCCCCACCACGATCACGTCGGCTTCTTCGTCCGAGCCGTGGACGGCGCGATCGTCCGACCGGTCCGGCTTCGTTTCCCGCACGCGGAACCCCTTCCTGGGTCAGCCGGTGCCGTACCGAGGACGGCAGCCCGGCACCTCATCATTGATCAGGACGAGCCGGTGCGGAACACGGCCCGGGCGTCCGGGCGGGGCAACGGCGCCGCTCGGCGCGCGAGCATGCCGACGGGAGCTTACTTTGGGTGTCGAGCTCAGCACGGTCGGCTACATCTCCTTCCCCTTCCTCGTGCGGGCCCGGAGGGACGCATGCCCGATCTGTTCATCGGCGGCCGATGGAGCGCCGCGATCGAGGGCGGAACACGTGAGATCCGCTGCCCTGCCGACGGAGCCCCGGTCGCCACCGTCGACGAGGCGGGTCCGCAGGACGCCGCCGCGGCAGTGGCCGCGGCGCGTGAGGCGTTCGACCGGGGGCCGTGGCCGAGTACGCCCGCCGCCGATCGCGGCCGACTGCTGCTTCGCGTCGCCGACCTGGTGGAACGGGACAAGGACGCGTTCGCCAGAGCCGAGACCCTGGACACGGGGAAGCGGCTCGTGGAGAGCGAGTACGACATGGACGACATCGCGAACTGTTTCCGCTACTTCGGGAACCTGGCCGCATCCGGCGGCACCGACCGCGTCGTCGACACGGGTGACCGGGGGATCGACAGCAGAGTGGTCCACGAACCGGTGGGCGTCTGCTCGCTGATCACGCCGTGGAACTACCCGCTGCTGCAGACGGCCTGGAAGGTGGCCCCCGCGCTCGCCGCGGGCAACACCTTCGTACTCAAGCCCAGTGAACTGACCCCGCACACCGCGATCCTCCTGATGAAGGCGCTCACCGAGGCCGGACTGCCGCCCGGTGTCGCGAACCTGGTGCTCGGCGCCGGAGCCACCGCGGGCGCGCCGCTGAGCGAGGACTCGCGTGTGGACATGGTCTCCTTCACCGGCGGCCTGGTCACCGGCCGGCTCATCATGGCGGCGGCCGCACCCACCGTGAAGAAGATCGCGCTCGAACTGGGCGGCAAGAACCCCAACATCGTGTTCGCCGACGCCGAGTTCGACACCGCGGTCGACTACGCGCTGATGGCGGTGTTCCTGCACGCCGGGCAGGTCTGCTCGGCCGGTGCGCGGCTGCTCGTCCAGGACGAGTTGCACGACACGTTCGTCGACGAGCTGGTACGGCGCGCCAGGGCCATCCGGCTCGGCGGGCCGTTCGACGAGGACGCCCGCAGCGGGCCGCTGATCTCGGCCGCGCATCGCGACAAGGTCGAGGCGTACGTGGCCGCGGGGCTGGCGGAGGGCGCCGTACTGCGCTGCGGCGGCGCCCGCCCGGACGACCCGTCGCTGCAGAGCGGCTTCTACTACCTGCCGACCGTGCTCGACGAGTGCACCCCGGACATGACGGTCGTACGGGAGGAGTCGTTCGGCCCGGTCCTGACCGTGGAGCGGTTCCGGGACGAGGGCGAGGCCGTCGCCCTGGCGAACGACACCGTCTACGGACTGGCCGGGGCCGTCTGGACGCAGGACGGCGAGCGCGCCCACCGGGTGGCCGCGGGCCTGCGCGCGGGGACCGTGTGGATCAACGACTTCCATCCGTACGTACCGCAGGCCGAGTGGGGCGGAATGAAGCAGTCCGGCGTCGGCCGTGAGCTGGGCCCCGCCGGTCTCGCGGAGTACCAGGAGGCCAAGCACATCTGGCGCAACACCGCAGCCCGGCCGCAGAGGTGGTTCGAGTGAGTCATTCCAGTCCGACAGGCCCCGACCCGACAGGTCCCGGCGCGACCAGCACGCCGCCCCCCGGCACCAGGGCGGACGGCACCCACGACGACGATTCGATCCACGAGCTCGGCTACAAGCCCGAACTCAAGCGAACCCTGGGCAACTTCCACACCTTCGCCGCGGGGATCAGCTACATCTCGATCCTGACCGGCACCTTCCAGCTGTTCTACTTCGGCGTGAACTTCGGCGGCCCGGCCTACTGGTGGTCCTGGCCCATGGTCTTCGCCGGCCAGCTGATGGTCGCCCTGTGCTTCTGCGAGCTCGCCGCCCGCTACCCGGTGGCCGGCTCGATCTACAACTGGGCCAAGAGCATGGGCGGCCCGCACATCGGCTGGCTCGGCGGCTGGATGATGATGACCGCCACCATGGTCACGCTCTCGGCCGTGGCGCTCGCCTACCAGATCACGCTCCCGGCGATCGACAGCGGGTTCCAGTTCGTGGGCGACGGCACCGGCAAGAACGACGCGGCGGCCAACGCCGTTCTCCTCGGCACGGTCCTGATCCTCTTCTCGACCCTGGTCAACGCCTTCGGCGTCCAGCTCATGGCCCGGATCAACTCGGCGGGCGTGTTCATCGAGCTGATCGCCGCGGTCGGCCTGATCATCTTTCTGGCGGCGCACATCACCCGGGGTCCCAGCACCGCCCTGACGGACACATACGGGCTCGGCGAGGGACAGACCCTCGGCTACTTCGGCGCCTTCCTCACCGCCTCGCTCGCGTCCGCGTACGTCATGTACGGATTCGACACGGCGTCGTCGCTCGGCGAGGAGTCCCACAACCCGACCCGCAACGCGCCCCGCGCCATCCTGCGCGCGCTCGTCGCGTCATTCATCATCGGCGGTCTGATCCTGCTCTTCGCGCTGCTGTCGGTGCCGGACCTGGCCGCGAAGGAGCTGTCGACGGGCGGCCTGCAGTACGTGGTGCTGGAGGTTCTCGGTTCGACCATCGGCGAGATCTTCCTGTGGTGCGTGGTCATCGCGATCACCGTCTGCGTGCTGGCCGTGCAGGCCGCGGGCATCCGGCTGATGTTCGCCATGGCACGCGACAACAACCTTCCCGCGGGCTCGGTCCTCGCCCGGGTCAGCCCCCGCTTCCAGACCCCGGTGGTGCCTGCCGTCGTCATCGGCGTGGTGGGTGTCATCATCCTGGTGATCAACGTCAACCAGCCGCAGATCTTCTCGGTGATCACGAGCATCGCGATCATCATGATCTATCTGGCCTATCTGATGGTCACGACCCCCATGCTGATCCGCCGGCTGCGGGGCACCTGGAAGCCCGTCGAGGGCAGCTTCTCGCTCGGCAGGTTCGGGTTGCCCATCAACATCATCGCCGTGCTGTGGGGAGCGGCCATGTCGCTCAACCTCGCCTGGCCGCGCGCCGAGGTCTACAACGCGACGGGGGCGCAGCACTGGTATCTGCGCTGGGGCGCGTTCCTCTTCATCGGCGTCGTCGCGCTCGGCGGCTTCGCCTACTACTGGTTCGTGCAGCGGCACAAGACGGGCGTACTCGAGGCCCACCGCACCGAGGTGCCCGACCCGACTCCGCCCGCGCCACCGCGCGGCTAGGGCCTCTCGTTCGGATCACGCCGGGCTCGCGGGGGTCCGTGATCCGGCCTGATCCAAACGAAAGACCCGAGCCGCCCGCACCCCATGACCTCTGGAGACACAGATGCCGGCTGAGAGCCAAGCGCAGGACGAGTTCGACTACGTGGTGGTCGGCGGGGGCACGGCCGGCGCGGTCGTCGCGGCCCGGCTGTCCGAGGACCCGTCCGTCACCGTCTGCGTACTGGAGGCCGGTCCCTCCGACGTCGGCGACGACAACATCCTGCGGCTCGACCGGTGGATGGGGCTGCTGGAATCCGGCTACGACTGGGACTACCCGGTGGAGCCGCAGGACAACGGCAACAGCTTCATGCGGCACGCACGCGCCAAGGTCCTCGGCGGCTGCTCGTCCCACAACTCCTGCATCGCCTTCTGGGCGCCGGCCGAGGACCTGGACGAATGGGCCGCCCTCGGGTGCACGGGCTGGAGCGCCGCGGACTGCTATCCGCTCTACCGGCGGCTGGAGACCAACGACGCGCCCGGCGACCACCACGGGCGCAACGGCCCGGTGACCATCCGCACGATCCCGCCGAACGACCCGTGCGGAGCAGCCCTGTTGGAGGCATGCGCGGCGGCCGGAATCCCCACCACGCCGTTCAACACCGGTACGACGGTCGTCCGCGGGGCACACTGGTTCCAGATCAACGCCCGCGCCGACGGGACGCGTTCGTCCGCGTCCGTCTCCTACCTGCACCCGATTCTCGGCCGGCGTCCCAACCTGGAAGTACGCACAGGACTACAGGCCAAGCGCCTGATCCTGGACGCCGAACAACGGTGCACCGGCGTCGAGTACCTGGCACCCGACCTCATCCATACGCGAACCGTCGGCGCGCGGAGAGAAGTCGTCGTGTCCTGCGGCTCCATCGACGGGCCGAAGCTGCTGATGCTGTCCGGGATCGGCCCGGCGGAGCACCTGCGTGAGACCGGGGTGGAGGTACGCGTCGACTCGCCGGCGGTCGGCGCCCACCTCCAGGACCACCCCGAGGGGGTGATCATGTGGGAGGCGCTGCAGCCCATGGTCACCACGTCCACCCAGTGGTGGGAGATCGGCATCTTCGCCGACACCGAATCCGGCCTCGACCGCCCGGACCTGATGTTCCACTACGGGTCCGTGCCCTTCGACATGAACACCTACCGGCGCGGATACCCGACCTCCGAGAACGCCTTCTGTCTCACGCCCAACGTCACCCGCGCCCGTTCGATGGGCACGGTCCGGCTGCGCACCCGTGACTTCCGGGACAAGCCACGGGTCGACCCGCGCTACTTCACCGACGAGCACGACGTACGGGTGATGACCCACGGGCTGCGGCTCGCCCGGGACATCGTCTCCCGGGCGCCGATGGCCTCCTGGGCGGGCACGGAACTGGCGCCCGGGGCCGACGCCCGGACCGACGAGGAGCTGCTCGACTACATCCGCCGGACCCACAACACGGTCTACCACCCGGCGGGCACGGTACGGATGGGTGCCACCGACGACCCCGAGGCCGTCCTCGATCCGCGGCTGCGTGTGAAGGGTGTGCGGGGTCTGCGGGTGGCCGACGCGTCCGTGATGCCGTTCCTGCCCGCGGTCAACCCGTGCATCACGACGATGATGATCGGGGAGAAGTGCGCGGACATGATCAAGGAGGACCAGGGCTGATCCGAGAGCCAGCCTGCAACAAGTTGCGGAAATTCTCTGCAAGTTCTTGCTCGAACCGTGACGGCCTGATTGACTCACCCGTCGTCGACCACAGTTGACGGTGCGCCCGGTCGGCCGCGAGGGACGTCGACGCCTCACCCTCGCCCCGCGTCAGGTTCGAGAGGAACGCCATGAACACCGAGACCGACGTGCTCGTCCTCGGAGGCGCGGGTGTGGACACGATCGTGTACGTCCCCGAGCTGCCTCTGCCCTACGCCGACAGCTACATGGTGCGGCCGGGGATCGAGACGCGGGCGGGGCAGACCGGGGACTTCGTCGCTCTCGGGGTGAGCGCGCTCGGCCTGCGGACCCACCACCTCGACATGATCGGCGACGACCACGCGGGCGACCTGGTGCGCGCTCTGCACAGGGACCGGGGCATCGCACTGACCGAAGTACCCCTGCCCGGCGGCACCAAGCGGGCGGTCAATCTCGTCGGCCCCGACGGACGGCGGCTGTCCCTGTACGACGACAGCCGCTCGCGGGAGGAGGACCGGCTGCCGCCGGCGACGGTCCGGGCCCTGGCCGCGAGGAGCCGCCACGCCCACGTCTCCATCACCTACCCGTGCGCCTTCGCCCTCCCCGAGCTGCGGGAGGGCGGCGTGAGCATCTCGACCGACCTGCACAACTGGGACGGTGCAAACCCCTACCACGAGGCCTTCGCCCACGAGGCGGACATCGTCTTCCTGTCCACCACCGCCCTGACGGACACGGAAGGGACCATGCGCCGGACGGCGGAGCGCGGCCGGGCCGGCGCGGTCGTCGCGACGGCCGGGGCCGAGGGCGCGTACCTGCTGGTCGACGGGGAGCTGAGCCACATCCCCGCCGTCACACCCCCCGGACCCGTGGTGGACTCCAACGGTGCCGGCGACGCCTTCGCGGCCGGCTATCTCCTCGGCCATCTGACCGGCGAGCCGCCCCTGCGGTGCGGCCTCTACGGCGCGGTCGCCGGAGCCCACGCGTGCACCGTACCGGCGACGCGGGCCGACCCCATCGGCCGGGCCGAACTCCTCGCCCGGGTCGCCGAGTACGAGGCCGCGGCGTGACGCCGTCACCGGCCCCGCCAGGTACGCCCAGATCCTGCCCCGCCCCGCGCCCCGTCAGTCGGTGAGGCCGAGCGCTCCCGCTGCCTGGATCGCCAGCCAGACCTCGGCCAGGGCGCCCGTCGACGCCAGGTCGCGCCGGGCGAGTGTGCCGAAGCGGCGCAGGCGGTAGGCGAGGGTGTTCGGGTGGATGTGGAGCGCAGCCGCAGCCGTCTCCGTGCGGCGGTCGCGTTCCATCCAGGTGCGTGCGGACACCAGCAACTGCGAGTCGTGGGCCTCGTCGTAGCGCAGGACCTCGCCGAGTACATGCTCGACGAGTGCGGTCAGGACGGCGGGGTCGTCGGGCAGCCACCGGCCGGTCGAGTCGTCGCCGTACCGGACGACGGGGCGGCCGGACTCCGCGGCCTTGGAGACCGCCCAGAGCGCCTCGCGCTGGGCGACCTTCAGCGCGGCGCCCGGCAGAAAGGGGCGGCTCATCCCGGCCGCCACGCCCGGCAGCTCACCGACGGCTGCCGCCAGCTCCGGCGCTCCCAGCACGTATCGGTCCTCGCCCCAGGTGAGCAGCAGATGGGGATGGTCCTCCAGGCAGAGCAGCAGCGCCTCGTCCGTGGTGTGGCGCACCACGAGGAGCACGGTGTCGCCCTCGATCGCGTGCCGGGCGAGCCGGCGGCGCGCCGCCTCCGGGTCGAGCACCTCCTGCAGCAGTTCGGCCAGCGTCTCCGCGCCCTCGCGGCGCAGGGTCTCGCGCTCGTTGCGCACCATCGCCAGCCGCAGCGCCGCCACGGTGGCGATGTGCTGGACGACGGCGATGCCCGCGGGCTGGGCGCCCTGACGCTCGTACGCGACGAGGAAGCCCGCCGGGCCGCCGGGCGCGGGAACCGGGAGGACGAATCCGCCGGGGATCGTCGGTGGGGCGTCGACGGAGGCGGGCAGGACTCCGGGATCCGGGGTGGGGACGCCGGGCAGGAGCGGACGGCCCTGCGGCGTGCACAGGTAGACGTCGTAACCCGACAGGCGTTCCAGGCGGCGCAGGAGTGTCGGAGTGTCCAGGCCTTCGGCGACCAGCCAGCGCAGCGAGCCGAACACCTGGAGCTGTGCGCCCAGCCGGTGCCTGGCGTCCTCCTGGACCGAGGCCGCCACCTCCTGGGCGACAGCGATGAACGGCACGGAGAGCGGCACTTCGAGGACCGGGAAGCCCCGCTCCTCGGCCGCGCGGAAGAACGCGTCGTGCAGCGGGGGCATGTGCAGCTGTGCGGAGAGCGCGAGTGCGGACACCCCGGCATCGTCCAGCCGCTCCAGGTAGGCGCGCTGCCCGGCCGCGGTACGGGGCACCGCCAGACCCGTCGTCATGATCATCTCGGCGCCCAGGAGCCAGGGTGTCGGATCGGCGAGCTCGATGGCGTGCGCCCAGGACACGGACCGGCCCAGACCGTCGCCGCCGGCCTTCACGGTGAGCTGGAGTGCGGGGAAGGAGAGCAGATCCTCGACGGTGAGTTTGTTGCTGGCCACAGAAGAGAGCCTACTGCTCCGTGATCTGCACAGTTGTCGAAGATCGTGCATGGGCCACACACTGTGGGACCGTCCCCATGCATGAACGGAAGATGGAGCCACCCGTGACGACCTCGATCACCGAAATCGAGACCTATGGTGTCGAGAGGATCCCGGACAAGGACCGCACGGCCCGCCCGATCGATCTGTTCCGGCTCGCCTTCGGCGGTGCCAACACCTTCGCGACCTGTGTGCTGGGCGCCTTCCCGATCCTCTTCGGCCTCTCCTTCTGGCAGGGTCTCGCGGCGACCGTCCTCGGCCTCGTCGCGGGTGCGCTGCTGCTGGCCCCCATGGCACTGTTCGGCCCCGCCAACGGCACGAACAACGCCGTCTCCTCCTCCGCGCACCTGGGCGTGCACGGCCGGGTCGTCGGCTCGTTCCTCTCCCTGCTCACCGCCATAGCCTTCTTCTCGATCTCGGTGTGGTCCTCCGGCGACGCGCTCGTCGGCGGCGCGCACCGGCTCGTCGACCTCCCCGAGTCGGACGTCACCTACGGCATCGCGTACGCGATCTTCGCCGGGCTCGTCCTCGTGGTCTGCATCTACGGCTTCCGGTTCATGCTGCTGGTCAACAAGATCGCGGTGCTCGCGGCGTCGGCCCTCTTCGTGCTCGGTGCCTTCGCCTTCGCGGGCGACTTCGACCCCGGGTACGCGGGGGCCTTCGCCTCCACCGCCGACCCGCTGTTCTGGCCGTCGTTCATCGGCGCCGCGCTGATCGTGCTGTCCAACCCGGTCTCCTTCGGCGCCTTCCTCGGTGACTGGTCCCGCTACATCCCGGCCGGGGCCCCGCGCCGCCGGGTGATGGGGGCCGCCTTCCTCGCCCAGATCGCCACCCTGCTGCCCTTCCTCTTCGGCCTGGCCACCGCGTCGATCATCGCGTCGAAGGCCGCGAAGTACGTCGACCCGGCCGCCCCCAACTACGTGGGCGGACTGCTCGCGATCTCGCCCGGCTGGTACTTCCTGCCGCTCTGCCTGATCGCCCTGATCGGCGGCCTCTCCACCGGCACGACGGCCCTCTACGGCACGGGCCTCGACTTCTCCAGCGTCTTCACGCGCTTCAGCCGCGTCCAGGCGACCTTCTTCATCGGCGCCCTGTCCATCGCGTTCATCTTCGTCGGCCGCTTCGCGCTCAACCTCGCCCAGTCCATCTCCACCTTCGCCACGCTGATCATCACCTGCACCGCACCGTGGATGATCGTCATGGCGCTCGGGTACGTCACCCGGCGCGGCTGGTACGACGCCGAGGCGCTGCAGGTCTTCAACCGCCGCCAGCGCGGCGGCCGCTACTGGTTCACGAACGGCTGGAACTGGCGCGGGATGGCCACGTGGCTCGTCTCCGCCGTCGTGGCCCTCCTCTTCACCAACCTGCCCGGCCAGTTCGTCGGCCCGCTCGGCAACCTCGCCAACGGCACGGACATCTCGCTGCCGGTCGGCCTCGTCCTCGCGACCGTGCTCCACCTCGCCCTGCTCGCAGCGTTCCCCGAGCCGCGCGCCGTCTACGGACCGGCCGGCCCCCGCTTCGTCCGGGCGTCGGACGCCTCCGTGCCGCCGATCACCGGCGGCGACGAGGAGACCGTCACGGAGCCCGCAGCGGCCCACTGAACCCTCGCCGACACCCCGTAACCGAAGCCGGGCGTTCCGGCACCGCCCGCCGGAACGCCCGTGACCAGGAGCTGTGCATGAGCACCACCACCGTCCAGGAAATCCGGGCCGCCGCCGACGCGCTCGTCGCGGCCTTCGCCGAGGGCCGTCTCGACGACTACTTCGGCGCCTTCGCCCCGGACGCGACCTTCGTCTTCCACACCACCCCGGAGCGGCTCGGCTCCACGGCCGAGTACCGCGCGCTCTGGCAGCGGTGGGTGGAGCAGGACGGCTTCCGCATCCTCGGCTGTACCTCGTCCGCACAGCTGATCCAGCACTTCGGCGACACGGCCGTCTTCAGCCACGACGTGGAGACCCGGGTCGCCACCGAGGCCGGCGAGGAGACGGTCCAGGAGCGGGAGACGATCGTCTTCACCCGCGCCGACGAAGGCCGCTGGACCGCCGTCCACGAGCACCTGTCCGCCCGTACCGCCGTCTGAGCAGGAGAAACGCTTCTATGAGCACCACGTTCCGCAACTACATCGACGGTGCGCTCGCCGATGCCTCTGACGGTCGCACGCTCGATGTGGTGGACCCCGCCACCGGCGACGTCTACGCGACCTCACCGCTCTCGGGGGCGGCAGACGTCGACGCGGCGATGGCCGCCGCAGCCGCGGCATTCCCCGTCTGGCGCGACACCACACCGTCCGTGCGACAGCGCGCACTGCTGAAGATCGCCGACGCGATGGAGGCACGGGCCGACGAGCTGGTCGCCGCCGAGAGCCGGGACACCGGCAAGCCGCTCCACCTCACCCTCAGCGAGGAACTCGCCCCCGCCATCGACCAGGTCCGTTTCTTCGCGGGCGCGGCGCGGCTGCTGGAGGGCCGCTCGGCCGGCGAGTACATGGAGGGCCTGACCTCCATCATCCGCCGTGAGCCGGTCGGTGTGTGCGCCCAGGTCGCGCCGTGGAACTACCCCCTGCTGATGGCGGTGTGGAAGTTCGCCCCCGCGCTCGCGGCCGGCAACGCGGTGGTGCTCAAGCCCTCGGACACCACCCCGGCGTCCACGGTGCTGATGGCCGAGATCATCGGCGGTGTCCTCGACGAGCTGGACCTGCCCCGCGGAATCTTCAACGTGGTCTGCGGCGACCGCGAGACCGGCCGCCTGATGGTGGAGCACCCCACGCCCGCGATGGCCTCGATCACCGGCTCGGTACGCGCCGGCATCCAGGTCGCCCAGAGCGCCGCCAAGGACGTCAAGCGCGTCCACCTGGAGCTCGGCGGCAAGGCCCCGGCGGTGATCTTCGAGGACGCCGACCTGGCGAAGGCGGTCGAGGACCTGGTGGTGGGCGGATTCTTCAACGCCGGCCAGGACTGCACGGCCGCGACCCGCATCCTGGTCCACGAGTCCGTCCACGACGAGTTCGTCACCGCGCTCGCCAAGGCGGCCGCCGACACGAAGACCGGCCTGCCGGACGACGAGGACGTGCTGTTCGGCCCGCTCAACAACGCGGGCCAGCTGGCGCAGGTCAGCGGGTTCATCGAGCGGCTCCCCGAGCACGCCAAGGTGGAGGCGGGCGGCCACCGGGTCGGCGACAAGGGCTACTTCTACGCCCCGACCGTCGTCTCCGGCCTCGAGCAGGACGACGAGATCATCCAGAACGAGGTCTTCGGTCCCGTCATGACCGTCCAGTCGTTCACGGACGAGGCCCAGGCGCTCGAGTACGCCAACGGCGTCGAGTACGCGCTGGCCTCCTCGGTGTGGACCAAGGACCACGCCCGCGCGATGCGGATGTCCAAGAACCTCGACTTCGGCTGCGTGTGGATCAACACCCACATGGCGCTCGTCGCCGAGATGCCGCACGGCGGGTTCAAGAAGTCCGGCTACGGCAAGGACCTCTCGGCGTACGGCTTCGAGGACTACACCCGGATCAAGCACGTCATGACGTCGCTCTGACATCGGGGAATCCGTCGCCCGCCCCGGCACTCCACCGGGGCGGGGCGGGGCGGGCGGTGCGGGGCCACCTTGCTGAACGGCCCGTGGGCCGCGTGTGCGCCGAGAACCGAGTGACGGGATGTTCTACGGTGCTCTGATGCGCCGGTCTGTCCCCTGGTGGGCCCTTTTCTCCTCGGTGTGCGCTCCGATTCTGCTGGTCGGCGGCTGGGCGATCTCGGCCGTGCTCCACGGGCGCGACTACGATCCCGCCTCGCGAACGATCAGCACCCTTGCCGCCAGGGGTGCTGACGGGTACTGGGTGATGACCTCGGCCCTGGTGGCCTTGGGCGCCTGCCACGTGATCACCGCCTGCGGGCTGCGGTCCGCAGCATCCCCCGGACGTGTGGCGCTGGCCGGCGGCGGAGTGTCGGCGATGTTGCTGGTCCTGTTTCCGGCGCCGAGCAGCGGGGGCTCGCTGGACCATGGCGCGGTGGTGGCGGTCGGCTTCTCGCTTCTCGCCGTGTGGCCGATTCTGGCGGTGCGGCGAGCCCCGGGCCAACGCCGTGCGAGCGAGCGGCGTCCGACCGGCACGCCACCGGACCGGAGCGCGCCGTGGGGTCTGCGCCCAGGTCCCTCGTTCATGGCGACCGTGCTGATGTGGATCGGCGGTGTCTGGTTCTTGATGGCACTGTTCGCCCACGACACGGCTGGAGCCGCCGAGCGCGTCCTGACCTTCGCGCAGTCGTTCTGGCCGCTCGTGGTGGTCCTCTCCTGCGTACGACAGACCGATCGCGACGAGGAGCAGGGCGGAGGCCCTGCGGGCGTGCTCCGCCGTTGACACATGCGAGTGCGGGATCAGGACCCGTTCCCTTCCCTGGCCCGTCGTCCGAGGTGTCCATGAATTCAGGCACGTCCGGGATTCCATGGTTCTCACGGACCGGGGAGCGGGTGACATAAAGCCGGTGCAGCGCTGAACAGAGACCCCTGACGGGCTGTCTCCTGCCCCTACCGGGCCTGGGCCGTTTCATCTCCGGTCAGCAGCAGCATCGTTATCGAACGGGGGCCCGAGTTTTTCATCCGGCTCCGTTCGTAGCAACTCCCCACGCGTCCGCGATCGGCCGCACCTCACCCGACCGTAATCACGGAACAACCACCAACCCGCCTATGGATATCCGAGTTGGCGCAGCCGTGCTCTCGCCCTCCGGTGAGCGGTGATGAACTGCCCAGGGCGTGCGGGGAGGATGCTCCCTTCCGCGACAGGGGCCGCTGCAGCGATGATCCACTTCGCCCTGAATAGGCTCCGGTTGTCGCACTCGCCCCACCCTGCGCAAGCGCTTCAACCCCCGTACAATGACGGCGATTTGGCATGCCAGGTCGCTGCTGCACCACTCCGCTTGATGGCGGAGAGCCCGGATATCGCCTGCGACGACCCCGTCCTCAACGGAGCCCTGATGGATTCTGACGCCCTGTTACCGACGGCCGGAGACGGCCCTGTGGCCCATCGGAAGGCCTGTCGTGGCAGTGGTGGTGACGTGGCGTTCGATAGTCGACCGGGAGAACCCGCCGAGCATCGCGGCGCCGCCTCCGCGGCTGTCTTCATTCGCTCCGCGCCACCTCGGCGACCGAGGATCGGCAGGGTCGCCTCCGCTTGCTCAATCTTCACGGATCATTCACACCCCATGGATGCCCCGCTCGACCACGGGCCCGACAGGCCCTCCAGGCGTATGCGGAAATGGCAGCCTGCCTTTCTGCGGCCGACGTGTCCGCCGGGCAAGTTCCCGGAAGCTCGAACCCGACCCTAGGACCCCTCTCCCGTGACCTTGGTATCAGAATCCGCCATAGCACTCGGCGCCGTGACAGTCCTTTTGGCCGTCGCTGTGGTGCTGCTGGCACGCTCGCGCAAGAAACACATACGGCGCGGCAAGGAATATGAATCTGCCCGCGACGGCTTTGAATCCCGTATGCGAGATGCCGAAGGGCGTGCGCTGACGGCAGCGAAGGAAAGGAAATCCGCTGAGACCCACGCCGACGAGGTCGAAGCCTATGCGGCCGATTTCCGCGACGAGGTACGTCACCTCGTCTCCGCGCGGCTGCCCGCGCTGGCACTGAATCTGATCAGTTCGCACCATCCCGTTCCTGGCCTGCTGCACGAGAACTTCGCCGGTTCCGACGACGGGCTTCTCCTGGACTCCGTACTCGAGCACGTATCCGTCAGTCTGCTCAAGGAACGACGCCGTGTGGACGCTGCCGCCCGGGCTGCCCTGCGAGGTACGAACCAGGACGCGCAGGCGCTCTCCTACCGTCTGCAGACGGAGATCGACGAGCTGCAGCACGAGTTCAGCGCTCCGCAGAGCCTGACCAGCAGGCTGCTCCAGGCGGACCACCTCAACGAGCAGCTTCTGCGGCTCCTGCAGAAATCCGCCGTGGCGTACGGGGCCTGGCCGGGGCACGTCCGCAAGGACACGTACGTGACCGAGATCATCGGTGGTGCTTCCTCGCGACTGCGCGGCTTCGAACGCATCCAGATCATCTCCCGGCTCCGGTCCTCCGACATCGGCGTCGTCGGACGTGCCGCCGAGCCCATCGCGATGGCCTGCGCGGAGCTGATGGCCAATGCGCTGGAGCATTCACGCGACGACCTGATGGTGGAGGTCAGCGTGATCCAGACCGGGAACGGCAACGTGTGCATCACGTTCGACGACTCGGGCACCGGTATGACCGCGGAGGCGACCATCCGCGGGACGCGCCTGCTGTCGGGAGACCAGCAGGAAGTGATGCTCACCGAGCTCGGTGACCCACCGTCGCAGGGCTTTGCCGCGGTCGGCCGGCTGGTGGCCGACTACGGCTTCGCCGTCTCCATCAATCACCAATCCGCCTACGGAGGGGTGCGTGCCGTGCTGTCGATTCCGCCGAACCTGCTCACCTCGATGAACGAGGAGGCGAAGCCCCCTTCCGCGATGGCTCCGTTGCCCGCCTCGGCACCCCAGGTCCGCAAGCGCTCCGTCCCTGCCCAGCCCGCATCCTCCGAGCCGAGCCGCAGCCCGGCCGCTGCTGCTGACGCCGCGCCAGAACTGCCTCAGCGCAACAGGCGCACCGCTGCGGTATCAGCCACCGAGGATGTCGCTCCCCGGTACCGGCCCCAGGATCCTCGCCGTGCCCAGGACACCTGGAACGACTTCCAGGAGGGGCTGGCCAGCGGCCGAGCAACCACCGATTCGGAGGAAACACCGTGACGCTCAACAACTACAGCCAGCCCGATCAGGCCGCCTGGTACCTGAAACCCATCACCGAGATCAAGGGCGTTCTGCATGCCCTGACGATGACCCGCGACGGCATGGTCCAGGCCACCTCGGAGAATCTGGGGCGGGACGACGCGGAAGGCATAGGCGCGATGACGTCCGCTTTCTACGCTGCGGCCCGGGCTGCCACCAATACGGCCCTGGGCCAGCCGGAGAACACACCGCTCGTCACCGCGACCACGCAGAACGAGCACGGCATCTATATGGTCATGCCGGCCGGGGACAACACTCTGATCGCGGCTGCGGGCACTGACGACATGCCCATGGGTGTGGTTGCGGGCGCCATGGCCCGCCAGGCCATGAAGCTCGGCCAGCAGAGTATGTCCGTTCCGGCCCGCGCCCAGGACGGCCTGTCATGAGCCGGGAGCGGAGGCTGCTTCCGCCCTATCTGGGAACGGGTGGCTCCGAGGCCCCTACGGCCGGCAGCCTCGACAGGCTGACAGCCCTCCGTGCCACCGGCCTTCCTCTCCCCTCTTATCACACGCCGATACAACTGCGCATGGTCGAACTTGTCCTGGACGGCTCCCTCAGCGTCATCGAGGTCGCCGGCTACCTCAAGCTCCCGGTCGGAGCGAGCCTCATGATCGCGGGGCAGCTCGTCAGCGAGGGGCATTTAGAGGCGAGCGACCCGGTCCCGGACGCTCTCTCCGCGTTGCGCGCAGACCGTCCGTCGAAAGCAGTCATGGAAGAGGTTCTGAGTGGACTCCGCCAACTCCTCGTCGCCTAGCCCGCGCCCGGTCTACCTGCCGGAGGGGACGCACAAGCGCATCAAGATTCTTGTGGCCGGCCCCATCGGTGTAGGCAAGACGACGTCGATACAAACGCTGTCAGAGATACCGACGCTGCACACCGACGAGGTCATGACCGACGCGGCGGCCACCACCGACGACCTCAGCCTCGTCGGTCTGCGCAACAAGACCACGACCACGGTGGCCATCGACTTCGGCCGCCGGACCCTGCCGGGCAACAAGATCGTTCTGTATCTGTACGGAACGCCGGGGCAGCGCCGCTTCCTTCCCCTGTGGGAGGGCATCGCCTTCGGAGCTCTCGGAGCCCTCGTCCTGGCCGACACCAGGCGCCTGGACGAATCCTTCGAGGTGATGGATCTCATCGAGGAGCGCGGTTTGCCGTACGCAGTCGCAGTCAATACCTTCCCTGACTCACCCGACTACCCGATAGAGCTGCTCCGTTCGAAGCTCGACCTCGACGCGGCCACCCCACTGGTCACCTGCGACGCCCGTGACATGAAGAGCAGCCTGGAAGCTCTCATCGCCCTTACCGCCCATTCCATTTCCTCTGCCGTAGCCGGAGCCGAAACCTCGTGACCATCACCCCGACCGATGCGCCCGTGTCCCTGCACGGGGCCGAGCACGCTGCCAACCCCCAGCGCAGCTATGAACTGCTGCGCCGGCAGGGACCCGTTGGCGTCGCCGAGGTCGCCCCCGGTGTCGTTGTCCATCTGGTCACCGACTACCAGGCCGCAGTCGAACTCCTGCGGGACACGGACACATGGTCCAAGGACACCCGTAGTTGGCTTCACCAGGTGCCGCAGGACAGCCCGATCAGGCCCCTCGTGGAGTGGCGGCCGAGCCTCTTCTTCGCCGACGGCGAGCAGCACGCGCACCTACGGCGTGTGATCACCGACAGCTTCGGCCTCCTGGACCCCCACGAGGTACGCGCCCTGACGTGCCGCTACGCGGACACACTGCTCCAGGATTTCGCCGATACCGGGAACGTCGACCTCGTCCGGCAGTACGCGCAGCAGCTGCCCCTGATGATCTTCAACGCCCTGTTCGGCATGCCGGACGAACACGGCCCACAGCTTGTGTGGGCTCTCGCGGCGATGATGGACAGCGATCCGGAGAAGCAGGCAGCCGGGGGGCAGACGTTCGGCGCCTACCTCCAGACGCTCTACGCCACCAAGTCCGTCCAGCGCGGCCAGGATCTGACCTCGTGGTTCATCGACCACCCCAACGGCCTGAACCAGGAAGAGGCCACCAACCAGATTCTGATCACGCTCGGCGCGGGCAACGAGCCGCTGGTCAACCTCATCGCGAACACACTCGTCCGTATGTTGAGTGACGAGCGCTACTTCGGCACGCTGACCACGGGCAGTCTGCCCATCCAGCATGCGATCAACGACGCGCTGTGGAACGAGTCGCCCTTGGCCAACTACAGCTTCCACGTGCCCAAGGAGGACATCAACTTCCACGGGACCGCCATAGCCGCGGGCTCGCCCGTCATGGTCTCGTACGCCGCCGCGAACACCTGCCCCCACTCGGGCACCCCGTCGGACGGCTACCGCTCGGGTACCAAGGCGCACCTGGCCTTCGCAGCCGGTCCTCATGCCTGTCCCGCCAGTGACGTGGCACTGCTCATCGCCACGACGGCGATCGAACGGCTCGTCAGCTATCTGCCGGACATCGAGATGGCTGTCCCCAAGGACCAACTCGCCTACCGGGCAGGCGCCGTTCACCGGACGCTCACCGCGCTGCCCGCACGGTTCACCCCGCTGACCCCCGACGCCAAGGGGGCAACGCCTTGGTCCCGGAGTCCCGTCGATCCCAGGAACAAGGACGGGTCGGCCTCCGCGGATGCGGCCTTCAGCGCAGCGTCGAGGCCATCGGCCTAGCCTCACACGGCCGTTGTGACGCGGTGGTGCCGTCCGTAGAAGTGGTCGGCACCACCGCGTCATCCAGGAGAGTCCTTGTCCCGGGCCCGTCCCCTGTGCGCACGAAAAACACCACGACGGTTCTCGATTAAGGGATCGACCGATGACGGAAATACTTCCTGCTCTCCCTGACCTCTCTCCTCTGCACCACGAGGTGGGCTCCGCCCTGACGGGCTTCCTGGACTCCAAGGACCGAACGGCACCGGGTACCGAGCTGTTGCACCTGACGTCCACCCTCCGCAGGCTCCTGGCCGGCGGCAAACGCCTGCGTTCCCGGCTGTGCCTCTACGGATGGCAGGCGGCAGGGGCGACAGGAGACCCCGCTGCCGCTGTACGCGCGGCCGCCAGCCTCGAACTCTTTCAGATGTTCGCCCTGATACACGACGACGTGATGGACGACAGCGACATCCGTCGCGGGCAGCCGTCCGCGCACCGCGCGCTGGCCATGGCCTACACCGACAGCGGCGGGCGCCGCGACAGGGCCGAGGCCCACGGCCTCGGCGCCGCCGTACTCCTCGGAGATCTGGCGCTCGTGTGGTCCGACGAACTGCTGGAGACAGCGGGGGCCGCCCCTCGCCGGCTTGCCCAGGTGCGGCCGCTCCTGGCGAAAATGCGGAGTGAGGTCATGTACGGCCAGCTCCTGGACCTTCAGACCACCGGCCGCCTGTCCGACGATGTCGAGACGGCGTTGCACATCATCCGGTACAAGACGGCGAAGTACACGATAGAGCGCCCCCTGCACATCGGGGCGGCCCTGGCCGGCGCCACCGCACCGGTACTGGAAGCCTGCACCGCCTTCGGAATTCCTTTGGGAGAAGCGTTTCAGCTGCGCGACGACCTCCTCGGTGTCTTCGGTGATTCCGTCGACACGGGCAAGTCGGTACTCGACGATCTGCGCGCGGGCAAAGGCACCGTACTGATGGCGCTCGCGGTCCAACGAGCATCTCCCGCGGAGTTGAGCACCCTGCGCAGCCTCGTCGGCCGGAGCGACCTGAACGAGGACCAGGCCCACGAGGTCCGCACCGTCCTCGATTCCACAGGCGCCCGGGAGAGCGTCGAGGAAATGATCGCCGTGCGACGGACCACCGCACTGGCAGCCCTGGACGAGGCCCCCTTCCCAGGCGTCACGACGGCCTCCCTGCGCCGGCTTGCCGACGCTGCGACCACACGCCAGGCATAAGGGCGGCACCGCCCATCCCTATGCATCCCGACCACCAGGAGGACATCACCCCCATGAGCAATGCGCCCGCCGGCACGACCTTTCCCGAACAGGCCGCTGATCTGGTGGCCAGGGTCGACCAGGACAGGTGGGGCAGTGTCCGCCCCTCCCTGTACGAGACAGCCCGTGTCATCTCAGCGGCACCCTGGCTGCCCGGTGAGGCGCGGAGGGTCGGATATCTGCTCGATGAGCAGGCAGCCGACGGCAGTTGGGGTGAAGGCCCGGAGCCCTACCGCCTGCTCCCGACACTCAGTGGGGTGGAGGCCGCACTGGCGGTCCTCCGGCGGGCCGCCGTCTCCGGGGACGTCAGGTCCCGGCTCACCGGCGCAGCGGCGAATGGCCTGACGGCGCTGCGTGCACTTCCGCCGGCAGGCCCATGGCCCGACACCGCCGCAGCCGAGCTCCTCGTCCCCGGCCTGGTCTCCAAGATCAACGAACACCTGGCCCACGCCACCGAAGAGGTTCCCGGCCTCGGTGGAGCCGTGGCGGACCCCGTGGCGATACCGGGCGGGTATCACGAGGGGGCACCCGCGTACGTCGCCGCACGGTTCGAGGCAGCGGGTGCTCTCCCCATGAAGCTCCACCACACCTTCGAAGGCATAGCCGGGCACATACCCCGCACTCTCACACCCGACATCGACGGTCTCCTGGGGAGCTCACCGGCCGCCACCGCCGCCTGGGCCGCATCACATACACCTGCCGCCGTGCAGCAAGCGATCGCCCACCTGGAACCCGTCGCACACCGATACGACGGCCTCTTCCCCGAAGCAGCCCCGATCCGTGTCTTCGAACGGCTCTGGGTTGCCGCCGCGCTTGCCCGGGCAGGACTGCCGACCGCCACCTTGCCCACCATTCGCAGGTGGGTCGACGAAATCTACGATCCCGAAGGCGTACGCGGCGCACCCGGCCTCATGAAGGACGCCGACGACACCGCCATGGCCGTGCTGGTGGCGTCGCTGGTCGGCCGACCGTACGGCCCCGGCCCGCTCGAACCGTTCCACAACGGCAGCCACTTCGACTGCTACATCGGGGAGGACACCGGGTCGGTCACGGCGAACGCCCACGCACTCCAGGCACTGGGCGGCTGTTCGCGGCGCCTCCCCCCGGAGGACGGCATCGACGATCCCCGTGCGGACAAGCTGTGCGACTGGCTGATCGGCCAGCAGGGGACCGAAGGGCACTGGCCCGACAAGTGGCACGCCTCTCCGTACTACTCCACCGAGCGGTGCGTGAGCGCGCTGGCACAGCACGGCGGACCTCATGCCTCCGCCGCGGTCGCGAAAGCCGTCGTCTGGACAGCGGACACTCAGCGGGACGACGGATCATGGGGCGTCTGGGGCGGCACCGCCGAGGAGACCGCGTACGCCGTCAAGATCCTGCTCTCCGCGGCCCCTCCCACACCCGGACGACGCCAGGTCCGCGCCCTCGATCGGGCGGAGGCGTACCTGGACGCCGTACGGGACGCCGGCACCCGGCACCCTGCCCTGTGGCACGACAAAACCCTTTATGCGCCCGCTGCGATGATCGAAGCCGAGATCCTCGCAGCGCGGGAGATGCTGCGGATCCGTCACCTCTGAACCGCTCGACCATCAGGACAGACACCCGTGAATCTCCAGGACGATGAGGACAGGCATGATCATCGAGGTCAGGAAGCGTGCGGCCGTGGAGGCTGCGGCATGAGTGACTCCCTTCCGGAAGTGCCCCCTGCGCTCCCCGCCGCACTGCCGATGCCGGACCTCCGTGACTCCTTCCCCGGCCCCTTCCCCATCAGCCCTCACGTGGACGCCATCGAACGGCACACCAACGACTGGCTCGACACCTATCCGCTGATCGGCTCGGCGGGCGCGCGAAGGGCCCTGTGCAACATCACGAGCCGGGGCATCGCCCGCACCCTCCCGACGGCCGACATCGACAGCCTCTTTCTCTGCGCCGACCTCTTCCTGTGGCTGACAGCGTTCGACGACACCTGCGGCGAGACCGCGGGAGCCGACGACCTCGCCGGACTGGTCCGCAGGAGCGCCGAATTCATCGAGCTGCTCTCCGGCCACGACGACGAACGGTCCGCCGCCGAGCCGAGCGTCTTCGGCGCCGCCCTGCGGGACCTCCTGGTCCGCTTCGAGGAGAGGGCCACGCCCACGCAGTATCTGAGGATCACCGCCCACCTGCGCGACAACCTCTTCGGAATCCTCTGGGAGGCGCACCACCTCCACACCCCCGGCCACATCACGTTCCGCGACTACCGGGCCATGCGCCCCCACACGGTTTTCGTACGCACCGTCATGGCAGCCGTGGAGGTGGCCCTCGGATACGAACTCACCCGGCAGCAGCGTTCCTCGACGGCGGTCCGGGAGCTGGAATCGGCGGTGGCCGACCTCGCCGGATGGATCAACGATGTCGCTTCCTATGCCAAGGAAGCAGCCCACGAGGGGCCGAGCCCGCTGAGCCTGCCCACGCTGCTGATGCGTGAGTACGACTGCGACATCGAGACGGCTTTCCGACGAGCTGCCCGGATGTGTGAAGACGAGGCCGTCATCGTGCGCAGCCGCATCACGGATCTCACCACCGGTTCCGTGGGAGGACTTGCGGATCACGCTCGAGCTCTGGAGGCCATCGCCGCCTCCTACGTCTGGCACATCGAACATTCGCGCTACGCGCCCTGACGATCCGCTCGGGCACGGGCGGTGTGGGGACGTGGTCCGGTGACACGTGGTCAGGACGAGTTCCGAAGAGTCCGGGGGAGCTGACCGGACTAGCGTCTCGTTGTAAGGTAAGGGCACCGCACTTGACCTGCATATACGCAGGCAGGGAGCCTAGATTATGGAGTGCCTCGATGATGCGTACCATGTTCAAGTCGAAGATCCACAGGGCCACGGTGACCCAGGCCGACCTGCACTACGTCGGATCTGTGACGGTTGATGCCGACCTGATGGACGCCGCCGATCTGCTTCCCGGCGAACTTGTCCATATTGTGGATATCGACAACGGTGCCAGGCTCGAGACGTACGTCATCGAGGGCGAACGCGGTTCCGGTGTCATCGGGATCAACGGCGCGGCCGCCCACCTCGTGCACCCCGGCGATCTGGTCATTCTCATCAGCTACGCCCAGGTCGACGACGCCGAGGCCCGTGCGCTCACGCCGAGCATCGTGCACGTCGACGCCGACAACCGCGTGGTCGCTCTGGGCACGGATGCCTCGGCACCGGTGCCGGGCACCCGCACCGAGCGCAGCCCGCACGCCGTTCCCGCGCGCGGCTGACACCGCCCGCCCCGCCCGCGTCGTACCGGTTCGAGGGAGTAGCCGTCATGGCAGCAGGAGACACCGCAGTCGAGATCCGGGACGACCGGGAACGCGGCAGACTGGAGGCGTACGAGGACGGAAAGGCCGTAGGGGTCATCGCGTACTTCGTGATGTATCCCGAGCCCGGTGCCCTCGTCGCCGTGCACACGGTCGTGGAGCCGGAGCACGCGGGCAAGGGCATCGCGGGCGCCCTGGCCGCCGAGTTCTACGTCATGGCCGCGCGCCAGGGTGTTCCCGTCGTCCCGCTCTGTCCGTACGTCGCCAAGTGGGCCCAGCGCCATCCCGAGCAGGCGCCCGAGGCTCCCGAAGAGCTGGTGCAGGGGGCGAGGAAGCAGCTCGAGTCGCATCCCGAGCTGCTCTGACCTCTGTGACCTCCGGTCGCACGGTCCGTACGTATGGACTCGGCAGGCGCGGGCAGCCGCACGGGGAGACGGTGGAGATGAGATCCACTCCGCCTTTCGCCGCAGTCTGGAGGCCCGAGATGACCCACCCGTATCCCGACCCCGTACCGCCCGCGCCGACGCCCATGCCGGGGCCGCCGACGCCGGTGCCTTCGCCGCCGCCCGTGCCGCCGGGTCCCGTGCCGCCCGGTCCTGCCCCGGATCCGATTCCGACGCCGCCGAGCCCGAATCCGGAGCCCGTGCCCGAGCCGGAGCCCTCGCCGCAGCCCGCGGGATGAGCCGCGGGCCGCGCGTCACTTGGCGGCCAGCACCGCGTTGGCCCGCTCCGTGACCGTGGCAAGGACGCGCCCGGCCGTGGCCAGGTCCTCGGCGGGCAGGTCCGCGTAGAGACCGGCGGTGATCTCGGCTGTCCCGGTCCGGATGTCGTGCTGGAGGGCGCTGCCGCTCGTCGTGAGCGCCAGGCGGGAGCCGGTGTCTGTGAGGAGTCCGGACGCGATGAGCGTGTCGATCGCAGTCGTGGCCGTGTCCGCGTCGACCTTGAGGGTGCCGGTCATACGGTCGGTGAGGCGGTCCCGCTCCGTCGCGCCGCCGTCGTCGGCGGTCGCGTTGAGCGCCACCGCCTGGTGGAAGGTGATTCCGGACCGGGCCAGCACGCTCTCGAGCACGGCTCGCGTGGCGTAGTGGGCCTGGCCGATGATCTGGCCGTTGACGGTGGTGGTGCTGGTCATGGCTGCTCCTTGGAAGTGGTCGGCTCGTCCAGCAGCGCCGTCAGCGTCCGGGTGAACGCCTCGGCCCCCGATCCGCCCAGGCCGCCCAGCGGTGCCAGCAGCCGGTCCATGAGCTCCTGGACGACCTCGACCGCTCGCAGTGCGACCGCGCTGCCCTCTTCCGTGAGAGCGAGCTGGACCGCCCGGGTGTCGGCCGGGTCGGGCGTGCGCTCCACCAGGCCGGCCGTTTCCAGGGAGCGGGCCAGCTTGGAGACGTACAGGGGTTCGAGGCCTGTGTGGTCCGCGAGGCGGCGCTGGCTGGGGCGTACGCCTGACCGCTGCATACCGTGGAGCGATCCCACCAGCGAGTACTGCGCGTGTGTGAGGCCCAGCGGAGCCAGCGCCCTGTCCACGGCTACGCGCCACTTCATGGAGAGGCGCCAGACGAGAAACCCAGGTGTCGGCGCTTCGGGAGCACTGCTGGAGGGCGGGCTGGAGGGTGTGCTGCTCGGGGGAGTGCTGCTCATGAAAAATACAGTACATAGATATTATGTACATGGCTACTGTTTTTCACGGGCCCCCGTACTCAGGCCCACCAGCGCGGCGGCGTGGCCCAGCCCGCTCTCCGCCGCCACCGAGTCCAGCGACTGCGCGTCCCGGACCGGAGCGAAGCGCACACCGCCTCCGCCCGGGTCGTCGACGAAGCCGTACACGGCCGGACGGGGCAGGCTGTTGTAGGCCCAGTGCGTCGAGAAGTAGTACGCCCCGGTGTCGTACAGGACCACGAAGTCGCCCTCCCGCAGTTCGGGCAGTTCCCGGGCGTGGGCCACGACGTCTCCGGCGAAGCAGCAGGGGCCCGCCACGTCCTGGACCAGCGGGGGCCCGGTCCGGGGGCGGCCCTCGGCGTCGAAGGCGCCGACGCGCAGCGGCCAGGCCTCGGGCATGAAGACCGTACGGGTGGCGATCTGCGCCCCCGCGTGGGTGAGCGCGATACGGCGTCCGCCCGCGTCCTTCGTGTACTCGACGCGCGCCCCGATGAAGCCGTTCTTGGCGAGCAGGGACCGGCCGAACTCCGTGACCAGGCCGTACCGGCCGTCGAACAGGCCGGGGACCTGCGCGCGGAGCGCCGCGACGTAGTCGGCGAAGGACGGGCTCACCGTGTCGTCGTCGAAGTTGACGGGCAGCCCGCCGCCGATGTCGATGCCGGTGATCTGCTGGGTGCCCACCGACTCGTTGATCTCCTCGGCCAGCCGGTAGGTCTCGGCGATCCCCTCCGCGATCAGTTCGAGCGGGCAGCCCTGCGAGCCGACGTGTGCATGCAGCCGGGTCAGCCAGGGGCGCTCGGCGAACGCCTGGACCACCTGCTCGCGGACGCCCGGATCACCCAGGGCTACACCGAACTTCGATGTGGCGGTGGCTGTGCTCATCGCCCCGATGGAACCGCCTCCCACCTGCGGATTGATCCGCAACCCGATCACGGACGCCGATCCGGTCGAACGCAGTTCCCCGATGCGGCGGAGCTCGGAGAAGCTGTCGGCGTTCACGGCGACGCCGAGGTACAGGGCCAGTCGGAGCTCGTCGCGGGTCTTGGCGGGCGAGTCGAGGACGATCTTCGCCGGGGCGAATCCCGCCTCGACGGCGAGCCTCAGCTCGCCGGGGCTCGCCACCTCGCACCCCATGCCGCAGTCGGCGAGCAACCGTAGTACGGGGACCAGGGACGCGGCCTTGGCCGCGAAGGTGTGCAGCACCCGCACCCCGGGGACGGCCGCGAACGCGTCGTGCAGCGCGGCGACGGAGTCGCGTACGCCGTCCGCGTCGAGGAAGCCCGCGACGGGCTGTTCCTCGCTCAGCAGGCCGTCCGCGACCGCCCGGCGGATCGTCTCGGTGAACCTGGTGGAGGACGGGGTGCGCACGGAATCCGTTTCGCTCACGGGAGTTGTCGGCGTCATACGGCCAGTGTCGGTCCTGCGCGGCCCCGGGGCACGCGATTGCTCCTGACCGCCGGTCCCGGCACGCGGGTCAGGCGATGAGCCCGATCACCGCCTCGGGCGTCAGCATCCGGAAGGTGAAGGCCTGATGGAAGTAGAGCCGGATGTCCGTGGCGTCGTGGTCCAGGTAGCCGATGGACAGATCCTGGCCCAGGCACAGTTCGAAGTCGCCGCCGCGGGTGGACAGCAGCACCCCGCCCTTGACCGCGGGCGCCCACAGGATCGGTTCGTCGAGCACCCGGGCCAGGTGGGTGGCCACCGGATAGCCGTGGTCGGAGGTCTCGGTGGCCTCGGTGAACGCGTCGGCGCCGAGGAGCAGCCGGTACGGTCCGTCGACACCGGCCAGCCGCAGCCGGGTCAGTGCCTGGCTCACGGCGGCCGGGTAGTCCCGGGCGTCCGCGGGAAGCGCGAGAGGGGTGTGCGAGGAACCGTCCCGCAGGCCCGTGATGCCGGCCGCCGCGTACCCGTCGATGACGGCCATGTCCTCGGCGAACGCACAGGTGCGGGCCGCGTCCTTGACGGGCTGCCAGTCGCTGTCCTCGGAGCCGCGTTCCACGTCGTCGACGGCCGCCCGGGTCACCGTGAACGGCACCCGCCACTCGATGACGGGCGTGGACGTGCGGGCGCGGGCGATCACGTCGGGGGTGGGCGGGTCGATGTCGCGCAGGTGCCCGTCGCCGATGGCCGCCAGGCCGGGGCCCTCCGGGTCATGGACGTCCACCACACGACGGCCGGCCACATGGCGGCTGAAGGTGCGCCGGGCTTCTTCTTCGATCTGGTCCCAGGCGGCGCCGGTGACGGGGGCCAGTTCGCGGTGGAGGTTGTTCATCATTGGGCGCTTTCTTGCAGGCTGCCGATGCGCAGCGAACCGTCACGGACCGCCGCGGCGGACGGGGACTGCGGCACCGGCGCGGGCGCCGGCTCCGGCAGGGCCTCGGAACCGGCGGGGGCGGGCAACGGCGGAGGGGCGTCGAGGAAATCGGCGCTGGGGGCGTGGAAGAGCGTGCCGGTGACGGCCGTGGAGAAGTCGAGAATGCGGTCGTGGGTGCCGGGCGGGCTGCCGAGGAACATGTTGCGGAGCATCTGCTCGGTCACTCCGGGATCGGCGGCGTACCCGATGAAGTACGTGCCGAATTCGCCCTGTTCGAAGCTGCCGAACGGCATGTTGGCGCGCAGGATGTCGTGTTCGGTGCCGTCCGGATCGGTGATGGTGTTCAGCGCGACATGGGAGTCGGCGGGCTTGACGTCGTCGGCGAGCTCGATGTCGCTGAACTTGGTGCGGCCGATGATCCGTTCCTGCTGCTCGGTGCTGAGACCGTTCCAGCCGGCCAGGTCGTGGAGGTACTTCTGCACGATGATGTAGCTGCCGCCGGCGAAGGCGGGATCGCTGTCGCCGACCAGGGCCGCCGCCAGGGCGTCCTTGCCCACGGGGTTCTCCGTACCGTCGACGAAGCCGAGCAGATCCCGGTGGTCGAAGTAGCGGAATCCGTGGACCTCGTCGACGACCTTCACCGCGCCGCCCAGCCTGCCGAGCAGCTGGGACGCCCACTCGTAGCAGACGTCCATCTGTTCCGCCCGGACATGGAACAGCAGATCGCCGGGGGTGGCGGGAGCATGATGCAGCGGACCCCGCAACTCCTGGAACGGATGCAGGGAGGCCGGCCTTGGACCCGAGAACAGCCGGTCCCAGGCGTCCGAGCCGAAACCCGTCACGCACGCCAGCCCGGCGCTCGGCACCCGGAAGCCGATCGAGCGGGCGAAGGCGGCGAGATCGGGCAGCACCTCGCGCACCGCGGACTCGCCCCCCGGCTCGATCGTGGCGACCAGGACCAGCGCGGCGCTGGTCAGCGGTGTGACGACGGGCTGGACGGCGACGGGATCCGGGACGGCCTCGGGCATGCGCGCACTCCGTGGGTGGTGGCAGGGCTCCCTGCCACTAATCCACAGCCCCGTCCCGGCCGCACCCCGGGCGGTCCGGCCGGGCGAAGGCGCGGCCCCGGTCAGCCGGTGGCGGTCTCCGACCTGTCGCCGCCCCAGAGCGTGTGGAACGAGCCTTCGCGGTCCGTGCGCCGGTAGGTGTGCGCCCCGAAGAAGTCCCGCTGGCCCTGTGTGAGTGCCGCCGGCAGCCGGTCGGCGCGGAGCCCGTCGTAGTACGAGAGCGCCGCGGCGAAACCGGGGGTCGGCACACCCTGGCGTACGGCCTCGGCGACCACCGAGCGCCAGTCGTCCTGCGCCGCGCCGATCTCCTCGGCGAACTGCTTGTCGGAGAGCAGGCTCAGCAGGTCGGGGCGGGTGTCGTACGCCGCCCTGATCCGGTCCAGGAACGCGGCGCGGATGATGCACCCGGCCCGCCAGATCGCAGACACCGCCCCGAGGTCGATGTCCCAGCCGTAGGCGTCGCTGCCCGCCCTGATCTGGTGGAAGCCCTGCGTGTACGAGACGATCTTCGATGCGTACAGCGCCTGCTCGACCCGGTCGGCGAAGGCCGCCGCGTCCGCCGCGTCCAGTGCGGTGGCGGACGGGCCCGGCAGATCACGGGCCGCCTCGCGCAGGTCGGCGTGTCCCGACAGGGAGCGGGCGAAGACAGCCTCGGCGATCCCGGACACGGGCACACCCAGGTCGAGCGCGATCTGCACGGTCCAGCGGCCGGTGCCCTTCTGCTCCGCCCGGTCCTGCACGACGTCGACGAAAGGCCGCCCCGTCGCCTCGTCCGTGTGGGCGAGCACCTCGGCCGTGATCTCGATCAGGTAGGAGTCGAGGCGCCCGGTGTTCCAGCTCCGGAAGGTCTCGGCGATCCGGGCGGGGGAGTAGCCGGCGACGGCCCGCAGCAGGTCGTACGCCTCCGCGATGAGCTGCATGTCCGCGTACTCGATGCCGTTGTGGACCATTTTCACGAAGTGCCCGGCGGCGTCCGGCCCGATGTGGGTGGTGCACGGTGAGCCGTCCTTCGCCTTGGCGGCGATCTTCTCCAGCATCGGTCCCAGCGACGCGTAGGACTCCTCGGAACCGCCGGGCATGATGCTCGGCCCGTTCAGCGCACCCTCCTCGCCGCCGGAGATGCCCACGCCGACGAAGTGGATCCCGCGTTCGCGCAGCTCCTTCTCGCGGCGGCGGGTGTCCTCGAAGTGGGCGTTGCCGCCGTCGATGATGACGTCGCCGTCCTCCAGGAGCGGGGCGAACTCCTTGATCACGGCGTCGGTCGGCTCACCCGCCTTGACCATGATGACCAGGCGGCGGGGGCGCTCCAGGGCTGCGACGAACTCCTGCGGGGTGTGCGCGGCGACGAATGTGCCCTCCTGGCCGAACTCCTCGACGAGGGCGTCGGTCTTCGCGGTGGTGCGGTTGTGCACGGCGACGGTGAAGCCGTTGCGGGCGAAGTTGCGGGCGAGGTTGCGGCCCATCACCGCGAGTCCTGTGACGCCGATCTGCGCAGTGCCGCTCATGTGGGTGCTCCTGCAATCTGTTCGGGGATGCCGGTCAGGGATACGGGTTTTTGCGGGTGGGTGTTCAGCGGGCGGTCTCCTCGCCCAGGAGGTCCTCCTCCTCGGGAATCACGTGCATCGCCGCTTCCTCGGCCGATGCCGCCGCACCGTCGATGCCGACGTCCTGGGCGGTGAGTGTGGCCGGGACGTGGCCGTCGCCACCCTGGGTGAGGCGTCCGGCGCGGTCGGTGCCCACTTCCGTGTCGTAGAGCTCGCCGTCCCCGTCGGCCAGATCTCCCGGCCCGTCGCCGTCTTCGGAGACTTCGGGAACCTCCCTGGTCAGACGGGTGTCGAGGGACTGGCCCGTGTGCCCTTCCGTCGCGGTGGTGCCTTCGTCGTTCACCGCCCACGGCCGCTCGGGCGGTGTGTACCCCTCGTCGAGGACGTCGGTGACCCCTGTGGTCTCCAGGGTGTCCTCCACATCGAGCAGGTCGTCGGGGTCGGAGGCTTCCGGTTCCTGGGGCTGGTAGACGTCGTCCCCCCGGTCGGTGTCGCTCATGGTGTCTTCCTTTCGATCCGGGGGTGGGTGGGGCTGCCGCCGCGTCCGCGGGGCGCCGGGGTTCGTCGCGCCCGTTCCGGGTCCCTGTACGCAATTCCACTCCGGTCCAGCGGGCACCGCAACGGAAGCGGTGCACGGGAGGGCGTGACGAAACCTTAGATGACAATGAAAACGATTATCGATAGCGTGTGGGCGTCGGACAGGGCAGCCCCCGAGCAGGGGGTGAGATCTGCCTGCCCGCCATTCCCAACGGCACTGTGAGAAGGGGGAGCTCGTGGCTCACCTGTTGGTGGTCGAGAGCTGGGTCGGATCGATGAGCAGGCTGCTGCCGCGGGCACTGGACGAGGGCGGGCATCACTTCACCTTCCTCACCCGCGACCTGCAGCATTACCTCCGCTCCGCACCCGAGGGCACGGCCCATCCGCTGCTCACCGCACGGAACGTCGTCACGGCACCGACCAATGACCTCGGCATGCTGCTTCCGCTGGCCGAGCGGCTGCACGGAGCCCTCCCCTTCGACGGGGTGATCACCTCCTGCGACTACTACCTGCCCGCGGCCGCCCGGATCGCCGCCCGGCTCGGTCTGCGGGGCCCGTCACCCGAGGCGATGGAGAACGCCTGCCGCAAGGACGCCACCCGCCGGATCCTGGCCGCCGCGGGCCTACCGGGACCCCGGTTCGCGGTCTGCGAGGACGCGGTCGCCGCGGACAGCGCGGCGCGGGACATCGGCTACCCGCTGGTGGTCAAGCCGGTGGACCTGTGCGCGGGCATGCTCGTCCGGCGTGTGGACGACGCGGCGCAACTGGCCGCGGCCTGCCGTGCGTTGGAAGCGTTCCCCGTCAACGCCCGTGGACAGCGCCGCACGGCCCACATCCTCCTCGAGGAGTTCCTCCGGGGCCCCGAGGTCAGCGTCGAGACCGTGACGTACGAAGGCACCGTCCACGTCGTCGGGGTGACCGACAAGAGCGTCGGCGGTGCGCCGGCCTTCGTCGAGACCGGCCACATGTTCCCCGCCGACCTCACGCCCGACGGGGTCGCCGCCGCCGCGGACACCGCCGTACGCGCCGGAGCCGCACTCGGACTCGACGACGTCGTGGCGCACACCGAGATCAAACTGACCGCCGACGGACCCCGCGTCGTGGAGGTCAACCCGCGCCCCGCGGGAAACCGCATCACCGAACTCGTACGTCACGTCACCGGCATCGACCTCGCCACCGCCTGCGTCGACGTGGCGCTCGGCCGTCGGCCCGATCTCCGTCGGCGCGACACCGGACTGCGCAGTGCCGCCATCGGATTCCTGGTCCCGGACGCCACGGGCACGCTGGCCTCCGTCGAGGGCTCCGCCGGGATGCGCGACGCCGACGGAGTGCTCGAGGTGCAGCTCGCCGAGCCGGGGCGGACGGTCGGGGCGGCGGACAGCAACAACGCCTACCTGGGCCACGTCATGGCGGGCGACACCGCAGGACTCGGTGCCCGCGACCGCGTCGAGTCGCTGCTCGCAGGCCTGCGCCCCCGGCTGGTGCGGTCATGACGACAACCGCTGCCACCGAGGCCGAGACCCTCACCTTCGACGTGCTCGTGGACCGCGCACTGGCCGGGGAACTGGGGCCGGATCCCCGTACCCGCCGGATCGCCGTGGCCTTCACGACGTCCCAGGCCGTACGGCACGACGGGCGGCGCGGCGGGTACCGCAACGAGGTGCTCAGCCTCCGCCTCGGCCGGGCCGTCGGCTCGTGCTCCGTCGAACCCGGCGCCCTCCCGCCCGGGACGGTCGACGACTGCGCCGGTGCGGACGTGGCCGGCCTCCTCGCCCATCCGCTGCTGCCGGTACGGGTCGCGGCGCTGGACGCCTACCTGATGGACGTCCTGCCCCACACCCGGGCGGACGGTGCGCACGCCGTGGCCGTACCCGCCGGGACGTCGATCGAGCGCTCCCGTGCGCGGGCGAAGACCGTCGTCGACCTGCTGGCCGTCGCACCAGGCGGCACCGTCCTCGTCGTCGGGGTCGTCAACTCCCTGCTGGCCGAACTGCGCACACGGGGACTCACCGTCCTGCCGTGCGACCTGAAGGGCGGCACCACCGAATGGGGCGAACCCATCGCCACCGACGCCTTGGGCGGAGTCGCGCACTGCGACGCCGTGCTGGCCTCCGGCATGACGCTCGGCAACGGAACCTTCGATCCGCTGCGCCGGCACGCCCTGGACCACGGCAAGCCCCTCGTCATGTTCGCGCAGACAGGGAGCGCGGTGCTGCCCCGCTTCCTCGGCGCCGGAGTGGCCGCGGTCTGCGCGGAGCCGTACCCCTTCTTCTGGCTCGACGGCGGACCCGGCACCGTCCACCGCTACCGGGCGGGCGACAGGGCACCCGGTACCGGCCACGGACACCCGGCGGACGACGGAGGCACTCCGTGACCACGGCAGCACCGCAGACCCTCGCTCCCCACCGCGAACTCCTCGCACTCCTCGGCCGCACCCCGCTGGCCAGGATCACGACAGGTCTCCCGGCACCCCACCCCGGCTTCTGGGCCAAGCTCGAAGGGCACGCCGTCGGCGGTATGAAGGCACGGGCCGCGGTCTCGATGCTCCTCGGAGCCGAGGAACGCGGCGAACTACGCCCCGGAGCACCCGTGGTGGAGTCCACGTCCGGCACCCTCGGCATAGGCCTCGCCTTCGCGGGACAGGCGCTCGGCCATCCCGTCGTCCTGGTCGGCGACAGTGAACTCGAACCATCCATGCGGCAGTTGCTGCGCGCCTACGGCGCCCGGCTGGAGCTCGTCGACCGTCCCGCGGAACGGGGTGGCTGGCAGGGCGCCCGCCTGGAACGGCTGCACGACCTGCTCGGCCGGCTGCCCGGTGCCTACTGGCCCGACCAGTACAACAACCCCGACAACACAGCCGGTTACGCCTCCCTCGCCGCCGAACTGGCCACCCAGCTCGACCACCTGGACATCCTCGTGTGCAGCGTCGGCACCGGTGGGCACAGCGCCGGGATCGCCGGACCGCTGCGCAGACACTGGCCCGCCCTGCGCATGATCGCCGTCGACTCCACGGGATCCACCATCTTCGGGCAGTCCGCGGCACCCCGTCTGATGCGCGGGCTCGGCAGCAGCATCCATCCGCGCAACGTGGCGTACGACGTCTTCGACGAGGTCCACTGGATCGGTCCGGCCGAGGCCGCCGACACCTGCCGGCGCCTCGCCCGGGGCAACTTCGTCAGCGGAGGCTGGAGCACCGGCGCCGTCGCACGCGTGGCCGCGTGGGCCGCCCGCACCCAGCCGGGCGCGGCCGTCGCCACCGTCTTCCCCGACGGACCGCACCGCTACCTCGGAAGCGTCTACGACGACGACTTCACGACCGCCCACGGAATCGCCCCGGACCTGGCGGCCACCGAACCCGTCGAGATCCCGCACCCGCGCGCCGCCCAGAACACCGGATGGGCCAGGTGCACCACCGTCACCGATCCCCTCGCCGAACACCTGGAGAGGCAGCGGTGAACGTCACCCAGCACACCGGCCGGCTCGTCCTCGCGGAACCGCTGCGCATCTCGCGCTCGACCATGACCTCGCGCGACGCCGTGCGGCTGACCGTCGAGCACGAAGGGCTGCGCGGTCACGGCGAGGCCGTCACGAGCGTCTTCTACGGCCTCGACACCCCTGCTCTGCAACGCCTGTTGGCCGACGTGGCGGGGCGGCTCACCCGCTTCGCCGGACCGGAGACCGCCCTGCACGCCCTGCGCGTAGGTGAGCTCACCACTTCGGAGACACCCGCCGCGGTGACCGCAGCCACGGAAGCGGCACTCCTCGACCTGGTCGGCAAACGCACCGCCACCTCCGTACACGGGTTCCTCGGCTCCCACGAAGCACCGAGGGCCGCCACCGCCCGCACGATCTCCCTCACCTCTCCTGGCCGGGCGGCAGCCAGGGCCCGCCTGCTGGCCGACGCCGGGTTCTCCGTCATCAAGATCAAGGCGGGCGACCGGGACCAGGAGGTGGATCTGGACCGCGTACGGGCCGTGCGCGCGGCAGCTCCCGGCGCACGGCTCCTCCTCGACCCGAACGGGGCCTGGTCCGCGGGGCAGGCGCGCACGCTCCTGCCCCGGTTCGCCGAACTCGGCATCGAGGCCGTGGAGCAGCCGCTCGCCCCCGGCGACCCGGAGGCCCTGGCGCGACTCGCTGCCCGGTCCCCGCTGCCCGTCATCGCGGACGAGGACGCGGTCACCTACGAGGACGCCCGGCGGCTCGCCGGACGCGTCCACGGAATCAACGTCAAACTCGCCAAGTGCGGTGGACTCCACGCCGCACTGCGGATCGCCGCCCTGATCGAGGGCAGCGGCACGGACCTGATGCTCGGCTGCCTGACCGCCAGCACCCTCGGTATCGCCCCGGCGGTCCACATCGCCGACCGTGCCCGCTGGATCGACCTCGACGGACACCTGCTGCTCGCCCACGACCCCTGGACCGGCATCGGCGGCACCGACGGCTTCGTGGGAACGACCGGCCGGCCGGGGCTCGGCGTGCGACAGCGCACCGCGGCCGAGCACAAGGTGTCCGAGGAGGCGGCGTCATGAGGACCTGGCACGAGATCCGCAGCTTCCCGCTCGCCATCCGGCTCCTCCTCGTCAACCAACTCGGGGTCAACACGGGCTTCTACCTGCTCATCCCCTTCCTGGCCGTCCACCTCGGCGACAACCTGGGCATGTCCGCAGCCGTCGTCGGCATCGTCCTCGGTGTCCGCAACCTCAGCCAGCAGGGCCTCTTCCTCATCGGCGGGTCGGCCGCCGACCGGCTGGGGGCGCGCGGCGTCATCGTCGCCGGCTGCGCGATACGCACCGTCGGCTTCGCCCTGTTCGCCCTCGGCGACGGACTGCCGGTCCTGCTCGCCGCCTCGGTGCTCAGCGGGGTGGCAGGGGCCCTCTTCAACCCCGCCGTCCGCACCTACCTCTCCCAGGAGGCGGGGGAGCGCAAGGCCGAGGCCTTCGCGCTCTTCCATGTCTTCGCGACCACCGGCGCCCTCTTGGGCCCGCTCCTGGGCAGCGCCCTGCTCCTCGTCGACTTCCGGGCCTCCGCGCTCACCGCCGCAGCGATATTCGCCCTGCTCACGGTCGCCCAGGCCATGGTCCTCCCCGCCCGCGACGTGCCACCGGCCACGAGCAGCGTCACCGCCGACTGGCGGGAGGCCGTCGGCAACCGCGCCTTCCTCGCCTTCGCCCTGGTCATGGTCGGCATGTTCACCCTGGAGAACCAGCTCTACCTCCTGCTGCCCGACAGTGCCCGGAGGGCCACCGGCTGGGACGGTGCGGCCGGACTCGTCTTCCTCGTCGGTACGCTCGCCGGCCTCGCCCTGCAACTCCGCATCACCCGCGTACTGAAACGACGCGGCAGCAGGGGCCGCTGGATAGCCACCGGGCTCGCCCTCATGGCCCTCGCCTTCATACCGCCCATGACACTGGCCGGGACCGGGGCACCGCCCGACGGTCCCACGGACGCCGTCCTGCGTGCCCTGCCCGTACTGGCCGGAGCCTTCCTGCTCCACCTCGGGATCATGACCGCGCAGCCGTTCGTCATGGAACTGATCCCCGGATTCGGGCGGCCCGAACTGACGGGAACCTACTTCGGGATCTTCTACGCGGTGTCCGGCATCGCCGCGGCAGTCGGCAACACAGCCGTCGGCTGGGCGATGGACGCGGCCGGGAGTGGCGGGGCGGGGAGCGCCGCCGGCCTACTGCCCTGGGTCTGCTGCCTCCTGCTCGGCCTCGTATCCGCGGGGGGCGTGGCATGGCTCCACCGCACCGGCACCCTTCCCGCGGCGCACCCGGCACCCGTACCGGTGACGGCATGAAGCACACGGGGCCCGAAGAGACGGGGAACCTGCTCACCGACCGCCCCGCGCTGTACGAGGCACGGTTCCCCGACCCCGGCCGGCTCGCCGGCCAATGGGCCGAGGACTGCCTGCGCCGGTACGGGGCGGGCCCGGCGGTCCTGGACCTGGGCTGCGGCACCGGACGCGACGCCGCCCACCTCCACCGTGCAGGACGCCACGTCACGGCAGTCGACCTCTCCGCCTCGATGCTCGACCACGCCCGTACCCACCATCCCGGACCGGTCTACGCACGCGCCGACCTGAGCGGATTCGATCTCGGCCCGCGGGCCTTCGACGCCGCGGTGTGCCTGGACAGTTCGCTGCTGTACTGCCACACGAACGAACAGCTCGACGGCTTCCTCACATCCTGCCGCCGCGCCCTGGCCCCTGGCGGCCTGCTGGTCGCGGAGATGCGCAACGGCGCGTACTTCCTCGGCCGGAACGAACCACCCGCCGGGCCGGCCGTCGCGCAATTCACCTGGCACGGCACCACCTACCGCTCGACCACCGTCCTGGACGTGGACCGTACGGCCCAACTCCTGCGGCGTACCCGCACCTGGAGCACGGACGACGGCACACCGCCCGTCGAGGAGCGCTCCGCCTGGCGGCTGCTGTTCCCCCAGGAACTGCGCCACCTCCTCACCGTCCACGGCTTCGAGGTCCTCGTGCTGCACGACGGTCCCGGGCCGCGCACCGAACCGGCCTGGCGGCCGGGCGACGGCCCCGGACGCACGGCCGACGGTGACCGCCTCCACGTCGTGGCGCGCCGCACCGCCTGAGAACCATCCCCATGCAACTTCCGTCAACAGGAGATCAGCCATGCCCAATTCGCCCAGTTCGCACGACAGTTACCCCGGCCTTCGCAGGCGCGGCTTCCTGGCCGCAGCCGGGGGAGCGGCCGGCCTCGGCGCACTCGCACTCACCGGATGCTCCGGCAGCGGCACCACCGACCATTCCGCCGCCGGGGGAGAGAGCACCCCGCGACGCGGCGGACGGCTGCGCGCCGCATTCGCCGGCGGTGGTGCGAGCGAGACGCTCGACCCCCACCTGGGCAACCTCTTCGCCGACGCGGCCCGTGCCAAGGCGCTCTTCGACAAGCTCGCCGACTACGGCGCGGACCTGTCCGCCGAGCCACGACTGGCCGAGAAATGGGAGCCGAACGCGGCGCTCGACCGCTGGACCGTCACCCTGCGGCAGGCCGACTTCCACAATGGGAAGCCGGTGACCGCCGCCGACGTCCTGTACAGCTACCGCCGCATCGCCGACCCGGAGAAGGCGTACCGGGCACGGGCCTCCCTGGAGCCCATCGACCTGAAGGCGAGCCGCGCCACCGGGGAGCGGACCGTCGAGTTCGTACTCAAACGGCCGACGGCCGAACTCCCCAACGTACTCGCCGCGTTCGGTACGTACATCGTCCCGGACGGCGCCACCGGATTCGATCGGCGACCTGTCGGCTCGGGTCCCTTCCGGTTCGTCTCCTTCGTACCCGGGCGCTCCACCGTCCTGCGCCGCAACGACGACTACTGGGACGGCGCCCCGCACCTCGACGAGCTCGAATTCGTCGTCGCCAACGAGGAGTCAGCCCGCGTCAACGCCCTCCTCGGCGGCCAGGTCGAATACGCGCACGAGCTGAACCCCGCCACCGGCCGCGCACACGAGAAGGCCGGCAGCATCGAGATCGTCCGGTTGCGGAACAGCGCCATGCAGGCCTTCGCCATGAAGACCGACCGGCCGCCCTTCGACGACCCCCGCGTCCGCGAGGCGTTCTTCCACATCGCAGACCGCAAGGAACTCGTGGACGGTGCGCTCTCCGGCGCGGGCGAGATCGGCAACGACCTCTTCGGCAAGGGGTACGAGTACTACGCGGACGAACTCCCGCAGCGCGTACAGGACATCGACCGCGCCCGCCACCTCCTCAAGCAGGCCGGCGCGGAGAACCTGAAGGTCACCCTCGACACATCCGCCGTCGCCACCGGGTTCACCGAAGCCGCAGGAATCTTCCGCGACCAGGCGGCTCGTGCCGGGGTGACCGTCACCGTCCGGACGGGCAGCAAGGACTCCTACTGGAAGGACATCCTCGATTCCGGCACCCTGTGCTGCTACCGGTCCGGAGCCATGCCCATCGAGTCGCACATCTCCCAGCGGCTGCTCACCGGCTCCACCACCAACGCGACCAAGTGGCAGGACAAGAGCTTCGACACGCTCTACCAGCAGGCCCAGTCCACCAAGGACAAGGCGGGACGCGATGCCCTCTACGGCCGCATGCAGCGCCAACTGCACACCCGGGGCGGCTTCCTCGTCTGGGGATTCGGGGACTGGATCCTCGGCACCGCACGCTCCGTACGGGGCGTCGCGCGCGAGGCACCCGCCAACACCCTGGACTGGGCGCGCTTCGACAAGGTCTGGCTGGCGTGAACGGACTGCGTTCCTGGATCGCCCGGCGGCTGCTCCTCGGCGTGGCGCAGACCGGGGCCGTCGTGCTGCTGGTCTTCGCACTCACCGAGGCGCTGCCGGGCGACGCCGCCGTGGCCTTCGCCGGCGACCAGCCCGACCCGGCACGCATCGCGGCCGTACGCGAGGCGATGGAGCTCGACGAACCCGCGCACGTCCGGCTGGCCGACTGGGCGACGGGCCTGCTGCACGGGGACTTCGGGACCTCGCTCACCTCCGGCCGGCCCGTGGCAGCCTTCCTCGCGGACGGCTTCGGACCGACCCTGCTCCTCGCGACCCTCACCGTGCTGCTCCTCGTCCCCGTCGGAGTCGGACTCGGAGTGCTCGCCGCCCGCCGCGAGGGCCGGCTCACGGACCGGCTCATCAGCTCGGCGACCCTCGGTGTCTACGCCGTCCCCGAATTCGCCCTGGGGGTGGTGCTGGTGAGCGTGTTCGCCCTCCGGCTCGGCTGGTTCCCGCCGACCGCCGTGGGCTACGGCACCGACCTGCTCGCGCACCCGGCCGCCCTCGTCCTGCCCGTGCTGGTGCTGCTCGCGCGGCCGGTCTGCTCGCTGTCCCGGCTGGTCCGGGCGGGAATGATCGAGGCGCTCGCCGCCCCGTACTCCGCCCAGGCCCGCCGCTACGGAATCTCCGGCGCACGCATCCGGTACGGGCACGCTCTGCCCAACGCCCTTGCTCCCGCCACCCAGCAGCTCGCCCGCACCATCGACTGGCTGCTGTGCGGCGTCGTCGTCGTGGAGGCGCTGTACGTCATCCCCGGACTCGGCACCGTACTCATGAACGCGGTGGCCGACCGCGACATCCCCGTGGTGCAGGGGCTCGCCGTGGTCTTCGGCCTCGCCACCGTCGTCATCAACCTCGGCGCCGATCTTGTCACCCATCATTTCGCGCCACGGTCGGGGGTGGCGGCGTGAAGCGGCTCGGGAGGTACGGGCCCGGCGCGGCCATTGCCGGAGTGCCGCTCGGCCTCGCCGTCCTCGGGCCGCTCCTCGTGGGCGAACCCTCGGCCCGCGCAGCCTCCTTCACCCTCGGCGGCGGCCACTGGCTCGGCACCGACTTCGTAGGCCGTGACGTCCTGGACCAGGTGCTGCTCGGCGGACGGTCCGTGGTCCTGGTCGCGCTGGTCGCGACGGCCCTCGCCTATCTGGTCGCCCTGCCCCTCGGGCTGATCAGTGCCCTCACCCACCGCAGTTGGCTGGAGGAACTGCTGATGCGTCCGCTGGACGTACTGCTCGCCGTGCCCTCGCTCCTCATGATCCTGCTGGTCGCGGCGGCCTTTCCGCCAGGTGCCGCCGGACTCGCCCTGCTGGTCGCCGCCGTCTCGGTACCGGACGCCGCCCGCATCGTGCGCGCGGCCGCCGCGGAAGCCGCCTCCCGGCCCGCCGTGGAGGCCCTGCGGATGCAGGGCGAGAGCTGGTGGCGCATCGCCGTCGGCTACGTCGGACGGTCCATCCTGCGGACCCTGGCAGCCGACGCCGGGATCCGGCTGACCGGAGTGCTCTACCTGGTCGCCACAGCTGCCTTCCTCGGCATCGGGGTCGCCCCGGACGCCGCGGACTGGGCCGTGATGGTGGACCGCAACCGGACCGGACTGTTCGTCCAGCCGTGGGCGGTCGTCGTACCCGCCCTGCTCATCGTCGCGCTGACCATGGGCAGCAATCTGCTCGTCGACGCGGCCATGGAAAGCCGCACGCCGCCGAGGAAGGGCCGACGCCCATGAACCAGCACCCTGTACTCGCCGAGATCAGCCGGCTGAGCGTCGAGATCGACGGACGCGCCCTCGTCGACCGCGTCAGCCTCCGGGTCCGGGCAGGCACGGTCACCGCACTGGTCGGCGCGTCCGGCAGCGGCAAGACGACCACCGGCCTCGCCCTGCTCGGCGAGTACCCCGCGGGCGCCCGCGTGACGGGCGAGGTACGGGTGCACGACACCCGGGTCGGCTACGTACCCCAGCATCCCGCGGCCGTCCTCAACCCGGCCCGCCGCGTCGGCGCCCTGTTGCACGACATGGCGCGGCAGCAGGTGCGCGGCCTGCCCCGGGCCCGGCGTCGTACGGCGGCGGGACAGCGCGTGATCGAAGCGCTCGGTGACGCCCAGCTCGCCGACGCCGAAGCGCTGTTGCACCGCTATCCGCACCAGCTGTCCGGGGGACAGCAGCAGCGTGTCGTCATCGCCCAGGCGCTGCTGCTCGGCGCCCGTATCGTCGTCGCCGACGAGCCCACCACCGGGCAGGACGCCCTGACCAAGCGCCGCATCGTCGGACGGCTGGCAGCGGTGGCCCGCAAGGGCATCGCCGTCGTGCTGCTCAGCCACGACATGGACGTCGTACGCGAACTCGCGGACGAGGTAGTGGTGATGCGGGGCGGACGCGTGGTGGAACACGGGCCGGCGCACCGCGTGCTCGCGACCCCCACACATCCGTGGACGCAGGAGCTCCTGGCCGGACCGGGGACCATGCCGCACACGCAAGCAGGGAGCCCCGGTACCCCTGGAACGGAGGTGCTGCGGGTCGACCGGCTCGTCGCCCACCACCGGGCCGGGGGCGCCCCCGGCCACGTGCTGAGGGTGGCCGGACTCGCCCTCCGTACCGGTGAGTGCCTCGCCGTCGTCGGCCGCTCGGGCAGCGGCAAGACCACGCTCGCCCGGTGCCTCGCCGGACTCCACCGCGACCACGAAGGGGACGTTTCGCTCGACGGGAAGGCCCTGCCCCGGAGCCTGCGGGACCGGAGCCGCGAGCAGCTCGCCGCCGTGCAGTACGTCTTCCAGGACGCGCGGGCGGCCTTCGACGAACACCGGCCCGTTCTGGACCAGGTGGCACGCACGGCGGTACGGCTGCGCGGAACCGGCCGTGAGGAGGCGGTGCGGGAGGCCCGGCAGACCCTCGCGGACCTTGGACTGGGCGACGAGTTCGTACGAAGGCTCCCGGGGCGGCTCTCCGGCGGCGAACTCCAGCGCGCGGCGCTCGCCAGGGCGCTGCTCGCCCGGCCCCGGGTACTGGTGTGCGACGAGATCACCTCGGGACTCGACCCGATCGCCCGCCGCTCCCTGCTGGACCTGCTCGCCGCCCTGGTCCGGCGGGGGAACGGCCTCTGCATCGTGCTCGTCACCCACGACCTGGACACCGCGGCGCAGGCGGAGCGCATCGTCGTACTGGACGGTGGCGAGGTGGTCGAGGAGGGCACCGGGGAACAGATCCTGACCGCACCGGGCCACCCGTTCACCGTTGCGCTGCTCGGTGCGTCAACCCGCCGGGGGTCGGCCGTACGCCCCTGACCGGCCCGCACGGCCGCCTCACCTCGGCGAAGCGGAATCCGGATCACCTGTGCGGACGTACACTCGGCTCATGGGTCGCATCAGTGTCATGGGGAAGTGCCTGCACCAGGCCGCCCTCGATGCGTCCGCGAGCAGCCGCACCGTCCTGCACGGACACGGCTAGCGATCTTCAGCGGTTCCTGACCGGGGCTCTGCCCCGTCCCGCTGCTCCGCCACGCGTACTGCCCATCGCACCTCGCTCATCGCATACCGCTCGTCGCACAGCGCTCGCCGCACGGCGCACGAGCCCCACTTCACCACCGCAGCTTCGGCGCACCGCCGTCGCTGCGCCCCGGCGACGGCCCCACCACGGCCACAGCCACCCTCGAAGGGAACATCTTGAAGCTGAGCGCGCTGCTGGCCGGGCAGGACCACGACCTACTCCAGGGTGACCCGGAGAAGACCGTGATCACCGCGGGAACGACCTTCGACGCGGACCGGGTGGCACCGGGATCCCTGTTCATCGCGGTGCCGGGACATGTGGAGGGCGGCCCGGAATCCGTGGCCCCCGCCCTTGCCCGGGGCGCGGTGGCGGTCATCGTGGACGACAGCTGCGTGCTGCCCGCCGCAGCGGCCGACGTCTGCGTCGTGCGGGTGCCGGACACCCGTGTCGCGGCCGCGGTCGTCGCATCGCGCTACTTCGGCGAGCCGGGGAAGCAGATGGACATGGTGGCGATCACGGGCACCAACGGGAAGACCTCCGTCTCGTACATGGTCGAGTCCGTGCTGCGGATCTCCGAGGGCGTGCGGAGCGGCGTCATCGGCACCGCCGGCAGCCGCATCGGCGACGAGCTGATCCCGATGCCTCAGTCCGTGCTGACCACACCGGAATCGCCCGACCTGCAGTACCTGCTGGGGTGCATGCGGGACAGGGGAGTGGGCAATGTGGTCCTGGAGGCCACGTCGATGGGCCTGCTCACGCACCGGGTGGACCGCACCTTCATCGACGTGGGTGTCTTCACCAACCTGAGCCAGGACCACCTGGACGACCACGGAACGATGGAGAACTACCGGGACGCGAAGCTGCGCCTCTTCCAGGGGCTGTGCCGGCGCGCCGTGGTCAACGCGGACGACCCGGTGGGAGCCGGCATCCAGGCGATGATGCCCGGCGCGGTGACCACGTACGCCCTCGACACCGATGCGGACTACCGGGCGACCGACCTCTCCGTGGACGCATCGGGCACCCGCTTCACCCTGCACCACGACGGCCGCAAGTACCCGGCGGCGATCCCCTCACCCGGCCGGTTCTCGGTGGCGAACGCGCTGGCCACGGTGGCCGCCTGCCACCTCCTGGGACACGACCTCGCAGGGCTGGTCGCCGCGCTCGAGCGGATGCCGCAGATCCCGGGCCGGTTCGAGCGCTTCACGACACCGCAGGGAACGTCGGTGATCGTGGACTACGCGCACTCCCCGGACTCGCTGAACAAGGTCCTCGGTACCGTCCGCGGCTTCGCCCCGGCCAAGGTCATCACCGTCTTCGGCTGCGGCGGCGACAGGGACACCACCAAGCGGGCCGAGATGGGAACGATCGCCGGTACCCACTCCGACCTGTGCGTCCTCACCTCGGACAACCCGCGCCACGAGGACCCCGAGGCGATCCTGGACCAGGTCGCACCCGGCATCGAGGCCACCGGCACCCCGTTCGAACGCCGCGCCGACCGCCGTAGCGCCATCGAGTTCGCCCTGTCCGCGGCGGGCCCGGACGACATCGTGCTGATCGCCGGCAAGGGGAGCGAGCCCCACCAGATCGTCGGCGACGAGCTGATCCCGTTCAGCGACATGGCCACCGTGCGCGAAATCGCACTGCCGCAGAGCCCGCTGTAGGTCCGGGGCAAGGCCCCGATTCACATCGGAAGTGCGTCAACGGATGCGATCTTGGTGTTGGCCCGCACGGCCCGCCCGGTGAAAGGCTGAACACCGTGCCGTCCGAGGAGGCGGCAGACGCAACGGGGGAGCGCGGATGACGGTGTTCAGGACGAGGCAGGGAGCGGTCCGCGGACGGCGGACCGCGAGCAGTCCCTCAGTCGTCGTGCTGCGCGGAATCCCGTACGCCGCACCGCCGTTCGGTGTCGGCCGGCTCCGGGCCCCGCGCCCTGCCGCCGCCTGGGACGGCATCAGGGACTGCGCGGCGTTCGGACCTGTCGCCCCGCAGTCCGCACAACTGCCCGGAGCGCCAAGCTGGTCACCCGGCGACGAGGACGTCCTCAGCCTCAACATCTGGACCCCGGGCGGCCCCGGCGACGCGCTCCCGGTGCTCGTCTGGATCCACGGCGGAGCCTACGTCTTCGGCTCCTCCGCGCAGCCCGACTTCGACGGCACGGCCCTTGCCGGACACGGACTCGTCGTGGTCTCGCTCAACTACCGTCTCGGCTTCGAGGGGTTCGGGCACGTCCCGGCCGTCGGTCGCGGGGAGCCCTGCCCGGACAACCGGGGCCTGCTCGACCAGATCGCCGCCCTGGAGTGGGTGCGGGACCACATCGCCGCGTTCGGCGGCGCCGTCGACAACGTCACCGTGGCCGGACAGTCCTCCGGAGCGACCTCCGTGGCCTGCCTGAAGGCGATGGACCGGGCGCGCGGACTGTTCCGCCGTGCCGTCGCACACAGCGCCGTGAACTCCTGCGCCTCCCCGGAATCCGCTGCCCGCACCACCCAGGAGGTCGCCGCCGCAGCGGGCGTGCCGGCCACGTACGACGGCCTCGTCTCCGCTTCCCCGGGCGCCCTCGTCGACGCCTCGGACACCGTGGCCGACGCCTACCGCCGCGACCCGGCATCGGGACAGCGCCACTACGACCCGGCCATCTACGGGCCGGTGGCGGGCGGCGAGACGCTGCCGCTGGACCCCCTCACTGCGTCCGCAGCCGGCGGCGCGTCGGATGTCGATCTGCTCGTCTGCCACACGACCGAGGAGTACTGGCTGCTGGACGCCGTCGGCAGCAGCGCGAAGATCACCACCGAGGAGCAACTCGCCCTCTTCGCCGCAGACTTCCGGCTGCCCTCGGCGCTGCTGGACGACTACCGCGCACGAATGCCCGGTGCTCCCGTACTCGATGTCTTCCTGGCCGTGTACGGAGACATGCTGTTCGGCGAGTACAGCAGCAGACTCGCCGAATCCCATGCGCGGGCAGGCGGCCGGGCCTTCCTGTCCCGGTTCGCCCGGCAGCGCGGTGGTCAGGGCGAACCCGTCCGGGCCTGGCACTGCGCGGACATCCCGTTCGCCTTCGGCAACCTCGACGAGGAGAGCGTCCACTTCCTCGTGGGCGGCCCTCCGGCCCCCGCCGATCACGAGCTCTCGGGGCGCATGATGCGGGCATGGGCAGGCTTCGCCGCCACCGGCGATGCGGGCTGGCCGCCGGTCGGCGGTCCCACGGGTGCGGTGAGGACCTGGGACACCGCCGCCGGCGACTCCGGCGGCGCGTGGGAGACGTTCCGTACGGGGTGGCGCGAGGCCGGACTCCCATTGCTGGCACCCTGATCGGGACCATGGGCCGCCGGCCGCCGGCCGTCGACTGCTCCTCGCGGCCTCGGAGTCGTCCGTTTCCCGTGACAGCAGGACCGCTGACGGCTCACCGGACGAGTGCATCCGCCCAACCGGGGTGTCATTGGCATGGACCTGTTCATCGATCTGGACTACAGTCCGTTGCGGCACTTCTGAGAGCGCTCTCAGAACACTCTCGGATGCTTCCTGTTCCACCCCCACGATGCTGGAACAACACGAAGGGGCACTCCCTTGAGACATACGACGATGGTGCGGACCGGTCTGTCCGCACTGCTCATCATCGGTACCTGGGCAACCGCCGGCCTCACCCAGGCCAGCGCGGCGGACTCCCCCTCCGCCGCCGAACCCCGGGCCAGCGCCGCCCTGATCGCGGCGATGCAGAAGGACCTGGGCCTGACGAAGAGTCAGGCCGAGGCGCGACTCACCGCCGAGAAGGCGGCAACGGCCCTGCAGGGCACCGCGCAACGCGCAGCCGGACCATCGTTCGGCGGCTCCTGGTTCGACGCGGACAGCGGCAAGCTGACCGTGGCCGTCACCGACAGTGGGACAGCCCGGTCCGTCCGGGCGACCGGCGCCGACGTCCGCCTCGTCGACCACACCGCGAAGCAGCTCGACGCGGCCAAGAGCCGGCTGGACGCACTCTCCGCGCCCAGCGGGGTCAGCAGCTGGCACGTCGATCCCAGGGCGAACAGCGTCGTGGTGAACGTCGTCGCCTCCGAGCAGGGTGACAACGATGTCCGCGCCTTCGTCGCCAAGGCGCGCAAAGCCGGGCCTGTCACCGTGAAGCAGACTGCCGCGGCCCCGCAGACCTTTGCCGCGGGAACGGTCGGCGGCGACCCGTACTACACGGGCAACGTCCGCTGTTCCATCGGCTTCTCGGTGCACGGCGGCTTCGTCACCGCCGGGCACTGCAGTGGCGTCGGCGGAGCGGTCCGGGGCTGGGACGGCTCGGCCATCGGCAACTTCCAGGGATCGTCCTTCCCGGACAACGACTACGCCTGGGTGAACGTGGGCAGCGGCTGGTGGACCGTCCCGGTGGTCCTCGGCTGGGGCACGGTCTCCGACCAGCTGGTCCGCGGTTCCAACGAGGCTCCCATAGGCGCCTCGATCTGCCGCTCCGGCTCCACCACGCACTGGCACTGCGGAAACGTACTGGCCAAGAACGAGACGGTGAACTACAGCCAGGGCGCCGTCCACCAGATGACCAAGACCAGCGTGTGCGCCGAACCGGGTGACTCGGGCGGCTCGTTCATCAGCGGCGACCAGGCGCAGGGTGTCACCTCGGGCGGCTGGGGCAACTGCAGCGGCGGTGGCGAGACCTGGCACCAGCCGATCAACGAGATCCTCAACCGGTACGGGCTGACGCTCCACACGGCCTGACGATCCGCGGGGGGCCCGTACGGCCCCCGCCCCATGCCGTCGCCGGTCTCCCGGCGATCCGGCGGCAATACGACGGTCCGTTACGGCAGCAGGGTGGCCCCCTGCCGTAACGGGCCGTTCGTGCGTTGACCGGGGGCGCCTGCCCGTCTTCTGCGCGCCCGTTCGTTCTCCCGCGCGACCGGCCTCGCCCGAACGTTGTGCGCCCCGGCGGCGGTCCGCACCCGGCGTGCCGGGCCTGCCCGTCAGGCACCCTGCCGCGGTGACGCGTTCCTCCGGCCCGCTGTCGCGTGCGCTGCCCTGCCGCCCCTCGCCCGGCGCCGGATTTGTCGCTACCGCACACTGTTGCCGGCCGGGCCCGCATCAACTGCCTTTGCATGGCGCATCGTTCACAGACTATTGACATGCTCTCAGCGGCGGCGTAACACTGGCACCGCTTTGGAGAGCGCTCTCCCAGGGGTCTCCCGCAAGGGGTCCCGGCCTCGAGCCGCACTGGGTCGGTCCCTCCCGGGTGCACCATCCAGCTCCACTCTCCCCCCACTGCGCACCCGATGTGCGCGGATGAAGAGCGGCATGGAGGTCCGCATGGCCGAAAGATTCAGCAGAACCACTCTGGTGTCCGCCCTCATCGTCGCCACGGCCCTGGCCCTGGTGGCCCTGGGGCTCAACGCGATCACGAACGCGGGTGCCGGAACAACCGATGCCTCCCCGCAGGCGGCCGGCGAGCCCGCCGCGGCGTCGCATGTCATGCAGGGGCACGTCATGGCGGCGGCCGACCCTGTTCCGTCGGGCGACGATCCGGACGGCGACGGATACATCCCGGCGAATCCGCCGGTCACCGGGGTGACGCCGTCCGCCGAGATCCCTCCGGTCCGGTACTTCCACGAGTTCCAGGCGAACTGTTCGGTCAACCACACCGGTTCGGTGGACCCGATCGTCTACCCGGGCCAGACCGGCAAGTCCCACAACCACACCTTCATGGGCAACGACACCACGGACGAGAACAGCACCACCGCCTCGCTCGGCGGGGGCGGAACCGCCTGCAAGGCGCCCGGTGACCTGTCCGCGTACTGGATGCCGACCCTCTACAACGGCAACCAGGAGGTGCGCCCGGTCGGTCCGCAGACCATCTACTACAAGTCCGGGGTGACCGACTACCGGAGCGTCAGGCCCTTCCCGAAGGGGCTGCGGTTCGTCGTCGGCAGTCCGACACAGACGCTGGAGGAGTTCCGCAACCACCCCGGCAGGGTGGAGGGCTGGGAGTGCGGGGAGAGCTACTTCAACTTCGACTTCCCGGCCACCTGCCCGTCCCGTCCGGACGTGCAGCTCAACCTCCGTATGCAGGCGCCCAGTTGCTGGGACGGGAAGAACCTCGACACCCCGGACCACAAGGCCCACATGGCCTATCCGGGCGCCCAGGGGGCCAACCAGAACGTCTGCCCGACGTCGCATCCGGTCGCTCTGCCGATGATCGAGTTCAAGATGGCTTGGCCGGTCAACGGTGACATGTCGCAGGTGAGGCTGGCCAGCGGTACGGGCCACTCCTTCCACTACGACTTCTTCAACGCCTGGGACGACGCCACGCTGAACGCCATGGTCAGGCACTGTGTCGTCGGCGGTCTCCAGTGCGACGCCCGGGGCTACGACCAGAACCGTCCCGGTGACGGTGCTGTCCTGGACGAGAACTACGAACTGCCCTGACCCCCTGCGCTCTCCCTGGCGGGTGCAGTGTGCCCATCAGGGAGAGCGCTCTCCCACGCTTACGACTCCCGCAAGGAAGTGTCTCCCCCCATGAAGTTGCCACATCTCAACCTGTCGGCCCACGGCCGCAGGCGCACGACGGCCCGCCTCACCGTGGCCGCACTCGTCGCCGCCGGAGCGGCCATCATGCCCGTGCCCGCCGCGCAGGCGGCCGGAAGTGTGGTGAAAGTCGAGGGATCGCAGGGCGCCTGGCGGCTCACCGTCGACGGATCGCCGTACACGGTCAAGGGTCTGACCTGGGGCCCCGCCGTAGCCGACGCCGGAAAGTACATGCCCGACGTCAAGTCCATGGGCGTCAACACCATTCGCACCTGGGGCACGGACGCCACGACGAAACCCCTCCTCGACAGCGCCGCCGACAACGGGATCAAGGTCATCGCCGGGTTCTGGCTCCAGCCGGGCGGCGGTCCGGGAGCGGGTGGGTGCGTCAACTACCTGACGGACACCGAGTACAAGAACAACATGCTCGCCGAGTTCCCCAAGTGGGTGGAGGCCTACAAGGACCACGCGGGCGTCCTGATGTGGAACGTCGGCAACGAGTCCGTGCTCGGTCTGCAGAACTGCTACAGCGGTGACGCCCTGGAACAGCAGCGCGACGCGTACACGACCTTCGTCAACGACATCACCAAGAAGATCCACGCAGTCGACCCCGACCACCCCGTCACCTCGACGGACGCGTGGACCGGTGCCTGGGCGTACTACAAGAAGAACGCGCCCGATCTCGACCTGTACGCGGTGAACTCCTACGGCGCCGTCTGTGACATCCGCCAGACCTGGGAGAACGGGGGCTTCGACAAGCCCTACATCGTCACCGAGGGCGGCCCCGCCGGTGAGTGGGAGGTTCCGGACGACGCCAACGGCGTACCGGACGAGCCGACCGACGTGGCCAAGGCCGAGGGCTACGGCCGGGCCTGGCAGTGCATCACCGGACACAGCGGAGTGGCGCTCGGCGCGACGCTCTTCCACTACGGCACGGAGTACGACTTCGGCGGTGTCTGGTTCAACCTGCTCCCGGCCGGCCAGAAGAGGCTGTCGTACTACGCGGTCAAGGAGGCGTACGGAGCGGACACCTCGGGCGACAACACACCGCCCGTGATCACCGGGATGACGGTCGACAACGCCTCGGCGGTCCAGGCGGGCAAGCCGTTCACCGTGAAGGCCTCCGTCGCCGACCCGGACGGTGACGCGCTCACCCACCAGGTGCTGTTCGGCAGCAAGTACCTCGACAACAACGGACAGTTGACGGACGCCCGGTTCACGGACAAGGGCAACGGCACCTTCGAGGTCACCGCGCCCGACCGGCTCGGCGTGTGGAAGGTCTACCTCAAGACGTCGGACGGCAAGGGCAACGTCGGCATCGAGACGAAGTCCTTCACGGTCGTGCCCCCGGAGGTCGGCGGAACGAACGTGGCAGCGGGGAAGCCGGCCACCGCCTCCACATTCCAGCCCGACAGCGTCGGCTGCCCCTGCCCCGCGGGCAATGCCGTCGACGGGTCCTTCGACACCCGCTGGGCGAGCGACTGGGCCGACCAGCAGTGGCTGCAGGTCGACCTCGGGGCGAAGACCTCGTTCAACCACGTGCAGCTGGCCTGGGAGGCGGCATACGCCAAGGGGTACACCCTGCAGACCTCGGACAACGGCCAGGACTGGACCACCGTGCACACCGTGACCGAGGGGAACGGCGGCATCGATGACATCGACGTCGCGGGCGATGCGCGCTACGTACGCGTGAACACCTCGGTACGCGGCACCCCCTGGGGTTACTCGCTCTACGAGTTCGGCGTCTACCGGAGCTGACCGCTCGTAGGACCTGCCGCGCCGTCTCTCTCCCCGCTGTCGGTGCGGCAGGGAAGTCCGCGGCGGGCCACGGAGATCCGTGGCCCGCCGCGGACTCTTGCCGTGTACGCGCTGTCCTTGACCGGGCACGGGGGCGCTGCGGCCCCGGGACGATCCGGACGAGAGGCCCTAGGGGGAGTCCTCGGGGCCGTCTTCGTCGTCGGAGCTCAGCTCCTCGGCGCGCAGTGCGAGGTCCTGCAGCACGTCGGCGGACGTCACTTCTCCCTGGCCGGAGTCGTGGACCTGTGCGAGCGCGATGAAGGCCAGGGTGAATGCGCCGACCAGCTGCTCGACGGCGCCGCCGACTTCCCTGCCCACGAGAAGGGCCATCTCCTCGACGGTGGCGTCCCCGGGAATGGCGATGTGGGGCATCGTCTCGTTGAGGAGGGTCGTCACGATGCTTCCGCCCGCGTCCGGGTCGTGCCCGTTCGTGTCCTCCTCGGCCTGGCGCTGCATCTCGCCCGCCTCCGTGAGGATGCCGATCACTCGCTTGAGGACTTCACTCTGCTCCATACGGTGAGCATATGCGTCGGGGGCCGTCCACATGATTGCTGCCCGACGGTGTGCCGAACGGCCGGAGCCCCCGGACACGGGCATCCGTGGATGCCGTGTCCGGGGGCTCCGGCCGTCGTCGGGCGCCGGGCTCAGGCCGCCTTGCGGGGTCTGTCGCCCGAGGCCTCGCGGATCAGCTCCGCGTAACGTCGGCCGCTGCTCTTGATCGTGCGGCGCTGGGTGGCGTAGTCGACGTGGACCAGGCCGAAGCGCTTGTCGTAGCCGTATGCCCATTCGAAGTTGTCCAGCAGCGACCAGGCGAAGTAGCCCGCCAGCGGTGCGCCCTTGCGCACGGCGCGGGCACAGGCCTCCAGGTGCTCCTCGAGGTACTGGGTGCGCTCCGGGTCGTGCACCGAGCCGTCGGCCTGGACGACGTCCTGATAGGCCGCGCCGTTCTCGGTGACGTAGATGCGCTGCGCGCCGTACTCCTCGGTGAGGCGCAGCAGCAACTGCTCCAGCCCGTCGGAGTGCACCTCCCAGTCCATGTGCGTGTGCCGTGAGCCGGGCAGGTAGATCTGCTTGGCGTTCGGTACGGGCCCGCGCTCGTCGGCGGTGACGACCTGACGGAAGTAGTAGTTCACGCCCAGCCAGTCCAGCGGCGCCGCGATGGTCTCCAGATCGCCCGGCCGCACGGGCAGCTCCACCCCGTACAGATCGACCATGTCCTGCGGGTAGCCGCGGCCGTGGATGGGGTCGAGCCACCAGCGGTTGACGTGGCCGTCGGCGCGGACGGCGGCGGCGCGGTCGGCCTCGCCGGCGCTCGCCGGCTCGATCGGGCTGAGGTTGTTGACGATGCCGACGCGGGCGTCCGGGGACTGCGCGCGGATCGCCTGCACGGCCAGACCGTGGCCGAGGTGGAGGTGGTACGAGGCGCGGACGGCGGCCGTCAGGTCGGTCAGACCCGGCGCCATCCTCCCTTCCAGGTGGCCGACCCACGCGGAGCAGAGCGGCTCGTTGAGGGTCGCCCAGTCCTTCACCCGGTCGCCGAGGCGCTCGACGACGACGGAGGTGTAGGCCGCGAAGTGCTCGGAGGTCTCGCGGACGGTCCAGCCGCCGCGGTCCTGCAGTGCCTGCGGCAGGTCCCAGTGGTACAGCGTGGCGAACGGGGTGATCCCGGCGTCCAGGAGACCGTCGACCAGCCGGTCGTAGAAGTCGAGACCCGCCTTGTTCACCGGTCCGTCGCCGCCCGGCACGATCCGGGGCCAGGCGAGCGAGAAGCGGTAGGCGTCCGCGCCGAGCTGCTTGATCAGGCCGATGTCCTCGGGGACCCGGTGGTAGTGGTCGCATGCCACGTCGCCGGTGTCACCGTTGTCGATGGTGCCGGGGAGGTGCGAGAACGTGTCCCAGATCGAGGGGGAGCGGCCGTCCTCGGCCACGGCTCCCTCGATCTGGTACGCGGCCGTGGCGACGCCCCAGGTGAAATCGGCCGGGAGGGCGTTGAGGTTGTTCACTGACTGCCTTTCCGTATCGGTCACTTGACGGCGCCCGCGGTGAGCCCGGCGACGAGGTAGCGCTGCAGGAGCAGGAATCCCGCGACGATGGGCACGCTGACCACCAGCGATGCCGCCATGACCTGGTTCCAGTAGACGTCGTTCAAGGTGGCGTACCCCTGGAGTCCCACGGCCAGGGTGCGGGTTTCGTCGTTGGTCATCACGGAGGCGAAGAGCACCTCGCCCCAGGCCGTCATGAACGAGTACACGGACACCGCGACGATCCCCGGCACCGCGGCCGGCACGACGACCTGGAACAGGGCCCTGATCGGGCCGCAGCCGTCCACCAGGGCCGCCTCGTCCAGGTCCCTCGGGATGGAGTCGAAGTAGCCGATCAGCATCCAGATGGAGAAGGGGAGCGAGAACGTCAGGTACGTGAGGATCAGCCCGCCGCGCGAGCCGTACAGGGCGAGGCCGGTGCTGTTGCCGATGTTGACGAAGATCAGGAACAGGGGCAGCAGGAAGAGGATCCCCGGGAACATCTGCGTGGAGAGCACCGTGACGGTGAAGACCCGCTTGCCGCGGAAGTTGTAGCGGCTCACCGCGTACGCCGAGAACACCGCGATGGTCACCGAGAGCACCGTCGCGGAAGTGGCGACGATCAGCGAGTTCACGAAGTACTTGGCGAGCGGGACGGTTTCCCAGATGTCGAAGTACGGCTGGACGGTCAGCTCGGACGGGATCCACTGGAACTTCCCCGACACGTCCTGGAGCGGTTTCAGCGAGCTGCTGACCATGACGTACACCGGCAGCAGGACGAAGCCCGCGAGCAGGGTCAGGACGATGCGGCGGGTCCAGAGGAAGGACTGCGGTGCGGCCATGGGGGACCGGGCGTGGCTAGCCATGGGAGCCCTTCCTTCCGCGTGAGGTGAAGAACAGGTAGACGGCCGTGACGACCAGCAGGAAGAGGAGCAGCAGGACGGACATCGCCGAGCCGCTGCCGAAGTTCCAGGTGACGAACGACGACTGGTAGATGTGGATCGAGATCAGGTCGGCGTTCTCCGGCGCCGATTTCCCGAACAGCACGTACGGCGTGTTGAAGTCGTTGAACGTCCACAGGAACAGGACGAGCACCAGGACCTGGTTGACGGGCCGCAGCGAGGGCAGCGTGATCTTGCGGATCTGCTGCCAGATGCCGGCGCCGTCGATCGAGGCGGCCTCGTACAGCTCGCGCGGGATGTTCTGCAGCCCGGCCATCAGCATGAGGAAGGCGAACGGCCAGCCCTTCCAGACCGAGACGATGATCAGCGCGTAGATGCTGTTGTCGCCGATCAGCCAGAACGACGGCGCGTCCGTCAGCCCGAGCTGGTCATGGAGTACGTGGTTCACCAGCCCGTTGTCCCGCTGGAACATGAAGGCCCACGTGATGACGGCCGCGTAGACCGGCAGGGCGTACGGGACGAGGAACACCGCCCGCAGGAAGCCCCGGCCCCGGAAGTTCTCCTGCAGCATGATCGCTGCGGCGATTCCGAACAGCCAGGCCAGACCGACGGCGAAGAAGGTGAAGACACAGGTGACGAGGAACGAGTGGAGCAGTGCCTCGCCGATCGGGGCGTTGAAGTCGACGGCGATGCTGTAGTTGTCGAGTCCGGTCCAGGGCGCCCCGGCCCAGTTGTTGATGTAGAACTGCGTGAACTGGCGGAAGCTCATCATCATCCCGATGGCCATCGGGATGATGTGGATCAGGAGTTCCAGCAGGACGGCGGGGAGCAGGAGGAGATAGGGCAGTCCGCCGCGGCGGATCCGGTCGGGGATGCGCGGCAGTCTCCTGCGCGCATCCCCGGTGCCCGTGCTCGTCACCCTGTCCGACTTGTCGACCTGGGGATCGGTGGTCACGGCGGTCATGAAGAGTGCCTCACTGCTGCATCGTCTGCTGGGCCTTGTCCAGGCGCGCCTTGACGGTCTCGGTGGTGATCGGCTTGCCCGCTGCGGCCTCGGCCCACAGCTCCTTGATCGCCGTACCCACGGCGGTCTCGAACTGCGACTCGTTGGGGACCTGGGGGAGCGGCGCGGCGCTCGTGGCGAGCGTGTCGCGCAGGACCTTCAGGTCGGGGGCCGAGAACGCCGCGTCGGCCTGGGCCGCCTTGACCGGGGGAATCGCGCCGTAGGTCTTGTTGAGGAGCTTCTGCTCCTCGTCGCTCGTCATGAACTTCACGAACTTCTTGGCGCCGTCGATGTTCTTGGAGTTCTTGAACACGGCCATGTTGATGCCGGCGACCATCGAGTTGGTGTTCTTGCCCGTGCCGGGGACGCCCGACTCCACGGGGACGGGGGCGACACCCCAGTCCTCGGGCTTCATGCCCTGGGCGGCGAAGGTGGTCGCGGCGGCCTGCCACAGCACCATCGCCGTCTTGCCCTTGGCGAAGTCCGTGAGTGACTGGTTCTGGGCGTACTCCGCGTTGCCCGGGGCGATGATCTTGTCCTTGGCCATCAGGTCGATGTACTGCTTCACGGCGGCGACCGCACCGTCGGAGGTGAAGGTCGCCTTGCCGGACGCGTCGAAGAAGTCGGCTCCGTGCTGCTGGCCGAGAACGAAGGCCTGGTGGATGTTGTTCGAGAGGTTCGCACCCTCGGCGCCCAGCCCCCACTTGCCGTCCTTCGACAGCTTCTTGCCGGTGGCGACCAGTTCGTCCCAGGTGGTGGGCGGCGCGGTGATGCCGGCCTCGGCGAACATCGCCTTGTTGTAGTAGAGCGCGTACGCCAGCGAGTACAGCGGCACCGCGGCGGGCGGCTCGCCCTCCTTGCCGGCCGACGCGACGGCGGAGTCGATGAAGCGGTCACGGCCGCCGATCGCCTCGAAGTTCTTGTCGTCCCACGGGAGCAGCGCTCCGGAGGCCTGGAGCGAGGCCGACCAGGTGTTGCCGATGTTCAGCACGTCGGGGCCCTGACCGGACGTGGTGGCGGCGAGGATCCGGTTCAGCAGGTCGGCCCAGGGGACGACCTCCAGCTTCACCTTGATCCCGGTCTCCTTCTCGAACTTCTTCAGCTCGGGAGTGAGGATCTTCTTGTCGGCCTCGATGCTCGGGCCCTGGTTGGACGCCCAGTACGTGAGGGTCTTGGGTGACTCGTTGCTGCCGCCGGACGACGACGTGCCGCCTCCGCAGCCGGTGGCTCCGGCCGCGACGGACATGGCGAGGGTGACAGCTGCTGCGGCTCTGAGGTGACGCATGAAAGGTGGCCCCTTTCCGGGGATGGCATCGTTCGGGACCCGAACGGCCGTCCATCACTTAATTTATGACGTGATTTAAGAGGTGAAGGAAGTGTGCGTCAAGGGGTGCGGGCGGGGTATGTTTCCGGAACGAAGGGAGCAACATGGCTGAGCGCAGCAGACGGACCGTGCGTGACCTGCGAAGGGGCAATCGGGCGAGGGTATTGCAACGGTTGTATTTCGACGGCCCGCTGAGCCGTCAGGAGCTCGGCCCCGCGACGGGGCTGAGTTCGGGCTCCATCAGCAACGTGGTCGCCGAGCTGGCCGCGGAGGGTCTCCTGGAGGAGGCCGGAATCGTTGATTCCGACGGAGGGCGTCCCCGTACCCTGCTGCGGGTCGCCCCCGGTGGCGGCCTGTTCGTGGGCATCGACATCGGTGAGACCCGGGTCCGCGTCGAGCTCTTCGACCTGTCGCTCACGGAACTGGCCCGCACCGAACGCCTGCTCGCCCAGCACGGCTACGACGTCGACCGCATCGTCAGGCACGTCCGCACCGGGGTGGCCGATGTCCTGCGCGACGCGGGTGCCGACCCGGGCCGGCTGCTCGGGATCGGCATCGGGGTGCCGGGCATCGTCGAACGCGAGGCGTCCGGAGCGGCCGACGGCCGGGGCGCGGTCGTGCACGGGCAGACCATCGGCTGGAGCGCGGTCCCCTTCGAACGGATGCTCCGCGAGGCCGTCGACGTACCACCGGAGGTGCCGTTCTTCATCGAGAACGGCGCCAAGACGCTGGGGCAGGCCGAAATGTGGTTCGGCGGCGGCCGGGGCGCCGAGGTCGCGGCCATCGCGCTCATCGGCTCAGGCGTGGGCGCCAGCGTCAACAGAGGAGAGATCCTCGACGAGGACCTGTCGAACGCCGCCCTGGAGTGGGGCCACACCACCGTGCAGGTGCGGGGCCGCCGCTGCCGCTGCGGCTCGATCGGCTGCCTGGAGGCGTACGCCGGTGCGGAGGCCATGCGCGAGCGCTGGCACGAGGCCGGCGGCCCGCTGCCCGCGGACACCGACGACGAGGCCGCCCTGGCCGCACTCCTCGCCGCCGCCTACCCGGGACCGGGCCGCACCGCCCCGGACCCGGTGGCGGTCGCCATCCTGGACGAGACGGCCGAGTACCTGGGCGCCGCCCTGGCCGACCTGGTCAACCTGTTCCTGCCCGACCGGATCCTGCTGGGCGGCTGGGCCGGGCTGCTGATCGGCCCTCATCTGCTCCCGGACATCCGGCGGTACGCCCAGGACTACGCGCTGAAGCACGCGGCGGCACGCACCACGATCGAGATGGGCCACCTCGGTCCGGACGCGGTTACGGTGGGCGCCGCGACCCTGCCCCTGTCCGACTTCCTGGCCCGCGGCGGCAGCCGGCCCGCGACGGCTCAGGATCCGAACAACGCGCCCGGTCCGGCCCGGACAGCCGCGACGGCCCTGCGCAGCCGTACTCCGGCGGGCTGAGCCGGACCGCCCGGCGGCCGGGGCGGCGCACGGTCACGCCGCGACGCCGGGGCGGTCCGGGGCCCTTCGTTCCCGGCGGGACACCCGGTCCGTCGGGGGCGTACCCGGGTCCGCCCCGGGCACTACCCCCGACGTGCGAGGAGTCCGCGAAAGGCGTCAGATCTGGACGAGCGCCTCCACGCGCATCCAGCCCCGGCCGTCGGCCGCCGCGTCGGTGGTGACCATCGCGTAGCTGTACTCGTTGTAGCCCGCGCCCTCACAGGTCGAGGCGCCGACTATGTCACCCGCGTGCTTGGTCTTGACGACCACACTGTTCGGGTTCGGGTTCTCGTACACCCCGGCGGTCGGCCACACGACCTTGTACTGGCATCCGAGCTGGGCCGAGGCGCCGGCGCTCGAGCCGGTGACGAGCGCACCGGTGAAGCCGAGTGCGGTGGCCAGGACGGCGGTGGTGAGACGGGTCATGCGCATGAGTACTGATGCTCCTCGCGAGTCGGCGATCTGTCAGGGCACAGGATGGTAAGCCCTTCCGGGCGACGCCGCGCACACTCCCTACCCCTACCGCCGGACCGTCGGCCAGGACCTCACCGGAGGCCCGGCCGGAGCGTCAGGCGGAATCCCGCACCACGAGGGCCGGTTCGTGGATCACCGATGTCGCAGGGCTGTCCGGTGACGTGAGGCGGTCCAGCAGCAGTCGCGCCATCTCCGCCGCCATGTCCTCCACCGGCTGCCGCACCGTCGTGAGCGGCGGCCGGCAGGCGGAGGCCGCGCTGCTGTCGTCGAAGCCGATCACGGCCACGTCCGAGGGAACCCGCCTGCCGTGCTCCCGCAGGACGTGGCAGGCGCCCATGGCCATCAGGTCGTTCCCCGCGAACACCCCGTCCAGGTCGGGGTGTTCCGTCAGCAGCCGCTCCATCGCGGCCTCGCCGCTCTCCTGGGTGAACTGCCCCTCGGCGATCGGGATGTACGGGTGTCCGCGCCGCGCCATCGTGTCCCGGAAACCGGCCAGGCGCTCCTGCCCGGCGGGCACGTCCAGCGGGCCGGTGATCGTGGCGATCCGACGGCAGCCGCGTGCCAGCAGATGTTCGGCGGCGAGCCCGGCACCCTCCCGGTTGGCCAGATCGACGTAGCTGATCCGTACCGGCCGGGCGGGACGCGCGTACAGCACCGCGGGCAGTCCCGCGTCCGTGATCAGCCCCGGCAACGGGTCCTCGGCGTGGGTCGACACGATCAGCGCCCCGTCGGCGCTGCCCTGCCGCAGGTAGGACACCACCTCGTCCCGGGCCCGCGGGGTCTCGGCGAACATCAGGACCGGGTGCATCCCGCGCGGTCGCAGGTAGTTGACGACTCCTGTCACGACCCGGCCGAAGAACGGGTCGGCGAATACCCGGGCGGTGAAGGAGCCCCCCTCGGACGCCCCCGCTCCGTCTCCCTCGTCCGTCTCGACGCCCGCGCCCGACACGACCAGGACGATGGCGTCCGCCCGCCGCGTGACCAGGGAGCGGGCCGCGCGGTTGGGCGCGTAGCCCGTGACGGAGACGGCCTGACGCACGGCCTCCTGGATGGCGGGGTCGACATTGCGCACCCCGTTGATGACCCGCGAGACGGTCGCGCGCGAAACGCCGGCCGCCCTCGCCACGTCCTCCAGGGTGGGTGCCGCTCCGGCCGTGCGCTGGTCATCCGTCATGAGCGCATTTATAGCATCAGTGGAGCAGTTGAGGAGAGCGCTCTCCCTTCTCGGTGGATCCCTGCTCGGACAAGGGCTCGCCCAGCGCGAGCCCCGCCTCCAGCGGCAGGTCCCCGGCCGACCGCCCGGCCAGCAGCCGGACTTCGCCGGGATCCGTCTCCCACCGCGACCGGACCGTCGACCAGTGGGCCGCCGCCCGGCCCGCGACCCGGACCGTCGCCACGGCGCTCTGCCCCGGGTCCGCCTCGACCGCCGCGTAACCGATCAGCTTGCGCACCGGCCGCTCCGACCCGGCGGCGGGGCGGGCCAGGTAGACCTGAACGACCTCACGCCCGCGCCGACTTCCCGTGTTGCGCAGCCGTACCTGTACGTCGAAGGCCTCCCCGGCCCTCACCGCTCCCGGCGGCGACAACTCCTCGTACTCCCACTGCGTGTAGCCCAGTCCGTGCCCGAACCAGTAGGCCGGCGCCGCACCCGAGCGCAGCCAGGCGCGGTGACCGATGTCCGGTCCCTCCCCGTAGCGCAGGACCCCCGCGTCCGGGCAGGTCACGAGCACCGGGACGTCCTCCTGGGCGGCGCCCCACGTGGTCGGCAGCCGGCCACCCGGCTCGGTGCGGCCGAACAGGACGTCCGCGAGCCCGTGGCCGGCCTCCTGGCCGGGGAACCAGGCCAGCAGCAGGGAGGGGACCAGGGTGTGCCACGGCAGGGCCACCGGGCCGCCGGAGTTCACGATCACCACCGTGCGCGGGTTGGCCCGCACGACCGCCCGGACGAGCTCGTCCTGGCCGTCCGGCAGGCTGAGCCCCTCACGGTCGTGGCCCTCCGACTCGCTCTCCTCGGTGGTGCCCACGACGACCACCGCGACATCCGAGGACCGCGCCGCGGCCACGGCGGCCGCGAGCGCCGCGGCGCCGTCGCCCGCCGGGGGAGCCGCCGCCAGGACCGTTGCCACACCCGTCCCCGGCGCCAGGCCGCGCCGGGCGACGACCTCGACCTCGGTGTCCGCCTTCAGTGCCGCCTCGGCCGGCCGGTAGGGGGGTGCGACATGGACACGCGTCGGATCGTCGCTGTCGAGCGGGAACGTCCCGGCGAGCACCTCCCGGCCGTCGACGCTCAGCGACATCGGCCCCCAGCCGCCTACCGCCCAGGTCCACCTCCCGCCCGTGTCCGGCCTGACCAGCGCCCGGATCTCCACCGTCTCGGCCCCGTCCACCCTCACCGAAGGCTCCACGATCCGGCCGGACAGCCGGTGCTCCGCGTGGAGTTCGGTGCCCGCCGCGTCCAGCAGCCGGACGAGCACACCCGGTTCGCCGCTGCGCGGATCACGGGCCCAGGACCGGTCCAGGGGGCGCGGCAGGGCGGACGGCGCCTGCCCCGGGGCGTACGTCACCTGTGTGCCGCCGCCCACCGCCCGCTGGATCCCCTCCAGCGGCGACACGACGGAGGCCGGGAACACCTCCGCGCTGCCCCCGCCCTGAATCCGTACGTTGCGGGCGGGCGCACCGATCACGGCGATGCTGCGCAGCCCCGCCGGATCCAGCGGCAGGAGCCCGCCCTCGTTGCGCAGCAGGACGGCACCCGCCGCGGTGGCCCTGCGCAGCAGAGCGCGTTGGGCGACGGGGGAGACGGCGGGACGCCACACCAGCTCCGGGCGGCCCAGCCCGCCCACCCGGTCGGCCAGCCGCAGCAGCCTCCGCACCTTGTCGTCCAGCAACTCCCGTTCCACGAGACCCTGTTCCACCGCGGCGAGCAGGCCGTCCGCCCATGGGCCGCGCGGACCCGGCATGGCCAGGTCCTGCGCCGAGCCCGCGGTGTCGAGCAGGGTGCGCACCGCGCCCCAGTCGGAGACCACGGGCCCGTCGAACCCCCACTCGCTCTTCAGTGGCTGCTCCAGGAGCGGGGACGCGGCCATGGTGCAGCCGTTGACCTGGTTGTACGCGGACATCACCGCCCACACGCCTGCCTCGACGGCCGCCTCGAACGGGGCCAGATAGACCTCCCGCAGGGTCTGTTCGTCGATCCGTACGTCGACGGTCAGCCGGTCGGTCTCGGAGTCGTTGCCGACGAAGTGCTTGGCGGTGGCGGCCACGCCACCCGACTGGATACCCGTGATCAGCGCGGCCCCCGTGCGCCCGGTGAGCAGCGGATCCTCCGAGAAGCACTCGAAGTGCCGCCCGCCCAGGGGTGACCGGTGCAGGTTGAGCGTGGGGGCGAGAAGGACGTCGACGCCCTTCCCGCGGGCCTCGGCCGCGAGCAGCGCACCCAGCTCGGTCACCAGCCGCTCGTCCCATGCGGCGGCGAGCGCGGTGGGCGAGGGCAGGACGAGCGAGGTCTCCCGTTCGTCCCAGGCCTCACCCCGTACCCCTGCCGGTCCGTCGGAGAACGTCAACGGGCGCAGGCCGACGGCCGGTTCCCCGTAAGTCCGCCAGGTGGTGGAGCCCGTCAGCAGGCGTACCTTCTGCCCGAGGTCCAGCTTCTCCAGCAGGCGGTCGATCTCTTCATCCGTCATGCGGCCCTGCCCCTCACCCGCGCCTCCTGTTGGAGAGCGCTCTCCCGGTGTGTTCGGCACAGCGTCGCTGGCCGGTGTCGGCTCTGTCAATGGGGTGTCGCGGCGGGGGGCGCCGGCGGCGGCACAGCGGCCACTCACTTGTCACCACCCGTCGTCTGCACCTAAGTTGGCCGCTTGCGACGTGTCCTACTGCCAGTGGGGGAGCCAAGTCATGGCCGCGAACGGACGGCACCGCAGATATCAGCCCAGCCGGATCAACCGTGCCTCGCTCACGGTCACGGCGGGTGGCGCGGGCATCGCGCTCCCGCTTCTCACGGCCGCTTCGGCGGGAGCCGCCTCGACCGATGTGTGGGAGAAGGTCGCCGCATGCGAGTCGACGAGCAACTGGCACATCAACACCGGTAACGGCTACTACGGCGGCCTGCAGTTCACCCGCTCGACCTGGGCGGCCTTCGGCGGCACGGCCTACGCCGCGCGCGCCGACCTGGCCACCAAGGACCAGCAGATCGCCGTCGCCGAGAAGGTGCTGGAGGGGCAGGGGCCCGGCGCCTGGCCGACCTGCTCGGTTCGGGCCGGGCTGACGCGGGGCGGCGACGCCCCCGACATCGCCCCGCAGACGAAGCGCGGCGTCGACGTGGCGAAGACGAAGGCCGCGCCGAAGACCACACCGCAGTCCGGCTCGGCGAAGGCCGCCCCGGACGCCCGGGCCGGCAAGGCGTCCGCATCGCCCACCGCCGTGCCGGGCAAGCGCGAGTCGTACACCGTGGCCCGAGGCGACTCCCTCTCCGGCATAGCCGAGGCCGAACGGGTCCAGGGCGGCTGGCAGCGCCTCTACTCGGCGAACCGCGCTGTCGTCGGTGACAACCCTGACCTCATCCTGCCGGGACAGCGGCTGAGCCTCGAGGTGGCGGAGACACCGAAGACCGCCCGACCCGCGGCGACGAACGAGTCCTGGCGGGAGCGCGCCGGTTCGGCGGGCCCGGAGCGGGACGCCTCGAAGCAGAAGGTCACGCCGAAAGAGCGGGCCACCCCGAAGGCCGCCGCACCGAAAGCTGCTCAGAAGGCCGCGCCCGAGCAGGCCGCGAAGCCCGCCGCCAAGCCGGCCGCCAAGCCCAAGCAGGCGGCCAAGCAGCACTCCGGCCTCACCGCACCCGTGACGGCCCGGACCGGAACCCCGTACCACCAGGCGGGTTCATGGTCCAGCGGCTACCACACGGGCGTCGACTTCCCCGTGCCCACCGGAACCTCGGTGAAGGCCGTGGCGTCCGGGAAGGTCGTCTCGGCCGGCTGGGCGGGGGCGTACGGCTACGAGATCGTCATCCGCCACAGCGACGGCAGGTACAGCCAGTACGCGCACCTGTCCTCGCTCCATGTGCGCGAGGGCCAGCAGGTGGGCAGCGGGCAGCGGATCGCGCGCTCGGGATCCACCGGCAACAGCACGGGCCCGCATCTGCACTTCGAGATCCGGACCGGCCCCGGCTACGGCTCCGACGTCGATCCGCTCGCCTATCTCAGGGCGGGCGGTGTCAGCGTCTGAACACCGCTGTACGGCCCCGTTGAGCCCCGCTCCGGGCGGGATAAGTCACCGCGGCGCGCAGGGCCTGCCAGGGGCCGTTCCCGCTCGCCCTTGAACTCCACACGCCCCGCCGCGTGGTTCAGCGGCAGGGCGGTCGGTGCCGGAAACGGGTCCGGTGCCGCCTTCGCGGAGGAGGGCAGCGCCTTCGGCGGCTCGGGGGCCACCAGGATGCGGCTCCCGTGGGCCTCCGGCGCCTCACTTTCCGTACCGGCGGGGGACCGCTGCGACCCCAGACGCCGGGCCCCGGTGCGCTCGGCGGTCAGCCTCTGGGTGGTCAGCAGGACCAGCCCGCCCGCCGCCACCGCACCGCAGCCGAGCGCCAGTACCGTGCCGGTGATGCCGTAGCGGAACTGCTCCCCGAAGAGCGTGAGACCCACCGCGGCGGCGACCACCGGATTGACCACGGTGACCGTCGCGAGCGGCGCGGTCAGCCCGGCGCCGCGGTACGCGGCCTGCGACAGGAGCAGTCCCGAGGCGGCCAGGCCGGCGATCACCAGAAGCGTCGGCAGCCCCGAACCCACCGAGCCGGACGTCCACTCCATCGCCACGGTCTTGGTGAACACCGAGGCCATGCCGAAGGCCACTCCGGCGCCCGTGGCCAGCACCACGCTGCGCGCCATGGGACGGTGCAGGCCCTTGGCGAGAACGGTCACGACCGCCACCGCACCGAACGTCCCGGCCGCCAGCACCAGCTGCTCGGGTCCCGCCAGGGTGTGCGAGCCCGCGTTCCCCGTGAGGGCCAGCAGGCCGGCCAGGCCCACCGTGGCCATGATCGCGCCGCGCCAGGCAGTCCTTCCCGCCTTGCGGTGGACGAAGAGCGCGGCCATCGGCAGGGCGAAGACGATGGTCAGGGCGCCGAGCGGCTGGACGAGGCTGAGGGGTCCGTAGGCCAGTGCCACCACGTGCAGCACCGCGCCCACACCGTTGAGCGCCACGGCCGCCCACCAGACGGCGTTGCGCACCGGTGCGTACGGGCGGTCATTGCCGCCCGCGGCCACGCGCTCCTGGACGATCGCCCCGGCCGCATAGGCGACCGCGGAGATCAGTGACAGCAGCACGGACAGCGCAAGGGAACTCATGTACACCACGATGTCCTGTCGGAGCCGCCCAGTCGTCGTCCTTGAGGCGGCGATTCGGCGTACTGCTCCAGTAGTACGTACATCACTCCTACGTCCTCCTCTCGACGGTAGTCCTCCTTGCCTCAGGCCTCAGAAGATGGGCCCTGAGACACACGGAGCGCTGACGGTCCGATGCGGTGAGTACCCGAAATCAGAAGGAATGGGAGAAAACCCGGTGCGGGCGAGCCCTGTCGCCGAGTTCTGTGTGCCGTGAACCTGGACAGCGGCCCGGTGCCGTGTTGTCATGCCACTGCCTGTTCTTGCAACGATGTACGGACGCACTCCGACAACGTTGTCAACGCTGTCCAAGGAGGAATTTCCCCATGCACCGGACCCAACGGCCGAGACTGCGCGGACCGGCGGCGACGCTCGCAGCCGTCGCGCTTCTCGGCGGCGTTCTCACCACCGGCCCCGCGGCACAGGCGGCCCCCCGCGCCGAGGGCCGGCTGACCGATCTGGTGAATCCCTTCATCGGCACCCAGAACGAGGGCAACACCTACCCCGGTGCGGCCGTCCCGTTCTCCATGGTCCAGCTCTCGCCGGACACCGGCCACGCCGTCGGGTACGACTACACCGACAACCAGATCCGGGGCTTCAGCAGTACCCACATCTCCGGCGTCGGCTGCGGCCTCGGTGGCGACCTCCCCGTGCTGCCCACCACCGGGGACATCACCGAGACGGACAACACGAAGTACGCCTCCGGGTTCAGCCACGACGACGAGAAGGCGAGTCCCGGCTACTACCAGGTCGGGCTCACCTCGTACGGCGGGATCAACGCGGAGCTGACCGCCACGGAGCGCACCGGCGTCCAGCGGTACACCTTTCCGGCCACCGACAAGGCCAACGTCCTGATCAACGCCGGTCAGTCGCTGCACCGCACGGTCAGCACCACGGTGGAGGTGCTGGACTCCCGCACGGTCCGCACGGCCGTCACCGGGCGTGGGTTCTGCCAGGACACCAAGCCGTACACGCTCTACACCGTCACCCGGTTCGACCGCCCCTTCGCCGACTCCGGCACCTGGAAGGACGGGGCGGTCACCGATGCCCAGCAGTCCACCGGTGCCGCGGGCAACGGCGCCTGGGTCCGCTTCGACACCACGAAGGACCGGACCGTCGAGGCCACCACCGCCATCAGCTACGTCGACGCGGCCGGCGCCGCCGGCAACCTGCGCGCCGAGGGAGGCCGCAGCTTCGACCGGGTCGCCCGCGCCGCACAGGCCGCGTGGGAGGACCGCCTGGACGACGTACGCGCACAGGGCGGGACCGAGACCCAGCGGCGAACCTTCTACTCCTCGCTCTACCGTTCCTTCCTCGGCCCGAACACCGGCCAGGACGTGGACGGCCGCTACACCGGGTGGGACCAGAAGATCCACCGGGCCAAGGGCTACAGGTACTACCAGAACTGGTCGTTGTGGGACACCTACCGCACCCAGGCCCAACTGCTCTCCCTGCTCGCCCCGCGCGAGGCCCGGGACATGGCGATCTCCGTCCTGAAGATCGACGAGCAGAGCGGCTGGCTGCCCAAGTGGGGCTACGGCACGGTCGAGACGAACATCATGACCGGTGACCCCGTCACCCCCTACCTGACCAACGCCTACCAGCAGGGACTCCTCAAGGGGTACGAGGAACAGGCGTACCGCACCCTGAAGAAGAACGCGGACGGCGTCCCGCCCGCCGAGTCCCCGGCCGTCGGCCGCGAGGCCAACAAGGAGTACCTCGCGGAGGGATTCGCCCCGTACATCAAGGGCCGTCCGCACGCCAAGCCCGGTGACTCCGACTACGACCACGGCGGTTCAGCGACCCTCGAGTACGCGCTGTCGGACGCGATGCTCGGCGAGATGGCCGCCGATCTGGGCCACGACGACGACGCCCGTCGCTACCGGGAGCGTGCGCAGAACTACCACCGGATCTTCGACAGTTCGACCGGCTTCTTCCGCTCCCGCGACGAGAAGGGTGCCTTCGCCGGGCCCGCCGACCCCGCGAAGAGCGAGGGCTTCCACGAGGGCACGTCCTGGCAGTACCAGTGGCTCGTCCCGCAGGACCTGCCCGGCCTCGTCGGTCTGATCGGCGGCACGGACGCGACGAACGAGCGCCTCGACTCCTTCTTCGCGTACGAGCAGCTGCTCGCCGACCCGGCGAAGACGGTGCGCGAAGTGTGGGTCAACGGCCCGTACGACTACTACAACGCCGACAAGTACAACCCGCAGAACGAGCCCGACCTGATCGCCCCGTACACCTACCTGTCGACCGGGCAGCCGTGGAAGACGACCGACGTGGTCCACGGTGCGCTCACGCTCTTCACCGACACCCCGACCGGCATGACGGGCAACGACGACGTGGGCACCATGTCCGCCTGGGACGTACTGTCCTCGATCGGGATCTTCCCGGTCCAGCCCGGTACCGACACCTGGGGCCTGTCCACGCCCGTCTTCGACCGGGTCGACCTGACGCTGGACCGCCGCTACTACCCGCGGGGTTCGTTCACCGTGCGGGCTCCCGGTACCTCCGACACCGACCGCTACATCCAGTCGGCCCGGCTCGACGGGGCGGACCAGTCCAGGACGTACCTCACCACCGAGGACATCCGCTCGGCACGTTCGCTCTCCTTCGAGGTGGGCAGCGAGCCCTCCGCGTGGGGCACGGCTCCCGCCGACGCCCCGCCGGCCCTGCGCTGAACGACAGCGGTGCCCCGCCCCGGACCACGCGGTCCGGGGCGGGGCGCCGCCGCAGGTTCAGGTACTGAGCTGGAACTCGGCCCGGATGCGCTTGCCCACAGGGACCCGCTCGGCCGTCACCCGGTCGCAGAGCGCGACCACGATCTCCATGCCGTGACCGCCGAGACGGGCAGGGTCGGGGGCGTAGAGGACCGGAAGCGCCGTGCTGCTGTCGTACACCGTGACGCTGATACGGTCCGCGTTCCCCTCGAGCTCCAGCAGATAGGGGCCGTGGCTGTAGCGGTCCGCGTTGGTGACGAGCTCGCTCACCGCCAGCATCAGATCGCTGCGGGTGTGCTCACCGAGGACCGCGAGCCACTCCGCCGCGAGCCGCGCCAGGAAGCGGTCGGCCAGGGCGCGGGCCTGCGCGATGCATCCCGGTTCGCCGTCGAACACCTCGGCAGCGAGCAGAACCTCCGTGACCGGCGCCCCCTGTACGGGGTCGTCCGGCCGTGAGGTGGCCTGTTCGTTCATGTGCTCCAGCCAAGGCGCCGCAGGGGAGGTCGGAGACCTCTTCTCGCCGTTCGTCTACCCGCGTCGAGAGATCCCACTCCGGGAGATCTCTCAGATCTTACGCACGACCGGGCGGCCGTACCACGGTCATGGAGAAGTTGTCGATCTGCCGCGCCGAGCCGACGATTCACCGTGCCTCTCCCGACTGCGGGCTGATCAGGGCGGGCGCGAGCAGTTCCGCCGTGGTGTGCGTGGGCGCCTCGGGGGCGACGGGCAGGGTGAAGTGGATGAGCGTGCCCTCGTCCGGGCCCGGGTCCAGCCAGATCCGGCCACCGTGGAACTCGACGATCTTGCGGCAGAGGGCGAGCCCGATACCCGTGCCCTCGTACGCGTCGCGGTCGTGCAGGCGCTGGAAGATGACGAACACCTTGTCCGAGAACTCCGGGGCGATCCCGATGCCGGTGTCCGCGACCGTCAGATGCCAGTCCTCGCCCTCCCGCACACATCCGACGGTGATCCGGCACGGCACATCCGGACGGCGGAACTTGACCGCGTTGCCGATGAGGTTCTGCCAGACCATGGTCAGCGACGTCGCGTCGCCGAGCAGTTCCGGCAACCGGTCCTCGCGTACGACGGTGGCCCCCGACTCCTCGACGGCCAGGGTGAGATTCGCCAGGGCCCGGTCCAGGGAGCGGTCGAGATCGACGGGCTTCCAGCTCTCATGGACCCGTCCCACCCGGGAAAAGGTGAGCAGATCCTCGATGAGCACCCGCATCCGCTCGGCGCCGTCGACCGCGAAGTCGATGTACTGCTTGCCGCGTTCGTCCAGCTCCGTGCCGTACCGCTTCTCCAGCAGCTGACAGAAGGAGGCCACCTTGCGCAAGGGCTCCTGCAGGTCGTGCGAGGCGACGTAGGCGAACTGCTCCAGTTCGGAGTTGGACCGGCGCAGTTCCTCGGCCTGTTCGGCCAGCAGGGTCTCCTGCTCGCGGGACTCGGCGAGCTCCGCCACCAGGCGGCGGCGCATGTCCTCCACCGCGGCAGCCACCGCCCGTACGTCGGACGGACCGCGGACCTCGATCCTCCCGGCGAAGGTGCCCGACCGGACCGTGTCCGACGCCGCGGTCAGTGCGCTGAGAGGCCGACCCACCATCCGGTTCAGCAGCAGACTGAGCGACACGACGGCCAGCACGAAGCCGATCACGAGCGCGAGGAGAACCCGGTCCCGGGTCGTGCGTGCCACACCGAGATCGGCACGAGCCTGATCGCGGGCGACGTCCAGATGGGACTGCTGCTCCGTGTACAGCTTTCGCAGCGTGTCGAACTCCGCCTTGCTCTGCCGGATCGGCTCCGAGGACTCGCCCGCGGGCCCCGCCCCGCGGACACCGGCGATCAGCGGCTCGGCCCGGAGCAGGCGCCACTGCCGGGAGGCCTTCTCGATCCGGTCCACGTCCCCGGCGAAGGGCTGTTCGTCCCCGACAAGAGCGCGTACCCGGTCCAGCCTCTGCCGTTCGGCCCGCATGCCCGCCTCGTAGGGCTCCAGGAACGACGCGTCTCCGGTGAGCGCGAAGCCGCGCACCCCGGTCTCCTGGTCCAGAAGGGAGTTCTGCAACTGGTACGACCAGGAGCGGGCGGGCTGGATACGGTCCACCAGCTCCGTGGTCCGGTCGGATATGCGGGAAAGGACGAGGCCGCCGACGACCAGGCACCCGCAGACCATCAGCACGAAGCCGGCCAGGATCAGATGGACCCAGTTCTGCACCGACAGCCGTGCGAACCGGCCCGGCCGCTCGCTCACCCCGGCCGTGCTGCCGTCCTTCGTCACGAGTCCGCTCGCCAGCCCAGATGCAGGACGGCGACATCGTCGGCCAGCCCCCCGTACGGCGAGGCGCTCTGGGTGGCCTCGGCGACGAGGGCGTCGACGAAGGCCCGGGGCGGCAGGGCCCCGTGGCGACGGGCCATGGCCAGCAGCCCTTCCTCACCGAGCCGGGACTGCGGCCCCGTGCGTCCCTCGAACAGGCCGTCGGTGAACAGGACGAGCTCGCTGTCCGGGAAGAGGTCCAGCTCCGTGACGGTCCAGCGGCCGACCCCGGGCAGGAGTCCCAACGCCATGCCGACCTGGGGTTCCACCCAGCTGACGTCCGTACCGCGACGCAACAGCAGGCCGGGATGACCGGCCCGCGCGATCCGCACCCGGTCCCGGCCCGGCGGGAAGACGAGTGCGGTGACGGTGGCGAAGACATGGGGGTCGGACCGCTCGGCGACGAGTATCTGCTCCAGGAGCCCGATCTTCTCGAGCTGGGTGACCCCGGTCAGTACGGCGGTGCGCCAGGCCACCCGAAGACAGACACCCAGTGCGGCCTCCGCGGCCCCGTGCCCCGACACATCGCCGATCACGGCGTGGACCGCACCGTCGGCGGTCTGGATCACGTCGTAGAAGTCGCCGCTCAGCAGCCCGTGGGCGCGCCCTGCCTCGTAGCGTGCGGCCACGCCGAAACTGTCGTCGCTCAGCAGCGGGATGGGCAGCAGCGCCCGTTCCAGCCGGGCGTTCTCCTGCGCTATCAACTGGCTCGCCCGCATCGCGGACGCCGACCGCTCGGCCTGCTTGCGCTGGAGTGCGTAGCGGACCGCGCGGCCCAGCGCCTCGGGATCGATCCTGCCCTTGACGAGGTAGTCCTGGGCGCCGTGCGCCACGGCGGACAGCCCGGTCTCGGCCTCGGCCAGACCCGTTGTGACGACGATGGCGGCATCCGGTGCCGACTCGACGAGCTGCCTGACGGCGTCGAGACCGTGCACATCGGGCAGATGCAGATCCAGCAGGACACAGACAGGGGTGCGGCAGGACCGCAGGAAGAGCCGCGCCTCGGCCAGCGACTTGCACCAGGTGAACGACGAGTCCAGCTCACTGTCGGCCAGCAGCTCCTCGACGAGCAGAGCGTCCCCGGAGTCGTCCTCGACCAGGAGAATCGCGGCCGCGCGTGCGTCCCAGATGGACGCAGCGGCGATGGTGACGGCCTGCTGTGCGGGGATCCCGGTGGGCTCCTTCGCACGTGCAGAGGTGCCCAGCGGCAGATCGGCCACGCTCCACCCCCTCGACGGACGGCACGGAGTGACCCGTGCCGTAACGCCTGGAAGCATATGTGACCGATGCCCGGCTGGTCAGCCGGGCATCGGTCACAGAGTGTGCTCGTTTTTCAGGCCTCGACGCACATACCCGTACGCAGTCGCTGCACGATCCTGCTGAGCAGGCGCGACACGTGCATCTGGGAGACGCCGAGCTCCGCACCGATCTGGGACTGCGTCATTTCCTGGCCGAAGCGCATCTGGACGATCTTCCGCTCCCGCTCGTCCAGCTGATCGAGCAGCGGGGCCAGCGTCTGCAGATTCTCGACACTCTCCATGGCGGGGTCGTCCTCACCGAGGAGATCGGCGTACGAACGCTGGTCGTTGCCGGAGTCGCTGTCGGCGCTCGGGGTGTCCAGCGAGCCCGCCGAGTAGCCGTTCGCCGCGACCAGCCCCTCGATGATCTCCTCCTCGGGGAGATCCAGATGAGCGGCGAGCTCCCGCACCGTGGGGTCGCGGTCGAGCTCGGCGGACAGGTGCTCCTTGGCCTTGGCGAGCTCGACGCGCAGCTCCTGGAGCCGGCGCGGGACGTGGACCGACCAGGTCGTGTCGCGGAAGAACCGCTTGATCTCACCGACGATGTACGGCACCGCGAATGTGGCGAACTCGACCTCGCGCGAGAGGTCGAACCGGTCGATCGCCTTGATCAGGCCGATCGTGCCCACCTGGATGATGTCCTCGGTGTCGTCCCCGCCCCGGTTGCGGAACCGCGAGGCGGCGAAGCGCACCAGCGAGAGATTCATCTCGATCAGCGTGTTGCGCGCGTACTGGTACTCGTGGGTGCCTTCCTCGAGGACCTGGAGCCGGTCGAAGAAGATCTTCGACATGGCCCGCGCGTCCTGGGGCGCGACCTTTCCCGTGTCCTTGATCTGCGGCAGCGAGGACCCCTCGAATCCCGTGCCGGCCTCGTCGTACTGCGCCGCGGCTGTGCCGACTGCCTCGGTGGTTCGCACTGACATGGCCGTCATGGTGTCGCCCTCCCCTGGATCCGGTGTGGTGACGGTCGCATGCCCCGGTATTCGGAATTGATGCCACCGAGTTCCGAGATTCTTCCCCGTCGGCTGCGGGCCGAGGTGAATACCGGCATCAGGTGTGCCGATATGTGCCATTTCAGGGAGATTTCGCAAATGCATCCTGAACCGATGTGTGAGCCACGCCTCATTCCGGGCACCTGTGGTGTTCCGGAGACAGAGGAGGGGCCCATGAGCGACACCGGCACGGCTGGTGGGACGACCGTCACGACAAGGATCCCGGCCAGGCTGGACCGGCTCCCCTGGTCGCGCTGGCACTGGATGATCGTGATCGGCCTCGGGACCGTCTGGATCCTCGACGGTCTCGAGGTCACGGTCGTCGGCAACATCGCCAGCCGGCTGTCCGAGGACGGCAGCGGACTGGCCATCACCGATGCCCAGGTCACCGGCATCGCCGCCGCACTGTACGTGGCGGGCGCCTGCTCCGGTGCGCTGGTCTTCGGGTGGCTGACCGACCGCTTCGGGCGCAAGAAGCTCTTCATGATCACTCTCGCCGTCTACCTGGGCGCCACCGCGCTCACCGCGATCTCCTTCTCCGCGTGGTGGTTCTTCCTCTTCCGGTTCCTGACCGGCTTCGGAATCGGCGGGGAGTACGCGGCGATCAACTCGGCCATCGACGAGCTGATCCCCAGCAAGTACCGGGGCCGCGCCGACCTCATCATCAACGGCAGCTTCTGGCTCGGGGCCGTGGCGGGCTCCCTGCTCTCCGTCGTCGCGCTGAACACCGACATCTTCCCCAAGGACATCGGCTGGCGGCTCACCTTCGCGCTGGGCGTGGTCCTCGGGCTCGTCATCCTCCTGGTGCGCCGCCACGTACCGGAGAGCCCCCGCTGGATGTTCATCCACGGGCACGACGAGGAGGCCGAACGGCTCGTCGACGGGGTGGAGCGGGAGGTCGAGAAGGAGACCGGCCGCCCTCTGCCGCGCGCCGACCGGACGATCACCGTGCGCCAGCGAAAGGGCGTCGGGTTCGGCCTGATCGCCCGCACCGTCTTCCGCTCCTACCCCAAGCGAGCGGTTCTCGGGCTGGCACTCTTCATCGGGCAGGCCTTCCTCTACAACGCCATCACCTTCGGATTCGGCTCGATCCTGGTGACGTTCTTCGACGTCTCCAGCGGGTCCACCGGCTACTACTTCGCCGTCATCGCGTTCTGCAACTTCCTGGGACCGCTCTTCCTCGGCCGGCTCTTCGACACGTTGGGGCGCAAGCCGATGATCGCGGGCACCTACATCCTCTCCGGGGTGCTGCTCTTCGCCACCGCCTGGCTCTTCAGCGCGGGCTGGCTCAACGCCGCCACCATGACCGGCTGCTGGTGCCTGGTCCTCTTCTTCGCCTCCGCGGGAGCCAGCTCCGCCTACCTGACCGTCAGCGAGGTCTTCCCGATGGAGACGAGGGCCATGGCCATCGCCTTCTTCTACGCCGTGGGCACGGCGGCCGGCGGCATCACGGGGCCCTTGGTCTTCGCGGAGCTCACGTCCAGCGGCGTGGTCAGCGACACGGCCCTGGCCTTCTCCATCGGCGCCGGTCTGATGGTGGCCGCCGGCCTGGTCGCGCTCTTCTTCGCGGTCCCCGCCGCGCAGAAGTCCCTCGAGGACATCGCCACCCCGCTCTCCGTCGAGGAGCAGTAGAGAGGGGGTTGCCGACCCGAACGGAGCAGCGCCCGACTCATGGCAGACTTGACCGGGGCATTCGGCCCGTAGCGCGCCGGCCCCCGCCGGCTCCCGGCCGGACCTCCTCCCCACCGAAGCCCGGCAGCGGCGCGAGTGACGAGTAACAGAGGAACGGCAATGACGGTGACACAGGACAGCCAGGAGTTCGCTCCCGGTATCGACGAGTTCGGTCCCGGTATCGACCCGGAGCGGCTGGCCGTCTGCCTGAGTGTGCTCGACGAGCTGGACACCATCGAGGTCGACCACCCGGACGCCATCGCCGTACGCCGGGCCACCGCCGGTATCTACCGGACGGTGAAGCAGCGCCGGCGCCAGGAGCGCCGGGCCGCCAAGACCGCGCACGACAAGGCCGTCACCGAGGCCACCGCGACCGGCTCCGCCGAGCGCATCGACGACGAGACGCAGGGCGTGCTCCCGTCGTCCTCGGCCACGGCCGAGATCGCGGGCATACTGCAGCGCCCCAGGTCCTGCTACATCTGCAAGACCCGGTACGTCGAGGTGGACGCCTTCTACCACCAGCTCTGCCAGAAGTGCGCCGCGGAGAACCGGGCCCGGCGCGACGCCCGTACCGACCTCACCGGGCGCCGGGCGCTGCTCACCGGCGGCCGGGCCAAGATCGGCATGTACATCGCGCTGCGGCTGCTGCGCGACGGCGCCCACACCACCATCACCACCCGCTTCCCCAACGACGCGATCCGCCGCTTCAAGGCGATGCCGGACAGCGACGAGTGGATCCACCGGCTGAAGATCGTCGGGATCGACCTGCGCGACCCGGCGCAGGTCGTCGCCCTCGCCGACTCCGTCGCCGCCGAGGGCCCCCTGGACATCCTGATCAACAACGCCGCGCAGACGGTGCGCCGCTCCCCGCAGGCCTACAGCGAGCTGCTGAGTGCCGAGTCCGCCCCGCTGCCCGCGGGCGAGCTCCCCGCGGCGCAGGTCATCGGCACCTTCGGCAGCGGCACGGTCGACCGCGTCGCCGCGCTCCCCGCCGCCCGCAAGCAGGGCGAGGGTCTGAGCGCCCAGGACGTCACCGATCTCGCCCTGGTCACCGGATCCGCCTCGCCCGCCCGCATCGCCGCGGGCACGGCGATCGACGCGGGCGGCCTCGTGCCCGACCTGCACGACACCAACAGCTGGATCCAGACGGTCGAGGAGGTCGAGCCGATCGAGCTCCTCGAGGTCCAGCTCTGCAACTCGACGGCGCCCTTCATCCTGATCAGCCGGCTCCGCCCGGCGATGGCCGCGGCGACGAAGCGCGCCTACGTGGTGAACGTGTCCGCGATGGAGGGCGTCTTCAGCCGTGGGTACAAGGGGGCGGGCCACCCGCACACCAACATGGCCAAGGCCGCTCTGAACATGCTCACGCGCACCAGCGCCCAGGAGATGTTCGAGAAGGACCGCATCCTCATGACGGCTGTCGACACGGGCTGGATCACCGACGAGCGCCCGCACCCCGACAAGATCCGCCTCGCCGAGGAGGGCTTCCACGCCCCGCTCGACCTCATCGACGGCGCCGCCCGGGTCTACGACCCGATCGTGCGCGGCGAAGAGGGCGAGGAGCTCTACGGCTGCTTCCTGAAGGATTACGCGCCCGCGGGCTGGTGACCTCACCCATCCTCCGCGCACCGAACAGGCAGGACAGCGAGAACGGCGGCGGCCCACACCCGTGGGCCGCCGCCGCTTTTGTCCCGCTGTGTGATTCCTGGGGAACAAGTGGTGACCCCCGTTGGCTGAAAGTGACCCAGGCCACACGTTCTGTCGAGCGGGATCGCGCTCATTTGGTTACTCTGAATTGAACGGACGCCACCAAGGGATCCACAAAACTTCCTCGGCCGTCCTGGGACAGGTCTGTAAGCAGGCCGCCGTCCCGCCCCGTACCGGCGCCACCGCGACCGAACTGTTTCTGCCCCTGCCCCGCAGAGGGCGGTCGATACACGGTTCTCACACCGCAGCGTCGCCACCGCCCGGGGTTACGCGACACAAAGGAGTCCGCGGTGACACCTGAAATGACGAAGAGCGAGCAGCGCCCGGCCGAACGGACCGGAGCGCGGGCCCATCGGCCCGAGAAGCTCCGGAACATCGAGGTCTGGGCCAGGTCGGCGCCGATCCGGCTGGCCGGTTACGAGGACGATCTCGCCGAGCCGCACATCCTGCCCGGCATCGACTGACCGCTCGCGCCACACCGTCGTACAGAGCTGAGCCCCGGACCCCGCATCCGAATCCGCGGGGGCCGGGGCATTCTCATGTCCGCCCCCGGGGCCGGAGCGGTACGGGTCTGGCCACCGGCCGCATGAAGTCCCGTACGTAGGTCCGGTGCCACCAGCATCCGGTGGCGCGCAACTCCCGCAGGTCCGTGTACCGGTAGTGGAAGACCCGGGCGCGCACATGCGCGGGCGGGGTGCCGGGGAAGGGGTTGTGGCGCAGCAGCCGCAGGGTGTCCCGGTCGCCCTGCAGCAGCCGCTCGACGAACGGCCCGAACCAGGACCGGGCGTACGCGGGGGAGAGCGCGGCGAACCACATCATCCAGTCGAGGCGCAGATGGTACGGGGCGAACTGGCGTGGCATCCGGTGCGGGTCGCCCGGCTTCCCGCGGAAGCCGTACTCCTGCCAGTGGGTGCCTTCGTGGATCACCGCCTCGTCGGTCCCCTCGACCACGACCTCCAGCCGCATCCTGCTGATGCTCCCGAACGCTCCGTAGGTGTTGACCAGGTGGAGCGGGTCGAAGGACCGGTTCATGACCTGGCGGCGGGAGAGGAGATTGCGTGCCGGACGGTAGCTGAGCACCAGGACGAGGGCCGTCACCGCCATGACCACGATCTCGTACCAGAGGGGTGGCGCGGACTGCTCGGGCGGCGGGCCCGCGACCGGGGACCAGTCGATCGCGGCGAGGGCGAGGGTGATCGTCATCCAGTTCAGCCAGGCGAAGTTCCCCGACAGGACCAGCCACAGCTGGGTGACCACCATCAGGCCCGCGGCGATGCTCGCCACGGGCTGCGGGGTGAACAGCAGGAAGGGCACCACGAGCTGGGTGACATGGTTGGCGGCCACCTCGACCCGGTGGGCGGGCTTCGGCAAGTGGTGGAAGAACCAGCTCAGCGGTCCCGGCATCGGCTGCGTCTCGTGGTGGAAGTCCAGACAGGTCAGACGTCGCCAGCACGCGTCGCCCCGGATCTTGATGAGGCCGGCGCCGAACTCCACCCGGAAGAGCAGCCAGCGCAGCAGCCACAGCAGCAGGATGGGGGCCGCATGATCCGCGTTCCCGAGGAACACCGCGAGGAAGCCCGTCTCCAGCAGGAGCGACTCCCATCCGAAGCCGTACCAGACCTGCCCGACCTGGACGATCGACAGGTACAGGACCCAGGGCACCGCCCACAGGACCATGGCGGTCCACAGCGGAAGGAACCCGTCCAGACCCGCGAGGAGAGCGAGGGAGACCGCGCAGCCCGTCCAGCAGACGAGCGCGAAGAAGCGGTCGGAGTAGTGGAGGCGGAACAGGCCGGGCGCGGCCCGCCAGGGAGTGCGCCGCAGCAGCTCGGGCACGGGGAGCATGCCCCGTGCCCCGATCAGCGCCCGGAACTGGAGGACTGCCGACAGGAAGGCGACCAGGTAGACGGCGGCGAGGGCCCGCTGGAAGACCAGCCGGCTGAGCCAGTACCCGTCTGCGGTGAACCACTCCATCGCTTCCAGTATCGGCTCATCGGCCCGCGAGCACGCTCCGGCGCAGCGTGTTGCCCAGCCGGCGCGCGTACAGCCGCTGGAACACCGGCACGAGGGGCCCGGCGAGCCGGGCGTACCAGGAGGCGGGTCGCGAGAAGGCCATGACGGTGAACCACACCGTCCCGTCGTCCGCCAGATCCACCACGAAGCACTCCTCGCCCCGTTCCGGGTGACGGGCCGTGGTGCCGTAGCCGAAGCCGATGCGCCCCTGCTCGTACGCGGTCCAGACGACCTCGCAGTGCGCGGTCACGCGGAAGGGCCCTATGCCCAGCGACATCGCGACGCGGTCTCCTGCGGCCGCCCGCTCGGCGGAGGCGTTCACCCGGGTTCCGGCCCCGCGGTGCATCCGCCACTCGGTGACGGCGGCGCCCGCGGCCTCGAAGTCGGCCGTGCCGCGGCCCACGGCGGTCCGGTGGTGCAGGTGGTGGTAGCCCTGCGGGAGCGGTCCCAGGCGGGTGGCTCCGACCTCGGGGTACGTCAGAGTGGTCATGCGGTCCTGCCTTCCGGGTGGGTGCGGTCCTGGATGCGGCGCCAGGCGAGCAGCGAGCAGAGGGCGAAGCCCAGTGCGTTGCCCAGTCCATGGGTGGCGGCCATCCACGTCAGGGTGGGGTGGGGCAGTCCCGTGGCCTCGCCGAGCGCCCAGCTCAGCGCGAGGACCATGGTCGCCACGAGTACGGCGGCCGAGGTGGCGAGTAGGACGCGGGTGGCGCGGTCCCGGCCGTCGCGAGCGGTGCGCCATGTCAGAAGGGCGACCGTCCACATCCCGGCGGTCAGCACCGCGGCGCCGGCCAGCTCCGCCCAGTCGCCGACGAAGTAGCCGACGAGGACGAGCAGGGTTCCCAGGGGCACACTCAGGGCGGCGAAGCGGCCGGCCGGCCCGTCACCGCCCCGGCAGACGAGACCCGCGACCAGGGCCGCGGCGAAGCCGGCGAAGTGGAAGTGCGGCACGGTCAGCGCCAGGATGCCGAGCCCGAAGCCGAACAGTTCGTGGCCCGCACGCTCCGCGACCAGGGCGAGTGCGGCGACCGACGGGGTGACCAGTGCGGTGAGCAGGGCGATCTCCGCGGGGCGGATGCTGCGGGTGCGGGCCAGGCGCCACGGGGCGTGCGCCGCGAGGAGCAGCGCGCCCAGGGCGTAGCAGCAGGCGAGTGCGGTGGCGGTGGCTCCGCGCGGCAGCCACAGGGCCACGGCGCCGGGCACCGCGAAGAGCGGCCACAGCCGCCGCATCCGGTCGAATGCCGGGTCTCCGACGAGCCTCAGGCCCGCCGGCACGATCACCAGCATGCCCAGCATCACGATGAGACCGACCAGCACGGACATCGCGCCCACCCCCGACTTCACGCCACGTTGAACGTGTTCAATTGCTGTCGTGCCGAGGGTAGGTCATTTCTTGAACACGTTCAAGATGGACGGTTCGGTCGAGGAATCGGACAAATAATGGCAGAGTGGCGCACATGGATGATCGGGTAGCGGGTGCCCTGTCACTCCCGGACGACTGGCCCGCCCACCCGGACCTCAGCCTCGCCCTGAACCGAATGGGCAGCTTCGACTGGGATCTGGACAGCGGCCTCATGCACATGGACCAGCCCGCTCTCGACGTGTTCGACCTGCGCCCCGACGAGTACGACGACCGTCCCGCCTCCCTCGCCCCACGCGTTCCCACCGACGAGGCGATCAGGCTCGACGGCATGGTCTCGCAGGCGCTCAAGAGCGGGCGCAGCAACTACGGTGCGTACTTCCGCGTCATGCGGCGCGACGGCACACTGCGCTGGACGCACACCCAGGGCTTCATCCGCCGGGACGGCACCGGCAGGCCGCGGCGCATCATCGGAATCGTGCGCGACGCCACCCAGGAGCTGGCCGATTCCACCGCCCGCCGCGAAGTGGACCAGGAGCGGCGGCGCCGGACCAGCCTGGTGGAGGGCACGACGGCCGCGCTGGCCCACGCCCGGACCGTCAAGGACGTCACCGACGTCCTGAAGAACTCCCAGGGCCTGGCCAACCTCGGCGCCACCAGCCTGGTCATGGGTCTGCTGGAGTCCGGACGCATCCACCTCGTGGCCGACGGGCCCGAGGGTGCCTATGTGCCGGGAACCCGTTACACCCGAACGGACGAGCCCTACCCGATGAGCGAGGTGATCCGCACACTCGCGCCCCGCTTCATCGAGTCCGCCGAGGACTTCGCGACCTCCTACCCGATCCTCTGGCCCCACATCAGTCACCTCGGCATCACCGCCGCCGCCTACATGCCGCTCATCGCCCAGGCCCGCCCGATCGGCGCACTCGGCCTCCTCTACGGCAACAAGGCGGGCTTCACGGCCGACGAGCGGAACCTGCTGGTGGCGCTCGGCAGCTCGATCGCCCAGAGCCTGCAGCGGGCCATGCTCTACGAACAGGAACACGATCTGGCCGAGGGGCTCCAGCAGGCGATGCTCCCGCGCCGGATCCCCGATGTCCCGGGAGCGCAGGTCGCCGTCCGCTACCGCTCCGCGCGGCTCGGCCGCGACATCGGCGGCGACTGGTACGACGTCATCTCGCTGCCCGGCGGCCGGGTCGGCGCCGTCATCGGAGACGTCCAGGGGCACGACACGCACGCCGCCGCGGTCATGGGGCAGCTCCGGATCGTGCTGCGCGCCTACGCGGCCGAGGGGCACAGCCCCGCCACGGTGATGGCGCGGGCCTCCGTCTTCCTCCATGAGCTCGACACCGACCGCTTCGCGACGTGCACGTACGCCGAGATCGACCTGACCTCCGGGGTGGTGCAGCTGGTCCGGGCGGGCCATGTCGACCCGCTCGTACGCGACGTCGACGGCAGCTGCCGCAGGCTGCCCGCCGAGGGCGGCCTGCCGCTCGGGCTCTCGGCGGAGTTCGGCCGTCTCGAATACCCGGTCAGCACCGTCGAGCTCGACCCCGGCCAGACGCTGCTGCTGTACACCGACGGCCTGGTCGAGCTGCCCGGGGCCGACCTCGACGAGGGTATGCAACTGCTGGCCTCCACCGTGCACAACGGTCCGCAGGACATCCAGCAGCTGGCCGACCGGCTCTGCGACGTCGTCGACGAACGGGGCGGCGAGGACGACGTGGCGATGCTGCTGCTGCGCCGCAGGGCCGCGCACGCGCCCCACCCGGGCGGAAGGCTCCAGCAGCACGTCGCGCAGAACGACCCCGAGGCGCTGAGCTCCTCCCGCCACATGATCCGGGCGGCGGTGCGCGCCTGGGGGGCGAAGGACCGGGCGGACGAGGTCGAGCTGGCCGCGGACGAGCTGATCACCAATGCGCTGATGCACACCGACGGCGGCGCGATCGTCACCATCCGGGTGCTCACCGGCCCCGAACGGCGCCTCCGGGTCGATGTGGAGGACCGGTCCAGCGCCCTGCCGCGGCGCAGGGACGCGGGGGAGTCCGGGGTCTCCGGCCGAGGGCTGATGCTCGTCGACCGGCTGGCCGACGTGTGGGGTGTGGAGTCCCGCGGCAACGGCAAATGCGTGTGGTGCGAGTTCGTCATCCCGGAGCGCGGGTAGCGCGAGGACCGCAGCGACGCGAGGATGTAACAGTACGTAACACGTCCATGCTTGACCGTAACCGATCACCAGCGATTGACTGCGATCCTGCAGTCCTGCTGTCGATGACACGAGGCCCCGTTGAGTACCGAGCTCCTTGCACCGCTTGATCTGGCTTTCTGGCACCTCGAATCCGATGCCCACCCGATGCACCTCGGCGCGCTCGCCGTCTTCTCGCCGGCGCCCGGAGTGGGGCCGCAGGACCTGCTGGCTCTGCTGGGGGAGCGCGCTGCCGCGATTCCGCGGCTCCGCATGAGGGTGCGGGACGTCCTGCTGCCCGTGGGCGGGGCCGCCTGGTTCACCGACAAGGACTTCGACGTGCACCGGCACGTCCGGCGGGTGGTCCTGGCGGAGGGCGACTTCATGGCGGAGGCGACCCGGCTTGCGGGCGAGCTCATGGAGCAGCCGCTCGAACGCGGCCTGCCGCCCTGGCAGATGTACCTCCTGAGCGGCGCGGGCGGCGGCCCGTTCGCCGTCCTGGTGAAACTGCACCACGCCCTCGCCGACGGGATGCGGGCCGTCGCCATCGGTGCCGGGATCTTCGACCAGATCGCCGCCGCCGGAACGGGGCGCGGCGCGGCGCGCCGCAGGACACCGGTGCCCCCGCGCTCCTGGCTGCCCGGCCCGCACAAGGTGGCGGGCGCGGCACTGGACCGCATCGGGGAGGTCGGCAGGGCGCTGGGGGTGGGTGCCTCGGTCGTACGGGCCAGCCGCCTCGACATGCGCGGCTCGACCGTCCTGACCGCGAGTTCCAGCGGCACCCGACGCCTGGCCACCGCCGAGCTCGACGCCGAGACGGTCCAGCGGATCCGCCGGGTGGAGGGCGGCACGGCCAACGACGTCCTGCTCGCCGTGGTCGCCGGGGCCCTGCGCCGCTGGATGCTCGAACGCGGCGAGCAGCTCCCCGGCGCCGACCCGCGCGCGCTGGTACCCGTCTCCCGGCGCCGACCGCACGGTGCGGCCACCGGCAACCGCCTCTCCGCCTACCTGCTCGGCCTCCCGGTCGGGGAACCGCAGGGCCGCGAGCGACTGCGCCTGGTCCGCAGCGGGATGGACCGCAACAAGGCCGCGGGCCCGATGCGCGGTGCGGGCGCGGTGGCCGTGCTCGCCGATCAGTTGCCCGCCCTGGCCCACCGGTTCGGTGCTCCGCTGGCCGGGAACGCGGCGCGGATGCTCTTCGACGTCCTGGTCACCAGCGTGCCCCTGCCCCGCTCGGCACTCTCGCTCGGCGGCTGCCCGCTGAGCGCCGTCTACCCGATGGCCCCCCTGGCCCGCGGGCAGTCACTGGCCGTCGCCCTGTCCACGTACGGCGGACGGGTGCAGGTCGGACTGGTGGCCGACGGCAAGGCGCTGCCCGACCTCGACCGGCTGGCGGCGGCCGTCCAGGACGAGCTGGCGGAGCTGCAGTCCCTGGTCGTGCCCGTCGTGCCTGCCCCGTCGTAGGGCGGACTTCAGGGGGCCGCCAACCGGCTTGCTGCAGATAGATCGGACAACTTGAAGGGAAACAGGTCCTCCGGAGCCGTCCTGGGAGTTGACGTGGCCAAGTGATCCGATGAATATTCGCAGTGCAGTGCACCGGCGATCATCGGCAAGGGCGGCAGAGGCATGCGGCGCATCAGGCTCGGACCGGACATGGCACCGCCCATGGGGATCATCGACGCCCACCATCACGTCTGGGACCTCGCCGTACGGGACCAGGGCTGGATCGCCGGTGGGGAACTCGCCCCCATCCGCCGCACTTTCACCCTCGCCGACCTGGAGCCGGAGGCACGCGCCGCAGGTGTGCGGGCCACCGTCCTCGTCCAGACCGTCACCGTCGCGGAGGAGACGCCCGAGTTCCTCGAACTCGCCGCCGGCAGCGGTCTCGTCGCGGGTGTCGTCGGGTGGACCGACCTCACCGCACCGGACGTCGCCGACACGCTCGCCGCCCTGCGCGCCCTGCCCGGCGGCGACCTGCTCGTCGGAATCCGCCACCAGGTCCAGGGCGAACCCGACCCCGAGTGGCTGCTGCGCCCCGACGTCCTTCGCGGACTCCGGGCCGTCGCGGAGGCCGGACTCGTCTACGACCTGATCGTCCTGCCGCATCAACTGCCCGCCGCCGTCCGGGCCGCCGCCCTGCTGCCCGGACTCACCTTCGTGCTCGACCACGCGGGCAAACCCCCCGTGGCACAGCGGCGTACGCACCCGTGGGCCGACGGGCTCCGGGCGCTGGCCGCGCTGCCCAACACCGTGTGCAAACTCTCCGGCCTGGTCACCGAGGCCGACCCGCGCTCCTGGACGGTCGAGGACCTGCGCCCGTACGCCGACACGGTCATCGGCGCGTTCGGACCCGACCGGCTGATGTTCGGATCCGACTGGCCCGTGTGCCGGCTCGCTGCGTCGTACACCGAGGTCGTCGAGGCGGCCCGGGTCCTGACCGGCGGACTCGACGACGACGAACGGCGGTCGGTCTTCGCCGCCACCGCACACCGCGTCTACGGCCTGGGGGAAGCCGCCGGCTGAAGGCGCGCCGCGCGACTTCGCGGGCATAGGCCGGTCCGCTGCGGCAGGCTGGTGTCATGCCCGAACTTCCCGAAGTCGAAGCACTGCGGGACTTCCTCGTCGACCACCTGGTCGGCAAGGAGATCGCCCGCGTCCTGCCTCTCGCGATCAGCGTTCTCAAGACGTACGACCCGCCGCTCACCGCCCTGGAGGGTGCGACCGTCACCTCCGTGGCCAGGCACGGCAAATTCCTGGACATCACGGCAGGACCGCTCCATCTGCTGACCCACCTCGCCCGGGCCGGCTGGCTCCAGTGGAAGGACAGCTTCCCTGCCACGCCGCCCCGGCCGGGCAAGGGCCCCCTGGCCCTGCGCCTGGTCCTCGCCGGTGGCGACGGGTTCGACCTGACGGAGATGGGCACCACCAAGCGCCTCGCGGTCCACCTGGTGCGCGACCCGGCGGACGTGCCGGGCGTCGCACGCCTCGGGCCCGATCCGCTGGCCGATTCCTTCGACCGGGAGGCGTTCGCCCGGCTGCTCGGCGGGGAACGGCGACAGCTCAAGGGAGCCCTTCGCGACCAGTCCCTGATCGCGGGCATCGGCAACGCCTACAGCGACGAGATCCTGCACGTCGCGAAGATGTCCCCGTTCAAACTCACCACGAGCCTCGGCGACGCCGACATCAGCCATCTGTACACGGCGATGCGCACCACCCTCCAGGAAGCCGTCGAACGTTCCCGGGGCGTCGCCGCCGGGAGGCTCAAGGCCGAGAAGAAGAGCAACATGCGCGTGCACGGGCGTACCGGTCAGCTGTGCCCCGTCTGCGGTGACACCGTGCTGGAGGTGTCGTTCAGCGACTCCTCGCTGCAGTACTGCCCCACCTGTCAGACCGGCGGCAAGCCCCTGGCCGACCGGCGCATGTCCCGCCTGCTCAAATAGCGGGACGTCAGCGGGTCACCGTCGCCAGCCACTGCCCGTCCGACGACCAGACCTCGAAGTGATCGATCTCGGCGGGCCGCAGCGCGGCGCCTCCTCGGACCACCGCCGGCTCCTCGCCCGGCCCGGTACCCGTACCCGACCAGGTGCTCACGGTCTGTTTGCTGCCGTCCCGCCCCACGGCGACCAATGCGCACGACCCCGCCGCCGGGGCTCGTGCCACCTCCAGTCCGACGTCCGAGCCCCACTCCCTCTCACCGGTCGTCACCACCGCGCTCACACCGGTGCCCCGGTCCCCTCCCGCCCACCGCTCGGCCGCCGCCGGACCGGGCGGCGAACCGCCGTACAGGCCCGCCACGGCCGCCGGCCCGCCGACGCCCAGGACCACGGCCGCCGCCACGAGGGCGAGGCGCCGTCTTCGGGACGTGCGGCGCCCGGCCCTCGCCACGGCGACGATCCGGTGCAGGAGTTCCGGCCCGGCATCGGCCACCGGAGCGACCCCGGCCGGCGTCCGGCGCACGTACACCGCGAGCTGAGCAGCCACCTCCCCGAACTCGCGCACCTGGACCCCGCAGGCGGAACACTCCGTCAGGTGCTCCTCGAAACGGAAGGCATCGGCAGCACCGAGCACGCCGAGCACGTAGGCTCCGACGTCGCGATGGGGTTCGAGGATGCGCATGCCCACACGTACGCAGCGGACCCGTAAATCACTCATGCCACAACGCAGGTACACACCCAGCGACCGACCGGTCCGAGAACGGCCGGCACACGGAGGGTGGAAGAAGGAGCCCCCGCGACGCCGCCCCCCAGGTGCCGGTCGGTCTAAACTCCGGCCTCATGCTGCGCGTACTCGCCGTCGACGACGAAGCACCCGCCCTGGAGGAACTCCTCTACCTCCTGCGCGCCGACCCCCGCATCCGGAGCGCCGAGGGTGCCACCGGTGCGACCGAGGCGCTGCGCCGCATCGGCAGTGCCGTCGATGCCGGGCCCGATGACCCCTCGGCCATCGACGTCGTCTTCCTGGACATCCACATGGCCGGCCTCACCGGACTCGACGTGGCCCAGCTGCTTGCGGGTTTCGCCGCGCCCCCGCTCATCGTCTTCGTCACCGCCCACGAAGGCTTCGCCGTGCACGCCTTCGACCTCAAGGCCGTCGACTACGTGCTCAAGCCCGTCCGCCGCGAGCGCCTGGCCGAGGCCGTGCGACGCGTCGCCGAACAGGTCGGCGAGCGCTCCGCACCCGTCCACGACGCCGCCGCCGACCAGATCCCGGTCGAACTGGGCGGGGTGATCCGGTTCGTGCCCGTCGAGGACATCGCGTACGCCGAGGCGCAGGGCGACTACGCCCGGCTGCACACCGCCACGGGCAGCCACCTCGTCCGGATCCCGCTGACCACCCTCGAGGAGCGCTGGCGTTCCCGCGGCTTCGTGCGCATACACCGGCGCCATCTGGTGGCGCTGAACCGAATCGACGAACTCCGCCTCGACGCGGGCAGCATGAGCGTGCGCATCGGGGACGCGGAGCTCGCGGTCAGCCGTCGTCACACCAGGGCCCTGCGCGATCTCCTGATGCGCCAGACCGGCCGCTGACCTGGGCCTACCCGGGCTCGCCCCTTCCCAGCCGAGGCCCGTGCCGCCTAGACTCCGAGCCCATGTCCGCAGAGAGCACACCCCGGCGCGAAGTGGTCACGGGGGAGCCGCGGCGGGTGCGTCCGCTGCCCCGCTACCGTGCCCAGTCGGAGATCGACGAGCAGACCGCCCTCGGCGGTGCCTACGTCCGCTCCCTGATGCGCAGCCAGCTCCGTGCCGGACTCACCGCCTTCGGCGTACTCGCCCTCGTCGCCGGCACCCTGCCGTTGGTCTTCGAGGCCCTCCACAGCAACACCCTCGTCTGGGCGGTCCTCGGGTTCGCCACCTATCCGCCGCTCACCCTGGCCGCCTGGTGGTACGTACGAAGGGCCGAGCGCAACGAGCGCGACTTCGCCCGACTCGTGGAAGGCCGCCCCGCACCGTGACCGCGCCCGGCCATCCCGCATCGATGGTGGCGGTCGCCCTCGTCGTCCTGGCCACCGTGCTCGTCGGCGGCTTCGGACTGCGGATCTCCCGGACCACGTCCGACTTCTACGTCGCCTCCCGCACCGTGCGGCCACGCCTCAACGCCGCGGCGATCAGCGGCGAGTACCTCTCCGCCGCGTCCTTCCTGGGCATCGCGGGCCTGGTGCTGGTGCACGGCCCCGACATGCTCTGGTACCCGGTCGGCTACACCGCCGGATACCTCGTGCTGCTGGTGTTCGTCGCCGCACCACTGCGCCGCTCCGGGGCGTACACCCTGCCCGACTTCGCCGAAGGGCGCCTGGAATCACGCCAGGTGCGCCGGCTGGTCAGCGTGTTCGTCGTCGGCGCGGGCTGGGTGTACCTCGTACCGCAACTGCAGGGTGCCGGACTCACCCTGAAGATCCTCACCGGAGCGCCCGGCTGGCTCGGCGACGTCCTCGTGGCGTCCGTCGTCGTGCTCGCCGTCGCGGCGGGCGGCATGCGCTCGATCACCTTCGTGCAGGTGTTCCAGTACTGGCTCAAGCTCACCGCGCTCCTCGTCCCGGCGATCTTTCTGGTGCTGGCCTGGCAGGGCGACGGACGGCCCCCGGTCAGCTTCGACGAGCAGGTCTCCGTCTTCCGTGCCGAACACCCCCTCTACGCGACGTACGGGCTGATCGTGGCGACCTTCCTCGGCACCATGGGCCTGCCCCACGTCGTCGTCCGCTTCTACACCAGCCCCAACGGCCGCGACGCCCGCCGTACCACCGTCGCCGTTCTCGCCCTCATCGGCGTGTTCTATCTGCTGCCGCCGGTCTACGGAGCCCTGGGCAGGCTGTACGCCCCCGAGCTCATGCATGAGGGTGACGCCGACGCCGCCGTACTGCTGCTGCCCGCCCGGGTGATCGGCGGCCTCGGCGGTGATCTCCTCGGCGCGCTCGTCGCCGGGGGCGCGTTCGCCGCGTTTTTGTCCACGGCGTCCGGGCTCACCATGGCCGTCGCCGGAGTGATCACGCAGGACGTCCTGCCCTCGCGCGGCGTACGGCACTTCCGGCTGGCCACCGTCCTCGCGATAGCCGTGCCGCTGGCCGGTTCACTGCTCGTCAGCCGGGTGCCGGTGGCCGACGCCGTGGGCATGGCCTTCGCGGTCTCCGCCTCCTCCTTCTGCCCGCTGCTCGTCCTCGGCATCTGGTGGCGGCGGCTCACCCCGCCGGGCGCGATCGCCGGACTGCTGCTCGGCGGCGGCTCCGCGCTCCTGTCCGTGGCCATCACCGTGAGCGGCGCGGTGCGCCCGCCCGGCTGGCCGCACGCCCTGCTCGCCTGGCCCGCGGTCTGGTCCGTGCCGGTCGGCTTCCTCGCGATGATCCTGGTGTCCCTGGCCACTCCGGGACGGATACCGCCGGGCACCAACGCGGCCATGACCCGCTTCCATCTGCCGGAAGCGCTGACCTCGGGGAGAGGGCGATGAGCCCCTGCAAGGAGAACCGGTGACCGGAGCCGGGATCGCCGTCATAGCCGTGCTCACCCTGCTGCTGTTCGGTACGGGCTTCCTCCTCGGACGCACCGCACGGCCCGTGCGCACCAGTGACGTGGGTACGCCCGTCGAGCACGCCACCTTCGAGACCCTGCACACCGCTTCCCTCGCCGCGCCGCCCCTGCGCGCCGGACTCACCGAGGAGAGCGCCCGCCGGTCGGCACGCCGGCTGCGCTCGCTGCTGGGCACCGACGCCCTCTGCCTCACCGACCGGGACCGGGTGCTCGTGTGGGACGGCGAGGGGGACCATCACGGCAAGGACGTGATGCAGCACGTCCAGGAGCTCCTCGCCAGCGGCCGGGACACCGCTTTCCACAGCGACTGCGGCGACCTCGACTGCCCGCTCCGCTGGGCCGTCGCCGTCCCGCTGACCGTCGACCACCGGGTGCTCGGCACACTCGTCGCCTATGCGCCCCGTGAATCCGCCGTCCTGGCGAGGGCTGCGGGAGAAGTCGCCCGCTGGGTCTGCGTACAGTTGGAACTCGCCGAGCTCGACCGCTCCCGCACGCAGCTGATAGAGGCCGAGATCAAGGCGCTGCGGGCGCAGATCTCCCCGCACTTCATCTTCAACTCGCTCGCGGCGATCGCCTCGTTCGTCCGCACCGACCCCGAGCAGGCACGCGAACTGCTGCTGGAGTTCGCCGACTTCACCCGCTACTCGTTCCGCAGGCACGGCGAGTTCACCACCCTGGCCGACGAACTGCATTCCATCGACCAGTACTTGGCGCTCGTTCGGGCACGCTTCGGGGACCGGCTCTCGGTGACCCTCCAGGTCGCCCCGGAGGTGCTGCCCGTCGCCCTGCCGTTCCTCTGCCTCCAGCCGCTGGTCGAGAACGCCGTCAAGCACGGCCTGGAGGGCGCCGTCACGCGGAGCCGCATCACGATCAGCGCCCTGGACGCGGGCGCCGAGGCGGAGGTGGTCATCGAGGACGACGGCATCGGTATGGAGCCGGACCGGCTGCGGCAGATCCTGCGCGGCGAGGGCGGTACGTCCACCGGGATCGGGCTGCTCAACGTCGACGAAAGGCTGCGGCAGGTGTACGGCGACGCCTACGGGCTGGTCATCGAGACCGGTGTGGGCGCAGGCATGAAGATCACTCTGCGACTGCCCAAGTACCGTGCGGGAGTCCACGGTTCATGACGTCCCGTGGTGCGTCCGCTCAGTAGAGATGGATGGCCAGGTGCCCGAGCGGCAGCCCGAGCTGCCACGCGGGAGTCCACACCTGTGCCTCCCGTTCCTCCTCGGTCCCCGCCGGCTCCCAGGGCGGCGGCGGCCCGATCGCGTCCAGGTCCGCCGCCAGGAGTTCGGTCTCCTCCAGCCAGCGCCAGGCCGCACGCGCCAGCGCGAGGTCGGGGTCCGCCGGCGAACCCTCGGACCCCGGGGGTTCCTGGGCGTCCAGCCGTGCGCACACCCAGTGTCTCCACGCCGCTCCGTACGCGGTGAGCAGCCGCAGTTCGTCCACGCGGGCCGCAGGCAGCGCGTCGGCCACCGCCCCTTCGGAGAGGAAGATCGTCAGGGCGAGGGCATCCCGGCCCGCCCGGTACTCCAGAGTCGTCGGCTCCATCAGGTCGCCGGTCACCAGTAGTTCGTCCGCGATGTACTCGGCGTACATCCAGTCCATCGGGACCAGCAGCCCGCCCCCACTGGTTCCATCGTGCCGTTCGGGACGCATCCCGTCTCGCCTCTTTCTTCGACTCGGTACCGGGCTTCACGCAGCATTGAACCGGGGGCGCGTGCCCCGCGTGGGCAGAAGGGCAGGATCCGTCGGGAGATACGAGGTGCGATGACCGCCGAACGCGGCGACGACCCGCATGTGCGGGAGCTGCTGGGTGCGTATGTGCTCGACGCGCTGGCCGCCGAGGAGAGCGGTCCGGTCGCCGGGCACCTCCAGCGGTGCGACGCGTGCGCCGCCGCCTACGTGGAGGTCGCGGACACGGTGTCCCTGCTCGCGCTGCTCAGTGAGGACGACCTGCTGGAGTAGCCGGGAAGATTGCGGGACAGCAGCCGCAGCGCGTAGTACGAACGGGACTTGACGGTGCCCGCCGGTATGCCGAGCGCCTGCGCCGTCTCGCCGACGCTCAGCCCGCGGAAGTAGATCTGTACGAGCACCGCGCGGTGCTCCGGGCTGAGCGTCCTGACCGCCTCGCGCACATCGAGCGCGCGGACCGCCGAGTCAGCGGTGTTCTCCCGGGCGGGGGCGCTCTCCAGGACCACGTCGCTGACCTCGGCGGGCCGGGCCTGGCGGGACCTGCGTGCGTCGATGGCCAGACGCCGGGCGACGGTGAAGAGCCAGGGGCGCATCGAGTCGTACGGGGCGTCGAACGCCTCCGGATGCTGCCAGGCGCGGACCAGCGTCTCCTGCAGCAGGTCCTCCGCGCGCTGCCGGTCGCCGAACGTCAGCCCGAGCAGGAAGTGGAACAGAGCCGGCCCGTGTTCCCGCTGCAGCTCCGCGAGGGTCCGCTCATCGGTTGTCGCCGTGGTCATCGTGAACGTCCTTTCCCGAAGAGGCCCCTGCCGCCTCGCTCCCGCCTGGCGTATACGAACGCATCGCGGCCCGGGGGAACAGGCAGCACACCGAGATGTGCGCCGAGCGGTCGCACGGAGCGGCGAGTGGTGCGGTGAACGGTCGGCAGGCGGCGATACGGCCGATTCAGGTACTTCACCACCTATGTCCTTGACTCGCCAGTATGAATATATGTGTATTCGGATGGCCGAAATCATCCGAACTGGGAGTCGTGCCGATGACGAAGCGCATCCGACAAGGCGCGGTGATCGCCGTCGCGGGGCTGCTCGCCGCCGCGACGGCCTGTACCGGCCAGCAGTCCACGCCCCCGGGTTTCGCCGGACGCCAGCTGTCCGCGGACGGGGGCGGCAGCGGGGCGGGCGGCGGGGGAGCGGACAGCGCGCGCACCTTCACGCTCCTGGCCTCGGGCGACATCCTGCCCCACTCCTCCGTCATCGACCGGGCCGCGGCCGACGCGGGCGGCCGGGGCTACGACTTCCGGCCGATGCTCAAGGGCTCCGTCCCCGCCGTCTCAGGTGCGGATCTGGCCATCTGTCACATGGAGACGGTGTACGGGCAGGACGGCGGCCCCTACACGGGCTACCCCACCTTCAAGTCGCCGCCCGAGGTGGCACAGGCACTGCGTTCCACCGGCTACGACTCCTGCTCCACGGCGTCCAACCACACGCTGGACGACGGAGCGCCGGGGATCGGGCGCACCCTCGACGCTCTGGACAAGGCCGGCATCGCGCACGCCGGATCCGCCCGATCGTCCGCCGAGGCGGGCCGCCCCACCCTGCTCAAGGCCGGTCGGGGCAAGCGGGCCCCGAAGGTCGCGCACCTCGCGTACACCTACGGAACCAACGACATGCCTCTGCCCGCGGGCCAGCCCTGGGCGGTCAACCTGATCGACCGGGACCGGATCGTCGCGGACGCCAGGGCGGCCCGCCGCGCCGGCGCCGACGTCGTCGTCCTCTCCCTGCACTGGGGTACGGAGTGGCAGGACGACCCCGACGAGGACCAGCTCGCGCTGGGCCGCGAACTCACCGCATCCGTGACCGGGGGCCGCCCCGACATCGACCTGATCCTCGGTACCCACGCCCACGTCCCACAGGCGTACGAGAAGGTCAACGGCACCTGGATCGTCTACGGCATGGGCGACCACATCTCCGGTGCGATGGTCAACCACGAGGGCGCCGAGGACCCACGCGGCAACGAGAGCTCGATGGGCCGCTTCACCTTCGCGCCGCCCGGGAAACCCGGGGAGCGCTGGACAGTCAGCAAGGCCGAATTCATCCCCCACCGGTTCGATCCCGTGACCGGGCGCGCGTGGAACCTCGACGCGGCAGTGGAGGGCGGAGCGGACCACCGGTGGGAGGCCCGCGACCGGATTCGCGATGTCGTCCTCAGTCGCGGCGCCGGCCAGGACGGCCTGGTGATGGGGAAGTAGCCCCCGGCGGCGTCAAGGCGTCAAGGGGCGAGGCGGAAACCCCGGTCTACGGTACGACCGTCACCGGCCAGCGCCCCGCCTTCACCAGCCGGACCGCCACCGACCCCACGAACCGGTGCCCCGCCGACTCCGACGCACCGACCACCACGGCGTCCGCCTTCAGCTCGTCCGCAGCGGTCACGAGCCCGTTGTACGGATCGCCTCGGAAGGTGTGGAACTCCCAGCGGACATTCCATATGTCCTTGAGCCGCTCGGTCGCCGTCCTGATCTCGCTCACCAGCTCCTCGGCGATCTCCTCCGTCGCCCCGGAGACCGGGACCCCCAGCGCGGCGCCGGCCGGGATCACCGGCTGGACGTACACAAGGGCGAGCATGGCGTTCTGACGGCGTGCGAGGCCGGCGGCGTAGGCCGCGGCCCGCATCGAGGAGTCGGACCCGTCGATGCCCGCGACGATCACCTTCGGGCCGTCCGTGCCGCGTTCGAACCGGTCGTGTCGCTGGTCTGTCACGGCAGTGAGGTTATCCGCACTCCAGCAGCGAGCCCGACCCGGCCACCGCACGAACCGGAATGTCCCCGTCCGACCCCGTCGGCGCACTCCCTCCATCGGGTGCAAATTGCCGCGCACCTGGTGTCGCCGACAGGTCCGGGCCGCACGGCGTGCGAGCAGTTGGCCATGAAACATGATCAGATTCCGGCCGGCCGCCGCACACTCCTGCGCCTCGCCCTCGGACTCGGGGCCGCCACCGCCGTACACATGATCGCCGCGGACCCTGCGGGAACGCCTCCGCGTCCCGGCGGAGAGCCGCCCAAGGGGGTCGCCGGCCCGCCGAGGAGCGCGCGGACGCCCCCGGCCGGGTACCGGCTGCGGCCCATGACCTCCCACGCCCCGCCCCGGTTCCGGCCCGAGGCGCCACCGGTGCGCACCCGGCCGTTCGAGGAACTCCCGGACCTGGGGCACGACGCCATGGTCCTCAGCTTCGACGACGGCCCGGACCCCTCGTACACACCGGACATCCTGGTCACCCTGCGCAGGTACGGGGTCCGGGCGATGTTCTTCGTCTGCGGGGAGATGGCGGAGGACAACCCGGACCTGCTGCGTGAGATGGCGGCGGACGGACACGTGGTCGGCAACCATTCCTGGTCGCACCCCCTGATCCCGACGCTCTCCCGGCGTGCGATCCGTGCCGAGCTCGGCAGGACCAGCGACGTGATCGAGAGGACGCTGGGGGATGCGCCGCTCTGGTACCGGGCCCCGTACGGAGCCTGGAACCGCAACTCCTTCGAGATCGGCGCCTCGATGGGCATGGAACCGATGGCCTGGACCGTCGACTCGCTGGACTGGACCACACCGGGAACGTCCACCATCGTGCGCCGGATCCGCAAGGGCGCGGCACCGGGCGTCGTGGTGCTGTCGCACGACGCGGGCGGCGACCGGTCGCAGAGCGTCGCCGCCCTGCGCCGGTATCTGCCCGCGCTGATCGAGGACGGCTACCGCCTGACCGTCCCGCGCCGCACCTGACGGCTGCGGCGCGCGCCTTTCCCGGCGGCTAGCGCGTCTCGACGAGCCGGGCGAAGACGACCACGTTCCCGTCGTATCCACCGGCCTTCGAATAGCCGCCGCCGCACGTGATGACCCGGAGCTCGGAGTACCCGGTGTCGCCGTAGACCCGGGCTCCGGGGAAGTCGTTCTTGGCGAACACCTCGACCCCGTAGACCTCGAACACCGCGACCCGGTCGTCGTAGCGGGCCACTTCGACGCGCTGGCCCTTCTGGAGGGAGCCCAGGCCGTAGAAGACCGCAGGGCCCGACAGGTTGTCCACGTGGCCGACCACGACGGCCGTACCGCGCTGCCCCGGTGCGATGCCGTTCTGGTACCAGCCGGCGAGGTTCGGGTCCTGCGCGGGCGGCGCCTCGATCCAGCCGGCCGGATCCAGGTTCACATCGATCACCGGGGCGTCGACCTGGATCGACGGAATCTGGACCCGGGCGGCGGGCGCGTACGGCAGGGGCTGCACCGGTTCGCCCTCGACCGGTGCGGCGGCCGCCACGTCCCTCGGGCCCGCCACGGAGGCCGCGGCGGCGGGCTGCGGTGGTCCGGGGGAGGTCTCGACGCCATTGCGCATGAGGGCGAGCCCGGTGAGCATCACCAGGGCGATCGCGCCCCAAGGTGTGCGTCTGCTCCGCTCGGCGCCCCAGTGGTCCCGGCCCATGGTTCTCCCTTCGTCGCGACATCGCAAACGCTAGGCGCGGGGCGGTGCGGCGGCGATCAGGGAAGAGCGAACGGGTGGCGGCCACCGGGGCGCCCTCTACTTCGGAGTAATGAGCAGATAAAACTTCTGACGGTCCGTGACCTGCGGCTCCGTCAGATTACGGGCCCGACGCACGGCGTGTCGGCTCACCGAGGTGGAGCAGTGCCGAAGTGCAACACTTGCGGTATCTGGTGAGGGTTCGTCATGGGACGCGTTCTCGTCGATTCATCCCGGGGAACAGGACTCCGGGGCGCTTCCCGCTGGAGGTTCAAAGATGCGTGCTTCACGCACTCTCGCGGTGACCGCGACCGCATTCGCGGCGGTCGGACTCGCTGCTCCGATGGCGATCGCAGGCGGCGGCCCGGGCAGCAACCCGAGCACTGCCCCGACCAACGTCACAGTCAACCCGTCCTCCGTCCACCAGGGCGCCACCCTGCAGGTCAGCGCAGAGGGATGCGGCCGCTCCGGCGGCAAGGTGTGGTCGAACGCCTTCCCGACGGTGAACCTCTCGCCCGGACGGGTCGGTTACGCCACCCCCCGCATCCGGGACAACGCGACGCCCGGGCAGTACAGCCTGTCCGTGAGGTGCAACGAGAGCGACAACAACTTCGGCAACGGCACCGGTGGCAACGGTGGCGACGGCGGCCAGGGCGGCAACGGCGGCCAAGGCGGCAACGGCGATGAGCGTGGCAACGGCGATGAGCGCGGTGGCCGTGGCGACAACGACCCGTCCGTCGCGACGGCACGCTTCACCGTGCTCCCCAGCCGGGGTGCGCAGGGCGGTCTCGGTGGCTCCATGGGGCCGAGCTCGGTCGAGATGCAGATCGGAGGCGGTCTTGTCGCCGCGGCGGCTGTGGGCGGTGCCGTCTTCATCGTTCGCCGCCGGATGAGCAATGCGGCAATGTAACGCGTCGAACCTCCCGCCCGGCCCGATACGCCCGTCGCCCCGAGTCCTGGACCAGGACCCGGGGCGACTGTCGTGCGCTGTGAAATTGTGCGGAACCGTCAGTGCTGACGGCCGGTGCGCCGCTTGCGCAGGACGTACGCGGTACCGGCTGCGGCGACCGTCACCAATGCGGCCCCGGCTGCGATCTCGCCGGGGTCCATGGTGTCGACACTGCCGCCGAGCCCGCCCAGTACACCGCTGGGAGACGCGGTGGAGCTGGTGGTGGGAGCGGTGGTGGGGGTGTTGGTGGGCGTACTCGTGGCACCGCTCGTGATGGACAGGTCGGCCGTCCGCGTCGAGGTGCCGCAGCGGAAGGTCACCTCGTAGACAGCCCCGCGCCTGGCGTCCCAGTCGACCGTGACGGTGGCCGACCTGCCTCGCGGGATCGTGGTCGTGTCGAACACACCCGAGAACGCGGTCGCGTCACTGGTGCACCCCATCGCGCCGAGGGTGACCTGGCCCCCCGGCGCGACCGTCGACGGAGTGATGGTCGGCGTGAACGAGGACGTGTTGCCTGTGAGCACGTGGGCCGACGCGGCCGGTGCCATCAGGAAACAGGCGGCCGCGCCCAGCAGGGCGGCGGGTGCGACACGTATCGCGCGCATGGTGGATCCTCCGGGTCCCCGAGGAGCAGCTGCGGAACGGATTTCCGCAAGGCATCAGAAATGCACCTCGATGCCCGAACGGTAGAAGTGGTACATATCACCCGCGATCGGGGTCCGGCGAATGGGGCAGCCTTGTCCCCCGGCCGGCGCACCCGCCGGCTGTTCTATCCGCCCGTGGCGTGCGGGAACAGATCGACGAACGGGGCGGTCGTGGCGGAGATGCCCCGGCCGAAGGGGGCGTCGAAATCCCAGATCAGGAAGAGCAGGAAGGCGATCAGGACGCTGAAGAGGCCGGCGAGCAGCAGTTCGCGGAACGTTCTGCGGATCTGGAGCGTGAAGATCAGTCCGACCGTGACCAGCGCCCCGGTGATCAGGCCGAACCATACGACTCCCGGCATGGTCGCACCGGCGTTCTGGCCCCGGGAGCCCCGTGCGTCGTCGACCGCGGCCACCTGGTCCACCAGCGGCTGGTACGCCTGCCCCTCGTGGTCCGTACGCGGCTTGTACTCCGTGACGTCGGCCCGCAGCCGGTCCAGGAGGCGTGTCCCCTCCTCGGTGAGGCTGCTGTGCTCCGTCATCGCCCTCCACTCCTCGTCGACGACATACGAGACGTAGGCGTCGACATCGCTGCGGATCCGGTCGCGTACCTCGACCGGGTACACGGCTGCCCGCGCGCTGACCTCATGCAGTGCCTGGGCCTCCAGGCGTACCGATTCCTGGGCGGCGCTGCGGCCCTCCCAGACGCCCGCGATGGCCAGGCCGAGGACGATCGCGTACACCACGCCGATCATCATCGTCATGTACTCGATGACGTCGGGCGTCTCGGACGGGTCGTCGTCCTCGCCGATGCGGCGGTTGTTGAGTACTGCGATGGTCAGGACGACGGCGCAGGCCGAGGCCATGGCAATGGTCAGAACAAGCCATTCCGACATGGGCTTCCTTCGTCGGTCTTCATCGGGCATCGGTCATCGGGACGAGCGGGGCCGCAGTACGGCCACCGCGAAGACGGCGGGAGCGGTGATCACGAGGGTGAGCGAGACCAGCGAAGGGCCGGCCCGGGGCTTCTTGCGGGGTGGTTTGCGGTAGGTGGGGAGTGCCACGGGCCTGGGTGAGGGCGGTGCGGGACGTGCCGTGGGCGACGGCGGCGGCGGCGCGGGTTCCGGTTCCGGTTCGGGCGGCGCGGGGGCCGGAGGGGGCGGCGGTGGAGGAGGCGGGGGCGGCGGGGGAGGTGGTGGGGGAGGGGGCGGTGGTGGTGGCGGCGGTTCGGGCGGCGGAGGGGGCGGTGGTGGCGGGGCCGGTTCGGGCTCGGCGACGACTGCCTTGCACTGCCCGTCACCCGACACGGCGACCGATGAACTGCCGTCCCCCTGGCCGATGGAGGCCACCGCGCAGTTGTCACCGGCCGCGGGCACCGGGACGGCGAGCAGCCAGAGCAGGGAGGTGGCGGCTATGAGCCGCACGATGCGTGATCCGTACACGCCGGGGATCATGTTCCCCGCCGCCCTGCGGCACGCGGAGTGGGAAGTCGATTCGCCTGATGGTGGGGACATTCGTCGATTCGCGTTTGCGGCCGGAGAAACTTTTTCGGGGACCCGTTGAACAGAGAGGGACCATCCGCCCGTACCTAGGGCCATGAACGACGCGGACTCGCGTCGCAACCGGCAGAAGGACAACGGGAGTCGACATGAATACCTGGCGGAACGCCTCGCTCGCGGTGACGACGGTGGCCCTGTTGGCGCTGACGACGGCGTGCGGTCAGGAGAAGGGCACCGCGTCCCCCAACGGCCAGGCCGTGGGCAACGCGGCCCCCGCGCAGCAGCCGGCCGACAGCGGATACGGCTCGGACGGGGGCTACGGCTCCGACACGGGTGCTGACGCGGCGGCGCCGAAGGCGGCCGGGCAGCTCGCGGTGTGGGACAGCAAGGAACTGGGCAAGGTGCTGACCGACAGCGCGGGCTTCACGCTCTACCGCTTCGACAAGGACACCGCGAGCCCACCGAAGTCGAATTGCGAGGGCGACTGTGCGAAGACCTGGCCGGTGGTGCCCGCCGATGACGCCACGGCCGCCGCGGGGACCGATGCCGAACTGATGGGTGAGGTCGCACGGGCCGACGGCACCAAGCAGCTGACCATCGCCGGCTGGCCGATGTACCGGTACGCGAAGGACACCGGGCCCGGAGAAGCGAACGGGCAGGGCGTCGGAGGTACGTGGTTCGCCTCGGCTCCGGACGGGAAGAAGGCCGCGGTGAACGCGGATGGCCCCGCCGGTGCGGAACCCGCTGATCTCGCCGGACTTTCGGTCCGTAAGGACCCGAAACTCGGAGAGATCGTCGTCGACAAGCGGGGCATGACGGTTTACCGCTTCAAGAAGGACTCGGCATGGCCGATGAAGTCCGCGTGCACGGGAGAGTGCCTCAAGAAGTGGCCCGTCGTCAGTCCCGTGTCGAAGAATGATGTCGAGGGAGTCACCACCAAGGGATTCGTCACCTTCGACCGTCCCGACGGCATCAAGCAGCAGTCCGTCGACTGCTGGCCGATCTACACTTTCGCCGGCGACCTCGAGCCCGGAGACACCAACGGCCAAGGTGTCGGGGGCACATGGTACGCGGTGTCGCCCAACGCAAAGCTCGTGGGCGCTTCCAAGTAGTCCCGAAGAGGTCTTCGCAGTGCCGGTCCGTCGCTGGGTGTTCACACGCAGCGACGGACCCCGTTGCACATGCCACTGGTGTGTGACCAATAACGGATCTCTAATTTCCGTTTCCACTCGCTCTCTTGGCGGTCGATCAGTAGCCTCTGGTCAACACTGACCATGAACATGGCCGGATCGCCGTGGCGACTTGTTGGAGACATCGATGGAGCGTCCCTCCTGGGCACCGCAGGGCATTGACATCTCGGTGCCGAGCGTGTCTCGCATGTACGACTTCTATCTGGGCGGTTCGCACAATTTCGAGGTGGACCGGGAAGCGGCCCGCAAGGCCATGGAGTTCATGCCGGGCCTTCCCAAGATCATGCAGGCGAATCGCGCCTTTATGCGCCGGGCCGTGCACTACGCCACCACTTCGGGTATCAGCCAGTTCCTGGACATCGGTTCGGGCATACCGACGTTCGGCAACGTTCATGAAGTCGCCCAGGCGGCCGACCCGGAAGCCCGGATCGCGTACGTCGACCACGATCCGGTCGCGGTCGCACACAGCCAGGCGGTACTGGAGGGCAACGAGCGGACCGTGGTCGCCTCGGCGGATCTGCGCAAGCCCGCGGAGATCCTGGAGAGCCCGGAGATCCGCGGACTGCTCGACTTCGACAAGCCGGTGGCCCTGCTGCTCGTCGCGGTGCTCCACTTTGTCGAGGACGCCGACTCACCGTACGAGGCGGTCGCCGAACTGCGCGAAGCGCTGGCGCCCGGCAGCCTGCTCGTCCTGACCCACGCCTCGTACGAGGGGATTCCGCTTTCCCAGGAGGACGCGGGCGGCACGGTCGGCGTCTACCGCAACATCCGCAATCCGCTGATCATGCGGTCGCGCGACGAGGTCAGCAGCTTCTTCGACGGGTACGAGATGGTCGAGCCCGGACTCGTCTCGATGCCCGACTGGCGTCCCGAGAACCCCGAGGCGCGGGCGCAGGAAGACCCGTTCGCCTTCTCGGGCTTCGCCGGGGTTGGACGCAAGGCGTGAGCATCCCCGCCCAGGCGTCCGGCGCACCGGACGCGGAACCGGACGGCCCCGAGGGCCGGCTCCGGAGATTCGCCACCATCTGGAGCCGGGCGATCTTTCCGTCCACGGCCACCTCCATGACCCGCCCGGAGTTCGAGCAGCATCTGCTGCCGCTGGCACGGGATCTCAGCGGAATCCTTCACGCGCGGCCCTTCGACGCGGCGTCCGCACATCAGGTGGGGGCCGCGCTGGTTGCCGCCCACTGCACGGATCCCGACGCCCTCAGCTCCACTCTCGGCGTCGTCGACTCGTACCTGGTGCTCTACTGCGGCAGCAACGGCCCCACGGAGCTGTCGACCGAGGACGGCCGGGCCCGCTGCGCGCGGATGCAGCACGCGCTCGCCGGCGGATTCACCCAGGCGCTGCGCGAGCGGACGCTCGCCGAGCAGGAAGCCATCGCCCGCTCGGCGCTCACTGCCCGTTCGCAGGCGGAGCAGGCGCTGCACGCGACCGAGGCGCGGTTCCGTGCCGTGTTCAAGGACGCGGCCGTCGGGATCGGAATCGCCGACCTCGAAGGCAACATCCTGGAGATCAACGACACCCTCACCCGGATGTTCGGCGGCCTCGAGAACCACGTCCGCAGCCACAAGGTGAACGAGTGGGTCCACCCCGAGGACTCGCCCCAGGTGTGGAGGTACTACAACGAGCTGGTGCGCGGGGAACGTGAGCACTACCGCGTGGAGAAGGCCTACTACCGCAACGACGGCACCGTGCTGTGGACCAACCTCACGGTCTCGCTGCTGCGCGACCCGGAGGGCAGGCCGGAGTACCAGCTCGCCCTCATGGAGGACACCACCGAGCGGCGGCTGCTCAACCTGAGGCTGCGTTACGAGGCCACGCACGACGCGCTCACGGGGCTGCCCAACCGGACCCTGTTCTTCGAGCGCCTGGAGAAGGCCCTCGCCGCCAAGGACGGCATGCGCTTCGGCCTGTGCTACCTCGACCTCGACGGGTTCAAGGCGATCAACGACAGCCTCGGCCACGCGGCGGGCGACCGGCTCCTGGTCGAGGTCGCCGACCGGCTGCAGAGCTGCGCGACGGCCCCGGGCGAGATGGTCGCACGCCTCGGCGGGGACGAGTTCGTGGCCCTGACGACCGGTCCGCGTACCGAGGACGAGGTCGACGAGCTCGCCGGCCGGATCCTCTCGGCGCTCGCCACACCCATCCGGCTCGACGGCCGGGAGCTGACGGTGCGGGGGTCCATCGGCGTGGTCGAGGGGCCGTCGGGCGAACGTACCGCCGCCGAGGTACTGCGCAGTGCCGACATCACCATGTACCGCGCCAAGTCGGCGGGCGGCAACCGTTTCGCGATCGCCGACGCCGAGGCCGACGCCCGAGCCATCACCCGGCACGGTCTGACGACGGCTCTGCCCGCGGCCCTGGACCGCGGCGAATTCTTCATCGAGTACCAGCCGTTGGTGCACCTGGGCGACGGCAGCGTGCACGGTGCGGAGGCGCTCGTGCGCTGGTGCCACCCGCAGCACGGTGTGCTGGGACCCGACCGGTTCATCCCGCTCGCCGAGCACACCGGGCTGATCGTGCCGCTCGGCCGCTGGGTGCTGGAGGAGTCCGTCCGCCAGGCCAAGTACTGGACGGAGAGGCACACCGACGGCGGCCCGCTCCGGATCAACGTCAACCTCTCGCCGACGCAGCTGCACCACCCGAGGCTGGTCGCCGAGACCGTCGACGTCCTGGAGCGCTCCGGACTGGAGCCGGGCGCGCTGTGCCTGGAGGTGACCGAGTCGGCGCTGATCGGTGCCGACGACGATCTGCTCAAGCCGCTGCGGCAGTTGGCGGAGATGGGCGTCGACATCGCCCTGGACGACTTCGGGACCGGCTACTCGAACCTGGCGAACCTGCGCCGCCTGCCCGTGAGCGTGTTGAAGCTGGATCGTTCCTTCACACAGGGCATGCAGCACCATCCGGCCGACCCGGTCGACCTGAAGATAGTCGAGGGGATCGTCTCGCTCGCTCACAGCCTGGACCTCGCGGTCACGGTGGAGGGCGTGGAGACCGGAGCGCAGGCCGAGCAGCTGCGGCAGCTGGGCTGCGACACGGCTCAGGGCTGGTACTACGCGCGCCCCGGTGCTCCGGACCGTATCCACTCCCTGCTGCTGGCGGACGCGGTCTGAGGTCCTCGTCCTCAACCGCCGTACGTGGTGCGGTGGTTGATCCTCAACCGCCGGACGGGCCGGATCGGCGGTTGAGGGCGTGGCGGGCGGTACTGCCGTGTCCGTACCTCCGGGCCCGTTCGCGACCCTGGCCAGGAGCACCCGCTGCAGTTCGCGCGCCGCCCGCGGCGGCGCCACGTCGCTGCGGTGCGCGAGCGCGATGGTGCGCCGCAGGCCGGGCGGGGCCAGCGGTGTCGTCCGCAGGTCGCGGCCGGCCCGTACGGCGACCATGCGGGGGACCACCGCGATTCCGAGCCCCGCCCGTACGAAGCCCAGCACGGCGTCCATCTCGCCGCCCTCCACCGTGAACGACGGCTCGAAGCCCTCCGCGCGGCAGGCGGCCACCGTCAGCTCCCGCAGGTCGTAGCCGTGCCGGAACATCACCATCGGCTCGTCCGCGAGATCCGCGATGCGGACGCTCCCCTCATGGCCGGGAGCCGGCCGGGCGGGCGACGACAGCACCACCAGGTCCTCCTGCAGCAGCTCCACCGTGGTCAGCGCGGGCGACGCGGCGGGCAGTGGCAGCACGAGGAACGCGAGGTCCAGCGCGCCCCGGGCCAGCCCGCGTACGAGGTCGTGGGAGCCGCCCTCCTCGATCAGGAGCTGGACCCCCGGGTGCAGATCGTGGAAGGCGCGGAGCATGTCGGGCAGCAGGCCCGTGCAGATGCTCGGGGTGGCGCCCAGCCTGATCCGTCCCCGGCGCAGCTGCACCAGCTCCTGCACCTCGTGCCGTGCCGTGTCGGCGTCCGCCAGGATCCGGCGGGCCAGTGGCAGCAGTGCCTCGCCCGCGTCGGTGAGCGCGATGTTGCCCCGGGCGCGACTGAACAGCTCGGCACCCAGCTCGTTCTCCAGCGCCTTGATCTGCTGCGAGAGCGACGGCTGCGAGACGTGCACCTCCTCGGCGGCCCGGGTGAAGTGCTTCGCCTCGGCGACCGCCACGAAATAGGTGAGCTGCTGGAAGTGCATGGAACCGACGATAGCGGCGTGCATAGCGGATGCCTATGGACATGAGTAGTTTCATGTCTTGGACCGATGGTGCCCTTCGGCCCTAGCGTCGTGTCCATGGCATTGGCAACGCGGACGGACCGACGGCCGTCCATGACGCGTACGCTCTGGGACTCGTCCGTCGGCAAGAAGATGATCATGGCTGTGAGCGGCCTGATCATGCTCGGATATCTGAGCGTCCACATGCTCGGCAACCTGAAGATCTTCTTCGGGTCCGACGAGTTCAACCACTACGCCCACTGGCTCCGGACCCTCGGCGAACCCTTCCTGCACTACGAGTGGGCCCTGTGGATCATCCGCGTGGTGCTCGTCGCGGCCGTCGTCCTGCACGCCGTCTCCGCGTACCAGCTGAGCCGCCGCGACATCAGGGCGCGCCCGAACGCGTACGTGCACAAGAAAGCCCGCGCGAGCTATGCCACCCGCACCATGCGCTGGGGCGGCATCATCCTGGCCCTGTTCATCGTCTGGCACATCCTCGACCTGACCACCGGCACCGTGCACACCGGCGGATTCCAGGACGGACACCCCTACCAGAACGTGCTCGACACCTTCTCCACCTGGTACGGCAACGTCATCTACATCGTCGCGGTGCTCGCCATGGGCCTGCACGTCCAGCACGGATTCTGGAGCGCGGCGCAGACCCTCGGCGTGGGCAACGCGACCCGCGACCGGGTGCTGAAGTCCTTGGCCAACATCTTTGCCGTGGTACTGACGGTGGGCTTCGTCTCCGTGCCCCTGGCCGTCATGACCGGAGTGGTGAGCTGACATGAGCGACTACACGACCTACGCGACCGGCGAACCCGTCGTCGACACCAAGGCGCCCGAAGGCCCCGTCGCCGAGCGCTGGGACACCCGCCGCTTCCAGGCGAAACTGGTCAACCCGGCCAACCGCCGCAAGCACACCGTCATCGTCGTCGGCACCGGACTGGCCGGCGGCTCGGCAGGCGCGACCCTCGCCGAACAGGGCTACCACGTCGTCCAGTTCTGCTTCCAGGACTCACCGCGGCGCGCCCACTCCGTCGCCGCGCAGGGCGGTATCAACGCCGCGAAGAACTACCGCAACGACGGCGACTCCGTCCACCGGCTCTTCTACGACACGGTCAAGGGCGGCGACTTCCGCGCCCGCGAGTCCAACGTCCACCGGCTCGCCCAGATCTCCGTCGAGATCATCGACCAGTGCGTCGCCCAGGGTGTGCCCTTCGCACGCGAGTACGGCGGCCTCCTCGACAACCGCTCCTTCGGCGGCGTCCAGGTCTCCCGCACCTTCTACGCCCGCGGCCAGACGGGACAGCAGCTCCTCCTCGGGGCCTACCAGGCGCTGTCCCGCCAGATCGCCGCGGGCAACGTCGAACTGCACGCCCGCACCGAGATGCTCGACCTGATCGTCGTCGACGGGAAGGCCCGCGGCATCGTCGCCCGCGACCTGGTCACCGGGAAGATCGACACACATTTCGCCGACGCGGTCGTGCTGGCCAGCGGCGGCTACGGCAACGTGTTCTACCTGTCGACGAACGCCATGAACTCCAACGCCACCGCCATCTGGCGCGCCCACCGGCGGGGCGCCTACTTCGCCAACCCCTGCTTCACCCAGATCCACCCCACCTGCATCCCGCGCACCGGCGACCACCAGTCCAAACTGACGCTGATGAGCGAATCGCTGCGCAACGACGGGCGCATCTGGGTCCCCAAGGCGAAGGGGGACGACCGCCCCGCCAACCGGATCCCGGAGGACGAGCGGGACTACTACCTGGAGCGCATCTACCCGGCCTTCGGCAACCTCGTACCCCGCGACATCGCCTCCCGCGCCGCGAAGAACGTCTGCGACGAGGGCCGTGGGGTCGGTCCCGGCGGGCAGGGCGTCTACCTCGACTTCGCCGAGGCCATCCAGCGGCTGGGCAGGGACAAGGTCGAGGAGAAGTACGGCAACCTCTTCGACATGTACGCGCAGATCACCGCGGAGAACCCGTACGAGACCCCGATGCGGATCTACCCTGCCGTGCACTACGCGATGGGCGGGCTCTGGGTCGACTACGACCTGCAGACCACGATCCCCGGCCTCTTCGCGATCGGCGAGGCCAACTTCTCCGACCACGGGGCCAACCGGCTCGGGGCGTCCGCGCTGATGCAGGGCCTCGCCGACGGCTACTTCGTCCTGCCGTCGACCATCAACGACTACCTGGCCCGCAACCCGCACACGCAGGAGATCGACGCCGGCCACCCGGCGGTAACCGAAGCCGTCGCGGAGACCGAGGACAGGCTCAATCTGCTCCTCGCCGTCGACGGCGACCGCACCCCCGACTCCTTCCACCGGGAGATCGGCGAACTCATGTGGGAGTTCTGCGGCATGGCCCGCACCGAGGAGGGGCTGCGCAAGGCACTGGACCGGATCCCGGAGATCCGGGAGGAGTTCTGGCGCCGCATCAAGGTGCCGGGAACCGGCGAACAGTTCAACCAGTCGCTGGAGAAGGCCAACCGCGTCGTCGACTACCTGGAGCTCGCCGAGCTCATGTGCCTCGACGCCCTGCACCGCGCCGAGTCCTGCGGCGGCCACTTCCGCGAGGAGTCGCAGACCCCGGACGGCGAAGCCGCCCGCCGGGACGAGGAGTTCTCCTACGCCGCCGCCTGGGAGTTCAGCACCACAGGCGACGCCCCCGTCCTGCACAAGGAAGACCTCGTCTTCGAGTACGTCCACCCCACCCAGCGGAGCTACGCATGAAGCTCACCCTGCGCGTCTGGCGCCAGCAGAACGCCGAGGCGCCCGGCGCCATGGCCACCTACGAAGTCGACGGCATCTCCCAGGACATGTCGTTCCTGGAGATGCTCGACACCCTCAACGAGGAACTCATCCTCGGCGGGGACGAGCCCGTCGCCTTCGACCACGACTGCCGCGAAGGCATCTGCGGCGCCTGCAGCCTCGTCATCAACGGCGATGCCCACGGCCCGGAACGCACCACCACCTGCCAGCTCCACATGCGCTCCTTCCAGGACGGCGACACGATCGACGTCGAGCCGTGGCGCGCCTCCGCCTTCCCGGTCGTCAAGGACCTGGTCGTGGACCGTTCGGCCTTCGACCGCATCATCCAGTCCGGCGGATACATCTCCGCCCCGACCGGCACGGCGCCCGACGCGCACGCCACCCCCGTACCCAAGCCGGATGCCGACTTCGCCTTCGAGCACGCCGAGTGTATCGGCTGCGGGGCCTGCGTCGCGGCCTGCCCCAACGGATCCGCGATGCTCTTCACCTCGGCGAAGATCAACCATCTCAACGTGCTCCCGCAGGGCGCACCCGAGCGCGAGACCCGGGTACTCGACATGGTCGCCACCATGGACGAGGAGGGATTCGGCGGCTGCACCCTGACCGGCGAGTGCGCCACGGCCTGCCCCAAGGGCATTCCGCTGCCCTCGATCGCGGCCATGAACAAGGAGTGGCTGAGGGCCACCCGCAAGGTACGCCGCTGACCCGGTACACAGCTCTGCCGGTGGTCCTCCCCGTCGGTGTCGGACTCGGGAGGGCCACCGGCAGCGTGGGCCGAGGGCTCTACACCATCGGGTCCATGTCGCGGTCCCGCATGCTGCTCTCCTGCTCGCTCTGCTCCTGCAGGCGGCGGGCCTTGTCCTGGAGCCGCTGGCGCTGCTCGGGGTCGGAGGCGCGCTCTGCGGCTTCCTTCAGTTCCTGCGCCTTGACACGCAGCTGCTTGGCACGGCCGCCGGATTCACCTGCAACGCTCATGATCACTCCTGGATCTGTGGGGAGCGGACAGGATCAGCGAATCAGCGGACCGCCGAGTCTGCATCTCGAAAGCCGGGCGTCGCGACCGAGGCGGTTCCGCCGTGGGCGGACCCGGTCGGAGGGTGCCCCGTTCGGCTCTTCGGCCGGGCGGCGGGGGGTGTCACGCGGTGGGGTGGTGGGCAGGCGGACCATGAACCCGGTCCGGGAGCGAGGAGAGCGTCATGCCCGCAGTTTCCAGTTCCAAGCGTGAGCGTCAGTACGAGCACATCAAGGAGAGCGCGAAGAAGCGCGGCACGTCCACGGAGCGCGCCAAGGAGATCGCCGCCCGCACGGTCAACAAGGAACGTGCGCGCTCGGGCGAGTCGAAGACGGCGAGTCCCGCTTCCCTCCGGGACCCGAAGTCGGCGTCCGAGCGCGGCGGTGAGCGTTCCCGCAGCGGGGCGAAGGGGCCGACGAAGGATCAGCTGTACGAGGAGGCCAAGCGGCGCCACGTCGACGGCCGCTCGTCGATGAACAAGGAGCAGTTGCGCAAGGCTCTCGGCCGCTGAGGGCGTCGGCGCGGATCCGCACCGCGCCACTGCCCCGTGGCGGGACCGGAGGTTCAGGAAGCCACCGCTGCGAGCTCTCTGTCGATCTCGTGCAGGAAGTCCGGAAGGTCGTCCGGTGTCCGCGAGGTGATCAGGAGCCAGCCGCCGGTGTCGTCGCTGACGACCGGCTCGTCGACCCAGTTGCCGCCGGCGTTGCGGATGTCCGTCCGCAGCGAGGCGTACGAGGTGAGGGTCTTGTTCTCGACGGATCCTGCCTCGACCAGCACCCATGGTCCGTGGCAGATGGCCGCCACCGGACGGCCGGACGACGTGAACGAGCGGACGAGGTCCATGGCGGGCTCCTGCAGCCGCAGCGAGTCGGCGTTGAGTGTTCCGCCGGGGACCAGCAGGAGGTCGTAGCCGGCCGGATCGGCGCCGGTCAGTGTCAGGGACGGCCGCACGTTCTCCCCGGGATCCGTGTCGCCGACGAGCGTCCGGATGACGTCCGAGGACTCGGCGGCGATGTCCACGGCGGCTCCGCGTCCGCGCAGATGCCGCACGGGCAGCACGAGTTCGTCCTGCTCGACGCCGTAGTTGGTCACGATCACCAGCACCCGGCGTCCGCTGAGGTCATCGCCCGTCATGCGCCTGTCCTTTCCTCGTGTCTTCTAGGGTGAGCGGGTGAAAGACGACGCCCGGCCGCTGGCCGTATTCGACCTGGACGGGACGCTCGCGGACAGCGGCCACCGACAGCACTTCCTCGAAGGGGCCCGGCGCGACTGGGGAGCGTTCTTCGCCGCGGCGGTCGACGACCCTCCGCTGGAGGAGGGCGTGAGCCTCGCCCTGTCGAGCGCCGAGGAGTGCGAGGTCGTGTACCTCACCGGCCGGCCGGAGCGGTGCCGACGGGACACCCTGGCGTGGCTGGAGCAGCAGGGGCTGCCGCCGGGCCGCGTGCACATGCGGCGCAACGACGACAGGCGGCCGGCCCGCCGCACCAAGCTGGAGATCCTGAAGCGGCTGGGCCGGGAGCGTGAGGTGCGGGTCCTCGTCGACGACGACGAACTGGTCTGCGATGCGGCCGAACTGGCGGGATTCGCGGTGGTACGTGCCCGTTGGGCCGTGCCGTCGTCGTCGCTCAAGGATGCGCAGGAGCGCGAGGGCCGTACCTGATCAGGCCTTCCCGTCGAGACGGAAACCGACCTTGAGGCCCACCTGGTAGTGCGCGATCCGGCCGTTCTCGATGTGCCCGCGCACCTGTGTCATCTCGAACCAGTCGAGATTGTGCAACGTTTCGGAAGCTCTTGCGACGCCGTTACGGATCGCCGCGTCGATGCCCTCCTCGGAGGTTCCTACGATCTCGGTGACCCGATAGGTGTGATTAGACATCTAATGTCTCCTTTCCTGGTTCCACGGTGCCTCACTCCGCGTCGACGCGCGAGGGATCGCGGCTGTCGCGGTTCCGGATGCAGGGCCCTTGACCTGCCGATTGGTCCATACCAAACTCCAGGCCACAACCCGTGCGAGCGCCGCCCGCAGTCCCCCCACCCGGGTCCTGTTCCGTCGTGTCGTTCCGCAGAAGGTGACCCTCGTGAGATTCCGCAAACTGGCCGGAGCCGTTGCGCTCGTTTCCTCCGTAGCGCTGGGTGGCTGCGGCTACCTGCCCGGTGGGGGGCCCGACAGTCGCACGGTCACCGTCTGGCTGATGCAGGACAGCGTTTCCCAGGGCTTTCTGGACCGCTTCACGGAGTCGTACGAGGAGGAGAACCCCTCCATCGAACTGGAGTTCGTCATCCAGGAGTGGGGCGGCATCGGCCCGAAGGTCCTGGAAGCCCTCGACAGCGATGACGCGCCCGACGTCATCGAGGTCGGCAACACCCAGGTCGCGCAGTACGCGGAAAGCGGTGGACTGCGCGACCTCACCCTCGAGTCGATGCGTGACCTGGGCAGTGAGGACTGGCTTCCCGGCCTGGCGGAACCGGGCAGCATCAGCGGTCAGCAGTACGGGATCCCCTGGTACGCGGCCAACCGTGTCGTCATCTACAACAAGGACCTCTTCGCCCAGGCAGGGATCACGAAGCCGCCCAAGACGCGTGAGGAGTGGATCGAGGCCAGCGAGAAGCTCGACGGTGACGGCCGGCAGGGCATCTACCTCGCGGGCCAGAACTGGTACGTCCTCGCCGGATTCATCTGGGACGAGGGCGGTGAACTCGCCGACGAGAACGGCGGGGACTGGCAGGGTGCGCTGGGCTCGCCCGCCGCACTGAAGGGGATGGACTTCTACAAGGAGCTCCAGGCGCTCGGCGACGGGCCCAAGGACGCCGACGAGCAGACGCCCCCGCAGACCGACGTGTTCGCCAAGGGCGACGTCGCCCAGATCATCTCCGTGCCGGGAAGCGCCGCCCTCATCGAGCAGGCGAATCCTGATCTCAAGGGCAAGCTCGGCTACTTCCCCATACCGGGCAAGACCGCGAAGAACCCGGGCGCCGTCTTCACCGGCGGATCCGACCTGATCGTGCCGAACAAGGCCGACGAGCGCGCCGCGGGCATCGACGTCATCACGGCCCTGGCGAGCGAGAAGTGGCAGACGGACCTTGCCAGGACGATGAGCTACGTGCCCAACAAGCCCGCTCTCGCCCGAGTCATCGAGGGGCAGGAAGGAACGGCCGCGATGGCCGAGGGGGCCACCCAGGGCCGTGCCACACCCAATTCGCCCCACTGGGCCGCCGTCGAGGCCGAGAATCCCATCAAGCCGTACATGACCGCAGTGCTGCAGGGCGGCGATCCGGCGGAGGAAGCGAAGGCGGCGTCGGAACGCATCACCGCGAAGCTCACCACGGGCTGACAGCGAGCCGGGAGCGACGGCCGAATCCGGCCCCCCGGGATTCAGCCGTCGCACATCCCCGCTCTCCGTAGCGGTCATGTCAAGTCCAGCCGGTCACGGAAGAAGTAAGGGGCCGGGCCGCCGCACTCCAGCGGGGGCCCGGCAGCCGCCCTGCTGATCCGTCCCCGGAGACTGCCATGACCGTGCTGCCCCTTCCCCTCGCCTCGCCCGTTCCCGCCGCTGCCCGGGCGGTCCCTCCGCAGGGCGGGGCCCCCACCGCCCCCTCGGGGTACCGGGTTTCGCTCGCCACCTGCGAGGAGGACGTACGCGCCGCCCAGCGCCTGCGCCACCAGGTCTTCGCCGGTGAGCTCGGCGCCCGGCTCGACGGCCCCGAGCCCGGCCTGGACAGCGACGCCTTCGACGTCCACTGCGACCACCTCCTGGTGCGCGAGGTGGCCACCGGGGACGTCGTCGCCACCTACCGGCTCCTTCCGCCCGAAGGGGCCGCGAGGGCCGGCGGGCTGTACGCGGAGAGCGAGTTCGACCTCAGCAGGCTCGGACCCATACGCGACGACCTGGTCGAGGTAGGCCGTTCGTGTGTCCACCCGGCCCACCGCGACGGCGCGGTGATCGCGCTGATCTGGGCCGGACTCGCCCGCTACATGGAGCGAACCGGACACACCTGGCTGGCCGGCTGCTGCTCCGTACCCCTCGCCGACGGCGGCGCGCTGGCGGCCAGGAGCTGGGACACCGTACGCACCCACAACCTGGCCCCCGAGAAGTACTGGGTCACTCCCCACCGCCTCTGGGACACCTCAGGACACCCCGCAGGGGGCGCGGGAGGCCGGGCCGCGCTGCCGCCCCTGCTGCGCGGCTATCTGCGCCTCGGCGCCTGGGTCTGCGGGGCCCCCGCCCACGACCCGGACTTCAACGTCGCCGACCTCTACGTCCTGCTCTCGATGCGCCGGACCGACCCCCGCTACCTGCGCCACTTCCTCTCGCTCGCCCCCCTGCGATGAGTGCCTGGCTGCCCATGGCCCCGTGCACCCCGCACGACTGCGCGGGACACCTGGGCGAGCGGCGCGCCCCGCTGTCCGCCGCGGCCCTGCTGTTCGCCGGGTGCGCGCTCACGCTGCTCGGGGTGTTCTGCGTACCGGGCGTGCTGCTCCTGGGCCCGGCGGGCCGCGACCGGCTGGTCCGCCGGTGGGCGTACACGGTGGTGCGGGCCTTCGGCGTACGGGTACGCGTCACCGGCGGGCCGGAGGCGGCGGCACGCGCACCGGCGGGGGAGCTCGTGGTGGCCAACCACGTCTCCTGGCTGGACATCCCGCTCGTCGCCGCCGTCTTCCCGGCCCGGATGGTCGCCAAGAGCGAGATCCGGAACTGGCCGCTGCTCGGACCGCTCGCCGCGCTCGGCGGCACGCTGTTCATCGAACGGGACCGGCTGCGGGCCCTGCCGGCCGCAGTGCGGACCCTGGCCGCGGCGCTGGGCTCAGGATCACGGGTCGCCGTCTTCCCCCAGGGCAGCACCTGGTGCGGCCGGAGCACCGGCGGCCGGTTCCGGCCCGCCGCGTTCCAGGCGGCGATCGACGCGGGCGCCGCGGTCCGGCCGGTGCGCATCCGGTACCGGACCACGGACCTGAGCACCGCCGGCGCCGCGGCGTTCGTCGGGGACGATCCGCTCGCCGCCTCGCTCTGGAGGGTGGTGACGGCCGCCGGGCTCACGGCCGAGATCAGCGTCCTCGCGCCGATCCCGGCAGGCAGTGAGCCCGACAGACGTTCACTCGCGCGGGCCGCTCAGTCGGCCGTCGCCAGCGACAGCGCGAACCGGCCCTCGGAATCCGTCCACCACTGAGCCAGCCGCAGCCCCGCCGCGGCCAGTTCGTCCCGTACTCCCTCCTTGCGGAACTTCGCCGAGATCTCCGTGCGCAGTTCCTCGCCCGCCTCGAACGAGACCACCAGATCCAGCTCGGGGATCTTCACGGTCTGGGCCCGCCGGGAGCGCAGCCGCATCTCGATCCACTCGTTCTCCGGGTCCCACACGGCCACATGGTCGAAGTCGTCGAGCTGGAAGTCCGCTCCCAGCTCGCGGTCCACCACCGTCAGGACGTTCTTGTTGAACGCGGCCGTCACCCCGGCCGCGTCGTCGTACGCCGCGACGAGGGTCGCCTCGTCCTTGACCAGGTCCGTGCCGAGCAGCAGGCTGTCGCCGGGTGAGAGGCGTGCCCGTACGGACTTCAGGAACTCCGCGCGCTCCTTCGGCAGCAGATTGCCCAGCGTGCCGCCCAGGAAGGCGACCAGCCGCGGCCCGGGGCTGTCGGGCAGCTCCAGGACGTGCGTGAAATCGGCGATGAGGGCGTGCACGGAGAGCCCGGGACGCTCGGCCAGCAGCGCCTCGGCCGCGCCCGTCAGGGCGCTCTCGCTGACATCGACGGGTACGTAGGTGTGCAGTTCGGGCAGAGCGTCCAACAGATGCCTGGTCTTCTCCGAGGAACCGGACCCCAGCTCGATCAGGGTCCGCGCCCCGGACGCCGCCGCGATGTCCGCGGCGTGCGCGATCAGGATCTCCCGTTCCGCACGGGTCGGGTAGTACTCGGCCAGACGGGTGATCTCCTCGAACAGGTCACTGCCGTGCGCGTCGTAGAACCATTTGGGCGGCAGCGTCTTCGGATGCCGGGTCAGGCCGCTCAGCACATCGGCGCGCAGCGCCGCGTCCGTCGCGTCCAGAGGCAGGGTGCGGGTCAGCAGGAAGGGACTCACTCAGTGGGCTCCTTGAGCGGGGTGAGCAGAACGTCGGTGCGGGTCGCGGCCAGCAGAGTGCGGTCGGGGACCTCGCGCCAGTACGGATCGTCGTCGTACGGCTCCGAGGCCACCACCATGCGGCGGCCCGGTTCGTCGAGGTACCAGAGCGAGTCGCCCCACGCGGTCGCCACGATCGTGGAGCCGTCGGTGAGCAGCAGATTGAGGCGCGAACCGGGGGCGGCCGAGGCGATGTCGACAACGGTGTCGGCTACCGCCTGCGGTATCTCGTCCCCCGCGGCTATCCGATGGAGGATCAGCGCCCAGATCAGCGCCGAGTCGGTCCGTGCCTCCAGTGCGAGCAGCTCCGCAGGCGGCAGGGCGCCGGCCAGCGGTGCCAGGGAGTCCGGCCAGCCCTTCACCGCCCCGTTGTGGCTGAAGAGCAGGCGGCCGGCGGCGAACGGTGCGGCGGCTGCCTCGCCGTCCGCGCCCGCCCACGTCGCGTCCCGGACCGCGGCGAGAACAGCCGTGCTGCGCACCACCCGGGCCAGATCGGCGAATGTCTCGTCGCCCCAGATGGGCCCCCGGCGGCGGTAGCGCCCCGGAGCGGGATCGCCGTCCGCGTACCAGCCGACGCCGAAACCATCGGCGTTGACCGTGCCGTGCTTCTGGCGGCGCGGCTCCCAGGACTGGCGTACGAGCGAGTGTGCCGGGGACACGAGCACGTCGCCCAGGGCCATCGGGGGCCCCAGGCAAGCAATATGACGACACATCAGATATCCCTCGCAGTCCGGAAGCCGGAGAAGATCTGTCGCCGCACCGGAAGGTCCCAGTTGCGGAACGTACCGCGGCAGGCCACCTGGTCCACGGCGAAGGAACCACCGCGCAGCACCTTGTGCTCAGGACCGAAGAACACCTCCGAGTACTCCCGGTACGGGAACGGCGCGAAGCCCGGATAGGGCAGGAAGTCGCTCGACGTCCACTCCCACACATCGCCCATCAGCTGCCCCGCGCCCGACGGGGACCGGCCGGCCGCGTACGCGCCCGCGGCGGCGGGGCGCAGATGGCGCTGTCCCAGATTGGCCCGTTCGGGTGTCGGGTCCTCGTCGCCCCAGGGATAGCGCAGGGAACGTCCGGAGGCGGGGTCGTGACGGGCCGCCTTCTCCCACTCGGGCTCCGTCGGCAGCCGTCGGCCCGCCCAGCGGGCGTACGCGTCCGCCTCGTACCAGCTGACGTGGAGAACCGGCTCGTCCGGCGCGACCGGCTCGGTCACCCCGAAGCGCCGGCGCAGCCACTGCCCGGCGTCGCGGTGCCAGAACAGGGGTGCGGTGAGACCGTGTTCCCGGACCATGTCCCAGCCCCGGGGGTCCCACCAGCGCGCGTCCGTGTACGCGCCGTCATCGATGAAGCGCTGGTAGGCGCCGCAGGTGACCGGAGCGGTGTCGATGAAGAAGGCCGCCACCTCGCGCCGGTGCGCGGGCCGTTCGTTGTCCAGCGCCCAGGGCTCGGTGGAGGTGCCCATGGTGAAGGGGCCCCCGGGGACGAGGACTTCGGCCGGCCGGGACACCGCGTCGGTGGGCTCCGGCGGCTCCGGCGCACTGAGCACCGCGGGCCCCGACCGCAGCTGATGGGTGATCAGCATCGTCTCGTCGTGCTGCTGTTCGTGCTGGGCGACCATGCCGAAGGCGAAGCCCGCCTGCTCGAGCCGCCGGCCGCCGCCGTGCAGCGGCGCACCGTCGAGGATGTCCAGAGCCCGCCCGCGTACGTCGGCGGCATAGGTCCTCGCCTCCGCGGGCGCCAGCAGGGGCAGCGAGGGCCTGCTCGCGCGGGAGTGCTCGAAGGCGTCGTACAGGCCGTCGATCTCCGGGCGCAGCGCCTCACGGCCGCCCACGGCGCGCAGCAGCCACAGCTCCTCCTGATTCCCGATGTGCGCCAGGTCCCAGACCAGGGGCGACATCAGCGGGGAGTGCTGGGCGACGAGTTCGTGGTCCTCGACGCTGTCGGTGAGCAGCGCGGTGCGCTCGCGGGCGGTGAGGAGGGCGGCCAGGGCGCGCTTGCGCAGGGACTCGGTGTCCAGGCCGGGTTCGGTGGGAGACGCAGGAGTGTCGGTCATCGGGCCGTGCCCCTTCCGTGCCGCGGGGCGGATCCGTCACCGGACCCCGCTGCCGCTGGGGCGAGCAGATCGTCGGCCGGACATCGGCCCCGGGCCACGTAGCGGTCGTGGAAGGCCGCGACGGTGTTCTGCACGTGGTCGCTCGCCCCGATCCTGGGCAGCGCCTCCAGTGCGGCCGCGAAGCAGGCGGCGGCCGCCGAGGCCAGTTCCGGATCGCTCAGCCCGTCACGGGCGGCGGCTGTCCAGAGGGGGTTGCGGGGTGCGGCCAGCGGGCCGGCTGTCTCGGCCAGGGGCTTGACGGTGCGGTACACGGTTTCGGCTGCCTCCGGGTCGTCGAACATGGCGGTCGTCACGGCCAGCGGCACCAGCCAGCCGTCGGTGCCGGACTGGGCGTCGATCATGCGCAGCTCCAGGTGCCCGCGCGGGCGTACCGGGGGGAAGAGCGTCGTGATGTGGTAATCGAGGTCGGCGCGCACCGGAGGCCGTGGTCCGCCACCCCGGATCCAGTCCCTGAGCGTCAGCCCGTCCGGTACGGCCCACGGCGCCTCGCCGTTGCGGATACACAGCACCGGCGTGTCCAGGGCGTGCGCCGCCCAGGCGTCGCGGGGCGCGAGGCGGCTGCTCGGCGCCAGCGTCCGCGCCGGATCGAGGTCGGCCCACAGCGACTGCCGTGTCGAGCGCCAGCCCGAACGCCGCCCCTCCCGGAACGGCGAATTGGCGAAGGCCGCGACGAGGACCGCGCCCAGCAGGTGCCCGAGCTGCCAGCGCCGCCCGTAGCCCAGCGGTCCCGGCTCCTCCTCACCGGCGTCCAGGCAGACCTGGATGGACGCGGACGTGCACATCATGGCGCGACCGGCGGTCCCGGACCGGTCGAGGGCGGTCTCCATGGCCGCGTAACGGGGCTCCTGCAACAGGCGGCGGGGCGGGTGCCACGGATCCACGCCGAGTCCTACCGGTGCGAGGCCGGCCCGGCCGAGGGTGTCGCGCACGCTCCTCATGTCGGCGGCGGTCCGGTCGACGCACGCCATGAGGGAGGCGGCGGGCTGCGAGCTGAGCTCCAGCTGACCGCCCGGTTCGAAGGTCAGGGCCGCGTCGAGCGGAGTGCCGCGCACGGCTTCCGCGGCGGCGGCGAGCCGGTCGTGGGAGACGGGGACTTCGGGATTCTCAAGGTCGTGAATGAGCCATTCGAGTTCCACGCCGACCGTCCGGGGCGGTCCCGTCTTGAAACATATGCCGCGCAGCAGATCCTCCGCCTCGTCCTCGCCGAGGAGCTCCGCGTCGACGGGCGAACTGTGATCGCCGGGTGTGTCCGGGGGCATGCTGGGCCTCCTTTTTGGGGTGCTTCCCTACCACCCAAACCCTTACCGAGAGTTCGCACAAGGGTGCCCCTGTGGGACGGAAAACCGGTTGCGTCCATGCCGCCCCGGCGTCCAGCATGCCCCGTATGCACCACACGGGGGCGCGCCCATGAGCGCACGACTGCGCGGCATCGCGCGAGATACCGAGGCCATTGTCACGGCCGGTCGCTACCGCGCGCCCGACGGGCGCGAGGTCAGCATCGAGCGTGCCCTGACGGCCGCGCTGTCCGGCACCAGGCTGTACGGCCCGGAGCCGGTACCGGTCGCCGTCCTGGACACCGACCGCACCCCGTCCTTCGAGGTCACCGACGAGAGCAGTCTGCAGGCGGCGCACCGGATGACCGCCGGATCGACGGCCAGGGTCGCCGTCCTGAACTACGCCTCCGCCCGCAATCCGGGAGGCGGCTACCTGAACGGGGCGCAGGCCCAGGAGGAAGCCCTGTGCCGTGGCTCCGCGCTCCATTCCACGCTGCTGCGCGCCCCCGAGTACTACGCCCACCACCGCGAGGAACGCAGCGCCTTCTACACCGACCGGGTCATTCACTCACCGGGGGTACCGGTCTTCCGCGACGACCGGGGGAGGCTCCTCGACACCCCGTACACCGTGGGCTTCCTGACCTCACCCGCACCCAACGCCGGAGTGATCCGCAGGCAGACTCCCGCGGAGGCCCACCGCATCCCGGCCGCGCTCGCGAGCCGCGCCGAACGGGTCCTCGAAGTGGCCGCCGTCCGCGGCTACCGCAGGCTGGTCCTCGGCGCCTGGGGGTGCGGGGTCTTCCAGAACGACCCGGCCGAGGTGGCGGGCGCCTTCCGCACCCTTCTCGCCGACGGCGGACGGTTCGCGGGCCACTTCGAACAGATCGTCTTCGGCATCCTGGACCGCAGTCCCGAATCCCAGGTCCGGGCGGCCTTCACCCGGGTGTTCGCCGGTCAGCTCCAGCCGTAGCGCTCCCGCAGCCGCACCACGACCAGATCGAACCTGTCCCGGTCCAGAGCACAGGCCTCACGGCGCATGCCGTCCTCGTCGACCCTCAGCACCCGGTCCAGATCGACCCAGGACGGCCGCCCCGAGCTGTCCCACGGTCCGGCGCCCAGGGCGACCCACTCGTGGTCCCTGTCGTGCTGCTTGCTGGACAGCTGTACGGCGAGCAGCGTGCCCTCCTGCTCCCGGGCCACGACCAGGACCGGCCGGTCCTTGCCCCGCCCGTCGTTCTCCTCGAACGGCACCCACGTCCAGACGATCTCTCCCGGGTCGGGATCGCCGTCGCGGTTCGGCGCGTACGAGGTGCGGACCGGTCCCACGTCACGGGGGTCGGCCTCTGCCGTGGCGGCCGGGCCGCTGCGTCCGGGGAAGTCGGAGGAACTGTCACTGCTGTAGTTGGTGTGCTGGAACGTCATCGCAACACCGTAGAACCTGGACGGCCCAATCCGTGGAGCGGGTCCGTGAAACGGGGTTCAGGCTCGACCTCATGATCACCCCCGCCCTCACCGCACACCTGGCCCGCGCCGTCGCGGTCGCCGGGCTCCTCGCAGCGACGTTGCTGCCCACGGCATCTGCCACGGCGTCAGCCCCGGTCCCCGATCCGCCACCCGCCACGGCCGAGGGGCCGTCAGGCGGCCCCTCGACAGCGCTTCCCCGTACGGTGTCGGCATGGCTGCCCTACTGGGACCAGGAAGGCGCGTACCAGGACGCCCTCCTCCACGCCGACCAACTGCACACGGTCAGCCCGTTCTGGTACCAGGCGGTGTCGGCCGGCCGGATCGACGCACACCCCGGCGCGGGCGAACGACGCATCATCGACGGACTGCACCGCGCAGGAGCGAAGGTCGTCCCCACGGTCATGGAGACGATGGAGTCCGGAGCCCTCGCGGCGATCCTCACCAGCCCCGCCCGGCGCACCGAGCACGCCGACGCGCTGATGCGCACCGTCGCCACCCGTGACTACGACGGCCTCGACCTGGACTACGAATCCATCGCCGCCACGGGCGACGCCACGTACGCCGCCGTACGCGACGGGTTCACCGCGCTGGCGACCGATCTCTGCCGGCGGCTCCAGGGCATGGGCAAGCAGTGTGTGATCACCGTGTTCCCCAAGACCGCGACCACCGGCCGCATCTGGGACTACGCGGCCCTCGGCCGCGTCGCCGACCGGATCAGGATCATGGGCTACAACCTCCACTGGTCGGGCGGCGACCCCGGCCCGCTCGCCGACACACGCTGGTACGAGGACATCCTCACCCGCGCCACCGCCCTCGTCCCGGCGGCCAAGCTCGAGATGGGGCTCCCCGCCTACGGCTGGGACTGGCCCGCGGACAGCGACAGCACGTCCGCGACGAAGCACGTCACCTGGAAGGAGGCCGAGGCGCTGCGCAAGGAACAGGGCGCGCCCTACCGGCTCGACGAGGTCTCCGGAACGCCGTACTTCACCTACGACGACGGCACGGAACTCCGTGAGGTCTGGTACCAGGACGCCCGCGGCGTCGCCACGCATCTGCCGGTGCTGCGCAGGCACGGCGTCACCAACACCGTGCTGTGGGCACTCAATTTCGAGGACCCCGAGCTCTGGCCGGTACTCGCCGGCGGGTGAACCCGGCAGCCCCGTCCGGCCCGCGGCCCCGGTGCCCCCGGGCCACGGGCCGGACCGGCGGGTCTGGAAGACTGCCCGACGCCATGAGCCAGTTACCCGAGCAGCCCGCCGACATCTCCGTACCGACCAGCGCCGACGTGGCGCGCCTCGCCGGAGTCTCCCGGGCCACCGTGTCCTACGTACTGAACAACAACTCGACCGTACGGATCAGCGAACCCACCCGACGACGGGTCAGGGAAGCGGCCTCCGACCTCGGCTACGTCCCGCACGCGGCTGCCCGCAGCCTGCGCGCCGGACACACCAGGATGGTGCTGCTGGCCGCCACGCACGTGCCTGCCGGACCACTCCACCAGCGCTTCCACCAGGATCTCCAGACAGATCTGCGCCGTCTCGACTACACCGTCGTGCAGTACGGCAGCGTCGGCCTCGACGCCGACGAGGCGGTCAGGGCGTGGGCGGAGCTCCGCCCCGTCGCGGTCGTCTCGCCGGGCGGCATCACCCTCACCCCGCAGGGCATAGGGGTGCTCACCCGCTCCGGGGCCAAGGCGGTGATCACGCTCGGACCGGAGCCCGTGGACGGCGCACACGCGCTCGTCATGGACCAGCGCCAGGTCGGCAGCTGCGCGGCCACGCACCTGCTGTCCCGCGGCCGCCGCCGGATCGGGGTGGTCATGCCCCAGGACCCCGGTCTCGCGGTGTTCTCCGAACCACGGCTGGCCGGCGCGCTCCGTGCGGTGGAGGAGTCCGGGACCGATGCCCGGATCCAGCCGCTGCCGTTGCGGTACGAGGAGGAGTCGGCCGGGGAGCTGGCCGGCCGGTGGCGGACACTGGGCCTGGACGCCGTCTTCGCGTACAACGACGAATACGCCATGCTCCTGATGAGGGCGTTGCAGGACGCCGGCGTCCAGGTGCCCGCGGAGACGGCCGTCATCGGTGCCGACGACCTGATGCTCGGCAGGCTCCTGCGGCCCCGTCTCAGCAGCGTCAGGATGGAACTGGCGACGGCACAGCCGCTCGCGGAGATGATCGACCGCCTGGTCCAGCACCCCAGCGGTGCGCCCGAGCGACACGACCTGCTGCGGGCCCGCTCCGTGCCACGCGAGTCCAGCTGAACGGGCCGTGAGGGGTGTCACGACGTGCGCAGCCGACGGCGGATGTCTAGCGTCTTCGGCATGAGCCATCCGCAGAGCTACGAGATCCTGCTGGTCCCGGAATTCAAGGAGTCCGCCGGCGCCCCCACGCCCGGCGCCGCCATTCGCTCCGCGGTCGTGGCGGCCACGGGGGACACGGGGGCGTCGGGGTACCCGCGCTACGCGGGGGACGGCATGGAGGCGGACATCGACCCGGCGACGCACACCGTGGAGGCCTTGCTGGTGGACGGGGCGGAGCTGGACTACGGCCTCACGGTCCGGATCGCGGAGCGCAGGGGCGGGACGGGGGAGGCCGGGACGGCGACGGAACCCGCCGGGGAGTCCGAGGCGGGGGAGTCCGAGGCGGGGGAGCGAACCGCCGAACCCACGGAGGAGACGGGGGACCGCTGAGCCCGCCCGTACGTGAGGGCCCGGCCGTACCGGCCGGGCCCTCACCACGTCTGCCGCAGGGCCGCAGGGACTACGGCTGCTCCTGCTGAGCCTGCTTCTGCTCCTCGACGGACTTGCGTACTTCGTCCATGTCGAGCTTCCGCGCCTGCCCGATGACGTCCTCGAGGGCGGCCTCGGGGAGTGCTCCGGGCTGGGAGAAGACCGCCACGTTGTCCCGGACGATCATCAGAGTGGGGATGGACCGGATCTCGAAGGCCGCCGCCAGTTCCTGCTGCGCCTCCGTGTCGACCTTGGCGAAGACCAGGTCGGGGTGGCGCTCGGACGCCGAGTCGTAGACCGGCGCGAACTGCTTGCACGGACCGCACCAGGAAGCCCAGAAGTCGATCAGTAGAAAGTCGTTGTCGGTCACGACCTGATCGAAGTTTTCCTTGGTGAGCTCTACGGTGCTCATACTCTGCTACCTCTTCCTCTGCCCGTTCGGACCTGTCCGGCACAACGGTGACGTCGCTTTCCCTATTCCGCCTGCCCATGTGGCAGCGGCGCACACCCACGACCAGACTGTCCTCATGACTGATGCTGGGGAGAACACGGAGTACGACGTCGTGGTGATCGGGGCCGGTCCCGTGGGGGAGAACGTGGCCGACCGCACCCGGGCCGCCGGACTGAGCACGGCCGTTGTCGAGTCGGAGCTCATCGGCGGTGAATGTTCCTACTGGGCCTGCATGCCGAGCAAGGCGCTGCTCCGCCCGGTCGTCGCCCGCGCCGACGCGCGCCGCGTCCCGGGCCTGAGCGCCGCTGCGGAGGGTCCCCTCGACGCGGACGCCGTCCTTGCCCACCGTGACGGGATGACCTCCCACTGGAAGGACGACGGCCAGGTCGCGTGGCTGGAGGGCATCGGCGCGGACATCTACCGGGGCAAGGGCCGGCTGACCGGAACCCGGACCGTTTCCGTGACCGCCCCGGACGGTACGCGGAAGCAGCTCACCGCCCGGCGCGCCGTCGCCGTCTGCACCGGCAGCAGGGCCGTCGTTCCCGCGCTTCCCGGCATCGCGGACGTCCGCCCCTGGACCAGCCGCGAGGCGACCAGCGCCAAAGAGGTGCCCGGCCGCCTCGTCGTCGTCGGAGGCGGAGTGGTCGGCGTCGAGATGGCCACCGTCTGGCAGGGGCTCGGCTCCCAGGTGACGATGCTGATCCGCGGCCGGAGGCTGCTCCCCAAGATGGAGCCGTTCGCGGGTGAACTGGTCGCCGAGGCGCTGACCGAAGCAGGCGTCCGGATCCTCACCGGAGTGTCGGCCACCGTCGCGCGGAGGGCGGGCAAGGACGGCCCCGTGACCGTCGAACTGGACAGCGGGGAACAACTGGAGACCGATGAGATCCTCTTCGCCACCGGCCGGGCCCCGCGCACCGATGACCTCGGCCTGGACACGGTGGGACTGAAGCCCGGCTCCTGGCTCGCCGTGGACGACAGCTGCCTGGTCGAGGGCAGCGACTGGCTGTACGCGGTCGGCGACGTCAACCACCGGGCGCTGCTGACGCACCAGGGCAAGTACCAGGCCCGTATCGCGGGAGCCGCGATCGCGGCCCGCGCCCAGAAGACACCGCTCCTGGAGACGGACCGGTGGGGTGCGCACGCGGCCACCGCCGACCACGCCGCGGTACCCCAGGTCGTCTTCACCGACCCGGAGGCCTCCTCGGTCGGCCTCACCCTCGCGGAGGCGGAAGCGGCCGGCCACCGGGTACGGGCCGTCGACCACGACCTGGCCGCGGTCGCCGGGTCGGGCCTCTACGCCAAGGGGTACAAGGGCCGCGCGAGGATGGTCGTCGATCTGGACCGCGAGATCCTGCTCGGAGTCACCTTCGTCGGACCGGGCATCGGCGAACTCCTGCACTCCGCGACGATCGCCGTCGCCGGCGAGGTTCCCATCGACCGGCTGTGGCACGCGGTCCCCGCCTACCCGACGATCAGCGAGATCTGGCTGCGCCTGCTGGAGACGTTTCGCGGGTAGCGGCCGCCGTTAAAGCTAGATAGTGGAGGCGCTCACGTGTGGGAAGTGGAGACACGTGGGCGCCACCGACGGGTGTCCCGACCTCGGCGGCGATGTGAGCAGACGTGTGGATGTAGGCACACCAGGCGACGGGCGCACGTAGACGTGGCGAGGGGCTACGGCGTTGGTGTCTTCGTAGTAGCCGCATAGCGCTGCCTGGTCGTTCAGATGACCTCGTTCTGCCCTTGATGAGGCTGCTCCAGTTGCTGTTCGCGCTTACGCTGTTCCACCCGAAGGTTTTCGACGGCCTCTGAGAGACGCTCCAGGTTGATTTGTTCCTGTTTGTGATTATAAGGAGAGATCGTCAGATCGTATGCGGTGACGTGCTGCTCGATAGCGTCGGCGGTTTGTTGCAGATTGAAGGCGCGTTCCCGGAACTTGAAGTATCCGGTTATTGCAGTGGTGAAGGAAATGAATGCCCCCAACGCGATAAGAATGCCCTTACCGGGTTGCAGGGGGTCGTAGAGAGCGGCCGAAACCGACATGGCGGTGGAGGTGACGAACAGGCTCCATTGGAAAAAGTTATGAACCCTTCGGTATCGCCGAGTTTCGCGTCTTAGCCGGTCAATTTCATGTGGGATCGTCTCCCGGTACGAGTATTGACGCTCATAGGCTGAACGGCCTGAGTGGGCCGCCTCCAGAATTCGACGCTCTTCCAGGAGTTCCAGTTCTAGACGCAACTCGGCAGTGGACTCCTCTCCGTCGCGCTCCCTTCCCTCTTTCTCCATGCGTCTTCCGGACATGAAGACGATCAGGAGAGGGAGTAGTAATAGGAGCGCGGCTGCATTGTACGGAGCCATGTCGAACCGCTTCCAGGTGAAAGCTGTGAACCCGACTGCGCAGTTGAACGGATGCCTCTTCGCCCGAACGGGTAAACCGGCGTGAGTGGGTGATGAGCGTCCGCATGCCTGCCTGTCAATTGGTGCGGCGGAGTCGGCGTTGGGTGGTGTAGGCGGCAGCGAGGCCCTTGTGGCGGCAGCGCACAGCCAAGGCGACTGCCCGCTTGGTACCTCTCCAAAAGAGGCATACGGCACGGCTGGGGCCGCGCTTCGGACGCCGCCTGTTCCTCGGCCCGCTTGTCCTCCAACCAGGCAGCCTTCTCCTGCTCGTGTGTTCTCCGCCCGAGCTAACCTCGGGCTTCCACGACGTGGGCTGTCCAAAGCGTGATCGAAAACGCGAGAAGTGCTCCTGACCTGCAATGGTAGGACTTGTCGAGGGTCCAGATCGTGCCGTGGAAAGAAGCACTTCTCAGGCGAAGAAGCGTATCGGGTCGTACCCGCGTGTCCGCTTCGAGGGCGGCGGCCGGGCGGTCGTCTCCCAGGCCGGGGGCGTGCTGCTGGTCGAGACCGTCCGCAAGTCCGGCTTGGACACCGCGATATCAACGGCGCTGGCGCCGTGGCGGAAGGCTCGGGCGGTGCACGATCTGGGCAAGACCGTGCTGGATGTCGCCCTCGCGGTCGCGCTGGGCGGGGACTGCCTCGCGGATGTCGGGATGATGCGGGCCGAGCCGGCCGTGTTCGGCTCAGTGGCCTCCGACCCGACCGTCTCCCGCCTCATCGACACCCTCGCCGCGGCCGGCTCGAAGGCCCTGACCGCGATCCGGTCAGCACGAGCCGAAGCACGCGAGCGCGTCTGGAAGTTGGCCGGAGCCTCGTCGCCGGACACCACCGGACAGGTGATCGTGGACCTGGACCTGGACGGGGTGCTGGTGCTGGCCCACTCCGACAAGCAGGACGCCACCGCGACCTGGAAGAAGACTTACGGACACCACCCGCTGATTGGCTTCGTCGATCACGGAAGCGGCGGCACCGGAGAGCCGGTGGTCGCGCTGCTGCGGCCGGGGAACGCGGGCAGCGATACCGCCGCCGACCACATCACCACCGCCCAACTCGCTCTGGTCCAGCTGCCGAAGAAGTACCGGCGTGGACGCCAGCCGCTGATCCGTACCGACTCCGCAGGCGGCACCCACGAGTTCGTTGCGTGGCTCGCCAGCGGGGCAGGTGGCTGTCGTACTCGGTCGGCATGACCATCACCGACGCCATCCACCAAGCCGTCCTCAACGTCCCGGCCGCCGCGTGGACACCCGCCGTCGAACCGAAAGGTGATATCCGCGACGGCGCCTGGGTCGCCGAACTGGCCGGCGACGTCCTCAAGGGCTGGCCGAAGGGCATGCGGCTGATCGTCCGCAAGGAACGACCCCACCCCGGCGCCAGTTGCGGTTCACCGACGCCGACGGCCTCCGGCTCACCGCGTTCGCCACCAGCACCACCGACATCCCCATTGCCGCACTCGAACTGCGGCACCGCCAACGCGCACGGGCCGACGACCGCATCCGTGCCGCCCGCGCCACCGGCCTGCGCAACCTGCCCCTGCACGACACCGCACAGAACCAGATCTGGCTGGAGATCGTCCAGATCGCCTTCGACCTGCTGGCCTGGCTGCCCATGCTCGCCCTGACCGGAAAAACCCCCAGGTGGGAGCCCCGCCGACTCCGGCTCCGCCTCTTCTCCGCCGCCGCCCAACTCGTCACGACTGCCCGTCGCCGGCACCTGAGATTCGCACGCCACTGGCCCTGGACCGACGTGATAACCGAAGCCATCGCCCGGCTCGAAGCTCTCCCGAACCCCGGCTGACCAGCCTGCTCCCGCCCCTGCGAGCAGCACCACCCTGACCGGAGCCGTGGAACCCGGCGCCACCCGACGCGACAGCCGGGCCATCAACGTGCCCACCACCAGCCCGAACAACCGAAACGGCCCGCCGAAGAAACCGACGGACCGTCACGAAAGATCGAGGTTAGCCCTCACGTGGGCGGAGTCGAGAACGGCCCGGGACAGATCCAGCAGACCGGCGTCATCCAGGCGGTGCAGGATCTCCTCATGGAGCCGGCCCCACACACCGGCTCGCGACCAGAGGAGGAATCTGCGGTGGGCCGTCGACTTCGATATCCCGGAGCACGGCGGCAACGCCCGCCAGGCGCATCCGCTCACCAGCACGTAGATGATCGCCGCGAACAGCGTCTCATCAGGCGTGTCCTGCGGCCGCACCTTCGACGGCGGGACCAGCGGCTCCGCGATCTCCCACAGCCCGTCCGGAACAATCCAACTCCATGTACCCCGCCCCATAACTCACCGAACGAGCCGATCTCACGTAGGACACGGTCTTAGCCAGACGGGAGACAACATTTTGGTCAAGGCGACCGAGAGCAGCGTCTGACGGGACAGCATTGGGTTTGCCGCCGACGAAACAAGGCGGGCCAGGCCGACTTCCACCTGCATAGAAGGATGATGTTGCCGCAACCTCCGGAGACCCCGAAGGCGTCCCTCACCCCGCTGTTCCAACCTCCCAACCTGCCGCCTGCGCTACCGTCTGCTCGCCGACGTACTCGCCGACGTACTCGCCGAGGTGTCAAGCCGCAGCCGCCTGTCCGGCTGAGTGCCCCGCGCCCCGATATGCCCTCACCCGCAGTTTTTGGAGTCTCGGCCGCGTGGAAGAGGTTTGAGCCCGCTCTCACCGCATTCAGCCGCGCCCGCCAACAGCGGTTCAGCGACAGCCAAGCAGTCACCCTGGATCAGCAAAGGCTCGACGCGGCGCGGCAGGCGACCGAGAAGGCCCAACTGAATTCCAAGCGGCATGCCGCCGCGCTGAAACAGCTCCAGATCGCGGAACAGCGACACCGGGAGGCCCAACATCGGTTCCAGGCGGCGGACCGTCGGCTCACCGACAGAGTCCAGGCGCTTCAGATGGCGCAGAAGGATCTGACGAACCCCGAGGAAAAGGAGAAGGCTGCTCTCCTAGTCCTCCGAGCCGAGCAGAAGGCCTTCAGCGGCTCTCTGGTGGTCACATCTGTCGAGATTACGGGGGATAGCACCACTCCCGCCGCGGTAGGAGTAGTGAATGCCTCGACAGCGAAGAACCACCCCCTTAATTACCCTGACGGCAGGGTCTGCCCCGTATGCGAGAAGGGCGGACTTCAGCTTGGCCAGTTTCGACACAGGAAATGCGAGGCCGGGAAGCTGGTTCAGGTCGAGGAGACTTTGGAGGTGATCCCCCCGAGCTCAGCCGTCATCCACGAGCAACGGCGCCGTGACAGGCGCTCGGAGTACCGACGCCTAGTCGCCATTGCCGAGCAGCGTGAGCCAACGATGCGCGGGATTCGACGTAAGAGCTCCTCCAAGCGGGCCCGGATTGAACAGTCAAGGGACGCCGTCCTTGTGCGCTGCGGCGGGCTGTGCGAGAACCCTGGGTGCGCGGGGCAGCCAGCCGACGTAAAGGACGACGGCAGCGCAATCCTGGAAGTGGACCACGTCCATGCCCTTGAGGACGGTGGCCCTGATCTTCCGTGGAACATGGTGGCGCTATGCCCCAATTGCCACCGCGTCAAGACGTACGGCCGCACCAGGAAAGAGCTGACGAGGGTCCTAGGCGAGCTCGCCCGGCAAAAGGATGCAGCATTCTGACCAGCCATGCGAGGAGCCTTGTCCAAACAGGCAAGGCCGACATCTGGAACACGCAGTAAACCTGTTTCACCCTCCAACGCAGGGTCAAACAGGTTCAGTGAGCCTCTTTCATCCTGTGCTGGCAGGTGAACGGGCTGGTCAGCAAGTGCGGTGACGAGCCAGGGCCTCTCGTCGTTGGCGTGGTGATCTCACTCAACACACCGGCGACCGAAGAGGCCCTGTTGGTTCCGTATCCTGCCATGCTCGACGTCCCTCACGAGCTCGTCGAGCATGTTTCCTGGATACAGCGTGCATGGGCATTACGCGCTCTTGATGTTGCGGAACACGGCGGCGGACTTGGTGGCCTTCGGGTGGCGGACCAGCCGATGAACCGCGACTTACCGGGCCGGGGCGCTGCGGTGGCTCCTCGCCCAGCGGCGGGTCGTCTGCTGGGTGAACGCATCGTTCGTGTCTACGATGTCGTCGAGCGGATCAAGATAGCCAAGCGCCTCAGGTTGTTCGAGTCCTGCCCAGTGCTGATGTTCTTATGGGGTCATCATGCAGGGGTTCCGGACCACCGGGCGCTCGGGAACCCCCGCGCGAGAGGGCACCCCCTCTCGCTCTCCTGACGCGGGCTGTCGACGCATGGCCTCCGCTACCGGGGTCTGACCGACAGCCCGTTCCGATTCGGTTGATCCAGTGCGCTGGGCTTCGTAATTTCTAGCTTTAACGGCGGCTGCTGGAGTCCTATCGGGGTTAGGTACCGCCGCCCAGTGCACACAGCCGGACCCGGCATACGTCCCACGCTGCACGGATCGCCTCCATCGCCTGCTCACGAGGTGGACCGTGGTCCGGTCAGGCGACCTCCGCGGGCGCTGCCTCCTCCACACTGCGGGAGTCCGTGAGGCTCAGCGCGCCGACCGTTGCGATCAGGCCGACGGCGACGGCGAGCACGGCGTAGGCGATTCGCTCGCCGTGGAAGAAGGAGGTGACGAGGTCGCTGCTCCACACACCGGCCGGGAGCTGGGTGGTGACCAGTGCGGCGATCAGCGTGCCGACCGCGGCGGTGCCGACGCTGGTGCCGACCTCCTGCGCGGTGTCGTTGAGCGCGGTTCCCATCGAGGTGCGGTTGGCCGGCATCGAGTCGACGAGCGCGACCGCGCAGATCGTCATGACGGTCCGCAGTCCGACCGTCATGAGCACCATGCAGAGCGCGATGACGAGGTAGCCGTGCTCGACGCCCCAGGACAGTCCCGCCAGCGCGACGGCCAGGCAGGCCGCGCCCACCAGGCAGGCGACGCGGTGGCCGTAGCGGCGGGCCAGGCCCTCGGACACGGGCGTCGCGAGCAGCATGGTCACGATCAGCGGCAGGTTGGCGAGGCCGGCCCGTACGGGGCTCCAGCCGTAGGCGTACTGGAAGTGGAGGATGAGTCCGAACATCACGCCGGCCATCGCGATGGACGTACCGATCTGTGCCACCGCTGCGCCGCGGACCGTGCCGTTGGAGAACAGGCTGAGGTCCAGCATGGGGGCCCGGGTGCGGCGCTCGTGCCGGACGAAGGCGGTCGCTGCTACGACCGCGCCCGCGACCGAGCCGATGGTGAGGGCGGAGAGCCAGCCGTTCTCGACGCCGCTGGTCAGTGCGTAGCAGGCGAGCCCGATGGTGGCGACGCTCAGCGCGGCGCCCGGTATGTCGAGCCGGTCGCGGGTCAGGTCCTCGGGCCGGTCGGTCGGGACGCCGAGGCGGACCCCGATCCAGGCGATCACAGCGATCGGGGCGTTGACGACGAGCAGCCACTCCCAGCGCACGTGGGCCAGGGCCGTGCCGCCGATCAGCGGTCCGAGGATGAAGCCGGACATGCCGACGACGATCATCAGTGTCATGGCGCGCATCCGCAGCGCCTTGTCGTCGAAGAGGCGGAAGACCAGCGAGTTCGTGATCGGGGCCATCGCCGCGGCGGCGATGCCGAGCGCGGCGCGCAGGGCGATGAGCTCGCCCGCGGTGGTGACCCAGACGGCGCACAGGCTCAGCGCGCCGAACACGGCGAGCCCGACGAGCAGGACGCGGCGGCGGCCGAGCCGGTCGGCCATGGAGCCCGCGGTGAGCAGCAGACCGCCGAAGGTGAGTGAGTACGCGCCGGTGACCCACTGCAGCGCGGTGGTCCCGCCGCCGAGGTCGCGCCCGATGGTGGGCAGCGCAATGGACAGCAGGGTGTTGTCGACCATCTCCACGAAGAAGGCCAGGCAGAGAGCGGCCAGCGGGATCCACGCGGCGCGCAGAGAGGGATAGGTGCGGGAGACGGGGGGTTTCAGCATCGCGGTCGTCATGGCGGCGCTCCTTTCTATCGAACACCGATCGAGTATCGAACGGTGTTCCATGAGGTACGATAGAACAGCGTTCGATAGAGATGCAAACGAAGGGCAGAAGTCATGCCGCGCCACCAGAACCGTGCCGCCGCAGGCGGCCGTCGTCGGGCTTCGCACTCGATGGAGTCCGTGCTCACCGAGGCGGTGGCGCTGCTCGACGAAGCGGGTCCTTCGGCGTTGACGTTCCGGGCGCTCGCACAGCGCCTCGGAGGCGGCGTGGCCAGCATCTACTGGTACGTCGCGAGCAAGGACGAACTGCTCGACCGCGCCACCGATCACGTCATCGGCGGCGTCCTCGCCGACATCGAGGCGCTCGAGCCCGGCGACGACCCGATCGACGACCTGCGCGCGATGTCCTTGGCGCTGTTCGACGCGATCCTGGTGCGGCCCTGGCTCGGGAACTACTTCATGCGCAACACCGATGTCCAGGGCAATGCCCTGCGCCTGTACGACATGCTGGGGCGGCCGACCCTGCGGCTGAAACTCACCGCGCGCCAGCGGTTCCATGCCGTCTCGGCGATCACGACGGTCGTCGTCGGTTCCGCGGTCGACCTGGGGCAGGAACCCCCTCAGGAGGTTCTCGACGGCGCCGTCGGCCGCGACGAATTCCTCGGGCGGTTCGCCGCGACGTGGCGGGAGCTCGATGCCCGCGACTTCCCCTTCGTGCACGAGATCGTCGACGAGTTCGACGGGCACGACGACATCGAGCAGTTTCGCGCCGCGCTGGACCTGACCCTGGCGGGGTTGCGCCTCCAGGCCGACGCCTGAACGAATCGCCCGGGCGAGGACTGATGGCCGACGTGTGATCGCTTCGACATGACAGTCCAACAGGTGCCCCGGTGACCCGCGACTTCCACGGCACGGGCCTCCGGGGCACTCCGCGCATCACCCGTCGAGAGGCCGCCAGGGCGTCATCCGCCGCTGAAAGACGCGGAGTGCAAGGGACGGATCGGCCGTGCGGTGCAGGCGAGGGACTGGCAGCGGCGTGTCCGAAGATTTCAGGCTCTTGCCGAGTGCTCCGGATGGGAGGCTGCGGTGTGTCTTCTGCGGCGGCTGCTGGAGGCGTACCGCAGTTGACACGATCCTGGATGCCGAGATTCCGGAGCAGCCATGAATCGCCGTTCTGTCGATGCCGAACACGGCTTGATGGGCTACCTGCAGGCTGGCGGGCCGGCCTCGTGTGCCGTTCCCGGGTCCGACGCTGTGCGAGGGAGCTGAGCCGTGGTCACCGATACCCGCCCGGGCGGACCGCCACGGCTGACCGAGGACGAGTTCGGCGTGCTGTACCGGCGCCTGCGCTCCCGCGCCGCCTGGGCGGCGGGTGACAGAGGCGCTCTGGACGTCGTGACTCCTGCCCGGGTGGTGGCCGCCGCCCGGGAGGTACGGACCGGCCGGACAGTCACGCTCGCCGCGCCGGTGGACACACTGCCGGGCCCGGACAATCCGGAGCCCGCGAGGCACCGGATGATCGGGCAGCCCGACGAAGACACCTCGCACGGGCTCCACTTCGCGAGGGACAGCTTCGCGATGAACGTGCACGGGGACGCCGACAGCCACATCGACGCCCTCTGCCACGTGATCTACGACGGCACCCTCCACGGCGGCGTGGCCGCGAGCAGTGTCACGGCGAGCGGGGCAACTGCCCTCTCCATCGCGGCGGCCCGCGACGGGATCGTCGGTCGCGGCGTGCTGCTGGACATTCCGCGGCTGCGCGGCGTGCCATGGCTCGAACCCGGTGATCACGTGACCGCTGACGACCTCACCGCCGCCGAGACCGCCCAGGACGTCCGCGTGGGCGAGGGCGACCTCCTGTTCGTCCGGGTCGGTCACCGCCGACGCCGCGCGGAGCTCGGACCGTGGCACGCGGCACGTGAGCGCGTCGGCCTCCATCCGACGGCGATGGAGTTCCTGGCTGACCGGAAGGTGGCCGTGCTCGGCGGCGACGGGAACAACGACACGGCCCCGAGTTCCACCGAGGGGGTCGACTTCCCCGTGCATGTGCTGGCGATCCACGCCATGGGCCTCCATCTGCTGGACTACCTGCAGTTCGAGGACCTGGTACCGGCCTGCGAGGCGGAGGGACGGTGGTCGTTCCTCTGCGTGATCGCCCCGCTGAGGCTGCCGCACGCCACGGGTTCACCGGTGAACCCGATCGCCGTCCTCTGAGGGCTCCCCGGGTCGCCGCCGTCCGGACCACCCGATACGTTGAGATTTGGTGGCGCGAATATCCCAATTGTGCGCATGTCTGCCTGGAGCAGCACGGTCCAGACCCCCGGACGGGCGCGACGGCCAGGACAGCCGATGACTCCTAGAACGGGACCCTCTCATGGCAGACGATCAGCACTACGACGTCATCATCATCGGTACGGGAGCGGGTGGCGGTACGCTCGCGCACCGGCTGGCGCCCACCGGCAAACGGGTCCTGATCCTGGAGCGCGGCGGATACCTGCCCCGGGAGCGTGACAACTGGGACTCCACCGCCGTCTTCGTCAAGGGCAAGTACCGTGCCCCCGAGTTCTGGTACGACAAGCACGGCAAACAGTTCCCGCCGGAGGTCAACTACTACGTCGGGGGCAACACCAAGTTCTACGGCGCCGCACTCTTCCGGCTCCGGCCCGAGGACTTCGGGGAACTGCGTCACCACGACGGCATCTCTCCGGCCTGGCCGATCCGTTACGAGGACCTGGAGCCGTACTACACCGAGGCCGAGCACCTCTACCTGGTTCACGGCCGACACGGCGAGGACCCCACGGAAGGGCCGGCCGGCGCGCAGTACGCGTACCCGCCGGTGGAGCACGAGGCGCGCATCCAGCAGCTCAGTGACGACCTGGAGAAGGTCGGCCTGCACCCCTTCCACCTGCCCATCGGCGTGAACCTCACCCAGGACGAGCAAGGCCGGGCCACCCACGACAGCGTCTGCATCCGCTGTGACAGGGTCGACGGCTTCCCCTGCCTGGTGGGCGCGAAGTCCGACGCGCAGGTGATCTGCGTCGACCCGGCGCTCACGTACGACAACGTCACGATGGTGACCCACGCCGATGTCCGGCGCCTGGAGACCGACTCGACCGGACGCACCGTCACCGGAGTCGTCGCCGAACTCAAGGACGGAACCACCGAGAAATTCAGCGCCGACATCGTGGTGGTCGCCGCAGGCGCGGTCAACTCCGCCGTCCTGCTGCTGCGTTCGGCCAACGACAAGCACCCTGGCGGACTGGCCAACAGCTCGGGCGTGGTCGGGCGCCACTACATGCGGCACAACAACCTGGCACTGATGGCGGTGTCGAAGGAACCGAACCCCACCAGGTTCCAGAAGACACTGGCGCTGAACGACTGGTACCTGGGCGCGGACGACTGGGACTATCCGCTCGGCGGCATCCAGATGCTCGGCAAGTCGGACGCCGAACAGATCCACGGCGAGGCACCGCGCTGGGCCGGCGCGGTCCTGCCCGACATGCCCTTCGAGGTCCTCGCGCACCACGCCGTCGACTTCTGGCTGTGCGGGGAGGACCTTCCGCTGCCCGAGAGCAGGGTGACCCTCGACAAGGACGACGCCATTCACCTGGCCCTCGACGAGAAGAACAACGTCGCCGGGCTGAAGCGCCTCCAGCACAAGCTGCGGGGCATGCTCGGGCACCTGGGCATGCACGAGCACCATCTGCTGGATCACAGCATCTACCTGCACAAGGGCATGCCGATCGGCGCCACCGCGCACCAGGCCGGCACCGTGCGGTTCGGCGACGACCCGCGGAGTTCGGCCCTCGACGTCAACTGCAAGGCCCACGACCTCGACAACCTCTACGTCGTGGACACCAGCTTCTTCCCCAGCATCGGCGCGGTGAACCCGTCACTGACCGCCATCGCCAACGCCCTGCGCGTCGGCGACCACATCGCCGCCCGGCTGGGCTGACAGGGCGGTATCCGGCACGCCCCGGATGCCCGTGCGGCTCCGACGTGCGGATCCTCGGCGAGGGCGGCAACCTGGGAGAGGAGCGAGGAGCGAGCGCGCCGGCACAGTGATGTGGCCAGGTGGGACCGTGGGGGAGACCGGAGGCGATCCGTCAATGGCATCAGACGACGCGCTGCTGGTCGTGGACGTGTCGGGAACCGTGCTCGAGTGGACCCAGGAGGCCGAAACGGCATTCGGCCGTGCCGCCTCGGAAGCGGTGGGGCGTCCCGCCTGGGAGCTGCTCCCCGCCGCGGCGGGACCGGATACCGAGAACCTGTGGTCGCGGACCGGAGGTGCGGAGGCCGAGGGGCTGCTGCTGCGACAGCTGGTCCGCCCTGACGGCTCCAGGGCCTGGGGTGTGTACCGGGCGGCGTCCGGCGAGGTCGACGATCCGCTCGGCAAGGCCCTGCTGAGGGCGCTGTTCACCATGTCCCCCATCGGGATGCAGGTCGTGGACCCCGACCTGCGGATCCTCCGGGTGAACACGGCAGCCGGCGGTATCCGTGGGGTACCTGCAGACCGTCTGGTCGGGCGCCGGCTGGACGAGGCGTTCCGCGTCACGAGCCCCGAGGCGACGACGGCCATGGTGCGAGGCGTACTCGACACCGGTGAGCCGGCGATCGGCAGGATCGTGGGAGCGACCCCGCCCACCGACCAGGACCGGGAGCATCTGTACGAAGTGTCGGTGTTCCCGCTCCTTGACCCCGACGGACAGGCCCTCGGTGTCGCGAGCGCGGTGGTCGACGTCACCGAGCGTGAGCAGGCCCTGTCGCGTACGCGGATTATCAACGCCGTGCGGGAACACGTGGGCCGCACCCTGGAAATGGACACGACCTGCATGGATCTGGTCCGCGTGCTGGTACCCGCCTTCGCGGACGAAGCCGAGGTGCACCTCCTGGACCCGGTCATCCGCGGGGACGAACCACCGTCCGCGCCGGTGCCGCCCGACGTGCCGCTACGACGTATGGGCTTCGCCTCCGTGGAGCGCCCTCCTTCGGCGGAGGACCCGGACCTGGGGCCGCTCCGCTTTCCAGCAGCCTGGTCGCAGTCGCTCACCGACCTGCAGCCTCACCTCATCGTCCACCGCCCGGCCCCGGCGCCCGGCCCGCCCCGGGCCCATTCCGCCATCATCACTCCGCTGACCCTGAGGGACGGAGTGCTCGGGACGCTGAGTCTCCACCGGTCCACCGGGCGCGCGGTGTTCGAGCAGAAGGACCTCGACCTCGCTCTGGACCTGGCCGCACGCATCGCCCTGCACATCGACAACGCCCGGCGCTACACACGTGAACACACCATCGCCCTCACGCTGCAGCGCCACCTCCTCCCGCAGAGCCCTCCCGTTCGGGCTGCCCTGGTGACGGCCCATTTCCACCGGCCGGGAGCCGTGGGCGGCGGTTGGTTCGACGTCATTCCGCTCTCCGGCGCGCGTGTGGCCTTCACGGTCGGCCGTGTCTCGGGGGAAGGGATCCAGGCGACGACAGCCATGGGGCAGATTCGAACCGCCATCCATACCTTGTCGTCGCTGGACCTCGAATGCGACGAGTTGCTGGCCCGGCTCAACGACACGGTCGCGCGCCTGGCTGCCGAGCGTTCCGCCCTCGACCTCGGACACACCGACGAGGAGCTGACCGCGGGATGCGTGTACGGCATCTACGATCCGCTGTCCCTCAGTTGCACGATCGCTCTCGCAGGCAATCCGCCCCCGCTGTTCGCCCGTCCCGGCGGGGCCACGGCCGTCCCTGAGTTCCCCCAGGCTCCGTCTCTCGGCACGGCCACGGACGGCGCGGTGTTCGCCTCCACCCGTTTCGATCTGGACGAGGGAAGCGTCATCGGGCTCCACACGGATACGTTCCTGCCTCCGCAGGACCGCCGCACCGGTGCGCGCACGGAGGAAGTCCAGCAGGTTCTCGCGGACACCGGCCGCTCACTGGACGCGATGTGCGAGGAAGCAGTCCGCAAAGCCGCTCCCGAGGGGCACGGCACCGACGCCATCCTGCTCCTCGTCCGTGCCCATGCCCTGGAGGCCGACCGGGTGGCCGAGCGGGACCTGCCGGCGGACCCCTCGGCCGTGGCCACCGCACGTGCCTGGGCCCGTCGGCAGCTGGCCGACTGGGGCCTCGACGAGCTCACCTTCGGCACCGAACTCATCGTGAGCGAACTCGCCACCAACGCCATCCGTTACGGCAAGCCCCCACTCGAGCTGCGACTCATCAACGGCCCCACCCTGACGTGCGAAGTCCGCGATTCCAGCCTTGTCGCACCGCACCTGCGCCAGGCACAGACCACGGACGAGGGCGGCCGCGGACTGTTCATCTGCGCCGAGCTCGCCCAACGGTGGGGCGCCCGCTTCACGAGCGAGGGCAAGACGATCTGGACCGAGCAGGAGATGCCCCCGTCCACTCCGTCGGCCCAGGTGTAGCGGAACGCCTCCTCGCGGGGCACCCTGCCCCTCCGCCCGAGGTGCGCCTCCTGGCCGGGTGGCCGAGATTGGAGTCACAGGTCCCCCGAGGGGGACGTCCGTGACACGGAGGAACCTCCATGACGAGAGAGACGCCGACGGCCGCCGCCCATGACGAGGCCCGCGGACCGTCGACCTCCCTGGTCCTGGTCGTCGGCATGTCAGGGTCCGGCAAGACCACCGTGGGCCGGCTGCTCGCCGAGCGGCTCGGCTGGTCCTACCGGGACGCGGACGAATTCCACTCCGCGACCGCCCGAGCCCGGATGGCAGCCGGTCAGGCGCTCACGGACGCCGATCGCGAGCCCTGGCTGGATGCCATCTCCGCATGGCTGGACCACGAGATCGCCGCGAACCAGCCGGCGGTCGTCACCTGCTCCGGCCTCAAGCGTGCCTACCGTGACCGGCTTTTGTCCGGGAGGCCCGAAGTGCGCCTCGTGTACCTGCATGGCACACCGGAACTGATCCACTCCCGACTGTCCGGCAGGCGAGGCCACTTCTTCCCGGCGAGCCTGCTGGAGAGCCAGATCGCCGACTTCGAGGAACCGGAACCGGATGAGCGTCCCCTGGTGGTGGAGATCGATCAGCCGCCGCCGGCGATCGTCGCCGCGCTGACCTCGCTGCTGCACCGCGCCCCACCGCCCGCAACGGAACCCGTTGTCCCGCCCGCAGGTACTCCCGTCAGCCCGACAGGTGAACAGTGGACCCTGACGTGGAAGGGGCAGAAGGCCGTCGTGGTCCAACTGGGCGCCGCCCTGCGCCACTACGAGGTGGACGGCCGTGCCCTGCTGGACGGCTTCGCCCCCGAAGCCCCCATCACCGGTGGCAGGGGGCAACTGCTCATCCCCTGGCCCAACCGCATCGGTGACGGCCGCTACCACTTCGAGGGCGTGGACCTGCAACTCCCGCTGACCGAGCCCGAGAAGGGCAACGCGATCCACGGCCTCCTCCGCTGGGTCCCCTGGCAGTTGCAGGCCTGGAGCGAGGAGTCGCTGCGGCTGGGTACCGTACTCCGTCCGCAGCCGGGCTATCCCTTCCTGCTGGACGTGACCGCCGAGTACCGGCTGGGGCCCGACGGCCTCGACGTCGTCGTCTCCGCGACCAACGTGGGGGACGGGCCCGCTCCCTACGGAGTGGGGCAGCATCCGTATCTGACACTCGGCACCGGCCGGGTCGACACGGTCGTACTGACCCTGCCCGTACGGGAGCGCTTCCTCACCGACAGCCGGGGCCTGCCCACCGGCCAGGAGCCCGTGGAAGGCTCGGACTTCGACTTCCGTACGGCTCGCCCCATCGGCTCCCGACAGCTGGACACCGCCTTCGGCCTCGACCGCGTCGACGGCGACGTGGCCGTCGTACGGCTGGCCCACCCCTCAGGGGATCACGGAGTGGATGTCAGACTCGGCGAAGGCGTTCGGTACGTGCAGATCTACACGGGCGACACGCTGCCGGAGACCGAACGCCGTCGGGGCGTCGCGGTGGAGCCGATGTCCTGCCCGCCGGATGCCTTTCGAAGCGGCCTCGGCACCGAGGTACTGCAGCCGGGCGACACCCATGTGCTCCGATGGGGCCTCGGGGCATGGCGGCGGCCACCCTCCTGAGCCCATGAGCCGAGCGCCCGGCGCCGTGGCTGGGCCGACCGGGGGAAGCCGCTCCGCCCAATGGCCCAACAGCAGCACGCCAGGGCTGCCGCCGCGTTCATCCGGTGATTGCCTGATCCCCGCCTGCCGGGCAGCGGCCGGGCGTACCAGGAGCGGCGCAGCGAGGAGACAGGGCATCATGGATTCCCACGTCCAGGCATCGCGGGGTGCTCTGCCGGCAAAGTTGCTGGAGGGCCAGACCGCACTGGTGACCGGCGCCAATTCGGGCATCGGCAAAGCCACTGCCATCGGACTCGGCAAGGCCGGTGCCAACGTGGTGGTCAACTACGTGAGCGGGCGCGACGCGGCCGAGCAAGTGGTCGAGGAGATCGCCTCGTTCGGGGTCCGCGCAGTGGCCGTCGAGGCCGATGTGTCGCAGGAGGACCAGGTGACCGCGATGCTGGACCGGACGGTCCAGGAATTCGGGACACTGGACATCCTGGTCGCCAATGCCGGTCTGCAGCGTGACGCGAAGTTCACCGATATGACGCTCGCCCAGTGGCAGAAGGTCCTCGACGTCAACCTCACGGGCCAGTTCCTGTGCGCGCGGGAGGCGGTCAAGGAGTTCCGTCGGCGCGGAGTGGTCCCGGAGGTCTCCCGGGCGGCCGGGAAGATCATCTGTATGAGCTCGGTCCACCAGATCATCCCCTGGGCAGGGCACGTGAACTACGCCTCCTCCAAGGGAGGCGTGCAGATGATGATGCAGACCATGGCCCAGGAGCTCGCACCGGAGAAGATCCGGGTGAACGCCGTCGCCCCCGGAGCCATCAAGACCCCCATCAACCGCAGTGCGTGGGAGACGCAGGCGGCCCAGGAGGACCTCCTGCGTCTGATCCCCTACGACCGCATCGGTGAACCCGAGGACATCGCCCACGCGGCTGTCCTTCTCGCATCGGACCTCATGGACTACGTCGTGGGGACGACCCTCTACGTCGACGGCGGGATGACGCTCTTCCCCGGGTTCGCCACCGGCGGCTGACCTCTTTCGCAGGTCCCGAACAGCGAAGGCGGTTATGCACACCTCGGTCCACCTGCTGGCCAATGCTCCGGATCAACTCCTGCCGGCCCGGGAGCTCATGGCCTTCACCCTGGCCTCCCACATCATCCTGGTCCCGCTGGGCGTCGCCCTGCCGCTGATCACCCTGGTCATGCACTACCGCGGGCTGCGTCGCAAGGACGCGACAGCCCTCCTGCTGGCACGGCGCTGGTCGGCGGTCATGGCGGTGCAGTTCGCCGTCGGCGTCGTCACCGGCACCGTCCTCTCCTTCGAATTCGGGCTGCTCTGGCCGGGGTTGATGGGCAGATGGGGCGACGTCTTCGGAATCGGCTTCGGGGTCGAGGCATGGGCGTTCTTCCTCGAAGCGGTTCTCATCGCCATCTACCTCTACGGGTGGCGGAGGCTGAAGCCCCGGACACACTTCCTCCTCGGGCTGCCGCTCCCGGCCGTCGCTCTGCTCGGGGCATTCGGCATCCTGGCGGCCAACTCCTGGATGAACACACCGCAGGGCTTCTCCCTCGACTCCGCCGGCAAGCCGACGGACGTGAACATCTGGAAGGCGATCTTCACGCCGATGTTCGGGCCGCAGTACTGGCACTTCGTCGTGGCCATGCTGCTGACCGCCGGCTACATGGTGGCCGGCGTCTACGCCGTTGGGTGGCTGAGGGGACGCCGTGACCGCTATCACCGGCTCGGCTTCACCATTCCCTTCACCATCGCGGCTATTGCGACCCCGGTGCAGTTCGTCCTGGGTGACTCCATCGCCCGGTCGGTGTTCCACAAGCAGCCGGTGAAGTTCGCGGCCCTGGAGATCGTCTGGAAGACCGACACCCGCGTACCGGAGTACCTGTTCGGCCGCCTGCACTCCGACGGTTCCATCTCGGGCGGTATCAAGGTTCCGCTGCTCGACTCCGTTCTCGCCGGATTCAGCCCGGACACCAAGGTCGTCGGGCTGACCTCCGTGCCGGCGGACGAACGGCCGACCGCCGTGCAGGCGACGATCGCCCACTGGGCCTTCGACATCATGGTCCTCATCGGCTCCGCCCTGGTACTCCTCGCGCTCTGGTACGGCCTGGTCTGGCTGCGGCACCGCAGGCTTCCCGAGTCCAAGTGGTTCTACGGCAGCGCGGCCTGCGCGGGTCTGGCCTCGGTGGTGGCTGTCGAATGCGGCTGGATCGCGACCGAGGTGGGACGCCAGCCCTGGATCGTCTACCAGAACATGCGCGTGGCCGAGGCTGTCACGGCGACACGCTCGTCCACCCTGTGGATCATGCTCGGCGTGGTGATCGTCGTGTACGTGTTCATCTTCGGATCGCTCCTGGCCGTGTTGCTCAAGCTGCGCACCCGATGGCGGCTCGCCGACGCACAACAGGCCGCCGGGCGTAAGGCGGAGGATCCGGAGACAGACGGCCCCTACGGCCCCCGGGCGACCGTCCCCGCAGGTGACGGCGCCGTCGGTGGCTCCACCCGGTCCCGGGGTGAGGGGCGGTGATGGCCGACCTGATGGCAGTGGTGCTGCTGCTGGCCATCACCGCGTACACCTGCGCGGGGGGTACCGACTACGGGGCGGGCTTCTGGGACCTGACCGCGGGAGGCGCCGAACGCGGCAAGCGACCGCGCTGGCTCATCGATCACGCGATGGCACCCGTGTGGGAGGTCAACAACGTCTGGTTGATCTTCGTCTTCGTCATCATGTGGACCGGCTTCCCCACCCTGTTCCAGGCCGTGTTCTCCGCGATGTGGCTGCCTCTGGCCCTGGCAGCGGTGGGCCTGGTCCTGCGCGGCGCCGGTTTCGCCTTCCGCAAGGTCGCCCGCCGGCTCGCGGAACGGCGTCTCTACGGTGCCGTGTTCGCCTGTGCGTCGCTCGTGACGCCGTTCTTCCTCGGCGCCGCGGTGGGGGGTGTCGCCTCGGGCCGGGTGAAAATCGGTACGGAGGCGTCGGCGGATGCCTGGTCCAACCCCACCTCGATCATGTTCGGGCTGCTCGCCGTCGCAGCGACCGCGTTCCTGGGCGCCGTGTTCCTGACGGGGGATGCCCGACGCTTCGACGCACCCGACCTGGTCGCCTACTTCCGGCGGCGCGGGCTGTTGAGCTTTGCCGTGCTCGTCGTGCTGGTGGTGATCACCCTGTTCGTCGCCAGTGAGGACGCTCCGCACGTGTGGCACGGGCTGACCCACGGGGTGGGGCTGGCCTTCGGTATCGCCGGCGCGCTGGCTTCCTTCGCCACGGTGTGGCTGCTCGTGCGGAGACCGGGCGGCTTGGCCCGTGCCTCGGCCGTCGGTGCCGTCGCTTGCGCGGTCCTCGCGTGGGGCCTGGCTCAGCGCCCCTACCTCCTCCCGGAGTCGCTGACGGTCGCCGAGGGCGCCGGCGCATCGACCACGCTGGCCTGGCTGGCGGTCGTCACCCTTGTCGCCCTGGTGATCGTGGTGCCGGCCGTCGCCTTCCTGTACTGGCTCGACACCAGAGGCGAACTCCAAGAACTGACCGATGCCGACCTGCGGCAAGGCGGCGAGCCTCAAGGCGGCAGCGCCGGCACCACCTGACCGTCGGTACGGCCGAACTTCCACTGCGTCAGGACTCCACCGAAGGGGGTTGCTGTGACCGACGACGAGATCCTGCTCGGGATCGCACTGACCGTGGTCCTCGCCACCGGCTCACAGATCCTGGCGAGCAGACTGCGCGTGCCCGCTCTGATCATCCTGCTGCCGGCAGGGTTTGCCGCCGGGGCCCTGACGGACGTCGTCCACCCCGACCAGCTGATGGGGCAGAGCTTCGACGTCCTCGTGTCGATGTCGGTGGCGGTGATCCTCTACGACGCCGGTCTCGGGCTCAACCTGCGCAAACTGACCGGCCGCACACGGTGGATCGTGGGACGACTTCTGCTGCTCGGAGTGCTCGTCACGTTCCTGGTCACCTCCGCCGTGGCGCCGGCGATGTTCGACATGCCTCTCCGAGTCGCCTGCATGCTCGGCGTGATCCTGGTCGTCTCAGGTCCCACAGTTGTGGGCCCCCTCCTCGACTTCGTACGGCCCACGGACAAGGTGCGCCGCGTTCTCATCTGGGAAGGGACCCTGACCGACCCGATCGGCGGCATCCTGGGCGCACTGGTCTTCCACGCCATCGCCAACACGCATCAGATCGACATCGGGCGCGGCTACCAAGTCGGCCAGTTCGCCATCAGCATGGCCGTGGGGCTGATCGGCGGGGCGGTCGGGACCGCGCTGCTCTGGCTGACGCTGCGCACCCTGCGGCTCGGCGAGACGCTCGGGACGCTGGCTCAGCTGGCCACCGTAATCGCGGTGTCCGCCGTCGCCGACGTCATCAGGGACGACACGGGACTCATCACCGCCATCGTCATCGGGCTCGCCGTCACCAACATCAACGGGTTCGACATGCCCGCACGGCGCCCCTTCTTCGAGACGCTGGTCCAGCTGATCATCGGCCTCCTGTTCGTCTCGATCTCCGCCACGGTCACACCTGCCTCCCTGGTGCCGGTGCTCCTGCCCGCACTCGGCCTCATCGCCATCCTGGTCCTCGTGGTGCGCCCCCTCGTCGCGTACGTCTCGACCGCGGGCTCGGGACTGACGGCAGGCGAGCGGGCCTTCGTCGGGTGGATGGCCCCTCGCGGCATCGTCGCGGCGGCCACAGCCACGGCGTTCTCCGCGAGCCTCGTCGACAGGGGAGTGGACGGAGCGGCCAGGATCCTCCCCGTCACATTCCTCGTGATCGTCGGTACGGTCCTCCTGTACGCCCTCAGTGCGGCACCGGTCGCCAAGAGGCTGGGCATCATCAAACCCACCGGGACACGGATCCTGCTCGTGGGCGGCGAGCCGTGGGTGGTGGACCTCGGGAGGAGTCTGCGTTCCGCAGGCCTCGACCTGCTGATGTGGGCAGGCCTCGCCCAGGAGCGCCAACGGATCACGGACGCCGGTATCCAACTCGCCGAGGGTGACCTGCTCGCAACGGCCACCAACCCGGGTGCCCGGCTGGAGGGGGTGACCGCGGTCTTCCTGGCCACGAACGACGACGACTTCAACGCGCTCGCTTCGGTCGTGATGAAGGACAGCGTCGAAGGGCCTGTCTACCGGGTCGGGCCTCCTCACGACAGCCTCGGAGTCGTGGCCCCCTACACCGGCGGGGACATCCTCTTCGGTAGACCGCTCGTCCGCCACACCCTGGCCGCGCGGTACGAAGCCGGCGCGCGGTTCCTGGTCCAGCCGGCCTCCGCTCCACTGCCGCCCGGGAGCGAAACCCTCTTCGTGGTACGTAAGGACCAGAAGCTGGAACCCGTCACCGAGAAGCGGCGGGTGACTCCCGGGGAGAGCGACAGCGTCGTGCTGCTGACCCCCGGCGCCGAGAAGTGAGGCGCATCAAGATGTCCTGGGCCTCCGCGTTCCGGCTGCGGCAATACGTGAAGGCGAACCTGTGGATCGCGCCGATGTTCGGTCTCCTTCTGGGAGCTGTCCTGGCCCAGCTGGCCGTCACCGCTGACAGCGCGGACTGGCCACCGAGCGGCTGGCGCTATTCGGCGACGACGGCGAGTGGAGTTCTGAGCTCCATCGTCGGGGCGATGATCGCCCTTCTGGGATTCGTCGTGACCATCGGTGTTCTCGTCATTCAGCAGGCCACCGGAACGTTGTCCCCACGGTACATGCGGCTCTGGTACAGGGACCGGCTGCAGAAGACCGTGCTGGCCACCTTCACCGGCACCTTCGCGTTCGCCTTCTCCCTGCTGCGCAGTATCGAGTCGAATTCGGTGCCGGACCTCGGGGTCACCCTCGCCGGCGCGGCCGTGGCCGTCAGCCTGTTGCTCCTGCTCATCTATCTCAACCGCTTCACGCACAACCTCAGGCCGGTCGCCATCGCCGATCTCGTCGGCCGCATGGGGGAGGACGTCTTCGAGCACGGGGCAGCGGCGGTCAGGGCTTCGGCCCCGCACGGTGGTGAAGCCGCGGTGCGGGACGTGCGGATGACCGTCGTCCGCGCGACCGCGGGCGGAGCCATCCAGGCCCTCCACACCGACGGCCTCACGGCACTCGCCGCGCGCCACGACTGTGTGTTCACCGTGCCCCACCTGATCGGTGACTACGTTCCCCGGGGCGCCGTCCTCGTCGAAGTCCACGGTGGCACGTCCACCCCCGACGATGAGCGCGTGACCGGTCTCATCGCGCTCGGTCCCGAGCGGACGATCGAACAGGACCCGGCCTTTGCCCTGCGGGTGCTCGTCGACATCGCCATCCGCGCGCTGTCGCCCGCCGTGAACGACCCCACCACCGCCGTACAGGTCCTCAACCACATCGAGTCGTTCCTCACCCGGATCGGTCAGTCGCCGCTGCCCGACCGGCATGTGCTGGCCGGTGACGACGGCAGCCCGCGGCTCGTGCTGCGCGGGAGGACGTGGGAGAACTACCTTCAGCTCGCCGTCTCCGAGATCCGCGACTACGGGGCAACGTCCCTGCAGGTCTGCCGAAGGCTGCATGCCCTGTTCGACGGGCTGCTCGACAGCCTGCCGCCCGCCCACCATCCGGCAGTCCGGGCGCAGGGGGATCTTCTGCGGGATTCGGTGGAACGGGCCTTCCCCGACGCGGCCCGCCGTGCCGCCGGACAGACGGCCGACAGGCAGGGCGTGGGCGGCCGGTCCTGACCCGACCGATAGCGGGGTGGCCGTGTCCGCGGCCGGCTCACGCCGGGCCCGCGTGCCCGTTCAGTTCGGCTCCACCCAGCCGTGCCGGATGGCGTAGCCGCCGAGCTGCATCCGCGTCCGGACCCCGGCCAGGTCCATGAGGTGGCGCAGGCGCCGGTGCAGCGTGCGCGGTGACAGACCGAGCTGTGCCGCGGCCGTCGGGTCGGTCAGGCCGGCCAGCAGCAGGGCAAGGATCTTCCGGTCGAGGTCGCTCGGGCCTTCCGCGCCGAGCTCGACGGCGGGTTCGGATTCTCCGCCGGCGCCCGCCAGTTCGAGCGGGTGAGCGGTGCGCCACACCGTCTCGAACAGCGCGTCCAGCGCATCCAGCAGGCCGCTGCGGTGCAGCAGCACGGCGCCGGGTTCCCCGGCCGGTGTGACCGCGAGAGGGACGAGGCCGAGATCGGCGTCGGCCAGCACGAGTTTCATCGGCAACTGGTCGGCGACCCGCAGCTGCACGCCGTTGCGCATGGACTCGACCGCATCGGCGATGATGCCCGGCTCAGCCAGTACGGCCCGGTCCAGCACCGCACGGAAGTGCACGCCGCGGCCGATGGCCACGGGCTCGGCCGAGTTCTCGCCGGGCGGCACGGCAACGAACGGTGCGGTGATGAAGGTGCGGACCTGCGTGCGGGCCGCCTGCTGCACCTGGAGGAAGCGATGCCGGATGGCGTCGACGCCCGTGACGACCTCGATCAGGTCACTGATGCTGTTCCCGGTCATGGCCGCCCGGTGTTCCTCGGCGAAGGTCACCAGTGCCTGCTCGGCCATGCGCAGCCCGTCCTGGCGCTGGCTGATGAGAGCGCCGAGGGCCATGGCGGGTGGCGCGGCGGTGAACTGCTCGTCGGCCGACCTGATGACCAGTCCCCACCCGACCAGATGGCACAAGGCCTTGTCGATGTCGGTCAGCGGCATATCGAGCTGATCCGACAGCAGCACCGCGGTGGAGTTCGGCCGTCCGAGCAGTGCCCGGTAGACGTGCTCGTCATCGGGTTCGAGGCCCAGAACATCCAGCATCGGCGACCGACTCTCCCTTGCTTGCCGCAGCGGGGAGAGTATGCGCCATGGTGGCAGGCCCTGAATAGTCCCAGCTGGGAGCAGGTGCGAGGGGAAGGGCCCCGGGGAGTCGCCTCCCCGGGGCCCGACAGTGCGGTTCATCGCAGGCCGTACGCCCGGATGATCTCGTTCTTGACGCTGTAGCCGCGGTCCGTCGCGGCGCTCGCGCGGACCGACACGAAGCCGCCGGGCTTCTTGGCGGTCTTGAACGAACCGTTCCAGTAGCCGCCGGAGCCCTTGGACAGTGTCACCTTCTGCCAGGTGGCGCCGTCGTCGTACGAGACGTCCAGCTTCACCGTGGTGACCTTGCCCGGCACTGTGTCGAGGTTCATCGACACCGGCTTGAGCGCGATCCGCTGCGTGGTGTTGGCCTTGACGTCGCCGTGCAGGTCGGTTCCGAGCTCGTAGTCCAGGTTCAGCACCGAGAACGGCTGGAAGTAGTCCGAGTCGACGGTGTCGGACATGAAAGTCCACTCGGAGTGGGTGCGCGTCGACAGCCGGAAGACGTCACCGGGCCGCTCCACATCGAGGACGGTGCGGTAGGGCAGGTTGCCGGCCGGCACCTCCACCCACTGCATGTCCCCGCTGACCGGGTTGTCGTGGATCAGCTTGTCGCCTTGGAAGACCTGCAGGTGGGACGGCGTCTCACCCCACGGCAGGTAGCCGCCCAGCCGCATGTTGTCGCTGGCGGAGGCCCACGCCTGCACGTTCCAGGTCATGTAGTTCTGCCAGCGGGAGTTGTACACACCGAAGGACTCGCTCTGAGCGGGGCGGGTCAACGGAGCGAACCAGTCCAGACGGCTGGTGCTGCCCTTGGCATAGGTGTTGTCGCCCGACACCATCACCCACGGCAGGGGGCCGTCGACACCTTGCGCGTGGAACTCCCTCCAGACCTGGCCCGGGGTCACCCATTCGGTGCGGGTTCCCGGGTGCCACTCGAGCTCGGGCATGTTGAACGACGGGTTGAGGGTGAAGTCGGACCGGTAGCCCTCCGACAACTTGCCCTCCGTGGCCGAGTAGTAGCGGGCGTCGATCCGGGCGAGGTCCCGCTGGGACGGCTTGTAGACGAGGTCCCGGTCCGGGACCTGGCCGGGGTAGTCCCGGGTCAGGTCGTAGACGAACGGCGTGTGCTCGGTCTGCTTCACGGTCAGCTTGAGGATGCCGGCCTTGGCCGTCGCGATGAGGGCCTTGCCCGCGTCGCGGTGCACTGTGGCGACCGGGATGGACGATTCGCCGACGTACTCCGTCAGGCCGCCGACACCGTCGTTGACCACGATCAGCGCCTTCGCGCCCGCGGCGACCGCGGCCTCGGTGCGCTCCTGCGGCGAGACCTCGTCGCTGCGCGTGATGACGACGACCTTGCCCTTCGCGTTGATCTTCTCGTACGCGCTGGCCGAGCCGTTGCCCGCGTGGACGGCGTTCAGCGTGTCCGTGGCGGTGCCCAGGGAGCTGCCCGCCTGCACCATGGCGTCGAAGCGGAGCCGACCGCCCAAGGTGCTCAGGCCGAGCTGCGGCTCGCCCTTGCGCCAGCGGGTGATCAGCATGAACTCGCCCTGCTTCATGGGCTCCGTCGGGGCGACGTAGATGTCGTCGTACGCCGGCGGCACCACGTACGCGCTGCGGTAGTCCATGTACGGGTCGAGGCCCTTGTAGTGGACGTTGAAGTCGACCTTGCGCTGGCGGTCCTCGGTGCGCTGCGGCGCCTCGGTCTGCAGCAGGTTCGCCTTGCTCGCGTCGAGCACCACGTTCGCGGAGCTGTCCTTGAGTACGGTCTCCGGGTCGACCAGCACGGCCACGCCGGAGCGGTCCGCCTTCTCGCCTGCCACGTCGAGGTATCCCGCGACGGTGTACAGGCCGGGTGCCATGCGCATCGTCGTCGAGCCTTCGACGTAGACGTTCCACGGCCAGGTGTCGCCGGCCAGGTTGATTCCGACCCAGCCGCTGGCGGGCTTGCCGTCACGGCCGACCAGCTTGATGTTCAGGTCGTAGCGCTCCTCCTCCTTGAGCAGCGCCACGGAGGTGCGGGTCACGGGCTTCCCGGTGGCCGCGTCGGTGGCTGTCACGTAGCCGACGTGCCGGCCCGCCGAGGCGGCTTGCGGGTCACCGGTCACCGGGACGGCGGCGGTTCCGCCCGCGGGGACGGTCACCGTGGTGGCTCCCAGCGCGAACGGTCCGCCGTCGTTGGTCAGCGCCAGGTCCAGCGTGATGTCGGTGGAACCGGTGTTCGTGTACGTCAGGTCCTTCGTGACGGCGACGTCCTCCGGCTTGTGAGGCCAGGTGTAGTTGCCGAAGAAGAGCGATCCGGTGCCGCGGACCGTGGTGCGCACGGCGGCGGCCACGTCGAGGCGGCCGGTGCCGACCTCGTACGGGGAGTACCCCGCGTCCAGGCCCTTGGCGGTGCTCATCAGGTGTTCCTTGAGCTGTGCGCCGTTCCAGTCCGGGTGCTGCTGGGCCAGGATCGCCGCCGCGCCGACCACGTGCGGGGTGGCCATCGAGGTACCGCTGATGGTGCGGTAGAGGCCCTCACCACCGTCGGTCATGTCCTGCGAACGGGCCGCGGTGATGTCCACGCCGGGCGCCGCGATGTCCGGCTTCATGGCGCCGGAGTAGGTCAGCGGGCCGGTGCTGGAGAAGCTCGCGAGCTGGTCCTGCTTGTCCGTGGCGGCGACGGTCAGCGCCGCGGCGGCCGCGCCCGGGGCGGAGATGCTCTCCGGGCCCGAGTTGCCGGCGGCGATGACGAACAGCGTGCCGTACTGCGCGGACAGGGCGTCGACCGTCTGCGACATCGGGTCGCTGCCGTCCGTCGGGTAGGAGTCGCCGAGGCTCATGTTGACGACGTCCGCACCGGTCTCGGCGGCCCACTGCATGCCGGCGATGATCCAGGAGTCCTGGCCGTAGCCCTCCACGCCGCCGAGCACCTTGCCGACGAAGAGGTCGGCGCCCGGGGCGACGCCCTTGTTGTCGCCACCGGAGGCGGCGCCGGAACCGACGATCGTGCCGGCCACATGCGTGCCGTGGCCGTTGACGTCGGTGACGCCCTCACCCGGCACGAAGCTCGCCGTGCCGTCGATCAGGCCGGCGAAGTCGGGGTGGTCGGCGTCGATACCGGTGTCGAGCACCGCCACCTTGACGCCCTTGCCGTTGTACCCGGCGGCCCAGGCCTCGGGCGCGCCGATCAGCGGCACGCTCTCCTTGAGGTTGGCCTTCACACGGCCGTCCAACCACAGCTTCGCCACACCGGCACCCAACTTCGCACTGCCCTGCGGCGCGACGTTGCTCCAGAAGGTGCGGGTCTGCCGCTTCTCGGTGCTGAGCACAGCACCGCTGATGCCCTTGAGCTTGCGGGTCAGTTTGCTGCCGCGGGGGGCCGTCGGCTCGACCACCGAGCGGGACTTCGACCGGTCGTACGTCGCGATCAGCGGTACGGCGGCCGACTTCGCGTCGTCGTAGCCCATCTCGATCAGGTCGGTGACGTTGAACAGCCGCCTGTCCAGCTTGTCCGTACCGAGGAGCGGCGCGGCCTCGTCCGGGATGACGAACAGGTCGCCCTTGATCTTCTGGATCTTCACGCCGCCGACGGCGCTGTCCGGCCGGTCGACGTCTGCGGTCTGCTTGCCGTCGGCCATCGTGGTGACCGTGACGACGTCGCCGGTGACCAGGGTGACCTTGTGGGTCGCCGAGGGCTTGGCGGGAACGGTGGGCTTGCTCGGAGCGGCCTGTGCGGGTGCTTGCAGAACGGCAAGCCCCGACGCCAGCAGCGGCACCGCGGTGGCAACCGAGATCAGTTGCCAGCGCCTGCGCCGGAAGGCGGAAGGCTGAGAGGGGGAGGACATGCCATGGGTTTATCCGGCGGCGACGTCCGGTGTGAAGGCCTGATGGCGGCAAGTCATTGCCATGGCAATGACTTGCCAGCCACAACCGGCCGGTATCCGGGCAAGGCTCACTTGTCGGCCTGATGGACGTCAGGGTGAACGGCAGGAATTCGCCGGGCGGATCGCTGCGCGCGTGTCTGACTGCGGTGCGTTCCAGGCCGGTTGACCTGGCGGAAGCACCATGTGTCGTGCACCTGACAATCGCAGGGGTGTCGAACAAGGCGTGGACGCGCTTCCGGTGCTTTGGTACGTGGCCTTCACCGGGGGCGCTTCGAGGCCGAAGGAGACGTGGGCCAGGGCCGTTCCGGGGGCTGCGCACCCACGGAACGGCCCTCGCCCCGCCCCCGTCAGGTAGCGGGCTCGCTGTCGATGCAGTGGGCACTGCCGGACGGCGTGCTCACCGAACCGCCTCGGTCACGTGGCCTTCCGCGTCCCTGAGCTCGCGCTTGAGGATCTTGCCGGTGGCATTGGTGGGCAGGGCCGCCCGGAACTCCACGATGCGCGGGTACTTGTAGCCGGCCATCTGCTCCTTGCACCAGGCGATCAGCTCCTCCTCGGTGAGCGTCGCTCCCGGTGCGCGTACCACGCATGCCTTGACCTCCTCGCCGTGGCGGTCGTGCGGCACGCCGATGACGGCCACCATGCTCACGGCAGGGTGGGTGAGCAGTACCTCCTCGATCTCCCGCGGATACACGTTGAAGCCACCCCGGAGGATCATGTCCTTGGCCCGGTCCACGATGTAGAACCATCCGTCGGAGTCGCGGCGGGCCAGGTCACCGGTGCGGAACCAGCCGTTGCGCATCACCTCGGCGGTCGCCTCGGGCCGGTTGTGGTAACCCTTCATGACGTTGTGGCCGCGGATGACGATCTCACCGATCGCGTCGGCCCCCTTGACCGGTGCCCAGTCCTTGTCGACCAGGTCCACCTCCACGCCCCAGACCGGGCGTCCGATGGAGCCAGGACGCACCTTCTCGCCGCGCGGGGCGAAGGTGGCCGCCGGGCTGGTCTCCGAGAGGCCGTACCCCTCCAGGATGGTGACCCCGAAGCGCTCGCTGAACCGGCGGTGGATCTCGACCGGCAGTGCGGAACCTCCCGACCCGGCTATCCGTAGGTTCCCTGCGATCCGCGACAGGTCCACGTCGGGCGCCTCCGTTTCGAGCAGGGCCCAGTACATCGTGGGAACACCCGCGAAGAAGGTGACCGCATGACGCTGCATCAGGGCCAGGGCGGACGGGGCGTCGAAGCGTGGCAGCAGTACCAGCGTCGCTCCCGAGGCGATGCCGGCGTTCATCTGCACGACCTGGCCGAAGGAGTGGAAGAGCGGCAGGGCGATCAGGTGCACGTCGTGCTCGACCTCGCCGAACAACTTGTGGCAGGTCAGCACATTGAGCATCACGTTGGAGTGGCTGAGCTCGGCGCCCTTGGGCTTGCCCGTGGTGCCGGAGGTGTACAGGATGACCGCGGTGTCACCGGACTCGGTGACCACCGTCTCGAAGTCCGCGTTCCGGTCGGCCAGCGCCGCGGTCAGGGTCTCGGTGCCCGTGATCGGCGAGTGCTCGGTGGGGGCGGCGGTCATGAGGAAGAAGTTCTCGCAGCCGGGAGTCCCGTCGAAGCCCGACCAGCCCTCCTGGCCCATGGGAAGTTCCGCGTTTCCCTCGAAGCAGAAGTAGGCCTTGGCCTCGGAGTCGGCCAGGTGGTAGGCGATTTCGCGGCCCTTGAGCAGCACGTTGAGCGGGACGACCACCGCGCCGGCCTTGAGGATGCCGTAGTAGACGATCGGGAACCAGGGGAGGTTCGGGCAGGACAGGGCGACCTTGTCTCCCGGTCCGATACCGCGCGAGTGCAGCAGGCCGGCCACGCGGCGGGCGGCCTCGTCCAACTCCGCGTAGGTGAGTCGCTGTACGCCCAGCACGACCGCCGTACGGTCGGGCACGGCGCGGGCGCTGGTTTCCAGCAGGCTGGCAAGATTGAGCATGAGGTCTCCGTAGGGGTACTTCGGCGTGTTGTGTGCCTGCGGAAGCGCAGAGGGCCGGGCGTCAGCCCCGCAAGGCGGCAGCGAAGAGTGCGGGCAGTTGCGTCAGACTCGGCGCCGCCGTGAAGCGGGTGAGGCGTTGCACCGTGGTCAGCGCCGTGCGGTGGGTGACGAAGTACGGCGGGCGCGGGGAGAGCGACGGGTCGCCCGTGACCAGGCCGCGCGGGGCCGGTGTGAACGGGGCGCGCAGCACGGTCTTCTCGATGTCTTCGAGCATGAACGCGTTGTGCACGAAGCCGATGCCGCTGCCGATGTTCTGGCGGGTGTGGCCGGGGAACGCACCCCAGGGGGTGAAACCGAGCAGGAAGCCGACGGCCGACCAGCAGTTGATGCCCAATGTGCCGTAGCGCAGTTCGGCGATGGCGCTGCTCATGGCCTCCTGATCGGCCTTCTCGGTCTTCGGGTGGACGATCAGGGTGGCGCCGAGAGTGCCGGGCAGGGTGGCGTTGGCGAAGTCGACGGCGTGCCGGAGGAACTCGGCCGGAGTCGCGCCGGGCAGGCGCACGACCCCCAAGGCGCTGCCGAAGACCTCGTCGATGACGAGGGGGTCGTCATGGTCGGTGATGTCGGGTACGAGGAGCCGACAGTCGTCGCCGTGTGCCTCCGCCGTCGGATGGGCCGCCCGTACGGAGGCGAGACGGTCGGCAGCGCCGGGGTAGTAGTCGGCGCGCTCGGGTAGTTCGCGCAGCACGCGCCGGATCTCGTCGAGCAGCCGCTCGGTGCCGTCCCAGTCGCGCGGCAGGACCAGGATCTGGCTGGCGATGCAGTTGTGGCCGGAGTTGTTCATCTTGCTGGTGACGATGTGCTCGGCCTGGAAGCGGAAGTCGGCATCGCTCCATGGCCCCGGCACCACGATGCACGGACTCACGCCGCCCAGTTCACTGCTGAAGGGTTTGGTGATCAACGGGAGGTCGTCACGGCGGCGTTGCCCGGCATCCTCGTCGGTGCCCCAGATGATGGCGTCGTGGGTACGGTCGCTGCCGGTGACGTGAATGGCGTCGACGCCTTCGTGGCGGCAGAGATAGCCGCCCTCGGCCGCGCCGCCGTCGACGAAGGCCAGCCAGCCCCGTTCGACGAACTCGGCGAAGACGTACTCGAAGTGGGGGCGCAGATAGGCGTTGACCGGGTTCATCTTGGCGATGACGACCTGGCCCTCGGCGTAGAGCTTGTGCAGGATGTCCAGCGCGGTGATGGCGGCGACGTTGCCGGCGCCGAGGACCAGGGCCAGGGCGGGTTCGCCCTGCCGGCCCCGGTACTCGCCCGCCGCGCAGGCACGCGTCTGCTCCGCGGTGACGCCGGGGCGCATCCACACCTCGGCCTTGAACCCGTTGAGCAACAGGGAATCCCAGCCGGTGGCGGGGAAGACGTTCACGCGGGTGCGGCCGTTCTCCTCGTGAACCGTCCTGTCGGCCAGCGGGTCCCTGCCCGCGGCGATCCGCCGAAGGACGTGGAGAAACGCCGCGGTGTTCTGGGCAAGGGCCCAGGGGCCGCCGGTCCAGTCCTCGGCCGCCCACGGGGAGTCCGGTCCGTACCCCTTCGCCAGGGCGCCCGAACCGGCCATCTCGGCCGCACGCGCGACGATGCGGGGCTGCAGCCGTTCCAGGAGGGCGATGCGCTCGGTGAGCGGGGTGGTGGACCAGGACTCGGCGTTGCCACGTACGTGGGCCACGGTGCGGTCGAGGGAAGAGGTGTCGAGGGCGCTTGTGTTCAACGTCGTTCCTTGCGGAAGGCGGGAAGTGGGAGGGACGGGGCCTGCTCCGTGCGGGATGCGAGGAGCAGGCACGCGCGTCCGGTCATGCGGACAGGCGGCGGGCGTCGCGGTCCGGGTCGATCAGCGTAAGGGCGGCGGCACCGCTCAGCAGGAGCACGGCGCCGGTGATCAGGACCGCGTACGTGTAGCCGTCCGTGCCGTGGGTGTCCACGAGGCGCCCGATCAGGGTCGGGGCGATCAGGCCCGCGGTGGTCACCACGGCGTTCATGATGCCCAGGGCGCCGCCGCGACGGTTGGCCGGAGCCAGTTCCGTGACCGTGGTGACGGCGACGCTGCTCATCGCTCCGGCCAGCCCGAATCCGGCGACCAGGAGTATGGCGGTCACGGCGCCCGCCGGGGCCACCGGCAGGGCGAGGCATGCCGCTGCGCCGATGAGCAGCAGAACACCGCCGACTCCGCCACGCGCCCACCGGCTCGCGGTCCCACGGCGCAGCAGCCAGCCGGTCAGGCCGGCCTGCCCGAGCACCACGACGCCGCCGAGACCCCAGACGAGCATCACCACCTGGGTGGACCCGGCCGAGCTGTAGCCGAGCGAGTCCTGGAGGTAGGAGGGGAGCCAGACCAGCGCGAACGCGATGACCCAGTAGGTCCCGAAGTAGGCGGCCGTGGCACCGATCCAGGTACGGGTCGCGAGGATCCGCCGGTACGGCATCTTGAGCCTGGCCGGACCCGGGACGGCTTGTGCCCCCGCCCTCTCGTCCTTCCCGACGGCGGTGCCGGACGCGACCGCGTACGGTCCCTCCCCGCCGAAGGGGATCCACAGCAGCGCCCACACGACACCGGCGACTGCCACCGCGGCGACGGCCGAGCGCCAGCCGTGGTTCTGGATCACCCACGTCAGCACGGGAGCGGCGACCAGGACCCCCAGCGTGATGCCGAGGACGATCAGCGCCCCGGGCAGGTTGCGCCGGTGGTTGGGGAACCAGGACAGGGTCGCCTGCTGGGCGACGGGGAAGGCGGGTCCCTCGGCGGCGCCGAGCAGGACACGCGAGGTGATGAGCACCGCGAGCCCTCCGCCCACCGCCATCGGTGCCTGGGAGATGGACCAGAGGGCGGCCATCGCCAGGATCAGCCACTTGGGCCGTATGCGGTCCGCGAGCAGCCCCACCGCGGCACCGGAGAGCGAGAACAGCAGGAAGAAGGCGCTGCTGGCGAGTCCGAAGGCCGATGCGGACAGGCCGAGGTCCTGTCGGATCTCCTCCGCGGCAAGACCGAGTACGGACTTGTCGGCGAAATTGATCATCATGAAGACGACGAGCAGCGCGGTGACGATCCACGCTCGGCGTCTCGTACGGCTCGGCGCCTTCGGGGGGCCGGCGGGCACGGCGGGTGCGACATCGGTGTCGGTCACAAGGGCTCCGCGGAGACTGGATGGGGAGGGAGGAGGGGCCGGGCTGTCGATCAGGAGAGCGGAACGCCCGCGATGGCGATGCGCTCCATGACACGACGCTGCGGGTAGTAGTCGCTGATCGCGTAGTGCTGCGTGGCGATGTTGTCCCAGATCGCGACGGAGCCCGGCTGCCAGCGGAAGCGCACCTGGTACTCGGGGATACGGGCCTGGAGGACGAGCTCGTCGAGCAGCTCACGGCTCTCCAGGTCCGACAGTCCGACGATCCGGGTGGTGAAGGGCTCGTTGACGTAGAGCAGCTTGCGTCCGGTGCGCGGGTGGCGGACGACCACCGGGTGCTCGACGGCCGGCAGGTTCGCCCGGTGCACCGCGACCTGGGCCTCGGTCATCAGCGCGCCCCAGCTCGGCAGCCAGTCGTGCACGGCGGTGAGCCCCTCGATCCGGGCCTTCATGGACTCGGTGAGGTTGTCGTACGCGGCTGCCATATCCGCCCACATGGTGTCGCCGCCGGCTGTCGGGACCTCGACGGCACGCAGGACGGAGCCGAGCGCCGGCGCGGCCATGAACGAGTGGTCGCTGTGCCAGATGTTCTCGGTACCGGTGGCCATGGCGTCCTTGGCCAGACGGGAGACGCCGACGGTGTCGCCCTTGGGGAAGAAGGGGTTCGCCTCCGGCTCGCCCCACAGGGCGGAGAACGCGAGCTGGGACTGCGGGTCGAAGGCGTGCTGGTCGCGGAAGAAGAGGACCTTCCACTCCAGAAGGGCCTGCCGGATCTCCGCCGCGAGGTCCTCGCCGATGGGGCGCGAGAGGTCGACGCCCTCGACCTCGGCCCCGATGTGCGGGGTCAGCGGGTAGACGTCCAGAAGTCCGTAAGCGGGCTGCTCGGTGCCCGGTGCGATGCGGTCGAGCGTGCGCTTGCCGTAGTGCATTAGCGGCTTGTCGAGCGCGGGGGCGGGGCTGGTGACGACGCTGTCCATGAGTCCTCCACAACGAGGTTCTGAATATCGTTACTGGAAGTATCGTTATCAGGCCATGGGGAGGCAAGGGGTCTTGCCACACGAAAATCCGGGGCCGGAAAGTCGAGGCTCGGTGCCGTCAGCTCCGTGTGCCGACCGCCCGGGCCACCAGGTCGACCAGTGAGTCCACGAAGCGGGCGTCGGGCAGCTCCAGCTCGCCGATCAGCCGGAAGAGCAGGGGCGCCGCCACCAAGGTCGCCGCGGCCCGGACATCGGTGTCAGGGCCCACGTCACCGCGGGCGATACCCCGTTCGAGGATGCGCCTCGTCTCGCTCGTGATCCGCTCCGTGTACTCCGCGTACTGGCCCCGCGCCGCGCCCGCATCGGCCGACGCCCCGATCAGGCCCGCGATCAATCGGTCCGAACCCGGCAGCCGGTAGGCCTCCAGGCGAGCCGTGAGCACGAAGCGGAGCTCGGCACGGAAGTCGCCCAGGTCGGGTACCGACAGGGCGCCGATCCGGGTCTCCGCGGCGGCGATGATCAGATCCTGCTTGGTGGGCCACCGCCGGTAGATGGCGGGCTTGCTCACTCCGGCCCGTGCCGCGACGGTGTCCATCGTGACCGCCGCGATCCCCTGCTCGGTGACCAGGTCCACCACAGCGTTGAGAACGGCTCCGGTGACCCGCTCCTCGCGCGGTCGCCCAGGCCCTCGTACGGCCCCGTCCGCCTGCATGCTCGCCATGAGCAGAGACTACGGTCTCCGCCGCCGCCACCTCGCGTCGCATCCTCGCCAGGACGGGGCGCCCGTGTTGACCTAGGCTTGCCAACCGGGGTCGAAAGGGGCACGAAATGGATGAATACCCCCTGATCGAGAACCATGGCCTGATCGGTGACCTGCAGACCGCGGCTCTCGTGACCACGGACGCGACGATCGACTGGTTCTGCTGTCCGCGCTTCGATTCGCCGAGCATCTTCGGTGCTCTGCTCGACCGGCGGAAGGGCGGGCACTTCACCGTCGGGCCGGCCGCGGACACCTACACCACCAAGCAGCTCTACCACCCGGACACCGCCGTGCTGGTCACGCGGTTCATGACCGAGGCCGGAGCGGGCGAGGTGGTCGACTTCATGCCGATCACCGGCAAGACCGCGACCGACCGGCACCGTCTGGTCCGCATGCTGCGCTGTGTCCGAGGCAGCATGACCTTCGAGGGGGAGGTCGCTCCGCGCTTCGACTACGGCCGCAAGCCGCACGAGTTGCACATCACGGAACACGGAGCCGTGTTCACCTCGCAGGACATGGACCTCGCCATCCACGCTGTCCGTGAGCCGCAGGACGAGCGGCTGCTGACCATCCACCCGCACGACAACGACCTGCGCTTCACCCTGACTCTGCAGGCAGGACAGCAGCGCGGGCTGGTCATGGAATCGTCTCCCGGCGGGCCGCCGCACGAGGTCCGAGTGGCGGAGTTCGAGCAGCTCTTCGACGAGACGGTCCAGTACTGGCGCTCGTGGCTGGGCCAGTCCACCTACTCGGGCCGTTGGCGGGAAGCGGTGGAGCGTTCGGCCGTGGCGCTGAAGCTCATGACCTACGCACCGACCGGCGCCCTGGTCGCCGCCCCCACGACGGCTCTGCCCGAACAGCTGGGCGGGGAGCGCAACTGGGACTACCGGTTCACCTGGATCCGTGACGCGTCGTTCTCGGTGTACGCCCTGCTGGGCATGGGATTCAAGGAGGAAGCGGCGGCGTTCATCGGCTGGCTGCACGAGCGCGTGAAGGAAAAGGCCGGTGAAGGAGAAGGCAGCACCGGGCCACTGAACATCATGTACCGCGTCGACGGTTCCTCCGACATGGTCGAGGAGACCCTCGACCATTGGGAGGGGTACCGCGGTTCCGCCCCGGTCCGCATCGGCAACGGAGCAGCGACCCAGCGGCAACTGGACATCTACGGTGAGGCACTCGACAGCATCTACTTCGCGCACCAGCACGGCATGCACCTCGACCACGGGGGCTGGACCGCGCTGCACACCCTCCTCGACTGGCTGGTCGACCACTGGGACCAGCCCGGCGAAGGGCTGTGGGAGACCCGTGGCGGCCAGAAGGACTTCACCTACGGACGTGTGATGTCCTGGGTGGCCTTCGACCGGGCGGTCCGGATCGCCACCGACGACGGCCGCCCCGCGGCCCGCGGCCGCTGGGTGGACGCGCGCGACGAGATCTACGCGCAGGTGCTCAGCCGGGGATGGGACCCGAAGAAGCGGGCCTTCGTGCAGCATTACGGCGACGACGTGCTCGACTCGTCGCTGCTGCGCATGCCGACGGTCGGCTTCATCACACCGGACGATCCGATGTGGAAGTCCACGCTGGACGCCATGGAGGACGAGCTGGTCAGCGACAGCCTGGTCTACCGCTACAACCCGGAGGCGTCACCTGACGGGTTGCGCGGCTCCGAGGGAACCTTCTCCCTGTGCACGTTCATGTACGTCGACGCCCTGGCGCGGGCGGGACGCACCGACCAGGCCAGGCTGGTGCTCGAGAAGATGCTCACCTACGCCAACCACCTGGGCCTGTACTCCGAGGAGATCGGCCTGACAGGAAGGCAGTTGGGCAACTTCCCGCAGGCCTTCACGCACCTGGCCCTGATCGACGCGGCGATCACCCTGGACGCGACGCTCAACGGGAAGCGTGGGGGCGGGGCGTAGCTTCCCCTCGGAGTCGATGAGACGTTGCCGGCGACCCCCGACGCACTGTGCGTCGGGGGTCGCTGCGGGAGTGGTTGATCCGGAGCGGTACCGGTGGCCCCATAGGGTGACCCACATGTCTGTCACGATGAGCCCCACCAAAACCCGCGCCGCTCTCCGCGTTTCGGCACGGGTCTCAGCCGAGTTGCTTCTCGTCATCGTCATGACCGCGGCGGCGGTATGGCTGCTGGGTCGCATGTGGTCGGTCGTCTGGCCACTCATAGTCGGCTTGTTGCTCACCACCCTGACCTGGCCCATAGCGCGTTACCTGCGCCGAAGCGGGTGGCCCCCGGCCCTCGCCGCATCCGTGGTGACCGTGCTGTTCCTCCTGGTTACCGCAGGGGTCGTGGCGCTGATCGCGGTGCCGGTGGCCTCCCAGTCCGGTGAGCTGGGCGACGGCGTGGTCGAAGGCATCCAGAAGCTGCGCGAGTGGGCATCCGGGCCGCCGCTCAACATCGGTGACGAGCAGATCGCCGGGGCGTCCGATTCTGCGGCCGCCCGTATCCAGGACAGCGTCGGCAGCATGGTCACCACTGTCGTCACCGGCGTGAGCACCGTGGTCAACGGTGTGGTCACCGCCGTCCTGGCGATCTTCCTGATGTTCTTCATGCTCAAGGACGGCCCCCGGTTCCTGCCGTGGCTCGCCCGCCAACTGCCCGGTCGGCTCGCCACCGATGTTCCGACCGTGGCGGAGCGTGCTTGGCGGACTCTGGGTGAGTTCGTGCGCTCCCAGGCGTACGTCGGCCTGCTCGACGCGGTCCTCATCGGCATCGGCCTGTGGATCGTGGGAGTGCCGCTGGTGCTCCCCCTTGCGGTGCTGACCTTCGTCTCCGCATTCGTGCCGATCGTGGGTGCCCTGTTCGCCGGCTTCGTTGCGGTGCTCATCGCCTTGGTGTCGAACGGGATCACCGACGCGCTGATCGTGCTGGCGATCATCGTCGTGGTGCAACAGCTCGAGGGCAACGTGTTCCAGCCCATGATCCAGAGTCGCGGACTCGGCCTGCATGCCGCGGTGGTCCTGCTGGCGGTGACCTTGGGCGGCAGTCTCGCCGGCATCGTGGGCAGCCTGCTCGCCGTACCAGTCGCCGCACTGATCGCGGTGGTCTGGAACTACCTGCGCGAGCAGCTCAGCGTTCCGCAGGAGGAGCCGGAACCCGAGGTGTCACCGAGTGGCGTCGGCGCTTAGTGGTCGGCTCCGGCAGTTCTTCGGGGGTTGACGTGAGGTCAGGCCGTGTGCGGAGTGAGAAGCGCAGGTTCGGTCGGGCGAGGTAGCGGCCGCAGGTGTTGTCAGGGCACCTGTACAAATAATCGGTTGCCTGTGGGCGATGGTGGTGGATGCAATGTCCGGCGTGGTCGCCCAGGTGTGCACGCCACGGCGAGATGAACGCGTACTACCGGGCCTTGCCACTCCGCGATCCGGGCAACCTGCAACCGAATCGTCAGACGGGAGGCTCCAACGCATGGATACGCCACCATCGCCGCCTGGGGCGGAGCAGACTGATGGATCGTCCATCCGGATCGGCGCTCTCGTTCCGCTGACTCGGCCCGGCTGGGTCGAGGCGGGCCAACACTTGCTCGCCGGGCTGGAGCTGGGCGTTCGCGAAGTCAATGAACTCGGCGGGATCGGCGGAAGGCCACTTGAGCTGGTGGTCCGAGACACCGCGGCTGATCCACAGAGGGCCGTGGCGGCGGTGGACGAATTGGCCGGCCTGGGGGTGGCCGCCTTGGCGGGGGAGTATCACAGCGTCGTCGCGCGCGCCGCTGCCGGCAGGGCCGACGCCCTCGGCCTGCCGTTCCTCTGCTCTTCAGCGGTTCTCGACGCGCTCACCGAAAAGCCGACGGAATGGGTCGCGCGCCTCTCCCCGCCGCAGTCCCGCGGCTGGCAGGTTTACGGGAACTTCCTCCTCAGCGCGGGCCACCGTCGCATCGCCGTAGCAGCCCAGCCGAGTGTCTACTGGGCAACCGGTACCCGCATTTTGCGGGACCACCTCGCTGCACGCGGCGGCACCGTCGTCGAACTCGACATGAGCGCGCTCACCCCCGCGGACGTGTGCGACGAACTCGCCGACAATCGGGCGACGGCCCTTCTTCTTCTGGTCGGCAACCCGGATCCGGCAGTGCCGATCGTCAAGTCCGTCCGCGGCGACCAGCGCCTCGCCGAGATCCTGATCGGTGCTCCGGCCGGGCAACCGGAGTTCGCCGAATGGGCGACATCGCTGGGCGTCGAGGGCGCCGGGGTCCCGTTCTTGCGCTACTTGCCCGAGCGCCTCGGCCCACTCGGTGCACGAGTCGAGAAGGCCCTGCGGGAGCGGCTGGGCGAAACGCCCTCCTTCGTCGCCTTCGAGGGCTACGACACGGTCGCCGTCCTCGCCGACGTGTTGCGTTCTCAGGGCGCGGACCGGGCGCGCATCGCCGAATCCTGGCCGCGCGTCGCGGTCGTAGGCACCCGAGGGCAGATCCAGTTCTCCCGCACGCCAGGCATCAGCATTTGGCAATGGGCTTGGACGCCGATCCAAGTCGTTGATCGAGATCCGGCGGAACCCGATCGCTTTCGGATCCTTCACGCCAGCTGAGAGAGCACGGAGGTCCGACTGCCCGGATCTGTCCGACTTGAGGCTGTCAACCTGTCTGCGCCCGCCCCGTACTGCTGACTTCCGCCGAGCGCGAGCGGCTGAAGAAGATGGCCTACGGTCACAAGACCGAGTACCGGCTGCGGGTCCGCGCGCAGGTCGTCCTGGATGCGGCGCGGGGCGCTCCGACGCGCGCATCGCCCGTGAGACGGGTCTGTTACCCGCCGAGACCGGCACACCGCTGGCGCGCTGGTCGTGCCCGGAGTTGGCTCCCGAGCTGACCGCGCGCGGGCTGCGCGAGGACGCGCTCAAGCCCTGCCAGTTCCAGCCCTGGATCTTCATCCGCGACCCGGACTTCCGCGCCAAGGCCCAGCGTGTCCTGGACCTGTACGCCCGCATTTTCGGGGTTGTCCTGCTGGGAGAGGACGAGTACGTCGTCTCCAGCGACGAGAAGACCTCCGTTCAGGCCCGCTGCCGCTGCCATCCCACCCTGGCCCCGGGCCGGGCCCGGGCGATGCGCGTCAACCACGAGTACGGCCGCGGCGGCGCGCTGACCTACCTGGCCGCCTACGACGTCCACCACGCGAAGGTGTTCGGCCGCTGCGAACCGAAGACCGGCATCGTCCCCTTCACGAACCTGGTCACCCAGGTCATGAACACCGAGCCCTACAACAGCGCGAAGCCGTCTTCTGGGTCGGGGACAACGGCTCCTCTCAGGACGATCTACTGGCCCGGCTCGACCGACACACCCGCCGACCAACAGGAAGAACCCTCCGTCGCCCTGGCAGCCTGATCAACCCCCGAAGGACTTCCGGAGCCGACCACTAAGTGGTCGGCTCCGGAAGTCCTTCGGGGGTGACTCCGGAGTGGGAGGCATGTGCGTCGGAGGTCGACGTCCGTGTCGGATTCTTGCCAGAAGGTGGGCGCCAGCCGATGTTGACTGTGGCCATGACCATCACACATTCGGACAAGGCCCACATCTTCCGCTCTCTGCACACCACACCTGCGCCCCTGGCTCTCGCCAACGCCTGGGATGTTGCGAGCGCCCGCGTCATCGAGGCCGCGGGCGCCAAGGCGATCGCCACGACCAGTGCCGGTGTCGCCTGGTCGCTGGGTTCCCCGGACGGCGGCTTCATCACCCGCGACCAGGCGCTGGAACTGATCGGCCGAATTGTCGCCGCCGTCGAGGTTCCCGTTACCGCGGACATCGAGGGCGGGTACGGGACGGATGCCGCCGGCATTACCGAGACCGTGGCCGGGGTGCTCGCGGCCGGCGTCGTCGGCGTCAACATCGAGGACGGTACCCGGCCGCCGACAGAACTCGCGATGCGGTTGGCCGCGGCCCGGCAGACCGCCGACCGGGCAGGCGCGGACCTGTTCCTCAACGCCCGTATCGACACCTTCCTGTTCGGGCTCGGCGACTCGGATACCCGGCTGAAGGAAACCCTGGTCCGGGCACACATGTACGTCGACGCGGGTGCGGACGGCATCTTCGTCCCCGGCATCACCGACACCGCCACCATCGCGGCGCTGGCCGCGGACATCTCCGTTCCGCTGAACGTCATGGCCGGCCCCGGCGCCCCGGCCGTTGCCGAGCTCGGCGCCCTCGGGGTGGCTCGCGTCAGTCTCGGCTCGGGGGTGGCGCAGGCCGCCTACGCTGCCGCCCGCCGCGCCGCGCAGGAGCTCTTCGGCACCGGCGACTACGGCTCCCTCGCCGAGGCCATGGCCTTCCCGGAACTCAACGGGCTGTTCTCCGAGCCCCACTGACCTCGGTCGGGTCGGGAGACGCGGCCATGGCGGCCATCCTGTCCGAGCCGTGTGGCACCTCACATACGGGATCTCAACACGTCGATCTCACAGCCCGGTGCGAAGGGGTCGAACCCGTGCTCGATCAGCCAGCGAACCGCCAGCAGGCTACGCAACGACCACCACGCGTGGATCACTTCGAGGTCGATGGCGGTGCCGTAACCGGCGATGACGTCGTCGAGGTGCTCCTCGTGCCCGAGCGTGAAGGTGGCGAGGTCGTACAGGGCGTCCCCCTGGCCCGCCTCGGACCAGTCGATGATGCCTGTCACCTCGTCGCCGTCGACGAAGACGTGCGCGATCTGCAGGTCGCCGTGCGTGAACGCCGGAGTCCACGGCCGGAGCGCGGCCTCGGCGACCTGGCGGTTTCGGGTGACCACGTCGGCGGGCAGGACGCCGTTCGTCACGAGCAACTCGCACTCTGCGTCGAGTTCCGCCGCCAACTCGTCGGGACCCCTTCCCCGGCCGGGCCAGGGCGGCAGGGGCGCTTCGTGCAGCTTCCGGATGGCTGCACCCGCCGCGGCCCACGCCGCCGGCGACCCGGTCGACGGCCCGCCGAGGCGACCGAGCGTCGCCCCCGGGACCGCGGCGATCGCGAGCACGGGCGGCTTGCGCCACAGGACCGCCGGGGTCGGGACCGGGGCGAGGGACATCGCCTCGACCTCGACGTCGATGCGCGCCTGATCGGCGTCCACCTTCAGGAACACGTCGCCGACGCGCAGAGTCGCGCGCTCGGAATGGGCGACGACGACTTCGACCTCATCCATGGGCGACGAGTATCCGGGGCCGATCGCGGACGTCACCGGGTTTGTCGCGTGCGATGACGCGGCTGACCGCGTCCCGCTGTCCGGCGGCCTCGTGCACGACATCGGTCTCTGACCCGAGATGCGTCGTCCGGGGCGCAAGGGGTACGCGAGGTGCGACACCGGCCCATACGCACGAGATGGGCCTGCAACGACAGGAGCAGTGACATGACCGACCGCAGGCCCGAGGGAATCGCCTACACCGGGGCGGAGGGCAGCCCGCCCCCTGTACCTGCCGACATGCCTGACCAGCAGGTACAGGAGGGTGAGGACGCCCTCGACGTGATTCTCCCGCCGGGTGCCGAACGTCCCGAAGCGGAACCGGACGCCGAGCCCGACGACGAGAAGCCCGACCCCGACGAGGCCGGATCGGGCCGCAGCGCCGCACGTAATGCCGGCGTCCACCCGGAGCACCCGACCCCGGACGAGTCGACGGGGTGACGCCCGGTCCTCGTTCGCGCGAACGGAGACAACAGGGGCACCGGCCTGTTGAACGCGGTGCGACGCTGCCGCCCGGCATGCTGCAACAGCGGTTTCTGCGCTCGGTTTCCTCAGACCGCGTTTGAGATCTGCCGTGTCCCTGGGCCGGAGAAGTCGTTGAGCCTTGAGTGAGTGGCTCTCAGGGCGGGTATCCGTCGGATCTGACGGATGAACAGTGGGCTCTGGTCGAGCCGTTACTGCCGGCGGCGAGGGTCGGGCCAAGGGGCGGACGGCGGGAGAAGCATCCTCGGCGGCGGATCGTGGACGCGATCTTCTATGTAGTACGGACCGGGTGCGCCTGGCGCCAGCTGCCGAAGGACTTCCCGCCCTGGCCCACTGTGTACTGGTACTTCACCTGGTGGCACGACGACGGCACCGTTGAGCAGGTCCACGACACGTTGCGCGGTCGAGTCCGTGAGGCTGATGGCCGTGCCGCGGAGCCGAGCGCCGGGCTCATCGACTCGCAGTCCGTGCGCACGGCCGATACGGTCCCCGCCGGCACCCGGGGCTTCGACGCGGGCAAGAAGGTGAAAGGTCGCAAGCGGTTCATCGTCACGGACACCCTGGGCCTGCTGCTGGCGGTTCACGTCGTCGCGGCGAACATCCAGGACCGCGACGGCGCGAAGCGTTCGTTGCTGTGGACCCGCCTGGACCATCCGGGCGTGCAGAAGATCTGGGCGGACCAGGGCTTCGCCGGCCGCCTCGTGGAGTGGGCACGCACGATCCTCGGCCGCGAGCTGGAGATCGTGCGCAAGGCTCCAGACCAGCACGGATTCCAGGTCCAGCCCAAGAGATGGGCGGTCGAACGCACCTTCTCATGGCTCACCGCCCACCGCCGCCTCGCGCGTGACTACGAGACCAGCCCGGCCCGCTCAGAGACCATGATCCGGTGGGCAATGATCGGCATCATGGTCCGCCGTCTCACAAGAGGTGCACCAGCTCGACGATCACCACGAAGGCCGCTCACACGCGTCACACCATGAGGCTTTTCACTCCGCAGGTATCCGACAGCAGCTCGGGGTGGCTTGGTTGCCGGTCGCTATCCTGGTGGTCCTCTACTGCAGCGGCCACCGGGACGGCGTCAGTGAACAGGCTCCCCGTGCAGAACGGTGGCGAGGACCTCCTCTGCCTCTTCATCGAACCGTACTGTGACGTCTTCTGGTTGAAGCCCGGTGACGAGTTCACCGTTGTGCCAGCTGATGAGGTGTCGGATCCCCAATTCACGGTGGTTGCGGTCAAGCACCGTCTGGTTGTCTGGATCTTCGAAGGCGGCGATCCCGCGAAGGTGATCGTCGACTACACGGTTATCGATAGCAATGGAACTGAGCTGCCGGATGGCTACCAGTGGCCTGCTGGCCGGAGCCCATACTGACGCCCGACCAACAGATCTCAAAAACGGTCTCAGGTGGTGAGGACGGAGTCGTCCTGGGGGCGCGCGCCGGGCAATTGGTGGCGTGCGGCGATGAGTGCGGCGTCGATGTCCCGGGTGCCCGTGGCCACACAGAGCGTGTAGGCGACGTCGTCCATTCGTCGTTGCACCTCTGCATCGCCGTCCTCCGCCCGCAGAACGCGCAGAGTGTCGTACTGATCGACAAGGTTCTGCAGGACCGCAGGATGGGCCATCAGCACCGGAGTCTCCTATTCGCTCGCTCACGAGTTGTTCGGCGACCCGTCTACCCCGGTTCCTCATGTCCAGACCACCCGCCGGTTGCCCGCGCGGATTCGATCCGTGGTCGTGCGGATGCCGCCGCCGTCGGGGCAACGAGGCTGCCCCGACGGCAGGTCGGGAAGGTGGCGACGGTCGTGGCGGCGAGTCGCGGGAGGCGGCCGATCCCCGTTGCCCGGGGGAGGGGGCGGGCGGGTACGTGACGGGGCGACGCTCCGTCGTCCTTCCGGCGCCGGAGCCCCGAGCACGGCTCCGGCCCGGGTGCGACCCGTATAGAGTCGGCACCCGGCCGAGGCGGCGCAGGTTCCCTGCTGACTTCGGAGACCGCGAGCGGTGGCGACCGCCATGGCGCAGGTCCGATCGTGAGCAGGTCAGCGCCACCCGCCGGCCGAGGGCCCTTCGGCCGCGCGTGGCGGACGGCTCGGTCAGAAAGCGAAGACCGGTCCTTCGCCCAGGCTTGCCTGCATCTCACACGCATTGCCGAAGCCGGCAGACCAGGAGACGCTGCGGCCCTGCCACACACCGGTCACGTCGAGGACGACGGGGTCCCACTGACGCGTGCACTTCCCGGGCGACCGCGGCGTGGTCAACCGGGCGAACTCACCGTTGACCGCGCGCAGTTCGGTACAGGCCGCCGCGGGCGCGGGGTGAGTGCCCTGCGGGCGGGGTGCACAGCTCAGGGTGACGGCCCGCTGGACGGTGACCGAGTCGGCGCTGCCCTTGCCGACCGACAGGACGAGGGCCGACGGGGTGTAGAGGCTGGTCGGCTGAGCGGGCCGGTTCTGCGCGACACCCATGGCTGCCGTGCCCGACAGGACCAGTGTGGATACCGTGGCGATTACGCAGAATCTGCCGAGGTTGTAACGCATCTGTGAAGCTCCTTTACGTGAAGTGGTGATTGCGGTGGGGAGTCTTGCGCCTGCGGGGAGTGAGCGCACATCGATCAGTTCTTTCCGGCCCAACCCCTGCAAGGCGGACCTACCGAATGGCCGTTCGGGCAGCTCGGACGTGGTGTGAACGCCTCGTGCCGGGTGTCCGCCATATGGACAGATTGCAGTGGTACAACCGCGAACTAACGCCTGACCTGCGATGATGCCGATCTGGTTTTCGCGTGAAACCGCAGGCTTCGGCCGGAAACCAGTGCTTGAGCAGCATCCGGCGTCGACCTGAGGCCGTGCTTTCGGAGCGGACCGCCGAGGTCGGACGGCGATCCCGCAGGGTGTTCCACGGCGGCCGCGGAAGCCGTGCCGCGGCGGAGACGCGCCGCGGACAAGAGGCCCGGCGGAGCGAGCAGGACGGTAAATTCGAACAATGAGTCAACTGAGCGACCCCGCCCGCCAATCGCCGCCGGGGCGGGGCCGGCTTCTCGCCGTCAGCGATCTCCATCTCGGGATCACCGACAACCGCCCGATCGCCGACAAGCTGCACCCGTCGCACGACGATGACTGGCTCATCGTCGCGGGCGACGTGGCGGAGCAGGCCGAGGAGGTCGCACAGGCACTGGAAATGCTGGCGGGCCGCTTCGCCCACGTGGTGTGGACCCCCGGCAACCACGAACTGTGGACCGTGGACAAGGATCCCGTACGACTGCGCGGACAGGCACGGTACGAGCACCTCGTCCAGGTGTGCCGCGAGCTCGGTGTGACGACACCGGAGGATCCGTACCCCCAGTGGCAGGGAGAGGACGGGCCGGTGGCCGTCGCCCCCGTGTTCCTGCTGTACGACTACACCTTCAGGGCCCCCGGAACGACGACCAAGGAAGAATCCCTGGCCAAGGCGCACGAGGCCGGAGTCGTCTGCACCGACGAGTACCTGCTCCACCCCGACCCCTATCCGGCCCGGGACGACTGGTGCCGGGCGCGGGTGGCGCTGACCGAGGAGCGCCTCGCCGCGCACGACCCGGACGTCCCTCTGGTGATCACCGGTCACTGGCCGCTGGTGCGCGAACCCACATCCGTCATGTGGTACCCGGAGTTCGCCCAGTGGTGCGGCACGGAACTGACGGCCGACTGGCACCGCCGCTTCAACGTCGCCGCCGTCGTCTACGGGCATCTCCACATCCCCCGTACGACCTGGTACGACGGTGTGCGCTTCGAGGAGGTCTCGATCGGCTACCCCAGGGAGTGGCGCAAACGTGGCCACCCCCGTGGCGTGCTGCGTCAGATCCTTCCGTACACGGGCGAACAGCCCCCGGGCGGGCCGGGGGACGAGGCGTGATCGAGCAGCTGCTGCCCGAGTACGTCGCCTGCGCGGACACCTTCGAGGCGGATGCTCCGGCGGGAACGCTCTACCCCGAGGAAGCGGAACTGGTCGCTCGCAGCGTGGACCGGCGCCGGCACGAGTTCGCGGCCGTGCGCGCCTGCGCGAGACGGGCCATGGCGGCCCTCGGGCTGCCTCCCACGCCGGTGTTGCGCGGCCACCGCGGGGCGCCCCTGTGGCCCGAGGGGATCGTGGGCAGCATGACGCACTGCGAGGGCTACCGAGCCGCGGTACTGGCCCGGGCGTCCGAAGTGCGCGCACTCGGCATCGACGCGGAACCGGACGAAGCACTGCCGGCCGACGTGTGGGAGGCCATTTCGCTTCCGTCGGAGCGGCGGCGGATCGGCCCGGTCGCGGGCGGCGCGGCCCCCCATTGGGACCGGCTGCTCTTCAGCGCCAAGGAGAGCGTTTTCAAGACGTGGTACCCGCTCACCGGCATCGAGCTCGACTTCGACGAGGCCGAGGTCGAATTCCGCCGGGGGGAAGGGACGTGGCACCGGGGCACCTTCACGGCGCAGCTGTTGCGAACGGCGCCCGGGATACCGGGGTCGTTCGAGGGCAGGTGGCTGGTCCAGGACGGGTTCGCGGTCACCGCGATCGCCCTGCCCCACGTTCCTCGCGTTCCTCCGGAGGGCGACCGCACCGCAGGTTCCACCGGCCCGACCGTCCGCTGAGCTCGGTGAGCGCGAGCGGGGGAACGTCCAGCCGCCAGAAGGCCTGTACCGGCAGAGCCAGCGCCTGGACCACCGCCGCGCGGACGACCGCGGGCTCGACCACGGCCATGACCCGCACATCGCTGTCCCCGGCCAGGGTCTCCAGCCAACTGCCCACCCGGGCAGCCAGGTCCAGGAGCGACTCGCCCCCGTGCGGGGCGGCCGAGGGGTCGGTCAGCCAGGCGGAAACGGCGTCGGGTTCCGCGGCGCTCACGTCCGACAGCCGTTGCCCGCTCCAGCGCCCCATGTGCCAGTCGCGGAGCGTGGGTTCGGCACGGGGGGCGAGCCCGAGCGCCTGAGCGGTCTGCCGGCAGCGCTCCGAAGGGCCGCGCACATACCGGTCGGCGCCCGGTACGTCGCCGGCGGAGTCCTGGGCACTGCGCAGACCTGCCTCGTCCAACGGTGCGTCACCTTCGAAGCGCGCCTCCCTCGACGCGGCATTCATGGCCGGTGAGATCAACATCACCCGTACCGTCATGCTCGGCCTCCACTTCCTGAACAACTGCCCGATGCGTAGGCGCCCCATGGGAACACGGCCCGGGCCGCGGGCCGCGACCGGGACGGTCGCACCGTGGCGGCGCCCGAGCAACAGGCGGTATGGTCGCGGCAACCAAGACGAGGTGTGAACGGAAGTCCGGTGAGAATCCGGCACGGTCGCGCCACTGTGTACCCGCTCGTTCTGCGGGAAAGTCAGACCCGGCACCTTCGTCTCAGGCACCACGACAGGGACGCGTGTTCCCACAGGAGGTTCTGCCATGGCACATTCTGCTGCCCCAGCTGCGATCGCACCCGCGATCACCCCCATCTCCCTGAAGGCTATTGCCCCCTGGGCCGTCTTCTTCGGCATCCTGATGCTCGTCCTGCTGTACTTCGTCGGAGCCGAGCAGGGCGCCACCGCGGTCTTCTCGGGCGAGTCGGTGCACGAGTGGGTCCACGACGGACGCCACCTCCTCGGATTCCCCTGCCACTGAAACTCCGGGAATCAGGGGAACGTTCCATGAACTCCGTATCGGTCAGAGCTCTGCTCGTCCGCGGCATGCTGGCCGGCCTCGTGGCCGGCGCGCTCGCCCTTGCCGTGGCCTACTTCCTCGGTGAGTCCCGCGTGGACGCCGCCATCGCGCTGGAAGAGTCACACGCCCACGACCACGGCGGCGGCGAGGAGCTCGTCAGCCGAACGATGCAGGCCACCGGTGGGCTCGCCACCGGTGTCCTCGTATTCGGCGTGGCCATCGGCGGCATCGCCGCACTCGTCTTCTGCTACGTCCTCGGCCGCATCGGCAGTTTCGGCCCGAGGGCTACGGCCGCACTTGTCGCGGGTGCGGCCCTCCTGACGGTGTACGTCGTGCCGTTCCTGAAGTACCCGGCGAACCCGCCGGCTGTCGGCAACCCCGACACCATCGGACAGCGCACCGGCATGTTCTTCCTGATGGTCGCGCTCAGCGTGCTGCTGGCCGTTGCCGCCGTGATCTTCGGCAAACGTCTCGCACCCCGACTGGGCAACTGGAACGCGACGACTGCCGCAGGCGCCGGCTATGTCCTGCTGATCGGGCTCGCCTACGCCTTCCTGCCCTCGTTCAACGAGGTCGGCACGGACTTCCCGGCCAGCCTGCTGTGGGAGTTCCGTCTGTCCACGCTCGCCGTCCAGGCGACGCTCTGGACCGCCTTCGGCCTCGTATTCGGCTATCTGACCGAGCGGCTTCTCGTACCGGCCGCCCGTACCGCGTCGTCGGCGGGTGACCGTACGGCACCTCGCCCGGCCGATGCCGTGAGCTGACCCTCGAGCCCCGCAGGGGCTTACGGCACGTGAACCCGCCGGGGATTCCCGGCGGGTTCCGTCATGTGCGGGCCCGGGGCCGAGCTCCGCGTCCATTCGTCAGGCGTCCGGCCGGCCGGTTCGCGTCCAGTCGATACGGAAGTGCTTGAGCCGTTCGTCCTCGCCGACCAGCCGCATGCCGGCCGCTGCCATGACGTGGTGCGACCGGGTGTTGTCGAGATCGGCGTCGCCCTTCACGGACGCGACCCCCTGGGAACGCGCGAAGGCCAGAAGGGCCCGTAGCGCTTCGGAGGCGTACCCCCGGCCCCGTACCGAGGGGATCAACCCGTAGCCGATCGTCACCCGGCCGTCGGAATCGGGCCTTCCGTGGAAGCCCACGCCGCCTATGACGTGCCCGTCCGCACGGCGGCGGATCTCGTAGGCGCCGAACGGCTGGGGGCTGCCGGCGTCCGCGCAGGTCTCCAGGAAGCGGCGGGCGACGCCGCGGTCGCCGTCCCCGGGGTATCCGGGTGCCCAGAGCGTGCCTGCCGGCGGTTCACCCGCCTCCACCGATGCGGCTTCGGCCGCGGTCAGGGGGTGCAGCAGGAGGCGTGTCGTCAAGAGGTTGTCCATGACAGCCCGGAGTATCACCTCGATAGGGGCCGACGCACGCGAGTTTCGGCGCGCGGCGTGCGTAGCGTCGCTACCGTGATGGTGTTAGCGTTGTTTGGTGTCGGGTCGCGGAGACGGCCAGGGCCCCCCTATCGCAGGAGCAGGTCATGAGTGAGCAACAGCAGCACACCACCACGGCGCGCAGGGTCGCTCTGGTCACCGGGGGTTCGCGAGGCATCGGCCGTGAGAGCGCCGAGCGGCTCGCGGCCGACGGATTCGCGGTCGTCGTCAACTACGCGGGCAACAAGACCGAGGCCGAAGCGGCCGTCGAGGCGGTCATCGCCGCAGGTAGCGAGGGATTCGCGTTTCAGGCGGACGTCGCCGACGAGACGGCTGTAGCCGCCCTCTTCGACGCGGCCGAAGCCGCCTTCGGGGGTATCGACGTGGTCGTCCATGCGGCGGGTGTCATGACGCTCGCACCACTGGTCGATACCGACCTGGACGCCCTGGACCGGATGCACCGCACCAACATCCGCGGCACCTTCGTCGTGGACCAGCAGGCGGCGCGACGCCTCCGTGAGGGCGGGGCGATCATCAACTTCTCCAGCTCGGTGCTCTCGCTCGCCATCCCGGGGTACAGCGCCTACGCGGCGACGAAGGGGGCGGTGGAGGCCATGACGCTGATCCTCGCCCGTGAGCTGCGCGGCCGGGACATCACGGTCAATGCCGTGGCCCCCGGCCCGACCGCCACCGCACTGTTCCTGGACGGCAAGGACGAGGAAACCATCGCGCGGATGGCGGCCCAGCCGCCGCTCGAACGACTGGGCACGCCGCAGGACATCGCGGAGGTCGTCTCGTTCCTCGCCGGCCCCGCCCGCTGGGTCAACGGCCAGGTGCTGCGCGCCAACGGGGGGATCGTGTGACGGACCGGGCTTGATAGCGTCCGTGCGGTGAGTACCCGAGCACGCATCCTCGAAGTGGCCGCCGAGCTGGTCGCGGCGTCCCCGGACGGGGACATCTCCACCCGGGCCGTATGCGAGGCGGCCCAGGTCGGCGCACCGGCTCTCTACCGGCACTTCGGGGACAAGGAAGGGCTGCTGTCGGCGGTGGTCGACCACGGCTTCGACGCGTACCTGGCGACGAAGCGGGAACGCGGCGAGTCCACGGACCCCGTCGAGGACCTCCGCAACGGCTGGGACAGCCACATCGAGTTCGCCCTGCGCAACCCGAACCTGTACCGGCTGATGAACTCTCCGGCGATGCGCACACCGCCCGCCGCGGCGCTCGAGTCCCACCGGATCCTGACCCGCGACCTGGAGCGGGCAGCGGAACAGGGAAAGCTGCGCGTCACTCCTGAACTGGCCGCCCAGATGATCATGTCGGCCAATACGGGTGTCGCCCTCATGCTCGTATCCCGCCCCGCGACCTTCTCGGACGACAGCGTGCGTACGCGCGTACGCGATGCTGTGCACGCCGCCGTCTTCACCCCGGACGCGCGCGTCGCCGAACCGGTGGAAGCCGAAGTTCCCTCAGCCGCAGTCCGGTTGCGTGCCCTGCTGAACCGGTCGAAGGGGTCCGGCCTCAGTGCCGCGGAATCGGTCCTGATGAACGAGTGGCTGGACCGGGTGTCGAATGCGGCGCAGGGGGACGGGGAGAGCTGATCGGCCGGTCCCTGCCTCCGGATACGTACCGCCGATGCCGAGCAGAGATGCAACACGTCGCCGGATCAAGAAGGATCTGACCAAGCGAGGGAACGCCAGACCTGCTGGGCCCAGGTGAGGTCGGCGGGATTCTCGTGGGTGCAGAACAGCCCGGCGGCGGTGCCGACGGCCGACACCGTGAAGCCGTAGAACTCGTGCCGCTCCCGGCCGTGGTCGTCCGGGGTCAGCCAGAAGGCGTGGCGGAGTCCGCCGGGCAGAGGCTCGGTGAGCCGCTGCGCGGGCAGCTTGTCGGGGGCGCCGTCGAGCAGTACGGAGAGGAAGTCCTCGGGGGAACGTCCCGGGACGTCGTCAGCGAACACCGTCACGGCGGCGCTGCGGTCCGGACCCGCGAACTGGTCCGCTCCGTCGGCGAACCGGGCGGTCAGGCCTGCGGTGCGGACGACGGACCAGCGGTCGCCGAGGCCGGTGCGGACGTCGACCGGGAGCTGGTGCGGGAAGCGGCTGAGGACGTGGTCCCGGTCCCAGACGTCCTCCAGGACGCGGGTGGCCATCGGGTGGTGGCCGGCGACGAGGTAGGGCAGCTCGTCGGGATCGGCGACCCGGGCGGTGAACGGGGCGCCCAGCAGGTCGTCGCCCCAGGGGCGGACCTTGTTGGAGAGCAGCCCCCTGAAGGTGAGGTCCGAGTAACTGCGGTCCTCCCAGCGCTCGTCTGCCTCCTGGAGCGTGGCCTCGTCGACCTCCAGCCATATGCCCAGGACCAGCTCGGTCTCGTGTGTCAGCCGGACAGGCAGCAGACAGCGGATGAAGGAGCCGACGCCGTCCACCCGGAGCAGCGCGGAGGGGCCGAGCCGGTGCCGGGACCCTTCGGGTGCGGTGAGGGCGGCGTCGGGCAGGTTGAATCCGACGTCGATGCGACGCTCGTCCGTGAGGGAGTCGCCGCAGCAGGAACAGGACGGAAGATGGCTGGTCACAGCGCCAGGTTAGGGAACGCCCGCACCGCCCCGAAGTCCGGGGTCCTGACCTTCCCGGAACTCCCCGGCCAGCGCTGCGGCCATCCGCAGATGCGGGGCCGCTTCCGAGGTCCGCCCCTGGCGTTCAAGTGTGCGACCGAGCATGAGCCGCGCGTACTCCTCGACCGGGTCGCGTTCCAGGACGGCGAGCAGCTCTGTCTCGGCCTTCGCGAGCCGCGCCGAGTGGTAGTAGGCGCGCGCCAGCAGCAGCCGCGGTGCGACCAGGTCCGGCGCCTCGTCCACCAGCCCGTCGAGGATCCGCGCCGCGGTCAGGTACTCCTTCGCCTCGAAGAACATCTGCGCACGGTCCCAGCGGTCTGCTGCGGTGCCGAACTCGTAGTAGGTGTCGTTCACTTCTCCTCCTGGAGCGAATCGGGTCCTGCGGACGCGTCAACACAGGGGTGTAGTTTAATATTCCACTAAATTTTCGGCGTGGGGACCAGCACTCCGCGTCCGCACGGGAATAGGTTGAGCGCCATGAGCAATCTCGATCGCCAGGCCGCACTCTCCGTCTGCGGAGGACGGGGCTTCGTCGTCGCCGAGCCGGTGCGTGAACTCCTCACGCCGAGGCATGTTCAGCTCGGCGAGTCCACCGAGGTCCGCCGACTCCTGCCCAACCTTGGCCGCCGCATGGTCGGCGCCTGGGCCTTCGTGGATCACTACGGGCCCGACGACATCGCCGACGAGCCCGGCATGCAGGTACCGCCGCACCCCCACATGGGCCTGCAGACGGTCAGCTGGCTGCACGACGGCGAGGTCCTGCACCGCGACAGCCTGGGCAGCCTCCGGACGGTCCGCCCGCGCGAGCTGGGCCTGATGACCTCGGGGCGGGCGATCAGCCACTCCGAGGAGAGCCCGAAGCCGCATGTCAGGCTTCTGCACGGAGCCCAGCTGTGGGTGGCCCTGCCCGACGCCCACAGGAACGTCGAACCGCACTTCCAGCACCACGCCGACCTCCCTCAGGTCACCGCGCCGGGGCTCACCGCAACCGTCATCCTCGGCGAACTCGACGGCGCCACGTCGCCCGGCACGGCGTACACCCCGATCGTGGGTGCGGACCTGGCCCTGACGGGCGGCGCCGAAGCCCGGCTGCCGCTCGATCCCGACTTCGAGTACGCCGTGCTGTCCATGTCCGGCGAGGCCGAGGTCGACGGCGTCCCCGTACTGCCCGGCTCGATGCTCTACCTCGGCTGCGGCCGGACCGAACTGCCCCTGCGCGCGGTCTCCAACGCCGGACTCATGCTCCTCGGCGGTGAGCCTTTCGAGGAGGAGATCGTCATGTGGTGGAACTTCATCGGGCGGTCCCACGAGGAGATCGAGGCGGCCCGGCTGGACTGGATGGAAGGCCCCCGCTTCGGCGAGGTGAAGGGCTACGACGGCGACCGGCTGCCTGCTCCGGCCATGCCGCCGGTGGCGCTGAAACCGCGAGGAAGGGTGCGCTGAGCTGGGGGGATGTGCCCTCTGGCGCTCCCTGCTGCGTGCGCTCGCTGCGTCCCCTCGCCGGTACGGCGGGGGGACGCGGTTGTGCCTGCCGTGGGTCGGTTCCGCGGGTGGCCGACAGTTGCACGTGTTGGCAGCTGTTGGCCCGGTCTGATCAAACACTTGCTGACCCTTCGTGAACCTTACTGACGTGTCATCAGATTGGTCCCAAAGTGAACCGCCGGGTTTCGGCCCTGCCCCAAGCTTCTGCAAGTAGCCCGACGCGCTGGCGTCCCTGCGCATTGTGCTCCAGGGCTCCCCGGGCGAGGAGTTCACCGAGCGTGCGGTGAACGGTCGGCACGGGCAGACCCGTTTGGCGGGCCAGGTCGCTGAGCGACTGGTGCGCATCATCGGCGGTGATTTGCGCCGAGCGGACCCGGTGAACAGGCCAGGTGCCCGGACGGGCACCCTGCCACCCTCCGGCGACGGAGGGTGACAGGGCTCTCGGGGCAATGCCTCTCGCCTTCTGTGCTCGCCGACCGATCCGATGGTTCAGGCCTGAGCCCCGGTGGCGCGCCGTGCGGTCAGGCGTCGAGGGAGTTGGCGTTCCTCAGTTCCGCGAGCAGTTCGTTCTGTCCGGCCAGCAGCTCGGTGAGGATGCGCCGTGCGGCCCGCAGGAGTTCCGCCACGTCGCCCCCGGCGAGTGCGTAGCTGACGGTGGAGCCCTCGCGGATGGAAATGACGATCCCCGAGCGGCGTAGTACGGCCAGTTGCTGGGAGAGGTTGGACGGTTCGATCTCGATGGCGTTCAGCAGTTCGCGTACGGGTACGGGGCCGTTCTGGAGGAGTTCCAGTACACGGATTCGGACGGGGTGTCCGAGCATGCGGAAGAACTCCGCCTTGGCCTGGTACAGCGGCACCTGCATGCGAATTGCACTCCCACCCGGGTCGACCATTCCATGAGCCGACAACCATTCCTGCTGGTCCTCGGCGCCCAGTCCGTCCATCCTCCTGCTTCCCGAACCTCCTGCACCCTTAGCTGAGCACTTTCAGATGTGCCGAGTTGAAGAGTTCTTCAACTCGTGGGCGTGCGGGGCCGGGAAGCAGGAGAAGCGTCTACAGTTCCAGTTCCGACTCGATGCGTCTGAGCTGGTGCCTGGCCATGGCGAGGTTCGCCCTTCCCTTGTCCAGGACGAGGTAGAGGAACAGGCCGTTGCCCCCGCGCCCCTTGAGCAGCCGGATGAGGTGGTACTGACTGCCGAGGGTGATCAGCACATCCTCGATGTCCTCCCTGATGCCCAGCATCTCCATCGTTCGGATCTTCGCCCGGACCACATCGGTGTTCCCCGCGGCGGCTACCGTCAGATCGAGGTCCTTGCTTCCTCCCAGCGTTCCCAGGGCCATGCCGGACGTGTAGTCGACCAGAGCAACCCCCACGCTCCCCTCGATCGCGGTCATCGCCTCCTTCAGAGACGTCTCCACACTCAACATCGGTACTCGCTCCCTCAGCCTCAGACGAACCCGGCCCGTTTCATGACCTCCGAACCAGGTAGTGATCTCAGACGCTATCCACCGGCGCCCAACAGGATTGGAAAGAGCGGGAATTCGGCGGAAAACGAGCCCACGCCCTAAGATGCGCCGCCACCTCGAGGTCCCACAGGGCTGGTTGCCCGCACGATGTGGCCGTAACGGCCCTCACCAGGCGGAGAGCTGATCGCCTCACCCCCTACCGCCCGGTCTCGGACAGGGCCGGCGTGCCGTGGAGGGAGGGCACAGCTCACGTATGCGCAGGTCGTCGCTCCGGTGCAGACGAAATTGGTTGACGGGGTCGGCAGAATGCCTGGCATGGGTACAGACATCAGCGGCTTCCTCGAGTATCGGGCGCCACAGGACAATCAGGAGCCGACCTGGTACACCGCGCACGGCCTCGGCTCCCTTTACGGGGGCCGTGACTACGATGCGTTCGGTTGTCTCTTCGGGGTACGTAATTACGCGAACTTCCGCCCCTTGGCCGCATGCAGGGGTCTGCCCGCCGACGCCTCGGCCACCGTGAGTGCGCGGATCGCGCAGCTGACCGAGTGGTACGGCGAGGATGGCTTTCACAGCACCACATGGATCACATGGGCCGAGGTGAAGACGGTCGACTGGGACGAGCCTGCAGAGAAGCCCGACAGCCGGCTCCATGAGTTCCACCGGACTGCGAACGGGCTCAGGATGACGGGCAAGGCCTCTTGGAGTCGTGCATTTGCCGAGGCTGTCGGTCTTGAAAGAGGCGAAGACCGGGAGTGGCCCGAAGGAAGTGAGTGGCTCATCGGCGACACGCTCTACAGATCAGTCACCATCCGCCGCAGGGACGCCGTGACCGAAACCGGTGAGTGGCGACCCGTCTGGGAAGCCATGAAGGCACTCGCGACACGGCACGGTGACGACAACGTGCGCCTCGTCGTGTGGTTCGACGACTGAGTAGGACGCTGCGACTGCGCATCACGGGCGCCCGTTCCGGACCATCGTGCTGACCGGATGAAGATGGCGGCGAGGTGAAGTCCGGCGAGGTAGATGGTGGCGGTGGTTCCGTCGGCAGCCCACTTCCGCAGGCGGTTGTGGGAGCCTTTCCACGAGCCGAAGTGTTCCATGGAGCGGGTGACGAGAATCGAACTCGCGCTCTGAGCCCGGGCTGGTGAGGTCACCGCCCCTAGGGAACAGGCACAATCCCACGAAGCCTTCTCGATCGAGTGCACTCCCGACTGGCCGACGAACCCTGCCGCGGCACCTCCCCCTTGTCCGGGGCCACGCCTCCCCACCCGTCTCACTCTCCGCGCGCTGAGCATGGGTGAGCTAACCTGCCCGCATGTGCGGACAGTTCACCGGCTGGCCGGAGCAGGCCATGGACGTGTTGTGGCAGCTCCAAGGCGAACCGACCCGCGCGACCCGCGAGCTCCATCGCGCGGACCGCGAACGCCTGGTCCGGCAGCCGATGATCGCCCTGCTCAACGATGTCGCGGACGCCGACCCCCGATACGAGGACTTCTCCGTCTGGCACTACCGCACCGACTCCTGGTGGTGGCAGCACCAGAGCGCGGTGATCCGGCTCGGCCGCAAGATCGAGATCGGTATCCGGTTCGACCTGGACGGCCTACGGATCCAGGGCGCCTGGTGGTACCCCGATCCCGGCCAGGTGGACACGTTCCGCAAAGCCGTGGCCTCCGAGGGGAGCGGCCACGAACTGTCCGCCATCGTCGAGGACGTGCGGCAGAAGGGCTACGACATCTCCGGGGACGTGATGAAACGCCCCCCACGCGGCTACCCGACGAACCACTCCCGTACGAACCTGCTGCGCCACCGTTCGCTGATCGCCTCCCGTTCCCTCGGCTGCGAGGAGTGGCTGCACACCCCCGAGGCAGTCGACCGGGTGCTCTCGGCCGCCGCCGATCTGGACGCCCTGCTGATGTGGCTGGTCCGCCACGTCAAGCGAGCCGCCTGACGTCACGAGGGCGCGCGCGGCACGGGAGGAACCACACCCGTGTCGCCGTACTTCGAGCTGGACGCCGATGGGCAGGTGATCCGGCGTCGGGGCCACGCCCGCAGCGGGCCGCTCAGAGGTGGCCGTCCAGGAACTTCCGTACCTCGGCGATGGTCACAGGCCCCGTGCCGTGCGCCACCGCCTCTCCCTCCTTCAGGAGGACGTAGGACGGAGCTCCGGTGATCCCGTATCGCTCGGTTGCGGCCGGACAACGTGTGATGTCGGCGCGGACGGCCGTCAAGCGGCCCATGTAGTCGTCGGCGATGCCACCCACGACGAGGTCCATCACCCGGCAGGGCTCGATTGCCTTGGGCCATGTCCCGGTGAAGTACGCGAGGACCGGAACTCTGCTCATCCCGAGGATGAAGTTGAACTCCGCGTCCTCACGGGGTCGGTGAACCCACTTCGCCATGGAAGCTCCTGACCTCATATTCCGTCATTCCATCCCCATCATCCCTCGCGCGGTGTGCCAGGCCGGCCCGGTCGGTCGTCCGGTTGGCCTGTCGGAAGGGAGGCGCGGGGCCGCCGCAGAACCACGGTGCCACCGGCGCGAGCGGCCCGGCCCCCGCCCGGTGACCCGACCTGGCCGCCCCGCCGGTCACCCAGCTGCAGCCCGCCGCGCGCCCGTGGGTCAGCTCGTGCCAGGGCAGCGCCCCCGACGGGCTTCCCGAGGCATTGTCTGGTCTTCATATCAACCCCGGTCTCAGCTGGCTAATACCGCTCTTCCCCGGGCCGCATGAGCCAGCTGATGGAGCTGATGGCTCCGAGAACGAGGCACGATTCCTGGACCGCTCGCGGACGCGGTCGTGGACGGTCGAATTACGCCTCAGCTGACCCGAAGACCGACCGCCAGCGTCAGTTCAAGGACCCGGTGTGGCGATGCGAGATCCGGGAACAGCTCCCGCAGCTGCGACATCCGGTACCGGACTGTCTGGGGATGGACGAACAACGCCGCCGCCACCTCGTCCCGCCTGCCCTGGTGCAGCAGCCACGCCCGCAACGTCTCCTCCAGCCGCCGCGCGGTGGCGACAGGCAAGGTCCGCAGCGGTGCGAGGGCTCGGGTACGCAGGTCTGCAAACGCGTCCACGTCGGCGCTCAGCACCAGCTCGGGCAGGTGGTCCTCGGTGTCGCGAATATCGGAGGAGAGGGAGCGCGCGCGTACGGCTCGTGCGTACGAGGCGGACGCACGAGTCCAAGTCCGGGCCGGGCCGACCACGGCGGTGCGGTCGGTCAGCTGCCGCAAGAGGTGTGATCGGTCGGCATCGGGGACGAGCAGCACACCGGTGGAGTCCGGCAGATCGTCGAGGACGAGGGTGCTCGGGTCGAGCGCGCGGTAGGCGGGCCGGGCCTGGGCGGCGGGCAGCAGGACCGCGGTCAGCGAGACCGGAGGCTGCCACCCGGCCCGTTGAACAGAGGCCAGCAGCACGTCCGGGCTCGCGCCGGCGAGCAGGTCGCGGGCCAGGTGTTCCAGGTGGCGCTCGTGGGCCCTGCCCCGGGCGGCCAGTTCGTCGGCGTGGCCCGCGGCGCTCGCGGCGGAGAGCTCGTCGATATAGGCGAAGGTCAGCTCGGCGAACTTGGCGACCTCGGCGGCGGGCAGACCTGCGGGTACGGCGCCCGCTGCCAGGCATCGCCAGGCCACGCGGGCGCCGACGCGGTATGCGCTGAGCAGGGCATCCATCGAACGGCCGTCGCGCACCTCGCCGCGGCCCAGCTCGTAGGCTGCGTCACCGCCGTCGCCGCCCGTGGCGTTCCCGCTCGCGAGGTCCAGGTAGTGCCCCAGGGCGGTGCGGACGGCTCGGCGGATGGTGGCGCCCATGCGGCCAGAAAGGGCGTTGGCGTAGGGAGGGACCTCGTCGATGATCGCCTGGACGACCTCGTCGGCGGTGGTCTTCAGCGCGGCCCGAAGCGCGGTGACCGTCGTCTCGTCCAGGGCCAGTTCGCTGGCCCTCCGGATTGCATGGCTCACGTTTTTATTCCCTGCGAACAATTCAGCCGATCAGATTTACGTCCTGTGGTCAGGACTTTACGCCCAGGGACACAGCAAGCTGGAGTCATGATGAGTGCGGCCCTGCACAGCAGGGCGTGGAAACTGCTGGAGATGGTCACGACGCCGCTGCTGCCGTCGGACTACCTCGACCTGGTCAGCCCGCTGCGGGCGGGCGCTGACCTGCGGGGGCGCATCGAGGCCGTGCACCCCGAGACGGGTGACGCCGCGACCATCGTGATCAGGCCGGGACGGGGCTGGCGCGGCCACACAGCCGGTCAGTACGTGCGGATCGGGGTCGACGTCGACGGGGTGCGCCTGTGGCGTGCCTACTCCATCACCTCGCCGACCAACCGCCAGGACGGCCGCGTCACGATCACCGTGAAGGCGATCCCGGACGGCAAGGTCAGCAACCACCTGGTCCGCAGGGCGAAACCGGGCACGCTGATCCAGCTCGACCAGCCGACCGGTGACTTCGTGCTGCCGCAGGCCAAGCCCGCCAAGGTGCTCTACCTGACGGCCGGCAGCGGCATCACGCCCGTGATGGGCATGCTGCGCGACACCGAGTTCGACGACGTCGCCATGGTCCACTGCGCGCCACAGCCGCAAGACGTGATCTTCCGCAACGAACTGCACGACCTGGTCGCGGACAAGAAGCTGCGGCTCGCCGAGGTGCACACCGACACGGACGGCATGCTCGACATCGCCCGTCTCGACGAACTCGTGCCCGACTGGGCCGAGCGCGAGACCTGGGCCTGCGGGCCCGCGGGCCTGCTCGACGCCGCCGAAGAGCACTGGACGGAGCACGCCGTACAGGAGCGCCTGCACACCGAACGCTTCCGCCCCGGCATCGTCGTCGCCGGCGACGGCGGCGAGGTCACGTTCAGCGCCACCGGCAAGACCGTCGACGCGGACGGCGCCACGCCGCTGCTGGACATCGGCGAGGAGGCCGGCGTGCTCATGCCCTCCGGGTGCCGCATGGGCATCTGCTTCGGCTGCATCACGCCGCTCAAGTCGGGCGCCGTCCGCGACCTGCGCACCGGTGAGATCACCGAGGCCGAGCCGGGCGTCCTCATCCAGACCTGCGTGTCCGCCGCGGCGGGCCCCTGCGACATCGAACGGTAGGAGCACCTTGACCGCCATCGACCCCACCGCCCACCTGACCGCGGAGCAGATCGAGGAGCTCGGCCGCGAGCTGGACGCGATCCGCGACGAGGTGATCGCCGACCGCGGCGAGAAGGACGCCGCCTACATCCGCAAGGTCATCTCGGCGCAGCGCAGGCTCGAGCTGGTCAGCAGAGGGGTGCTGCTGTTCTCGTTCTTCCCGCCCGCGTGGCTGATCGGCACCGCCGGGCTGTCCGTGGCGAAGATCATGGACAACATGGAGATCGGTCACAACATCCTGCACGGCCAGTGGGACTGGATGCGGGACCCGAAGATCCACTCCACCACCTGGGAGTGGGATCACGTCTCGCCGTCCGAGCAGTGGAAGCACTCGCACAACGAGCTGCACCACACGTACACCAACGTGATCGGCAAGGACAACGACCTCGGCTACGGCATCATGCGCGTCGACGAGGACCAGAGGTGGCACCCGTTCCACCTCGGCCAGCCCCTGTGGAACTTCATCAACGCCTGCTTCTTCGAGTACGGCATCGCGGCGTACGACCTGGAGCTCGGCAAGAACCTCAGCAAGCGCCGCCGCAAGAACCCGGAGTTCCGCGCGCGGGCCAAGGCCGTGGGCCGCAAGATCCGCAAGCAGGTGCTCAAGGACTACGTGATCCACCCGCTGCTGTCGGGCCCGTCGTTCCTCACCACGCTCGCCGCCACGTTCACCGCGAACCTGGTCCGCAACATCTGGACCCACTCGGTGATCATGTGCGGGCACTTCCCCGAGGGCGTGCAGGTCTTCGAGCGCCGGTCGATCAGGGGCGAGACGCGCGGCCAGTGGTACCTGCGCCAGATGATGGGCTCGGCGAACATCAGCGGCAGCAGGGCCATGCACTTCATGACCGGCAACCTGTCGCACCAGATCGAGCACCACCTGTTCCCGGACCTGCCGAGCAACCGGTACGCCGAGGTCGCGGTGAAGGTGCGCGCGCTGTTCGAGAAGTACGAGCTTGAGTACGTCACCGGGCCGCTGCCCAAGCAGGTGTTCTCCGCGTGGCACAAGGTCTTCCGGCTCTCACTGCCGAACAAGAAGCCCAAGGTCAAGACGCCGGACCGCGAGCAGGACCTCGTCGCGGCCTGATTCCCGGTAGCGAGGGCGTCGGCGCTTGTGTGTCCTGCTCGGCGCACGGCGGCGGGGTGGTCCTTGGCGATGCGCTGCGCGAGTGCCCACAGCGCCCGCGCGGGCCCCGTCGGGGAGGGTGGGGCCGAGGGTCTCGTACAGCAGGTGCGGGGCCATGGCGAGCGTGTTCCTGTCGACGGCGGCCAGGCGGTGAAGGCGAGTTTGTCGGGGGTGCGGCCCGCCCTCGCCGCCGTGGTTTTCCCAGGCGGACCTCGTCCTGACGGCACCGGCCTGACGTGATCCCGTGCTCAGCATCAGCCCTGTATGGCCCTGGGCAGATAGTGCCTTTGAAGGGAGGCAGTAGTCCCGGGTGGGGTACGGCTGCGACTGGGGCGATGCCGCCCGTCTGTTTGGGCGGGCGCTCGCCGGTCATACGGGGTTCTGTAAGACCTTTTCCATCGAACAGGGAGTGATCAGCTGTGTCTGGTGAGCAGAAGACCGAGGCAAAGGCCGAGCAGGCCAAGGGCAAGCTCAAGGAGACCGCTGGGCGCCTGACGGGCAATGAGCGGCTGACCGCCGAGGGCCGCGCGGAGCAGGCCAAGGGTGATGCTCGCGAGGCCAAGGAGAAGGTCAAGGACGCTTTCAAGCACTGACCTCGCGTATGCGTCGGGGCCGGGACCGCATCTGCGGTCCCGGCCCCGACGCGTGTCCGCCCAGCCGGTTCCACTCAGGCGGCGGGCTGATGCCGGCGCAGTTGGGCCAGGCCGAAGAGGAGTGCGTAGCCGTCGGGGAGTCGCTGGAGGGTGCGGGCGAGGAGGTCGGGGCCAGCGAGCACGGCGCCGGTGTTCCAGCGGGCAACGGCCGGGCTGACTCCGGTTTGTGTGGCCAGGTCTTCGGCAAACCCCAGCCGCTGAGCTGTTCGATGTCGGGAGTCGAGGATGTCAGGGCGAGGGCCGCTTCGAGCGGCAGGCGCTGGGCGAGGCCGACGCGTTCCTCGCCGGTGATCTGCCGGCGTGCGGCCATGACCGTGCGCACGGATTCTTCCGCGCGTTCACGGGCGGGGTAGACGCCCTCGTAGCGGACGCGTTCCAGCATCCGGTCGAACGTCACGGTAGGAGTGGACCGGTCAGGCCGGAGTTGGGCGTGCATGGCGGTGAGGTGGTCCTTCTCTTCGATGGTTCGCGTTCCGGCCGGGGTGCTGCTCAGGGGATGCCGGAGACCTACCGAGCCCGGCACGCCCTGCGTGACACCGGCCGTGCCCTCGGACCGCCGCCCCACGTCGTCGACAAGGTCGCGAAATCATTCCCGCACATCCGGGCCTGCGACATCCGCGGCGCGCTCAAGGAACTGCCCGAGCTGCGGCAGCTCGCCACCGAGGGCGGAAGCAGTAAGGGAAGGGCGATCCCACGTCCGGAACGGCTGCGGGACTACCGCACGACGAGGTGACAGTGGGGCCTTGCTTCGAGTCTCAGCCGGTTCTCGTGGGTCGGTCCAGGGCGTCCAGGTAGGTGGAGAGCTGACCGGCGGCGTACAGCTGGGCCATTCCGCGGGACGTGAGGTCGCGCCGCCACCCTTCCAGGGTCCTGGCCAGCGCTTCGAGGCTGCCGGCGTTGCGGAGTTCTCCGAGGACGGTGGCGATGGTGCCCAGGGGCCGGCCTCCCCGGCGCAGCAGGTGCGCCAGTTCGGCGTCGCGCACGTCCTGCGCAAGGTATTGGCGGTGCCTGCTGCGCGGGTCACGTCGTGGGGTGAGGACTCCGGCCCGTTCCCAGGTGCGCAGGGTGGCCGGGTTGAGCTCGAGGTGGCGGGCGAGTTCACCGACGCTGTACGGCGCCCGAGCGCCGGCCACCGTATCCGGGGCGGCGGTTCCGAGATGTGAGAGTGCCGCTTCGACGGTTCGCAGCGTGTTGCGGTCGCGAGCCAGGAGCGCGTGCCCGTCGTCGACGTACTCCAGTGCTTCGTCGAGTTGGCCGCCGGTGACGGCATGCATGATGCGCCGGCTCGTCGAGTGGCCGAAGGCAGGGACGAGCGCCAGGTAGGCCGCGAGGCCGGCCGCATGAGTGGCCGTGTAGTCCCGGTACCCCGTCCGGCTGCGGTGGGCGGGCGGGATGATGCCGGCAGCCTCGTAGTTGCGGACCGCCTGCGTGGAGAGGCCGTGGCGACGAGCCAGGTCCACAGGCCGCATATGACCTCCGGTTGAGGGTTCTGACGCAGGTGAGCGGAGGTTTCGTCGTAAAGTCTCCACCGGGCGTTCAAGGATACGATTCAAGACCATGGCGCAGAGCACACACACCGTGTCCGGAGACTTCGATCTGACGATGGACGAACTGCGCGTCGTGGCGCGCTACGTGGTTCGGCACGCAGAGGACGTCCTGTCGGTCTTCGAGCAGGCTGTTCCCGACGATCCGCGCCCCCGTGCGGCTATCGACGCGGCCTGGACGTTCATCAACGGCGCCAACAGGACGAAATTGCAGCGCGTCACCTCCCTCGACGCTCATCGAGCCGCCCGGTCCGCGCCCACCGAAGCCGCGCGACTGGCCGCGCGATCCGCCGGTGACGCCGCATCGGCCGCGTACTTGCACCCCATCGCCCAGGCCGGCCAGGTCGGCCACATCCTGCGGGCCTGCGCGAGCGCTGCGCATATCGGGGAGATGGAGGCGGGCGGTGATCCCGGCGTCGGGGATGTCCTGCTGGAACGGTCGCGTCAACGTGCGACACCGGTGCTCATCGACGTACTCTGCCGCTACCCGCTCGCGGCAGGCGGCAGCAGTCGTGTCGCCCGACTGATGAGCACTCTGGATCGTTCCCTGCGTCAGGCGGCCGACCGGCCGCCAGAGCACACCGCAGCGAGCGGCGCCGATGGGCGCAGGAGGGCGTGCACGTCATGATCCTCCCGATCCGCGACCCACAGGTCAGCACCCTGGGCGAGCGGCTGCCGTGCCGGCGCCCCGGACAGCCGGCTCGATGAAACGCACCGATGCCCGGCCCCGGACAGCCGGCCCCAACCTCATCCGGTCCGTTCCGCCGTCTCGTCGCCGACAGGGACGCCCAGTCGGCCGGCCACGGCGGTGAGGGCCCTTCCCAGCGGAAGCGCAACACGAGTGACAGCGTGCAGGTCGCCCCGGGTCGGATCCCGGTTGACGATCAGCACCGGCTTTCCGGTCTTGGCCGCCTGACGGACGAACCGCAGCCCTGACATCACCGTCAGTGAGGATCCCAGAACCAGCAGTGAAGTCGCCTCACGGACCAGTTCGCGGCAGCGCTCCACTCGCTGCGGGGGCACGGCTTCGCCGAAGAAGACCACGTCCGGCTTGAGAACGCCGTCGCAGACCGTGCAGGACATCACGCGGAAGTCCCCGACTTGTCCGTCGGTCAGGTCGGCGTCACCGTCCGGGTTGATCGCGGCGGCCACCGGTCCGAATCCCTCATTGGCCTCCTCCAGCCGCGCGGCGAGTTCATGGCGCGGACTCGATGCGCCGCAGGAAAGGCAGACGACCCGGTCAAGGCTTCCGTGGAGTTCCACCGCGTTCTCGCTGCCGGCGGCCTCATGCAGGCCGTCCACGTTCTGCGTGATCACACCGGAGAGCAGGCCGTGATCCCCGAAGGCGGCCACCGCCCGGTGCCCGGCGTTGGGGCGGGCGCGGCCGAAGGTGCGCCAGCCGAGGTGGCTGCGCGCCCAGTACCGGCGCCGGGCCTGAGCGCTTGCGATGAAGTCCTGGTAGGTCATGGGAGTGTGCCGGCTCAGGCTCCCGCCCTCACCCCGGTAGTCGGGAATGCCCGACTCGGTGGAGATGCCCGCGCCACTGAGGACCAGCACACCGCCGGTGCTGAGCGCATCGACGACCGGCCCCAGATCCGCGGTAGCCGGTGGCAGGTCCTGGGTAGGGGTCCAGCTCAGAGTGGGGCGCATGCGCATGCACCCAGGGTACGGAAAAGGCCGCCACCCGATGCCTGGATCACCACCCCGTCCCGGGCTCCCGCTCTTTCATCGGCGGCCCCGGCGGAGGCCGACCGCGGCGGCGGCTCTCGCGCTGGGCCGGCGGCGCGCCGGATGGAACCCGCTCCTTCTGTGCGCAGGCAGAGGCGTGAGAGCGAGTGGCGGGGCAGGGTGAGGGCATGACGACGACGCTCGGTGCCTTGGTTCTCGGTACGCCCGACCCACGTGTCCTCGCCGACTTCTACCGGGCTCTGCTTGGCTGGCAGGAAGTCGATCGCGAGCCGGACTGGGTCCGCCTGCGGGCTCCGGAAGCGGAACGCCCCGGCCTCAGCTTCCAGCTGGAAACGGACCACAGGCCCCCGGCTTGGCCACAACGCCCGGGTACTCAGCAGATGCAAGCGCACCTGGACCTGCAGGTCGACGACCTCGAAGTGGAGACCGAGCGAGCTTGCGCCCTGGGCGCGACGCTGGAGGAGCACCAGCCTCAAGAGGGAGTACGGGTATTCCGTGACCCTCATGGTCATCCGTTCTGCCTCTTCCTCCCGGGCGCCTGAACGACCCCGGCACCTCACCGGGCAGCGGCGCGCGGCCGCCCGGACCGCCCGTGGACCGCCGGACGCGACAGAGCCGGACGCGACAAAGCCGGACGCGACAGAGCCGGCCGCCGGTGCCACCGGCGGCCGGCCCACGAGGAGTGCCGCCGCACGGACGGGCGCGGCGATCTGCCTCACGAATGGGAAGGACGGACTTGGCGGATCAGCAGTTCGGAACGCCGGGAAGCCAGCTGTCGGCCACGTCGATGAAGATGTTGGACACGTAACCGCCGTAGTCCGGCAGGTAGGACCAGGCGTCATTGCTGTGGCCGTCGACCTGGACGAGCTGGCCGTGTACCTGGCACTGCACACGCACCGTCGTGGGACCGGGGAGCTGTGCGACCCGGGTGGACGCGCTGGTGGGCTGCTGACGAATGTTGACGTCGGTGCCCCAGGTCGGGAAGGACGTGGTCGGAGCGCCGCTGCCGGTCCACAGATAGGTGACGGTGACCCAGCCGTTGTTGTTCAGGCCGACGTTGTAGAACGTACCGTCGGCAAGATCTATGCCTGCCGGGTTGAGCACCCTGCGACCGGACCCGTCCAGCCCGCCGTTGTAGCCCTCCTGGTAGGCAGCCTGGGCCTCGGGCTTGCCCTGCGGCAGGTCCTTGAAGGACTCGCGGACCGAGGACGGGTTCCAGTAGTCGTCGCGAGTGTTCCACGGGCCGACGTCCCAGACCGGGGCGGTCTCGCAGCGCGCGGGGCCGCAGACGCGGACCGAATACTGACCGCTGCCCTTCGGTGAGAGGCCCCGCCGGGAGGGGAGCGCCACGAAGTGATCGTTGGGGACGATCACGTGCCCGTTCGCAGTGGTGCCGCCGACCAGGCCCTCACGGGTTGCGTAGACGCTGGCCGTTACGGCTTCCGCGGCCGCCGCTTCGTTCAGCGTGCTGTCGAGTTCTGCGCTCAGTGCCAGGGCGTGCACAGTCGGCGCGGTGCCGTCCGGAGCGGAGACGAGGGTGATACGGGTCTGCACGCGGGTGACGGCCCGGGGCAGCAGCGCGGGGGAGTCGTCCCGCGCTTCGCGCCACTCGGTCCACCGGCCCAGCCCGTCCTGTCCGCGTACGTCGACGGCGACCTGGGAGCCGGTGGGAACGGTGGCGTCGAGGTCCGGGGTGATCAGGTCGACCGCGCGGTCGAGTATTCGCGTGGGCAGCAGGACCGTGCCCTGTCCGCGGGCGACATGGGCGGAGGCGGGCCGCAGGCCGGGATCGCGGAGACGCAGACTGCCGTCCACACGGCGGACGTTGGTCTCGTCACCGGTGGGTGCGGACAGGTCCGTCCGCCAGCTGACGCTCCCGAGCGGGGCGTCAGCGGGCGCGGAAACACGGGCGGCGGCGGGGCCGGCGGTGAGCGTGAGAGCCACCACGGCCAGCAGGGAGACGGCGATGGCCGACCCTCGTCCCACGGGTAGGGGGCGGGCGTTCGGTCTCAGGTTGCGGCGCACTGTGCGCCTCCTTCTCGGTGGGGGCGGGGAAGGCGTTTACGGGCAGTTGGGTACGCCCGGGAGTGTGTTGCCGGGAGTGCTGATGTAGATGTTGGTGATCCAGCCGCCGTACTGGGGCAGATAGGCCCACCAGTCGTTGAGGTAGGGCGGAACAGATACCTGTCCGCCCTGCTTCTGGCAGCCGACGAGGACGTCCACTCCGGCGGGCAGAGTGGTGAGGGCGGCGGAGGAAGTGGTGGCGGCCGCGCGGACACGGACGCCGCTGCCCCAGGTGGTGAACCGGGTGCCGGAGGGGCGGACGGCTCCGGGCACGTTCAGGGAACCGGTGAGTGCGGTGACCTTGCTGTAGGCGGTTCCGTACGGGGTGCCGTCGGGGTGCAGGGTGAGGACGGCGACCACCGTACGGTCGTCGGGGCCCACGGTTCCGGTGGTGTGCAGGGCCTCGGACGTCAGATCCAGCGCGGGCACCGCGGCATCGCCGGAAGGCGGCGCGAAGGGGGCCGCAGCGTCGGTGGGCGTCCTTCGGGATCCGGGCCTCGCGGTGTCGTTCCGGAGCGTGGTCGGGCTGAGGGCCTTGCCTGAGGCGATGCCGGCCGGTGCCTGAGGAGCGACACAGCCCCCGGAAGTGAAGCCCGACCAGCCCTGCTTGACCGCCCCTGGCGCCTCGAACGCGGAAGGCAGCCCGAAGCCTTGGTCGAAGCCGTCTGCGGCACAGCGGGTGGACCGGTGCAACGCCCCCAGGACGTGGTCCCGCACGGGTGCCGGCGCCTGGTCGAGGAGATAACGGTAGACGCGGACGGTGTCCGCGGCAGTGGTCGCCGTGTAGCCCCAGTAGCCGGGATAGGCGGCCGGAGGCGGTGCTGTACCGGTGAGCCCCAGGCGGGGCACCATGCGCGAGATCACGGAACTGCCGCCACCGGTGGACCAGTAGTGACTCGCGGCGGCGTCGTCGCTGCTGCTGAGCATCGCCCCGAGCCGGTCCCGGTCCGCCTGCGGCAGATCGTAGGCCGGCCCCCGATTCCACATGTAGTCCAGTGCGAGCAGCAACTTGACCACCGATGCGGAGCGGAATACGCGGTCCGGCTGGTGCGATTCGGTGAAGCGGCCGGTGAGCCGGTCGAACACCGCGACGCCCGCTGTGACGTCGGCGGGGATGTCCACGACGGTTCGGGTCTCCGCTTCAACTGCCGCCGCCGGCCCGGCTCCCGTGACACCGGACCCGGTGGACGGGAGGTGCGCGGAGCCGGCGGACTGCGGACCGTTACGAGCGGCGGCGGAGGGAGACACGAGAGGTTCGGCCACCGCGGAGCCGGCGTACACGGCGATCAGCGCGGCAGACATGAGGGCGGCGCCGAGCAGCGACATACGGCGGGCGGGACGGAGCGGAAACATGAATGGGGGGCTCCTTCGGGGCACGGACGCACCGAGCCGGCGGCCTGGTGACGCTGTGGCACGTGAGCAAACGGTGGTGGGGGGCGGCCACGAGACGCAAGCAATTCGTTCCTGGTCGAAGGAGGCCGCCGCACGCTTGTCACCGGCACGGGCCGCCGCTACGTTCCCGACGTCTTACCGCGCCTCCGCCCGGTTCCGTCCGGGCGCCTCCCCCACCTAGGAGCATTCGTGAGGTTTCTCAGACGTCTTCCGGCTCTGTTCGTCGCGGCACTCATGGCCCTGGCCGGACTGTCGGTCGCCCCGGCGCAGGCCGGGGAGGCCGGTGCGACGGCCGCGCCCGTCTTCAAGGCGCCCTACCCCTGCGGCCAGCAATGGACGTACAGCCACCACTCGGCCGAGGTGCGCCGAGCGCTGGACTTCGTGCGCTCCGACGGTGGTACGACAGCCGGCACCCCGGTGCTCGCCTCGGCCGCCGGCACGGCCACCCGCTACTCACAGCCGAGCGGTGCCGGCAACTACATAGCCATCAACCACGGCGGCGGCTGGACGACGTACTACTTCCACCTCTCCGCGTACTCCGTGCCGAGCGGTGCGTCCGTCGCCCAAGGACAGCAGATCGGCGTCACCGGCAGCACGGGCAACTCCTCCGGGGCGCACATTCACTACGAGCAGCTGCTCAACGGAGTGGGCCAGAACATCGTGATCAACGGCGTCGGCCTCTCCTACCCCGGCAGCTACAACCAGGCGTACCTGACCAGTGACAACGGCTGCGGTGGCAGCGGCTTCCCCTTCAACACCTGGGGGAGCGGGGTGAACGTCCGTGCCGACGCGCGCGTCAACGCCGCCGTCGTCACCACCCTCGCGGGTCCGACGGCTGTGCGGGTGCTGTGCCAGAAGCAGGGTGACACCGTCAACGCCGAGGGCTACAGCAACAACTGGTGGAGCAAACTGCGCGACCAGAACGGCTTCATCAGCAACATCTACATCGACCACCCGGACGCGAAACTGCCCGGGGTCCCTCTCTGCTGAACCGTGACAGTGCGTCGTGGGGGCCCGGCCCGGGGCGAATTCCGGTCGGGCCTCCACGAGTTCCGGTCGGATCCTCGATCGATCGCCTCACGTTGCTGACATGCATGCGTCACATCTGTGATGCGCGTAGAGTTCCGCAGGGCGGGCGCCGTCAAGCGCCTGTGACCACCGGGGGTGCGCTGTGCTACGGGTGGAATTCACGAGCCAGGAGCTGGCCCGCTTACGCGTCGCGTCCGGCGTGGACCCGCTCTGGGAAACCGCGTTGAGTCTGCACCTCCTGCAGAACCGACAGGCGCCCCTCGCGTTCGGAGCCTGGCGCCGCGAGGTGGGGACAGCTCTGCGGCAAGCCGGCCTGGTCTCCCTGACACGTGCCCTGACGCGACTCTGCCCGGACGGCTCCTACTTCCCCGATTTCCTGACGCCCGGCCGCGGTGACGCCGATCTCGAAACCGGGCTCGACCGGCTGCTGTCCACCCCCCGGCACCGATTGCGGGCCGAACTCACCCGTCTGCACGCCCACACCGGACAACCCGCACCGGCCGGTCTGCGCCCGCTCGCCGACGGCTGCCCGAAGGCGCTGCACCGCCTCGGTACCGCTCTGCGCGCCTATCACCAGGTGGCAGTCGAGCCCTACCTCGCCTCGATGCGCGCTCAGGCGGCGGCCGACCGGACCATACGCGTCCAAGCTGTCCTCACGCATGGCGCGGAGGGACTGCTCACCGGGTACGACCAACTGCCCGGATGGCGCTACCAGGACCAGAGGCTCCACGCCCCCTACCCCATCGAACGCGAACTCACCCTGCGTGGACGGGTATTGACACTCATCCCGGCTTTCTTCTGCGTTCGCGCCCCGCTCGCCCTCGTCGATGAGGAACTGCCCCCGGTGCTCGTCCACCCCCTCTCGCCCGCGCCCGGCTGGCTCGAACGCCGCCACCACGGCGGGGACGCCCCGGTGGCCCAGCTCATCGGCGCCTCGCGTGCCGAACTCCTCAGGGTGCTGGACCGTCCGATGACCACCATGGACATCGCCGCGGCGCTGCGACTCGCACCGTCGACGGCCAGCCGGCACGCCACCGTTCTCCGGGAGGCGGGGCTGCTCCTCTCCCAGCGCCAAGGTGTACGCGTGCTCCACCACCGGACCGGGCTCGGCCGGGCGGTGCTGGACGGGACTCTGGCACCTCAGGGTGGGTCAGCTGAGCCAGTGGCGTCGGCAGGCTCGTAGGAGCCCACAACGCCCGGACGCGACCATGGCCCCCGTCCGGTCGCGAGGCGGGCATCCGCCGAACGTGCCCAATGCGCCGAGGCCCGGACACGTCTTCCGGCCTCTGCTTCCAAGTCGTGGTGTTTCCATGGAGCTTGTGGGTACCCGCTGGGTCGGGCCGGTCCATTCCGGGACCAGGTCGCAGAGTGATCACTCGAAGGGGTGGCAGATGACAACGCAGTACGGAAACCAACCGACCGGCCAGCAGCCCCACGGTGCACCGCAGCGCGCGTCGACCGGCAACGTGCTGAGCATCATCGCGATGGTGCTGGGCGTGATCTCGCTGATCCTTCTGCCGATCGTCTTCGGCGTGATCGGCCTGGTGCTGGCCATCATCGCCAAGACCGTCCGGCACGAGCGGCTCGCCGTGCCCGCCATCGTGGTCAGCGCCGTCGGCCTGCTCGGTGGCATGCTCCTCGGCGCCCTGCTGGCGTAACGCACGAACTGATCCGACGCCGGTGCTACCTCGGCCGGTTGTTGTGCCCCACGCACCACTGGGGCACCACAACCGGCCGAGGTGTTTTCCGGGCGGGACGGGCGGCTCGGTCTCTGCGGGGCAGCGGACCACTCGCCGCATCCGAGCCGCGCTTCTCGACCCACCCGTGTGCGTCACCCCAGGGGCGTCGTGCACCTCGTCGTCGTGCCGTCACTGAGGCACGCGCGGACGGATCGGCCGTCTGTCGCCTTCATGGTGCCGGCGTCGGCGACCTTCTCGTACGGGCTGCCGGGCCGCTTGTCCTCCAGCCACGCCGTCACGCCCTGGGTGTCCGTGCTGGCCCAGGCGTAGTAGTCGGTGACCGACCACTGCGGTCGGGAGCCGGCCAGCGTGACCCTGGCACCGCTTGGTAGCGTCGCCGTCGCCCAGTCGGTCGCCACCGAGGCCCACGCGGTCACGGTGCCAGGAGCGACGCCCTCGCACGCCTGACCCGGTGCGCACGGGCCGATCGGGCCTTGGGTCGACGTCTGGTAGATGTTGTTTCCCTGATGGGTGGCGAATGCCCACTTTTTGCCATCCACGACCAGCCCGGCGATCTCTTCGCCCGACAGCGGGTCCAGCGCGACCATCTTCGTCGTGCCCGAGGCCGTCAGCCGGGCGTCGGGCAGAGGTTCGGGCCGGGTGGTGCGGGAGTCGGCGCCGCCGGAGGCATGCTTCATCAGGGTGGCGGAGACGTCGTCACGGCCGGGCGGGAGTTCCGCCTTGCCCCAGTAGTACATGTGGTACGGGTCCCAGGTGGGGCGGCCCCGGTAGATCGTGAACCGGCCACCCAGATAGATGTTGGCGTCCTCCACCACATCAGGATCGTAGGTCGGCATCCACTCGGTGACACTTGCCGGGTCTATGCCCGTGCACGGGAGTTCCGCACACGGCGCCTGGGTGGGGGCTGTGGCCGTCACGTCCGCGTCCCGGGTGCACTCGGTGCCCGTCGCGTCACTGACGCAGGCTCGCAGTTCCGGCAGCCACGAGTACGCGCGGGTGGAGCCCGTCGTCGTACGTGAGGCGGCGGCGGGGGTGAACTCGGTGTACACCTGCCCCCAGCGGCCCTGCCCCTGCCATGCCTCCAGCCAGAACCGGCCACCCGCCGGAAGTCCGCCCTCGGCCCAGCCGAGGTAGGTGCCCTGCTGCAGCCGTCCGTCGGCTTTCTGCACGTACGCCCCCGACGGCAGTTCGACCCGGTCGGTGGTGGAGCGTTCGACGTACGACCAGTCGGACGCCGGGATCGCGTCAGGGTCTGCGTCCGAACACCAGCCCTCGCACGGTCCGACCGGGACCACCTCGGCTCCGTAGGAGGCGACGCACGCGCGCTCGGTGCCGTCGCTCACGCAGGCGCTGTTGGTGTACGCCCCCTGGGGGATCGCGGTGGAGTACTGGAACATGCCGGTGGTTCCTGTGGTGTCACGGTACGAACGCGGGTGCTCCAGCGTCGTCGTGGTGTTGATGCCGTCACCCCAGTTCTCCTCGGCCCGCAGCCACACGCGCGCTTTTGCGACCCCGGAGCCGAGTTGCACCTGCGCCCACGCGTAGGTACGGCCGGCGTCCCAGTCCGGCTTGCCGGTGTACAGGGTGATCCGGGTGCCGGAGGCCAGCGTCGTCTCCTTCAGGACCTTCGGCGCACCGCCGGGCTGCCATGCCGTTACCTGGCCCGGATCGGTCCCTTCGCAAGGGAGTTGCGGGCAGGGCGCCGGTACGGCGGCGGCCGTTGCCGTCGGAGCCGTCAGCAGCGCGGCGATCGCGGCGGCTGCCGCCGGCAAGGCGCAGAGGGACCACCGTCGCCGCCGCGACACACCGGTGTGCGCCCGTCTTCGTCTGCTGCCTCCTGGGTGTTGGCCGCTTGCCGTCTGTAGAGCTGCCCCGTTGTCCATCCCGCCTCCAGTGCATCGTGTCCCTGTGGTGAAGGGCACATGGCCCGGGCCGATGGAACCGGCGACCGCTCTCGGGACCGTCTCGCCCATGTCTCCGGGAGCGGGTTCCGGTCACCCCGGGGCGGCCAGGCGCGGCGGTCAGTTGGTCGGGGTGCGGGCGGTACGCGCGGGGGCCAGGGCGGGTGGAAGGGCCCGCGCGGCCTCTACCGGGAGTGGCCGGAATGGCTGTCGTGGCTGTGGTGAGGCGGGTACGAACGAGATGTGTTGCATCGAATGCAACATTCGACAGGTCCCGAGCCTGCCCTTTTCCTCTGGTCAGCCCCTAGTCCGTTTTCCGCACGTGGGTGACCGTCTGGTCTTGAAGTCGTACGGAGTATTTCTGGGCGGCGGCTGCCGTCAGCCGTTGTGTTCGCGGTCGTAGGCGGCTTGGGCGGCGGCGACCGTGCCGCCGTGTCGCTTGGCCCAGTCGGTGAGTTCCAGCAGCGACTTGTGGAGTTCCTGGGCCATCTCCGTCAGCGTGTACTCGACCTTGGGCGGAACGACCGGATGGACGGTGCGTACGAGCAAGCCGTCCCGCTCCAGCTTGCGCAGCTTGAGCGTGAGCATGCGCCTGCTGATCCCTCTGATCGAACGTTCCAGCTCCGTGAACCGAACCGGACCCTGCGCAGCGGCTACCAGGATGCCGATGCTCCACTTCCCGGAGACGTGATCGAGGACCTCCGAGACCGGGCACGCCTCGCTGGCCAGGGCTGATACATCGATGTGACTGTGGGACATGAATGTGCCTTCTTCCGCCGGGCTCGACAGTCACCAATCATGTACTCCGTATCAAATCGTGTACCAAACCGGAAGGCGGCTCAATGCTTCGGGAACTCGCAGACCGCGCCGCGATCGTGGACGCCGTGATCGCGTATGCGACGTCCGTGGACACCAGGGACTGGGAGGCACTGGGCGCGTTGTTCACCGATGACGCTTGCTGGGAGTACAGCGGTTCGGGAGAACGGCTCTGCGGGCCTGACGCGATCGTTGCCAGGATCAGCACCAGCGTGGAGCGCTTCGACGCCACCCATCATCTGAACGGCAACCATGTCGCCGCAGTGCAGGGTGACGAGGCCGAGCACACGTGCTACTACCAGGCCCAGCATGTCCGCCTTGGCCTGCCCGATGGCGAGAAGTTCCTTGGCGGGGGTCGCTACGACGACCGGCTGCGCCGCACCCCGGACGGCTGGCGGTTCACGCACCGCAGGATCACCAGCGTCTGGAGCGAGGGAAACCCCGCCGTGATCACGTCCTAACGGCGGGCCAGTGATCCTCAGCGGAGTTGTCGGGGGTCGATGTCGAGCAGGTCAGCCGCGTTGTTGAGTTCACCACCGACCGCTACAGCACCCGGGAAGGCCGCGCGTACTTCACCTTTGCCCACCACCCCGTCCTGCTTCCGCCTACCCTGGCAGCCCTGCTGGAGCAGCAGATCCACGCGCCGCGGCATCGGTTCTGACCCTCATGCGTGCCAACGGCCTGCCCATCCTCAGCGCCCGCAACACCGCCATGATCGAGGCGGTCACGGAACTGCCTCCGGTGATCGTTAGCGACCTGTTCGGTATCACCGCCTCCACCGCCCATCGGTGGGGCCAACCGGCAAGTGAGAGCTGGGCCGGGCCGGCTACCTCGCCGCCCGCATCGCCGAGGGCGAGGAGAGATGAGCTCGTGCTGGACCGGCCCGGACCGAACCGGCTGCAGTCCGCCTTGGGCCGACGCCGCGCGCTGCCTGAAGCAGAAGGTCCTTACCGATCCGAAGTAGTTGGACAAGCCCGCAATTCACACGGACCGGGAGGGGGCGGTGCCGGTGACGCGTGTGAGGTCGAGTTTGGTGGCGTCTTCACTGTCGAGCTCGGTCGTGTAGATGACGACCTTGAGGTCGGTATCGGTCGCTGTGAGGATGTCGCAGTTGACCGTGATATCGCCGACGGACGGGTGTCGGACGGTCTTGCGGTCCTCCGTGTGGTTGGCGACGGCGCCCTCTTGCCACAGCTCGGCGAAGCGCGGGTTGCCGTCGATGGTTCTGCGCAGCAGGCGAGTCAGTCGCGGGTCGTTGGGGTAGCGGGCGGAGGCCCTGCGCAGGTCCGCGACGATGGCGCGGTCCGATGCTTCGGGGTCCAGCTCGGTGACCGGCCAGGTGGCGAGCTGCCCGCGGTCGGAGGCGACGGGGAAGCGGGCGCGCACGAGGCTGCGTTCGTCCGGTGGGATCGTGGCGGGGTCGCCGAGGAGTGCGGCCCAGCTGCGGTTCCACCACAGCAGGCGCCAGTCCGCGGCGAAGACCGCCACCGGGGTATCGCCCAGCCGCTGGATGACGCGCTGCATGCCGGGCGGGATGTGCTCGCTGATCGTGTTGTCGTCCGGCGCGCGCAGGCCGGCCAGCTGGTACAGGTGATCGCGCTCGGCGCGGTTCAGGTGCAGAGCGCGGGAGAGAGCCCCGGCGACCTGGGCCGAGGGGGTGGTGGAGCGCCCCTGTTCCAGGCGCACGATGTAGTCGACGGACAGACCGGCGAGCTCGGCCAGCTCCTCGCGGCGCAGACCGGAGGTTCTGCGGCCGTGCCGTGCCGGGAGTCCCGCGGCGGCCGGGGTCAGCCGATTGCGCCAGGAACGGATCGTGGCGCCCAAACCGGTCTCGTCTGCGCTCATGATCCCATTGTGCGGCGCGCCGGGCCGGTGAGGGTGGTACCCGTTTTCCTACCGAATGGCTTTCTCTGGTTGCTTCCCGCCCCGGTGTCGATGCTGGATCCATGAACATCACCTTCATCACCGGGGCCAACAAGAGCCTCGGCTTCGAGACCGCCCGCCGCCTCGCCTCCCTGGGGCACACCGTCCTCCTCGGCGCCCGCGACCCGGAGCGCGGCCAGGCCGCCGCCACCGAGCTCGGCGCCCGCTTCGTTCTGATCGACGTCACCGACGACACCTCCGTCGCCGCGGCCGTCGCCGACATCGCGGCCCAAGAAGGCCGCATCGACACCCTCATCAACAACGCCGGCGTCCCCGGACCGGCCGTGCCCGCCGAGCAGCTCACCGCGGCCGACGCCTCGCACGTCTTCGAGATGAACGTCGTCAGCATCGTCCGCGTGACCAGCGCGTTCCTGCCGTTGCTGCGCAAGGCGCAGCATCCGGCCGTGGTGAACGTCAGCAGCGGCATGGGATCACAGGCCCTGACCCACGACCCCGAGCGCGTCGAGTCGCAGTTCCCGATGCCGCTGTACACCGCCTCCAAGGCGGCGGTGACGATGCTGACCACCCAGTACGCCAAAGCTTTGACGGACATCCGGGTGAACGCGGCCGACCCCGGCTTCACCGCCACCGACTTCAACGGCCACCGAGGCACCCAGACCGTCACGGAGGGCACCGACGCGATCGTCACCCTCGCGACCGAACACCCGAACGCCGGAACGGGCCGTTTCATCGACCGCTTCGGCCCCGTCAGCTGGTAAGGACACGACCATGACACTGATCAATGACGGAGACGTCAGCGTCCCGGTGACCGTGCAGACCCGCACCACGCTTACTCCGCGAGAAGCGTTCGACATCATCGTGCCGATCGACCTCTCCCTCGTCTTCACCGGCTGGGGCCCTTTCCCCGGCGTCCGCGGCGCAAAGAACCAGACCGGGGCCTGGGACGCGGCCGGCCAGTCGCGCAACCCGGACCTCAGTGACGGTTCCACCGCCGTCGAGCGCCTGACCGAGTACACCGCCCCGCACTCTTTCGCATACGAGCTCACCGAGTTCACCAACGTGCTGGGCCGTCTGGTCAGCGGCGTACGTGGTGAATGGACCTTCAGCTCCGACGGAGACGGCACCCTCATCCGCTGGACCTACGAGTTCAAGCCCCTGCCCGGACGAGGACCCCTCGTACGCCTGGGCCTCGCACCCGCATGGCGGCGCTACATGATCGACGGCGTGAACAAGGCAGCCCAGGTGGCGGAAGAGATCGCCCACCGACGGTGACTCACCCCGGTCCGCACGAGGCCCCTGGTTGCCTGTGACCTTGCACCTCAATGCTCCGCCCCGTCCCCGTCGTCGTCGAGCCCGGCGGCATGCGGGTCACGCAGACGGAGGGGGAGGCGTTGGCGGAGGACACGGGATCACCTCGCGGGCGGGCAGTCACGGTCAAGTCCGGCTGCATCCGGGGCGCTCACCGGTCTGAGACGGCAGTTCTCCGTAACGGCGCTGCCGCCGAAGACTGCACTGCTGGAATACCAGCTCTTCCCCAGTCGGGTCAGGGACGGCCGGTGTTCCGCCTGGCGGGGGTCGAACTGGCCTCCCGGGGATGTGGGCGCAGGCCGGGGTTCGGGGCGGGCGGGCCAGGGGCCCGCAGGGGTTGCTCCTGCGAGCCCCTCCGACGGGTTCTGCCGGGTGCGCTGCGCGGGCGGGTCAGATCGAGCCGACGACCTTGCGCGGGGTGATACGGATGACGACGCGGTCGGCGTCGTCCTTCGACGCCGGGTTGAAGTCCGAGTATTCCTTCCCCGTGTACTTGCGCGAGAGGGTGTCGATCAGTTGCTGGCCGCCTTGAGTGGTCAGCGTGGCCGAACCGCGGATCTCGGCGTAGGTGTAGGGCGCGTTCGCGGGGTTGATCATGACGGTGATCCGGGGATCGGTACGCAGGTTCTTCTCCTTGCGACGGCCGGTGGTCGTGGAGACCAGCAGATCGTCGCCGTCCCTGGCGAGCCAGGTGATGGACAATTGCGGGCTGCCGTCGGGCTGGATCGTGGCCACGGTCGCGAAGACCGGGGTGTCGTCGATGAGCTTCTTCAGGTCGTCGGAAAGTTCGGCGGACACTGGACGGGTTCCTCTCCTCGGCTGATTGCTGTCCCGGACCGACTGCCCGTCAGCGTTGATCAGCAACGGACAGCCTGCAAAATTGTGGTTGTTCGTATCCAGGCCGGCGGATCGGGCACGGGAGGGTTCACTCGCGCGGCCGAGTCGGTCCTGTTGCGGCGGCATACTCGCCGGCCCGTACGCTGCGACTGTGCCCCAAGCTTCCGACTCATCCGGCCCGTCCGAACCGCTGACCACTGACGCGGTGACCCGAATCGTGCTCCGCCCGATCGCCAGCCCCCTGCCGCTGGGGTTCTTCGCCCTCGGTGTCGGCAGCGTGGTCCTGTCCTCACTCCAGCTGGCCTGGGTCCCGGCAGGACAGAGCAGCATCCTGCTGCTTCTGGTCCTCATCTTCGTCGTGCCCCTGCAGTCAGTCGCTGGACTGTTCGCCTTCCTCGCCCGCGACGCCGGCGCCGGCACCGCAATGCTCCTCCTCGGTGCCGCCTGGGCCGGAACCAGCGTGACCTCCCTCGACTCCCCACCGGGCCGGCCGGTGGTGGCACAAGCCGTCTTCCTTCTGGCGCTGGTTCCCTTCGTCCTCGCCCTCGCGGGTGCGGCGGCGCAGTCGAAGCCTCTGTTCGCGGTGCTGCTCACCCTCACCGCACTGCGCTTCGGCCTCACAGGCCTTTATGAGGCGGGTCTGGGAAACGCACTGCAGGTCGCGGCGGGCTGGACGGGTCTCGGTATCGGTGTCTACGCGCTGTACGGCGGGCTGGCGCTCCTCGTGGAAGACAGCAAGCAGCGCACCGTACTGCCACTGTTCCGGCGTGGCGCTGCCCGCAGGTCCATCGAGGGCGGCCTTCGTGAGCAGCTCACCGCCGCGCAGCAGGAGGCCGGAGTCCGTCACCAGCTGTGACGCCGGGACAGCGGGGCCAACCGCTGTCCCGGCGAGGCTGTTCGGTTCGGCTCTTGCCGTGCCACTGCTCGGGCGGGATGACCCCGCATCGGTCGTCCAGACGAATCCCAGCCTGCCCCGGCCTTACCTACGCGCGGGTGCCGGCGCCCTCACCCCAGCAGGACGTCATCGTTGCCGAGGCGTTTGAGCTCGCGGTAGAGGACCGCCAGACCGGTAACGATCTTGGCGGTCGAGATCACGGCGTCGACCAGGCGGAGGGTGTCGCTTTCCTCCCGCGCGAGCCTGGCCTGCTTCACGACGCTCAGCGCGCCGAAGGCAGTGGTGCCAAGCGACAGGTACACGCTGGACTTGGACTTCTTCTTGGCTGTTGCACTCATAGGTTATGGAGCCTCCTCAGGCAGCGGATGCCCCGATTCCTGCAAAGACCACGTCCGCGGTGGCACTGGTTCTGTGCCGAGGACGCCCCCCCCGCGTCGGCAGACTCTCCTGACTGAGCGTCAGGAAGGTACGGCTGCTGGTTGAGACGACCGGAGATCCGGGCGCCTCTCGGGTGAACCGTCCGGCCGACGAATGGTGGCGTTGTGGTCCGGGCGCCGCCGTCGGCTCCAACGTGAACTTGGCCCGACTGCAGCAGTTCTCGTGAGCAGAGTGGTCGGCTCTCGTGTCAGCCGCCCTTGCACCCGGCCCGCCCGGCACGAGTGGTCCCACCCGCGTCGGTCGGCAACCATTAATTATGAATACATCTTGACAGGGTTTGACGGCCCGCCCACGATGAACGCACTTCACCGAGCCGTTGTCGCAGGAGCCGCCTGTCATGTTGTCTCTGCAAGTCCGTGCCCCCTCCGTGCCCCTGACCGGTCATCTGCCCATGGGGAGTCCGGCCTCCACACCGCACTCCGTGATGGTCGACAGCCGGAGCCTGTTCAGGGACGGCCACCCGTGGATCCCCGTGATGGGGGAGTTCCACTTCAGCCGCTACCCGGCCGTCGAGTGGCGCGAGGAGCTGCTCAAGATCAAGGCCGGCGGCGTCGATCTGGTGGCCACCTATCTGTTCTGGAATCAGCACGAGAACGAGGCCGGCGTCTTCTGCTTCGACGGCGACCTGGACGTGCGCCGCTTCGTGACGCTGTGCCACGAGGTCGGTCTGGTCGTGGCAATGCGGATCGGGCCCTGGTCGCACGGTGAATGCCGTAACGGGGGGTTCCCGGACTGGCTCGAGGAGACCGGCTGCGCTGTGCGCACCGACGACCCCGCCTACCTCGCGCTGGTCGAGCCCTACTACCGCCGTATCTCCCACGAGCTGCGCGGCCTCTTCCACGAGGACGGCGGGCCGATCGTGGCTGTCCAGGTGGAGAACGAGCTCTACGACCAGCCGGCACACCTGGCCACCCTGCGAAGCATGGCCGAGAGCGCCGGCATGCGAGCACCGCTGTGGACGGCAACCGGCTGGGGCGCGGCGGACATCCCGCGCGACAACCTGCTGCCGTTGTACGGCGGGTACCCGGAGGCGTTCTGGGAGGATGCGTACGACGGGTGGACGCGGGAGATGCGGCGCCACTACTTCTTCACGCCGATCCGCGACGACCACGCCATCGGCGCCGATCTGCGCTCCTCGGCGCCGACCGGAAGCGGTCCGGATGATCGCCGCTACCCGTACGCCACATGCGAGTTGGGCGGCGGCATGGCCATCGCCTACCACCGCCGCCCGACCGTGCCCAGCCAGGACATCACCTCGCTGGCGCTGGCCAAGCTGGGCAGTGGCTCGGTCTGGCAGGGCTACTACCTCTACCACGGGTGCTCGCAGCGCCTGGACCTCAAGGAACCCAACCAGGAGAGCCACGACACCGGCTACCCCAACGACCTGCCGACGGTCACCTACGACTTCCAGGCGCCGCTGGGGGAGTACGGGCAGGTCCGGCCCGTCTTCCACGCGCTGCGACTGCAACACCTGTTCCTGCACGCATACGGCGCGGAACTGGCCCGGATGCCGATGTCGCTACCTGATGCCGAACCCGAGTCGCTCGACGACCGCGTCACGTTGCGCTGGGCCTTCCGCTCGGCAGGGGGACAGGGCTTCCTCTTCGTCAACAACCATCAGCCGCACGAGACGCTGCCCGACCACAAGGACGTCCAGTTCCGGGTTCACCTGGACAGTGGCCGCACCGTTACCCTGCCCGCGCAGCCGGTCAGCGTTCCCACCGGCGCGCACTTCGTGTGGCCGATCGGCCTCGACCTCGGCGCCGGGCTGCGACTCGACTGGGCCACCGCCCAGCCGGTGACCCGCCTGGAAGTGGACGGCGTTCCGCTCACCGTGCTGGCGGCCACCGACGGGATCCCGGTGTCCTTGGCCCTGCCCGCGAATGTGGACGTCGCCGGCCCTGCCCAGGTGGCGCTCGGCGCCGACGCCACACTCGTCACGGTCACCGAACCGGGCACCGGGGCACTTCTGACCCTGGACGGTCCCACCGGCAGCGCACGCGTCCTGGTGCTGTCCCACACCGAGGCGCTTCGGCTGAACCGGCTGCACGTCTACGGACAAGACCGTCTTGTTCTCAGCGACGACCTGGTGCTCGCCGACGGAGACGAACTGCGCCTGCACACCACCTCGCCGACACCATCCATCGCCCTGCTGCCCGCTCCGGCTTCCCTGCACGGTGCAGAAGCAGGTCGGCCCGTGCCGGACGGCACCTTCGCGCGTTGGTCGCTGAGCCCCGCCCCGCGGCTGCCGCAGCCCGCCGTCGAAGCCTTGCAGACACAGGCCGTCGCTCCGTCCGCCCGCACCGGCGGTTCCCACCAGCGGGCCTCCGCGCCGCGTGACGAGGACTTCGAGAAGGCCGCCGTCCACCACCTCACCATCCCGGCAACCGTCCTGGACGATGAGGGGGAAGTGCTGCTGCGACTGCGCTACACCGGGGATGCGGCCAGGGCCTACATCGACGGCAAGCTCGTCGCCGACCACTTCTGGTACGGGCCCGACTGGGAGATCGGACTGCGCCGCTTCGCCGACGCCGTCGTACAGCACGGCATGGAGATCCGGGTTCTGCCGCTGGATCGTGCAGCCCGCGTCTACGTCGACCGTTCGGCACGCGAAGGCCTGGACGCTGCCCGGACCCGAGCCGCAGTGGAATCCGCCGAGCTGGTGGCCGTACCTCGTACGACCCTGCGCCTGGAGGACTGACGTGTCTGACCTCAGCCGACGGAGTCTGCTACGCGCTGCGGGGGTTGCGGGCCGGGGCTCCTCGCGGGATGCGGCACGTCCTCGGCCGCCCCGTTGCGGTCAGGACGCGCGCAGGTCAGGCTGCGGACCCACGACCCGACCACACAAAGACGTTCCGGACCGCCATCAAGGACGGGAACACACCCGATCTCGCGGGCCTCAACGTCGACCTCACTGACGCCGTCCGCCAGCTCGGTGACGATCGGCTCAAACTGTCGCCCTACTCGGTCGACGGAGTTTCGTACGGCCTGGAATCCGGCAACGCGAGCACTTTGGTGCAGGCTTGAGCGTCCGTCAATATCTTGAGGCAGATTGCGTCAGGGTCTGTTCGACGGACCGGCGAGGTCGCGGATCGCGTGTCCCGGTGCCGATGGCTGGTTATGAGAACACCGCGCAACCCTTGGCGCAAACCAATAATTAATATTTAATGTCGTTGATCTGTTCACCTGCCATGTACCTGGAGACCGTTCGTGGATCCACTGCATTCGACCTACAGCAGGCGCTTCGAGGGGCGCTGCGTCCTGGTGACCGGCGCCGCGTCCGGCATCGGTGCCGCGACGGCCCGGCGGCTGGCCTCGGAGGGTGCTGGTGTGCTGCTCGCCGACATCGATGCGCACGCCGGCAGGCAGGTCGCCGAAGGGATCCGTGATGCCGGTGGCCGGGCGCTGTTCCAGCACTGCGATGTGTCCCAGGAATCGTCGTGGCAGACGGCGGTTCATGCTGCTCGTGAGGCGTTCGGTCCCGTCCACGCGTTGGTGAGCAACGCCTGCACCGTACGGATCGGGGCGGCCGACGAGATCGATGCGGCGGAGTGGAACCGTCAGCTCGCGGTCTCGCTCACCGGCTCCTACCTGGGTTTCCGTGCCTGCCTCGACGATCTGCGCGCCACCGGCGGCAGTGCTGTCCTGGTCTCGTCGGTTCACGCGCTCGTGGGGCTGCCCGGGCGCCCCGCGTACGCCGCGGCCAAGGCCGGTCTGACCGGGCTGGCCCGGCAGCTCGCCGTGGAGTACGGAGGGCAGGTCCGCGTCAACTCCGTCCTGCCCGGGCCGGTGCTGACCCAGGCGTGGGAGGACATCGACGAGGCCGACCGGCGTGCCACGGCCGAGGAGACCGCCGCGAAGAGGCTCGGCAGGCCGGAGGAGATCGCATCGACGATCGGCTTCCTCCTCAGCGACGACGCCTCCTTCATGACCGGCGCGTCGCTCGTCGTGGACGGCGGATGGAGCGTCATGAAGAACTCGTCCTGAACGGCGGTCCTCCGGAGCCCCCGTCGCTCCTGAACCAACCCGGCCTCATCCGAAGCCGCGCTGCCCGCGGCCATCTCCTGGAGCACCTTCTTGAAGATCGCACGCGTCGAGACCTTCGCCGTACCACCCCGCTGGCTCTTCTGCCGCGTGGAGACCGACGACGGCGTCGTCGGCTGGGGCGAGCCGGTCGTCGAGGGGAGAGCGGCGACCGTGCGCACCGCCGTCCACGAGCTCGCCGAACTCCTCATCGGCAAGGACCCGATGCGTATCGAGGACCACTGGCAAGTCATGACGAAGGGCTCCTTCTACCGAGGAGGCCCAGTTCTCTCGAGCGCCGTCGCCGGACTCGACCAGGCGCTGTGGGACATCGCCGGCAAGACGCTGGGGGTCCCCGTCCACGTGCTCCTTGGCGGGCCGGTCCGCGAGCGGGTGCGGGCCTACAGCTGGGTGGGCGGAGACGAACCGGAGGAGATCGCCGACGCCGTCCAGGCGCAGGTGGAGGCCGGGTTCACCGCGGTGAAGATGAACGCCTCCGGCAGGATGAACCGGATCGCGAGCACCCGTGACATCGATGCCGTCGTCCAGCGAGCCGCGACGGCCCGCGAGGTCCTCGGTCCCGACCGCGACTTCGCCATGGACTTCCACGGCCGGTTCAACGTGGCGAACTCCCGCCGGGTCCTGCCGCACCTTGCGCCGCTGAATCCGCTGTTCGTCGAGGAACCCCTGCTGCCCGAGCACACCCACCGGTTGCGCGATGTCGTCGAGGCGACGCCGATCCCCGTGGCCACGGGAGAACGGCTCTATTCACGGACCGACGCGCTGCCCGCCCTCCAGGCCGGTATCGCCGTTCTGCAGCCGGACCTTTCGCATGCCGGCGGCATCTCCGAGGTGCGTCGGATGGCGGCCCTGGCGGAGACCTTCGACGTACTGGTGGCCCCGCACTGCCCCCTGGGGCCGCTCTCCCTCGCCGCCAGCCTTCAGATCGCCTTCTCCGTTCCGAACTTCCTCATCCAGGAACAGAGCATCGGGATCCACTACAACGCGGGTGCCGAGGTGCTCGACTACGTCGTCGACCGAGAGGTCTTCCGCTTCGACGAAGGGCATCTGAACCGGCCCACCCGGCCGGGACTGGGGATCGAGGTCGATGAGGGAGTCGTTCGGGCGGCCGACGGAAGAACACCGGACTGGCGTGGTCCGATCTGGCGCCATCCGGACGGCTCCTTCGCCGAGTGGTGATCAGCCGGCCACCGCCCTGGCCGCCGTACCGCCCTGATGTCCGTACTGGACACACACGTAACGTCACCACCTCATGGAGCAGCAAGCCCACATGCAAACAGACGAATTCACCACCCGGCTGCGCCGCGACCGCCTCGTCGCGATCGTGCGAGGCCGCGATGCCGAAGCCTCGATGCGCACCGTTCTGGCCCTCGCGGAGGAGGGCATCGGGCTCATCGAGGTCTCCCTGAACACGGTCGACGCCCTCACGGTCATCTCCCGAGCGGCGAACGCTGTCGACCCGTCCATCGCGATCGGGGCGGGGACTGTCGTCACTGCCGACGATGCCCGGCGTGCCCAGGAAGCGGGCGCGACCTGGATCGTCACTCCCGCGCTCGGCGGTGGGTTCGAGGAGGCCGTGGCCCGGCACCTGCCCGTGCTGGCGGGTGCGCTCACCCCGTCCGAAGCGGTCGCGGTGAGCACCGGAGGCGCGAGTGCCGTCAAGCTGTTCCCCGCCTCGCTGGGCGGCCCCGCGTATCTCCGCGCCCTGCGCGACCCCTTCCCCGACCTGCCGTTCGTACCGGTCGGCGGCGTTGACGCACAGGCGGCCGCGGAGTACTTCGCGGCAGGAGCTGTGGCCGTGGGAGTGGGCAGCCCGCTCGCCGGTGACGCCCCTCACGGCGGCGACCTGGCCGCCCTGCGGAAGCGGGCGAAGGACTTCCTGAGTGTCTGCCGTACGGAGGCCCGCTCGTGAACTCTCCGGCCGTGGAAGTCCTCACCTTCGGTGAAGCCATGTTGTCGCTGCAGACCGATGGGCCGCTAGGTGCTGATGGAACGGCCCGCACGACAGTGGCGGGGGCCGAGTTCAACGTCGCTGTGGGCGTGGCGCGGCTGGGCCACCGCGTCTCGTGGGCCGGACGCACCGGCAGGGACGAGCCGGGCCGACTGATCCTTCGCACGTTGCGCGGCGAGGGGGTCGGGACCAGCCACGCCACGACGGATCCGGAGGCGCCGACCGGCGCCATGCTCCGGGAGCGCCGCGTCGCCGACCTGGCGCGGGTGCACTACTGGCGCTCAGGCTCCGCCGCCTCCCGCCAGCGGCCCGAGGACCTGACCCCGGCCCTGGAAGCGGGTGCTCGCATCCTGCACCTGACCGGCATCACCTGCGCCCTGGGAGAGGGCCCTCTTGCAGCGGTGCGGTCCGCTGCCGAGTACGCCGCGGAGCACGGCTGGACGGTCACTCTCGACGTCAACCACCGCACGCGGCTGTGGAGCCACGAGGCCGCCACAACGGCACTGCACCTCCTGCTTCCCTACGTGGATGTCGTGATCGCGTCCGACGACGAACTTCCCCTGCTCTCCGCCGCCCCCGGGACGTCCCCGGAGCGAGGGGAAGCAGACCTGATCGCGGACCTGTTCGGGGCGGGCATCGGAGAGGTCGTCGTCAAACGCGGCGCGGACGGCGCCGACCTGTACCTCCCCGGGGCGGTCCCGGTGCACGCGGCCGCCCGCCCCGTGCCGGTCACCGACACCGTCGGCGCGGGCGACGCCTTCTGCGCCGGGTACCTGTCAGGCCTGATCGACGCCCTCGATCCCGATGCCAGGCTCCAGCGTGCCACCACCACCGCGGCATTCGCCGTCGCCTCCAGCGGCGACTGGGAAGGGCTGCCCCACCGGGACGAACTGGCCCTGCTGGACGCCGCCCCCGGCAGCGCCATCCGCTGATCCTGCCCGAGCGAACACACCCCGTGGCGACACGGTTGCGGGGCCGAGAGGTTGTGCCATGACGGCGTACGACGTGCCCGCGGTCGGCCGCCCGGATGGCATGACGGTGGATACCGCGGGCCGCTTGTGGAGCGCGATCTGGGGCGCCGGGCAGATCCGCTGCTACGCCCCCGATGTCACGCTTCTGCTGGCGGTCCCGGTGCCTGCCGTCCAGCCGTCCAGTGTCTGCCTGACCGGTGAGCATCTCCTCGTGACCACGGCGGCCATCGGCTTGGAGGAACCGGAGCCACTCGACGGTGCGGTACTGATAGCTCGGTGCGATGCCATTGCGCCGGCCGTTTCGCCTGCTTCCTCCGTCTTCGCCGATCGAGTCTTCTGACCCGCCGCTCCAGCAGGAGCAGTGACCGGCACATGTGAGCGTGGGCCGTGCGGGCCGCGCACATGCGCGCGGCCCGCACGGCTTAGGGCGTGTCAGAGGGCGGTTAGGTCGCGCAGCAGGGCGTTGCACTCCTGCTGGAGGCGGATGTCCTGCCACATGGGGTGCTGGGGGGCGGCGTTGGAACAGACGACGGCTCCACGTGCTCCGGCCCGGGCGGCTTCGGTGACGGCGCGGTGGCAGAACGCGGCGCCGACCGGTCCCTCCTCGAAGCTGCCGTGCAGTGGTGTGTAGCCGATCCACCCTTCGCCGAAGATGAAGGGAACTCCCGTCTCGGCGGCCCAGTCGGCTGCGGCGGCGATCCAGATGCTGAGCTTCGCCTCCATCGCGGCGCGGTGGACGGCGTAGCGGTCGTAGAGCCAGGCGTCGAAGAGGTCCGGGTCGCACCAGTCGTGGACGTAGACCTCACGGAGGCCGACGACGGTCGCTTCGAGGCGCCACCGGTCCTCCTCCGGTGGCGCCCAGTCCTCCAGGGCGGGCGCTCCGGTGCGCAGCAGTTCCCGGGAGGCCCGTTCCTGGGGGAAGGGCCGCGAGAAGTCACGCAGGGCGTAGGCGTCGAGGAGTTCGTCGAGGACGCCGTAGACGTAGGGATGGAAGACGGCTACGTCGATGTCGCGGGGGATACCTCGCATCGAGCCGACGGGCACGTGGGCGTAGTTGACGGTGACCGGCCGGTCGGGGTGGCGCTTGCGGAACTGGTCCAGGCCGCGTTGCAGGCGGGGACGGAGGGCCACGACGGTGTCGTCATCGGTCAGACCCTCGGCCAGGCGGCCGGCCTGGACCTCGTTGTGGAGTTCGGTGAAGGCGATCCGCTCGTCCAGGCCGTCGTGGGCGGCCAAGAAGTCGATGAGGTCGGCCAGTGCGCCGGCGAGTGCCTCCGCCCGGCGCTCGGGGGCGATGGCCATGATCGCGTCGAACCAGGTCCGGTCACCGGCGAAGGAGGGCGACTGCTGGTATTCCCAGCTGGAGAGGATGACGAAGCAGTCGTGCCGCCTGGCCGCCTCGAACAGGGCGAGCAGATGGGCCCGCGCGTCGATCTCGGTGGTGCCGCGTACGTCGTACCAGCGCACTCGCTGCCCGTACTGACCGCCGAGGGGGCCGAGCCGGAGCCTGGTGGTATCGAGGCCGGTGCCGAAGAGCAGCAGCGGCATGGCGCAGATGCGGACGGTGTTGTATCCGCGCTCGACCGCTTCGGCGAAGGCGCGGTCGAGGTCGGCGAAGGGCTCGCCGGGGCCGGTGCGGGTGTACCAGGTGAAGTCCCACAGGGAGATCGTGAGGGTGGCGGGAAGATGGGCGGGCAGCGGGGTGGGCATGGCGGAGCGCGCCTTCCGTGGTCAGCTTGCGGGGGAGCGGGGGCGGGAAGCAGTAACAGGGGCGGAGGATGAGGTGCTCATCGCTTCACCTGCTGCCGGTAGGCGTCGAGTCCGGCCTTGATCGCGGCCGCTGGAGAGGTGCGGCCCTTGAGCGCGTCGAGAACGGGGCCGCCGAGAACGTCGCTCAGGATCTGCATCCCGGGCGCCCGATAGAAGAGGGGCAGGTCGGCGGCGGCTCGGCTGTAGACGTCGAACACCCCTTGGCCGCCCAGGAATTCGTCCTCGACGCCGAGGAGCTCGGGGTCCTGGTACAGCGGTTTCAAGGTCGGCAGGAACCCGCCGGACCTGTAGCGCGTGTGTACGACCTTGGTACGGACAACGACAACATGACAGGCGGCTCCTGCGTGGGCGGCTCGGTGAAGTGGCTTCATCGTGTGCGGGAGCCCCTACAGTGTCAAGATGTATTCATAATTAATGCGTGCCGGTAAGATGCGATCACTCTGCATGCGCGGCAGCACCCGCACCCGCGCGCACCACGGTGCGCGCATCGAAAGGAGAGGGCGACATGGCGTCCTACAGTGGGCGAGGTGTCCATGGTCAGGTTGTGCACATCCTCGGGGCGCGCATCGTGAGCGGCGGCATCCCCGTGGGGGCGACCCTGGACATTCGTGCGCTGGGCGAGGAGCTCGATGTGAGCCTCACCGTCATGCGCGAGTCGCTCAAGGTCCTCGCGAGCAAAGGACTGATCGACGCCCGCCAGAAGCGCGGGACCTTCGTCACCGAACGCAGCCGCTGGAACCTCCTCGACGCGGACATCATTCGCTGGAGAGTCGACAGCGGTGGCGGCGAACAGCTGATGCGGGACCTCGCGGACGTCCGGTCCATCGTCGAGCCTGCGGCCGCGCACCGCGCCGCCCTGCACCGGACGGAAGCGGACCTGGCCGCGCTCCAGGGTGCCTTGGATGCCATGGGACGGGCCCAGGCCGACTCGGCTGCTGCGGCAGAGGCCGACGCGGCTTTCCACCGGGCGCTGCTGGCGGCCACCGGCAACGAAATGCTGACGCGCATGGACATGTTGCTCGAACCAGGTCTCCGGGAGCGCGACCGGCTCGTCCACGCCCATGCCGCGGCCGACGACCCGGTGCCCAGCCATCAGGCAGTGCTGGACGCGGTCCGGGAGCGTGACCCGGCGCGGGCGGAGCTCGCCATGCTCGATCTGCTGGCCAAGGCGGCGCACGACCTCGACCGGATAACCGCGAGTTCCGAGGGCACAGTCACGCAAAGTCCCACTTCGGGCCGCTGAGCCGGGTAACGGCGCGGCTCTGGTTCGTGGCCTGGCTGAGACGCCTGCTGTCACCGTCGACGGCGCACCTTGGGGGCGGCGGTCCTTCTCGGAGGAGCTGACCGGCACGTCACGTGCAGCCCTTCGTCCGACGCGAGTTGTCGACAGTGTCGGTCTGGGTTCGTGATCACGGGTGCGGGTGTCGGCAGACGATCGTTTGTCGACACTCGGAGCGGGCCTCAAGCGCAGAGCGTTGGAGCTCCCTGTCCAGGGCCGGGTGATCCGGTCACGGGCGAGGTTGCAGCAGTTTGCCGAGGATACTGGAGAGCTGCCCGCGCTCCGTAGGGGTGAGGGCATGGAAGGTCCCGTCAAGGAACTCGGGCACAGCATCTTCGGCCTGGGCGAGGATTTGGCGGCCGGAATCGGTGATGGTGACGGCGTACGCGCGGCGGTCTGCGACGTCTCGCTCACGGCGTAGGTGGCCTGCCTGTTCAAGGCCGTCGCAGACGCCGACCATCACGGTGCGGTCGATGCGCAGTTCGTCGCTCAGGACGCGCTGCGAGCAAGGGCCTACCTCGGCCAGCATTTTCAGCACCAGATGCTGGCCGACGCCGAGTCCGAGCGCGCCGGCCCGGGCATCCGCAGCCCGGGCAACGGCAGCTGAGGCCCGGCACAGGGCGATGTCCAAGCGCTCCGCGGCGAGCCGGGGGAAGTAGTCGGTGCTTGCGCGGTCCGTGTTCGTGGACGGCATGTGGTCTCCCTCCTGGCTGCCGCCACCCTACTAGTAATCATCTGTCACCAGATTGTTTGACTGCCAATCATCTGAATCGTATGCTCGCCAACTATCTGTTAGCCAAGCATTGTTGCTCTGGTGGAGGTCTGGCGTGGACAAGCCCGATGGTCGCAAGGGAGTGGCCCTCTTACTGCTCTGCGCTGCGGTGTTCCTGGACTCGATGGACCTGTCGCTGATGGGGGGTCGCCCTGCCCGCGATCGGGCGGGATCTGTCGCTGTCGGAGGGGATGCTGCAGTGGCTGGTGTCGGGGTATGCGGTCGCCTACGGCGGCTTCCTGCTGCTGGGAGGTCGCATGGCCGACCTGTTCGGTCGTCGCCGCATGTTCCTGCTTTCCTTGGCCGTTTCGCCGCCGCAAGCCTGGTTGGCGGGCTGCTTTCGGATGGATGGGCGCTGGTCGTCACGCGGGTGGTCAAGGGGCTGGCCGCGGCGCTCACCGCCCCGGCGGCCCTCTCACTCATCACCACTACGTTCACCGAAGGCGCGCAGCGCAACCGAGCGCTCGGCGTCTACGCCCTGGCCGGCGCCACCGGATACAGCGGCGGACTCATCGCCTCCGGGCTGCTGACCGAGCTCAGTTGGCGACTGGTGTTCTCCTTCCCGGTGCCGATCGCCCTGCTGGTCCTGGTCCTCGCGCCGATGGTGCTGCCGAGAGCGGACCGCTCGCACAGCACAGCCCGGGGCTTCGACGGAGTCGGCGCGGTCACGATCACCGCAGGAGTGCTGCTTCTCGCTGCTCGGCGCCACCCTCGCGTCCATCGGCCTGCGCACCCGCATCAGCCACGAGGCCCAGGCCCGCGCCTGAGTCCTGTCCGCAACACCATCGCCCGACACCGAGGAGGCTCCTGTGACCCTGGACCTGACCCCCGACCAACTGCTGTCCACCACCCGCGCGGTGCGCAAGCGCCTCGACCTGGACCGCCCGGTCCCACGGTCCCTGATCGACGAGTGCATCGATCTGGCCACACAGGCACCGACGGGGCGCAACCGGCAGCGCTGGCACTTCATCGTCGTCACCGACCCCGACCGGCGCCGCCTCGTCGGGGACATCTTCCGCCGCGCGCTGTCGACCGGAGGTGGGCAGCCTCCGACCGAGCGGGACCTGCCGCGCATGTTCGCTCACCCTGGCTCCATGGAACGGATCTCGGACGGCCTACGGCACCTGAACCACAACATCCACCGTGTGCCCGCCTTCGTCATCCCGGCCGTCGAAGGCCGCACGGAAGGCGCCTCCGTGCTCGACCAGTCCATGACCTGGGGGTCCATCCTCCCGGCGGTGTGGAGCTTCATGCTCGCCGCCCGTGCCCGCGGGTTGGGCACCGTGTGGACCACGGCGCAGGGCCCGCTGGAAAAGGAACTCGCCGACGTGCTCGGAGTGCCCTATGAGGAGGTGATGCTCGCCGCCTTCATCCCGCTGGCTTTCACCATCGGCACCGACTTCAAGCCGGCACGCAGGATTCCTCGGGAGCAGGTCCTGCACTGGGAGCAGTGGTAGTGGAGAACTGAGCCCGCCCCTAACGCCTGCGTCAGCACGGCTGTCGCTCGAGGAAGGGCAGGCACTGCTCCCAGTTCGCTCTCCGCCGTCGTGCACCAGGCGGCGGAGAGCAGGCATGACCGACGCCGGGGCAGGCACGTGCGACGCGGGCTGGGCCCCGCCGAACCGGCCCCCGCCCGGCAAGTTCGTCCGGGTCAGCGGCCCTTGCGCACCCGGGCCGCCGCGCGTGCTTCCGCTGTCTTGCGGGCGTCGGCCGTCTTGCGGGACTCCTTGGGGCGGCCCGGATGAGTGCCCATGCCGCGGAAGGGGGCGTTGCCTCTGCCCTTACCTTCGATCGGCGGGCGCTTCGCCCCGGTGATGGCGGTCAGCTTCTCCTCGCCGGAGCGCACCTGGGTGACAGTCGGCCGGATCCGGGCGTCGGTCATGATCCGGTTCACGTCCCGCCGCTGGTTCGGGGTGACCAGCGTGATCACCTTCCCGGATTCCCCGGCACGAGCCGTACGCCCGCCACGGTGCAGGTAGTCCTTCGCGTCGGCCGGCGGGTCGACGTTGACGACGAGGTCGAGCGCCTCGATGTGAATGCCTCGCGCCGCGACATTGGTGGCCACCAGCACGGTGATCTCGCCGTCCTTGAACTGCCCGAGCGTGTGTGTGCGCTGGGGCTGCGACTTCCCGCTGTGCAGGGCGGCAGCCCGTACGCCGCTGGCCCGCAGGTGCCGGGTGAACTGGTCCACGCCGGCCTTGGTGTCCAGGAACATCAGGACTCGGCCGTCCCGCGCGGCGATTTCCGTCGCGGTCGCGTACTTGTCGGCGGGGTGGACGTTCAGCACATGGTGTTCCATCGTGGTGACCGAACCCGCCACACGGTCGAGCGAGGCCACTACCGGCTCGTGCAGATAGTTCTGCACCAACTGGTCGACATTGCGGTCGAGCGTGGCCGAGAACAGCAGCCGCTGTCCGTCGGGGCGGACCTGGTCCAGGATTTCCGAGACCTGCGGCAGGAATCCCAGGTCGCACATCTGGTCCGCCTCGTCCAGCACCGTGATCCGCACCTGCTGCAGATCACAGGACCGACGCGATACGAGGTCGGCGAGCCGCCCCGGCGTCGCGACGACCACTTCGGCGCCGGTCCGCAGCAGCGCCGCCTGCCTGTTGATCGCCAGCCCTCCGACCACGGTCGCCAGCCGCACGTTCAGCGCCTGCGCGTACGGCGCCAGCGCGTCGCTCACCTGTTGCGCGAGCTCCCGGGTCGGCACCAGGACCAGTGCGAGCGGCCGCTTCGACTCCGCTCGCATACCTGCCGTCCGTGCCAGCAGCGCAAGCCCGAAGGCAAGCGTCTTGCCGGAGCCGGTCCGCGCACGGCCGAGGACATCACGGCCGGCCAGCGCGTTGGGCAGGGTCGCCGCCTGGATCGGGAAGGGCTCCGTCACGCCGAGGCCGCTCATCGTCGCCGTCAGCTCCGACGGCAGCCCGAGTGCGTCGAAGGAATCGACCGGCGGCAGGCCGGGGGCAGCCGTCTGCGGCGTTGTGAGTTCGCCCTTCAGGGCCGGAGGCTTCGCGTTCATGGGGGGAACCTTCCTGGTCTGGCGCCCGGAACGCGTCGAGGCCCGTACCCCTCGGTACGGGCCCCAACGGTTTCGATGCGTCTCCCCAGTTTACCAGCGGGCGACCTGGCACGTTCCGGTCCCGTCGGCACACCCGCCGGCGTCACCGACCTCGGCCAGGGGCAGTGCTCGCACCTGCCCCGACCTGCGAGGGAAGGATGTCGAGCGGACCGGTCAGGAGTGCCGTCGCAGGAACGCGGCGCCGCTCAGTTCGAAGCCCTGCACAGTGCGAGCCGGAGGTTGCAGCCTTCGAAGTCAAGGTTTCGAGTGGTGCTCCGGGAACGACCACACAGCGGATACCCGCGGCAAGGGCAGCCTGGAGGCCCGGAGGGGAGTCCTCGAAGGCACTCCTTCGTGGGGACTCAGCCCGAGGCGGCGACCTGGATGACGGGGCGGTTGTCGAGGACCACGGGCTGGGGCAGCTTTTTGGACCAGCTGGGCCAGGCGGGTCTGGCGGCGCTCGGGGGCGAGGCGCAGCGTGAGTGCGAACTTGTCGCCGCGGAGTCGCCCGACGGCGGCGCACTTGCCTGCCCAGGTGCTGAGCCGATCCACGGCCGCTGTGATGACCGCGCTCCCGCTGCGCGGCCGAGGGTGTCGTTGATCTGCTTGAAGTGGCCTCCGGACTACGGACCGGATCGGGAACTTCCCTCCGGCTGATGCTCTCCGTCCGCTCGTGGCCTTGTCCTGTCGCTGGGTGGGACCGCGCGATGACGGCGGATCTATCCGATTGCGGCTGTAGCCGGTGGCTTGGCATCGTTCGGAGCGTCGTCCGCGTCGTCTGAATCACGAATCGAGGGGGCACCCGCATGGCTGTCGTTCCGGACCGTCGTCTAGCTCTCCTTGGAGGAGGCTTCTCCACCGATGACGACGGTCTGCTGGATGATTGGGTGCTCGAGCAGGTGCGCACTCCTCGCCCCAAGGTGTGCTTCGTTCCAACAGCCAGTGGCGACGCCCCCGCTTACGTCGAGCAATTTCTTGCGGCCTATCAATCACGCCCCTGCGAGCCCAGTGTCTTGCAGCTGTTTCGGCGGAACCTCGATGACGACGCCATGCGAACCTTCTTGCTGTCTCAGGACGTCATCTATGTGGGTGGGGGAAACACCGCGAACTTGCTCGCGGTGTGGCGCACACACGGCGTGGACCGGATGTTGCGCGAGGCCTCTGACCGCGGAACCCTGCTATGCGGTATCAGCGCTGGTGCCAACTGCTGGGCCGAGGGCTCGCATACCGATTCTTTCGGGCCGCTGACTCATCTCTCCGACGGTTTGGGCCTGCTGCCTGGCTCGGTCTGCCCCCATTACGACAGCGAGCCGGGCCGGCGGCCCTCCTATCAGGCGGCCGTCGCAACCCACGCGCTTCCTGCCGGTTGGGCAGTGGAGGACGGTGTTGGCGCTCTCTTCACGGGTGGTGTGCTGACGGACTCGGTGACGCGCACGGCTCAGGCTCGTCTGTATCGGGTAACCCCGGACGACGACGGCGGAGTCAAGGAACAAGCCCTGCCGTGTCGTCTGCTCGTGACGACACGTCAGCCCACCTCGACCGTGGGAAGTGGTGACGTGTGAACGGCTGGGCTTCAGCTGCAGAAGTATCGGACCGATGCAGGTGGAGGCGGGGTGCGGCGTGCTTGGCATCCGACGGCTCAGAGCAGGCGCACACATCCACGCCAAGGTCGGCTACACCACTCCACGGCATCCGACGTCTGGGCTCGACACTGGGAAGCGGTGCCCGACCGCAAGAACAGTTCTTCCAGCCCGTGTTCCCACTCGGAGGCAGGTACGTCCCAGATCATGTGCGGCTGTCCCCGCCGCCGCCACTACACACGGCGTGCTCATTCGTTCGCGGGGCAGGCCGGGCGAACCCGCCCCTCACCCGGCACCACCCCGCTGAAATCCCCACACCCGAGCCGTTGACCAGGACATACACCGAAGTCCGGCTGGAGTGCTAGGGCGTGTATCGGAAGCGGATCATGCACATAGGGTGTCGGCATGTCGCTGAGCCACATAGCCCTCTCGTCCGGTCGTTCGATCGAGCTCACCGAGCTGCGGATGTCTACGACCTATGGGGGGATGTTGGAGGGCTACCCGTGCAAGCGCATCAACGACATGAAGGTCAGCGGTCTCCTGCGACAGGCCGAGCATGCGTTCTCCTTCGCGCCAGTGCATCTCGTTCCGCCCTCCCGCGAGTACCCGGACCAGACCGCTGGCGCCTTCGGCCCCGTTGAGGTGCTGCCTTCCGTGGCTTGCATCGGTGTTTTCGGCTCTACAGCGGTCGATCCTGAAGTCGACGCAGTGCTGCACCGCTCCGCTCTCATCGTGGCCTGGTTCCAGGCCACCCCGGACGTCCCGTCGGCCGAAAATGCTGATCTTGCTCTTCGCGGCATTCGCTGGGACGAACTGGCCCAGGACTACGAGCTCTAGGGACAGGTACTGATCACAGCCACTCGTTGATGGCCGCTACGAGGACAGTGGCCTCATAGCGGACCGCGAGGAGGACAGTGGCCTCATAGCGGACCGCGAGTTTGTCGTAGCGGGTGGCCACGGCCCGGTGCCTCTTGAGCCGGTTGATCCCGCACTCGACCGCGTGGCGCTCACGGTAGTCGACCGGGTCGAAATGCGGTGGCCGGCCGCCGCGGGAGCCGAGCTTCTGGCGGTTGCGTGCCTGGTCGGCCTTGTCGGGGATGGTGCAGCGGATTCCGCGGCGGCGCAGGTAGGCGCGGTTTCTGCGGGAGGCGTACGCCTTGTCCGCGCGGACTCGGTTGGGGCGGACGCGTGGCCGGCCAGGCCCGATGCGAGGCACGCGAACCTTCTCCAGCACGGGTTCGAACTGTGGCGAGTCCCCGCGCTGCCCGGCCGTAATCACGATCGACATGGGCCGCTGACCTTGCTCGACGGCCAGGTGCAGCTTGGTGGTGAACCCGCCGCGCGAGCGTCCCAGTCCGTGATCTCCGGGCTCGGTGAACACACCGCCCGGTGGTTCCTTCCGCAGATCACCCTGCTTGCGGGCCCCGGCCGCATGCTGATGAGCCCGGCACACGGTGGAGTCGACGCTCAGGTCCCACGCGATCGCACCCTTCACGTCAGCCAGAGACTGGAGCCGCGTGAAGATCCTCTGCCAGATGCCGTCCCGCTGCCACCAGCGGAACAGGTCATAGATCCGGCCCCACGGTCCGTACTCGACGGGCACGTCCCGCCGCGGAACACCGGTACGGACCCGGAATCGTATGCCGTCGATCAGCCGCCGCGAGACCAGACGGGCGGCCGCCCCGTCTTCGCCCCCTTCGGCAACAACGGTTCCAGCAACGCCCACTGTTCATCCGTGAGATCGCCCCGCCCGCTGATTGGTGGTCCGGGTGGGGCTGTCACCCGATCCGGCGGTCACCCGATCCGCCAGGCACCCACGATCCAGAAGACCGCGAACCTCGTCCACAGGATCGCGAAGCCCCAGATCAGGGGGTGTACGCCGAACAGCGCCATGGTTCCGAGCCCTCCGGCCCCGGCTGCCTCGGTGCACGGCTGTACGACGAGATCGGCAGCGCTCACACCGCGACACGGCGCACCGAGCCGCAGGTCGCCGCGCAGATCCTCGAGCCGCTCGGGGACGCGCAGACGGCGCTGAACGTCGGGGCAGGCACCGGCTTCCTGCGAACCTGCCGATCGCGACGTGACCGCGGTGGAGCCATCGCCGGGCATGCGAGGACTGCGACCTGTCGGCTCGGCGCCGTGTGTGGCCGCGGCCGCGGAGGGCCTGCCGTTCGAAGGACCGCTCCTTCGACGTCGCGACGGCTGTCTCCACCGTTCACCCACTGGGGGACCCAATGGCGTCACTTCTGGGGCGCGGGCCCGTATGACGAAGCGCAGGGGGCCCGGACCCGTTGTCACTGGGGACGCCTAGAGTCTCTCCCACTCGTCACGGTGCGTTGCCGTAGACGGGCTTCATCAGCGTGCCGCCGGTTCGGCGGCCGTCCGGAACAACGGGGAGAACAGCGCATGGGGTGGGTTCCGGCGGGCGACTACGAAGTCGCCCTGGAGGCGGGCCAGGTGGTCTGCCGCAACGGGAAAGGCCGACGGCTGAAGTCCGTCCCGGCCAAATTGAAGGACGATCCGGCGGTCGTCGGACTCCGGCAGTTGACCGAGTGGCTGGAGCGGCACGAACGCCAGTGCCGGACCGACGTCGAGCAGTGGATGGTGCGTTCGTTGCCCGTCCCCACGGCCGTGCTCGCCCAGGTCTGGCCCGACCCGGCATGGCAGGCGGCCCTGCGGGACGTGGTGGTCACCGGCGCGGACGGCGGGGTCGCCGGGTTCCTGCGCGATGTCGACCCCGACCGCGGTCTCGGCCTCGTCGACCTGGACGGCGACACGGTCCGCATCACCCCGGACGTCGTCAGCGTGCCCCACCCCGTCCTCCTCGAAGACCTCGACGATCTGAGGGAGTTCGCCGTCGAACTGGGGGTGCGCCAGAACGTGGAGCAGTTGTTCCGCGAGGTGTGGCGCCGTCCGCCCGGCCTCACCCCGGAGACCACCTCCGTGGACACCTACGCCGGCGGCGTGTTCAAGGAAGTGCGCTTCCTGCACGGCCGCGTCACCCAACTCGGGTACCGGTCGCGCGGCGGATACGCGGTCTGCCCGGTCGTCGAGGACGGCGCCACCGCCGAGGCGCGCATCTGGATCGGCGAGCACGACGGATACGACGACTACGGCACCGAGACGGGCCCCCTGGGCTGGACCGACCCCGCGGGGCGCGCGCTGACGGCCGCCGAGGTCGGCCCCGTCGCATGGTCCGAGGGCATGCGCATGGCGGCGGCACTCTACGCCGGCCGCGACGTGGAGGACGAGGAGCGGGCGGCATGAGCATCACGACGACGAACACCGACGAGAACACGACGGAAGCGGGCGCGGCGTTCCTCCCCGCCCAGGCCCGAGGCGGGAGCACCTCCGCCGCCGAGGCCCGCGCGGCGGCCCTGCTGGACGCGGGGGCAATCCTTCCGGCCGGCACCACCGACCGGGACGACGCCGACGCGCTGACCGCCCGCACCTACACGCACACCGCCCTCGGTGACCGCCCCGTGGTCCGGCTCGTGCCCGGCACTCTCGGCGAAGCCGAGGACCTGGCCCTGGAGTTCCTCGGGCTGGCCCGGACCGCCGATGCCCCGCTCGTGGGCCAAGTGCGCCGCGAGACGCTGGGCTTCCCGGCCTGGGCGCTGGTCAACGACCCGGCCAACGGGCACCACGCCCTGGCCCTGGTCAAGGACATCGAGCGGCTGGGCCGGCAGGCCAGGACCCGCGCCGGAGCGGCCAAGGAGGGCTTCGACGCACTCGGCACCCGGCTCGGCCGGGCCGTGCCCCACTTCCTCCCCACCTTCTACGAGCAGGTGGCACGCCTCTACCTCCAGGCCGAGAACACCACCTACGCCGCCTCCTTCTTCGGCAAGGCCCGCGAGGCCGAGCGGGTGCACGGGCTGGTCGTGGACGAGGACCGGCAGCGGGCCGTCTTCCTGGAGTTCGCCTTCGCCGGCGCGCTGACCGTCAAGGCGCTGCGGCAGTACGTGCGGGACTTGGTGGCCCGGCTCGCACCGGCCGACGCCTGGGCGCAGTACCGCCGTCTGCTGGTCGAGCGCTGCGCGGCAGGCATGCCGCCGTACGCGGCGCTGCCGCAGGACGTGCGCGCGCTGGTCAAGGCCGCCGGGCTGGACCGCGAGGCCGCCGAACGCGAGCTCGTGGCCGATCTGATCGGCTCCCCGGGAGTCGTCCGCGCCCCCGCCTCGTTCTGGGCGACCTACCGCTCGGCGCTCATCGCCCTCGCCCGACGGGATGCGGCCGTGCGGCTCCGGCTCCTCGGCTTCTTCCCGGATACCTTCAACGAGAGCGAACGGGACGAGGACAGCGAATCCGGCTGGCTCGCGTTGCTGGCCGAGTCCGGCGCCGAGGACCTGCTGACCGCCCTCCCGAACACCTCCGACAACGCTCCCTCCGACTCTGCCGCCCCGTCCGTCTCCCCGGCGGACTGGCTCGCCCGCTGGGAGGCACACCGCCGGCGCAACCGGGTCACCTCGGGCCGCAGCCCGCAGACCCTGGACCTGGCCGCCCGGATGGCGGACCGGCTGCGCGCCGACGGGCGCCCCGTCGAGCTGTTCCAGGGCCGCTGGCAGCGCACCGCCGACCTGGACCTTCTCGACCTCTGCCTGGCCTCCGGCGTCCCCGTCGCAGAGCCGGACGGCCAGGACACGGGCACCGCGCGGTCCTCCGGTGTCCTGGTCGGCCCGTGGCTCACCGACACCGCCCCCGGCGCGCGGGATCTCGCCGCCGTCGCCGAACAGCGGTTCTTCCGCGCCCTTCTGAGCCGGAACATCGGCAGCCTCGGCGACGGACACGGTCAGCGGCTGAGCGACGCCGGCATGGCGAAGCTGGCGGCGCACCCGGTGCTCTCCGGAATCCTGCGGGAGTGGCTGACCGCCCGCGCCGAGGAGTACACGGCCGCGCGAGGGCTTCCCGGGCTGCACTCCGCTCTCAACAGGCTCTCTTTGTTCCGCGACGTGGTCGCAGACGTCGCCCCGGAGGCCGTGCGACTCCTCACGGGCCACGATGTCGTGCCGCTGCTCGCCTCCACCCTGCGTACCGGCGTCCTCGACGAACTGGGCTGGCCCGCGCTCGACGAGACCTACACCGAACTGGCCGCTGAGGTCGCCACGCGTCAGCAGCGCCACCGGTCGGAGAGCGTCGGTGTCACCGGCGCCTGGCCCGCCCTGATCCTGAACACTCTCGAACGGGCCGTCGTCATCGGCCCGGAAGGCGTCCTGCTGCGGCACACCCTGCGGGTGCCCGCCACGGTCGACCACTGGCGGACGCTCGCCTTCCGTTACGTCGACGGCGAGTTGCTGGTCATCTGGTGGGAGGACGGCAAGCAGCGCGGCTACTGGTCGCACCGCCCCGCCGAGGTGTTCACCGTCGGCGGCGAGCAGATCGCTCGCTGGGGCGGCTCCGGCCCCTCGGACGAGGTCTGCCTGCCGCTGCCCAGCGGCGGCCGCGCCACCGGCGGCAAGGCCCTGCACGCGGGCGACACCTCCCTCCCGCCTCAGCGCGCCGTCATCTCCGACGGCACAGGTCTCTGGCGGGAGGGCCACCAGGGCACGCAGCGGGTGTGGCTGGAGTACGACCCGGCCGGCGGCACGCACGGCCGCGCATCCCTCCCCGCCTTCCTCCGCTCCGGAGTGCAGGACGGCACCCGGCTGCTCACCGAGCGCTGCCAGGTGCTGCCCCTCCAGCCCGGCCTCGAGACCACCCCGTTCGGCACGGACGGCACGGTCCTCGGCCGCTGGGTCCGCCGCACCGTCACCGAGCCCGGCACGGCCGCCCCCGCCGACGGGCACCGGATCGTCGCCGGCACCCCCGACGGCCACACGGTTGCCCTGCCGCAGCCGCTGCCCGACGGCGGCTCCCCGGTGCCGCTCGGCGCCCTCACCCTGCCCGGCGGGTCACGGCCGGTCGCGGCCCTGCACCACCGCTCCGTCGAGGCGTACCCGGCGGACACGGACGGCACCGGTGGCGGCTTGTGGTCCGTCACCCCCGACTCCTCCGGTGGGAACGACGCGGCGGGCACCCCCTACGTGCCACCCGTCGCCTACTGGCACGCCCTGCGCCCGAGGGACGAGCGGGGCTCCACCGCCCTGCGGAACCTGACGGACTCCCGGGCGGGGGATCTGTTCAAGGTGGTCGCCGAAGCGGTCGCCCGGCACCTGGAGGCGTTCCGGGCCGTCAAGGAGTACACCGGGCCCTCATCGCGGGAGATGAGCCAGGAGGCCGTCGCCCAGGTGCTTCCGGAGGTGTCCGACGCACGGCTCCTCGCGGGCGTCACCGGGCTCGTCCGGAACGCGGTGGACCGGGCTGTCGCAGCCGCCCGGTACCTGGAACCGCCGAAGCCCGTACAGCCGGCCACCCCCCGGGACCCGGCGCGCACCCAGGGCATGTTCTACGATCACAAGCCGGAGCACGGCGACGACACGACCCTGCGGAACGCCACCGTCTGGGGCTCCGACCGGATGCACGGCAACTGGTGGGGAGCCGTGAGCCGGTGGACCGCGGTCCGGCAGATCCTCGCCGTCAACCATGTCCTCGGCGGCGAGCCGGCGTTCGGCCCGCCCACCCCGCCCACGGTCCCGTTCGTCCCCGCGGACGGCTGGCAGCGGGACGAGTACACCGTGCCCGGTGACTCCCTGGCCTGGACCTCCCTCCTCGACAAGCTGCCCGAACTGGCCTACCGGGCCGCCTCGGCGACCACCTCGGCCGAGCACCGCGCCGGACTCCTCGTACTGCTGGAAACCCTCGCCGCGGGACCGCTGGCCGACCCGGCGGGCACGGTCCGGCAGGTGGAGCTCGTCGAGCCGTTCGGCGCAGGGACGGCCGGGCCGGGAAGCCACGAGGTCCTGCACCGCCTCGGCCAGGTGCTGCGCAAGGGCAGCCGCACCGTCGTGGTCATCGCCAACCGCGGCCGGAACTCGCGGAACGACGCGGCACGCTGGCTCGCCCTGGACCACGACCCGACCGGCGCCTTCGGCCCCGTTCCCGGCTTCACCCTGGACCGCGAGCACGTCCACCGGCAGGGCATCGCCCGCGACCGGCTCACCCGGCTCACCGCCCTGGTACGGGAGCAGGGCCCCGCCCCCTGGCGTCCGGAAGCCGCCGCAGCGTTCCACACGGCCACCCGGATCGGTGCCCTCCAGTCCGCCGCCCTGCTGTCGGCGGCCGTCGAGGAGCCCGGCGCCGAGGCGCTCGCGCTGCTCGGGATGAAGACACGTGCGTTCGAGGCGGCCCAGGCCAGGCTGAACGCGCTGCCCCACGACGACCGGCACGCCGTGCTCCGAGCAATGCTGCCCGCGGACCCGGCGGAGCTGTGGTCCACGGGCCCCGACGTCAGGGCCGCCGCCGAGGTCTGGCAGGAGCGCCTGGCCTCCCTCGTCCGCGTCCCCGAGGAACTGGACCTCGACCTGTCGGGCACCGACCCGGGCGCCGTCGCCCTGGTCCTCAACGCGGGCTCCCGGACCTGGCTCGCCCACGGCACCGATGTCCAGGACGGCACCGGTCGCCCGGGGCTGCGCCGGGTGGGCGCACGCGGTGCGGTCTCCTCGTCCCTGACCGCCCTGCGCACCCTCGCCTACACCCTGCCGTACGGGCACCCGCTTCGGGCGCACCTGCCCGTCGGGCTCGCGGCCCTGCGTGGCCGCCTCGCCGACCCGGACCTGGTGCTGGACCTCGGTCTGGACTGGACCGAGTCGGGGGGCTCGATCGGCCCCGTGGTCCGCGCCGCCCACGGGCTCCCCGAGTCCGGCGGCGCCGGCGCCGACGGTCTGGTCCGGGCCGGCGCGGCGCTGCTCCTCGCGCCCGGCCACGGCAACAACGAGAAGCTGCTGATTCGCCCGGCCGGACTGGCAGGCCCCGACGACCCGGCGTTCGGCCTTGTCGAGGGCACCGTCGGCGGGTACCACACCGGCGATCTGCTCGCCCTGCGTGCGCTGCAGGGTGAGGAGATCGACGCGTTGACCTCGGCGGGCGCCCCCGACGGCTCCCCGCACCACCCGGCCCAGGACCCGACGCGCTCGGTGCCGGACCTGGTGGCCGAGGTCGTCGACGGCCTCGGCCTGGACGCGGACGCCGCCGCCCTCTACCTGATGCTGCTCGCCCTGCCCGACCCGACGGACCGCAACTGCGTGCGCTGGACCGAGTGGAAGCCGGCACGGGTCAAGAAGGCCCGGGCGGAACTCGCCGCCACCGACATCGTCGTGGAGGCGAAGCGCTCCCGGGCCGGCCGCACCCTGTTCCTCCCCTGCGGCTGGCTCGAGCGCGGCGCCCCCGGGCTGCCGCTGGAGACCTGGAAGGAAAGCCTGTATCCCGTGGCAGGGTCCGCCCGGACCCTGCCCCACCTCCCCGTGCCCGCGCTGTTCGCAGCCGCCTGGGCACGGGTCCGCGACGGCGACGCCCCCGCCTTCGAAGAACTGGACACCCGCGCAACCCGGAAGGGCCGTCGCCGATGACGAACGACACCACGACCACCATGGACGCCTGCACGGGCGGTGTCCCGGACCGGGCGGCGGCGCCCGGCCGGGAACACCGCCAGGTCACGCTGCCCGAGGACCGGTACGCCACCGAACTGGCCTTCCTCGCCGCCCACGACTCCGGGCCCCGCCCACCCGGCTGGCTGCTCACCCCGCGCGCCGTCGTCACGTTCGTGATGGGCAGCGCGGGCGAGGCACTGAGCCTGCCGAAGGACGCCCGGCCCGCGGCCGGGGTGCCGCGCCGCCTGGTGATCGAGCAGAAGTTCGTCGGCGAGCGCGCCCTGGTCGAACGGTGCGTGGTCACCCTTGCCGGAGAGCGCGGGCTTCTGCTCGTGGGCGAACCGGGTACCGCGAAGTCCATGCTCTCCGAGCTGCTGTCGGCGGCCGTCTGCGGGACCAGTGCGCTCACCGTGCAGGGCACCGCGGGCACCACCGAGGACCAGCTCAAGTACGGCTGGAACTACGCGCTGCTGCTCGCCCAGGGCCCCACCGAGCAGGCCCTGGTGCCCTCCCCGGTACTCACCGCCATGACCCGGGGGGCCGTCGCCCGCGTCGAGGAGGTCACCCGCTGCCTGCCGGAGGTCCAGGACGCCCTCGTGTCACTCCTCTCCGAGCGGCGGATCGCGGTCCCCGAACTCGCGGGCGGGGAGGGCGCCCAGGTGCACGCGGCCCCCGGGTTCACCCTCATCGCCACCGCCAACCTGCGGGACAAGGGTGTCTCGGAGATGTCCGCCGCGCTGAAGCGGCGCTTCAACTTCGAGACCGTGGGCCCCATCGGGGACGTGGACGCCGAGACCGCGCTCGTGCGGCGCCAGTCGCGGGCAGCCGTCGAACGCGTGGGCGCCGCCTACCAGGTGGACGACGCGGTCCTCGAAGCCCTCGTCACCGCTTTCAGGGACCTGCGCGAGGGCCGCTCCGTGGAGGGCTGGGAGGTTGAGCGCCCCTCCACGGTGATGAGCACGGCGGAAGCGGTCTCCGTCGCGGGCTCCATGGGCCTGGCCGCCGCCTATTTCCCCGGCGACCGGGACGTGCTCTCCCTCCTGCCAGGACATCTGCTCGGCGTCGTCCGAAAGGACGACCCCGCCGACGCGGCACGGCTGCTGGGGTACTGGGACGGGCCGGTGCGCAGGCGGGCGGAGCAGGGGTCGGCCACCTGGCGTGCCCTGTGGGATCTGCGCGCGGTACTGGAGAACTGACGGATGAGCGAGTCGACCACCGCCGAGACGCGGTCCACCTCCCGGGCGCGGTCCACCGCCGAGGCGTCGCCCACCGCAGGGGCGCAGGCCGCTTCCCCGGCGCCGGGTCCGGCGGCCCGGCCCGCCACCCCGGAGGCCGCGGTGGCGGCCCTGGCGGCGACCGGACCCGGGTTGCCGTACCTGATCGGGGTGCGCCACCACGCGCCCTCGCTGGCGGCCGCCCTCCCCGCACTGCTGGACGCGGCTGCCCCCGACGTCCTTCTCGTCGAACTGCCCGCCGAGTTCCAGCCCTGGCTGGGCTGGCTCGCCCACGAGGAGACCGAGGCCCCGGTGGCGCTGGCCGCCGTGCCCGTCGACGGTCCCGGGCCCGGCCCGGCAGGCGAACGGGGCCCGGCGTTCTACCCGTTCGCGGACTTCTCGCCCGAACTGGTCGCTCTGCGCTGGGCGGCAAGGAACGGGGTCCCGGCTGTGGCCTGCGACCTGCCGCTGGCGGACCGGGCGTGGGCGGGGGGCCGTCCGGACACCCCCGCCCCCGTCCCGGGCGCCGACTCCGCGCCCAGGCCGGGGGAGGGGCACGGGCTGTCCGACGCACTCCGGTCCCGGCTCACCGGCCGGGACGGCGACGACCTGTGGGACCGACTGGTGGAGGCCCTCGCGCCCGGTTCGACACCCGAGGCGCTACGCCGTGCCGCCCTGCTCACCGGCTGGGCGCTGCGCCACGAGGCCGAGGCGCGGGACGGGGTGCAGGGCACGGACCTGGTACGCGAGGCATGTATGCGCGGACATGTCGCCGAGGCCCTGGCAAGCGGGCGGCGGCCGGCCGTGGTGGTGGGAGCCTTCCACACCCCGGCGCTGCTGCCATCGGCCGCCGGGGCCGCCGGGGGCCCCGCGCCGGACGTGCCGGTCGTTCCGGACGCGTCCGCCGCCGCGCCCGAGCCGGGCGCTGACGGCCACCTGAGCGGCGCGTCCGGAACGGCGGCGTGCACGGTCTCCCTCGTCCCGTACACGTACCCGCTGCTCGACTCACGGTCCGGATACCCGGCCGGCATCCGGGACCCGGAGTGGCAGCACACCGTCCTGGACGCCGCCGGAGACCCGGCCGCGCTCCACGAGGCGCTCATCCGCACCGCGGTCCGCGTCTGCGCCGCCCTGCGCGAACAGGGCCACCCCTACGGCCCGGCGGAGGGCAGGGAGGTCGTCCGGGTGGCCGGTGACCTGGCCCGCCTGCGCGGCCTGCCCGCCCCCGGCCGCGGTGAACTCCTGGAAGCCGTGCAGACGGTGCTGGGGCGCGGCGAGACCTACGGCACGGGCCGCGCCGTCGCCCTGGCCCTCGAACGCGTACTCGTCGGAGCTCGCACGGGACGGCCCGCGCCTGCCGCTCCGCGCAGCGGACTGGGCCCCGCCGTCGAGGCCGAGACCGCGGCGCTCTCCCTCCCCGGCCCGCAGGACACGCACGAGAAGACACCGCGCGACCTACGGCTCGACCCGGCGCGCTCCACCCTGGACCGGCGCCGCGAACTGCTGCTGCGCAGGCTGACGGTGTGCGGCATCCCCTACGCGCAGGAGCAGGAGGTGACCGGCGCGGCGGGCACGGAAGGACTCACGACGCGCTGGCAGGTGAGGTGGACCCCGGCGACGGCCGCGATGCTCACCGCGGCCGGCGCCCGCGGCGTCACCCCGGCCCAGGCGGCCGAGGGCGTGCTGCGGCAGCGGCACGCGGCCGAGCGCGCGGAGGGCGGCCCGACGGCCGCCCAGGTCGTCCGCGGCCTCACGGAGGCCGCCGAGTGCGGGCTCCTGGCCCTGGCCGACGAACGGCTGACGGAACTGGCGGCCGTACTCCCCGCGAGCGGCACCCTTCCCGAACTTCTCACCGGGCTCGACCTGCTGGATCGCATCGACGCCGACCACCTGCCTGGCCTGGCCGCGCCCGAGGACCCCTCAGCCCCGGACGACGCCGCCACCGCCACCACCGTCTCCGCCCGTGCCTCCCGCACCGCGCCCGTGGCCGAACTCCTGACTTCGGCTGCGGTCCGCCAGGTCGACGGCCTGGCCGGCTCCGAGGAGCCCGAGGACGCCCGGGCACTGCTCGAACTGGCCCAGCGTGCCGACCGGGTGGGCGGCATCCGGCTCACCGACGCCCTCGCCCGGCTGGCCGCCGACGGCACCCCGCTGATCGCCGCGGCCGCCGGAGCGGTCAGGGTGCTCACGGGTCACGAAGAGCCCGAGAGGTTCGGCGGGCGCGTCGCCTCCTGGGTGGACGGAGCCGTGGACAGCACCTCCCGGGCCGCGCTCACCGCCCGCCTCACCGGCGTCCTGACGGTGGCGGGCCCGCTCCTGACCGTCGGTGTCGGAGCCCTGGACCCGTTGCTGCTCCGGGTCGTCGAGCTGGACGACGCCGCGTTCCTGGCCCGGCTGCCGGCCCTGCGCGGTGGCTTCGACACCCTGAGCCCGGCCGCCCGGGACCGACTGCTGGACACCGTCGAGGAGCGGCTGGGCGAACGGGTGGGCACCCTCGACGCGGACGATCCGGCCGAGCTGGCCCGCCGGACGGCCGCCGACCTCGCGGCCCGCGAGCTCCTGACAGGCCTCGGCCTGCCCGTCCCGCCACCCGCCCACGACGACCGGTTCCCACCACTGTCGGGCCACCCTGCCGCAACGCGCGTCCTCACACCCGCGCCAGAGTCCTCCACCGGTGCCACCCCCGCGCGGACCCTGGCGCCCGCCGACCGGTGGCGGCTCGTGCTCGGCCGGCGTCCCGACCAACTGCCCCCCGGCGCGGCCCGCCTGGCGACCGCTCTGGACGAGCTCTACGGCGCGGGGCACGGCGAGGGGTCCCGCAGCGGCATGCCCGTCCCCGGTCACGGTGGCGGCTCCGGATCGCGCGGCGGCCGGGAACCGTCGTTCCCCGGCGTCCGCGAGTGGTCCGAGGAACTGGCCGCGCTGTTCGGCCCCGGCATCCGCGAGGAGGTCCTCGCCGCCGCAGCCGTGACAGGCCGGCAGGACGTCCTCGCCGAGCTCGACCCGGCGGCCGCCACCCCCTCCGTGGAACTGCTCCGGACGATCCTGCGGTACGCCGGCGGCCTCCCCGAAGCCCGCATCGCGGCGCTCCGGCCGCTGGTCCGCCACCTGGTCGACGAACTGACCCGGCAGCTCGCCACCCGGTTGCGACCCGCCCTCACCGGCACGATGGCGGCCCGGCCCACCCGCCGCCCCGGCGGCCGGCTGGACTTGCCACGCACGCTGCGTGCCAACCTGGCCACCGCCCGCCGGACGGCCGACGGAACGGTCCAGGTGATCCCCGAGAAGCCGGTGTTCCGCAGCCGCGTCCGCCGGTCGGCCGACTGGCGCCTGATCCTGGTCACCGACGTCTCCGGATCCATGGAGGCGTCCACGATCTGGTCCGCGCTGACCGCCTCCGTGCTCGCCGGGGTGCCGACCCTGAGCACCCATTTCCTGGCCTTCTCCACGGAGGTCGTCGACCTCACCGGCCACGTGCACGATCCCCTGTCCCTCCTGCTGGAGGTGAGCGTGGGCGGGGGCACGCACATTGCCGCCGGGCTGCGGCACGCCCGCAGCCTGATCACGGTGCCCGCCCGCACCCTCGTCGTCGTCATCAGCGACTTCGAGGAGGGCGCGCCGCTCGGCGGACTGCTGGCCGAGGTACGGGCACTGGTGACCACCGGCTGCCACGTCCTGGGGTGCGCGAGTCTCGACGACGCCGGTCGGCCCCGCTACTCGACGGGCGTCGCCGGGCAGCTCGTGGCCGCCGGCATGCCCGTGGCGGCCCTCAGCCCACTCGAACTGGCCCGCTGGATAGGGGAGAAGACCGCATGACCGCCGCCCAGTTGCCACCCGTCGCGCCGGAGGTCACGGCGACGCTGGTGGAGGACCTCTCGCCCCGGCTGCGCAAGCGGCTGGACGCGGCAGTCACCAAGCTCGGCGCCCGCCCGACGCACCGCGTCGGGGACACGGTGACGATCGCGGTCGACGACGACACCGAGTTGCGCCTGCACTGCCCCGGCGGTGTGGTGGCGACGGCGGACGCCATCACCTGCGGTTGCCTCCTCGCCCCGGCATGTGTCCACCGCGCGGCCGCCGCCTGCGCCGCCCCCACGGCGGAACCGGAGCCCGACCTCGCCGACCGGCCCACCCGGGAGGTTCCCGGATCCGCCTCCGCAACGGACCCCGGCACCTCCGGTTCCGCCCCCTCGCCCGAGGTGGCGAGCCCAGCCCAGCGTGCCGCGGCCGACGCCCTGTGGTCGGCGGGCGCCGCCGTGCTGGAGGCCGGCGTCGACGGGGCCGGCGCCGTCACCCAGTCGGCCCTCCTCCGCGCCGCGCACACCGCCCGGCTCCGGCAGCTGCCGCGCGCCGCGGGCGCCGCGCTGTCCGTCGTCACGCTGCTGCGCGCGGCCCGCGCCGGGGACCCGTCCTACCGCACCGCCGGGCTCGTCACGGCTCTGGCCGAACTCCTCGGCACCGCACACCGGGTGGGGACGGCGTCCGGAGCGGAGCTTGCCGCCGTCAGAGGCCGTGCGCGCCGCCCGTACAGCCCGGACGGCTCGCTGCGCCTGTACGGCCTGTTCACCGAACCCGTGGTCACCGACTCGGGGCACGGCGGCGTCCGCACCTGGGTCGCCGGATCCGACGGCCGCCTCTGCACGGTCGGTGACGTGGCACCCGGCGGCGTCGGTCGCGCCGTGGGCGTGGCCGACCGGGCCGTGCGCCTGGGGGACTGCTCGCTCACCCACCGGGAGCTGGGCCGGGCAGGCCTTGCGGTCTCGGGGGCGACGGTCTCGCCGGACGGGAGACTGGGCGCCGGGAAGGGCGTCAAGGCCGTCAGCGCCAAGGGTGCGGCGTGGACGGAGCCGCCGCTCGCCGCGCTGTGGGAGACGCCGCCGTCCGAACAGGCCGCCCGCGCCCTGCGGTCCACCTCCCGTTACGCGGACCCGGACGGCGGCGGCAGCGACCTGCTCTTCCTGGACGTCGAACTCATCGGTCCTGTACGGGAGTCGGGCGGCACCTCCCTGCTCGCGCTGTGCGAGGGAAGCGTTCCCGTCCGGCTCGCCGTCGCCGACGACGATCCCGCGCTGGCCCATCGCGACAACCTGATGCTGCTGGCCGCGGCGCCGGGGACACGGCTGAGGATCATCGGCCGCCTGGTGCCCGCCCTCCACCCCCGGCTCACCCTCCTCGCCTGCTCGCACCCCACCGGCGAGGGCACGATCGACCTCGGCCTCGACCGACTGCGCCGCGCCGACCTCCCGGACCCGGCTGCCCATGTGCGTCCCGCCCCGCCACAGCCCGGGGAGTCCGGCGCCCACTCGCCGCTGTACCTCCTGGAGCGCCGGGTCGAGCAGACGGTCCCGGCGGGCCGCGCCGCCCTCGGCATGCTCGGCGACGTCACCGCCGAGACCTGGCGCCTCCGCCGCGCGGGCCTCCCCACGGCCGCCGGACTCCTCACCGCCCTGTGCACCTCGGCGGCCCGACGCGATCGCGATCTCTTCGGCCGTCTCCTCCCTGCCGACACCGACGGCTTCGCCATGTACTGGCTCACCGCCGCCCGTTACACAGCCGCCGTGGCCGAGTCCCTGTGCGCGGCAGCCTGGGAACCGACGCGGGAGGGCCCTGCCGCGGTGCCGTCCGTCCCGGACGAGGGGCCGACAGTCCGCTGCCTCGAACGCCAGGCGGCCCCAGAGTTCTCCCAGCCGGTCGGACAGTCGCAGCCAGGACCCCGCTCATAAGGGCTGTACGGGAGGCCGCTGCGGGGAGCGGAGTACGAGCAGGGTGACCTCACTGGAACACGGCCCCTTGGTTCCTCTGATGCCCGGACGTGGGTGGGGTGTTGGGGCCAGGCCGGCTTCATGGGTCGTGGGGATCCGACGAATGCGGAGTGGGGTCGGCTGGAGTCGCTCTTGCCTCCCGATGGTGTGCGTGGTGGTCGGTGGAGCGACCACCGTCGGGTGATCAATGGGGTTCTCCACCGGGTGCGGACCGGCGTGCAGTGGCGGGATCTGCCCGAGCGGTTCGGGCCGCGGGAGACGGTCTATAGGCGACATCGTCGCTGGTCAGCTGATGGGACTTGGCAGATGCTGCTGTCCCGCATTCAGGCAGTCGAGGACGCGTCGGGCGGGATCGACTGGGGCGTATCGGTGGACTCGACAGCAGTACGAGCCCACCAGCACGCCGCCGGCGCGAGGAAGGTGGCCCCGGCTCCCGTCTCTCAAAGTGGGGCCGAGCGGGGGACGAACCAGGTCGAGACGTTCCAGAGAGCGAGAGCCCGCTCCGTCCGCCCCCTCAGTACTGTGACTTCGCATGACCGACACCGAGATCGAGATCACCGCAGACCTGGTCCGCGACCTGCTGGAGGAGCAACATCCAGACCTTGCAGGTCTGGCCATCCGCGAGGTGGCGGGCGGTTGGGGCAACCAAATGTGGCGTCTCGGGGACGAGTTGGCCGTGCGCATGCAGCGCATGGACCCCACCCCGGAGCTCCAGCTCAAGGAGCGGCGGTGGCTACCTGTGCTGGCCCCGCGCCTGCCGCTCCCGGTGCCGATGCCGGTGCGGTTCGGCGAACCGTCCGAGCGCTTCCCCAAGCACTGGACCGTGATGACGTGGGTTCCCGGCGAGCCGCTGGACCACGGCTCGATCAGCCGCGGCGACCACGCGGCCGACACGTTGGCGGGTTTCCTCCGGGCGCTCCATGTCGAGGCGCCCGCCGAGGCGCCGATCGCTACGGACCGCGGTGCCCATCCCAAGAACTGCACGGACGGCTTCGAGAACCTCTTCCAGGCCGTTGTCCCCGACGACATCGCTGCCGATGTCCGGGCTGTCTGGGACGATGCCGTTGCCGCCCACGCGTGGGGAGGCCCGCGGGTGTGGGTGCACGGCGACCTCCATCCCGCGAACGTCGTTGTCTCGGACGGAACGCTCTCGGGCATCGTCGACTTCGGTGACATGTTCGCCGGCGATCCGGCGTGGGACCTCGCCGCCGCATGGGTGCTGCTGCCCTCGGGCACGGCCTCACGGTTCTTCGAGATGTACGCGTACGCAGACGAGGCGGCGATCCGGCGCGCCCGCGGGCTGGCCGCTATGAAGAGCCTCTTCCTGATGCTCATGGGGCAGAACGGAGATCGGGGGCTTCCCGGCGGCAAGCCGAACTGGGGACCGGCAGGCCGGGCGGCACTTGATCGTGTTCTGACGGGCGTTTGACGCACGCATCCTTGAACGCGGAGCCTCTTCTGGGCGCCGGACCGGCTGACCTGGAGACCTTCGACCTCGCCGAGCCGGCCTTACGTCTCGGCTGCGCCGATGCGGGCAAGGAGGTTATCGCGGATGTCGACGAGCCGTGCGGTTGGGCCGGATCCGGCCGGAGGGGTGAGCACATGACCAGCTTCTCTGAACTACTCGCGAGTCCTTCGCGGCCCATACAAATGCTGCGCTGCCCTTGATGCCCCAACTGCCACCCGACGACTGACCTCACCACCGGGACTACGTGCAGTGCCGGCCTGACGAGGGCGAAGGCTATCGAGGCAGGTAGATGCCGCGGTCATGGTGGTCGGGTAACAGCCGGATCGACGGGCAACGCCTTTCCAGGGTGCGAACTGCGTCGAGCCCCCGCACTGTCCGGCCATCACCACTGTCAACTTGTAGAGCCGAGCCGCGGTCCGTACTCGGTGAGTACGGACCGCCACGGAATCCCCGTCCGAACTCGGAACCGTATGACGTCGATCAGCAGCCGCCGGGCCAGACAGCCTGCGGCCATGCCATCGTCGCCTTCGCCAACAACGTCCCCGACAGCGTTTCCACGAGTGGCTTACGTCCTGGTCATCTGGCTCCGCACATCATTGCCCGGAGAAGTCCTAGCCGCCGATCGGCACGTACTTGTGCCAACCGGTCTGGTACTGGTTGGTGCCGTCCTCACCGTTACGCACCACGATTCGGAAGGTGATACTGCCGGACTCGGCCATGTCGTAGTTGCAGTCGACCAGGGTGTCGGTTGCGCCCCTGTCGTCGTGACACTCACCGGTGCGACCGTAGTTGGTCTTCCACTCGGTGACCGCTCGCCAGCCGTCAGCCCGGTAGTCGCCGGCATATACGTGATCCCCGTACTCCGAGAAGCAACCACGGGCAGCCACCTCACCGCCGATCTCCAGGTTGTCGCACCAGGTCGTCCCCTGTGCCTGAGCGGGCGAGGCCGCAATTCCGATGGCCAGGATGCCGGCCGCCGTGGCAGTACCCAGGAGCTTGAGCTTCAACGTTCCCAACATGAGAATCCTCCCCGTAGCGGACGACGGTGCGCCGCCCAGGCGCACCACGTGCGCCGCTTGAGAGCGAGCATCGCTGACGCGAGCATGGCTAGCGAGGCCTTTGCGCCCCGCCGCAAAAACGCAGGTCAGCGATCCAGCGCACCTGCGGTGCGCGCCGGGGTGCGGTAAATGTCGTGGCGTCCGCCGGGATGTTTAACGAGGACGGCAAGGTCGCGTCGATCGACCCTGGAGGGCCGGTGTCACCCCTTTCGCCGGCGGATGCGTGAGCGGTGCGATTCACGGACGCCATACCGTCCCGGAAATCCGCTCGGCAGCACGCAACAGCCCGAGGCACAGTAGCCGCATGGACGAACGAGGACTGGACCGCGATGGAACGATCGCACGCGAAGGCGCACTGGACCGAGTGCGGGCAGCGTTCGTTCCCGTCGTCGATGCCGCCCGCGCTCGTATCACCGAGACGTTCGACAGTATGCGCCTGCACAGCGCCTACCTCTACGGAAGCATCCCCCGTGGCACCGCCACCCCTGGAGTCTCCGACCTCGACCTTCAGCTCGCCCTGTACGGTGAGCCCACCGAAGCCGACCGCGCTGACGCCAAAGCCATCGAGGTCGTGCTCGACCGTGCATTCCCGCAGATCGATGGCGTCGGGATCTTGCTGACCAGTACGCGGTTGCTGCTCAGTGACGTCGACCGTCACGACGGCGGATTCTTCATCGCGTGCCTCTGTACCCCGCTGCTTGGCCCTGACCTCGCAGAACAACTGCCCCGGTACCGCCCGACAGCCCTACTCGCGCGGGAGACCAACGGTGACCTTGCCCGCGTGCTTCCACGCTGGCGTGCCAAAGCAGCTGAAGCCACGACGGACGCCGATCGCCGGTCCCTCAGCCGTTTTGTTGGTCGTCGCATCGTCCGCACAGGTTTTACTCTGATCATGCCCCGTTGGGACGGCTGGACCAGCGACCTTGACCAGTCCGCCGAGCTCTTCGGCCGCTACTACCCCGAGCGCGCCGAGCAGATGCGTGTCGCCGCGTCCGCCGGACGTGTGCCCTCACCCGACCCGGCGTTGCTCGGGATGCTGATCAACGACCTTGGCTCTTGGCTCGCGGCCGAATACACAGCCATGCATGGTGAGAAAGCCCCGCGTCCCTGACAGGCGTCCCGCGCCGTGGGTGGCGGTCAGTCGACGGTCAGTACGGCTTTGCCTCTGATGCGCCGGGCTATCAGGTCGGCTGCCAGTTGTGGGGCGTTTTCCCAGCTGCTCACGGTGTCGGCTCCGACTGTGAGGCGTCCGTCGGCAGCCATGGCTGCGAGGTGGGCGAGGTCGTTGCCTGTGTCGCCGCCTGCCTGGAGGCCGGTGATGGTGAGGCTCGCCTGTACCAGCTGGTAGGGCTGGAGGGTGGTGGCCGCGGCCGAGGTTGCACCGATGGAGATGACGGTGCCGCCGGTGTTCATGTGGCCGAGTATCTCCGCGAGCTGGTCTCCTCCCACGTTGTCCAGTACGAGGTCCAGTGGCGAGTCGAGCTGGCCGGGGTGGGTCAGTACGTGGTCCGCGCCGAGTGAGGTGAGCCAGCCGGTTCGCGTCGGGTCCGTGGACAGTGCGTAGACTTCGGCGCCTGCCAGATGAGCCAGTTGCACGGCGAAGTGGCCCACTCCGCCGGATGCCCCTGTGATGGCGACGCGCTGACCGGGCAGGACAGTTGCTTTGCGCAGGGCGCGCAACGCTGTGAGTCCAGCCACCGGAAGTGCTGCGGCCCGGGAGAGCTCGAGCTCGTCGGGCAGGACCGCCAGTTCCTGATGGCTGACGGCGCGCAGCTGGGCCCAGCCTCCGGACCATCCCCAGGTCACCACGCGTTGTCCTGCTCGGGGTCCGCGGCCGGATGCCGCTGCCTTCTCGACGATGCCTGCTGCGTCCCAGCCGGGTACGGAGCCTTCAGCGACGTCGTCGTCCCTGGGTAGTTCTCCGTAGTTCAGCGAGGTCGCCACCACTTTGACGAGCACCTCGTCCGGTCCGGGTTCGGGGTCGGGGACGGTGGCCATGGTGAGCCTGCTGGGTGCCGAATGATCGACTACGAGAGCGCGCATGGATCGTGGGTCCTTCGTCGGTGGATGCCGTTGGGCATGGTGGGGCGGGAGCGGGGCCGGTTGGCCGGCATGGTCGCCGGAGCTGTGCCGGTGAGCGCTCGATGGTGTGTGCCGACGCCGCGCCCCTGGGGCCGATGGTGCGCTACGAGGGCGGGTGAGGCTACAGAGAGTTCGATAAGTTGCGGGTCGGTGGCGCGCGCTCCGCTTCGGTTGCGTGCTGCAGGGGCTGGGCTGTGCTGGGCTGGGCTTGAGGAGCGGTTGGCGGAGCCGGTGGGTTCTGCCGCCGGGCCAGCGGGTTCGGGTGTGATCAGGAGAGCCTTGTTCAGGGCCTCTCACTGTGTGGCGGGGAGCAGTTGGCGTCCGGTCCGGCTGTGATCAGCCCGTGCAGCACGGCGTCCCACAGGCGCACGAGTTGGTGCACGGCGTCGTCGGCCCTCCCGGTGTCGGGGTGCGCCGCCCGCTCCCGTGCCTGGGCTTCGATTCCGCTGCAGAGGTAGGCGAAGAGCCGGGACACGTCCGCTGAGCGGAGGCTTCGGCGCAGCTGTCCTTGGGACTGTGCCTGGGCGATGAGCTCTTCGGTGAGGGGGAGCCAGGCATTCGTCCAGTCCCCGGACGGCGAGAGCTCCCGGCTGAGCCGCGCTGCGGCGCGGACCACGCAGTCGTGGTGGAGGAGGCCGCCGACCGTGAGCAGCATGAGCCTGACCTTGCCAAGTGGTGACAGAGCCAGTTCCGGGATCCTGCGCACTGCGGCATCGACGCTGGACGTGCCGGCTGCGATGACGGCGTCCGCCAGTCGGTCCTTGGTCGGGAAATGGAAGGTCAGGGCTCCCATCGTGACGCCTGCCAAGGCGCATGTCCGGTTCAGTGAGGCACCGCAGTAGCCGAGTTCGTCCATCTCCTCCGCGGCGGCTCGCAGGAGAGCTGTCCGTGTCCGCTCGGCTCGCTGCTGTCTCACCATGCCGGAGGGCGCCCTCTGCTCGCTGCACGCACCGCGCCTTCCTCCTGCTCTACCTGTCCGCATGGTGGGACACGGTCCACTGGCAAACCGTTGCGGGCAACGGCTAGTTGACCAAGTTGTAGCGGATTCATGGACCACCTCAAAAAAAAGAATAGTTTTTGCTATGTTCTCTGGGAACCTGATCGGGGGCGCACGTGCCGGTACTTGCCGGTCCTGCGGGCGCACATACATCCAGGAGGTCAGCAGTGGGAGCACAGCCCGTACTCCGTGAGCACTCTGCGCCCGGGCGGCACTCTGTATCCGACTTCTCCAGTCATGTGTTCGGCTATCTGCAGCGCGTTGACCAGCGGCGTTGGGCGGATACCTATCTGCGGGGGCTGTTGTCCACTCCGGGCAGGAAGACGGTGCGTCACATGGCGCGGACTCTTGCGCTTCCGGCGAGTGCTCCTCAGGCCCTGCAGCAGTTCGTGACCGCCAGTCCCTGGAACTGGGAGACCGCTCAGCGGGAGCTGGCCCGGCTGGCGGTGTCGGCGCTGTCGTCGCCGGCGTGGACGATCGGCACGGTTCTCCTGGAGAAGCGCGGCCGTCACTCGGTGGGGGTCAGGCAGCACACGGACCTGCCTTCCGGGCGCCGGGTCAATTGCCAGATCGGGATCGGTCTCTTCCTGACGGATGACCGCTCGAGTCTGCCTGTCTCCTGGCGGCTCCTCATGGATGACGCCTGGTGCGGGGACCTGGAGCGGCGCCGCCGGGCCAGGATTCCGGACAGGCTGACTCCGCTGCCGGCGCGGGCGCTGGCTCTCGACATGGTCACCCAGGTGGCGGGGCGTGGTGTCCCGGGCTCCCTTCCCCTGGTGTTCGGGCTCGATGCCGCCTGGGATGTCACGCATCTGGCGCTGCAGCTGGCCTTCCAGAGGAGGGCTTTCGTCATCGAGGTCCCGGCTTCGCAGCCGGTCATTCCCGTGTCGCATCCCGATGCCCCCGCACCCGTTGTGGCGCGGCCGGTCACCGCTGAGGAGGGTGCGCGCACGGCGCGGTCCCGGTATCGCGCCGCAGGCGACCGACCGCTCTCCATGCCCGTGCGTCTCGCGTCCCGGCCGGGAGCGCCGGCCGGCCGGCAGGTGCTGCAGCTGATTGCCGAACCGTCGAAGACCGAAGCCGGATTTCACCGCTACTGGGTCACCTCGATGCGGGGTGTGGGAGCTGAGCAGGTGCGCTCTCTTGCCCGCCGGTCCGTGACGACCGATGCCACGTTGCGGCACATGAAGGACGATCTGGGCCTGCTCGATTTCGAGGGCCGGTCGTTTCCCGGCTGGCACCACCACATGACCCTGGCCTCCGCCGCCTTCCACTTCCGGCACCTGGACCGGCTTCCCGCGCCGGTCATGGAGGTGCGAAGTGCCTGAGTCCGTGCGGCCGCGTGAGGCCTTTGGGCCCGCCCTCCATGTATTGCACTGGTCGATACAAAACCTGTTAGGCTGCCTTTATGGCACGGCCGAGGGAGTTCGACGAAGTGCGCGCCGTGGAGGCGGCCATGCGCCAGTTCTGGCTGAAGGGCTACGAAGCCACTTCGACCCAGGACCTGTGCGCGGCCACCGGGCTCGGGCGCAGCAGCCTCTACAACACGTTCTCCAGCAAGCACGCGCTCTTTCTGCGTGCGCTGACGCACTACACGCAGAGCATGACGGAAGCTCAGGTGGCACTGCTGGAGGATGCTGCGCAGCCTGCCGTCACCCGGCTGGAGGCGCTTTTGGAGTCGGTCCTGGACATCGAGGAAGCCAACCGGCACGACGGCTGGGGCATAGGCTGCCTCGGAGTGAACAGCACCGTCGAACTGGCGGGGCACGATCCCGCCGTTGCCGCCGTCCTCGGGCGGGACCAGAAGCGCAGGATCGCCGCCCTGAGCGACACCATCGCCGCCGGCCAGCGCAGCGGCGAGATCTCCGGTACGCACCGGCCGGAGGATCTTGCCGCCTACCTCAATGCCGCCATCGCGGGCATGCGAGTCGCCGCGCAGGGAGGCGCGGATCGCCGGACCCTGGCGTTCATCGCCGCTACCGCTCTCGAGGCTTTCGTGAACTGACGGACCGGCACTGCGCCGCTCCCTGCATCTTCTCCGGTCGGGGAAGGGCTGTTCCACACCCTCATTTCGTACTCATCTGTCCAAAACTCTTGAAGGAACGTGACTGACATGCCACGCGCCGTATATGTCCTGGCCATGGGCATCTTCGCCATGGTGACCAGTGAGTTCGTCGTCGCCGGCCTGATGCCCCAGATGGCAGAAGGCCTCAACGCAACCATCCCGCAGATCGGATACCTCATCACGACCTTCGCCGTCGCGATGGCCGTGGGCGGTCCCTTCCTGACCATCGCGCTGATGAAGCTGCGGCCCAAGCCCGCACTGCTCCTGATCTTTGCGATCTTCCTGGCAGGCAACCTCCTTGCCGCCACGGCGACTTCCTACAGCGTGATGATGGTCGCGCGTGTCGTCACAGGCGTCGCTTCACAGGCGTTCTTCGGCGTGGCGATCTCGGTGTGCTCCGCACTGACGCGGGAAGAAGTGCGCGGGCGTGCCATCGGCGTCGCCATGAACGGCCTCATGCTCGGCACCCTGCTGGGGCTTCCCATGGCCACGTTCATCGGCGGCAACTACGGCTGGCGTGCCGCATTCTGGGCCATCACGGTTCTCACCGTCATCGCCGCCGCAGCGACGTTCTGGGGAGTGCCGCGCATGGACCGGCCAGGCAGCAGCACCGGAACATTCCGGGAAGAGGTCAAGGTCTTCCGCCTGCCCCGCCTGTGGCTGGTGCTCTCCACCAGCACCCTGATCATCGGCGCCACCTTCGCTGCCTTCAGCTACTTCAACCCGATCCTCACCGACGTCAGCGGGTTCAGCGAGTCCACCGTCCCCGTCCTGCTCATCGCCTACGGAGCCGCAACTGTCGTCGGCAACTCAGTGGTGGGCCGCCTGGCCGACCGCCGCACCGTCAGCGTCCAGGCCGTCGGCCTCGCCCTGAACGTTGTCTTCCTCAGCTGCTTCGCACTCTTCGCCGACCTCAGCATCGCCGCCGTCGTCTTCATGATGGGCATCGGCCTGGTCGGCGTGACGATGAACCCCGCGATGGCCACTCGTGTGCAGCGCACCGGTAACGCCGGACCGCTCGTCAATACCGTCCACTCCTCCTTCATCACGCTGGGCATCATCATCGGCTCGTCGGTAGGCGGTGTCTTCGTCGACAACTTCGGGCTCCGCGCTCCGCTGTGGCTCGGCGCCGGGCTGGCCGTACTCGGCCTGCTCTCGCTCCTGCCCGAACTGGGCCGGCGCACCGCAGCCTCCCGCCCCACCGCCGAACCCGTCACACCGGCAGCCGCAAACGCTCCGGTTCAGACAAAGCAGCACGAAGAGGTCTGAGCCCGCAGACCGCCAGCAAGGCGGACCTCTGAAGAAGCCGGTGAGGGCTGATCCGCGTCAGCGGATCAGCCCTCACCGGCGCATGAAGCTTCTTCCGACGTACGAAGCCGTCGAGGCATCGGGTTCCACGGCACAGCCGGCCGGTTTGCAGCCACATGGCAGGACGGAGATCTACTCGTCGGATACCTGCTCAACGCCGGCTCCGAATCTCCGCATCAGCGAAACTGTCCTATCGATACACAGGGACGGCTGACCAGGCCCTGCGCGCGGACAGCGAGCGGGCGGCGCATCACAGGGCCGGCCATGAGCAGGCCGCTGAGGAACTGAGCCGGCTCCCGGCAGGTGCGTGGACCTGTGCGCCGAGCGCGCCCCAGAGCATCAAGCAACTCGTGCATCCGGCGGGCACGGAGATGATCGCTGCGCCTGGCCAAGTCCGTGCACATCGCGGGATGGTCAGCGTTCGTGGCAATGCTGGAGTACAAGGCCGCGTATTCGGCCGCGGCTTCCACCGCATCGGACGGTTCGAGCTGACCTCTCAGGTCTGCTCCGTGTGCGGCGTCGAGGACGGCCCCAAGCCCCTCAACGTCCGGGAGTGGACGTGGAGGGGCTTGGGGCCGTCCTCGACCGTGACATCAACGCGGCGGTCTACGTCGCCAAGGCCGCCGGACTGGCGGTGTCAGCCTGTGGAGCGCAGGTAGGACCGGGACTCCTCCCGGCGCAGCGCGGTGAAGCCGGAACCCACCGAGACGGTCGGAGGACCGGGGTAGGAATCCCTGCCCTAAGGGCGGGGAGCGGAAGCCAACGGGACCGGTCACCCCAGTCGGGCAGCCGCAAGCGGCTTCGTGCTGCGGACGATCGTCTCGCCGACGTCGCCGGACGCAGCCACATGCTGTACATCCCATCCCTGCTCCGTGAGCCTACGGGAAAGAACCGGAGCCGCGGTGGCTGCCACCGCGAGTTCGACCACTCCGGTGGAATCCTGCTGCGCGTGCTCGATGGACATGTCTTCGACATTGATGTCGAGCGCCGCAGCTTCGGCCAACAGCTGCGAGAGCTCGCCGGGCCGGTCCCCGACGTGGACGCGAACGGGCGTGAACACAGCAGGAGCACTACCGTGTTTGCCAGAGATACGGCTACGCCCTTGCCTGCCCTGCGCCAGGAGCCGGGTGACGCGGCCGGCCGCCGCGAGCCGCTCGCCGGCTGCTCCCTCGTGCAACGTGCGCAGCGCTTCCACAGCTTCCTCCAGATCCCGCCCAAGATCTTGGAGGACATCCGCTACAGCGGCTGCGTTGGCCTGCAGGATCTGCGTCCACAGCGCGGGATCGCCGTCCGCGATGCGGGTGACGTCACGGACGCCTTGGCCGGCCAGGCGTGCGGCGTCATCCGAGATCCGCGCCAGCTGCGCCGCCATCAGCGCGGCAACCAGATGAGGTGTGTGCGAGACAGCAGCGACAGCATGGTCATGGACGCCGCTCTCCATCAGGATGGGCACGGCACCACACAGGGAAACCAGCTCCAGGGCCCGGTTGACCGTCTCCCTGGTGGTGCGGGGGAGCGGGGTCAGCGCCCAGGGCCTGCCCTCGAACAGCGTGGCGCAGGCGGCCCACGGCCCGGAACGCTCGGCGCCGGCCATGGGATGTCCGCCGATGAACGTGGCCGAGTCAGCGCTTCCGCCCGCGACCTCCCGCTCCGGTCCCCGCTTGACGCTGGTGACGTCGGTGTAGGAGTACGCGAGCAGCCGCCGTTGTTGCTGTTGCAGCACGGTGGCGACCTGAGCGGGCGGCACAGCGAGAATGGCCAGGTCGACGGGCCGAGAGCTGGGGGCGGTCGTGCCCGCGCCTCTGGCTTCGGCGATGCGGGCCGCGGCCGTGTCCGCGTCCTGGAGGTGGACGTGCACACCGCGGGCAGTGAGAGCCAGGCCGACGGACGTGCCGATCAGACCGGTGCCGACGACGGCTGCGGTACGTATCACAGGCTCTCCCCCGACTGGCTGACGAGGTCGCGGCGCAGGGCCGCCGCCCCTCCCAGATAGATGTGCCGCACCTCGGGACGCGCCTGTGCCGTCTCCACGTGCGCCATGATGCGCACGACCCGGGGCAACGCGCCTTCGATGTCGAGTTCCTGCGCGCACATCAAGGGCACGTCTTCGAGGCCCATGGTGCGCAGGGCTGCGGCGGGAAACGCGCTGCGCAGATCCGCAGTGGCCGTGCAGATCACACTGACGAGGTCCTGAGGGCCGATGGCGTTGGAGTTGAGCATGATGGTGAACAGTTCCTGGGAGCGGTCCAGCAGGTGCTGCTTGTCGTCGGTATCCAGTTGGACCGCGCCGCGTAGTGCCCACATGGGCATGGTTTCCCCGCTTTCCTATGGTCGCCCCGGCGCTCAGGTGCCCTGACGGCGTGTCTGCGGCGTTACTCGTGCCTGCCCGTACAGTTCGGCCACTTGAAATGCCAGGTCGAGAGACTGAAGCCGGTTGAGACGGGGATCGCAGGCGGTTTCGTAGCGCCCGTCGAGGTCGCCGTCCTCCAGGGCGCTGCCGCCACCCACACACTCGGTCACTTCGTCGCCGGTCAGCTCGATGTGGACGCCACCGGGATGCGTGCCCAAGGCGCGGTGCACCTCGAAGAAACCCGTCACTTCGTCGAGGATGTGGGCGAAGTCGCGGGTCTTGTACCCGCTGGTCGCTTCGTAGGTGTTGCCGTGCATGGGATCGCAGATCCAGGCGACCTGCGCACCGGATGCGGTGACCTTCTCCACGAGCTCCGGCAGATGATCACGGACACGGTCCTTGCCCATGCGGGTGATGAACGTCAGGCGCCCTGCCTCACGGCCCGGATCGAGCCGGTCAATGAGCGCGAGGGCGTCGTCCGCCGTCGTGGAGGGCCCGAGCTTCACGCCGACCGGATTGCGGATGCCGGCAGCGAACTCCACATGCGCGCCGTCGAGCCGGCGGGTCCGCTCGCCGATCCACACCATGTGCCCCGACGTGTCGTACAGGTCACCGGTGCGAGTGTCCACGCGGGTGAGCGCGTCTTCGTAGTCGAGAAGGAGGGCCTCGTGGCTGGCGAAGAACTCGGTCGAGGCGAACTCGGAAGGACTGGCTCCCGAGGCCGCCAGGAAGGCCAGAGCACCATCGATACTGCCCGCCAGGGCTTCGTAGCGGTGGCCCACCGGCGAGGAGGCCACGAAGTCACGGTTCCATTCATGGACCTGACGAAGATCGGCGTAACCGCCGGCGATGAAGCCACGCAGCAGATTCATCGTGATGGCGGAGGCGTGGTACATGCGGCGCAGCCGTTCCGGCTGCGGTGTACGGGCCTGGGAGGTGAAGGCGATGTCGTTGACCGCATCACCACGGTAGGAAGGAAGCTCAACACCGTCCCGGGTCTCGGTGGGCCGAGAACGCGGCTTGGCGTACTGGCCGGCGATGCGCCCTATTTTGATCACCGGCACGGAACTGGCGTACGTGAGGATCGCCGACATCTGCAGGAGAGTCTTGAGCTTGTTGCGTATCTGCTCCGCGGACAGCGCGGCAAAGGATTCGGCGCAGTCACCGCCCTGAAGGACGAAAGCCTCACCGCGTGCCACAGCCGCCAGCCGGGTACGCAGCAGGTCGCACTCTCCTGCGAACACCAGCGGAGGGGACTGCGCCAGATCGGACACAACCTGCTTCAACGCAGTGCCGTCGGGCCAGAGCGGCTGCTGCGCCGCTGGTTTGCCCCGCCACGGTGCGGGGTGAGCAGACTTGCGGGGTTCACTGTGCATACCGGGGTCCCGTTTCTCTCCGTAGGCAGGGGGCACGGGTTCGCCGTGATCCCCGCGAGGTGCCGAAACTGGTGAAGGGCAGAGGCTTCTCAGCCCCGCAGCTTGATGGACATGGAGTGACGGAAGAAGTCGGAAGGATCCCACCGGCGCTTCACCTTCTGCAGCCTCGGGTAGTTGTCCTTGTAACAGAGCGTGTACCACGGCACGCCTGAGGTGTTGTACTGCGGATCCGCCAGGTCCATGTCGGGATAATTGATGTAGCAGCCGTCAGTGGTGTCGTCGATGACCGGTACACCCTTGGTGTACTTGTAGGTGTCCTCGTAGAAGGCCCGGATCCACCGCATGAAGCGGTCGTCGTCCTCCTTGAACGCCCATATGTTCTGGAAGATGACCTTGATGACCGAGCTCCGCTGCGCGCTGGCTGTGGCGTCCTCGGCTACGGCATTGATCTTGCCGCCGAAGGAGAGGATGACCAGGGTGCTGTCGACGCCGGTGAGTGCGGGATCCGACAGGTACTTCCAGAAGGTCGCCACCTGGTGGTCGGTGAAGTTCTTCTTGTAGTACGCCGACTTGAGTCCCACCCTGGCCTCAGGGTTGGCGCCGACCGGGTCCGGGGCACCCACCATGCGGGCGGCCGCCAGCCACGGCAGCTCCCTGGGCTCGAGGAACCCGGGCATCGCGGCAAGTTCGCCGCTGGGCTTCGTCGTGGCGATCGGCTCTATGCCGACGCCCGCCATGACGGCTGCACGATAGTCGTCGAGGAGCCCGCGTGCGCCGGGAACATCCGCGTCGATCTGTGTGTAGAGGCTGAGCCGTCCGTGGGCGCGTGAGTTCACGTTGAAGAGGCTGCTGAGATGGCGATAGGGCGAATCGGGTGCACTGTTGTGCTCGTGCCACGCTCCGACGTTCTTCAGGAGACGGGTGAACCTGGCTTCGGTGAGCTTGCTCCAGGGCACGTCGAAGGAGTGGGCGATCACCCGCCTCGGCGGATTGACCAGTTGCCTGCCGGGATCGGAACCGGATGCCTCCGGCGAACGGAACCAGTAGCGCGTGACGAGCCCGAAGTTACCTCCGCCGCCTCCCGTATGAGCCCACCACAGATCCCGGTTGGGGTCGTCCTCGTGACGTGTGGCGATGACGGTGCGCACCTTGCCGTGCGCATCGACGACCACTACTTCGACAGCCAGGAGGTGGTCCACGACAAGGCCATGCGCGCGGGACAGCAGGCCGTAGCCGCCGCCGGCAACATGGCCTCCGATGCCCACGCTGTGGCAGATCCCCCCGGGAAGGGTGACCCCCCACCCCTTGTACAGAGCCTCGTAGACGTTGTAGAGCCTGGCTCCTGCTTCGACGACGAAAGCGCGCCGACCAGGGTCGTAGTCAACCGAATTCATCTCGGAGAAATCGATGATGACCTCGACATCCGGATTGCACGTGAAGTCAGCCACACAGTGGCCTCCGCTACGCACGGACACCCGTTTGCCCTGCTGATGTGCTTCCCTGACCGCATGCTCGGCGTCCCGCGCCGAGCGGATCATCTTGATGTGCTCCGGGCGGGCGACAAAGCGCTTGTTGATCCCCGTGGTGAGCACTTCGTACCGCGGGTCCTCCGGGGCAATTACCGCACCCGGCGTTCTGTCACCGCCGGTGTGCCCGAATGCCGGCGCGGCGGCAGTAGTGGCGAGGCCTGCTGTCACAACGGATGTGCCGGCAACGGCGGCCCCGCGAGCCAGCACCGTCCGTCGGTTGATATCGCTATGCGGCATGGGATCCAATCCTCGTTCGGTTTCGGCAAACAGGAGTGCGGTGCCTGTAGGCGCTGTTGACGCTAGGCGGATCCGGGAAGGCGAGACCACTAGCCAACCAAGTGGCCTCTTTTGACTACTTGAGCCACAGCTACTCGGTCGAGCAGTCTCCGCTGCGCCGGCGGCATTTCGGTTGAAGGCTGCGCGGGCACGTGACTACGGTCCAGGGCAGAACGGAAACGGCGAATGCGGCCCGCATAACCGATCGCGGTTATGCGTGGTCAGTCCGCAAGGTTCACGCTGCCCGCATCGCCTTCCCGTCCGGTGCGGCACATCGCATGAGTCGGCACACGGAGATCGCGCCCAGAACCCGGACCACATTCCGAAGACCGGGCAATGGGGCAGCCCCACCGCACTTGCGTGCACGCCGGTCAGATGCGCCCACGCATGCCACGCCGGCCAGGGCGCTCAAGGCGCTGCGCCCTGTATGAGACCAGCCCATGAAAGAGGTAGTGACTGATGGCAAAGCTCGAGGGAAAGACCGCTCTGGTAACCGGCGGCAACCGGGGGATCGGTGCAGCCGTCGCGCTGCGCCTTGCGGCAGAAGGAGCCGACGTCGCCATCACCTACGCCCGCAACAAGGACGCGGCGGAAGCGACCGCCGAGAAGATCCGTGGGGAGGGTCGACGTGCTCTTGCTCTCGCAGCCGATGCCACCGACGCTCAGGCAGTGCGGGCAGCCGCAGACGCGGTAGCCCTCGAGTTCGGCCAGATCGACATCCTGGTGAACAACGCCGGCTACGCCGACATGTCGATGCCCGCTCTGGAAGACGTCTCGCTCGAAGTGCTGGACCGCACGCTCGGTGTGAATGTACGCGGCGCGTTTCTCACCGCACAGGCAGCGTCCCGGCACATGGGGGAGGGCGGCCGGATCGTCAACATCGGCAGCTGCCTTGCCACTCGAGTGCCGGCGGGCGGGCTGACGTCCTACGCCATGAGCAAAGCGGCGATCTCGGGCCTCACCCAGGGGCTGGCACGTGACCTGGGCCCGCGGGGCATCACGGTCAATCAGGTGGCCCCCGGATCGATCGACACCGACATGAACCCTGCCGACGGGCCGGGGGCCGATTTCCAACGCGCCCACATCATCTTCGGGCGCTACGGAACGGCAGGGGAGATCGCCCAGGCCGTCGCCTTCCTGGCTTCGCCGGAAGCCGCGTACATCACCGGAGCAACGCTCGCCGTCGACGGCGGCACAAACGTCTGACCCCGCCTCACCACCGCTCGTGACCGAGCGTGAGACAGACGTGAGCGCGCCATCCACGCTGCTTGAGGGAGCCCGCCCATGAGCCGATCACCCCAGACACCCGCCATAGACGTCCGTTACGTTCGGGACGAAGACGTGCCCGAATGGACGCGTGCATTCAGTACGGGCTACCTTCGCCCGTCTGTCGAAGGCGCTGCCGACTACATGCGCGTCGCGCTGGCCGACGACCGTGCCATCGGGGCTTTCGACAAGGGCCGCTGTGTCGGCACGTATCGCAGCTCGGTCCAGGAGCTGACGGTCCCCGGCGGTGCACGGCTGCCGGTCTCCGCCGTCTCGAAAGTATCCGTGGCCGGAACCCATCGCCGTCGAGGACTCCTCAACCGCATGCTGGATCTCGACCTTCGCGACGCGCAGCAGCGCGGCGAACCGGCGGTTGTGCTGGATGCCGCCCAGTACGCGATCTACGGCAGATACGGCTTCGGGCCCGCTACCCAGATGGCCTGGTTCGAGATCGATGTCCACCGGGCAGGACTGCACCGTCAGCAGTCCGGGGACAGGAGTGACATCTGCCTCGTGGGCGCTGACGAATACTTCAAGCTGGCGCCGGAAGCCTACGAACGCTTCCGGGTCGCCCAGCACGGAGCCCTGCGCCGCGACACCCTGTGGTGGCAGGAAGCCACGGGACAGAGGATCGGTCCCGGCAGCACCTGGACAGAACCCTTCTACGCGGTCCACGTGGACGAAGCCAGCGGCGACGTCGACGGGTTGATGTGCTTCTCCGCACAAGAGCGATGGGGAGCCATGCTGCCTCAGTCGCCGCTCCAAGTCAGAGACCTGGTAGCGCTGGGGCCTTCCGCCGAGCGGGCCTTGCTCCGTTACGCGGTTTCCATGGACTGGGTCAGCACCGTTCACCTTCCCTTCCGCGCCCCTGACACGCTCGCACCTCACTGGCTGGGCGACCCCAGAGCCGCGCGGATCACGGCGCTGAGCGATTTCATGTGGCTGCGGATTCTCGATCTTCCCAGGGCCCTGTCGGCGCGGACCTACTCCACCGAGGGCGCGGTTGTCCTCGAAGTCGATGATCCCGTCGGCTTCGCCCACGGGCGATGGCTGCTGGAGGGCGGAGCGAGCGGCGCAACGGTCTCCTCCACTTCACGCTCCGCCGATATTGCCCTGGGCGTGCAGCACCTGAGCTCTCTCTACCTCGGGGACGAAGCTGCCACGCGCCTGGCGGAGCTGGGACACGTGGAAGAACTGCATCCCGGTGCACTGCGGCGGGCAGATGCCCTCTTCCGCACCGGCCGCCGCCCCTGGTCGCCGCGCGCGGTGTCCAGCGAGCACTACGGCCAGGCAGGCCTGGGCTGACGCAGACCCCAAGTTGCCGGGGGCTCCGCACCTACCCGCCGTCACCCGGCGACCGGCTTCCCTCTTGTGTCTCCATGACGTCCCGACGCTCACCTTAGGGGTTTCCTGTGCCCACGCAGCAGATCCGGTCTGTCAGCGACGACCTGCGCAGTGTCATGCGGCTCTTTCCCACCGGAGTGGCTCTGCTCCGTACCGGAGAGGGCGAACGAGCCACGGCCATGACCATCAACGCGCTGATGTCGGTTTCACTCACTCCGCCACAGCTCCTGGTGAGCGTGCTGCACTCATCCAGGGCACATGCCGTTCTCGAGGACCACCGGGCGTTCTCGGTTCACCTCCTGGGCGACCAGCAGGCAGAAACCGCACGGCTCTTCGCATCAGCTTCCAAGCCGCAGGGCCGGGATCTGGCTGCGTTCATCGACCGGTATGTGGTGCCCGGCTCCCTGGCTCGGCTGACGTGCTCGCTGCGCTCCGTCTACCCCGGCGGCGACCACAGCCTGTTTCTCGGTCACGTCGATGCCGTGGAGGCGGCTGTCTCCGCCGAGGGCCCGCTGCTCTTCCACGGCGGGGCGCTGCGCGGCTTCGAGTGACCGTTCCCATCCAACTTCGTGAGGAGTCCCGTGTCAGTTCTTCCAGCCGATATGCCTGCCGAAGTCGTGCACCGCGTCGGCACGGACGGTGCCCCGCTGCCTGCCGACGAGAACGTCAGCATGTTCCGGCCCCGTGATGTGTACGGTCTTCTTCGCCCCCGGTCGGTGGAAGAAGTCCGCGATATTGTCCGGTCGTTCGCCGGCGCACCGAAGGGCCCCGGTCTCCACGTCTTCAGCACAGGACGCAACTGGGGCCTGGGATCCCGCGAGCCCGCCCGGGACGGGGCGGTCAGCCTGGACCTGTCACAGCTCGCCTCGGTACGGGAGTTCGATCTGCAGGGGGGCTGGGCCGTGGTCGAGCCCGGCGTCACTCAGCTCCAGCTCGCCTCGCTGCTGGAAGGCAGCGACCGGATGCTCAACGTGACGGCGTCCTCCGGGCACACAAGCGTGCTCGGCAACACCGTGGACCGCGGGGTCGGACTGCGTCACCAGCGCACACGCGACCTCGCAGGGCTCGAGGTCGTCCTGCCCGACGGCGAATTGATCCGGGTCGGCTGGTGGCCGCGCGAATCGGGTCCCACAGCTGTCAATCCCAGCGGACTGGGTCCCAACCCTTTGGGTCTGTTCACCCAGTCCGATCTGGGGGTGGTGACCGCTGCCGTCGTCCGTCTGCTTCCACGACCCGAGGCCCAGCGCACCCTGAGGGCATCGATTCCGCGCCGACACCTCAGTGACGCCCTCGACGAGCTCAGGCGCTGGAAGGCTCAGCATCTCGTGTCAGGAGTCATCAAGGTCTACGACACGGTGTCCAACCGGTCCTACGGCGGAGCCGCCGGTGACTTCGTTGCGCACCTGTGCGTGGACGGGACGGCAGAGACGGTCGAGGCACTGACCCGAGTGATCGAGGGGGAGGCTGCGCGCTGCGGACTCTTCAGCGACATCGTCCGGTCGGACGATCACCCGCCGGCGGACGACGACTTCGTGGCACAGCTCGTTCAGCGCGGCTTCGGCGGCGACCCCTCACACAACGAGAAGGTCCTGCTCTCTGCCGTGGGGACCACAGCCGAGGCGGTGGATGGCGAAGGCAGCGGATGGGTGTTCTTCCTTCCCCTCGTCCCGTTCAACGGCCCGGCGCTGTGCAGGGCACAGGAGATTCTGGAGCAGGTCGGTGCCGAGACCGGCATCAGCCCCGGTTCCACGATCAACGCTCTGGACGCCGACGTGGTGGACCTCGTCGTGTCCTTCAGTTTCCCTCGCACCGATACGGCCGTGTCGCGTGCCCACGCCGCGCTCGATCTGACCTACGAGCTGTTCGAGGCCGCCGGCTTTCTGCCCTACCGGCTGGACGCGGAGCATCACGCCTGGACAGACAGGCTTTCGCAGGACGCCGCGGCCCGCCGCTTCGTGCGGCGCCTCAAGCACGTAATCGACCCGTCCGGGGTCATCGCCGCAGGCCGATACGCCTGAGCGCCATCGCTCATCCCTGTGAGGAGTTCACACCATGACCGTCGCCATCAGCCCGCCCCAGACCGCCCAGGACATACTGCAGCGCGCCCGGGACATCGCTCCACTCCTGCGTGAGAACGCTGCCGAGATCGAGAACAACCGGCACCTTCCACCTCACGTCGTATCCCTCCTGCGGGAAGCCGGCGTGTTCCGGGCAGCCATGCCCAAGGCCTGGGGCGGCCCGGAACTCACCTCGCTCCAGCAGACCGAGCTGGTGGAGACCCTCGCGGCCGGCGACGTCTCCGCGGCGTGGTGCTCGATGATCGCAATGGACTCGGGGATCTACTCCGGCTATCTGCACGAAGACGCGGCCCGCGAGATCTACCCGGACCTCGACATGGCCAACTCAGGCTGGATCTACCCACAAGGGCGTGCCGAGCGCGTCCCCGGCGGATACCGGGTCACCGGCCAGTGGCGGTTCGGCAGCGGATCGACGCACTGTGACGTTCTGGTCGGCGGCTGCACCGTGTACAAGGACGGCGAGCCCGAGGCGGATCCTGTCACCGGTGAGGCCCGCCAGTGGCGAGTCATGGTCGCCCGTCCCGAGCAGTACGAGATCACCGACACCTGGTTCACGACCGGGCTGGCAGGCAGCGGGAGCCGGGACTACCAGGTGGCAGACCTGTTCGTGCCGGAGGAGCATTCGTTCGCTTTCCACTCTCCCCGCCGAGGCGGGCCGCTGCACGCGGCACCGGACGCGATCCTGCGCAAGATGTCGGGAGTCCCCCTGGGCATGGCAAGGGCGGCGATCGACCATGTGCGAGACATGGCTGAGCACCGGGTCGATCGGGAGACGGGCACCGCGTGGGCCTCCGATGTGAGGATCCAGACGGCTGTGGCCAAGGCCGACATGGAGCTGACCGCCGCACGGAACAACGTGTACGCAACCCTGAGCACACAGTGGCAGGCCCTGGAGTCAGGCACCGAGCCCACCCCCACCGAGAGGGTGTCCACAGCTCTCGCCCGCTATCACGCCTTCCGTACCGGCCGGCAGATCGTCCAGTCACTGTACGACCTGGTCGGAGGCGCATCGGTGTACACCAAGAAGTCGCCTCTTGACCGCTGGCTCCGGGACGCCAACACGATGTGCCAGCACGCGGTTGCCCAGGACTCCATCCTCCAGCTGACCGGCAACGTGCTCCTGGGCGGCAAGTCGCAGAGCCCGTTCTTCTAGGCCGACCGAGAACGAAGGAGCATTACGTGGTCACGTCCGACTCTGCGGGGTCTCCCCGGCCGAAGATCATCCATGTGCCTGCAGGCGAAGGGCCAGCCGTGTGGCTGAGCGGCGACGTCTACACCGTGAAGCTGAAGCACGAGGAGTCCGGGGGGTCCCTGACGCTGCTCGAAGCCTCGGTCCCGCCGGGCGGAGGGCCTCCTCTGCACATTCACGCCGACGCCGACGAAGCGTTCTACCTGCTGTCGGGCGAGCTCGACATCACGACGCGTGAGTCGACGTATCACGTGAGGCCGGGAGACTTCGTGTTCGTGCCCAAGGGCACGGCCCACCGCTTCCGGAACAACGGTCTTCACCCGGCCCGGCAGCTTCTGCTGTTCACCCCGTCCGGCGTCGACCGCTTCTTCCTCGAAGCGGGACGCAAGGCAGAACCCGGAACCCCTCCGCCTCCCCCCGAGGATGAGGACCTCGAGTACGTGGCCGGCGTCGGTGAGCGCTATCACCTCCTGCAGGCCGAGAGCCAGGACTGACCGCGGCCGGTGCACGGTGCGGGCTGCAGTCCGCGGCACTCTGCAGCCCGCACCACATCTGTCACGAGTCGGCTTCGGCCCCCGCAAGAGTCAGATGCACGACCTTGGACAGTTCGATCCGCGAAGCAACACGCAGGGTGCCGTAGACCTTGCGCAGGTGGTAGTTCACCGTGTGCGGGGAAAGAAAAATACGCTCGCCGATCTGGCGGTTGGTCAGCCCGTCGGCCGCCAGCGAAGCGATGGTCTGCTGCTGTTCGGTCAGAGCAGGCCACTTCTCACGGCCGGGTACGTCACCGGCCACCGTGCCGGTGTCCTGGCCGGCCGCCCAGTCGGGCTGCGGTCCTGAGGCGCCGTCCGCGGAAGGCGCCACCACCACCGCAGGGTCACGCACTGAAGTCTGCGGCCGTGGAACCGAAGCCCATGCGGCTGTCTGTCTGAGCATGACCTCCTGCACCTGGGCAGGCACGGTGCTCCTGACCACGCGCCAGAACAATTCGCTGGAGAAGGCGTAGCCCGCACCTTCGCAGCGTATGAGACCGGCTGCGGTCGCTTCATCGAAGTCCTTCAGCAAGGCGACGGGGGACAGCTCCGCAACCCGGCTCAGGCTGTCGAAGGAGATGTCCCTGCCGAACACCGCGGCAATCCTCACGGTGCGCCGGCAGGCGGGCGAGCAGGTCTGCAGAAGACGGTCGACCAGGTGCTTCACCTCGCTCGAGTACCCTGCGGGCCCCGTACTGTCAGACACCGCCGGATCACGACTTCGGGCGGCCAGTGCCATGAGCGTCGCCGGATGGCCGCCTGCCTCCTCCACCTGCCGTGCTGTCAGAGCCTGGTGCCCGCACCCGGCGGCGTCCGAGGCCAGCAGCTGCGAGGCCCGCTCGGACAACGGCCCGACAAGCAAACGCTCCTGGACGGCTGCGGCACCGCAGAGCCCGATATCCGTCTGCGCCACATCGGCGCCGGGAGTCCGGCTCAGAACCCAGACAACAGCCCGGTCCGCCAACTGGGCGCGCAGCGCGCCGATAGCAGACGCAGCGCCGTCAGGCAGCCTTTGAGCGTCATCGAGCAGGACCAGAGCAGGCGTCCGCAGCCGGGAAACCGGCGCCCCCAGACCGTCGACGACCTCGGCGCCACAGCGCCGTGCCAGATGCCCGGCCTCGGCCAGGAGCCGTGACTTCCCCATGCCTGGAGGCCCCTCCACCGTGACGAGACAGCTCGTGCCACGGTGCGCATGCTGGAGCAGTGCTCCAAGGGCCGCGGCCTCGGCTGTACGACCGCGGAGCGGGTTGTGGTGCATGGGAGCAGTGAGGTTCGTGCCATGAGACATCTCGGAACACCCTTGTGAGGTCGACAAACAGCGCCAGGGCGCCTTCGGCCATCGATGCCGACCACTATGCGAGTGCTTCATATGCCACACAACATTGACTTGGAGAACTTGCAGGAGATTCGCTCTGGTGTACGACTTATCTAAGTTGCGAAAGCTCCGCCCTCGACGGGGATCTCACCCCCCGTAACGAAAGAACTGTGATCCGAGCAGAGCCACAACGCCGCGCGCGCAACCTCGATCGGCTCAGCCAGCCGCTGCTGCACCGCCCGCGCCACAAGGTCTCGCTCCTGCACCGGCGAATCGCGCAGCACTCCTTCAATGAGTTCTGTGCGCGTAGCGCCCACCATCAGGGCATTGACACGTATCCCGTACCGGCCGTACTCGGCCGCGGCAGCCTTGGTCAGTCCGACGACGGCGTGCTTCGCGGCCACGTAGGGTGCGGCCGCCCCGGTGGCGAACCTCCCTGCCGTACTGGACGTGTTCACCACCGCGCCTCCGCCGCCGGACATCATCACCGGCAGCTGGGAACGCAGGCAATTCCACACGCCCCGTACGTTCACATCCATCATGCGGTCGAAGTCCGCCTGGTCCACCTCGTGGATAGGCACACCGAGCGTCCCCCACCCGGCGTTGTTGAACGCAGCGTCCAGCCCGCCGAAGGTCTCCACGGCGAGTGCGACGGCACGGTCGGTGTCCGCCGGCACACTCACGTCACCCACACTCAGAACAGCCCGGCCGCCTCCCGCGGTGATCTCCTGCACCAGGCTGCGCAGTTCGCGTTCGCGGCGCGCCATGAGCACGACGCCGGCGCCTTCCTCGGCGAAAAGACGGGCCGCAGCCGCACCTATGCCGCTCGACGCTCCAGTGATCATGACGGACCGGCCGGCAAGCAGACCGAGCGGCTGCACGGCTGCCCCCTCTCCATGTACTGGCTTCTGCACTGGGCTCACCTGGGCATCCTTCCCCGTGACTCACTCAGGTCAAGGCCGGCGATGACTTCGGGCCGGGCCAGGGCGGGCAGCAGGCACTGCCAGATCTCCGCCACCCGCTCGGCAAGATCCCGGCGCCCGGTCGTCAGTTGCGCCTGCATCTGCGCGCCGGTGCAGGCGTTGACCAGGACGCGAGCCCAGCTCAGCACGACGGCGTCGGCCAGCAGTTCCTCTCGCTCCTTCGCGGTCTGCAGGTCCTTGACCAGCACCTCGGTCCACTGCTGGTGGGAGTTCTCGCCGCCGCCCGCGAACGCCTCCTGATCCTGCACCAACCGTGCTCCGGCGAGGAGCATGGGGTCGTCCAGGACCCAGGCCGCCCAGGTGAGGGTCACGTCGATGGCGCGTTGGAGCCCTTCCGACTCGAGAGGCGGCTTGACCCGGCCGACTTGCTGGCTCACGATCTCCCGGGCCAGCGCCTCCTTGCTGGGGAAGTGGAAGTAGAGGGCTCCCAGGGTCAGCCCTGCTCGTCGGCTGATACCCGCCACGCTCGCCCCGGAGAAGCCCGACTCGGCGAACGCCTCCGCGGCCGCGTTCAAGATGGCCGCGCGCGTGCGTACGGCACGCTCCTGCTTCGGAGCCGTCATTGAAGGTTCCTTAAATCAGTGGACAAAGAAAAATAGCTTTCTCTATGTTATGCCATGCACCTCAACGGGGGACAGCGCGCCGTGCACCCTCACGAACCGCACGGCACAGCAAGGAGTGAGGCACCATGACGAACTTGGCCTGCACAGCACCGAATTGCGAGCCTGCCCGACCAGCACCTGAACGGCTGGTCGGCAAGACGGACACCCGCGAAGTCCTGGTGACCGGCTGGCACGAAAACACGACTGACAACCACACGGTGACGGCCGACTGGCCGACCCGTCACGCGTTTTACACGCAGCGATCTTCCTACTTCAGCCCTCTGCTGTTCACGGAGACCGTACGCCAGGCGCTGGGCCTCCTGGCCCACACGGCGTACAACATCCCGCTGGACTACCGGATGGGCTGGGACTCGTACAGCTGCCGCATCGCCCCCAACGCCCTGCGGCCCCACCCCGCTCATTCCGACGTCGTGATGACGATCTCCCATCAAGTTCGCGGCCTCCGGCGGCCACGGGGGCCAGTGCGGCTGCTGGCAAAAGTGGATGCCGTCCGCGACGGCAGACACCTGGGTACCGCAGAGATCAGCTACACAGCCTTCCCTCCAGCCCTCTACAACCGGCTCCGCGGCGAGCATGCCGACGCCAGAGCCGCATTCGCACGAGCCAGGCGCCCGGAAGCACCCATTCCCGCCTATCTCGTCAACCGCGACCGACCCTCGGACGTCGTACTCGCACCTACGTCCGAGGACCGCATATGGCAGCTGCGCACGGACACCAGCCACCAAGTGCTGTTCGACCACCCGCATGATCACGTGCCCGGCATGGTCCTCCTGGAAGCCGCTCATCAGGCAGACCTGCTCACCACCAACGCAGACGACGCGCTGGTCACCGGGATGAGTTTCGACTTCAAGCGGTACGTCGAGTTTGCCCGGCCGTGCTGGATCGAGACCGCCCCTCTGCTCCCCGACTCGGACGGACTGGTCAAAACTCAAATAACCGGCATCCAGGACGGCGAAGAGGCCTTCTCGGGAACTGTCACCAGGATCATCTGAAACCTGCCTCCGCAATCCCAGCCTCACCCGCCCACATCCCACGTCTCAGCACGGGCACCGGAAGCACACAACAACCAGTCCACTTCGTAACCGACCTGGGCAAAGCAAAAGGGCCTGGCGCTGCGCAGCCACAGCACAGCGCAGCGCCAGGCCCGCCCGTACCGGCGCTGCACGCCGGCCGACGGGCTGGGTCGGCCAGGGATTCCGGATGCACCTATCTCAACTGGCACCGGCAACGGGGTGGCGCGGAGTCACGGCGGTGTCGAAAAAGAAGGAATCGATGCTCTGGACGGTCTCGATGAAGTCGTCGAGATTGACGGGCTTGGTGACGTACGCGTTGGCATGCTGGCGGTAGGCGTCGTCGATGTCGTCAGGAGCGGCGGAAGTGGTCAGCACGACGCAGGGGATACTCGACAGATCCGGGTCGTTCTTGAGGACGTTCAGCAGTTCGCGGCCGTTCATGCGGGGCATGTTCAGATCGAGCACGATCAGGTCGGGCCGGTCGGAACGCGGGTCGCGGAGGTACTCCAACGCCGCCACGCCGTCGTCGGCCCTCTGAATCCCGCGCGCCATGCCCTGCTCGGTCAGGGCCTCCTCGATGAGCATGGCGTCGGCCATGTCGTCCTCGACGAGCAGGACGGTGTAGGTGCGGGGGACGAGGCCGTTCATGAGGGGGCTCCGGGTCTGGTGGTGGGGGAGGGGGCGTGATGCGGGGCGGGCGGTGATGACGAGTCCGGGCCAGCGCTTGCGGGCGCCCTGGCGACTGACGCCCCAGGCTCTGCCCAGCTGCGGGTAATTGGCGCCCTCCTGTGCGGCGGCTTGAGCGGCCAGTGCCGCGCACTCCTCGATGGCCCGGCCGAGGAAGGCCAGGGCCCGCAGCGATGCCAGCGCGTCACTCCGGAACCCGTCCGGGCCCAGCTCGTCCTGATCCGCCACCGGCGTGCGCAGGATGAGCTGCCGAGCGGCTTCGGCGACGACCTGCCGCGCCCGTTCGGCCAGTTCCTCCTGCTCAGGAGTCATCTGCGTCTCCACTGTCATGGGAGCACCGTAGACGGCGGTGACCCCCGGGACAACCAGGGTTGTCCCGGGGGTAAGGTGACGCCGCCCCGGTGTGCCGCCGGGGACCAGGAGGAGGGACCCGACGTGCGGATCGACGCAGAACAGCAGCAGGCCACGGTGCCACCGTCGGCCGGAGCGGGCTGGACCACCCGCGGCTGGCTGGGTGTCTGCTCCGCGGCGGCGCTGGTGACGCTCCTCGCCCTGGCCGGATGCGGAGTGTGGGTCCTCGCCCACGCCACAGACGTCAACAAGCAGCTCACCGAGCGCTGGTCGCCGGCCCTGATCGCCTCGATCCGTATGGAGAGCGCCCTGGTCAATCAGGAATCGGGCATCCGTGGATACGGCATCACGGGCGAGCGCGAATTCCTCAAGCCGTACCAGGACGGCATCGCACAGCAGACCGCCGCAGCAGCGGAACTGTCGCCCTTGGTGGCAGGCAACAAGCGGGCCGCAGCCGGACTCGCCCTGGTACTCGAGCGCGCCGACCGGTGGCAGACCACGACTGCCCGCCCAGTCAGCGAAGCGGCTGATCCCGTGGCCGCCGCCCACCAACGCGCCGAGTCAGGCAAGGCGGCATTCGACTCACTTCGCACCGCCCTGCACGACCAGGAGACCCAGATCGAGGCCGAGAGAGATCAGGCCCGCGAAGATCTGCAAGAGGTACGCACCCTGCGCAACACGGTCTTCACCGCCATCGCAGGCATGGTTCTCACCCTTTTCGCACTCGCCTTCGCGGGGCTGCGCCGAGGCGTCCAGATTCCGCTGGACCGGCTGCGCACCGACGTACGGAAGATCGCGGACGGCCGGTTCGACCATTCCATCGTTCCCTCCGGACCCGCCGATCTGCGCGCTCTGGCGACCGACGTGGACGGAATGCGCCGGCGCCTGGCCGGTGAGCTCGACTTCAGCGACCGCGCCCGCACCGAACTCGACGAACAAGCGACGGAACTGCGCCGCTCCAACGAAGAACTCGAACAGTTCGCCTACGTCGCCTCCCACGATTTGCAGGAACCGCTGCGCAAGGTCGCCAGTTTCTGCCAGTTGCTGGAACGCCGCTACGCGGAACAGCTCGACGACCGGGCCAAGCAGTACATCGCCTTCGCCGTCGACGGCGCCAACCGCATGCAGACCCTCATCAACGACCTCCTCACCTTCTCCCGAGTCGGACGCCTGCACGCCCAGGACTCCGATGTCAGCCTCGAGACCCTGCTGCGCCGCATCACCAATTCCCTGGGCCTGGTGATCGAGGAGACCAGGGCCGTCATCACGCACGACCCTCTTCCCGCCGTGCACGGCGACCCGACCCAGCTCGAGGTCCTCCTGCAGAACCTCATCTCCAACGCCATCAAATTCCGTTCCCCGGGCGTTGTGCCGAAGGTCCACATCAGCGCCCACGGGCTCGCGGACAGCGCGGACTCCGCCGAGGGAGTCGAACGCCGCTGGGAATTCGCGGTGAGCGACAACGGAATCGGCATCGGTTCTGAGTACGCCGAGAGGATCTTCCTGATCTTCCAGCGCCTCCACACCCGTGACACATATCCGGGCAACGGAATCGGCCTGGCCCTCTGCAGGAAGATCGTCGAATACCACGGCGGCACCATCACGCTCGACACCGCTCACACCCCCGGGACGCGCTTCGTCTTCACCCTTCCCGGGGCCCACGACTGTGCGCCCACCGCGGACGCACAAAGCTGAACTTGACGTGCGTCGTCCGGTCCTGGCAGTCGAAGCAACTGGCAGCGGCCGGATGCGAATACCAGCCCGGAATCGGTCGACGAAGGATGCACCACCGACTCAAGCTGCTGCACGGCTTCGACGGAGACCGTCCGTGGAGCAGCGTCTCCACAACGCCGGCACCACTACTCAACCACGGGTGGCACCCCTGGAACACGACGAGGGCGATCTGCGGCGCCTGCTCGATCTGTGGGAGCCTGCTCCGGCACTAGCCTTTGGGCGCCCATGGCTTCTCTGAGGGCTCGGGGCCGTCCAGGGCGTGTCGGACCCTTTCCTTGAGGGTTTTCGGCGGGGCCTGCTTCTCCTCCTGTGTGTGCATGAGCCGGGCAGCGGTCACGCGTATGTGGCACTCGCGGTGGTATTGCCTGAGCTGGACCAGCCAGGCGCCGTCCGTGGTGAGGAACGCGCTACGGGCCGGGGTGTCACCCGGTCGGGCATGGCGGGCCAGGACATCCGGCATGTAGTGCAGGGCCGCATCCTCGGCCGCGGCGAGCGCCTGCAACTCCGTGCCGCTGATGGGGTGCCGGGCCACCAATGACCAGCGGTGCAGTTTCAGGTCGATGCCGTCAGCCCGCCGAGTCACCCGGGTGTCCTCCTCGATGAGGACGTACCACTGATCAGTCATGACCGGAGCCTAGCCACCCTGTGGTCGAGGGGTTCATCAACCGCCAACACCGTACTCGTCGTCCCCCACCGTGAACGGGCCACGGCCCAGCTCCTGGACGTCGGCCCGACCGCCAACTCAGATCATGCGTCGTAGCGCGGCTTCGACGGCATCGATCAGCGGATCACCTTCGGATCGTGGGTGCCGTGCGAGGCCGAGCTCGACGTCCGGCAGGGTGGGTAGGGCGTCCGAGTCGTGGCAGGCCATGGCCGGTTCAAGGTTCGTGGGCATGAGCGCCGCGACGCCGAGCCCGGCCCGTACGGCGGCGAGCACGCTGACCAGGCTGTTGCTTTCGAAGGCCACCCGCCAGGGCCGATCGGCGCGTTCCAGGGTTTCCAGCACCGACGTACGCCAGGAGCACGTGTTCGAGAACAGCACCACCGGCAGCGGGTCCGCGGTCACGTCCACACCCTGGCCGACTGCCCAGACCAGCGGGCGGCGTACGGTCCAGCGCGGCGGTCCGGGAATGGCAGGCACCTCATTGAGGACGAGTTGGACGCGGCCCGTGTCGTAGGCCTCCCGTATCGCGGCGTTGGACATGCTGAGCACCTCCAGGGTTGCGCCGGGGTGCAGCCGGGCGAGGTCGGCGAGGACCTGCGGAAGCCGGGACGCGGCAAGGTCTTCGAGCAGCCCGACGCCGCAGCGGCCGGTGAGACTGCGACCGGTCTCGGTGAGTGCCTGTGCGGAGAGCGAGAGAATGCGTTCGGCGTACGGCAGGAGCTCCTCGCCCGCCCGGGTCGGTGAGACACCGGAGGGTGATCGGTGAAGCAGCGGACGGCCGATGGCCCTCTCGAGCTTGCGCACCTGCTGGCTGAGCGCGGGCTGGGTTTGTCCGAGCGTGGTCGCGGCCCGGCTGATGCTGCCCGCCCGCACGATGGTGACGAAGGACCGCAGCAATGCGGTTTCAAGATCCCTGGCCATAACGATTCATTATGTCAGTCGCAGCAAATGAACCACTACCTATGCCCTGACGGAGCATCTAGCGTCCTGTGAGTGACGGGATACCGACAGATACTCGCCGTGCCAGGGATGGCGTCGCTGCTGGGTGTTTCCTTTCTCGCCCGTACCGCGATCACGGCTGACGTGATGGCACTGACGATGTATGTCGTGCTGGGCCTGAACATGAGCTACGTGGCAGCCGGCGGTGTCGCGGCGACGCTGACCACCGGGCTGGCGCTGGGCGGTCCGCTGCTCGGCCGCATCATCGACCGGCGGGGCCTGCGTACGGTGCTGTTCACAACTGTCGTGGTGCAGGTCGTGTTCTGGCTGAGCGTGCCGGTCCTGCCGTACGGGATCCTGCTGGGCTCCGCCTTTGCGGCGGGCCTGCTGATGGTGCCGGCCCAGCCGGTGACCAGGCAGGCGATCGCCGCGATGACGACGGCGGAACAGCGCCGGGCCGCGTTCGCGCTGGAGTCGGTGCAGGGCGAACTGTCGTACATGGTGGGCCCGTCGGCAGTGATCCTGTGCGCCGCGAAGATGTCCCCCGGTCTGGTGGTGTGGGCGCTCGGCGCCGCGATCGCGGCCGGCGGTACCGCGATCGCCTGGCTCAACCCGCCGCTGCGTACCGAGGACGAGGCGGATGCCGGCGCTGCCGGACGGCCCCCGCGACGGGAGTGGCTGAACGGCGGCATGGTTGCCGTACTGACGATGGCGTTCGGCACTGCGACGCTGCTCAGCGGCGTGGATCTCGCCATCGTCGCCACGCTCGAGGAAGCAGGCCAGGTGTCCTGGGCCGCCCTGGTCGTGGCCGTGCTCGGCGTGGCCTCTGTCGCCGGCGGGCTGATCTACGGGGCGCTGTCCCGGTCGCTGCCCACGTGGTTGCTGCTCGGCTTGCTCGGGCTCGTGACGATTCCCGCAGGGCTTGCCCACGACTGGCCCTGGTTGTGCGTGGCCGTTGTCGGCACCGGGCTTCTCGCCGCACCGACCCTTTCCGCGGTGGCCGACGCGGTGATCCGACTGGCGCCGGCAAGCGTGCGGGGTGAGGCGGCAGGTCTGCAATCCTCGGTGCAGAGTGCAGGTTTCGCGCTCGGATCCCCGATGGTCGGCGTGGCAGTCGACGTCTCCGTGCCGGCGGGTGGCTTCGCGGCGGCCGGGCTGGCCGGATTCGCCGCCGCGCTGACTGGATGCCTGCTGTCCCGCCGCTGCCCGTCGCCCCGGCCGCCCTCTTCAGCTCGTCGCGAGTCGGCGAGAAGAACAGATGCAACTCATGTTCAGCGTTGACCATTTCGAAGCGCTGTCCGACCTCGCCCGGCACAACAGCGAGCGGCCCGGCCGTACGCCGGGCGTAGGGGTGGCGATCCTGTGACGGGGCCGTCATCGACCTCGCTCGCCCTTCGCCCGGCGGCACCGGCTGCTGGTACCGCGCGGCCGAGCCATCGGTCAACTCGCCTGCCAAGCTGCTCAGACACTTCGGTGACCTGGATTACGACATGCACCTCCAGTTCGGCGGCGCCCAGGGCGAGAAGGTTCGCGGACGCTGCGTTCAGAGGCGGACGATGACTACGGAGATGTCGTCGTCGCCGCCCCCTGCCACGTTGAGCCGCTGGAGCAAGGCGTCCGCCAGCTCGTCAGGAGCAAGGTCGGTCATCCCGCCCAGCGCTTCCTTGAGGCGATCCAGGCTGGTGTCAATGTCCTCCCCCCGGCGTTCGATCAGCCCGTCGGAGTACAGGACCAGGATGTCGCCACGGCGATAGGCGGTGCTGGCCTGCGGGCGCGGCACATGTTCGGGTCGCGCGCCCAGGGGTGGATCGGTGGCATTCTCCAGCAGCTCGCACGTGCCGTCGCTGTGCGCCAGCACCGGCGGAGGGTGGCCGGCGCTGGAGTAGACCAGCAGTTTCGACCGGGGGTCGACGAGCACCGTGACCGCGGTGGCCGCCAGTGCGCCCTCCACGGAGCGGGCATACATGCCCAGCACCTCCAGAGCCTGGGCAGGCCCGGTCGCCGCCCGGCTTGCCGCGGACAGCGCGCTGCGGAGCATCCCCATCACAGTGGCGGCCTCCAGGCCGTGCCCTACGACGTCGCCGACGGCAACGGAGAAATGCCCGTCGGCCAGGTCAACGGTGTCGTACCAGTCGCCGCACACGTTCAGGGAGCCGATCGCAGGCAGGTACCGCACCGCCACATTCTCGTGATGGGCCAGATCAGGGGATTGCAGCATTGCCTCCTGCAACGTGATGGCGACCTTCCGCTCCCGCGCATGCGCTGCCCGCAGATCCTCGTTCAGACGTTGGAGCTCGCGGGCCCGGAGATACAGCTCGGCCTCCATCCCCTCCTCGCGCTCGGTCAGCGGTTCACCCGCCTTCCGGTTGAGGGCACGACGGGCGTGCATGAAGGTGGTCACGTCCTCCACTCGGTGGATGATCCACGCAACATGCCCGTCCCGGTCCAGAACGGGAGTGTTGACCGTCGACCACCAGCGCTCCTCGAACACCCCCGGCCGCGCGACCACGGGGATGTCATATCTCTGCGCCGCCACCACATCTGCCTCCCCCGTGGCCATCACACGCCCCCACGAGGCCTTCAGATTGCGCACACCGTCCGCATCCGGGTCGGCCGGGTTGTCCGGGAACGCATCGAACACGTACTGGCCGACCAAGTCCTCCCCGGTACGGCCGGTCGCCCGCAGATACGCCTCGTTGACCTCGACGATCACCAGATCCGGCGCCAGCACCAGATAGGGGCTCGGCGTCGCCGCGAACAACGACTTGTAGTCCAGCTCGGGCTTCACATGCTTTCACCCCACGCGCATCCCCGGCCTCGGCGGCCCTGATCCTCACAGGCTATGCAGCATCACCAGGCCTCGCGCGTTGTGACACCCAACCGAGAGCGGCCGAGGTGGCTGCACGGCCCACTCCAGAGCCACACCCCGAACCCCTGGGCCGGACGATCCTACGAATGACCGCCTCAGCCTCAGCCCTCATCGGCGTCGACATCGCCGCCTCCGGTCTCCTTCGCGAAAGCCACCTGGATGCGGCATCCGGGCAGAGCGTGCTGCCGCCGTCGCGGTGGAAGGAATGTGTCGTGGGCACCCGTGGCGACCACCCGCGGAACCGTCCGCAGGGGGAGCTCAGCAGTGCCGGGGCCTCTCGGACGGGAGTGTCGTGCGACCAGGGTCATCCACTCCACCGGATCGGGGCGAGGCTGGTCCGCGGGAGCCGGGCACTGCCCACGGGGGCGGCCGGACGAACCAGGCAGCGGAAGCGGCGAGCAGTCCTGGGGCCAGGCGGCGCCGGCCTGGAATCTTGGAAAGGGCAACGGCGGTCCTGAGGCCGGCCTGGCCCCAACACCACGCTCAGGTAAGCAGATCCGAGAGGTAGTGCCTGGTGCTCCGATCGGAAGGTTCGCCGGGTTAATGCTCGCATTCGAGTCGCTCGGCGGGTTGAATGCGAAGAGAGTCGTGGAATGAAGCACCACGAGCAGTCCACCGAGACGTCCACCCCGGAAGAGGCGGAATGACCGACAGCACGAAACCTCTGGTCGAGGCCATCGGCGGTCTTGATGCGCTCCGCCGCCTGAGCAACACCTTCTATGACGATGTCCTGGCGGATCCTTTGCTCGCGCCTGTCTTCGCCAACTTCAGCCGCACCCACACCGAGCACGTCGCCGTGTGGCTCGCCGAGGTCTTCGGCGGCCCGACCGGGTTCACTGACGAACTCGGCGGCCACCAGGCTTTGCTGCGCGCCCACCTCGGCCTGTCGATCACCGAGGAGCAGCGCCTGCGCTGGATGGAGCTGATGACAGGTGCTGTCGAGAAGGAACTCCCGGACGACGAACTGCTGCGGTGCCGTGTCATTGAATACTTCGACTGGGGCACCAAGATCGCCCGCGAGGTGTCAGCTGATCCGGCCGGCACCGACGTCGGTGATCCCGGCCCCACGCCCCGGTGGGGCTGGAACGGACTGGCCTGATTCTTTGCCCTCCGCACTCCGCGTTGACCGAAGGTGCCGTCACCCCGGCCGACGCGGAGTTGGGTGCCGGAGTGCGCAGCGCAGGATGTGCCCGTTCTTGAGGGCGGCCCAGGTCCGTCTCGACAGGTCTGATCGAGCCGAGGGTTGGGCAGCCCGGATGAAGGACCACCGTGCAGACGCACGGTTTCACAAGGGAGGGCTGGAGGCGAAGCCTTCACGAGCCACCGCACCAGCCCTCGACCCTGCTCAAGAGACCCCAGGAAAGCGGAGATTCGCATACTTCGGGTTGGGCTCCGCGCGCACGACCCCGGACACCGCAGGCGCAGAGATCTCCCCAGGACATCCCTGCGACGGGTAGCCCGGCACATCGCGAACCCGGTAGTAGACACAGACCAGTCGATAGTCCTCCGGCCCTCGAAAGCCACCGCCGTAGGGGAGCATCCGCTCTTCACCGCAGGCTGGGCACCGCGCCTCTGAGTGAAGAAGCACCCTGGGCTCGGTGAACACGTGCGGCACACGCCCTCCGGTCACGGAAGCTCGGGGCAGAGACAGCCCGTAGTGCTCACCGATGATCCGGTACACGGCCGCCATCCCGGTGTCTTCGGACGCATCATCCCGGTAGACGCCGTGAGGGAACGAGACGTATCCGGCCTCCGCGACCAATCGTCGACTGATCGGGTGATCAACGTCCCTGGTGCCGTACTCCCGGAGCATCCAGTCGGTCCTCCCGCCCACGCTCACCGTAACGGCCGGCGGGTCCATGGTGGTGTCCAGGATGTCCACCACGGTGTGACGGGCCCTCAGGTCCCTTCCGGGAGCCAACCGGTCGTCCCGATGTCCGACCTCGGGCGCCTCCAGGGCGAACGCCCAGCCGCCACCCGCCTCACCTACCATCGCCCAGTCCGGCAGTTTCGACGATCCGGGCCCGTGGAAGAATTCCAGCGCCCCAGGGGTGACGTCCGGATCGATGAGTGCGCCGGACTGTGCACCCAGATTCATCGCAAGGACCTCGGGAGCCATGCCCTCCACCATGGTGAGGGCATAGCCTTCCCCACCCAGTTCGGCGTCCAGCCACTCGATGCCATCGTTCTTCATGGCTGGAACCCTAGTGAACGGGTCAGACAGTCAGTCAGTGCGGGCCCTCACTCTTGCACCCAACCTGGCGTGGCCACGCCGCAGGGGCCCGGTCGTGGCGACCGGACCCCTGTTCTGTTCCCTATCCTCTGCTACGCCAGGAAACCGACGTGGCGTCGACCAGTTCGCTCAGGAGCGATTGGCGTCGAGCCAGTAGTTGTCTCCTTCGAGGACCCGGTTGTTCTTACGCCAGGTCGGAAACAGGCTCATGGACTGGGTGTTCTGGTTGTTCGACATGCTGGAACGGCCACACGGTTCGGTCCAGGTCGGCACATGGGAGCGCGGGTCAGGTACAAGCCTCCACACGCCGTCCGCGCCACGCTGGGCGATCGTGTTCAGGCAGCCTTCACCCGATGTCACCTGACTCAGATTCTGCCCGCCCCAGTTCTTCGGTGTCGCAGCGCTCTGCCAACTTGCCGCGAAGGGGAACTCGTCGCAGCTGGGGACGTCGTCCGCGCCCAGCTCGGGGGACATCGTCGCCAGACGGCTGCGCTCCCACGAAGTCGGGCAGATCACACCACGGTTGTGGTCGACGATGCTCTTGTTGCTCGTCGGCGGGTCGGGCACCAGAACGTCGTCGGCCAGGAAGGTCAACGGATTGTTGCCTCGCAGCCCGTAGTGTCCGGGCAACTTGTTCTGGACCATCCAAGCGTGTGCGGCAGCCGCCGGGAACTTCTTGGCATTCATGACGTACGTCGGCTTGTACGAGCTGAAGACACAGCCCGGAGTGGCCTTCACGTCGCGGTCACATCGGACGTCGAGCTCTGATTTCTCAGCCGTCATCGGGTTGCTGGTCTGACCGTTCGCCGTTCCCTTGACCGTCAGATAGGGGCTGATCCTTCCCCTGTCATCAGTGGTGTTGTTCCACTTGATCTTCTGAGTGACTGTGGCCGTGTGAGTATCGCCAGCGACGAAGGTCTTCGAACCGTTCCATACCGGAGTCTCCTTCTCACAGTAGCCACGGCAGTCGAAGTCGATGTCCAGGGTCAGTGCAGGAACCTCGGTGACCAGGGACTTGAGGCTGACCGACACCGTCTGAGTGAAGGTGTCACTGTCCGGGTCCAGGTCGAACTCGTGACGGAGGTCGAAGCTCGCCTTCGGGGTGCCGCTCGTTGATCCCGTGAAGTACAGGTCGTCCACGATGCACGCTTCAGTCCGCGTGTAGTCCATGGACTGTGTGGTGAGGGAGCAACTCATGGCCTCCGTGGTGGAGACGGAGCCGGCCGACGATTTGGCGGACTGCTTCGCCGGCGCCGAGGTGAGAAGCAGTTCCTCCGCTCCGGTTGCGGACCGCGCGAGGCCGGCGGACGTGGGAAGCAGACTGAAGTACTCGCCCGAGATGCTCTGGGGCGGCTCCACCGGCGCCGGATCCGGGGCGTTGACGTCCGGGTCGCCGAAGGTCAGGTCTGCCGGCATGCCGGAGTAGTCGCCAGGTACGAACGCGAGCGCATCCCAGGCGATGTCCTTGGTCCCGTCACCACCGTTGAAGTTGTCCAGACTGACCTCAGGAGTCATGCCGCCGAAGAAGTACGCGCCGAGATCAACCCACTTGTTGGACTGGTTGGCGCTCTGGTCGATCGCTTTCACCGTCTCACCGGCGGTGTGCTTGATGCGGTACTCGGCCTTGGAGGTCTGGGCCCCGTGATCGGGGATATGAGCGTAGACCTTGGCCTGTCCGCTGTACTCGGTGATCTGCCGGCCCAGCTTCCAGGTGCCGGTTGCCTTCATGCGGTCACCCGGCGGCGGAAACGACTCGGCCGTTCGAGTATGGGCGAACCAGAAGTGGTTGCCGTAGCCGGCGCCGATCTGGTGGGTGTCGATCTTGCCGGGGTAGGTGGTGATGGTCTGCCCGGTTTCGGAATCGATGATGTCGGAGGCCTGGTAGGTCAGGGCGAACGTACCGTCCGACTTCGCCGCCCCGCACCCGCGTGTATTCGATCCTGCCGGGGTCGTGCCGTCGGGAAGGTCGTCCACCACCAGAGCGTTCGCCGGGAGGCCGGTGCTGCACCGCGGCGGATAGGAGTTGGCGTCCGCCTGTTCCGGGTACGACGTGTTGAACCTGTGTACCTGGTGGCCGCATTCGGCCCCGGTGTCACAGTTCTTCCATTCGGCGGATTTTCCCCACCAGCAGTGCAGCCAGTGCGGATTGGTGTCGCTGTCGCCGGAGTCCAGCGCACAGGCCCCCATGCCGGGGTCGTTGGAGTCGCCGTCCACAACCTTCGACGGGTCGCAGGAGTTGGACGCGTCGCAGAAAGTGTCCAGCGGCGGCTTCACAGCGGCACGCTGTGCGTCGCTGTTCCACCAGGCGGCCAGGTAACCGGCCCGGAAGTCGCCGGGCCCGAACATCGCGGAGATCGGGCGTGCGGCCCAGCCCAGCACCTTCTCCTCGTACGGCCAGTCCTGCGGGTGCGCGGCGTGGGAGTAGTCGTCCAGGTGCGGATCGACGGCGTGTTGCAGGAAGGGGACCCGGTTGGCCTTCCACAACGGGTTGGCCGGGTTGTTGGTCCAGCCCACCCCCTTGTGGCCGGCGGAGTCGGCGGCCGCGTAGAGGCCCGAGTTGTACGCCCACAGGGCGAGGAACCAGTTCTCCAGCCACTGCGGGTGACCGTCATTGATCGTCATGCCCTGGCCGTGGAGGTCGTTCCACTTGCGGGACAGGATCGTCACGCCGTAGGCGATGTTCGCGGCGTAGTCCAGAGCGACAGCTTCCTGCGTGGACGGCGGCAGTGCTGTCTCGCCCTCCTTGGTCTTGCCTGCGAGCCGCATGCCGTCGGTGGCCTGTGTGATGCCGTAGCCGCAGTCCGCCTCGGAGAAGTTGATCCGCCAGGGGTCGGCCTGGGTTCCGTCCGAGGTGTACTGGGTGCCGTAGTAGTTGCCGACGAGGCTGTTGGCCGTGACCCCGGGAACGGCGAAGCGGGTCGCCTGCCACATGTTGGATTCCTGCGCCGTGATGCCGAGCATCACCTGCGAGGGTATGTGCCAGCGGTCGGTGACATCCGGGTCCTCGTTGTCGAGGGTGCCGTTGGGGTCACCGGCCAGCGTGATCGGCGGGAACAGCCCCTGGGGGCTGTAGGAATCCATGCCGGTGTTCTTCCAGTTCGCCGGCCTGCCGACGCCCAGTTCACCGACAACGGCCTGGTCCACAGCCCATTCCACCTGCCGCGGAGTCGGCTGGAACGCCTGCTTCTTCACATCGTTGCGGGCCACCGCACAGTAGCGCTCATCGGTGCCCTCACTCGGACCGGTCGGCGACGCCGTCAGCACCTGGGTGCGCGCCGACTGCGTGGACATCCCCTCGCTGTCGCCGCTGACCGACGGCTTCGCGGATGACTTCTTCCCTGTAGGGACGCCCAGCGCGGGGGAGAGCCGGCTTCCGGCCTCGGCCCGCTCGGCGGACAGCTGAGGTGTGGCGTCCAGCGCGGTGTGCTTTCCGGTGGCGACCACGTCCAAAGTGATCCGCGCATCACGGACCTGCTTGGTCTCCTCGGGCGTGATCAGGCTGGTCTTGCCGTCCGCCCACGTCGTGGACACGCCCGCGTGGCCGAGACTCGACATACGAGCACCCTTGGCGAGATGGCCCGGGTTCTTCACCCGACCAGGCAGAGTCCCCTTGCTCGTAGCCTTGCCCGTGAGGAACACCGTGCCGCCCGGGGTGGCGGACAGGTCCCAGTCGGCGAGCTTTCCTTCGGCGACCGTCTTCGGGGTGGCCTTCTTGCCCTTGACCTGTGTGGAGTCCAGGTGCTTGGCCCAGGACTTCACCTTGGTCTTCTTGGTGTCGGCTTCCCGGTCGATGAAGGTCACGCCGTCGCCGCTGTCGGCGGCGATCTGGAACGGCACATGCTTCGTTACGGCGAGGACGGTCTCCTTCTGCCCGTTGATGCGGACGAGCTTGTTGCCGTGGCCGGCCACGATGCCGTGCCGGGTCGGGACAGCCGAGGTGACCTGACCGGGGAAGGCGGCCGACCGGGTCTGCTCGCCCGTGGCCGCGTCCACGGTGATCAGACGGGTCTTCTGCTCCTTGTCCCCGTCGTAGGTCAGCTGGGTGAACACCACGTCATCCTTGGTGCCGCAGCCCGGAGAGAAGTAGGCCAGCGACGCGGTGAACGGCAGCTTGGTGACCTTGCCGCTGCCCAGGTCGACGACGGCGGTGAATGCTCCGCGCACCATCAATTCGGGATTGTTGGTGAATGCCCGGGGTGCGTAGGCGACAGCCGCATACTTCCCGGACGCGGTCACGCACGTATTACCTATCCAGGTGTCCGCATCGAACCCGTCCTCGCGTAGCGTGGCTACGGTGGCGAACTTGTAGCCGTCCTTCTCCTTTCCTGTCAGGACATGGAAGCCGGTGCCGTCGCCGGAGGCCGACAGGGCAACGTCCTTGGAAGAAGAGTGGTTCTTGCCCAGGACCGTGGTGCGGTCCCTCTCAACAACCTCGTGGGGCTTGCTCGTTGACTTCGGCAGGCTCTTGCCGCCTTGAACGGCGTTGTCGGGGACCTTCGGTCCCTGAGCCTGTGCGGACGTGGACAGTGACGACGCAAGAATCGCCGTCGCTGCCGCCATCACCACCGCGTGCCGTCTTTGTCTTATACGCACTTAGGTGTTCCCTTTCCTGCTTCCGGTCAACGATCACGGAAGACGTAGCGAAGGCAACTACCTTCTTCTTGAAGCGGATGCTCTTCGTCACATCTCCATCGATTGATCGATTGCGCGAGAAGGATCTTCACATCCAGGTATGTGTCATGACCATGGTCGTTGCATGATCGAGATCTTGTTGCGGGGGAGGTCGTCGGCTGCACTGTTCCTCACTCCGGTTGAACCGGGGCCGACAGTGAGGCAGCGTCAGATCACCTTCGCTCAGGCGGCGTTGCCCGTCCACGCGTGTGAAACCTTCTCCGTGACGTTGGTGCGGAGGCGATCTTCCTGCAGTTGCCCGGGAGTTGGGGTGAGCGGGGGCAGGTGATCGAGATGGTCAGCCAACTCTGGATCGGTCTCGATCCGTCAGACCAGGAGAAGACGCCGACGGCGCAGATGATCGAAAGCTGCTCACACGGTCCGTAGCCCTGCTCCGGTGCGGCGCCTGGTGGGGAGCTCCCTCGTACGGCGCAGTGATGGCCGCGCCTCACGGTCGTGAGCATGAGGCGCGGCCACTGATCACTTGGGCGAAGAAGGGTTCTTCGTCTGCTGGTGGCAACTGGCACCACGCGTCGCTGATGTACGCACAACGTGGCCGCGTACGGCTTGTTGGAGCCGTCTGCCCGGGGGTCCGGATCTTGTACTCAGCGGGACGAGCCTGGGCATCGGCCGGCGCAGCATCCCTCGGCGCGTGCACCGCTCCAAGCGGATGTGTCGACCCGTCGAGTGCTACATCGAGGTGGGCAGGTCCGGGGAGCGGAGCACGAGCAGGGTGATCTCGCTGGGGGCGAAGACGCGGAACGGCGGACCCCAGAAGCCGGTGCCGCGGCTGGTGTAGAGGAGGGTGCGGGGGCCGTGGTGGCTGAGGCCGGCGAGGGCGGGCTGGTCGATGCGGACCAGGTGGTGGAAGGGCCAGATCTGGCCACCGTGGGTATGGCCGGAGAGCTGTAGGTCGACGCCGTCGGCTGCCGCCCGGTCGATGAACTTGGGCTGGTGTGCCAGGAGCAGGACGGGGAGGTCGGGGTCGGCGCCGTCCAAGGCTCCGGCGAGGTGGGCGCGGTGTCCTGCCAGGCCGGAGGACTCGGCGGTGACGTCGTCCACGCCGGCAACCACGAGGGTGTCGCCTCCGCGTTCGAGGAGCAGATGGCGGTTGCGCAGCGGCTCCCAGCCCAGCTCGTCCATCAGGTCGACCCAGCCCTGGGCCTCGCTGTAGTACTCGTGGTTGCCGGTGACGTACACACGGGCCCGGGTGGCCCGCACGGTTCCGAGTGGGGCGGCCTGCGCGCGGCGGCGTTCGGCCGTGCCGTCCGCGATGTCACCCGTGTGGCAGACCAGGTCGGCATCCAGGGTGTTCACCGTCTCGCACACCTGCGCCGACCAGCGAGTGCGATCGAGGGGACCGTAGTGGGTGTCGGTGATGAGGACGACGCGGAGGCCGTCCAACCCGGCACCCAGCCTTGGGAGTTGTACGTCCAGTCGGCGCACGCGCGGCACGCGGCGGGCTTCGGCGTACCCCCAGGCGAGTAGTACGGCGCTTATGCCGAGGACCACCCAAGTGACCATTCGAGCCCGGTCCTGAGCCCCGTCGACGCCGGCCACGGTCAGGACGAGCAGCAAGGGGACGCCGAGCAGAATGGACCAGGCGAACAGGACCCAGCTGGTGCCCAGCAGGGTGTCACCGACGATCGCCGCCCGATCCTGCTGGCGCCGGCCGTGGCCGCGCACCATCGCGAGCGGCATCCCGACGAGACCGAGGGCGAACAGGGCGGTGCCGGCGAGCGCGACGGGCAGCGGCCAGTGCTGGCCGCTGTGCAGGAGCACCCAGCAGGGCACGGCCCACAGCAGGACGGGGGCGATCAGGGGGAGGTAGCGCATCAGGCGGTGCAGTCGACTCTGCCGCGGAGCTTGCGCGTCACTGTCGGCGGGTCGGGTGTCGCTGGAGTCGGTCACGCTTCCCCTCACAAGCCAGGCTGCCGTCCCGCGCACTGTATCCGGTCGCCCTCGGGTCGGCCGGACCGGCGTTCGTGGGGGCCCTTGGGGCGAAAGGTTCCTTGCGGTATGGCAAGAATTCGCCGCAGATACCTCCCTTGGCGCGAGCTGCGCATGCTCGCGGCCTGAGTCCGGCTATGTGCTGACCGCGTGGAATCAGCTGGCCGGCCAGGTGCGCTCGGCTGCCCAGGTGCCGAAGCGCTGCCAGCCGATCTCCGGAAAGTCGCGCCGCAGTGCGTTCACGTCCACATCGAGGCCGACGTCTGTGAAGTAGCGGAACATCGCGGCGAGATCGGCCGAGAACGCCTCGACGTGGGCGATCGGCAGCCGCTCGAAGACGATCGGTCGGCCGCACACCCCGGTCAGGGCTTCCGCGATCTCCAGACAGGTCAGCTTGTCGGAAGCGATGTCGATGCGCCGGCCCGCGAACTCCTGCGGTCGCGCAAGAACATGGGCTGCGAAGGCGCCGATGTCCCGCGCGGGAATCAGTGTCAGCGGCCGGTCGGCCGGCATCGGCAGCACGAACCGGCCTTCGCGTAGACCCTCGAGCGACCACTCGACCGTGTAGTTGTCCATGAATGCGGCCGGACCGAGAATCGTCCAGGGCACACCCAGCCCTCGCAGGTGCCGCTCGATGCGGTACTTGCTCTCGAAGTGCGGAATGCCCGTGCCGCGGTCGGCGTGAGCTGCCGAGGTGAACACGATGTGCCCGACACCACGGGCGGCCTCCAGCAGGTCGATGCCCTGCCTGATTTCGGTCTCCGGGTCCGAGCCGAATGGCGTGGACATCGCGAACAATCCGTCGGCGCCGTTCAGGGCCGCCTCCAGCGACTTGCTGTCGTCGAAGTCCGCCGCGTACACCTCGGCGCCGAGGCGCCTCAGCGCGCGGGCGGCGGCCGAATCGGAAGTGCGGGTGAGGGCGCGGACCTGGAAGCCCTGATCGAGCAGCGAGCGGGCGGCCGCGCCGCCTTGGGCGCCGGTCGCTCCGGCGACGGCCACCACGGGCCGGTAGGATTCCTTCGTCATGCGGTTACCGTACGACACAGTTACTGCGTTACGCAGATATTTAGCGAGGGTATGCATGCTGATTGACGATCTCCAGCAGGAGTCCCGCCGCTACCTGGCCTCGTACGTCATGTTCAACCAGGCGGTAGCGGACCATCTCAAGCTGCACCCCACCGACGTCCAGTGCCTCAACCTGCTGACCGCCGAGCCCGGCAGGTTCACCACCGGCCGGATCGCCGAACTCACCGGCCTGACCAGCGGATCGGCCACCCGGCTGGTCGACCGACTCGAGAAGGCCGGTTACGTTGTCCGGCACCGCGACAAGACCGACCGCCGCCGGGTTTGGGTGGAACCTGTTCCAGAGGCGATGCGGGATCTCAGGGAGCTCTGGTCCGAGCTGAGCCAGGGATGGCGGGCGATGTTCGCCGACTACACCGAGGACGAGCGCGCCCTTCTGTACCGGCACATGCAGCGCACCGTTGAACTCTCCCGGCAGCAGATCGCCCACCTGCGCAACAAGGAATGACCGCCGCACACACAGAACGCTCGGCCGGCAAACCCCGGCCGAGCGCCTGCATGAACTGCTCGCGGCCTGACCAACACGTCCACGTGCTGCAACGTGCAAACCGACCATCCCCATATCGAGGTGCGCGATGTCCGGTCGCAGGCGCACAATGCGAGCCCAGCTCCGGGGCGCGGTCCCACCGGTGGAAGCGACGTGCGGCGCTGACGACAACCGCAGTGCGCCCAGAGGAGCTCCGACCCATGTCATGCAGCGAGGACGCCGACTGTCAGAACAGACCCGACGACCACGAAAACGGGGCGCAACCTGATACGAGCCCCGTGGAGCTCCACTCCTTCGTCCTCTGCAAGTACGACGAGGCCAGACGCCGGGGTGACATCGACGACTGGACCGACCATTCCGACATCGGCGCGTGCTTCGACGGACGCATCCTGACGGCTGAGGAGTATCAGCGGACCGAGGACCGTTACATCGCGGCTGTCGACATCCTCGCGAGAGCGGCCGGCGCCTCGCACTTCACCCTGCGGAACGTCTTCCTGCACAGCCCTCCGCCGGCCTGGCTCGGAGAGGTGTACGAGGGTCGAATCGTCGACAAGACCTCAGCCCTGCGGATGCTCAGAGGGCACATGTCCGGAGACACTCCCGCTGCCCGGTTCGAGAGCGAGAAGATGTGCATGACGATGGGCTTCGACTTCTACATGCACGTACAGATCCCTGAGCGAGCCCTTGCGTCTCTCGACGAGATCGAGGACATGGGCCTATTCGTCCTGGAAGGCTGGGAGCAGGACGACGACGAAGACGAGGAAAAGCTCGTCTCGCGGCACGCCGATGACGCCTTCTGGACCGAGGTGGCCGAGGGGTTGGCCATGAGGTCGTCCGCACAGCAGCAGGAAGCCCGGACGCTTGTCGTGGAGCGCTGGGCCGACGGAAACCTCGGTCGCCGGTTGTGGCTCGTGGCAGCCGACGACCTCTCTTCGGTGGCCGCATCGGTGAAACGTCAGGCACTGATCTCCGCCTTCGTCGATCCGGAGATCCACGCGACCTCTCGGGACGAGGTCGCGCATGCCGTGGAGGCCGTAAGACGGGCCCAGTCGGACGATGACTGCGCAGGCGTGGTGGTCTTCCCGCTGGCCGGCGACAGAGAACTCCTCACCGTCACCGTGGGATGGGATGACCCCTTGCCGGACGACGGTGGCCTTCCCCCAGGACAGGAGTTCGGGGTCTTCCCGTGGCCGGCAGCGGACGCGGTGTGTCTGGAGGCGGTCGTGCCGGGAGGCGACGGTTGTGTCACCGCCCGTTGGGTGGCCTCTTCGACGTCGTGATACCGCCCTCGGCATCTTCAGGGCTCATAGTGGCTCCGGACCGACCTGGCTTCAGGGGTAGTTGCCGTCTTGACTGTGGCGGTTGCCGATCGAACGGCAGTCCCGTTCGGGTGGTCGCAGTGCGATAGCCGTAGAGAGGCAGGGCCTCCGGCGCGGCTCCTCAGCGTTGAAGCCGGAGGAGCACCAGGGAGGCCCTGGTGTCGCTGTGGTATGCCCCTTCGCCAGCCGATTCCAACGCGGTTGCACCTGAGTGTGATTGTTGCGCGGAAGGCCGTGGCGGGTAGCCGGAGAGAGCTACTGCCACCGGCAGAGGGCCGGGGGAGTCTCGGCGCCGAGGCTCGAACTCACGATGCCGGAGTCCTACGAGGCTGCCCACTCCATGCCGTCCCGCAGCTCTTAGAGCTGGCCGGAGCCGCCGAACGGGCAGCCGCCGGGCGGGTCGACCGGTCATGGGTGGGTCGCCCTCGCCCCGGAGTCCGGAGTGAGGTGTGTCGCACGTGGCCGCGACTCGTTGCTATGCAACTAGTTGCGTAGCAGACTCACCGCATGGCCCTTGAACACGCGATCCTGGTGTCCCTGCTGGAGCTGCCCGGCTCCGGCTACGAGCTGGCCCACCGCTTCGACCGGACCATCGGTCGATTCTGGAGCGCCAGCCACCAGCAGATCTACCGTGTGCTCAAGCGCATGGAGTCCGACGGCTGGGTCGCCGTCGAGGCGGTGGCTCAGCAAGGCCGACCGGACAAGAAGGTGTACTCGGTGGCAGGCCCCGGACGGGCCGTGCTCACCGCCTGGCTGAGGACGCCTGTCGAGTCCGAGTCGGTTCGGCAGGAGCTGGCCGTGAAGATCCGAGGTGCCGCCTTCGACGATCCGCAGGGCAGGGCCGGACTGCTCGCCGAGGTGGAGCGGCACCGGGAGATCCACGCCGCCATGCTGGAGCGCTACCTGGCCGGGGAGCGCCGTGACTTCCCCGACCCCGAGACGCAGGACGCGGGCCAGTCGCTGCAGCACGTCGTGCTGCGCGGCGGTATCGAGTACGAGCGCATGTACCTCGCCTGGCTCGACGACGTCCTCGCGACCCTCCGCCGGATCATCGGCTGACCTTGCACCCTGTAGGTCCCAGAAAGGACCCTTCCATGCCCAGCGACCTGCTCCTCAACCCGCGCACGTACGATCCTGCGCATTTCGACCCGGAGTCCCGCCGCCTGTTGAGGGCCACGATCGACTGGTTCGAGACGCGTGGCAAGAAGGCGCTCCTCAGCGACTACATCGACCGCACCTGGTACGCGGACTTCCTGGAGTTCGCGGCCAAGGAGGGCCTTTTCGCCGCCTTCCTCACCCCGTCCGCCAGCGCGGCCGACGACGAGAGCAAGCGCTGGGACACCGCCCGCAACGCCGCCCTCAACGAGATTCTCGGCTTCTACGGCCTGAACTACTGGTACACCTGGCAGGTCACCATCCTCGGCCTCGGACCGGTGTGGCAGAGCGCGAACCCCCAGGCGCACGCCCGCGCGGCGCAGCTGCTGTCCGAAGGGCATGTCATGGCCTTCGGACTGTCCGAGAAGGGCCACGGCGCCGACATCTACCAGACGGACCTGGTTCTCACCCCGGACGGCAAGGGCGGCTTCCTCGCCAACGGCTCCAAGTACTACATCGGCAACGGCAACGTCGCCGGTCTCGTCTCCGTCTTCGGCCGCCGCTCCGACATCGAGGGCCCCGACGGCTACGTATTCTTCGCCGCGGACAGTCGCCACCCCGACTACCACCTGGTGAAGAACGTGGTGAACTCGCAGATGTTCGTCAGCGAGTTCCGCCTCGAGGACTACCCGGTGGGCGCCGAGGACGTGATGCACACCGGGAAGGCCGCCTTCGACGCCGCCCTCAACACCATCAACATCGGCAAGTTCAACCTGTGCGCCGCCTCCATCGGCATCTGCGAACACGCCATGTACGAGGCGGTCACCCACGCAGACAACCGCATCCTGTACGGCAAGCCGGTCACGGCTTTCCCGCACGTGCGCCGGGAGTTCACGGACGCGTACATCCGGCTGGTCGCCATGAAGCTCTTCAGCGGCCGGGCTGTCGACTACTTCCGCTCCGCCGGCCCGGACGACCGCCGCTACCTTCTCTTCAACCCGATGACCAAGATGAAGGTCACCACCGAGGGCGAGAAGGTCATCGACCTGATGTGGGACGTCATCGCCGCCAAGGGGTTCGAGAAGGACACCTACTTCGACAAGGCGGCCCGGGACATCCGCGGCCTGCCCAAGCTGGAGGGCACGGTCCACGTCAACCTCGCCCTGATCCTGAAGTTCATGCCCAACTACCTGTTCGATCCGGCCGAGTACGCGCCCGTGCCCACCCGTCTCGACGCGGCGGACGACACCTTCCTGTTCCAGCAGGGACCGGCGCGCGGTCTGGGCGCCATCCGCTTCCACGACTGGCGCACCGCCTATGACGCGCACGCCGACCGGCCCAACGTGGCCCGCTTCCGGGAGCAGGCAGACGCGCTGTGCGAGCTGCTGTCCCAGCACGCTCCCGACCGGGCCCAACAGCAGGACCTCGACTTCTCGCTCGTCATCGGCCACCTCTTCGCCCTGGTGGTCTACGGCCAACTGGTGCTGGAGCAGGCTGAGCTGACCGGCCTGGACGCCGACGTGCTGGACGAGATCTTCGACGTTCTGATCCGCGACTTCTCCGCCTACGCCACCGAGCTGTACGGCAAGGCCGCCACCACCGACGCGCAGGCCGCCTGGGCCCTGGCCGCCATCCGGCGTCCGGTGGCCGACACCGAGCGCTGGGCCCGTGTCTGGTCCCAGGTCGAGGCGCTGTCCGGCGCCTACGAGATGCAGTCCTCGTAAGGCGTATTGCGAAAGTGCTGGTCACCGCCGCTCGTGGAGGGCGGTGACCAGCACGGTCGCTTCGCGGACCGCCGCTCGACAACGGAGCCGCGTCCCCCGTCGCCCGTCACCGGTGCGGCCTGCCTGGACCAGGCGGTCGGCCAGATCGGACTCGGCCCCGGGGCGCTGTTCGGAACGCGCCTGCACGGGGCGGGAACAGCGTCAGCGTATGTGCCGCGGCGCCGGGGCGTCCGAATCGCCCCGCAGCACACTGAGTTGGACATCCAGGACCGCGGTCCGGCCGATCACGGTCGTCGGCGGTCCGGCATGATGCCGGAGTGAGCACCATCATCGAGTTCTTCGCGGCCCCGGATGACGCGTCAGCGGCTCTGGCTCTGCAGACCGGGCCGCGACGCACATTCGAGTCGCTCTCCTTCGGCAACTTCGATCCCGAGGAAGCTGTGGTCGAGTGGGAGTGCCTGTTCGCGGGCGGCAGCTTCGAGGAACTCGTCGAAGCTGGTGAGCCGCGTCTCGTCGCCGGCCAGGACGACGACGGGTGCGTCGTCTTCGCGTTCTCACCTTGCCTGTCCGCCGCACTCGCCGAGGCCGAGCAGTCCGCATTGAAGGATGCCGCTGTCGCGTGGTCGTCGCAGCGGGCGGCGGACGGCGAGGTCATCGACACGGAGATCGCCGAAGTGATCCTGAGCGATCTGGCCGCTCTCGTCGGGAGCGCCCGGCGCCAGGGGCAGGCTGTCTACTGCTGGTTCGGGTAGGGCTAAGCCTGGGCACAGATCGATGTTCACGACCCCACTGGCCGTGGGCGTCGTCTGTCAGCGCTCGACGGCCCCCGACGGGGTGGTGGTGCCGTTCAGGCAGCGGTCGAGGAGCGCGTGCATGCGCTGAACGGGGAGGGCCGGGTTGGCCGCAGCGCCCTCGGCGGTCCGGGGGTCGGCGAGGAGGGCCTCCAGGGCGTCCGGTGCCAGGCTCGGGTTGGCGGCCGCTGCCCGGCGCACCCCGTCGTGGAGGTCCTCCACCGGGGGATCGGGCAAGGCGGGGTCGGCTGCGGCCAGGGCCCGTACCTCGGGATCCGCGTGGCCGATGAGGTGAGCCCGGCCGGTGCGGGGGAAGGCGGGCAGGGTGAGCAGGTGCGGGCGGTGGGCCGGGTGGGTGACGAAGACGTCCAGGAGGAGGTGCGGTGGAGCCAGCGGGTGGTGGCAGGCCAGCTGGATCCTCACCTCCTCGTCGTCGTCCTGCGCGAGCGTTTTGACGAGTTCCGCCGACAGGCCCGGCCAACTCGCCGCAACCCGGCGGAGTATGGGTTCCTCGGACACCGCACAGGCGGCGAACCAGTCGGGCGACGGCCCGACGGCCGGCTCAAGATTCGACCCGGTGAACGGCTCCGTGATCGGGCAGGTGCAGTCGGGGCCGTGGTCGATGATCCTGTGGATCGTCTCGTACTCGGTCCAGGTGCGGGAGAAGGGGTGGAGGCGTGCGTGCATCCGCACGTCGTCGTCCGGGTCCGTCCTCAACTCGGCGGCCAGGTCCGGCCCCAGGTCGGGCCGGGTGGCGGCCAACACGCGGACCTCGGCCTCGGGGTGGCGGGCGAGCCGGGCGACGGCGTAGGCCGGGGTGTGCTGGTTCCGGGCCAGGGGGTGCACCGTGCCGTCCGCGAAGCACTGCTCGACGAGCGCGGGGGACAGGGCGCACGTGTCGAGCTTGAATCTCTTGCGTGAACCGAAGGACGGCAGTGCGGCCTCCACCCGTTCCGGGTCCAGCACCCAGTTCCTGTCCTGCGCAGCTTCACGGACCGCGGGGTCCGGATCGTCGAGCAGCCCCGCCCGCTGGGCCGGTTGGAGCGACTGCCACCTCCAGGTGGCCCGTATCCGGAGTTCGGGCTGCTCGTGGCAGGCCATGCGGCGGAAGAAGGACAGCGGGATCTGCCGGGACGATTCGAGCTCCGCGACGATCTCGTTCTCGGTGACCTTGCCGTCCTCGCCGCCGTCCTGCGCGGTCAAGAGGGTCACGAGGATGTCGTCCGGCAGAGGTCGGACGAATCGGAGGTAGTGGCGGGGACCGCCGGCGAGGGATGCCCGGACCAGCCCCGACGGATCCGTCGCCAAGGGGGCGAGTCGCGCCGGGTCGACGTACTGGTTGCGGGCGAACGCGCGGCGGATGACTTCGGCGGGGTGGCGCAGGGCAGCGTCGACGACGGCGTCGGGCAGGTCACGACCCCCGCACATCAGCGGGCCGGTCTCACCGGCCGCTCGATCCAGCAGGCGTACCAGTACGTCGGAGGGAGCCGCCGGATTGAAGGCGACGCCGCGCAGCCATAGTTCACGCAGAGAGTCGAACACCGTGTCATCCTGCCACCTCGCCTCCCGACCCGACCCGACCCGAGCCGAGCCGACCCGACCCGCCCGGCCGTTGCCCCGGCCGGGCGCAGCTTCTCAAGCGTCGTTGCCGGCACCGCGATCGGGTGCGGTCATGTCCCCCGTTGCGGGAGTGCCGTCGGCGAGTCCGTAGCGGAGGTACACGGTGCCCTTCGGGCTGGCTGCAGGGGGTGCGAGGAGCGTGACGTTGGTGGGCACCGCGCCGTCGTCGAACACCTTCTTACCGACCCCCAGCACGATCGGATGCAGCCAGAGGTCGAGACGGTCGAAGAGCTTCTCGCGCAGGAGGGTCTGCACCAGGTTCAGGCTGCCGACGACCTTCACGTGCTCGTGCCGGTCACGGATCTCGTGCACCGAGCCGGCGAGGTCCGGGCCGAGCTGCGTGGATCCGGCCCACGAGAGGTCGGGCCTGCCGCGAGACGCCACGTACTTCGGGACGCTGTTGAAGAGCGTGGCGATCTCGTTGTCCTTGCCGCCCTCCTGGTGAGGCCAGTAGCCGGCGAAGATGTCGTACGTCCGCCGGCCGAGCAAGAGGGCGTCCGTTCCCTCGTACGCGGCACCTACCTGCGCCCCGGCGACCTCGTCCAGCAAAGGCGCCTGCCAGCCACCGAACGGGAACCCCACCGGGTCCTCGTCGGGACCGCCGGGCGCTTGCCCGACGAGGTCGAGGGTCGCGAACATCTCGATGTGGATGAGGCCCATTGTCTACTCCCCATGAGTCTGTTTCTCCCTAAAGATATAGATTTGCCAATGCCTCGAAGCTCATCGCCGCGACGGAACCCGGTCCGGCGGAATGCCCACGAGGTCGCCTTGCGGTCGCGTCCGGCGGAACCCCGGCGATCGTCGATACGTGGGCTGGCATGCTCAGTTCCATGAAGATCGCGACAGCTCAGTTCACCTGTGCCCCTGCTGACATTTCGGCCAATGTGCGGCTGATCGCCTCCCTCGCCGGCGAGGCGCGTGCACTGGGTGCCGAGCTGGTGGTGTTCCCCGAGCTGGCGCTGACGGGGTACGAGCTCGAAGCCCTGCGTGCCCGCCCTGATCTCTGGGTGCGGGCGGACGACCCGCGCCTGGACGCGGTCCGGGCGAGCGGAGTCGCCACCGTCGTCAACTGCGCTGCAGCCACCGACGGGGAGCAACCCGCCATCGAGACGCTGGTCTTCGGGCCCGACGGCGAACTGATCACCAGGTATCGCAAGCAGCACCTGTTCGAGCACGAGCAGGAGGTATTCGTAGCAGGACAGCACGACGGCCGATTCGAGTTCGGAGGGCTGCGTTTCGCCCTTGCCACGTGTTTCGACAACCACTTCTCCGACCTGGTCTCCCGTGGTGCCGCCGAGGGGTGTCAGGTGCACCTGGCAAGCTCGCTGTACGGCACGGGCGGCGGAGTGAAGGAGCTCGCGGCGGTGTATCCGGGCATTGCCAAGGACTTCGGTCTGCACGTCGTCGTGGCCAACCATGTCGGCCCTGCGGGTGCGTGGACCGGCTGCGGCCGCTCCGCGCTGTGGGCTGCAGGCGGCGACCTTCTCGCACAGGCCGACGCGGACACCCCCATGGTGGTCACCGCAGAGGTCGGATAGCGATCCAGGGCTGACACATGCCGCCGGACCGGTTGCGATCCCGCCGCAAGCCCCCTCCCAGGCCGGTCGGTAGTCGTGTGCCCCTCCACGGGCGGATTCGCTCGCCCAAAGATGCATCGTGCTTGCCATCGCCCTTTATGCGTGGGACTGCGGTCCACGGGATACCCGGTGCTGTGGTGATCCGCATTCACGCACGTAGCTCCCGGCGTGGGGCCGTCAGGCGTTCGCGCCACCGAGGAGTGCGGAGCAAGCTGGAAAGGGTGAGCCGCAGGAAGGAAGCGTACCCATGAGTGACAGCCCGCAGGACCCCACGACCAAGCATCCGCAGCCGGAGTTCCCTCAGCAGGATCAGGAGCCGCCGGGCTGGAGCGGCCCGATGGACCCTCCGCCCGACCACGGTGAGGAGTCCTACCGAGGGACCGGGCTGCTGAGGGACCGAGCGGCGGTCGTGACCGGCGGCGACTCCGGTATCGGCCGGGCCGTCGCTCTGGCTTACGCCCGTGAGGGGGCGGACGTCCTGTTCACCCACCTGCCCTCGGAGGCGGAGGACGCACGAGAGACCACCCGCCTGGTCGAGAAGTCGGGCCGTCGAGGCCTGGCGGTTCCATGCGACATTCGCGATGAGGAGCAGTGTCGTCGCCTTGTCGAGCGGGCCGTGACAGAGTTCGGCCGGATCGATGTTCTGGTCAACAACGCGGCCTACCAGATGTCCCAGCCCCAGGGCATCGAGGACATCTCCACGGAGCAGTTCGACCGGGTCGTGCGCACGAACCTGTACGGCATGTTCTGGCTGTGCAAGATGGCCGTGCCGCACATTCCTCGGGGCGGTTCCATCATCAATACGACGTCGGTGCAGGCCTACAAGCCAAGCCCGCACCTGCTCGACTACGCGATGACCAAGGGCGCCATCGTCACGTTCACCCAGGGGCTGGCGCAGATGCTGGTCGACAGGGGTATCCGCGTCAACGCCGTTGCTCCGGGACCGGTGTGGACGCCGCTGATCCCGGCCACGTTGCCGGACACCCAGGAGTTCGGCAAGCAGGCGCCGATGGGCCGGCCGGCCCAGCCCGCGGAGATGGCCCCCGCCTATGTGTTCCTGGCCTCGGAGCACGCGAGCTTCATCACCGCGGAGATCATGAACGCCACCGGAGGCACGCCGCTCCCTTGATCCAGTGGGGGAGTGGGGACACTTGCCGAGCACCGCACCACGGCGGTCACCGGAGAATGCGTCGCCGCTTCCCCGGCCTTCGCACAGCCCTGGCCGTCACCGACACGGCCATCGCGTTCTCCCGCGACCTGGAACCGGACACCGACTACGGCACAGCCGTGGGCGAAGTCGGCGACTGGGAGGTCGAAGTCGCCCACCCCCTGGGATCCGGCGGCCTGCTCATCCCGGACGCCGTGCTGCACCTGCGGGTCCAGAACCTGCCGCACGCCTTCGTCGAACTGGACCGCGCCACCATGTCGCTGGGCAAGCTCATCAACAAGGTCGCCGCCTACGACCGCTACCGCCACTACACCCGGGCCGCGCACCGCACGCGCAGCCGGCGCGGGCCCCGCCGGGCTGCCGGACTGGTGGACCCGTTACCCCCGGGCCGGGGCAGAGATGAAGTTCCCGCCCTTGCTGATCGTCCTGGCCGACAAGAAGAAGACCACGCTGGACAAGCGGACTGTCGACACCCTCGCGGGCATCCGCGCCCTGCGCGGCATCACCCGCCGCGAACTCGCCGTCGGCATGACCACCCTCCCCAACCTCCAGAAACACGGTTCCCTGAACCCGATCTGGCACAGCGCCACCAGCGACAAGCCCCTGCGCCTGGCCGCGCCCATCAACGGAAGCCGCCGCCGGGGCCGTTCAGGTCGGGGGTGCGCATGCGCGGCAGCCGTGGGCTGGTGTCGTCGACGGCGACTTCGATGGCGTCGGGGTGGGTGTTCAGGCGGAGGCTGAAGGTGCCGCCGCCGTGGCGCAGGGCGTTGGTGACGAGCTCGGAGACCACCAGGACGAGCGTGTGCGTCATGTCTTGGTCGGGTGCCGGGTTGAGGCGGGCGGTGAAGGCGCGGGCGGCCTGGCGGGCCCGGCCGATACCGGCCGCACTGTCGCCCTGGACCACGGTCGGTACGGGGGGCGCCGAGGTGATGCTGATCGTCGTGCTGTTCATACGCGTACACCCCACCTGTGATCGGTTGTACCGCTTGTGACGTGACACCCCACCTGCCCGCTCCGGTAGCCCTTCACACCTCCCGGCGGATATGCCCCAGTGCAGTTTCCAGGTGCTGTGCACCGCAGGACATCACTGTCAGTCCTCACAGAAAACCTGTCATGGCGGAGGTAGACATCTTGGTCGTGCTGGGGTTAGTGTCTTGTCCGTAGCCAAGAGATCGAGCAGGCCCGGCAGAGATGAACTGCCGGGAAGCAGTACACGTAAGTGCAGGTCGGTGCGGTGGTGGAGTTCCGAAGCCGGGTTTGTTGCAGGAAGGCGACGGGACTGACCCCGGACCGGGTGGCCCGCAGTGATCAGGGGCCACCGCGAGCGGTATCGCAGTACGCAAGTGCAGTCCGCAGTACCAGTGGTTCCTCGGTAAAAGGCGTCAGGCTGCGGCGCGCGTATCGGGAAGTTCGGCAGTGGGGTTCCAAGCCAGAGCAGATGTACGACGGGCGACGGGGCTGGCTGCCGGAGAGTGGCGCTTTCGCAGGCCACCAGTAGCGCGGTGCGGTGGTGGAGTTTCGAAGCCAGAGCGGTTGCAGGACGGCGACGGGGCTGACGACCGGACCGGGCGGCCCGCAGTGATCAGGGGCTGCCGTAAGAAGTAGCGCAGTTCACGCGGTGGCAGGACCAGCAGCGAAGTATGAGCAGCACCTCGGTGAAGGCGTCGGCTGCGGGCGCGCGTACCGGGAAGTTCGGCAGTGGGGTTCTAAGCCAGAGCAGATGCAGGACGGGCGACGGGGCTGGCTGCCGGAACGTGGCGCTTGATCAAGCCACGAGCAGTTCGCATCACCAGCACTACCGAATGAGCAGTACCAGCAGTTCGCAGTTGATCCCCAGAGGGAAGAACGGAGGAGCCCCGCGCCATCAGGATCGCCCGGGCAGAAGTCTGAGCCTGGGTACCGCAGGACATCGATAGTGAGGTGGTCTCCGGTCAAGCAACCGCGATCCCCGCACACGCTTACATCCCCCGTGAGTTCGTGCGGATCAAGAAGGCCGGCGCAGTACCAGGGCCGGCAGATGGTGTAGCAGTTCCTTCGGGGCCCTGGTGCCAAGAGCACCAGGGCCCCTCCACGCGTGTTCCACAGGAAGGTACAGATGACAGCAGACGACTCCTTCGGCCGTCTCGATGACGATGACTACCCCGCCTACACCATGGGCCGGGCCGCCGACATGCTCAACACCACCCAGAGCTTCCTCCGCGCCATCGGTGAAGCCCGCCTCATCACCCCGCTGCGCTCCGCGGGCGGCCACCGCCGCTACTCCCGCTACCAACTGCGCATCGCCGCCCGTGCCCGCGAACTCGTCGACCAAGGCACTCCCGTCGAAGCCGCCTGCCGCATCGTCATCCTCGAAGACCAGCTGGAAGAAGCCCAGCGCATCAACGCCGAATCCCACCGAGGCGTCAAGCCGGCCAGTACGCCATCTGCGGCCTGAAAACTCTGCGCGCGCGCCGGGACACCGGCGGGCCTCACGAATACGCGGCTGGAACGCAGTCCCCCTCATGCCCAGTTCGGGCAGCGCCTCGCGCCGCCTGACGGCCACGCCTGGCTCTGTTCGCGAGAACGCGGGACGTTTTAGCCCGCGATCGTTCACGAAATCGGTCAGCTCTGACCGGAGTTCCGTGAAAACCCAGGTCAGGATACCTGCGACGGAGGCCACGGCCCCGCCTGCAGAGGGTTGAGTGAGCCATCAAGGCTGTCCTTCCGATGCCCGGCTGCTGACGTCAACTGCGATGACTTCAAGATGCTTCGGTGCCTGCCCTTGGCTCGGGCCGCGATGCCGTGGTGCGCATATGGGGTGCTCCGCAGGGTGGAGGGGTGAGTCAGACCAGCGGCGGAGCGGGATGAGCCCGAGGGCTGATGCGGAGGGGTGCCCGGGCCCCGGAGCATGGGGATTCCCATCGGAGGGAGACGTGGTGGAGCGCTGGGACCGGATTGGGCGTGCGGCAGCGTACGGGGCGGCGGCGGCTCTCATGCCGTATTTGGTGATCAAGGTGTCGTGGGTGGTCGGTTCGTTACTGGGGCTGCTGCCGGTCGGGCGGGGGTTCAGCCTGGGCGGGTGGCTGGCGCTCAACACCGTCACGATCGGTATGGCTGCGGCCGGGATCACGCTGGGGCTGGCGCTGGTGCGGCCGTGGGGGATGCGGATCCCTGGCTGGCTCGTGGGATTCTTCGCCTGGGTCGGGTCGGGGTTCCTGGTATCGATCCTGCCGTTCGTGGTCGTCAGCGCGCTGGTGAATTCTGCTGCGGGGAGTTCGAAAGGCTCAGGTAGCTCGGGCAGTGACGCGGCGATGCCGGGCTGGGAAGCGGCGCTGCTCCAGTGCAGCTTCGTGGGTACCGGGATCGCGCTGGCCATCGCGCTTCCCGCCTATTGGTGGCGGCGCTGGCCCCACACGCTGAGCCGGCCGGAGCCACCCAGCATGGGCAGCTCCTCAGGACCTCTGTGGCCCGCCGTGAGCGGCGCCGTGACCGGCCTGTTCTGGCTCTACTGGGCGGCCGGTGGCTCACTGGGCATCGCGCACAGCGATGAGCGACCGGCCGGCTGGCATGTACTGGTTGGGGTCAGCGCGTGCTGGGCTCTCGTCGCGGCCGCCGCCGTACTGGCTCTCGTCCGGCGCCGGTCGACCCGGCTGCCGTATCCGCTCCTGCTTGCGCTGGCGTGGCTGGGATCGGGCTCGATGTTCGCGTGGAGCGGCTGGAGGCTGCCAGCCACGGTGTACGTGGCGCTGGCGCACCCGAGCGACGTCAGCTACCCGGAGAACGCCACGGTCGCCCTGGCGCTTCACGTCACGGCCGTGCTGACTGGAGCGGGGATCATGGGGACGCTGGTAGGCGGCAACCGTGGGCGGGCGAACGTGACCGACAGCGCCCAGCAGTCCGCCGACCGGACAGGCCGTCGCCCGTGAACCCGGCCGTCCAGGAAGCCCTTTTCACCAGGAGCACCCCGATGACGCCGTGGCAAGGTCCGCAATGACTTCAACCCCCGGGCTCTGGCTCAACTTCTGTTCCGTGAATCCCGGCAGGGAATCGCACAATGCGATGTCAGTGCCCCGCGCCACACTGGCTTCCTCGCCGACCAGCAGGGGGCCAGTGTGGCATTCAGGGCCGTGCGCGCCGAGTGGGGAACCGCCCGCACCCGCCGCGGCCCGACGTCTGCTCGCCCCCGGCGGCCTCACCTTCTCAGACCCGGACCGCCATATCTGAGCGCTGCCACCACGCGTTGCGCCACGTCCAGGACCAGCTCACCACCTGGCCCCACCGCGCGGTGTGCCAGCGCCTCCACCTGGACAATGGTCGTAGCCGGCCCGGCTCCCGCCTCGGATACCGTGCTCCTCTACGGGGTGCCACAACGGATGTGACGCCCCTCACCGGAGGTAGTCGGCGTATGAGTTCAAAGCGCAGCAAGAATCCAGCCCTGCCCGTACTTGACGACGCATTCCGACTCGCGTCGGTCAAGGACGCCGAGGAGTCCACCCGTGACTTGGCCGCGCGGCTGGCCACCACCGAGCTGCGCCGCGTTTCCCACCCGGGCCGGGTCACCTGGGAGCCCACCGATCAGGCCGAGCCCGTACCGGTCCCGCCGACTGTGGTCGACGGTGACGGGGACCTGTGGCTGCGGGACCGGGGCACTGGCACCTGGACCATGCCCGAGTTCAATCCGAAGGAGTTCCCGGCCCGCTGTGGCGAGGTTCTGACGTGGAACGAGCTTGCCTGCGAGTTCGGCCCGCTGACCGCACTGGCCGACGACCGCCGCATCGGCGGCGGCCGGCGGTGACCGCGCAGCCTTCTGGGCAGGGCCTGCTCACCGACCTGACCGCCACCGCACAGGAACGCGGCTGGGACAAGAAGATCAGCGAGAGCGCATCCGTCACCGCCCGCTACGACGCCAACGGCGAAATGGGCGGCGATAAGTGGTACGGCGTCCCCAACTACGGCGAATTCGTCCTTGCGTACTACAACGACGACCTCGTCAAGAAGCACAACGTCACCAAGCCCACCGACCTAGGACTGGCTCGACATGGGCTACTTCGAGAAGAAGGACGTCGGCCTCAAGGGCAGCGACACGACGGAGCAGTTCGTCTCCCAGAAGCGGCCGATCATGGTCGGCGGCAACTGGTGGTTCGGCGGCCTGACCACCGACATCACCAACTTCACCTGGTCCACCGCCCCCTACCCCGGCAGTGAAAAACCCTCGGCTCGGGCGGCAACCACTGGGTCATCCCGGCCACGGCGAAGAACAAGGAGCTCGCCGAGGACTTCATCGACATCACCATGTCGGACAAGACCCAGAAGATCCTCGGCGAGGAAGGCAACATCCCCCTCGCCGCGAAGCCGGACTCGATCGAGAACCCCAAGTCCCGCGAGCTCATAACCGCATTCAACACCTACCAGGACGGCAACGGGCTCGCCTTCTACCCCGACTGGCCGGCCCCGGGCTACTACGACACCTGGATGGGCGCCACCCAGAACCTCATGAACGGCGGCAAACTCGGCGCGAGCGGAGGTGGACCGACGGCCGCGCACCGGCTGACGAAGTGGGTGCCGTGCTCTCCGCGCGAGCCGGGGTGAGCCGAAGTTCATCGACAAGGCGTGGCCGAAAGTCCCTCTCCGCGCGAGCGGAGGTGAGCCGCAGCTCGAGGTAGGGAAGCGGGGTTAAGGGAACGGCGCATTCCGGCCTGCGGAACGACGCATCCGTACCTCCACTGAAGGATTGTCCGCGCAGGGCAACGCCGCATCGTCAGTTCATCGGGCGTGTGTCCGACTGGGCCGCTTTCATGTGTGGTCATGAGCGCCGTCTCACACGGCGCAGGCGGCCCGCTCCGGGCCGCGGACGTGGTCCGCACCGTTCCTTTCCGGCCCTCCCTTGATGACAGGGGCATGATAAGCGCGGAGCGATGGGCATAGTTCTGAGGCCCCTGGAGAACCTGCGACCGGCCACTCCGCCGGTCGCGGCCCCTCCCCGCTCTCGGTTCGGAGCGAGCCGAGTCCCCCACGAGTGAAGGGACAGCAATGCCGCACTCCTCATGGCTGAAGGCGGTCGGCGCCGCCTTCGCGGTCGCCCTGGCCACAGCAACATCAGCCCACGCCGCACCCGCGCCCGCACCGGAGTTGACCGCAGCAACAAGCGTGGCTGCCGTAGTGACACTCCACTACGACGACAGCCGCGCAGGCGGCTGGGAAGCGGCGATCGCCGCCGGAGTCGCCTCGTGGAACCGGAACGTCAGCAACGTCAGGCTCGTCGAAGCCGCACCCGGTACCCGGGCCGAGATCCAGATCGTCGCCACCAGTGGCTGGCCGCAGGCGACACTTGGACCGGTGCGCCCGGGTGGCCAGGTGCGTGTCGAACTCGGAAGTCAGGCGGTGTCCGAGGGCTATGACAAGACCCGCATCGCCACCCACGAGATGGGGCACAGCCTGGGCCTGCCCGACACCAAGCCCGGCCCGTGCTCCCAGCTGATGTCAGGGTCGGCCGCGGGCACCAGTTGCACGAACGCGGTTCCGAACGCGACTGAACGATCCCGTGTCGAGTCTGCCTACGCCGGCGGCCTCGCCTCGCTCGTTCCCGCCGACGGCCGCACTCTGGTGGACGCGCCCTAGCCGGCGGGACGACCATCGCGCGAGGTGCCCGGCCCACTCCGTGCGGCCGGACACCTCGCGCGCGCCGGATCACACCGCCGTCGCCCGATCCGGGTCGTCAAGGGGGGTGTTGGCCCTCAGCCACCGGTAACCGTACGGGTCCAGCACGACATCGACGAGGCCGGCGGCCGCCGACTTGAGGGTGTCACCGGTGAAGACATCGGTGAGCAGCCGACCGCCCCTCAGTCCCGGGACCTCGACGGAGGTGGTGACGGACCGCTCGGAGAAATTGTGCAGCACGAGCACCGCGCCGCCCTCCAGCGAACTGAGGTGGACCAGCACGCCCGGATCGTCCGCGTCGATGACCCGGTAGTCGCCCCAGGCCAGCTCGGGGGTCTCCCGGTAGCGTTCGATCAGCGTCCGCATCCGACCCAGCGGCGAAGCCGGGTCGTGTGCCTGGTCGTGCGCGTTGACCTTCGTCGGGCCGAACGCACCCGTCACGACGGGATTGGGCAGCTCCACTCCCTCCCCCGCGGTGAAACCGCCACTCTTGTCAGGCGTCCACTGCATCGGGGTGCGGACGGCCTGCCGGCCCTCGGTGGCGAGGTTCTCGCCCATGCCGGCAGGGGTCCAGGGACCTGATCGCTCCGTGCACCACGAGCCGGATCTTCGTACCACGCCCAAGGAGACAACCCGCCTCACGGTGCGCGCCCGCCCGCCTCCCGCTCAGCCTGGTCGAGCTCGTGGAGCCCCCTCTCCCAGCGCAGACGGCGAACCTCGGCAGACTGCTCCCACCAGGGATCACCCCGCTCACCGAGCGCCACCTTCGCGGTGTTCACGCGTTTCCGCGCCCGGCCCTCAGCCTTCGCGTCAGCGGCGGGGCGTGCGGCAGCCACCCCGCGGCGCGCCGCCATCAGATGATGCCGTAGGCGGGAGGCGACGTCCTCGGGGATCTCAGGATCCGTCGCACGCCAGCGGCGGTGGTCGACGACCACATATCTGCCGTCCGGAGTCCGCTCCGGGTCCGCAGGAGGGTTCATCCGGTCGATGCTGTCCTGCGGCTCGGACGGACGACATCAGGACACGCGGTCAACCGAGATCTTCCCCCTGGTCCAGGACGCCTCGTTCTTGATTCTCCGCGCGTATCCGTGAGTTTCGGCGCGTACGCGATCCGTCCGCTTCCCTGAGCCGGAGGTCAGGGGCGCATCATGGCACCCGTCCGGCCGGGTGCCACACGAGCGGGACGGACCTCAGCGGACGCGACGGATGCGGATCGGGCCGCGGACCTTCGAGGGCTCGACGGGGCTACCACCCTGGGTGATCTCCACCTCACCGGCCTCGACCAACCGGTGGGCCGCGCGACGTGCCGACTCCATCAGCGCGCGCCATCCGTCGCCCTCCCCTTCGTACACCGCCCGTGCGGCGTCGGAGGGGCAGATCGTGGCTTTCGGGTCACGCCGCTCCAACAGCTCCAGAATGGTCCGTTCCAAGCGTCGGTCCATCTGCCGCTCGTCGTCCACTCTCCCAGTGTCGCACCCTGGAGCGGACGGCCAGAGGCTCTTCAGCGCACGCGCACCCGCTGCCGCCCTTGAAGTGAGCAGTTAGGCCAGAACGCCGGGCGAGCCGCGCACTGCCCAAGAAGAGCGCGCGTGAGTTGCGAGCCCTCGTACGCACCCTCGACGGAGAGGGGCGGGGCGGTCACTGGCGGGCGCGGCGGGCGGCCGGGCGGGGCGGCGCTCGGCCAGGCCGGCCTTTTCGAGCGCGTCGACGGTGACGACCATCGTGGTCTTGTCCATGTCGCCGATCTCGGCGAGGGCGGCGGCCATGCGGGTGCGGAGGACGTGGCTGGTGTGGTCGAGGAGGTAGGAGAGGTCGGGGGCGGGGGTGGGCGGCGTCGGGCGCTCGGCGCTTTGGTCCGCCCGTGCCCGCCCGTTCCGCCCTCTGGGCGGGCCAGTCGCCCACGGGTGGTGCGGGTGGGGTTACCGGGGCGGTGCGGGGGCCGGCTGCCCGGCTCGTGCAGGGCAGGCGCAGGGGTCGGGCCGGGCAGCCGGAGGGGGCGTGCGTCAGCTCGTCGAGGGATTGACGGTGAGGGTGGCCGTGTTGTTCGTCAGGTCGGGGTCGAAGGTGCGGACGGCGGGTTCGTAGGCGTCGTTGTAGAGGGCGGCGCGGGCGGTGGCGTTCGGGATGACCTCGTCGATGTGGAGGGTGAAGGGGAAGGTGTGGGTGGCGGCCTTGCCGGATTCGGTGAGGTAGATGGGGGTGCTGCAGCGGTAGCGGGTCTCGGACTGGGACCAGCAGGCGTCGGGGGCGGAGGCGACCGAGGTGCCGGCGGGGATGTCGATGTCGACGGTCGCGGCGGGTTCGCCCGCGCCGAGGGAGGCGACCCAGGCGGGGCCCGCGTTGTGGACGGTGACGGTGGCGGGGACGGTGTCGCCGGCCGCGCCGGAGACGGTGGAGGCGGTCAGCCGGTAGTCGGCCTGGTTGACGGTCTTCACCGTGAAGCTGCGGTACGGCTGGAGCTCGTCGGAGGGGGCGGCGGCCGGGGTGAGGTTCAGCTCCGGGCCGGCGCCCGGGGTGAAGGCGCGGCCGGTGCGGGCCTCGGCGAGCGCCTGCTCGGAGTAGGGCTGCGCCGAATAGTCGACGCGGTCGAAGAGGGCCATGTCCTTGGTGCGGAACTTCAGCGGGAGGGAGTGGTACGAGCCCGGGGTCGTCCGCTCGTCCAGGACGCAGAGGAACGTACGGCCGGTGACGGCGTTCGTGGACTCGCAGTTGGAGGGGACGGACATGCCGAGGCGGATGCCGCGGGAGGTGAAGACGGTGAGCAGGGTGCGGTCGGCGGTGCGGTTGCCCTGGTTGCCGAGGACGACGGAGGAGTCGAAGGGCTGGTCGGGTGCCATGCCGGTGCGGTACTCGGCCTGGGTGAGGCCGAGCGCGGGGCCGTCGTTGACGGCGACGTAGGTCTCGCCCGGGTAGGCGTTCATGCCGCCGGCCTGGGCGGTGTAGCGGACGTAGCCGTCGTTGCCGTCGGTGGCGCCCGGCTTGGTGGTCAGGCCGATCCGCGCGGCGGGGGCGTTGGCGCCGCCGGGGAGTTCGGGGGTGGTGCAGACGGCGGTGGTCTCGTTCTCCGGGCGGCAGTTCGCGGGCCAGGTGACCTCGGCGAACGAGGCGACTCCGGAGGCGTCGACGGTGAGCGTGCCGGCCGGGACGGTGGTCGCCGTGTTGTCGTGGCTGATCTGCACGGTCAGCGACTGCGACGGTGCGGGGGAGCCGTCCTCGGACGGGCCCGCGAGGGTGATCTCGTACGGGTCGGACCAGAGCCACAGGGCGTCGGAGGCGGCCGCGGCGGGGGCCGCGGCCGGGCCCGTGACGGCGGCGAGCGCGCCGAGTGCGGCGGCGGAGGCGATGAGCGTCTTCTTCACGGGGATCAAGACAGCGGAGATCGGCGGATGGTTGTACGGGGGAGGAGGGCCGGTTTCAGTCCGCCGGGTCGGCCGTGCGGTCGTCGTGGGTCGGCCTCTCGTTGGAAACCGCAACGACTGCAAGGCGTGGGAGGAATCCGGCGCCAAAGCTGCCGTTCGCAAGACCATGACGATCGCCGACGGCGGCTATCCCGGCACTGGACTCGTCATGCCCCACCGCCGGCGCAAGGGCGAAGAGCTGCCCGACTGGAAACAGGAACACAACAAGTCCCACAAGCAGGTCCGCGCCCGCGTCGAGCACGTCCTCGCCCGCATGAAGACCTGGAAGATCCTCCGCGATTGCCGCCTCAAAGGCGACGGCGTCCACCATGCCATGCTCGGCATCGCACGCCAGCACAACCTCACCCTTGCCGGATAAGACCAGCGACCGCACAGCGACCGACCCTGCCCTGGGCGACTCATAGATCATTTACGGGACAGCCCTTAGGCTCGTTCTCATGCTGCGACTCGGAATCCCTGTCATCGGTGTCACGGACATTCCTCGCGCTGTTGCCTTCTGGTCAGCCGCTTTGAACCTGGTTGAATCTCAGGAGGCGAAGAGCGAGACGTGGAGGACCCTCAACCACGCCGACGGCTCCGGGCGTGCCCTCGGGCTGCAACGCAGCACGTCCCCGTCCGAGCCGCGGCCCCGTCTCCACCTGGACCTCTTCACGGACACGGCGGAGGAGCAACGAGCGGAGGTCCGGCGGCTGACCGATCTGGGCGCCGGCGTGATCGACTGGGAGCTCTACCCGGCCGATCCCGACTTCGTCGTCCTGGCCGACCCGGACGGCAACATCTTCTGCGTAGTGGATCTGAGCCGTGCATCCAGCGGAGACAACTGAGCACACAAGCATCGCGCTCAACTCCCCATGAATCGGCGGCCGTTACCGCTTCGCATACGTGGTCTGCCGGTTCCGTCGGCGGTCTCTCCTCGCGCCCCCGGCAGGCTGCCGAGCCAGCCGAGCAGGAAGCCGAAGGGGACGGTCAGCACCCCCGGGTTGACCAGGGCCGTCCAGCGGAAGTCGTGGTCGGGCAGGGCAGCGGTGGGACTGCCGGAGATCAACGGAGAGACGATGACGAGCACGATCGTGAGGAGACTCGAACCGTAGACGCACCACAGCACGCCGCGACCCGTGAAGCGCGGCCACAGCAGTCCGTAAGCGAGGACGGGTGCGAGAGCCGAGGCGGTCAGCGTCATCGCGAGGGTGGACAGCACCAGCAGATTCCAGTTGGCGGACAGGACCGCGAGCGCGATGGTGAGAGCGCCGATGAGTGTCGCCGTCCACCGCGCGAGGCGCTCCTGACGCGGATCAGGTGCACTGCTCCGCGGCGCGGAGCGTGGCAGCAGGTCACGGGCCACCGAGATGGCCGCTGCGATGGAGACATCGGCGACGGTGGCCAGTGCGGTGAGGAACACGGCGCAGAACACCGCCGGCATGAGCACACCGCCCGGGCGCAGAGCGTCCGCCACCAGAAGCAGTGCACTGTTTCCTGTGGAGTCGGCCGTGAGCAGCTCCGGTCCGCCGAGAACCGCGGCCGCCCCGACCCCGATCACCGCGAGCAGCGCGGACACCAGTAGGAACTGGGCGATGGCCCAGTGCATGGCCGAACGTGTCGCGCGGCCGCCGGGAGCGGAAAGGATCCGCATCGTGACCTGCGGCAGGCAACCGACCGCGAGAGCCAGAGTGATGAACTGTCCGAAACGGTTCGCCATGGCGTACGCCCCTGAGCCGTACTGCACGCCGGGGCCGAGGAAGGCGTCGCCGTGGCTGCTCCGCGCGGCCGCCGCGCCGAGCAGACGGTCGGGGTTCCAGCCGAAACGATGCAGTACAAGGAGGGCCACGACGGACAGGACCAGGAGCAGGGCCACCACCTTGACCACCTGTACGCGGGCGGTGCCGCGGAGACCGCCGCTGACGGCGAGAAAGATCATCAGAAGGCCGGTGGCGATGATGCATCCGGCTTGGGCCGCGCTGCTGGTGAGGCCGAGTACGAACGTGGTCAGGGCGCCGATCGCGGTCAACTGCAGGACAAGGTAGGGCAGGCAGATCATCAGCGTCAGGAGTCCGAGGGCCACGCGGACCGAGCGCTCGGGGAATCGCCGGGCCAAGGCGTCCGCGACTGTGTGCCCGCCTGCTCTGCGCAGCGGCTCGGCGAGCAACATCAGCAGCACGAGGCTCATCGCGCAGGCGAGGGAGATCATGACGCCGTCGAAGCCGGTGAGTGTGATGAGGCCGACGAGTGCCATCAGGGTGACGGCAGACAGGCTGTCGCCGCTGATGGCGAGCCCACTGCGCCACGCCTTGCCGGGGCGGTCGGAGGTCGGCAGCATGGCCGCGTCGTCCTCGGTGGTCCCGGTGACGATCCACAGGAATCCGCACAGGCTCAGAAAGACCATGAAGACGACGTAGAAGGAGTCCGGCGTCGCGTAGGACGCCGCCGCGTTCACCACGCCGCCCGGTGGGTGTCGTCCGCGAGGTCATTCCGGAGACGCTTCACGGACGTGTCAAGACGCGCGGCGGAGCGGCGGTGGCTGAGCAGCGCCCAGAGGACGAGCGCCAGGTGCAGCAGGACGAGCAGTGACGCGACGGAGAGATGTCCGGCAACCCGCTCGTTCAAGGCCGAAGGACCCGCTGAGACGAGCACGGCCAGCAGGAGATAGCCGGTGATGATCCGGCCGGCGTAGCGGCGCCGGATCCGGTGCCGCGCGGCGCCCTGGGCGGCCGTCGCCCGTGCCGCGTCCGGTGCCGGCTCCTCCCGTGGCGGCTGAGGTGGGTTGCGCGGTGGTCGGTGCTGGGGCGTCAAGGTGGGCCTCCAGGGGCGGTTGGTGTGGTGGGGCCGTGCCGGGCCCGCCGTGCAGGCCCGGCACGGAGCGGCCCGCAGGGGATTCCGGAGGATCCTCACGAGGGCCGGGAGCTGACGGGTCAGCCGCCGGAGGCGGCCAGGTATTCGGCGACGGCCGGGTCCTCGGTGCCGCCATGGACCTGCTTCAGACCGCCCGGCACGCCCGCGGCGGGCTGTGCGATGTACGTCTTCGTGCTGGACGCCTTGGCCGGGTCCGAGAAGTCCTGCGGCTCGTGGAAGCCCTCGGAGAACGCGGTGAGGCTGCGCAGGGCGGAGCTGATGCCCTCTCGGCTGAGGTCCTTCGCCGCGCAGGCTGCCTTGAGGGTGCCCACCAGCAGGGAGGCGGCCCCGTTGCCGGCCTGGGCCGCCTGGTTCACCGGGTCCTTCGGGTACGCCGAGGTGTAGTCGGCGACCAGCTTCTTCACCGACGGGTCGTCGACGCTCAGGGCCGGCCAGGGACTGGCGATGTACAGCATCTTCTCCAGGGCCGGCTTCGCCGGAGTGGCAAGCAACTGGGGAACGTAGGCGGGGGCGCTGGCGAGGACCGGCACCTTCAGTCCGGTCGCCGCGGCGACACCGACAAGCGAAGCGGTCTGGGCCGGGACCCCGCTGAAGACGATCGCCTTGACCTTGGCCGCCCGCAGAGCCGTCACCTGCGCGGTCAGGTCCTTGTCGGTGGACTTAACGGTCTGCGGCACCAGTTGGAGTCCGGCCTTCTCCGCGGCGAACTCGGCGCCCTCGGCCGCGTTGCCGCCGTACTCGCCCTCGATGTAGACGTGGCCGACCTTGTCCCCCTTCTTGAGCTTCGCGGCCTTCGCCAGGAAGGCGACCCCGTTGACCATGTCGATGTCGTACGTGCTCGCGATCAGTCGGATGTGGGGCTTGCCCAGCACGGTGCCGGAGGCGCCGATCTGGATCGACTGCAGCTTGTCCTTCTCGATGCTGTCGAGCAGCGCGGCGGTCTGCGCGGATCCGCTGATCTGACCGAGCGCGGCGATCTGGGGTTCGATCTCGGCGTAGGCCGAGACGGCTTTCTGCACGTCGAGTCCGTGGTCGCGCACCGTCAGTTCGATGGTGCGCCCGCAGACGCCGCCCGCCTCGTTCACCTGCTTGAGGTGGAGCTGTTCGGCCTGCAGGGCGCTCTTGCCCAGCGGGGCGGCGGGACCGCTGATGTCGGTGAGGACGCCGACCTTGATCGTGCTCTTCGTGATGCCGGGACCGGTCTTGATTCCGGAGCTGTCGGCGGACCCGTCGGACGTGTCGCCCTTGGTGCTGCATCCGGTCATCACGATGGCCAGGGCGGCGACAGCGGCAGCGGCTCTGAGGTGGTGCTTACGGTTCACTGTGTGTGCTCCTTGAGGGTGTTCCCGTCGGCGATGGAGTCGACGGAAGTCGTGGAAGCCGTGGAAGAGGCGGAAGGGAGTGCGGATTTGAGGGAGCCGGCGTTTCCGGGGGGCCGACGGCGCCAGGGCGGTGAGAGGCGCCGGCCGGTGAGTCCGACGAGTCCGCCCGGTGCGAAGACCAGGGTCAGGACCAGTGCGGCGCCGTACAGGTAGCGCGCGGCGTCCCCCGAGCCGAGACCGGGCTCGTTCGAACCGGCGACCACGACCAGAGGCAGCGCGTCGGCGTAGTGGGCGAGCAGCTGTGGGAGGACGCTGACGAAGACCGCGCCGAGAGCCGCGCCCGCCACGGAGCCGAGGCCGCCGATCACGATCATGGCGAGCATGTCCATGGACAGCAGCAAGCTGAAGTAGTCGGGCACGATCCGCTGTGAAGCCAGCGCCAGAAGAGCGCCGGCCGCACCTGCGTACATGGACGAGACGGTGAAGGCCGCAGCGCGGTAGCGGCCCGCGGGCACGCCCATCACCGCGGCGGCTACCTCGCTGTCGCGCAGCGCGCCGAGGGCGCGCCCCGGACGTCCGCGCAGCATGTTTCGCGCGGTCAGAGCGGCCACCGCGACGAGAACCAGCCCGAAGTACCACAGCCGCTCCAGGCCGCCGAACGGCACGCCGAGCACGGCCAGTCCGTCGTCCGCGTCGCCCAGGCTGAGCCCCAGGATCTCCATCGCGGGCACCGACCGGCCGTTGAACCCGCCGGTGTAGGACTCGGCGTTGAGCATCGCGTGGTGCCCGAAGAAGACAAGCGCCAGCGTCGCCACACCCAGATACATGCCGCGCAGACGGCCCGAGAGGGGGCTGAAGGCAGCGCCCGCCGCTCCGGCCAGCAGGATCGCCACGACAAAGGCGAGCAGCGGGGGAAGCCCGACGCCGGACACCTCCGTCATACCGGAACGGTGCGAGCCGTCGGCGAGCCAGGTGTAGCCATAGGCCCCGACCGCAAGGAAGAACGCATGACCGAGCGAGAGCTGCCCGGCCGTTCCCACCAGGATGTTCAGGCCGATGGCGGCAATCACCGCGACCATCGCGAACAGTCCGGTCTGCAACCAGAAGGAGGACAGGTACAGGGGAGGGGCGAGCAGCAGCAGACAGCCGCCGAGGGCGGCGATCCGCCGGGGGTTGCCGCGCAGGACGGTCAGGAGACCGGATGCTGCTGAACGGGTCCCGGACGAGGTGTCAGACACGGGTGGACTCCTTCGCTCCGAGCAGGCCCTGGGGCCTGGCGATCAGGACCAGCACCATCACTGCGTACGGCACGACCGTGGCGAGATCGGAACCGAGCCCGCTCAACTGCTCCTGGTAGCCGGTCGCCAGTGCCTCCGCCATGCCGACGACCACGCTGCCGAGCAGGGCTCCGCCGACCGAACCGAGGCCGCCGAGAACCGCGGCCGGGAATGCGGCGAGCGCGATCTGGCCCGTGGTCCGGTCGATGCCCGTACCGGGGAACGCCGCCAGGAAGACGGCGGCCACCGCGGCCAGCACACCTGCCAGCGCCCAGGCACTCATCCGCAGCCGGTTGCCGCGCACACCCATCAGCGCGGCAGCTTCGGCGTCGAGGGCGTGAGCGCGCATGGACAGGCCCCAGCGTGTCCAGCGGAAGGCGGCCAGGAAGCCACCGACCAGCAGCACAGCGACCAGCAGGGAGTACATCCGAGCCTGGGCGAACGTGATGCCGCCCAGCGTGACCACATCGGCGCCCCAGGGGTCGCCGGTGCCGAGGACGTCGCCGCCTATGCGGCGGGCGAGTTCGGTGAGCAGCAGGATGTCGATCCCGATGGTGACAATGGTCGGCACGGCCGGTCCGTCGGCCTTCGCCACCCGGCGCAGGACCAGGGACTCGAGAGCCGCCGCGGCGGCCGGGCCGGCGGCGGCCACAGCGACGGCACCGGAGAAGCCGAGCGGCTCGTGCAGTACGGCGACGAGATAGCCGCCGAGGAGCAGCAGCGAACCGTGGGCGAAGTTCACCGCGCCGGACGCCTTGAACACCAGGCAGAAGCCGAGTGCGACCAAGGCGTAGATCGAACCCAGTGCCACACCGTTGAACAAGGTCTGGAGCAGAGTGTTCATCGGGCTTCCTCCAGGTGCGATGTGCCGTCGCCACCGTCCGGCGCTCTGTCGACGGGGGAGTGGGCGCCGCCCAGGTACGCCTGGACGACCGCCGGGTCGTGCTGCACGGCCTGCGGACTCCCGCCGCCGATCCGCCGGCCGAAGTCCAGGACAGTCACCTCGTCCGCCATCCGCATGACCATCCCCATGTCGTGCTCGACGATCAGGACGGAGATACCGAGGGCATCCCTGATCCGGGAGATGGTGCGAGCCATGGCCAGACGCTCGGCCGTGTTCATTCCCGCCACCGGTTCGTCCAGGAGCAGCAGCCTGGGCTCCATGCACAAGGCGCGGGCCAGTTCGACGCGTTTGCGGTCGCCGTACGGCAACAGCCCGACAGGTGAGTCGACCTGGGTGCCGAGGCCGGTGAACTCCGCTATCTCCCGCACTCTTTCGTGGTGCTCCCGCTGCTCCCGCACACTGCCGGGAAGCCGGAGCGCGGACGCGGCGAGGCCTGCACGGGTCAAGGTGTGCCGGCCCAGCATCAGGTTGTCCGCGACCGTGCCCTTGGTGAGGACGATGTTCTGGAAGGTCCTGGCCACACCGAGTGCGGCGATCCGGTGCGGGGCCAGGGCGGTCAGCTCGGTGTCGCCGAAGAGCACCCGGCCGGAGGCGGCGCGGTAGACGCCGGACAGGACGTTGAAGCAGGACGACTTCCCTGCGCCGTTGGGGCCGATGAGTGCATGGATGCTCCCGGGTTCCACGGTGAACCCGACGCTGTCCAGGGCCGTCAGCCCGGCGAAACGTACGGTGACGTCCTCGACGATCAGGGCAGGCACCTCGGCGTCCGGGGGCGCAACGCCCATGGACGCTGTCCTGCGCAGACGATTTCGGATCACCGGGGCCACCTGCTCAGTGAGGTCACCGGTTCGCCTGTCGTGCGGACGCTTTCGCCGCCGTCGTCGGCCGGCTGCTCGCCCAGGTAGAGGCGGCGGACCTGGTCGGAGCGTGACAGCTCGTCGGAAGGGCCTTCCAGGCGAACCCGGCCGACGTCCAGGACATAAGCGTGGTCGGCGAGTTCCAGGGCGAGGGCTGCGTTCTGCTCGACCAGCAGCACGCCCGTGCCCTGCTCGTGGATGTGCCGGACGACCTCGGCGATCCGGGCCACGATCAGGGGCGCGAGACCCAGGGAGGGCTCGTCCAGCAGCAACAGCCCGGGGCGTGCCATGAGAGCCCTGCCCATGGCCAGCATCTGCTGTTCCCCTCCCGAGAGGAGTCCGGCGGCCTGCCTGCGGCGCTGGGCCAGTACGGGGAAGAGGGCGTAGACCTCCTCAGCTGCACGGCGGGCGTCGGCACGGTCACGGCGCCGGACTCCGAGGCGTCCGGCCCTGAGGTTGTCCTCCACGGACAGACCGGTGAAGACCCGTCGCCCCTCGGGGACCTGCACCACTCCCGCGGCGACGATGTCCGCCGGTGCGCGGCCCGTCAGCTGCGCTCCGGCGAAGGAGACGGAGCCCCGGGTGACACCCCCCGCATGCAGCGGCAGGGTGCCGGAAACGGCGCGCAGCAGGGTGGACTTTCCTGCCCCATTGGCTCCCAGCAGGGCGACGATGCCACCGGCGGGGACGCTCAGCGACACGTCGTGCAGTGCCGTCAACGAGCGCCCGTAGACCACGGACAACGACCGGACCTCGAGACCGTCCGGGGGCGGGACGGGCGGTGGGATCGAGGGGGATGGGCTCATGCGCGCACGCTCTCTTCGGCAGTACGAGGTGGTGGACGGTGAGAGAACTCGCCGGGCTGTCGTGCGGCCCGCGTCGCGCGGTGACGCGACGCCGGGGCGCGGCCCGAAGGCGTGGGGTCCGTGTTGGCGAGCGATCCGGGATCCGGCTGCATCGCAGGTGAGCGGGCCGGAGGGTCGCAGCATGCGGGGCGTGCGGGTGCGGAGTCCAGAGCCCACGGGGCCGGGGGACGGGGCGCGCGCGAATCGTGTGTCCGGTCCCACGCGGCAGCCGTTCACCTAGGACGGGTCACAGCCGACGCGCGGAAAACGCCGCTGCCCGGAACGGCCCTCACGGGCGTTCCGGGCAGCGGCTCAACTCTGGATGAGCGATCGGCGATCGGCAGTCTGTCGTCACTGGTGTTCTGAGGAGCCCCGAACGGGGAGAGGGGGCTCGTCGCCGCCCCTCGCCGGGGCGGCCCTCACCGTACGGCCGCGGCCGCCTCGGCGATCAGGTCCGCCACCGGGCCGGGCTGCGAGGCCAGGGACGCGTGGCCGGCGTCGAGTTCGATGTGGCCACGCAGAGCCATGCGCTCGACCATGCGGCGCTGGTTGTCCGGGTTGATCATGCGGTCGTTCTTCGACAGCTGGTACCAGGAGGGCTTCTTGCGCCAGGCGGGTGCCGTCACGCTGTCGCCGAAGGTCGAGGCGAGCGGGGCCTTCTGGGTGACGGCCATGACCAGCGCCTCGTCCGCGGGCAGGTCCTGGCAGAAGCTCTCGTGGAACTTGTCCTGGGCGATCCACAGATAGCCGTCGGAGTCGGGGGCGAGATTGTCGATCGCCGCCGGAGGGATCTCCTGGCTCATCTGCCCGGGACTCTCCCCGGCGTCGGGTGCGAACGCGGCGATGTACACGAGTCCGCTCACGTTCGGCAGATCTCCGGCTTCGGTGATGACCGCACCACCGTAGGAGTGGCCCACCAGAAGGACGGGACCGTCGACCTGCCGGACCATCTTGCGGGTCCGCTCGGCGTCGTCGGACAGGGAAGTGAGCGGGTTCTCCACGGCGAGCAGCGAGGTGAAGCCCCGGTCCCTCAGTTCGAGGATGGCCTTGGCCCAATGGGCCGCACCACCCCAGAAGCCGTGAACGAGCACCACTGTGGGATTGTCAGCCATTTCAGGCTCCTCATCGCCCCCATGGAGGTCCCCCTGACTTCCCCAAGGCTAGGCGGCGGAAATTGGGCCTGCCACCGCACGGGCACCCCCGGGACGCCGCTCTACGAGGCTGCGCCCACGCTTCCGGCCAGCAGCATGGCCGTACCGATCTCGGCCAGCCGGTCGGAGACATCGGGGCGCCGGCCGAGGCGGGCCGTACGGGCGGCGTTGTCGATGACGGTCAGCACCGCCATGACGACGATCTTGGCCTCGGCGGTGTCGAGTCCGGGCCTGACATCACCGAGCAGGTGCACCCAGAGTGCGAGGTATTCGCGCTGTGCCTGGCGGGCAGCCTTGCGCTCCTTCTCGGGGAGCTGGCTGAGCTCCCCGATCAGCAGGCCCAGCAAGTGGCTCTGGTCCAGGGCGAATTCGATGTACGAGCGCAGCAGGCGGTCCACGCTCTCGCTCGGGGTGCCGGCCTGGGCAAGCGCCTGTGCCGTGCCGGCCCTGCGCTGCTCACCGCCCCGGAGGACGGCGGCGACAAGCAGATCGCTCTTGGTGGGGAAGTGCTTGTAGATGCTGGGACCTGACGCTCCGGCAGCCTCGCCGATGTCGTCGGTGCTGACCGACTGAAAGCCCCGTTCGTCGAAGAGGCGGATCGCCTCGACGAGGATCTCCTCGCGCCGGGACACGGCGAGTCCGGCGTAGTCGCCGGTGGGGGGCACGGCCTTGTCCGGTGCCGTAGGCCGGGTGCCCAGGGGGCAGTCCGCCGTGGCGCGGGCGAGACGGTAGAGCAGGTCCTCGAAGCGGCGCCTGGGCAGAGATGTACGGTGCCAGGAGACGGATCCGTAGACCGACAGCACGGCCCAGGACAGCAGCTGAAGGTCGGGGTCCTCCAGCTCGGGACGTTCGGCGTGCACCAGCGCGCCGAGCCGGCCTGCGATGTCGCCCAGGGTGTGCCGCAGTTCCTCGCGGCTCTCCGTGGGCAGATGGCGCGCCTCGCGCTGCCACAGAACCGCCGAGCCGCGGCGCTCCAGGGCCTGGGCCGCCGAAGAACGGAGGTAGCTCTCGAGGTCGGCCGACTCCTCCACCGATTGCGAGACCGCGGCGATCGTGCGCTGCACCACCTGGAGCAGCAGGTCCGGCTTGCCCCGGAAGTGCCGGTAGAGCGCGGGGGCGGTGATGCCGACCGCGGCAGCCACATCGGTGACCGAGACGTTGTGATATCCGTGCTCGCGGAAGAGATCGGCTGCGGCGGCAACGATCCGCGCCTTGCGGTCGGGGGGCCGTCGCGCGGTCGTGCGCCCCGAGACTTCCGTCTGCATCTGTGTCCGCCCCTCGCTGTCGCCCGCCGTCGTTGCGGGCAGCCGACCATTCAAAGTATCAGCGATTCAGTTGTCGACAACGTTGTTCACTGTGGGCAACGGTACCGCAAGGGTCGTCCCTTTGTGATCGAGTGCTTACGTCATGTCTGGACGCGACATACGCTGGAACGGGATGGTTCAGCCCATAAGTAATTTCCTGCTAACTCATGTCGCGGAGTCCGGCCCGGTGCGCGTCCAGGGCAAGTGACAGATCCACCACGTCGCGGGGGCGCGCCAGCAGGCGGCCGGTGAGCCGTTCCAGGCGGCGCAGGCGGTTGAGCACCGTGTTGCGATGGCAGTAGAGCAGTTTGCGCGCCTCCTCCGTCGAGCCCTGGCAGTCCAGCCAGGCAGCGAGCGTGGACAGCAGCTGCTCCCGTTCGACCGGCTCCGTCGCCAGCACGGGGCCGAGGACCTGGACCGCGAACTCTCGCGCCAAATCGGGGCGTAGCAGAACGAACGCGCCAGGCATCCGGTCCGACAGCTGGGCGAGTTCGCCGTCCGTCGTGCAGCTGTCCAGGGCGAGCTCCGCGAACTCCCGGGCCCGTCCCACCTCCATGAGACCGGACACGGCGGTGCTGATCCCGCCCCGCATTCCGGGGCCTGTGGGGATCACCCGCGCGAGATCGCTGACGGAGTGGTCGCCCAGCAGGGCCACCACGGCCATTCCGTCCTCCGCGGGGCACCAGTGCAGTTCGAGTCCTTCGTGGATCTCGTGGGCCGGCGCGGAAGCGGACCGCTCCGCTGCCGGTCCGCGCAGTCGCACCACCGCGTACCGGGCATGCAACGGCAGGCCGAGCGCCACGGCGAAGGCCGACACGTGCGTCACGTCGGTGGCTCCCCGCAGCAGCATCTTCAGTAGGGGACGGCGCTTGCGACCGTCGTCGGGAGTTGCGGAGCCGGTGCGCCGGTGCGACTCGATCACCAGTGCCGTGTCCCGGTCGATCCGGCGCCACACATCGGTGGCGGCGAACGCCATGAGGTGGCTCTGGTCCGGGCAGTCCTGCATGACGACCGAGACCAGGGCGTCCCAGGTCTCCTCACCACCGATGCGGTATGCGTGCAGGACTGCCTGGAGGGGGACGCCTTCCTCGGCGCGTTTGCGTCCCGTGGACCAGGCGTACTCCCCGGACTCCGACACCCGGTGCGTCACGATCATCCCGCTGATGAAGCATTCGAGCGCGGTGTGGGCCGACTCGCGCAGATCCGGGGGTTCGAGAAGCGGGTTCCCGTAGTAGGTGCTGGCGCTCCGGAGCCGGGCGAGCGCCGACTCCGCGAAAGCGGGCAACCGCCGCTGCAGCAGCTGTGCCGCGTGCGAGAGGACGTCCTCGGCGCCCTGCTTGGGGGTCTCCCGCGAGAGTCCGGCCGGCCGGTGGGCCGGATGCGCCAACTGGGCAGGCATTCGGGCAGGCAGTCGGGAACGGGGCTGGTCCACTGTCACCTCCGCGTGTGCGACACCGGACGGAAGTCCGGTTACGAGGGGAGGTCGCAGCGTCTCCGTCGGCGCGTCAAGTTAATGAAACCTAACTCCGGTGTCCATGTATAGCGATCCCTAGGGGTTAGTTTTACCGATTTGAGACCCTCGGTTGTGAATGACGAGTAACCAAGGTGTTTCCCATGCGTCTCTTGTAGGACCGTGTTAGGGGTGATTCACTTCGCAGCCACGTCGATGTCCGTACCAAGGAGGTCCTCATGGCTGTTGATCAACAGGAAGCGCCCGGTTCCGTTCCGGCGGACGGGGTGCGGATGTCCGACGCGTCGGTGAAACGCAGAGCGTGGATCGTGGTCGCGCTGCTTGTGTGTCTGATGGTCGTCAACTACGCCGACAAGGTCGTCGTGGGCCTGGCAGGCGTCGGGATGAAGAAGGAACTGGGTCTGGACAACGCCCAGTTCGGCGTTATCCAGAGCAGCTTCTTCTGGCTGTTCGCCGTCGGCTGCATCCTCGGCGGATGGCTCGGTGGCAAGGTCCGGGCGCGCTGGCTGCTCGCCGGCATCGCCGGACTGTGGGCGCTCACCCTCGCCCCGATGACCGCGCAGGTCGGCTTCACGGTCGTCGTCCTCTGCCGGGTGCTGCTCGGCTTCGCGGAGGGGCCCACGGCGGCTCTCGCGATGCAGGTCGCCCACTCCTGGTTCCCGGCGCACAGGCGTGCCATCCCGAGCTCGGTCGTGGTGGCCGGTGCCGGCATCGGCCCCGTCATCGCGAACCCGGTGCTCACCGCCGTCATCACCCACTACTCCTGGCATGCGGCGTTCGGCGTGCTGGCTGCCTTCGGCCTGGTGATCGCGGCGCTGTGGCTGGTCTGGGGCCGGTCGGGGCCGGAGGGGGCGTCGGCCGGACACGGGCCCGGCGAGGGCGGGTCGCGGCCGGCTCTGCCCGAGCGGGTGCCGCTGGGCAGGCTGTTCCGTACGGGGACCCTCATCGGCATCTCGCTGCTGTTCTTCGTCGCGTACGCCTACACCGCGGTCAAGGTCAGCTGGCTTCCGCTCTACCTGCAGGAGGGCCTGGGGTACGACGCCGAAACGGCCGGCAATCTCGCCTCGCTGCCCTATATCGGCGCCGTGGTCTCGGTGCTCCTCGTCGGCGTGATCTCCACCGTCATGACCAGGCGAGGAGTCAGCAACCGGATCACCCGCGGCCTGCTGCCCGCCGCGCTGGTCCTCGTCGCGGGTGTGTGCAGCATCGGCATGTCCATGCTGGACCAAGGCACTCCGCAGATGGTGATGATCATCCTGGGCGCCTCACTGAACTCCGCCGGCTACGGAGTTGCCTACGCGGGTATTGCCGACATCGCGCCGGCCAAGCAGCGCGGCATGGTCTTCGGCATCATCACCGCCGTCTACAGCCTCGGCGGTGTCGTCGCCCCGCTCGTGCTCGGCAAGCTCGTCGCCTCGGGCGATTCGGTTGCCCTCGGATACGGCGACGGCTTCCTGGTTCTCGGCGTCACGATGATCATCGGGGCGGTCGCGGCACTGCTGCTGGTCGACCCGGACAGGGATGTGGCCAAGCTCGCCGCCGAGGCCTGACTCTGCGGGCGGACCTCCCGGACGGCCGGGTGCGCCGCCGTGCAGCCTGTGCCTGCCGCGCGGATGTCGTTCGTGGCGGGCGCAGGCGTGCGCGGGGTGGTCGCGACAGGTGAGAGTGAGGAGCTGGAAACCGATTCTCACCGCAGAGAGTGGCTTGACAGCTGGCGAGATAAGAAAGAAAGTGAATCTCCAGTAACTGGAGTCCTGACGGGTGGATCCGTCAGGCAGAGGGCGTTCCCCTCGGACTCCAGTACCACTTCGGCCCCCGGCACCACCGGTGGCGCCCGGGCCACCGGACGGGCCGATTTCGTCCACAGCGACGTGGAGGCCCCAAGGGCCGCCGGGCACCGTGATCCGCCGGTCCGCTGAACCCGCCTTCTTCGGCCTCCGACTACGACAACCAGGGACTGGCACATGAAGCGCACCATCTACAACGAGGACCACGAAGCCTTCCGGGCGATGATCCGCGACTTCATCGCCAAGGAGGTGAAGCCTCACTTCGAGCAGTGGGAGCACGACAACCTCGTCGACCGCGACCTGTTCCGCAAGCTCGGCGCGCTCGGTGTGATGGGCTTCGACATACCCGAGGAGTTCGGGGGTGCGGGCGAGACCAGCTACAAGTACCAGGTCATCATCAACGAGGAATGCGCCCTCGCCGCGGTCTCCTTCGGCCACTACGGCGTCTCCACCGGCATCGTCCTGCCGTACCTGCTGGACCTCGCCGACGACGAGCAGCGGAAGCGCTGGCTCCCAGGTATCGCCGCAGGCGACACCATGCTGTCCATCGCCATGACCGAGCCCGGCACGGGCTCGGACCTGGCGGGTATCCGCACCACGGCCAAGCTCTCCGAGGACGGCACGCACTACGTACTCAACGGTTCCAAGACGTTCATCACCGGCGCCCGCAACTCCGAACTGTGCGTCGTCGCCGCCCGCACCTCGGCGGCCACCGCCGAGGACCGCCGCCACGGCCTCAGCCTCCTGGTCGTCCCGACGGACAGCGAGGGCTTCGCGTACGGCCGCAAGCTGGACAAGATCGGCCTGCGGTCCTCCGACACCTCCGAACTGTCCTTCGCCGACGTCAGGGTCCCGGTGGAGAACCTGCTCGGGGAGCAGGACAAGGGCTTCTCCTACCTCGGCCGGAACCTGCCCCGTGAGCGGCTCTCGATCGGTGTCGGCGCCGTCGCCACGGCCACGGCCGCGATCGGCTTCGCCCGCGCGTACGTGTCGGAGCGCCAGGTCTTCGGCAAGCCCGTGGCCGCCTTCCAGAACACCAAGTTCGTGCTGGCCGAGTGCGCGGCCGAGGTCGAGGCACTCCAGGCCATGGTCGACAAGGGCATCGAGCTCGACGACTCCGGCGAACTGACCGGCGCGGACGCGGCGAAGATCAAGCTGTTCGGCACCGAGGTCGCAGGCCGCGTGATCGACAAGTGCCTCCAACTGCACGGTGGTTACGGCTACATGCTGGAATACCCGATCGCCCGGCTGTACGCCGACACCCGCGTTTCGCGGATCTACGGCGGCACCAGCGAGGTCATGAAGACGATCATCGCGAAGGACCTCGGTCTGTAGGTCCACCTTTTCTCCCTGGCAGCCCCGGGTTCCCCCGACGGGGCGGCCAGGGTGACCGGCCGCCCCGCGCACCCCCTGCGGGGCGGCCGGTGTGCTTCGAACGTCACGCGGAAAACGCCACCCGGAAAGCAGAGATTCCCTTGAGTACCGTTCCCTCCACCGCAGTCGGACCGCTTGCGGGCATCCGCGTCGTCGAACTCGGCGGTATCGGCCCCGGCCCCTTCGCCGGCATGCTGCTCGCCGACCAGGGCGCGGAGGTGATCCGTATCGACCGGCCGGCCGAGGCAGGCCGTGCCTCCGGTCACCCGATCCTGCACCGCAACCGCCGCTCGGTCACCCTCGACCTCAAGGACCCGGCGGGCGCCGAGGCCGTACGGGCCGTCATCGACACCGCCGACGCGCTCATCGAGGGCTTCCGCCCCGGCGTCACCGAACGCCTGGGCCTCGGCCCCGAGGCCTGTCTGGCCCGCAACCCCAAGCTGGTGTACGGCCGGATGACCGGATGGGGCCAGGACGGACCGCTCGCCCAGGCACCCGGCCACGACATCAACTACATCGCCGTAGCAGGCGTGTTGGGCGCACTCGGTGGAGCCGACGAGAACCCGCCCGTCCCGCTGAACCTCTTCGGCGACATGGGCGGCGGCGGCATGCTGCTCGCCCTCGGCATCACCACCGCACTCGTCCACGCCCAGCGCAGCGGTGCGGGCCAGGTGGTCGACGCCGCGATGACCGACGGGACCGCCGTCCAGCTCGCCCTGATCCACGGCCTGCTGGCGACGGGGCGGTGGACCGACCGGCGATCCTCCAACCTCTTCGACGGTGCCGCACCCTTCTACCGCACCTACCGCACCTCCGAGGGCGGCTACATGGCCGTCGGCAGCGTCGAGCCGCAGTTCTACGCCGTACTCCTGGAAGTCCTCGGGCTGACCGGCGAAGCGCTGTTCGCCGAGCAGCACGACCGGGATGCATGGCCCGCCATGGCCGATCGCCTCGCCGATGTCTTCGCCGGCCGGACCCGCGGTGAGTGGACCGCCGTCTTCGACGGCACCCAGTCCTGCGTCACTCCTGTGTACGGCCTGACCGAGGCGGCCGGCCACCCGCACAACGTGGCCCGCGGCACCTACTACACCGAGAACGGCCTGCTGCAGCCCGCGCCCGCCCCGCGCTTCCAGGGCACCCCGGCGGCCGGCCCGACGCCCGCCCCTGTCATCGGAACGCACACCCGTGAGGTGCTCACGGAGATCGGGCTCGACAAGGAGACGATCGACGCCCTCGCTCCCGAGGCGTGACCGGGCGGCCGACGAGCAGGTGCAGGTCCTCAGGAGTGAGGCGCGGAAAGAGAAGCCCAGGTCACGGAGATGACCTGGGCCTTCTTGTATGTGTCCGGCGAGGGCCCGTGGTGCGATCACCACGGGCCCTCAGGAAGTACTGCTTCTGGCGGGTCAGCCCTTGCGGGTCTTGACCTCGTCGGTGAGCTGGGGGACGACGTTGAAGAGGTCGCCGACGACGCCGTAGTCGACGAGGTCGAAGATCGGGGCTTCGGCGTCCTTGTTGATCGCGATGATGGTCTTCGAGGTCTGCATGCCGGCCCGGTGCTGGATCGCGCCGGAGATGCCCGAGGCGATGTAGAGCTGCGGGGAGACGGACTTGCCGGTCTGGCCGACCTGGTTGGTGTGCGGGTACCAGCCGGCGTCGACCGCGGCGCGGGAGGCACCGACGGCCGCACCGAGGGAGTCGGCGAGCGCCTCGATGATCGCGAAGTTCTCGGCGCCGTTGACGCCACGGCCGCCGGAGACGACGATCGCGGCCTCGGTCAGCTCCGGGCGGCCGGTCGACTCGCGCGGGGTGCGGGAGAGGACCTTGGTGCCGGTGGCCGTCGCGGAGAAGGAGACGGTGAGCGCCTCGACGGTGCCCGCACCGGCGGCCGGCTCGACGGGGGCCGAGTTCGGCTTGACCGTGATGACCGGGGTGCCCTTGGAGACACGGGACTTGGTGGTGTACGAGGCGGCGAACGCGGACTGGGTGGCGACCGGACCGGAGTCGCCGGACTCCAGGTCGACGGCGTCGGTGATGATGCCGGAACCGATACGGACCGCGAGACGGGCCGCGATCTCCTTGGTCTCCGCGGAGGAGGGCAGCAGCACGGCGGCCGGGGAGACCGCGTCGTAGGCGGCCTGCAGCGCGTCCACCTTCGGAACGACGAGGTAGTCGGCGAACTCCGGCGCGTCGGCGGTCAGGACCTTGACCGCACCGTGCTCGGCGAGCACACCGGCGGTGTCCGCGGCGCCGTTGCCCAGCGCGACGGCGACGGGCTCGCCGATACGGCGGGCGAGCGTCAGCAGCTCCAGGGTGGGCTTGCGGACGGCACCGTCCACGTGGTCGACATAGACGAGAACTTCAGCCATGGGACTTCAATCTCCTGCGTACGAAAAAGGACGGGGGCGGGGAAGAGGAAACAGCCGGGGCTCAGATGAACTTCTGGCCCGCAAGGCTGTGTCTAGATGAACTTCTGCTCCGCAAGGAAGCCGGCCAGCTGCTTGCCGCCCTCGCCCTCGTCCTTGACGATCGTGCCCGCGGTGCGCGCCGGACGCTCGGCCGCGGAGTCCACCGCGCTCCAGGAACCGCCCAGGCCGACCTCGTCCGCCTCGATGTCCAGGTCCCCCAGGTCCAGGGACTCAACCGGCTTCTTCTTCGCCGCCATGATGCCCTTGAACGACGGGTAACGGGCCTCACCCGACTGGTCGGTCACCGAGACCACCGCCGGCAGGGAAGCCTCCAGCTGCTCGGACGCGGTGTCGCCGTCGCGGCGGCCCTTGACCGTGCCGTCCTGGACGGAGACCTCGGACAGCAGCGTGACCTGCGGGACGGAGAGCCGCTCCGCGAGCAGCGCCGGAAGCACACCCATGGTGCCGTCCGTCGACGCCATGCCGCAGATGACCAGGTCGTAACCGGTCTTCTCGATCGCCTTGGCGAGCACCAGCGAGGTACCGATGACGTCGGTGCCGTGCAGGTCGTCGTCCTCGACGTGGACGGCCTTGTCCGCACCCATCGACAGCGCCTTGCGCAGCGCGTCCTTGGCATCCTCGGGACCCACCGTCAGCACGGTGATCTCCGCGTCGTCCGCCTCGTCGGCGATCTGCAGCGCCTGCTCGACCGCGTACTCGTCCAGCTCCGACAGCAGACCGTCGACGTCGTCACGGTCCAGGGTCAGGTCATCGGCGAAGTGCCGGTCGCCGGTGGCGTCGGGCACGTACTTCACACAGACAACGATCCTCAAGCTCACGCCGGCTCTCCTAGCTGATGCGGTTCGTGGAATCGACAATATGGCACTCAGTACCCTCGTGCAAGGTACGTAGTGCCAATACCTGCGTTCCGGTGTTACGTTCCCCGCATGACTGAAGCGCGCAGGCGACGCAAGGCGGCAGCCGAACCGGACTCCGCGAAGTCCCCCGTCAAGGTGCCGATGCGTGAGGCGCTGGCCGAGGCGGCCTTCCAGCTGTTCCTGGAGCGCGGCTTCGAGCGGACCACGGTGGACGACATCGTTGCGCGTGCGGGCGTGGGGCGTCGTTCGTTCTTCCGGTACTTCCCGTCGAAGGAGGATGCGGTCTTCCCCGACCACGAGCGCTGCCTGGCCGACATGACCGCTCTCCTGGACGGGCGCGAGGATCCCGATCCCGTCGGTGCGGTGTGCGACGCCGCGCGGCTCGTCATGCGGATGTACGCGGCGAACCCCGAGTTCTCCGTGCAGCGTTACGGCCTGACGCGTGAGGTTCCGGGACTGCGTATGTACGAGCAGTCTGTCGTGCGCCGGTACGAACGGACATTGGCCGCCTATCTTCGCGGGCGCTGGGCCGGGGTGCCCGAGGGCGGGCTGCGGGCCGACGTGGTCGCCGCCGCGGTCGTGGCCGCGCACAACAACGCGCTGCGGTCATGGCTCCGTTCGGGCGGTGTGGGGGATGCCGACATCGCCGTGGACAGCGCCCTCGGCCTGGTGCGTGACGTGTGGGGGGAGGCGTCCGACCGGCTCGCCGGGGGTCGAGAGGTGCAGGGCGAAGTGGTGGTGATGGTCGCCCCGAAGGGTGCCCCGATGTGGCGCGTCGTGCAGCAGATCGAGTCCGCCCTCGGCGAGGGCTGATCCCGTAGAGGGAACTCAGTACCTTTACTGCTCTGCACTCGGTGCCCTATGGTGCGGAAACGCCGCGCGACCGCGCGGGGCTCACCGGCCGAGTGCCGGGGCGACATGCGTCCCGGCCCGCAGCGGTACCGCTGCGGCGGTGCACGAGAAGACCGGTCTCAACCATCAGCGTTGCCGCTTCTGCGGCTCGACGTCCTTCCGACGCCTCCTGTGCGCTGTGTGCGCACCGAGGGACCTCGAGTCCGAGTACAGCGAACAGGTGTGGGTCCCACGGCGCACGCGTGCGCGCTGCGTCCGGTGCCGACCTGTGTACCGGTGAGGTCGTCGTCCTCGGCCCAGTCGGCGCAGTCGTGCACGAGCAGTGGCGCCGAACCACCGGTCCGGCCGGGGCCCGAACGCCTCAGCATCGAGAAGGGACATGGAGAATGCGTGAGTTCAGCAGGATCGGGGTCGTGGGCTGCGGCCTCATGGGGGCAGGGATAGCCGAGGTGTGCGCACGCGCCGGACTCGACGTCCTGGTGGCCGAACGCACTCCGGAAGCCCTGGCGGCGGGGCGGTCACGGATCACTGCCTCGCTCGACCGCGGACTCCGCAGCGGGAAACTGACCGAGCCGGAACGTGAACAATCCCTCGGCAGGCTCTCGTTCACCGTCGACCTCGCCGTGTTCGCCGACCGTGATCTGGTCATCGAGGCGGTCGCCGAGCAGCGGGACGCGAAGACCGAGGTCTTTCGGCGGCTGGACGAGGTGCTGGGATCCGAGGACGTGGTCATTGCCTCCAACACCTCCTCGATCCCGATCATCGACCTCGCCGCCGTCACCGGCCGCCCTCAACAGGTCGTCGGCGTCCACTTCTTCAATCCCGTTCCGGTGCAGCGCCTGGTGGAGATCATCCCCACCCAGCTCACGTCGCCCGAGGTGACCGAGCAGGTGGCCGCCTTCGCCGCGGCCAGGCTCGGCAAGACCGTGGTGCGCGCCCGCGACCGCGCGGGGTTCGTCGTGAACGCCCTGCTCATCCCCTACCTCGTGTCCGCGGTGAGGATGCTGGAGTCCGGGGTCGCCTCCGCCGAGGACATCGACAACGGCATGGTCCTGGGGTGTGCGCATCCCATGGGACCGCTGCGGCTGCTCGACCTCATCGGTCTGGACACCGCACAGTCCATCGCGGAGTCGATGTACGAGGAGTACAAGGAGCCCCTGTACGCGCCGCCGCCGCTGCTGCGCCGGATGGTCGCCGCCGGCGCGCTGGGCCGTAAGTCGGGGCGGGGCTTCTACACGTACTAGAGACCACGTGCCGGAGACCGCGTACCGGAGACCGCGTACCGGAGACCGACGCTATGGACATCGACGTTAGCGTGAATTAACTTATGGGTGACCGGGCTCTACGCTGACGTTGGCGTGTCTCGGACCTGTTCAGGTTGTTACCGAGTTTTGAGGCTTCCACTGCCTTCGGTCTCGGGCTGTCGTGCCGATCCGGCATAGCAGTGCCTGTTCACTTCGGCAGCCACCGGGAGATCTCATGGCCCGCGTCGTGCCCCGGACACCCGGCCCACATCGCCATCGCAACGAAGCGAGGACTCCGCACATGACCGACATCGTGGAATACCGCAAGCTCTTCATCGGCGGCGAGTGGACCGAGCCCGCGGGCGACGACATCATCGAGGTGGTCTCGCCGCACAGCGAGCAGGTCGTCGGGCGCGTCCCGCACGCCACCCCGGAGGACGCGGACAGGGCCGTCGCCGCCGCCCGCGAAGCCTTCGACAAGGGGCCGTGGCCCCGGATGCCGATCGCCGGGCGCATCGAGGTCGTCACCCGGATCAAGGACGCCCTGGCCGCTCGGCACCAGGAACTCGCCGAGCTGGTCACCCTGCAGAACGGCTCGCCGATCCTGTTCTCGGTCCGCGGCCAGGCCCTGTCCGCCGTCGGGGTCTTCGCGACGGCGCTCGCCGCCGCCGCGCAGTTCAAGGAGGAGGACGAGCGCCAGGGCACCGGCGGTCCGGTCCTGGTGCGCCGGGAGCCCGTGGGCGTGGTCGCCGCCATCACCCCGTGGAACGTTCCGCAGCTGACCATCGCGGGCAAGCTCGCCCCGGCGCTGCTCGCGGGCTGCACCGTCATCCTCAAGCCGTCTCCGGAGACGCCGCTCGACGCCAACTGGCTGGCCGAGCTGTGCGCCGACGCCGGGCTGCCCGCGGGCGTGCTCAGTGTGCTGCCCGCAGGCCGAGAGACGGGGGCCCACCTGGTGGCGCACCCGGGCATCGACAAGGTCGCCTTCACCGGTTCGGTCGGCGCGGGCAAGGCCATCATGGCCGCGGCCGCGCAGAACCTGACCCGGGTCTCCCTGGAGCTCGGCGGCAAGTCCGCCGCGATCCTGCTGGACGACGCGGACCTGTCGGTCGCCGTGCCCGCGATCGTCGGCGGGACCTGCGCCGCCAACAGCGGCCAAGCCTGTGTCGCGCTCACCCGCGTCCTGGTGCCCGCCTCCCGCTACGACGAGGTGGCCGCCGTACTGACGGGTGCCTTCGCCGGGCTCGAGGTCGGCGACCCGTCCGACCCGGCGTCCGTCGTCGGTCCGATGGTGACGAAGGACCAGCAGCAGCGGAACCTCGACTACATCCGTATCGGCCAGGAGGAGGGCGCCAAGGTCCTCACCGGCGGTGGCATCCCGGAGGGCCGGACCACCGGCTGGTACGTCGAGCCGACCCTGTTCGGGGACGTCACCAACGACATGCGGATCGCCCGGGAGGAGATTTTCGGCCCGGTCGTCTGCCTCATCCGCTACGAGACCCAGGACGAGGCCGTCGCCCTCGCCAACGATTCCGAATTCGGTTTGTCCGGCGCCGTGTTCGGCGCCGACGCGGAGCGTGCCACCGAGGTCGCCCGCCAGGTGCGTACCGGCACCATCACGGTCAACGGCTTCCGCCTCGACCTGGCCGCCCCCTTCGGCGGGTACAAGAACTCCGGTATCGGCCGCGAGTTCGGCCCCGAGGGACTCGCCGCCTACTTCGAGTACAAGACCGTCAACCTGCCCGCCCCGGCCAAGGCCTGAATTCCCCAGCACACCCGAGGAGCATGTGATGCACGCAGCGATCCTGCACAAGACAGGCGACGGGACCCTGGACGTCAAGGACGTCGAGACCGTCTCCTTCGGCCCCGGCCGGGTCCGGGTCAAGATGCACAAGGCCGGCCTGTGCCACTCCGACGTATCGGCCATGAGCGGGGTGCTCACCCACCCCGCGCCGTTCGTCCCCGGCCACGAGGGCGCCGGCGAGGTGCTGGAGGTCGGCGAGGGCGTCACGCACGTCAAGCCCGGCGACCGCGTCATCGTCTGCTGGATGCCCCCCTGCGACAGATGCCCCTCCTGCAAGGCGGGCGAGGGCCACATGTGCCGCAGCGGATACCGCAACCTCGCCAACCCGAACTTCAAGGACGGCGAGACGATCGTCCCCGGCATGCTGGGTGCCGGCACCTTCGCCGAGGAGACCGTGATCGCGGCGTACGCGGCGATCCCGATCCCCGACGACGTTCCGTACGAGATCGCCGCCCTGATCGGCTGCGGCGTCACCACCGGCATCGGCGCGGCCCTCAACACCGCCAAGGTGAAGCCCGGTTCCTCGGTCGTCGTGATCGGCCTGGGCGGCGTCGGCATCAGCATCCTTCAGGGTGCGAAGGTCGCCGGTGCCGCGCGGATCATCGCCGTCGACCCGACCGCCAACCGCCGTGAGATGTCACTGAGGTTCGGCGCCACCGAGGCCATCGCCCCGGAGGACCTGCCCGAGGCCGTCAAGCGCCTCACGGGCGGCTTCGGCTTCGACTACGCCTTCGAGGCGGTCGGCAGGTCCACCACGCTGCGCGCCGCGTACGACGCGACCCGCCTCGGCGGTACGGTCTGCCTGGTCGGCGCCGGCTCCCGTACGGACCTGCCCGACATCAGCATGGCGGAGCTGGTCATGAGCGAGAAGTCGATCCTGCCTTCGTTCTACGGGGGCGACGACATCCGCCGCACCTACGCCACGATCATCGACCTGTGGCGGGCGGGCCGTATCGACCTGGAGTCCATGATCACGCACCACGTGCCGCTCACGGACATCAACGAGGCCATCCGCCAGATGCACACCGGCGAGGCACTGCGCACGATCATCGACATCGCTTGAGCCCGAGCCCGAGCCCGAGCCTGAGCCCGAGCCCGAGCCCGCTTCGCCGTCACCGGGGCCGCCTGAGTCCGCACGCGCGGACTCCGGCGGCCCGGCGTCACTTCGGTACGAGCACGATCCAGACCTGGCCGGTCGCGAACGTCATCGGCTCGCCGTCCTCGGTGGTGTAGCCGGTCGCCGACTCGGCGGTGTTCCGCTCCCAAGCCACGTCGTACGACTTGCCGTCACGCAGGACGGCCGCCGAGCCGGAACCCACGGTCGCGCTGAAGGGCGAGGTGTTTCCCCCTCGGTCCCGGAATCGGGAATCCTGCACGTCCACGTCCTGCAGGACCACTGTGGCCGCTCCGAGCCGTTCACCGGAGGCCGTACGGGCCGGGGTGCCGTCCATGCTCACCAGCCACTGGTCCCGGTCCGCGGACCAGGTGAAGGTGAACCGCGCCGACGGGTACGACACCGTGCGCCCGCTGACGGGCGTGCCGCCCGGGGGCGGCGCGGCGAAGCGGAGCCCGATGTCCTCGGCCGCGTTCACCCCGGTCGGGGCGTGCGGGATCTTCGCCGGGCGCAGGTACAGATTGTGCGGCGCGGCGCGGTCCCCGCTGCGGAAGTAGGCGTCCGGTGCCTTCGACGGCGGCAGCGCGTCGAGGGGCGCCGCCTCGATCGACGGCCGTAGTGCGGACTGGGCGCCCGAGTACGCGAGCGTGGGCTCGTCGAACTGCCGGAGCAGCTCCAGGTCCGTTTCGCGAGCGCTGCGTACGGGGCCGATGACGGGCGGCACGTCGGAGGAGTAGGCCGCGAGTATGCGGCTGAGGCCGGCCTCCACCTGCTCCACGTAGACGATGTCGGCCTTCTCGAGTCCGGTCGGCGGCCGGGCCGGGGCCACGTTGTCGATCTTCACGGCGAGGACGTGGGCGCGCTGCGCGGATCCCGTCGTGGGAGTTGTGCTCCCACCGCCCGAGCTGCCGCAGGCCGCCGTCAGGACGAGCGTGAGCGCGGCGAGTGCGGCGGCGGCCGATCTCTTCGTTCCGGAGGTACGCATGGCTGCCGCCCCTTTCGAGCCGGATCTGCGGCACGGTACCGGCTCATGTCTTCTGCGGCGATGACTTCCCGTCCATCATCACGCAGAAGACCGGCCGGAGCGCCTCAGGCGCGGCGTCGGTACCTCTCCGGCGCCGGGCGGCCGACCGGCGAGGCACCGGGCGGCCGACCGGTGAGGCGTCAGAGAAGTTCGAGAATCGTCGCGTTGGCCATGCCGCCCGCCTCGCACATCGCCTGCAGGCCGTAGCGGATCCCGTTGTCCCGCATGTGGTGGACCAGCGTGGTCATCAGCCGCGCACCGGAGCCGCCGAGCGGGTGGCCGAGTGCCATCGCGCCGCCGTTGGGGTTCATCAGCCCGTAGTCGGCGCCGGTCTCCTTCAGCCAGGCCAGGGTGACCGGGGCGAAGGCCTCGTTGATCTCGAACGCCCCGATGTCGCCGATCGACAGGCCCGAGCGCTTGAGCGCCTTCGCGGTGGCAGGGGCGGGGCCGAGCGCCATGGTGACCGGGTCGCAGCCGGCGAGCACCGCCGTGTGCACCCGGGCGATCGGGGTCCAGCCGTTCTGCCGCGCGATCTCACCGGTGGTGATGAGGAGCGCGGCCGCCCCGTCGGAGATCTGCGAGGAGTTGCCGGCGCTCACCACACCGTCCGCCTTGAAGGGCGTCTTCAGCGTGGCGAGCTTTTCCAGGGTCGAGCCGCGCCGTACACCCTCGTCGGTGTCGAAGACACGCGTGGTGCCGTCCGCGTCCGTGACGCGGACGGGCGTGATCTGGGTGGCGAAGCGCCCCTCGTCGATGGCGCGGGCGGCCCGCTCGTGCGAGTCCAGGGCGTGCTGGTCGAGCTGTGCGCGGCTCAGGCCGTACAGCTCGGCGATCATCTCGGCGCCGACTCCCTGGTCGAACTCGCCCTCGCCGTCCGGGAAGTAGCGGTTAAGCGCCAGAGGTCCGTACGCCTCGCCGGCCGCCGGAACGCTGCGGGCCGAGCCCATCGGTACCCGGCTCATCGACTCGACGCCGCCGGCGACGGCGATGTCGTACTGGCCGGCCGTGACGAGGCCTGCGGCGAAGTGCACGGACTGCTGCGAGGAGCCGCAGGCGCGGGACACGGAGACGCCGGGCACGGACTCCGGCCAGCCGGCGGCAAGGGCCGCGAACCTGCCGACGACACCGGCCTGCTCGCCGACCTGGGAGACGGTGCCCCAGACGACATCGTCGACAGCGCCGGGATCGAGGCCGTTGCGCTCCGCGAGGGCGGTCAGGACATGGGCGGAGAGATCGACGGCGTGGATCCCGGAGAGGGAACCGCCGCGCTTGCCGACGGGGGTTCGTACGGCATCGACGATCACTGCGTCACGCATGGGCTGCTCCTGGTAGCGGGGGTGAGGGTCACCATTAAGTTATTTCAAGCTAACCCATACGTCCACGGGTCGTCATCCCTTGACAGTATGCCTATGAGGGTATGAAAGTGAACCCCGGCTAACCCGAGATGCAGAAAGAGGCAGGCATGCCGCGCACGGTATTCAACGAGGAGCACGAGGCCTTCCGGGCGGTGGTCAAGGAGTTCCTGGCCAAGGAGGCGGTCCCGCACCTGCAGGACTGGGTGGCGGCCAAGGCCGTCTCGCGCGACTTCTACCGCAAGCTCGGCGAGCTCGGCATCCTCGGTATCGAGGTTCCCGAGGAGTACGGCGGCGGCGCCGAGACCGGCCACCACTTCGGTGCCGTCTTCGCGGAGGAGGTCGCCCGGGCCGGAGCCACGGTCGGCACCGCGATGACGCACGCCAACATCATCCTGCCGTACCTGCTGCACTTCGGGACCGAGGAGCAGAAGCGGCGCTGGGTCCCCGGCTGCGTGTCCGGCGACACCATGCTCTCCATCGCGATGACGGAACCCGGTACCGGTTCGGACCTGGCCGGCATCCGGACCTCGGCGAAGCTCTCCGGCGACGGAACCCACTACGTCCTGAACGGCGCCAAGACCTTCATCACCGGCGGCACGCAGTGCGACCTGGTCCTCGTGGTCTGCCGCACGTCGCCCGCCCCCGCGGAGAACCGACGCAAGGGCCTGTCCATCCTGGTCGTCGACACGCGGAGCGAGGGCTTCGCGGTGGGCCGCAGTCTGGACAAGATCGGCCTGCACGCCTCCGACACCGCGGAGCTGTCCTTCTCCGACGTGAAGGTGCCCGTCGAGAACCTGCTCGGCGTGGAGGGCGAAGGCTTCTTCTGCCTGGGCAGGAACCTCGCACGCGAGCGCCTCGTGATCGCGGTCCAGGCCGCTGCCGCCGCCGATGCCGCTGTCCGCTTCGCCAAGGAGTACACGCAGGACCGCCAGGTCTTCGGGAAGCCGGTGTCGTCCTTCCAGAGCACCAAGTTCGTGCTCGCCGAATGCGCCACCGAGGTCGAGGCGGCCCGCCTGATGGCGTACGAGGCGCTGGAGCGCGACGCGCAGGGCGAGCTGTCCGCGGACTACGCGGCGATGGCGAAGCTGCAGTGCACCGAGACCGCCGGCCGCGTCATCGACAAGTGCCTCCAGCTGCACGGCGGTTACGGCTACATGCTCGAGTACCCGATCGCGCGCCTGTACGCCGACACCCGTGTCATGCGGATCTACGGCGGTACCAGCGAGGTCATGAAGACCATCATCGCCAAGTCCATCGGCCTCTGACCGCACCGCGCGGAAGAGCGGAAGAACAGGAAGCAAGCATGCAGATCAACGGAGTTTCCGCCGTCGTCACCGGCGGCGCGTCCGGCCTCGGACTGGCCACCGCCACGCGTCTCGTCGAGCAGGGCGCGCACGTCGTCCTGCTCGACCTGCCCACCTCCGCCGGCGAGCAGGTCGCCAAGGAGCTGGGCGAGCGCGCACACTTCGTCGCCGGTGACGTCCGCAGCGCCGACGACGCCGCCCGCGCCGTGGCCACCGCGGCGGCCCAGGCCCCGCTGCGCATCACCGTCAACTGCGCGGGCCTCGGCAAGGGCGGCCGTACGGTCAAGCGCGACGGAACGGCGTACACCCTGGAGGACTTCGAGTTCGTCGTCGGCGTCAACCTGATCGGCACCTTCAACGTGCTGCGCCTCGCAGCCGCCGAGATGTCGAAGACCGAAGAGGTCGACGGCGAGCGCGGTGTCATCATCAACACCGCCTCCGCGGCGGCGTTCGAGGGCCAGATCGGCCAGTGCGCCTACTCCGCCTCCAAGGGCGGCATCGTCGGCATGACCCTGCCGATCGCCCGCGACCTGGCCGCCGCCCGGATCCGCGTGATGACCATCGCCCCCGGCCTCTTCTCCACCCCGCTGCTGAACAAGAAGCCGCAGGAGTTCCTCGACGCGCTCGGTGCGCAGGTACCGCACCCCTCACGCCTCGGCGACCCGTCCGAGTACGCACACCTGGCGACGTCGATCATCGAGAACCCGATGCTGAACGGCGAGACCATCCGCCTCGACGGCGCCATCCGTATGGCACCCAAGTAGATCCCCGACCACGGCCGAAAGGAGACAACTGTGCCTGAGAACACGACACTTCAGCGGGTGGCCATCGTCACAGGCGCCGCCCGGGGCATCGGCGCGGCGACCGCCGTCCGGCTCGCGCGTGACGGCTTCGCCGTCGCCGTGTTCGACCTGGACGAGGCCGCGGGTGCCCGTACCGTCGAGACCATCGAGAAGGAGGGCGGCCGCGCCCTCGCTGTCGGCTGCGACGTCTCGGACGCCGATCAGGTCGAGGCGGGCGTCGCCAGGGCCGCTGCCGAACTCGGCGCCCCCGCAGCGCTGGTGAACAACGCAGGCATCCTCCGCGACAACCTGATCTTCAAGATGACCCCGCAGGAATTCGACGCCGTCATCGGCGTCCATCTGCGCGGTGCCTTCCTGATGGCGAAGGCCTGCCAGACGTACATGGTCGACGCCAGGTGGGGACGCATCGTCAACATGTCGTCCGCGGCCGCGCTCGGCAACCGGGGCCAGTCCAACTACTCCTCGGCCAAGGCGGGGTTGCAGGCTCTCACCAAGACCCTGGCCATCGAGCTCGGCCCCTTCGGTGTCACCTCCAACTGCGTCGCACCCGGCTTCATCGCCACCGAGATGACGGAGGCCACCGCCGAGCGGATGGGCATCACCTTCGAGGAGTTCACCGACCGGTACGCACGGAGCATCCCGGTCCGTCGCGGCGGCCGTCCCGAGGACATCGCCCAGGCGGTCTCCTTCTTCGCGCGCGAGGAGGCCGGCTTCGTCTCCGGCCAGGTCCTCTATGTGGCGGGTGGCCCCAAGGGCTGACACCCGACGCCGGGTGCGGACGCGCCCTGTCCGCCCCGCACCGCCGCATCCTCTGCCAATGACGAGGGAGGGACTCCTTCATGGGCCTGCACCTGCCCGACGCCATCCGCCTGCACGCACGTGAGCGCGGCACGTCCGCCGCGCTGACTTGCGGGAGCAGCACCGTCACCTACACCGAGCTCGACACCCGCTCCAACCGCATCGCCCGCGCGCTCCTCGCCACCACCCCCGCAGGCTCCCGGATCGGCTTCCTCGCCCGCACCCGTAACGAAGCGGGCGAGATCCTGGTCGGCGCCGCCAAGGCCGGACTGGTGACTGTACCGCTGAACTGGCGCCTCGCCGCAGCCGAGTTGACCGCCGTGGCTCAGGACGCCGAACTGCAGGTCCTGCTCGTCGAGCCGGAGTTCCGGGATGCGGCCGACGCCGTCCGCCGGGCCATGCCCGGACTGAGCCTGGTCGCCATCGGCCCGTCGGACGACGAGGACGTACCCGCGTACGAGACCTGGCTCGCCGCCCACCCCGACGACGACCCCGGCCGGGGTACGGCCGCCGACGCAGACGAGGTCTTCCTCCAGATCTACACCTCCGGCACCACCGGTCTCCCCAAGGGCGTCCTGCTCACCCACGGCAACTTCTACGCCGACGGGACCGAGCTGGAGGAGTACCTCTGGGAAGCGCAGTCGGTGGCGCTCAACGCCCTGCCGATGTTCCACATCGGCGGCCTCGGCTGGCTGCGCGTCGCGCTCACCGCCGGGGCCAACAGCCTGATGTTCCCCGACTTCACCCCCGAGGCGGCCGCCCGGACCATCGAGCGTGAAGGCGTCACCCACGCCTTCCTCGTCCCCTCGGTGCTCCACATGCTCACCGAGCTCCCGGGGATCGAGAAGCGTGACTTCTCCCGCCTCACGCTCATCACCTACGGCTCCGCGCCCATCACCCCAGCCCTGCTGCGCCGCTCGATGGCGCTCTTCGCCTGCCACTTCATGGGCAAGTACGGACTGACCGAGGGCGGCGGCACCGTCACCCAGCTGCCGCCGGAGGACCACGAGGCCGACGGACCCCGGCAGTACCTCCTCACGTGCGTGGGCAGGCCCCGCCGCGGAGTCGACGTCGTGATCGCGGACCCGGTGACCGGCAGCCCCCTCCCGGCCGGGACGCCGGGGGAGATCCGCATCCGCTCCCGGCACAACTCGCCCGGGTACTGGAACAGAGCCGAGGAGAACGCGGCGCTGTACGACGCCGAGGGACTGCTCCGCACCGGGGACGGCGGATACCTCGACGAGGACGGCTACCTGTTCCTCACCGACCGGATCAAGGACATGATCGTGAGCGGCGGCGAGAACGTCTATCCCGCCGAGGTCGAAGCCGCGCTCGCAGAACACGCGGCGGTCTCCGAGGTCGCGGTCATCGGCGTCCCGCACGAGGTCTGGGGCGAGGCCGTCACCGCCGTGGTCGTGCTGCGCCACGGCGCCGACCGCCCCACGGGGCAGGAGCTCATCGACTTCACGCGCGAGCGGATCGCCTCGTACAAGAAGCCCCGGCAGGTGCACTTCGTCGACGCACTGCCCCGCAACCCCAACGGCAAGGTCCTCAAGCGCGAGCTGCGGGCCGGCATCAAGAACTGACTCCGGACGAGAAGTCTCCAGCCGAGAAGTCTCCGGCAGGAAAGCCTCCAGCGAAGAAGGGGGACGGCGATGGCCGATCTCGAATACACGGTCCGCGACGGCATCGCGACCGTCCTGCTCAACCGCCCCGAGCGCAAGAACGCGTTCACCATCCCCATGGTGCACACCTGGGCCGACGCCCTGGTGGAGGCCCAGCGCGACCCGGAGGTGCGGGTCATCGTCGTCACCGGTGCGGGCGGTTCGTTCTGCTCAGGCGTCGACCTCTCGGCCTTCAAGGGGGAGGAGAGGCCGCCGCTGGGGGAGAAGGAGCTGCTGACCCAGAACGTGCACCGGGTCGCCCTCGCCCTGGAGGACATCGACAAGCCGGTGATCGCCGCTGTCGCCGGTCCGGCCGTGGGCGCGGGCATGGACATGGCTCTCCTGTGCGACCTGCGTTTCGCCGGCCGCAGCGCCCGGTTCTCCGAGGGGTACATCAAGGTCGGTCTGGTCCCCGGCGACGGCGGTTGCTGGCTGCTTCCCCGGGCGGTCGGCACCTCCACCGCACTGCGGATGCTGTGGACCGGCGACTTCGTCGGCGCCGACGAGGCACTGCGGATCGGTCTGGTCGACGAGGTGCACGAGGACGAGGACCTGATGGACGCGGTGTACGCGTACGCCGCACGGCTCGCGGAACGCCCGCCGGTCGCGATCCGCACCATCAAGCGCGCCGTCCGCCAGGGAGCCCGCCACGACCTGCGGACCGCACTCGACCTGATCTCGTCCCACATGGCCGTGATCACCTCGACCCAGGACTCGCAGGAGGCCTTCGAGGCCTTCCAGGAGAAGCGCCCCGGCGTCTTCACCGGCCGCTGACCTCACCTGTTACGCCCGAAAGGCCATCATGGACCACTCCCCAGGAACGGACTCCTGCGCCGAGCTGCGCGACCGGGTCCGCCGGCTCACCACCGAATGGCGGGACGCCGGACGCTACACCCCCCGCAGTGACTCCTGGCTGCGCTCCTTCGACCTGGAGTTCAGCAAGGAACTCGCGGCGCGCGGGCTCATCGCGATGACCTACCCGAAGGAATTCGGCGGCGCCGGCCGTACGAACGTCGAACGGCTCGCCGTCACCGAGGAGTTGCTGCGGGCCGGGGCTCCGGTCGCCGCGCACTGGATCGGGGACCGGCAGATCGGTCCGGCGATCCTCCGGCACGGTTCGCGCGAACTCCAGGAAGAGATCGTGCCGAGGATCGCCTCGGGCGATGCGGTGTTCTGCCTGGGCATGAGCGAGCCCGAGGCAGGTTCCGACCTCGCGTCGGTGCGGACCACAGCGGAGCAGGTCGAGGGCGGCTGGCTGGTCAACGGCCACAAGATCTGGACCACGCAGGCCCACCACGCCACCCACGCCTACCTGTTGGCCCGGACCGCACGCACGGAACGCAAGCACGACGGGCTCTCCGAGTTCATCCTGGACATGGATGCCGAGGGTGTGTCGGTCACCCCGATCGTCGACCTGGCCGGAGAGCACCACTTCAACGAGGTGCGCTTCGAGAACGTCTTCGTCCCCGCACACCGCGTGGTCGGCGAAGTCGGCAACGGCTGGCGGCAGGTCGTGGAACAGCTCTCCTTCGAGCGCGGCGGAGCCGAGCGCTCGCTCTCCAGCTACCCCGTCCTCGTCGAGCTGATCACCGAAGCAGCCCGGCAGGCCGACGACCGGGAACTGCACGCGCTGCTCGGCTCGTTGGTGGCACGCCTCGCGGTGCTGCGCCGGCTCTGCTTCGAAGTGGCGAGTGCCATGGACGCGGGCCAGGCCCCTGTCCAGCAGGCAGCGGCCCTCAAGTACCTGGGCAACGCCTTCGAGCACGACGTGATCGAGGCGCTCCGCCGCACCGACCTGTGCCAGGAACCCGCCGTCGACAGCGGGTTCGGGCAGGCACTCCTCGCCTCCCCTGCCTTCAGCCTGCGCGGCGGCGCCGCCGAGGTGCTGCTCTCCCTCATCGCCCGACAGGAGGCCCGTTCATGAGCCAGTACGCCGACGAACTGAGGAACCTGGTCGACGACCTGGCCGCCTCCGGCAACCCGGACCTGTGGGGGAGCCTGGGCGATCTCGGCCTGCCACGGGTCGGCATTCCTGAGGACAGGGGCGGCTCCGGCGGTTCCCTCGACGACCTCCTCGTGGTGGTCGAGTCGCTCGCTGGACACGGCACCGACGTACCGGTCGTAGAGGCGTCCACCGCCGACTGGGTGCTCAGCCACGCGCATGCACTCGACGCGGACCTGACCACAGTCCTGCTTCTCGACGAGGCGCCCGACGTGTCGTCCGGCACCCTCACCGCCGAGCTGAACGCCGTACCGTGGGCCCGCGACGCCGCCCGCCTCGTGCTGTGCGCGCCGCACGCGGCGCCGTTGGTGGCCGAACTGTGCGACGCTTCGGTGACCGTCCGGAACGTCCAGAACATCGCTGGGGAACCCCGCGACACCGTGGTCCTGTCGGGCACGCCCGTCACGGCCGTCGAGGGCGGTCCCTCACATGCGGAGGTGCGCGAACGCCTCGCCCTCCTCCGGTCGGCGGCCGTGCTCGGTGCCGCCAAGGGTGCGTACCGGCTCACCAGGACGTACGTATCGGAGCGCGAGCAATTCGGTGCGCCCCTGCTCAGGATCCCGGCCGTGGCCGGCAACCTGGCCCGGATGCGGGTGCACCTCGTGCAGGCCGATGCCGCCCTGGCCCTGGCCCGCGAGGCCGAACCGTTCAGCGGTGCCGTCGACATCGTGCGCATCACCACAGCGGCCGCCGCCACCGAGATCGCCCAGATCGCCCACCAGTTGCACGGCGCGATGGGTATCACCGAGGAGTATCCGCTGCACCGCCTCACACGCCGACTGTGGTCCTGGCGCGACGCGGTGGCGAGCGAGCGCCGCTGGGCGGAGAGCCTGGGACGCCGTGCGGCGGAGGCCGGCGAGACCGGGGTCTGGACCCGGCTCACCGCCACAGGCCGATGACCGCCAACCGTCAGGAACGAGTAGCGATGACTTCCACTCCCGAACTCGACTGGAACGACACCACCGACCGGACCAACGCCACCCGCGGCCTGATCGACAAGCTGGAGCCCTGCGTCGTACGCAACGAAGCGGGCCGGGTGGTCTGGGACAACGACCGCTGGGACTTCCTGAACAAGGAGGAGTGCCCCGCGACGGTGAACCCGAGCCTATGGCGGCAGAGCGGCCTCAACACGGCGCAGGGGCTCTTCGAGGTCGTACCCGGCGTCTACCAGGTGCGCGGCCTCGACGTCTCCAACATGACGATCATCGAGGGCGCGACGGGACTGGTCGTCGTCGACCCGCTGACGTCCAAGGAGGTCGCCGCCGAGGCTCTCGGGCTGTACACCCGCAACCGCGGCGAGCGCCCCGTCAAGGCCGTGATCTACACGCACAGCCACGGCGACCACTTCGGCGGCGTCCTCGGCGTCACCACCAAGGCGGCGGTCGACGCGGGGGAGTGCACGGTCGTCGCCCCCGACGAATTCATGCACCACGCCGTCAGCGAGAACGTCTTCGCCGGCCCCGCGATGCTGCGCCGCGCCGTCTACATGTACGGCCGCTCACTGCCGGTCGGCGCCGAGGCATCGGTCGGCTTCGGCCTGGGCCAGGCCCTGTCCACCGGCACCGTCGGCCTCATCGCGCCCACCGAGTCCGTCACCGGCACCGGCCAGGAGCTCGTGATCGACGGTGTGCGGCTGTTCTTCCAGCTGGTGCCGGACACCGAGGCGCCCTCGGAGATGAACTTCTACCTGCCCGACCACCGCGTCCTCCTCATTGCCGAGAACGTCAACCACTCGCTGCACAACGTCCTCACCCTGCGTGGCGCCCAGGTCCGCGACGCCCACGCCTGGGCGTCGTACATCACCGAGTCCATCCAGCTCTTCCAGGACGCCGAGGTCCTCATCGGGTCCCACAACTGGCCGACCTGGGGCAAGGACGAGGTGACGCGGATGCTCACCGAGCAGCGCGACGCCTACGCCTACATCCACGACCAGACGGTGCGGCTGATGAACCAGGGGCTGACCGGCGCCGAGATCGCCGAGGAGATCCAGTCCTTCCCCGGCGAGCTGGGCAAGTCCTGGAGCGTACGCGGCTACTACGGCTCGATCAGCCACAACGTCAAGGCGGTCTACCAGCGCTACATGGGCTGGTACGACGGCAACCCGGCGCACCTGTGGCAGCACCCGCCGGCCGAGCAGGCCGCGCGGTACGTCAGGGCCATCGGCGGCGCGGACGCCACGGTCGCCTCGGCCCGCCAGGCGTTCGATTCCGGCGACCTGCGCTGGGCCGCCGAACTCCTCAACCACGTCCTGTTCGCCGAGCCGGAGCACGCCGCGGCCCGCGAACTGCAGATCGCCACCTACGAGCAGCTCGGTTTCGCCCAGGAGAACGGCACCTGGCGCAACATCTACCTCACCGGCGCCAAGGAGCTCCGCGAGGCCGGCCGGGACAGGCCCCGGACCGGAGCCCCGGGCAAGGAGAGCGTCGACATGCTGGCGGCTCTCGACACCGGTCAGATCTTCCAGTCGATGGCGGTACGTATCGACGGGCCCCGGGCGTCGGCCCACCGACTGCTGCTGCGCTGGGAGTTCACCGACTCCGATGAAATCTGGACCCTTCTCGTCGGCAACGGCGTACTCACCCCGATGCGGGGCGAGGCGCCGGGCGGGGAACGCCCCCAGCTGACCCTGCGTCTGGAGCGCGCCACGCTCGATCTGATCCTTGCCCAGCACACCTCCTTCGCGGACGCGACAGGTTCCGGCGCCGTGACGACCGAGGGCGATGTCGGCGTGCTCGCGACGTTCTTCGGCCTGTTGGAGAGCCCGAAGCGCCACTTCCCGATCGTGCTGCCGTAACGCTCGCACTCACCGGCACCGGGGCCCACACCAAGTGGGCCCCGGTGTTTTGTCGTCCCCAGGACCGACCCCTGGAACGGCCGGCCGGAAGAGGGAACGCGGAGCGGCGGGGCCGGGCGGAGTGGTCACTCCGCCCGGCCCCGCCGGGACTTCTGTCCGGGAACCGGTCCCGGCCGTGTCTCAGGAGTCGGTCGCCCGCCTGCGCAGCTCCGTCTTGAGGATCTTTCCCGTCGCCGAGAGCGGCAGCTCGTCCACGATCACCACATCGCGGATCCGCTGGTACGGGGCGACACGCGCAGCGACGTACGCCATCAGCTCGTCGGCGGTCGCTGCGGGATCCGCAGCGTCCGTTCCGGCCTTCACGGAGACGAAGGCGACCGGGATCTCGCCGTGCTCGGGGTGCGGCCGGCCCACGACGGACGCCTGGGCGACCGCCGGGTGCTCGCGAAGGATGTTCTCCAGCGGGCCGGGATACACGTTGTACCCCTTGTAGATCAGCATGTCCTTCGCCCGGCCGACCAACGACAGCCAGCCCTGCTCGTCGAGTGTGCCGAGGTCGCCCGTACGCAGCCAGCCGTCGACGTACTGCCCCGCGGTGAGTTCGGGGTGGCCGAGGTAGCCGGCCGTGACCTGCGGGCCCCGGACCCAGACCTCACCCTTCTCACCGGGGGCCAGTGCGGTGACGCCGTCCAGTTCACGGATCTCGAGCGATGTGTCGAACAGGGCCAGACCGATGGCGCCCTCAGGACGCGGCATCGCACGGTCCAGCGGGCTGATGGCGACGCCCATGGTGGCCTCCGTCAGGCCGTAGCCGTCACTGACGATCGCGCGGGGGAAGACCTCGGCGAGTTCCGCGGTCGCCGCCGGGTTGATGGGCGCCGAGCCGCTGCTGACCAGGCGCACGCACGACAGGTCGCGTTCGCGCACAGCCGGTACGGCGAGGATGGCGTGGCACAGGGCCGGGGAGCCCGTGATGGCGTGGACGCCCAGCTCCTCGACGGTGTCCAGGTAGCGGACCGCGTCGAAGCGGCCGAACACGACCATCGTGAGCCCGGCGGCGGCGAAGATGCTCTGGCTGACCATGCCCATGCCGTGGAACAGGGGGGCGATGGAGACACCGGTGGCGGTGCCGATCGGGATGTGGTGTTCGGTCCTCGCCTCGGGCACATGACGCAGAATGATGCGGCCCTGCGCGTCCGTGGACGGGACGGCGGCGCTGCGCCAGCACGCCACCTGGAGCACATTCCTGATCAGGTTGCGGTGCAGCACCATGACGGCCTTCGGCACGCCTGTGGTGCCGCCGGTGAACGCGAGATGCGCGACCGCGTCACCGTCCACCGCGGTCGCCGGCGCCGCCTCGGCCTTCATCAGATCGTCGAACGCGACCGTGGTGACCGGCAGGGGGACCGGTGCGCCGGCGGGAGCCGGGGCTGCCGCCGTCGCCCCCGCGAGGGAAGCGAGTCGGACCGTCGGGGAACCCTGGAGTGCCTCCGACATCTGCGCCGCGACCGAAGGGTGGGTGACGACCGCGACCGCGCCGGAGTCGTCGAGCTGGCGGCGCAGGGCGAGGGGCGGCTGCGTGGGGTTGACCGGGACCACGGCGGCGCCGGCCAACAGGATTCCGTAGTACGAGACCGTGAACCAGATCGAGTTGGGCATATGGACGGCGACGGCTTCGCCCGGGACGATGCCCCGCTCACGCAGCCCCTGGGCCACGCGCAGAGCGCGCTCGTGCAGCTCCGCGAAGGTCAGCCGCACCTCGCCGTCCACCAGCGCGGCGCGGTCGGGGTAGGCGTGGGCGGAACCTGCGAGCAGATCCGCGACCGTGCCGTCGGGGTAGTCGAGGGTGCGGGGCATACCTGTGGGCCAGGTGGTCGTCATGGCGGAACTCCCTTGTTCAGACATGCCCGAGGATTGCCTCGGGACTGTAGCTGTGGTTCACCCCGGTGCCGTGGAGCTCGACGATGCGTCGCACTGGGGAGTGGAGAGGCGGCGCACCCCTCAGCCGGTGCCCCAGACGGGAGCCCGCTTCTCGGCGAACGCACGCGCGCCCTCCTTGGCGTCCGCCGACGCGAAGACAGGGGCGCAGGCGGCACGGTTGCGGTCCCAGGCCTCCCCGGCCGTCCAGTCGGCCGACTCCACCACGATCCCCTTGCTGGCGCGCACCGCCAGCGGGCCGTTGGCGGCGATCTCCTTCGCGAGGGCCAGGGCCCCCTCCAGCGCCCCGCCCTGCGCGGTCAGTTCATTGACCATGCCGAGCTCGTAGGCGCGTTCGGCACTCAGGAGGGCGCCTGTCAGCGAGTACTGCATGGCCACGTTGTACGGGATCTTCCGGGGCAGGCGCACCAGGCCGCCGCCGGCCGCGATCAGGCCGCGCTTGGTCTCGGGGAGGCCGAATCTCGCCGTCCCCGCGGCGACGATCATGTCGCAGGCCAGCGCCAGTTCCGTGCCGCCGCCGAGCGCGTACCCCTCGACCGCCGCGATCAGCGGTTTGGCCGGCGGGGTCTCGGTGATCCCGCAGAAGCCGCGGCCGGGGATGCCGGAGCGTTCTCCGGCGGCCAGCGCCTTGAGGTCCGCGCCGGCGCAGAAGCTGCCGCCGGCGCCGGTGATCACGCCGACGACGAGGTCGTCGCGGGCGTCGAGTTCGTCGATGGCCTCGGCAACGGCGTCAGCCACCGCGCGGTTGACGGCGTTGCGGGCCTCGGGACGGTTGATCGTCACGACGGCGATGCCGTCCGCGAACGAGGTGAGGACCAGATCGGACATGGGGGTTCCTTCATTCAGGCGTTGAGAGGCGGGGAAGGGGCGGGAGGTCTCAGGGGCCTGCCGTCCGCGACGGGCGCACCACGGTCTCCTGCACCACATGGGCGATCAGCCTGCCGTCGAGGCTCCATACGTCCGCGAAGGCGAGGCCGCGCCCGTCCCCCGCGGTGGGACTGCGCTGGGCGAAGAGCATCCACTCGTCGGCGCGGAAGGGCCGGTGGTACCAGAGGGCGTGGTCGAGGGAGGTGAGGAAGACGGACGGCGGCTCGGTGCGCACCATCCGGGGCCGGTCGGTCATCAGCGCGGTGGCAGGAGCGAGGAACAGGTCGGAGGCGTACGCCAGGGCGCAGGCATGCAGCATCGGGTCGTCGGGCAGCCGTTCGACCGACCGCATCCAGAGCTTCTGCTCCGTCAGCCCGGGCGTGGGCTCGGCGGGGCCGGGTACGTAGCGCATCTCCAGGACCCTGCGGAACTCGGCCCGGGCGTAGTCCTCCGGGTTGTTCCGCGCCCAGGTCGCGTAGACGTCGGGGAGAGCGCCCGGGTCGGGTGTCTCCGGCATGGTCGTCTGGCGGTCCGCGGTCCGTTCCCGTGCCTTGAAGGACGCGGAGAGGGTGAAGACGATCTCGCCGCCCTGGAGGGCGGTGACCCGGCGCGACAGATAGGACGCCCCGTCCCGTACCCGCTCCACGGAGTACACCAGGGGGTGCGCCGTGTCGCCCGCGCGCAGAAAGTAGCCGTGCAGCGAGTGCACGACCCGGTCCTCGGGTACGGTCCGGCCCGCGGCCGTGAGTGCCTGGGCGGCCACCTGGCCACCGAAGGCGCGCAGCGGGATGCCGTCGTGGCACCAGCCGCGGAACAGGTCGCGGTCCAGTTGCTCCAGGCTCAGGAATCCGCCGAAGAAGTCCTCGCCCGGGGGCCGGCGCGGATCACTCCGGGGCGGGGCGGGTGCTACGGGCAGGGTGGGCATGGCGCGCCGTTCTCAGAGGAGTTCGAGGATGGTGGCGTTGGCCATGCCGCCGCCCTCGCACATGGACTGCAGGCCGTAGCGGATGCCGTTGTCGCGCATGTGGTGGACCAGAGTCGTCATGATGCGGGCGCCCGAACCGCCGATGGGGTGGCCGATGGCCATCGCACCCCCGTTGGGATTCAGACGTTCGTAGTCGGCACCCGTCTCGCGGAGCCAGGCCAGGGAGACGGACGCGAACGCCTCGTTGATCTCGTAGACGCCGATGTCGTCGATCGACAGTCCGGCCTTCCGCAGCGCCTTGGCCGTGGCCGGGATGGGTCCCTTGAGCATGGTGACCGGGTCCGTACCGGTGACCACCGCGGTGTGGATCCGGGCCATGGGGGTCCAGCCCCGGGCCCTGGCAATCTCGCTGGTCGTGACCAGGAGCGCGCCGGTGCCGTCGGAGACCTGCGAAGCGTTGCCGGCGGTGATGCTGCCGTCCTCGCGGAAGGCGGGCTTGAGGCCCGCGAGCTTCTCGAGAGTGGAGCCGCGGCGTATGCCCTCGTCCTGGTCGAAGACGCGCGTGGAGCCGTCTTCGTCAGTGACCGTGATCGGGGCGATCTGGCTCTTGAAACGGCCCTCGTCGGTGGCTTCGGCGGCGCGGGCGTGGGAGTCCAGGCCGTGCTGGTCCATCTCGGTGCGGGTGATGCCGTACTCGTCGGCGATCAGCTGGGCGCCCGTGCCCTGGTTGAAGCGGACGCCGTCGTAGCGGTCCCAGACGTCCGGGCCGAAGGGCTCGCCGAAGGTGCCGTCACCCCGGGTGGTGCCCAGCGGGAGCCTGCTCATGATCTCGACCCCACCGGCGACGGCGATGTCGTACTGGCCGGAGACGACACCGGCGGCGGCCTGGTGCACGGCCTGCTGGGACGAGCCGCACTGACGGTCGACGGTCAGCCCGGGGACGGTCTCGGGCCAGCCGGCGGCCAGGACCGAGGCACGGCCGACGCAGCCGGCCTGCATGCCGACACCGGAGGCACATCCCCAGATCACGTCGTCGACGAGCGCGGGGTCGAGACCGGTGCGCTCGGCGAGGGCCTTGAGGACGTGGGCGGAGAGGGAGGCGGAGTGCAACAGGGAGAGCGAGCCGCCCTTCTTGCCGACAGCGGTGCGTACGGCGTCGACGATGACTGCGTCGCGCATGGGGTCCTCCTGGGGAGAAGTGGGGAGAACGGGCTCAGAGCCCGAGGTCCTTGGCGATGATCGTCTTCATGACCTCGCTGGTCCCGGCGTAGATCCGGTTCACGCGGGTGTCCGCGTAGAGGCGGGCGATCGGATACTCGAGCATGTAGCCGTAACCGCCGTGCAGCTGAAGGCATTTGTCGATGACCCGGCCCGCGACCTCGGTGCAGAAGAGTTTGGCCTTGGCGGCGTCGGCCGGAGTCAGCTCACCCGCCGCGTGTGCGACGAGGGCGCGGTCGACGAAGGACTGCGCGGCCTCGACCTCGGCGGCGCACTCGGCGAGCACGAATTTGGTGTTCTGGAAGGCCGCGACCGGCTTGCCGAAGACCTGGCGCTCACGCACATACCGGGTGGCGAAGCCGATCGCCCCGGCCGCGTTGGCGTAGGCACCGATGGCCGCGCCGAGGCGCTCCACCACGAGATTGTGCGTGAGGTAGGTGAAGGCCGCCCCCTCCTCACCGAGGAGGTTCTCCACGGGGACTTCGACCTCCGTGAAGGACAACTCGGCGGTGTCCTGCGCGCGCAGACCGATCTTGTCCAGCTTGCGCCCCACGGCGAAGCCCTCGGACGCCGTGTCCACGCACAGGATCGACAGCCCGGCCCGCCGGTTCGCGGGGTCGTACGCGGCCGTGCGGCAGACGACCAGGATCAGGTCCGCCTGCGCACCCCCGGTGATGAAGGTCTTGGCGCCGTCGAGGAGGTAGTGGGTCCCGTCGTCGGAGAGCCGGGCGCGGGTGGCGATGCCGGCGAGGTCGGAACCGGTGCCGGGCTCGGTCATGGCGATGGCGGTCATCGTCTCGCCGGAGAGGAAGCCGGGCAGCCAGCGCCGCTTCTGCTCCTCGCTGCCGAATTCGAGCAGATAGGGCAGGACCAGACAGGTGTGTACCGACTCGGCGCCGAAGCCGACGCCCGCGCGCCCGCACTCCTCGCGCAGCACGGCCTGGTAGGTGAAGTCGGTGACGCCCGCGCCGCCGTACTCCTCGGGCACGTTGATGCCGAAGATCCCCAGCTCGCCGAGCCTGCGGTACAGGTCGCGCGGGACGTGCCCCTGCTTCTCCCAGTCGGCGTAGTGGGGGACCACCTCGTCGGAGATGAACTCCCGGATGGTCGTCCGGAATGCCTCGTGGTCCTTGGTGAACACGCTGCGACGCACGGTGACGGTTCCTTCCTCGCATGCCCGGCGCGCTCGCCAGACGACGCCTAAGTTAATCCTCAATAACCACGGTGTCCAGGCTTGTGGGGTGATCGGAGGAGGCGAATATCGAGTTAGCCCAAAATAACTTACTGGCCGTGGTGGCAGTTAGGTGGCTTGAACTTGTCCGTGAGGGAAGTGCTCAGAAATATTCACTTGTGACGACTCCCGGCAGGCCGCTGTCCGGGCTCACCGGCCGAAGCGGACGCCGGGAGCGTACGGATCAGGCGAGGGCCTCCGGAGTGCGTGCGGGCGGCGCGGGGGAGTGCCGCGCCGGGGAATCGGAATCCGCCGTGCCGATGCGTGAACGTGTGTGCCGTCCCATGAGCCGTCGACTGTGTTGTGAGCGGGCACAGGTGTCCCGACGTCGGGGTGGTAGGCCCGTCCGCGGCGCTGGTCACACCTGGACAGTGAGGTTATTGACGCTTAACTTAACCGCCACTTGACCAAGTGGATGCCGCTGGCATGCGCCTCCGCGTCGGCTGTGCCCCGTGCACTTGTCCGACGGCTTCCGGTCCGCAGTCATCCCAGAGGCGCCAGAAACACAGGAGTTCCCATGAGCAGAGCGTGGCCGAAGAACATGCCCCTGTCCCTGGACTACCCGGACGCCGGCATCGACCGGATCGTGGCCGGCGCCGCCCGGGCCTTCCCCGAGCGGACAGCCGTGCGTGACGGCAAGGAGACGCTGACCTTTCGGGAGCTGTACGACCGGGCGCTGCGCGTGGCGAACGGCCTGCGTGGGCGCGGCATCGTCCCGGGCGATGTCATCGCCCTGCACATGCCCAACTCGCTCTGGTACGTCGTGGCGTACTACGGCGCGATCTGCGCCGGCGCGACGGTGGCGCCGGTGAATCCCGCTCAGCCGGCCGGCATCCTCGCCGAGCAGCTCGCGGACGTCGGCGCCACGGCAGTCGTCACGCACCCGGCCTGCGCCGCCGCGCTGACAGAAGCCGATGCGCCCGGCGTGCGGTTCGTGGTGCACGCGCCGGGCACCGCGACGGCCCCGGCCCCGCCCGCCGCGCAGGACGCCGCCCGGGGTGCCGTTCCCCTCACGGACCTGCTGACGGCCGAACCGCTCACCGGCTTCACCGCGGATCCCGAGCAGATCGCCCACCTGCAGCTGACCGGAGGAACCACCGGCCGGTCCAAGGCCGTACGGGTGCTGCATCGCAACGTGGTGGCCAACGTCCTTCAGGTGTCCTGTCTGCGTGCCGCGGCCCTCCCGGCGCGCGACGACGAGGGAGGCATCGTCGTGCGGCCCGTGCCCGAGGCGGTCAACGCCTACGCCCTGCCGGTCGGGGAAGGCGCCACGATCGCCATCGCCCCGCTGTTCCACGGAATGGGACTGGTCACCCAGACCGTCAACATGATCCTGGGGCAGACGACCGTCATGGTCGCCGGCTTCAACCCCGACGCGTTCCTGGCCGACGTCGAATCCCACGGGGTCACGGCGATCACCGGCTCCCCGGCGATGTACTACGCCCTGCTCGGTAGCCCGTCCATCGGCAAGCACGACTTCTCCCGCGTCCTGATGGTCGTCTCCGGAGCGGCGCCCATCGACAGCACGGCGCTGCACCGGCTCGCCGGAGTGTTCCCCAACGCGCTGGTCTGCGAAGGCTATGGACTCACCGAGGTCAGCATGGGCGCCGTGGGGGCGCCGCCCAATCCGACCGTCCAGACGCCGGTGGGCAGCGTCGGTATCGCAGCGTTCGACACCCGTGTCGAGATCCGCAGCGCGGACGGCGCCACCGTCCTGGACGCCGGGGACACCGGCGAGGTGTGGCTGCACGGCCCGCAGGTCGCCGACGGATACCACGGGGAACCCGGCCTGACGGCAGAGCAGTTCGTCGACGGCTGGCTGCGCACCGGCGACATGGGACGCCTCGACGAGCACGGTCATCTGTTCCTCGTCGGGCGCGCCAAGGACATGATCATCTACAAGGGGTACAACGTCTATCCGCAGCCGTTGGAGGACATCCTCTGCAGCCACCCGGCCGTGGCGCAGGCTGCGGTCGTAGGCGCGCCGAGCGAGAGCGCGGGGGAGATCCCGGCCGCCTTCGTCGTGCTGCGGGCCGGCGCCGGGCCGGTGGACGGGCTCGCCGAAGAACTCATGGCGTACGCCGCGGAGAGGGTCGCTCCCTACCAGAAGGTCCGCAGCCTGCAGTTCGTCGATTCCCTGCCGCTCACACCCACGGGCAAGATCCTCAAGAGCGAGCTGCGCGACCGCCTTGCCGTGTCAGGGCAGTCGGCCCGCTGACGCGCACCGGCACGGCTCCGCGGGGGCTCCGGTACGGGAACACCGTGCCTCCGGTACGGGAACACCGTGCCGGAGCCGTCTCGCGGCGTCGGATCCGCGCGCGTACGCCTTGCGGGACGGGGCTGATCGACCGAGCCCGGCGGCGCAGTGAAGCCCCCGGGATGTGACGGGCTGCACACAGCCGCGCCACGCGTTGTGACCGGCCACACGAAGTCTGCCGGGGACGGTCCGGTCGTGCGCGGAGCCTTGTCCGACCCGCACGGAACCGTGAACGTGAGCCACCGATCCGATCCCCGTTTGCCAGGTGGACGGATGGACCCCCTTTCCGAGCCGCAGGCCGTGCGCGGACATCCGCGAACGGCCATTCGCCAAGGAGACACCGTGATCAGACACCGGCAGGCACCCCACCGGCACCTGCGGATTCGCGCCTTCGTCGCCGCCCTGGTGGGCGTGGCCCTCGCCGCGCTGCTCGGCCCGGGCTCGCCGGCTGCTGCCGCCGCCGACGGCCCGCCGCTGAACACCCCGGTCGCCACGCTCGACGCAGCCGTGCGCTGCCCCTCGCCCTTCCAGCACCCGGACCGTGAGCCCGTACTGCTGGTCCACGGCACCAGTTCGACCTACGACGAGAGCTGGGGCTGGGGCTACTTGCCGGCCTTGCGCAACGCGGGCTACGACGTCTGCGGCGTCACCCTGCCCAACAGGTCGATGGGCGACATCCAGAATTCCAGCGAGTACGTGGTCCACGCCATCGACAGGATTCAGGCTGCCACCGGGCGCAAGGTCGACGTCATCGGCCACAGTCAGGGCAACATGCAGATCCGCTGGGCGCTCAAGTGGTGGCCCGGTCTGCAGACCAAGGTCGACGACGCGGTCCTCCTCGCCAACCCCGGCCACGGAATCGGGGGCGGCAACCTCTTCTGCGCCATCCCGTGCGCGCCGGCGCTCCACCAGTTCAGCCTCGGCTCCCACTTCCTCGCCGCACTCAACACGGGGGACGAGACACCGGGCCCGGTCTCCTACACGAACCTCTACAGCTACACCGACGAAGCGATCGTGCCTGTCACGACCGCGCCTGTGAACGGTGCCAGGAACATATCGATGCAGAGCGTGTGCCCCGGTCGCATCGTCACCCACTTCGGCTTCCTGTACGACTCCGTCGTCTACCGGACGGTCGTGGACGCGCTGTCCCATTCCGGTACGGCCGAACCGGGCAGGCTGCCGTTCGGCAAGTGCCTCGACGTCAACCTCCCCGGTGTCTCGGTCGCCGAGGCGACGGCGGCCACCGCGGTCGCAGCCGCCAACATGAGCGCTGAACTCCTCAGCGCCTCGAAGGTCTGGGCCGAGCCGTCGCTGCGGTCCTACGCCACACCCTGACCGCCCCTGCCCAAGGGCGAACGGTCCTGTGCAGCTTGGCGGCCCAGGACCGCTTCAGTCGGGACGGGGATGCGGCACGACACGACGGTCTCGGGGTAGCGGCCCGGGAACGGTCAGGAAGTCGACGGGCGGGCTGTGCGCAGCACCGTCTCCTGGACGACGGAGGCGACCAGACGGCCGTCCCGGCTCCAGAAGTCGCCGTACGCAAGACCACGACCGTCCCCCGCGGTGGGGCTGCGCTGGACGACGAGCAGCCACTCGTCGGCGCGGAAGGGGCGGTGGAACCAGATGGCGTGGTCCAGCGACGTGAGGAACACGGTGGACGCCTTGGGGCGCAGCACCCAGGGAAGCTCCAGGTGCAGCGCGGCAGAGGGGGCCAGGAGAAGGTCCGACGCATAGGCGAGGCCGCAGGCGTGCAGCATCGGCTCGTCCGGCAGGGGGTGTGCCGATTTCACCCACAGGCACTGCTGGGTGCTCCCTTCGGGCACGGGGCCCGGAGAGGGGGCGACGCGCACGGAAAGGGCCTTGGTGAACTCGCCCCCATCGTGCTTCTCCGGAGCTTCCCTCCATACGGAGGCGAACGCGTCGGGCAGTTCCTCGGGCGGCGTGACCTGCGGCATCGTGAGATTCCGGTCGCCGGCGCCGCCCGTACCCTCGGGAAGCTTGAAGGAGGCGGAGAGGCTGAAGATCGCCTCGCCGCGCTGGACGGCCGTCACCCGCCGGGAGACGTAGCTGCGGCCGTCCCGCAGCCGCTCCACCTGGTAGACGATCGGGCTGCGGGTGTCGCCTGCCCGCAGGAAGTATCCGTGCAGGGAGTGGACGCGCAGCCCCGCCTCGACGGTGTGCCCGGCAGCCGTCAGGGCCTGCCCGGCGACCTGCCCGCCGAAGGCCCGAAGACGCGCGCCCTCATGGCACCAGCCTCGGAACATGTCGCGTTCGATGCGTTCGAGGCTGAGGAAACCCACGAGATCCCTGCCGAACGCGTCGGGGACGGGCACGGGGGTGGGGGCGGGGGTGTGAGGCTGCACGTGGTTCTCCCAGGGATCACTGGCGGGGGAGCGCATGTCTGGCCCCGGAGCCAGGATGTGAATGCTAAGTCGCTTCCGAGGAGTCTGTAAACCGCTCAAGGGCAAACCCTGTGCGGGATAAGTAAATTGTGTGTAGGCGATCAGTGTCTCCAGGGGCTTGCGCTTTGTACGGGGGCGTCTCCCCGGACGCCATGACCGCTAGGTGAATGACGAGAAGTTAATCCAGCGCTTGCTACCCCTTGACGTGCAGGCCATACGGGCTGAAAGTAAACCTCGTTGAGCACGGAGGGGCTTTTTGGTCCGCGATCGCCACGCATCGGCGTCACGATCGCGGGCGGTTCCGAGCCGTTCGCTCCCGCGCCGCGTGCGCAAGGACCGCCTCGCCGTGGCTGAGGCGGTCGGCCTTATCCACACCCATGAGGAGTGTTGCTGTGTATCTCACGCAGAGTCTGCACAGAGCCGTGCAGCAGGGTCCCGATCAGGTCGCGACGGTTTTCGGGGACCGTGTGCGGACCAACCGTGAAGTCGCCGATCGTGTGGCCCGGCTGGCCGGTGCGCTGGGGGCGCTCGGTATGGCGGAGGGTGACCGGGTGGCGCTGCTGGCCCACAACAGTGACGTCTTCCACGAGTACATGTACGCGGTGTGGTGGATGGGTGGGGTGGTCAACCCGGTCAACACCCGCTGGAGTCCGAAGGAGATGACCTACTCCCTGGAGGAGTCCGACACCCGCGTGCTGCTGGTCGACGACTCCTTCGCCCCGATGGTGCCGCGGTTGCGGGAGTTGTGGGGCGGGCTGGGGACCGTGGTGCACTGCGGGGCGGGTCCCGTGCCGGAGGGGATGCTCGGGTACGAGGACCTGATCGCCGGTCATGAGCCGGTGGAGGACCTGCGTCTGGGCGGGGACCGGCTCGCCGGCCTGTTCTACACCGGCGGCACCACCGGCTTCCCCAAGGGCGTGATGCTCAGCCACACCAATATCCTCGCCTCCGCCCACGGCCTCGTCGCGAGTGTGCAGAGCAGCGTCCGTGGCGGGCGCACCATGCACTGCGCGCCGATGTTCCATCTCGCCGCGCTGGCCAGCTGGTGCGGTCAGACGCTTGTCGGTGGCTCCCATCTCTTCCTGCCCGCCTTCGAACCCGGAGCGGTTCTGAAGGCCATCGACGAGTGGCGGCCCACGTCCACGCTGCTCGTCCCCGCCATGATTCAGGTGTTGGTGGACCACCCGGCTGTCGGCGACCACGACCTCTCCAGCGTCCAGCGCTTCAGCTACGGTGCTTCGCCGATCTCCGAGACCCTGCTGAAGCGGGCCATGTCCGCCTTCCCTCGGGCGGAGTTCGCCCAGGGCTACGGCATGACCGAGATGGCTCCGGGAGTCTCCGCTCTCGCGCCCGAGGACCACCATGATCCGCGCCTGCTGCGTGCCGCGGGCCGGGCGATCGCCGGGGTGGATGTGCGGGTGGTGGATCCGGCGGATGTGGAAGTGCCCCGCGGGACGGTCGGGGAGATCGTCGCCCGCGGCGCGAACATGATGCTCGGCTACTGGAACAAACCCCAGGAGACCGCCGACGCCCTGCGCGGCGGATGGATGCACACCGGCGACGCCGGCCACATGGACGACAACGGCTACCTCTACATCGTCGACCGCCTCAAAGACATGATCGTCACCGGCGGCGAGAACGTCTACTCCGCCGAGGTAGAGAACGCCCTCGCCACCCATCCCGCCATCGCCTCCTGCGCCGTCATCGGCGTCCCCGACCCCACCTGGGGCGAACGCGTCCACGCCGTCATCGTCCTCAAACCCGGCCACACCACCACCACCGACGACATCCGCACCCACTGCAAAACCCTCATCGCCGGCTACAAATCCCCCCGCACCTGCGACTTCGTCGAAACCCTCCCCCTCTCACCCGCAGGCAAAATCCTCAAACGCGACCTCCGCAAACCCCACTGGAACGACGGCGGACGCTCCGTCCGCTAGCGCTCTGCCAGGCTCTACAGCCGCGACACTCCCGGAGACCTCCCGTGTCCCTCACCCCTCCCGCCGTCGTCACCGCACCACGCAGCGGGCTCCAGATGTTCCAGGAGCACCTCGCTGCGGGTGGCGGCCCGAGGCAGCCCATCGAGAGACTGCTGGGCATCCGCCCGATCGCCGTTTCCCCCGGGAGCGCCGTGATGCGGCTGACGCCGCGTCAGGACCATGAGAACGGGGCAGGAATCCTGCACGGCGGGATGTACGCCACCGTGCTGGACAACGCTTGTGCCGCGGCCTGTTACACCACCGTCCCGGAGGGGACGCGGATCGTCTCCACGGATCTCACGGTGAAGTTCCTTCGCTCCGCGGCCGGCGACAGCGGTGTGCTGACCTGTGAGGCGGAGGTCGTCAACCGGGGCCGTCGCAATGTGCTGGTGCAGGCCAGGATGACGGATGAGTCCGGACGGCTCCTTGCCCATGCGACGTGCACGATCATGATCGTCGGCTGAACGGGTCCTTTCCCGAACGCTGTTCTTCCTGCTCCGAGCCCGGCGCCGCGCGGCGCCGGGCTCAGGCGCGTACGGATCTCTGGATGCCCAGGACCGCCAGGCCGAGTTCCACCAGGGCCGAAGTGGCGTCGGGGCGTGCCGTATTCTCGGGGCGCCTCGGCAGGAGGTTGATCACCGTGAGCGCGGCGTGGACCGTGACGCGGGCCTCGGCCTGGTCCAGGTCCGGCCGGCAGGCCCGCAGCAGAGCGACCCACTCGGCGACATAGTCGACCTGGGACCGGTGCATCGCCTCCTGGGCGGCGGTGGGGAAGTGCGCCAACTCGCTGACCAGCAGCAGGGCCCCCGTACCGTTGTCGAGCACGGTGGACTGCGCGTGGCTGCGCAACAGACGCTCCAGTGCCTCCCGCGGTGTCCCGCTCTCCGCCAGGTCCCGCACCAAGGTGGCCCACTTCGCCTCCGAGGCGCGGTGGAGCACGGCGGCGAGCAGATCTCCCTTCCCCTCGGGGAACTGGTGGTAGACGGACAGTCGCGAGATGCCCACCACAGCCCCGATGTCCTCCATGCTCACCGACTGGAAGCCACGCTCGGCGAAGAGCGGGACGGCTGCGGCGAGCAGCGCCTCACGGCGGGAGGCGGGGCTCAGCCCCGGGCGCGAGGCCGTCCCCGCACTGCTCCCGCCTGCAGGCGGGGCGGGCGAGGACAGTTCTGTCCGGCAGACAGCCTCGGCCAGTTTCCGGAGCAGCTCCTCGTAGCGGCGGCGGGGCAGCTCGGTCCGGTGGTACGAGGGGCTGGCGAGCACGGCGACCGTGGCCCAGCCGAGCAGGGAGATGTTCTGCGGGGCGACGTCGGGTCGAGCGGCCCGAAGCGCCGTGCCGAGGGCGGCGGCGATCTGCGCGTGTCGCTGTCGCACATCGTCCTGGTGCAGTGCCGAGAGGTGGCGGGTCTCGCGGTCCCAGACGACGGGGTACGAGCGGTGGTCGAGCGAGAACGAGGCGACGGCGCGCGTGAGGGAGGCGAGGTCGTCCGATTCCTCCATGACGTCAAGAAGCTGCTCGGTGCTGTCGAGCAGTGCGACGCCGAGCAGTTCCTGCTTGCCGCGGAAGTGGCGGTAGAGCCCTCCGGCCGTGATGCCGACGGCCGAGGCGATGTCCTCCATGCCGGTCGCCTGGTAACCGGTCTCCCGGAACCTGTCCATGGCGGCGGCGAGGATCAGCGCCCTGCGGTTGCGGGGGCGCCGGGTCGGACTGCCGTTCGTCGTGCTCACGCCCCACATCCTAGGCTCGTGGTGGCCGGGAGGGCGCGGCGCTGTGGGGGCACGCTCAGCCCTCGCGCCGGCCGGGTGGGCATACGGGCGAGGGCTGACAGGGCCGGAGTGATCAGGGGCCACCCTTTGACCGCACCGCGGATCAGGCGCCGGCGGCGAGCTTCGTGGCGTCGCGGTCCGGGTCGACCAGGGCGAGCGCGAGCAGGGCTCCGACGATCATGACGATGCCGAGGATCAGGAATCCGGATCCGTAGCCTTCGGCGGCGTCGGCGCTGACGTCGACCAGGCGGCCCATCACCAGCGGAGCGATCACCCCGGCGAGACTGTAGAAGGCGGTGATGACACCGAGGATCACGCCACGCTGTCCGACCGGGGACACATCGCTGATCGCGGCGAAGGTGGCGCCGAACCCGGCGGCGTTGAGGCTGGAGCCGAGCACGATGAGGACCATCTGGAGCGGGCCGGCGTCCATGCCGGCGAAGACGACCGTGGTCAGCCCGGAGGCGAGCACCAGGGAAGCTCCCAGGACACCGCGGGTGACGCGGTTGCTCATCCCCCGCCTGGTCATGCGTCCGGAGATCCAGCCGACGAGGATCACCGCGACGGCGCCACCCAGATACGGCAGGGACACCAGCTTGCCCGCGGTCCCGGCGCTGTAGCCGAGACCCTCACGCAGGTAGAGCGGCAGCCAGCCGACCTTCACCGACGTGTTCGCGTACGCGACGAAGAACAGCGCCATGATGCCGATGACCGTCCCGGTGCCGAACACCTTGCGCAGCGGCAGTCGTTCGGGAAGCTGCGAGGCCGTGGCGCCGTGACCGCGGCGCACCGCCTCCGGCCCTTCACGTCCGGCGAACAGCCAGAGAGCGGCGGCGAAGGCGCCGACCGTGGCCAGGGCGCCGAAGGCCATGTGCCAGGAGTGGTTCGTGATGACCCAGGTGAGCGCCGGGGCTGCGATGACCGGGCCGAGAGCGGCGCCCGACACGATGATGGAGCTCGGCAGAGCTCGCTTGGCCGCCGGGAACCACGAGTGGGCGACGTGCATGGCCAGCGCTGTCGTCGGACCCTCGGCGAAGCCGAGCACCATGCGCGAGGCGACCACCACTCCGAAGCCGACCTGCCACGCCAGCGGCAACAGGCTGAGCGTCCACAGGACCGCGATGCCGAGGAGGAGCCAGCGGGCTTGGAACTTGCGGGTCAGCGCGCCGCCCAGGACACCACCCACCACGAACGGGAGGAAGAAGGCCGAGGTCAGCAACCCGAACTGGGAGGAGGAGAGTCCGAGGTCCCGCTTCATCTCGACGCCGGCGATGCCGACGACGGCCTTGTCGGCGTAGTTGACCACCAGCAGCAGAAGCAGGAGGCCGAGAACCAGCCACGCACGCCTGTGCCCGGCGGTCGGTGCCGGGTCACCTTCCGGTGCGGAGTCGATGAGCCTGTTCTCGTCGATAGCCATGTCACTCCCTCTGTCGTGCGATGCGATGGGCGGAGTGAATCACTGCTAGTTGTGCCATGCAAGAGGTTGCCGAGGCTCTACGCGATGTTCAGCAGCAATTTAGTGAGGAAGGATTCCACGAGAGTGAACGGCTATTCGTTGCGATCGTGGGGCGGCCCCAGGGAAAGGGGTCGCCCCCGCCCGCTGTCGCCGCGCCTCAGTTGCTCCGCAGGCTCTTCACGTGCGAGCCCGGGATCTCCGAGTCGGGCTTCGCGGGCATGTGTGCCGTCGCCGATGCCAGCTCCTCCACGGTCCAGCGCTTGTCGCTCTCGAGCTGCTCGACCACGTGCCAGCCCTTGTACAGGCCGACCTGACCGCCCATCACCCTGAAGACGTGGCCGGAGAACGCGCATTCCTCGGCGGCCAGCATGGCGACCAGCGGCGAGATGTTGGCCGGGGACCACGGGTCGAAGTCGTCGTTCTTCGTGGAGGCCATCACATCGCCCAGGCCCGGAGTTGCCTCGGTGAGCCGGGTGCGTGCCACCGGGGCGATGCAGTTCGCCCGCACGTGGTAACGCTCGAGCTCCTTGGCCTCGACGATCGTCATGGCGGCAATACCTGCCTTGGCAGACGCGTAATTCACCTGTCCGGGGTTCCCGTGCAGACCGGAACCGGAGGAGGTGTTGATGATCGCGCGATCGGCCTGGATGCCGGCCTTCGCCTGGGCGCGCCAGTACTCGGCGGCGTGCCGGGAGACCGCGAAGGTTCCCTTGAGGTGGACGTTCACGACGAGGTCGAACTCTTCCTCGCTCATGTTGACCAGTACGCGGTCACGCAGGATGCCGGCGTTGTTCACCAGGACGTGCAGGTCGCCGAAGGTCTCGACGGCCGTCTCGATCAGTCGCCGGGCGCCCGCCCAGTCGCTGACGCTGTCCGTGTTGGCCACGGCTTCTCCGCCGAGTGCCTTGATCTCGTCGACCACGGCCTGTGCCGCGCCGATGTCGGTGCCGGCGCCGTCCGGGGCCGCGCCCAGATCGTTGACGACGACCTTGGCGCCCTCCTGTGCGAAGAGGAGAGCGTGCTCACGGCCCACGCCGCGACCTGCTCCGGTGACGACGGCGACACGCCCTTCGAGGGTTCCCATCGAAAGATCTCCTAGCTGTTGCGCCACCGCGCTGTGCGATGGACGCGTGGTTTCGGCCCGCGCAGGCCCGCCCACCGAACACGCTAGGACGAATGTCATGCAAAGTGAATCCGTCATTTACTTCAGGTAGTGATAAGAAGAATCTATGGACAGGCGTCACTTCACCTACTTCCTCGCTGTCGTGGAGTCCGGGAGCATCTCCGAAGCCGCCCGGCAACTGCACATCAGCCAGCCCGCGGTCTCCCAGTCGATCAAGGAGCTGGAGCGCGACATGCGCACTCAGCTCTTCAAGCGAGGGCCCCGTCTGACGCTCACCCCGGCGGGCCGGGCCCTGGTGGGACCGGCCCGGCGCACCCTGCGCTCCTTCGAGGCCGCGCGCGCAGCCGTGGAGGAGATCGACCACTTGGCCACGGGCCGGCTCGACCTCGCCGTGGTGCAGGGCTTCGCCGTCGACCCAGTCGTGCCCTTGGTCACACGCTTCCAGGCCCGGTACCCCGGAGTGCAGGTCGGCGTCCACGAGACCGTCTCCGGGCCCGACGGCTTCGAAGCACTGCGCCGGGCCGAGGCGGAACTGCTGGTCAGCGACTATCCGGCGCCCTATCCCAAGCACGAGTCCGTGCAGATCGGCGTGGAGGAGCTCTGGGCGGTCTTCCCGCCGCAGACGGAGGACCTCCCGGACCGGCCGCTGAAGGTCGCCGAGCTCCTGGCGCACAGATTCGTGCAGGGGCTACCTCGCCACTCGGAGCTTCGCGTATGGTTCGCTGCGGTTGCAGCAGCCGAGCGGCTGCCCCCGCCCACCGTCGTCGTGGAAACCGCGCACCGCGACGCCATCGTTCCGCTCGTTCTGGCCGGAGCAGGGTTGACCCTGCTGCCCGCGCCCGCGGCCCGGGCCGCCAAGCGTCTCGGCGCTCAGGTCCGGCCGCTCGCCTTCACCTTTCCCCGCCCCTGCTTCCTCTACCACCGTCGTGGCCCCCTGTCGCCCGCCGCGCTGGCCTTCGTCTCGATGGCCGCGGCCGCGGCGCCCCCGGGTGCCGGCCACCCCGGTACGGGAGAGGCAGTGCAGGAGAACGGGTGACCACACCTGCCTGAGGAGTGCCATGACCGCGACAGCGGATGTCGGTGTCACCAGTTACGGGGTTCATCTGCCGGCCTGGCGGCTGAACCGCAAGGAGATAGGACGCGCTCTCGAATCCGGCGGAGGCAAGGGCACCCGCGCCGTCTCCGCCTTCGACGAGGACACCACGTCGATGGGTGTCGAAGCAGCCCGCAGGGCCCTCGCCGGAGCACCTGGCGAGCCGCGCAGCCTGGTGTTCGCCACTGCCAATCCGGCGTACGCGGACAAGACCAACGCCACGACTGTGCACGCCGCGCTCGGTCTGGACCGCTCCGTCCCGGCGTACGACTTCGTCGGCGCGGCCCGCTCGGGTGTCGGCGCGTTGCTCACCGCCGCAGACTCGGCCGCCGCCGGTCGCCCCGCCCTCGCGGTGCTGTCCGACATCCGCACCGGCCTGCCCGGTTCGGCGGAGGAGCGCGACGGCGGCGACGCCGCTGCCGCCGTGCAGTTCGGCTCGGGCGACGACGTCGTGGCGACGTTGGCCGGCCGCGGCTCGGCGTCGGCCGAGTTCCTGGAGCGCTGGCGCATCCCGGGCGACTCGTCCAGCCGGATCTGGGAGGAGCGCTTCACCGAAGGCCCCTACAAGGAGCTGGCCCAGGAGGCGGTGGACACCGCGCTCAAGGACGCCGGTCTGACCCTGGCCGAGGTCGACAAGGTCGCGGTCACCGGTCTGCATCGGCGTGCCGTCCGCGGCGTCGCCAGGACACTCGGCCGCGGCGCCACCGTCGTGGACGACCTGGTTTCCCTCATCGGTGCCACCGGCACCGCGCAACCGGGTGTGCTGCTGGCCGCCGCTCTGGACGAGGCGGCCGTCGGCGAGACGATTCTGCTGGTCGCGCTCGGAGACGGAGCGGACGCGCTGGTCTTCCGTACCACCGACGCCCTCCCCGCACTGCGGGAGCGCCGCGCCGGACCGTCCGTCGCCCGACAGGCCGCCGGCGGCCGGGAAGTGACGTACCAGAAGTTCCTGACCTGGCGCGGATTCCTCAAGCGTGAGGCTCCCCGCCGGCCGGACCCGGACCGCCCGGCAGGCCCGCCCGCATACCGCAACGCGGACTGGAAGTTCGGCCTGTCCGGATCCCGGTGCACGGAGTGCGACACCCGCCACCTGCCGGCCGCGCGCGTCTGCATCAACTGCAGGGCCGTGGACCAGATGGTCCACGACCGGGTCGCCGAGGTGCCGGCGGTCATCGCCACCTTCCAGGCCGACCTTCTCGCCTACACGCTGAACCCGCCGCTGATCGCCGCCGCGCTGAACTTCGAGGGAGGCGGCCGGTTCATCGCCGAGGTCACCGACGCCGACCCCGCGGCGCTGAAGATCGGCGACGCCGTGGAGATGACCTTCCGCCGCTTCTACAGCACCGCCGACGGCGTCCACAACTACTTCTGGAAGGCCCGGCCCGTTCAGGCCGCCGTCCAGGCCGACGAGGAGAACTGACCATGGCTTCGCACGGTATCCGCGACAAGGTCGCGATCGTCGGCATGGGCTGCACGCCCTTCGCCGAGCACTGGAACAAGAGCACCGAGGACCTGCTCGTCGACTCGAGCCAGGAGGCCCTGGCCTCCGCGGGCGTCGCGCTGGACGACGTCGACGCCTTCTGGTTCGGCACGATGAGCTCGGGCTTCTCCGGTCAGGTACTCTCCCGCGCCCTGAAGATCGACTACAAGCCGGTCACCCGCGTCGAGAACCTCTGCGCCACCGGCTCGGAGGCCTTCCGCAACGCCTGCTACGCGGTGGCCTCCGGCGCCGTCGACGTCGCCATGGCCATCGGTGTGGAGAAGCTCAAGGACTCCGGCTACTCCGGACTGGTCCGCCAGGACGCAGCCCACGACGGCACCAAGACGCCGATCACCGCACCGGCCTCCTTCGGCCTGCTCGCCCCGGCGTACGCCAACGCGCACGGTCTCGACGACGAGACCCTCAAGGACGTCCTCACCCGGATCTCCTGGAAGAACCACCACAACGGCGCCCGCAACAAGCGCGCCCAGTTCCAGGCCGAAGTGCCGATGGAAACGATCCGCAACAGCCCGAAGGTCGCGGGCATGCTCGGTATCCACGACTGCTCCGGCGTCTCCGACGGGTCGGCGGCGGCGATCATCGTCCGCGCCGAGGACGCACACCTCTACACCGACAAACCCATCTACGTGAAGGCTCTTTCCATGGTGGCGGGTCCCGGTGCGGGCCCGATGGACCCGACGTACGACTACACCACCTTCCGCGAGGTCACCGCCTGCGCCGAAGCCGCCTACCAGCAGGCCGGGATCACCGACCCGCGCGCCGAGATCGCGCTGGCCGAGGTGCACGACTGCTTCACCCCCACAGAGCTCGTCCTCATGGAGGACCTCGGCTTCAGCAAGCGCGGACAGGGCTGGCGCGACGTCCTCGACGGCGTCTTCGACCTCACCGGCGACCTGGCGGTCAACCCCGACGGCGGCCTCAAGAGCTTCGGCCACCCGATCGGGGCGACCGGCCTCCGCATGCTCTTCGAATGCTGGCTGCAACTCCGTCAGGAGGCCCCGGCCGAGCGCCAGCTGGCGAGCATCACCAGCGGTGAGCGCAAGCTCGGCCTCACCCACAACCTCGGCGGGCACCCCGGCGACTGCGTGAGCTTCATCTCCGTGGTCGGCTCCGAGCCCTCCGCCTGATCCCGAGGAGTACGTACACCATGCTGCGTCCCCTGTACGAGCAGGACCACGAGGACTTCCGCAAGGTCGTCCGGACGTTCCTCGAGAAGGAGATCGTCCCCCATTTCGAGGAGTGGGAGACGGCCGGGATCGTCCCCAAGGACGTCTACCGTCGCTGCGGTGAGGTCGGACTGGCCGGCCTCGCGGTCCCCGAGGAATACGGCGGCGGCGGAGTCGATGACTTCCGCTTCACCGCCGTCGTCATCGAGGAGATCTTCCGCGCCCGTGTGGGCCTGGGCTCACTGCCGCTGCACACGGGCGTCGTCACGCCCTACTTCCTGCACCTGGCGAACGAGGAGCAGAAGCGGCGCTGGCTGCCCGGCATGGCCGCGGGCCGCACGATGGCCTCCATCGCGATGACCGAGCCCGGCACCGGCTCGGACCTGTCGGGCATGGTCACCAACGCGGTACGGGACGGCGACGACTGGATCCTCAACGGCGCCAAGACCTTCATCACCGGAGGCATCAACGCAGACCTCGTGGTGGTGGCCTGCCGCACGTCCCGGGGCGAGGACCGACGGGACGGCCTGAGCCTCCTCGTCGTCGAGGACGGCATGCCCGGCTTCACCAAGGGCCGCAAGCTGGAGAAGCTCGGCACCCGGTCCGTCGACACCGCCGAGCTGTTCTTCGACAATGTACGGGTACCCGCCTCCCACATGCTCGGCGAGGAGGGCAAGGGCTTCAGTCACCTGACCCTCAACCTCGTCTCCGAACGGCTCACCCAGTCCGTCCAGTCGCTGGCCGCCGCACGCGCCGCCGTCGAACTGGCTGTGGAGTACACGCGGGAGCGGCAGGTCTTCGGCAAGCCCGTCGCCTCCTTCCAGAACACCAAGTTCGTGCTCGCCGACTGCGCGACCGAGGTGGTGGCGGGCCAGGCCATGGTCGACCACGCGATCGTCGAGTACGGCGCCGGCCGGCTGACCGTCCCGCAGGTCGGTACGGTCAAGCTGTTCACCAGCGAGACGGCCGGCCGGGTCATCGACAAGTGCCTCCAGCTGCACGGAGGTTACGGCTACATGCTGGAGTACCCCATCGCCCGGCTCTACGCCGACATCCGGGTCGCCCGGATCGCCGCCGGCTCCAGCGAGATCATGAAGACCGTCATCGCCAAGTCGCTCGGCCTGTGACCGGATCATGGAGATGACCACCCCTATGCGACCGAGTATCGCCGATCTCTTCCGCTCCGTGGCCGGCGCGGTCCCGGAGCGGGAGGCGATCCTGCACCGTTCCGTGCGCCGCAGCTACGGCGAGCTGCACGACCGGGTCGAGCGCCTGGCCGGGCTGCTCGCCGCCCGCGGCCTGGGCGCACACCGCGAGAGGGACGCCCTCCAGGCCCATGAGTCCGGTCAGGACCACCTCGCCCTGCTCCTGTACAACGGGCCCGAGTACGCGGAGGCCACCCTTGCGTCCTTCGCCGCCCGACTGGCCCCGTTCAACGTCAACTACCGCTACACAGCTCCGGAGTTGCTCAATCTCCTCGGCGACGCCCGCCCGGCGGTGGTGGTCTACCACGCGGCCTTCGCCCCCACCCTCGCGCCCGTCCTCGACAGCCTCGTCGCCGTGCCCCTGCTGCTCCAGGTCGCCGACGACTCCGACAATCCGCTGCTGCCCGGCGCACTCGACTACGAAGAGGCACTGGCGGCGGCGTCTCGGGAGTGGCAGGCGCCGAGCACCAGCCCGGACGACCTCTACATCATCTACACCGGCGGCACCACCGGCATGCCGAAGGGCACCCTGTGGAGCCAGCACGGCATCTGGCGTGCCACCCTCGGCGGCGTCGCCTTCCCGGAGGACGCCACCGCCGAGTCCGTGGGACTCGCCGCTGCGGCAGCGCCCGGCCGTCGTGTACTCGGTGCCGCACCGTTCATGCACGGGGCCGGCGGCTGGCAGCTCCTGGGCACCCTGCTCGGAGGCGGACTGATCGCCGTTCCCGATGTGGTGCACCGTCTGGACGCCGCCGACGTGTGCGCACTGATCGAGCGTGAACGGCTGGAGTCCTGCGCGCTCGTCGGCGAGGCGTTCGCCCGGCCAGTCGCCGACGAGATCGAACGCAGGGCGTACGACCTGTCGTCCGTGACCACGTTCGTCGTCGGTGGCGGGGCCACCAGCCCCGGAACGAAGGAACGCCTGCTGGCCGCTCTGGGCGAGCGGGCGCTGCTCGCCGACGGCGCCGGCTCGACCGAGACCGGCCGCATCATCCAGGCCGAACTGTCGCTCGGGGAGAAGGCCGAACCGGGCGTCTTCGCCCTGGGGCCCCGGGCCTGCGTCCTCGACCACGCCCGCAGCCGGACGCTCGAGCCGGGCGAGGAGGAGATCGGCTGGCTCGCGGCTCACGAGCCCCTGCCCTTCGGCTACCTCGGCGACCCGGTCAAGACCGCGGCCACCTTTCCCGTGGTGGCCGGGCGGCGCATGGCCATCCCCGGCGACCTGGCCGAACTGCGCGCCGACGGCCGGCTGGTGCTGCGCGGGCGGGCCGCCACGACGATCAACTCCGGCGGAGAGAAGATCTTCGCCGAGGAGGTGGAACGAGCGCTGTTCGCCCACCCCGCCGTGCGCGATGCCCTGGTCCTCGGTCGCCCCAGCGAACGCTGGGGCGAGGAACTCGTCGCACTCGTCCTGCTCGACGGCGACGCGGACGACGACCAACTGCGCGGCTGCGCCGCGCAGCAGCTCGCTCGCTACAAGCTGCCCAAGGAGTTCGTCCGGGTCGTGGAGATCCGCCGTTCGCCGGCCGGAAAGGCCGACTACGCATGGGCGCGGTCCATCGTCGAGACCGTCGCGAAAGGAAAGACATGACATCACTGTTCGGACTGGATCCCGGCGCACTTCCCCCGGAGACCCGCCGACTGCGGCAGGAAGTCCGTGACTTCCTGGCCGCCGAGCTGGAATCGGGCGGCTACACCCCGGTCAGCGACAGCTGGGTCATCGGCACGGATCCGGCGTTCAGCCGGAAGCTGGGTGCCCGAGGCTGGCTGGGCATGGCGATTCCGAAGCGGTACGGCGGAGCGGACCGCACCCCGCTGGAACGGTTCGTCGTCATCGAGGAACTGCTCGCGGCGGGCGCCCCCGTCAGCGCCCACTGGGTCGCCGACCGGCAGGCCGCGCCCGGTCTCCTCAGCCACGGCACGGAGGAGCAGCGGAAGCGCTACCTCCCGGGGATAGCCGCCGGCGAGTGCTACTTCGCCATCGGGCTCTCCGAGCCGGACTCCGGCTCCGACCTCGCGTCGGTGCGTACGAAAGCGACACGCACCGACGGCGGCTGGCTGATCGAGGGCACCAAGATCTGGACCAGTGGCGCCCACCTGTCCCACGCCGTCGTCGCCCTGGTCCGCACCGGTCCCGCCGGAGAGAGCCGCCACGAGGGCCTGAGCCAGATGATCGTGCCGCTGCCCACCGACGGTGTGGAGATCCGCCCGATCCGCTCGCTCAACGGCGCCCATCACTTCAACGAAGTCCTCTTCACCAACGCCTTCGTTCCTGACGACATGGTGCTCGGCACAATCGGCGACGGCTGGCGTCAGGTCACGAGTGAGCTCGCGTACGAACGCAGCGGACCCGAACGGCTGCTCAGCACCGCCTTGCTGCTGCGCCTGCTCGCGGCCCGCGAGGACGCCGACCCGCGCACGATCGGACGGCTCACCGCCCGGCTGTGGTCGCTGCGCCAGGCGTCGATCGCGATCGCCGTCCAGCTCAGCAAGGGTTCCGCCCCCGAGGTCGCCGCCGCAGTGGTCAAGGACCTCGGCACCCTCTTGGAACGCGAGGTCGTCGAGGCGGCCCGGGCGACCGGCGTCGAACCCGACCTCAACTCGCCCGACCTGTTCACCCGCATCCTCGCCGAGTCGGTCGTCCAGGCACCCACCAACACCCTCCGCGGTGGTACCAACGAGATCCTGCGCGGAGTCATCGCACGAGCCCTGGGGGTCCGATGAACGACGACCTGAAGCTGCTTGAAGCAACAGCGGCCGACATCTTCACCGCCTATCAGGACCGCCCGGGCCTGTGGGAGGAGCTCGAGGAGGCCGGCCTCACCGGCATCGGCATCCCCGAGGAGGCCGGCGGCAGCGGCGGAGACGCCGAGATGGCCGCCGTCATACTCCGCACCGCCGCCTACCACGCCGCGGAGATCCCGATCGCGGAGACCCTGTGGATCGCCGGACCACTGCTCGCCGCCGCCGGTCTTCCGGTCCCCGCCGGGCAGTTGACCGCCGCCGAGTCGCAGGACGGCGGACTCGTACTGGAGCGCGCGGGCGACGACTGGATCCTCGACGGCACCCTCCGGCGCGTCCCCTGGGCCCGCGACGCGGTGCGCGTCGCGGTCGTCGTCGACGGGCGCGTCTGCTCGGTCGACCCCGCTCGGGCGACCCTGGTCCACGGGGCGAACCTGGCCGGCGAACCCCGGGACGACGTCTCGTTCCACGCGGTCGCCGTGCCGGCGGACCAGGTCGCCGAACTCCCCGAGGGCCCCTCGATCCAGGTGCGCGGAGCCCTCGCCCGCAGCATCCAGCTCAGCGGAGCCGCCCAGCGCGCGCTGGAGCACAGCCTGCGCTACGCGGGCGAGCGCCGACAGTTCGGGCGCCCCATCGCCGCCTTCCAGGCGGTGCAGCAGTACCTCGCCACGCTCGCCGGAGAGGTGACGATCCTGGAGCTCTCCACCCGCAGCGCCGTCGCCACCCTGGACGACCCCCGGACGGAGCTTCTCGCGGTGGTCGCCGCCGTACGCACCAACGCCTGCCGCGCGGCCTCCGTGGTTGCCGAGCTCTCCCACCAGGTGCACGGCGCGATCGGCACCACCCACGAGCACGACCTGCGCCGCTCCACCCTGCGCCTGTGGTCCTGGCGCGAGGAGTACGGCAACGAGAACCAGTGGGCCGCCGCCCTGGGACTCCTCTCGGCCGCCGCCGAAGACCCCTGGCACCTGATCACCGGCCCCACCACCACGAGGAGTTGATCCGCCATGGATCTGGAGTACACGGTCGACGACGGCATCGCGACCATCAGGCTCAACCGCCCCGCGCTGAAGAACGCCTTCACCTTCGAGATGATCGCGGACTGGGCGAAGGCGCTCCGTGACGCCGCCGCCGACCCGGCCGTCCGCGTCGTCGTGCTCACCGGCAGCGGCAAGGGCTTCTGCTCCGGGGTCGACCTGGACACCCTGCTCGACGTGGTGGACGAGCCGCTGGAGCACAAGAACATGCTCCACGAGCGTATCCACCAGGTCGCCCGTGCCCTGGAGGACCTGGACAAGCCCGTGATCGCCGCGGTCAACGGAGACGCCGTCGGCGCCGGCCTGGACATGGCGCTCATGTGCGACATGCGGTTCGTAGCCCGCTCCGCCCGCCTCAGCGAGGGCTACATCCGCCTCGGCCTCGTCCCCGGCGACGGCGGCTGCTGGTTCCTGCCCCGCCTGGTGGGCCAGGCCAAGGCCCTGGAGCTGCTGCTCAGCGGCGAGTTCGTGGACGCAGAGGAGGCGCTGCGGATCGGCTTGGTCAACCGCGTGTACGACGACGAGAAGCTCCTCGAGGAGACGTACGCCTTCGCCGCGAAGATCGCGGCCAAGCCGGCGCTGCCGGTGGCCATGATCAAGCGGACCGTGCGGATGAGCGAGCGGATGGACCAGCGCGCGAGCCTCGACCTCATCTCCTCTCACATGTCCGTGGTGATGTCCACCGACGAGTCGCGCAAGGCGATGGCGGCGATGCGCGAGAGCGTCCGCGGCAACCGCTGACGGGGTATCGGCGAACGGCGAAGGGCCGCACTCCCGGGAGTGCGGCCCTTCGCCGTTCGCCCGTGGCCTAGAGGTGCGGACCGAGCAGGTCGAAGTTCCGGTCGAAGGTGTCGAGCAGGCCGGTGAGCATTCGGAACGCGTCGGTGTCGCCCTCTGCCCGGACCGTTCCGGCGGCGAGCGCCTCGTCGAAGCGACCTGGCCGGAACAGCACGTCCACGAGCGTGCTCCGGTCCATCGTGAGCGTCAGTTCGGCGTCCTCGCTGAGCCGGGCCCAGTGGTTGAGCACGCCGCGGGACACCCGCAGGGAGCGGGGGGAGGCGGCGTCGGTGACCGCCAGGTTGATCCCCACGTCGACGTGCTCGGCCTTCGGGCCGTTGAGCCGGACCGCGACGAAGTCGAGCAGGATGGGCAGCGGCATGGCCGCCATGGTCCGGCCGGACGCGGAACCGGGGGCGGGCTTCGCCGGTCGGCCCCGGCGGAGTTCCTGGGCGGCGGTGAGGAAAACGTATCGCCACTGAGGACCCTCGGCCTGGTAGCCCAACTGCTCGTACGCGTCCGCCTGGGTCTCCCGGGCGTCCTGGTTGCCGGGTTCGGCGTGGACGGCCCGGCCGGCGAGTTCGACCGCCCAGCGGTAGTCCGCCGCCTCGAAGGCCTCCCGGGCGAGCTGGACGACCCGGTCCACGCCACCCATCGCGTCCGTGTACCGTCGCCCGAGATCGCCGTCGGGCAGCGGGTACAGATTCATCGGGTTGCCGTTGTACCAGCCCAGTTCCTTGGCGAAGACGGCCTTGGCGTTGTGGCTCACGGTGCCGTGGTAGCCGCGGTTCCACCAGGCGCGGCCCAGCACGTCGGGCAGGCGCAGCGTCTCGGCGATCTCGACCGGCGTCAGCCCCTGGTTGGCGAGCCGCAGCGTCTGGTCGTGGATGTACTTGTAGGAGTCGCGCTGCGAGGTGAGGAACTCCCGGATGTTCTCGCCGCCCCACACCGGCCAGGTGTGCGGGCCGTAGTGCACCTCGGCCTCGTCGCCCCACAGTTCGACGGCCTCGTCCAGGTAGCGGGCGAAGTTGGCGGCGTCGCGGGTGCGGGCGCCGCGCAGGGTCTGGATGTTGTGGAGGGTGTGGTTGGCGTTCTCCGCACAGGTGAGGGCCTTGAGCTCCGGGATGTAGAAGTGGAACTCCTCCGGGGCCTCGGTGTCCGGGGCCATCTGGAACTGGAACGTCAGTCCCGCGAGCGTACGTTCCTCGCCCGTGCGGGTGATGTGGTCGGTGGGCGGGATGTACGCCGAGGATCCCCTGACATGCCCGATGCCGATGCCGTCGGTGACGAAGCCGCGCGGTCCCGGGGGCAGCAGGTTGCCGAAGGCGTGCGCGGCCCGGCGCGCCATCACGTTGCCGCAGATGACGTTCTCGCCCAGCGCGTACCGATCGAAGTCCGTACCCGGCGCGATGACCTGCACCCGGCCGGCCGCGACGTCCTCGGCCGAGGTGACACCCAGGACGCCGCCGTAGTGGTCGAGGTGGGGGTGGGTGTAGATGACGGCGACGACCGGCAGCCGCTCGGGGCGATGGGCGTAGTAGAGCTCCATCGCGGCCCGGGTCGTCTCGGCGACCGTGCCGACGTCCACCACGATCAGCCCGCCGTCCCCCTCCACGATCGTGACGTTGGCGATGTCGTGGTTCCGGACCTGGTAGATCCGGTCGGTGACCTGGAACAGCCCCGCGTACTTGATGATCTGGGACTGGCGCCACAGGCTGGGGTTGACCGTGTCCGGAGCCGGTCCCTCGATGTAGTCGAAGGAGCCCGCGTCGAAGGACACCCGTCCCCGTGCGTCACGGATCACGCCACCGTCGAGCAGCGGGGCCACGAAGCCCCGCTTCATGGCCTCGAAGGCCCGGTCGTCGTCGAAGTCGAGCTGGTCGAGGACCGAGGCGTTGGCGGCTCTGGTCGCCTCGGTTGCGGGCTTGGGACCGGTGCGGTCGGATACGGCTCCGGCCGTCTGCGGGGATCCCTCGGCTGTCATGAGGTGAAGACCTTCCGTGGCTGGGGAGAACGGGAGAAACGGACCGGGGCCGGTCCGACCGCGAACGGTGGGAGCGGCCCCGGCCACGGGTCAGGAGCGCCGGGTCACAGCTCGACGACGGTGCGGATGGCGTCACCGGTCTTCATGAGTTCGAAGCCCTCGTTGACGTCCTCCAGCTTCAGCCGCTTGGTGATCATCGCTTCGAGGTCCAGCTTGCCTTCCCGCCACAGGTGGACCAGCTGCCGCATGAAGCGCGGTACGTCCATGCCGCCGTAGACGGAACCGACCAGGGTCTTGCTCTGCGTGGCGAGCGTGCCCATGGACAGTTCGAGGTTGTCCGTGCGGGCGCCGAGGCCGACGACGACGACGGTGCCGCCGCGCCGTGCCAGCTTGAACGCGGCCTGCGCGGTGCTGGAGCGGCCGACGACCTCGAAGGTGTAGTCGAAGCCCTGCCCGCCGGTGAGTTCGGCGGCCACCGCGTCGGCGTCCTCCGGGGAGGCGGCCGCGGTAGCGCCGAAGCGGGAGACCAGGTCGCGCTTGGCGGCGCTGGGGTCCACGGCGAGAATCTGCGAGGCGCCGGCCATGCGGGCCGCCATGATGGCAGCGATGCCGACCCCACCGCAGCCGACGACGGCCACGGTGGCCCCTTCCTCGACCTTCGCGGTGTTGAGAACCGCACCCGTGCCGGTGGTGACACCGCAGCCGATCAGAGCCGCGATGTCGAAGGGGACGTCCTTGTCGATACGGACGACGCTCTGGTGCGGGAGGACGACCTCCTCGGCGAAGGTGCCGCAGCCGACGAGGCCGTACACCGGCTTCCCGTCCTCCCGGAAGTTCGGGGTGCCCATGGCCGCGTACATCATGCGCGTGCAGAGGTGGCCCTCGTCGCGCGCGCAGTCGGCGCACGTGCCGCAGGCCGGTATGAAGTTGACGATGACGTGGTCGCCGGGCGCCACCGAAGTGACTCCCTCGCCGACCTCGATGATCTCGCCGGCCCCCTCGTGCCCGGGGACGAAGGGTGCCGGGACGCCGAGCTTGCCGGTCATCCCGGAGAGGTCCGAGTGGCACATGCCGGTCGCCCGGATGCGGACCTTGACCTTGCCGGGACCGGCCTCTGCCGTCTCCATGGTGTCGACGACGTCCAGCGGGGCGCCGTACTCCCGCAGCACTGCAGCGCGCATGTGGGGCTTCTCCTGTCGGTGGTGGGAAGGATGGTGGTGCGGGGGAGGTGTCAGCGAGGCGTGGAGGTGTAGATGCTCTTGGTCTCCAGGTACGCCTGCAGGCCCTCCGGGCCGAACTCGCGGCCGATTCCGGACTTCTTGTAGCCGCCGAACGGGGCGTTGAACGAGATGCCGCCGCAGTTGACCGCCACGTTGCCGGTACGCAGGCGCGCGGCGACCGCCAGCGCGCGCTGCTCGTCGTCGGAGAAGACGCTGCCGTGCAGGCCGAAGTCGGAGTCGTTGGAGATTCGGACCGCGTCGTCCTCGTCGTCGAACGGGATGACGACGACGACCGGGCCGAAGATCTCCTCCTGGGCGACGGCCATGGAGTTGTCCACGTCGGCGAAGAGGGTCGGCTCGACGTACCAGCCCTTGTCCAGGTGGGCCGGGCGGCCGCCGCCGGTCACCAGGCGGGCGCCCTCGGCGAGACCCTTGGCGATGTAACCCTCGACGCGGTCGCGCTGACGCTCGGAGATCAGCGGGCCCACCGTGGTGGCCGGCTCCAACGGGTCACCGACGACCATCGCCCGGAACTGCCCGGCCAGCCGCTCGACGACCTCGTCGTAGCGGGTGCGAGGGGCCAGTACCCGGGTCATGGAGATGCAGACCTGCCCGTTGTTGGGAATCAGGTGGGGCATCAGCGCCGGAATCGCGCGGTCCAGGTCGGCGTCCTCCAGGATGATCGCCGCGGACTTGCCGCCCAGCTCCAGAGTGACCCGCGCCAGGTTCGCGGCGGCGGACGCCATGATCGCCTTTCCGGCGCCGACGGATCCGGTGAAGGCGACCTTGTCGACACCGGGGTGCCGGGACAGGTACGCGGAGGGCTCACGGTCGGCGGGCAGCACCGAGAGCACACCCTCGGGCAGACCGGCCTCGGCAGCGGCCTCGGCGATGATGTACGAGGACAGGGCGTTCTCGGGCGACACCTTCAGCACCACGGTGCAGCCGGCGACCAGGGCGGGCGCCAGCTTGCTGAACGTGATGAAGTGCGGCGCGTTCCAGGCGACGATCGCCGCCACCACACCCACCGGTTCCTGTCGGACCGAGATCGGCCCCGTTGCACCAGGCACCTCGCGCTCCCAGGCGAACCCCGGGGCCAGCTTGAGGTAGTAGTCGATGATCCCGATCGGCGCGCCGGCCTGGGCGCGTGTCGACCAGGTGATGGGCGATCCGACCTCGGAGCTGAGCAGCACCGCGGTCTCCCGCATCCGGGCCGCGTACGCGTCCCGGAAGCGCTGCAGCACCTCGATGCGCTCGGTGAGGCCGAGCCGGGGCCACGGCCCCTCGTCGAAGGCCCGGCGCGCGGCGGAGACGGCCAGGTCGATGTCCTCCGGGCGCGCCTCCGGGGTGCGCCCGATGACCTCCTCGGTGGCCGGAGAGACGACCTCGAGTGTGCTGTCGGTCGCCGGGTCGACGAACGCACCGCCGATGAAGAGCTTGTCCTTGGTCTGCATACCGGGTACGGCTTCCTTCTCTTGACGGCCGGGATCATGCGGTCGGCATGAACCACCGGCGGCACGTGGTTACTTGACGGTGCCGGCGCTGCGCAGCGTCGCGATGCGTGCGGAGTCGTACCCCGCGGCTGCGAGGATGCGGTCGGTGTCGGCTCCGATGGCGGGGGAGGGCGTGGGGTGCGCGGCCGGTGTGGCGGAGAACCGGGGCGCGGGGGCCGGCCCGACCACACCCTCGTCGTCGACGAGATACGTGCCACGGGCCGCGTTGTGCGGATGGTGCGGAGCTTCGAGGAGGGACAGGACGGGGGCGACGCACCCCTCCTGTCCCTCGAACTCCTCGGCCCATGCGTCACGGGTCCGGGTGGCGAAGATCGCGGCGAGCCTCTGTCGCATGACCGGCCACTTGGTGCGGTCGTTCTGGCGGGCGAAGTCAGGATCGTCGGAGAGGCCGAGCACGCGCAGTACGGCGGCGTAGAACTGCGGCTCGACCGGGCCGAGGGCGATGTGCCGGTCGTCGGAGCAACGGTAGGTGCCGTAGTACGGCGCCGCGCCGTCGAGCATGTTGGTCCCGCGCTCGTCGGCCCAGACCCCGCGGGAGAGGAAGCCGTACATCATCGTGAGCAGCAGAGCGGATCCGTCGGTCATCGCGGCGTCGACGACCTGGCCCCGGCCGGTGTCACGAGCGTGCAGCGCCGCCGCGAGGACGCCGACGGCCAGCAGCATGCCGCCGCCGCCGAAGTCGCCGACGAGGTTGAGAGGGACGACGGGGTCGCCGTCCTTGGGGCCGATGGCGTGCAAGGCGCCTGTGAGAGCGATGTAGTTGATGTCGTGGCCGGGCTCCTGAGCCATCGGCCCGTCCTGGCCCCAGCCGGTCATCCGGCCGTACACCAGCCGCGGGTTGACGGCCAGCAGCTCGTCCGGGCCCAGTCCCAGTCGCTCGGTGACACCCGGCCGGAAGCCCTCCAGGATCACATCCGCGTCCTTGACCAGGGCCTTGACGATCTCGACGCCCTCGGGCCGCCTGATGTCGACGGCGACGGAGCGGCGGTTGCGGTGCAGGATCGGCCGGGACGCGGCGTAACCGGCCTCGGCCGGCCGGTCGATCCGGATCACCTCTGCCCCGAGGTCACCCAGGACCATCGCGCAGAACGGACCTGGACCGATGCTTCCCAGTTCGATCACGCGGACGCCCGCAAGCGGGCCGCGCGGCTGCTCCGCGGAGTCGGACTCGGTCGACGCGTCGATGGTCATGGTGCGGCACTCCAGGTTCATGGGTCGGAAGGAAACGGGGCCTGTCGGGGCGGCGAGCACTGTCAGCCGACAGAGCGTCCGGTGCTGTTCCAGTGGGGTTTGCGGAGGTCGCGTTTGAGGATTTTGCCTGCGGGTGAGAGGGGGAGGGTTTCGACGAAGTCGCAGGTGCGGGGGGATTTGTAGCCGGCGATGAGGGTTTTGCAGTGGGTGCGGATGTCGTCGGTGGTGGTGGTGTGGCCGGGTTTGAGGACGATGACGGCGTGGACGCGTTCGCCCCAGGTGGGGTCGGGGACGCCGATGACGGCGCAGGAGGCGATGGCGGGGTGGGTGGCGAGGGCGTTCTCTACCTCGGCGGAGTAGACGTTCTCGCCGCCGGTGACGATCATGTCCTTGAGGCGGTCGACGATGTAGAGGTAGCCGTTGTCGTCCATGTGGCCGGCGTCGCCGGTGTGCATCCATCCGCCGCGCAGGGCGTCGGCGGTCTCCTGGGGTTTGTTCCAGTAGCCGAGCATCATGTTCGCGCCGCGGGCGACGATCTCCCCGACCGTCCCGCGGGGCATCTCCACATCCGCCGGATCCACCACCCGCACATCCACCCCGGGCAGGGCCCGGCCCGCGGCACGCAGCAGGCGCGGATCGTGGTGGTCCTCGGGCGCGAGGGTCGCGACACCGGGAGCCATCTCGGTCATGCCGTAGCCCTGGGCGAACCGGGCGTTGGGGAAAGCAGCCATCGCCCGGCTCAGGAGCGTCCCGGAGATCGGAGAAGCGCCGTATCCGACCCGCTCGACGCTGGAGAGGTCGTGCTCGCCGACGGCCGGGTGGTCCAGCAGCATCTGGATCATGGCGGGGACAAGTGTGGTGGAGGTGGGGCGGCGCTCGGTGATGAGTTTCAGCAGGTGCTCCGGTGCGAACGCGGGCACGAACACATGGGAGCCGCCCACGAGGTTCTGGGAGCACCAGCTGCTGACGGCCGCCATGTGGAAGAGCGGCGCGGTGTGCATCGTCCGGCCGCCGCCGCGTACGGCTCCCTGGGAGGCCGCGACGAAACTGTGTGTGGAGGCGAGGATGTTGGTGTGGCTGAGCATCACGCCCTTGGGGAAGCCGGTGGTGCCGCCGGTGTAGAACAGGCCGGCGAGCCGGTCCCCGCCCAGACGCAGGTCCTCCACCGGCTCATGACCGGCGATCAGGTCCTCGTACCCGAGCATCCCCTCCGGCACGGGACCCGCCCCGCAGTGCACCACGGTCCCCAGTCCGCCCCACAACTCCCGCAACCGCGGCACCATCGGGGCGAAGGAGTCGTCGACCAGCAGCACGCGGGTGTCGGACTCCTCCAGGGAGTAGGTCATCTCCTTCGGACTCCAGCGGGTGTTGACCGGGTTGACCACCCCACCCATCCACCACACCGCGTACATGTACTCGTGGAAGACGTCACTGTTGTGGGCCAGCAGCGCCACCCGGTCACCCTCCGCCACACCGAGCGCCCCCAGCGCACCGGCCAGCCGGGCCACACGATCGGCGACTTCACGGTTGGTCCGCACACGGTCCCCGAAAACCGTCGCGACCTGATCGGGACCCTGCTGCACGGCTCTGTGCAGACTCTGCGTGAGATACACAGCAACACTCCTGAGTGGTACGGCGGTCAAGCCTGGCGAAGCAAGTGGAGGCCGTGGTCACCGTCGGTGTCGGAGTGCGACGGTGACCACGGTGTCGGCGGGGAGCGTGCTGTCCGGTGAGGGCGCTCCCCGCGCAGCCCGTCGGCCGATCGCGTGTCGTTCGACCGGCCGACGGCCGTTCATGGCCGGGCTTCGGCTCAGTTGCCGCCCGCGCAGTAGATGACCTGACCGCTGACGTAGTCGGTCTCGGGGATGCACAGGGCGTAGACCGCGCCGGCGGCCTCCTCGGGGGTGCCCCCTCGGCCGAGCGGGATGGTCTTCTCCAGGCGGGCCATCAGCTCGGGGTTGACGCCGACCGGCAGCTCGCGGCCCTGGATGTCGATGGTGGCGCCGCCACCCGCAGGGGCGTCGGTGAGGCGGGTGTGAATCAGCCCGTACGCGACCGCGTTGACGTTGACGTTGTAGCGGCCCCACTCCTTGGAGAGGGTCTTGGTCAGACCGATGATGCCGGCCTTGGCCGAGGAGTAACTCACCTGTCCGACATTGCCGTTGAGGCCTGAGCCGGAGGAGATGTTGACGACCTTGCGGTGCACGCGGACACCGCGGGCCGTCTCCTCCTTGGACAGGCGGGAGATGTGCGGCTGGGCGGCGCGCAGGATCTGGAACGGCGCCTTGACGTGCACGGCGAGCATGGCGTCCCACTGCTCGTCGGTGTGCTTCTGGATGACGGAGTCCCAGGTGTACCCGGCGTTGTTGACGATGATGTCGAGGCCGCCGAAGGTCTCGATCGCGGTGTTCACGAACCGCTCGGCGAAGCCGTCCTCGGTGACGCTCCCGACGCAGGCCACGGCGTTGCCGCCGGCGGCCTTGATGTCGGCGACGGTCTCCTCGGCGGGCGCCGGGTCGAGGTCGTTGACGACGACGTCGGCGCCCTCGGCGGCGAACTTCAGGGCGATCTCACGGCCGATGCCGCGACCGGAGCCGGAGACGATGGCGGTCTTGCCCGCGAGCTTGGTGCTGGTCATGCTGAGATTTCTCCTTCGATCACTGCGGTGCCCGCGAGAGTGACGGTTCCGTCCTCCAGAGCCATGGTCAGATCCAGGTGGGACAGGCCGTCCTCGACCCTGGCGACCGTGGCGGTGGCGGTCGGCCTGCCGTGGAGCGGGGTAATGGAGGTGAAGCGGACGGCGAAGGAACGGATCTTTTCCTGGGGGAAGTTCGCCGTCAGCAGCCGGCCGAGGTAGGCCATGTTGAGCATGCCGTGGGCGAAGACGTCGTCCATGCCCGCGGACTTGGCCACGTCGATGTCGATGTGCATCGGGTTGTGGTCACCCGAGGCGCCGGCGTACAACGCCAGCGTGGTCCGGGAGATCTTCGGCAGTTCGAGCTTCACTGGCCCGCCTTCGGGTTGCGCACGACGAGGGACTTGTGGACCTCGGCGACGAGCTCCCCGTCGCGGGTCACCTGGGTGGCCAGGACGAGGAATTCCAGCGCCCCGCCCTTCTTGCTGTAGATGTCCGACACCTCGGTCGCGAACGTCAGCCGGTCGCCGGCGTGGATCGGACGGTGGTAGGTGAAGCCCTGTTCGCCGTGCAGGATGTAGCGGATGTCGATGTCCGCGAACGTCAGGAAGTTGAAGCCGTCCGTGCGTCCGCTGTCGGCACAGAACAGGAAGGTGGGCGGGACGAGCACGTCCCGGTGGCCGGCCGCCTGCGCGGCCTCCACGTCGGAGTAGACCGGGTCGGTCTCGCCGATCGCCTTGGCGAAGAAGCGCAGTTGGCCGCGCTCGACGTCGACGGTGTGCGTCGGGATCTTTGTCCCGATCAATTCCTTGTTCAGGGCCATGGCGTTCAGTTCACCTTTTCGTAGAGAGTGACGACGCAGGCGCCGCCGAGGCCGAGGTTGTGCTGGAGAGCGTGCTGGAGGCCGCCTTCGACCTGGCGGGCATCCGCCTGTCCCCGCAGCTGCCACACGAGCTCGGTGCACTGGGCGAGGCCTGTCGCGCCCAGCGGGTGCCCCTTGGACATCAGGCCGCCCGAAGGGTTGACGACCACGCGCCCGCCGTAGGTGTTGTCACCGTCCAGGACGAACTTCTCCGCCGTCCCCTCCGGGGTCAGGCCGAGCGACTCGTACGTGATGAGCTCGTTGCTGGTGAAGCAGTCGTGCAACTCGACGACCTTGATGTCCTCCGGGCCGACACCGGCGGCCTCGTAGACCTGGTCGGCCGCGTTCTTCGCCATGTCGTAGCCGATGACCCGCATCATGTCGGTGTCCTCGGCGAACGCGCTGTCGACGTCGGTGGTCAGGGCCTGCGCCGCGATCCGCACGTCGGTGTTCAGGCCGTGGCGGCGCGCGAAGTCCTCGCTCGCGATGACCGCGGCGGCTGCGCCGCAGGTGGGCGGGCAGCACATCAGGCGGGTCAGGGGACCGTACACGTGCGGGGAGGCGAGCACCTCCTCGACGGTGAGCGGGTCGCGGAAGACGGCGTACGGGTTGTTGGCGGCGTGGGTACGGGACTTGACGGCGATCCTGGCGAACGCCTGGTTCGTGATGCCGTACTTGTCCATGTACGCCTGGCCGGCGCCGCCGAACAGCTGGGCCGCGCCCGGAGCCAGGGGGTCGACGCCCTGGAGCTCCCGCATCTTCTCGTGGCCGCGGCTCATGGCCGAGGGACGGTCGTCCCAGTGGCCCTTGAGCGCACCGCGCTGCATCTGCTCGAAGCCGACCGCGATCACGCATTCGGCCGCCCCCGAGGCGACGGCCTGGCGGGCGAGCCACAGGGCGGTCGAGCCGGTCGAGCAGTTGTTGTTGACATTGATCACCGGGATACCGGTGGTCCCCAGACCGTAGATCGCGGCCTGGCCGCTGGTCGAGTCGCCGTAGACGTAGCCGACGTACGCCTGCTGCACGAGCTCGTAGCCGATGCCTGCGTCAGCGAGCGCGGTACGCGCCGCACGCTCGCCCATCACGTCGTAGGTGTCGCTCGCACCCGGCTTCATGAACGGGATCATCCCGACCCCGACCACATGGACATTGGTGCTCATGGGGGAGCCCTCCGCGACTAGTGGTGATTTACATTGCGATGCTCAGGAGCTTGGCACCGTAGCGCGCAAAGGTCATCTCCTCAGGGCTGTGATTTACGTAACGTGCATGTTTCATCTTGCTCAGTACCGGCCTGAGCTGGGAAAATGATGCGGCTGACACTCTTGTCAAGATGTCCGGCGAGGTAGACACGACATTCACCTTCTGGTGTCGTGGGAATCGAGGTGATCCCTCGATTACCTAAGGTGTGTTAGCTATAGTGACGTGGGCCGCGCCGTCGGCCGTGGGCTGCCCCCTCGGCGGCCCCGTCGATCGTCGCGGCCCGAGTCGCGAATTCCCCCGTTGCCGTCCGACGCCGCAGTTCGATCCCTCACGGATCTGTGCCGCCCTCGGACACGCCCCCTACGGGTGCGGCAACGACCACGAAAGGCCTGACTATGCGTCGAAGCGTGTTCAACGAGGACCACGAGGCGTTCCGGGAGACGATCCGGGACTTCATCTCCAAGGAGGTCGCGCCGGAGTTCCACGAGTGGGAGCAGGCCGGGCACGCGCCGCGGGACTTCTACTACAAGCTCGGTGAACTGGGCGTCTTCGGCATGGAGGTGCCGAAGGAATACGGCGGCGCCGGCGAGACCAGCATCAAGTACGAGGCCGTGATCATCGAGGAGAACGCCCGTGCGGCCGTCACCTTCGGTTCCGCGGGCGTCCACACGGGCCTGTGCCTGGGATACCTCATGCGGTACGCCTCCGAGGAGCAGAAGCACCGCTGGCTGGCGCCGTTCATGAGCGGCGAGACCATGTACGCCATCGCGATGACCGAGCCCGGTACGGGCTCGGACCTGGCGGGCATGAAGACCCGCGCCGAGCTGTCGGAGGACGGCACGCACTACGTCCTCAACGGTGCCAAGACGTTCATCACCGGCGGAGTCCAGGCCGACCGGGTGCTGGTCGTGTGCCGGACCTCACCGGCGCCTGCGGAGAACCGCCGTCTCGGCCTGTCGATCCTGGTCGTCGACGCCCATGCCGCCGGATACTCGGTCGGCCGCAAGCTCGAGAAGATCGGCATGAAGTCCTCCGACACCGCCGAGCTGGCCTTCGTCGACGTCAAGGTTCCCGTGGAGGACATCCTCGGTGAGGAGGGCCAGGCGTTCCGCTACCTCTCGGAGAACCTGGTCAAGGAGCGTCTGGTCATCGGTATCGGTGCCGCCGCCACCGCACGCGCCGCCATCGGCTTCGCCATCGACTACACCAAGCAGCGGCAGGTCTTCGGCAAGCCCGTGGCGTCCTTCCAGAACACCAAGTTCGTCCTCGCCGAGTGCGCCGCCGAACTGGAGGCCCTGCAGGCGATGACCGACCGGGCCATGGACCTCTACGACGAGGGCGACCTCACTCCCGCAGACGCCTCCAAGCTGAAGCTCTTCGGCACCGAGACGGCCGGCCGGATCATCGACAAGTGCCTCCAGCTGCACGGCGGCTACGGCTACATGCTCGAGTACCCCATCGCCCGCCTGTACGCCTCGACCCGGGTCTCCCGCATCTACGGCGGCACCAACGAGGTACAGAAGACGGTCATCGCCAAGGATCTCGGCCTGTAGGCCGGGTCCGCCACCGACGCCGTGCACCCGGGCTGCCACGGGGCGATCGGGTGCACGGGCCGGGCCCGGCGGTTCTCAGACCGCGTCGCCTATGCCCAAGGAGTCCATCGCCACGGCCGCCACGACCGTGGGGGTGGCGAGGCGGCGGACCGAGGAGGGCAGCCGGTACAGGATGAGAACCATGGTCAGCACGGAACCGAGCATCACGCGCCCTTCGTCCTCGTCGAGCTCGGGACGACAGGCCCGCAGCAGCGAGAGGCACTCGGCGAGGAATGCCACCTGACTCTGAAAAGCGCTCTGGCGCTGCTCGGCGGAGAGGTGGACCAGCTCGCCCACCATGAGCGGCATGGCGCTGATCCTCGTACCGCAGAGGGCCGCGTAGATGCGCAGCACGCGGTGGAGCGCCTCGGCGGGTGTGTGGCTCTCCGTGAGTTCCCGGGCGAGTGAGAAGTGCAGGACCTCGGACTCGCGGTGCAGGGCCGCCGCCAGGATCTCCGCCTTGCTGGAGAAGTGGTTGTAGATGCTCGGACCGGCGATTCCGGCCGCCGCTCCGATCTCCTCCATGCTGACCACCTGGAAACCACGCGCCTTGAACAGCGGGATCGCCGCGGCCAGCAGCGCTTCGCGACGCGAGGCGGGTGTGAGACCGATGCCCGGCCGACGCGGGGTCTCGTCCGCCGCACCGGAAGGAACGGCATGTGACCGGCAGACTGCCGACGCCTGCGTGCACAGCACGTCCTCGAAGCGCGGGCGCGGCAGATCGCGATGGTGGTAAGACGGGCTCACGAGGACACCCAGGGCGCACCAGGCCAGAAGCAGCGCCTGGTCCTCGTCCAGTTCCGGACGCGACTCCCGAATGGCCGCGGCGATCGTGTCCGCGTGCGCGTCGTGATGGCGGAGGACGCGGTCGCGGGCCTCGTCGTCCAGGTTCCGCGTCTCACGGTCCAGCAACAACGGCAGCGGCCGGTGATCGAGCGTGAACCGCGCGGTGGCCCTGAGGAGATCGTCGAGCCCGTGCGCCTCTTCCATCGCCGCCGCGAGAAGGTCAAGTCCGTCGAGCATGACCCGGCGCAGGAGCTCCTGCTTGCCTCGGAAGTGGCGGTACAGCCCTCCCGCGGTGATCCCGACGGCTGCGGCGATGTCCTCCATGCCGGTGGCGTGATACCCGGAACGGTGGAAGCACTCCAGGGCCGCCGTGAGGATCTGCGCCTTCCGGTCGCGGGAGCGGCGCACAGGGCGGTCCGTCTTGGTCGTCACCCCGCCATCCTAGGCTCCCCACCTGCGGTCGCCTTCACCCGTGCACCATCGACTCGACCACGCCGACCGGCCCCTCGTCCCTACGGGACACGAGGGGCCGGCGGCCTTCTGTGTTCAGTCCTTGATCTCGCAGATCATGGCGCCGGAGGAGACGGAGCTGCCGACCTCGGCGGCGAGGCCCTTGACGGTGCCGGAGCGGTGGGCGTTGAGGGGCTGTTCCATCTTCATCGCTTCGAGGACGACGATGAGGTCGCCTTCCTTGACTTCCTGGCCCTCCTCGACGGCGATCTTGACGATGGTGCCCTGCATGGGCGAGGCGAGGGTGTCGCCGGAGGCGGCGGAGCCGGCCTTCTTCGCGGCGCGGCGCTTGGGCTTGGCGCCGGCGGCGAGGCCGGTGCGGGCCAGGCTCATGCCGAGCGAGGAGGGCAGGGAGACCTCGAGGCGCTTGCCGCCGACCTCGACGACGACGGTCTCGCGGCCCGACTCCTCGTCCGCTTCGGTGTCGGCGGGGACGGCGAAGGCGGGGATGTCGTTGACGAACTCCGTCTCGATCCACCGGGTGTGGACGCGGAACGGGTCGGAGGTGAATGCCGGGTCGGCGACGACGGCACGGTGGAAGGGGATGGCGGTGGCCATGCCCTCGACGGTGAACTCGCGCAGGGCGCGGGCTGCGCGCTGGAGTGCCTGCTCACGCGTAGCACCGGTCACGATGAGCTTGGCGAGGAGGGAGTCCCAGGCGGGGCCGATGACGCTGCCGGACTCGACGCCCGCGTCGAGGCGGACACCGGGGCCGGAGGGCGGGCTGAAGGTGGTGACGGTGCCGGGGGCGGGCAGGAAGCCGCGGCCCGGGTCCTCGCCGTTGATCCGGAACTCGAAGGAGTGGCCGCGCACGGCGGGGTCGCCGTAGCCGAGCTCCTCGCCGTCGGCGATGCGGAACATCTCGCGGACGAGGTCGAGGCCGGTGACCTCCTCGGTGACCGGGTGCTCGACCTGGAGGCGGGTGTTGACCTCGAGGAAGGAGATGGTGCCGTCCGTGCCGACGAGGAACTCGACGGTGCCGGCGCCGACGTAGCCGGCTTCCTTGAGGATGGCCTTCGACGCGGCGTACAGCTCGGCGTTCTGTGCCTCGGAGAGGAACGGTGCGGGGGCTTCCTCGACGAGTTTCTGGTGGCGGCGCTGCAGGGAGCAGTCGCGGGTGGAGACGACGACCACGTTGCCGTGGGAGTCGGCCAGGCACTGGGTCTCCACGTGGCGGGGCTTGTCGAGGTAGCGCTCGACGAAGCACTCGCCGCGGCCGAACGCGGCGACGGCCTCGCGGACGGCGGAGTCGTAGAGCTCGGGGATCTCTTCGAGGGTGCGGGCGACCTTGAGGCCGCGGCCGCCGCCGCCGAAGGCGGCCTTGATCGCGATCGGGAGGCCGTTCTGCTCGGCGAACGCGACGACCTCGTCCGAGCCGGAGACCGGGTCGGGGGTGCCGGCGACGAGGGGGGCGCCGGCGCGCTGGGCGATGTGCCGGGCGGCGACCTTGTCACCGAGGTCGCGGATGGCCTGCGGGGGCGGGCCGATCCAGGTCAGGCCGGCGTCCAGGACGGCCTGGGCGAACTCGGCGTTCTCCGAGAGGAAGCCGTAGCCGGGGTGGATCGCGTCGGCCCCGGAGTCCTTGGCCGCCTGGAGGACCTTGCCCATGTCCAGGTAGCTGGCGGCCGGGGTGTCACCGCCCAGAGCGAACGCCTCGTCGGCCGCGCGGACATGCAGAGCATCCCGGTCCGGATCGGCGTAGACGGCTACGCTCGCGATTCCGGCATCCTGGCACGCCCGAGCAACGCGGACAGCGATTTCGCCACGGTTGGCGATGAGGATCTTCTTCAGCATGCCGGTTCCAAAGCTTTCTCGTTGTGGGGCGCGGGGCTGAGCCGGTTGACGGTCTCGACGATTGCGCCGATGTCCGCGCCGGGGGTGAACACGGCGTCGACGCCCATGCTCCGCAGGGCGAGGGCGTCCGCCTCGGGGATGATGCCGCCGACGAGAACGCGGGTGTCGGCCGCGTCATGCTGCGCGAGGAGGCCGATCACCTTCTCGACGATCGTCAGGTGGGCGCCCGAGAGGACGGACAGTCCCAGAATCGGGGCGTCCTCGGCAATGACGGTGGCGGTGATCTGCTCCGGGGTCTGGTGCAGCCCGGTGTAGATCACCTCGTGGCCTGCGTCACGCAGCGCCCGGGCGATGACCTTGGCCCCACGGTCATGGCCGTCGAGTCCGGGCTTGGCGATCACGACGCGGGCGCGCGGCGCCGGGGCGGCCCGACGCATCGGCTGATGCCGGGTGTTCATGGTGTCTCCGTTCGGGAGGTCAGTGACGCCGTGCCGAGGCACGCCAGGCGCCGGGGCCGGGGAGATATGGGGTGCGCAGCACGGGGTGGGGCGAGGCCCAACCACGGGTGGGACGCGCGACAGGGGCGGAGACCGCCGTTCGAACAGCTGCCAGGGCCGCGACCAGAGCGGCCAGTTCCTCGGGTGATGGGGCACCACTCCTGACTTCCAGGGCGGGCCGTGGCGCTTGGCTCGTCATGTCGGTCACAGCGGGATGTTGCCGTGCTTCTTCGGAGGCAGCGACTCACGCTTGGTACGCAGCTGACGCAACGCCTTCACGACCTGCGGGCGCGTGTCCGACGGCATGACCACACCGTCGATGTAACCGCGCTCTGCCGCCGTGTAGGGATTGAGCAGGGCGTCCTCGTACTCCTGCATGAGCCGTGCCCGCTCGGCTTCCTGGTCGTCGGCGGCGGCGATGGTCCGGCGGTGCAGGATGTTGACCGCGCCCTGCGCGCCCATGACCGCGATCTGCGCGGTCGGCCAGGCCAGGTTGAGGTCGGCGCCCAGGTGCTTGGACCCCATGACGTCGTAGGCGCCGCCGAAGGCCTTGCGGGTGATGACCGTGATCAGCGGGACGGTCGCCTCGGCGTACGCGTAGATCAGCTTGGCGCCGCGGCGGATGATGCCGCCGTACTCCTGGTCGACGCCCGGCAGGAAGCCGGGGACGTCCACGAAGGTCAGGACCGGCACGTTGAACGCGTCGCACGTACGGACGAAGCGCGCGGCCTTCTCGCTGGCGTTGATGTCCAGACAGCCGGCGAACTGCATCGGCTGGTTGGCGACGATGCCGACGGGGTAGCCCTCGACGCGGCCGAAGCCGGTCAGGATGTTCGGCGCGAACAGCGCCTGCGTCTCCAGGAACTCGCCCTCGTCCACGACGTGCTCGATGACCTGGCGCATGTCGTACGGCTGGTTCGCCGAGTCGGGAATCAGAGTGTCGAGCTCCCGGTCCTCGTCGGTCACCTCCGTCTCCGCGACCTCCGGGAAGGCCGGTGGCTCGGAGAGGTTGTTGGACGGGAGGTAGGACAGCAGGGACTTGACGTACTCGATGGCGTCCTTCTCGTCCCCCGCCAGTTGGTGCGCCACGCCCGAGGTCGAGTTGTGGGTCCGGGCGCCGCCCAGTTCCTCGAAGCCGACGTCCTCGCCGGTGACGGTCTTGATGACGTCGGGCCCGGTGATGAACATGTGCGAGGTCTGGTCGACCATGACCGTGAAGTCGGTGATCGCGGGGGAGTACACCGCGCCGCCCGCGCACGGACCCACGATGAGGGAGATCTGCGGGATCACGCCGGAGGCATGGGTGTTGCGGCGGAAGATCTCGCCGTACATGCCCAGAGCGCTCACACCCTCCTGGATACGGGCGCCGCCGGAGTCGTTGATGCCGATGACCGGGCAGCCCGTCTTGAGGGCGAAGTCCATCACCTTGATGATCTTCTGGCCGTAGGTCTCACCCAGCGCGCCGCCGAAGACCGTGAAGTCCTGCGAGAAGACGGCGACCGGGCGGGCGTCGACCGTGCCGTAGCCGGTGACGACGCCATCGCCGTAGGGGCGGTTCCTCTCCATGCCGAAGTTCGTCGACCGGTGCCGTGCGAACTCGTCCAGCTCCACGAAAGAGTCTTCGTCGAGCAGGAGCTCGACGCGCTCTCGGGCGGTCAACTTGCCCTTGGCGTGCTGCTTTTCCACCGCGCGCTCCGAGCCGGCGTGGGTGGCCTCGCCGATGCGGCGCCCGAGGTCCGCGATCTTGCCCGCGGTCGTGCGCATGTCGATACTGTCGATGTCGTTCATGACGTGATGAGTGCCGTTCTCAGAAGGTTTCGACGGGGACGTGGGCGCCCCAGACGTCGCGGAGGGCGTGCGAGATCTCGCCGCCCGTGGCACGGAGCTTCAACGCTTCGCGCATCGTGGGCAGGACGTTGTCGGTGCCGCGTGCCGCGGCGCGGAGTTCGTCGAGCGCACGCCGGACCCCGTCGTTGTCGCGCTCCTTGCGCAGGGCTTCGAGGCGATCGCACTGGTCTGCCTCGATCCGGGGATCCACCCGCAGGGGCTCGTAGGGCTCCTCCTCGTCGAGTGCGAACTTGTTGACCCCGACGACGGTCCGCTCGGCGTTGTCGATCTCCAGGGCCACCCGGTAGGCGGAGCGCTCGATCTCCGACTTCTGGAAGCCCTGCTCGATGGCCGCGACGGCGCCGCCCCGGTCCTCGACGGCATGGATCAACTCCATGGCCGCCGCTTCGAGATCGTCGGTCATCGACTCCATGACGTAGGACCCGGCGAAGGGGTCGACCGTCTTGGTGACGTCGGTCTCGTACGCGATGATCTGCTGGGTGCGCAGCGCGAGCCGTGCCGCCTTCTGGGTGGGCAGGGCGATGGCCTCGTCGTACGAGTTCGTGTGCAGGGACTGCGTCCCGCCGAGCACCGCGCCGAGGCCCTGCAGGGCGACCCGGACGAGGTTCACCTCGGGCTGCTGGGCCGTGAGCTGCACGCCGGCGGTCTGCGTGTGGAAGCGGAGCATCTGCGACTTGGGGTTCTTCGCATGGAACTCGTCGCGCATGATCCGTGCCCATATCCGGCGGGCCGCACGGAACTTGGCGATCTCCTCGAGCAGGGTCGTACGTGCGACGAAGAAGAACGACAGGCGTGGTGCGAAGTCGTCGACGTCCAGTCCCGCGCTGATCGCGGTGCGTACGTACTCCTTGGCGTTGGCGAGGGTGAACGCGATCTCCTGCGCGGGCGTCGCTCCGGCCTCGGCCATGTGGTAGCCCGAGATGGAGATGGTGTTCCAGCGGGGGAGCTCCCGGTGGCAGTACGAGAAGATGTCGCTGATCAGCCGCAGCGACTGCTTCGGGGGATAGATGTACGTACCCCGGGCTATGTACTCCTTGAGCACGTCGTTCTGGATCGTGCCGGTCAGCTGGTTCCCGGCGATGCCCTGCTCGGCCGCGACCAGCTGGTACATCAGCAGAAGCGTCGACGCGGGCGCGTTGATCGTCATCGAGGTCGAGACCTTGTCCAGCGGAAGGCCCTGGAACAGCGTCCGTATGTCGTCGATCGAGTCGATCGCCACACCCACCTTTCCGACCTCACCCTGGGCGACCGCCTCGTCCGAGTCGTAGCCCATCTGCGTCGGCAGGTCGAAGGCCACGCTCAGTCCGCCCGTGCCGGCGCCGACCAGCTCGTGGTAGCGCTCGTTGGACTCCTTGGCAGTGCCGAAACCGGCGTACTGCCGCATCGTCCAGGGGCGGCCCGTGTACATCGACGGGTACACGCCTCGGGTGAACGGGAACTGCCCGGGAGCGCCCAGCCTGGCGCCCGCGTCGAAGCCGTTCAGCGCTGCCCCGTCGTAGAGCGGCTGGATCGGCAGGTCGGATTCGCTCCGCGCCACGGCACTCACACTGAACCTCCACCGGTACTAGATCTCGCTATGACGGTACTCAGTACCGTTGTATTGGGCAAGTATCTTCGGGTCCTGCGACAGGGGTGGTGCCGCGGGACCAGGGGGTACGTGAACGAATCCGCGCCCTGCGTCGCCGTTCAGGCGGCGGTGCGATGTGACGTGGGGCTGGTCCGGCGGGGCGGTTTTGTGACCGCCCACACGATCGGGGCGCGGACCCGTCCGGCCCTGCGCGGAGGGTTGTCCGGCCCGGTCGGCCCCGTGAATGTGAGCCTCCAGTTCGCTCGCTGTCACCCGTACGACGTATGGGAGCCACGCCCGGCATGTGCCGGGGCGGCTGTCCCGCGAGCGTCACCACTCACACAGGAGTCACCGTGAACAGTCGGTGGAAGACCCCCCGGCGCTGGAGATTGAGTGCCGTCCCCGCCGTCCTGGCGGGCGTGCTCGCCGCTGCCCTGCTGGCCCCCTCCTCGGAGGCGGCCGCGGTCGCCGGGCCCTCGCTGGAAACCCCTGTCGCCACGCTCGACGCGGCTCTCAACTGCCCCAGCTCGTTCCTCCATCCGGACCGCGAGCCCGTGTTGCTGGTCCACGGCACCAGCTCCACCGACGACGAGTCCTGGGGGTGGGGCTACGCCCCCGCCCTGCGCGGCGACGGGTACGACGTCTGCGGCGTGACCCTGCCGAACAGGTCGATGGGCGACATCCAGGTGGCGTCCGAGTACGTCGTCCGGGCGATCGACAGGATCAACGCCGCGACCGGTCGCAAGGTCGATGTTCTCGGCCACAGCCAGGGGAACATGCAGATTCGCTGGGCGCTCAAGTGGTGGCCCGATCTCCAGGGCAAGGTGGACGACGCGGTCTTCCTCGCCAACCCCGGCCATGGCATCGGGGGCGGCAATCTCCTCTGCGTCTCCCCGTGCGCGCCGGCGCTGCACCAGTTCGGCGTCGGCTCGAACTTCCTTGCCGCGCTCAACCAGGGCGACGAGACCCCCGGGGCCGTCTCGTACACCAACGTCTACAGCATCGTCGACGAAGCCATCGTCCCGGTCACGACCGCGCCGCTGAGCGGTGCCACCAACATCTCTATGCAGAGCGTGTGTCCGGGCCGGACCGTCACCCACTTCAGCTTCCTGTACGACGCCGTCGCCTACAAACTGGTCCTGGACGCGCTCTCGCGTTCCGGCACGGCCAGTCCGAGCCGGCTGCCGCTAGGCAAGTGCGTCGACGTCAACCTTCCCGGCGTGCTGCCCTCCGAGGCAACGGCGGCCACGGCGGTCGCCGCAGCGAATCTGAGCGCGGAAGTCCTCAACGCCACCAAGGTGGACTCCGAGCCCCCGCTGCGGGCCTACGCCCAGTCCTGACACTCCTCGAACCGGAACGGTCCTGTGCCGCACGTGCGGCACAGGACCGTTCCTTCATGCTGCCGATGGCGTCGCGGCTGAGAGGCCGACGCACCTGAACGACGTGGGACACCCCGACCGAAAGTGAATTCCTCTTAGTCTGCTTTGATCCGAATGAACTGCTCACTGCATGGCACTGGACGTACTAGTGATTTCTCTTTAGTTTGTCAGGGTCCGCCCTCGCCATGACGCCCTCGCCACCGCCCGTCCGCGGACGCCCGACACGCTGAGGTGCCGATGAACCAGATTGATACCGGACTGCCGGTCCGCCGCCCGCCCCTGACGTACCGGCTGCCCCTCCTCCTCGACGAGTCCCCGAAGGAGGATGCCGGGCGTGTGCTGCGTCACGCGGCCGAGCTGCTCCGGCCTCGACTCCCGGCCTTCGTCGAATCCGCTCTGGCACAGCTGCGAAACACCAGCGCGTACTACGGGAACCCGCTCCTGGCCCCCAACGATCTGGGAGAGTCCGTCCACACCGCGATGGAGTGCTTCGTCGGCGGGATGATCGAGCCCTACCGCACGTCCGAGTCCGGTGAGTACGCCTGGCTCATCGGTGACAGGAGGGCGCAGGAGGGCGTCCCGCTCCAGGCCCTTCTGCACGGCTACCGCGTGGGCGGCACAGAGATCTGGGACACACTCGTGGCCCTGGTCATGCAGGACTGCCCGGATCAGGGACATCTCATGGCGTTTGCCGCCAACGACGTGTGGGGCCGGGCCGACCGGGACACCGCGCTGGCGGTCGAGGCGTACCGCCGGTCCTCCGACAGACTGCCCGACGACGACGGCCGCAAGCAGCTTCCGCTGCTGAAGGTGCTGTTGCGCGGCTACACCGAGGAGACCCGCGTGTCCGCCATGGCTGTCGCCCTCGGGCTGCCGCTGCGGGCACGCTACGCGGTGGTGCTCCTGCGTGGCCCTTCTGCGGAGCGTCCCGCCACGGCGCCGACACGCGAAGTGCGCGACGGGATGGAACTCCACTGGTGCCCTCAGGAGGACGGCCTGACTGTGGTGGCACGGCTCGACGAAGCCTCTGTCGAGGACCTCGCGTCGGTGATCCCCGTCGGCCCCGGCATGCGCGGTGGAATCAGTACGGTCGTATCCGGCCTCATGGAGCTCGGTCGAGCGCGGGAGCTGGCCGAGCTCGCCCTGAACACGTGCGCGGCGGACGGTGAACTCGCCCGGCTCGCGGACCGGCTGCCCGGCGCCTTCGTCCTCACGCGGCCCGACCTGGCGCAGGACTTTGCGCTCCAGGTGCTCGGACCCGTGCTCGATTCGGATGCGGGGGAGCGCGATCACCTGCTGGCCACCCTGGCGGCCTGGCTCGACTGCCATGGCTCGACGGAAGAGGCGCGCAAGCGGCTCTACTGTCACCGGAACACGGTAATCAACCGGTTGCGCCGGTTGGAGCGGCTCACCGGCCGCCTGCTGTCGCGACCGCGCGACGTGGTCGACCTGTCGTTCGCGCTCGAGTCCCACCGCCTTACCCTGCAGGACAACTGAGCCAACTCCTGCGGCCGCCCTTCCGAGGCCGCGTAGGACATGCGCGGATCGGCACCGCCGCCGGCGCGTCCCGTACCTACCGCCCGGTCGAGGCCCCGCAGTTCGTCGCGGCCTCTGCGAGTGCGCGTACCAGTGGGGTCGCCCGGTTCGTGCGCCAGATCAGGGCCCACTGGACGGGCGGGGCATCGTGGAGGGGGAGATAGACGACGTCGGTCTGCGCGTTGTAGCGCCGCCCCTCGTCGGGGACCGTGCAGACCGCTTCGCCTGCCGCGACGAGGGCGAGAATCTCGTAGAAGGTGGCGACGGCCGGGCCGCGGCGGACGGGGCGACCGGCCGGAGTGAGGGCCGGCAGTACGGCGGCTTCCCAATAGGCGGGAATGGAGCCGTTCAGGCGCGGCACGATGTGGTCGCCGAGCACCTCCATGCTCACCGACTCCTGCCGGGCCAGCGGGTGATCCGCGGCCACCATCAGGTGGAGGGGTTCCTCGCGCAGCACCACTCCGACGGTCAGGTCCGGTTCGCGGACCGGCAACCAGGTCGTCACCGCATCGACCTCGCCGGCCCGCAAGGCTCCGAACGGATCGCTGAAGAACACTTCCCGGAACCGGAGTTCGGCGGACGGGTGCCGGGCACGGAAGTAGGTCAGGACCGGGGCCATGTCGTGCATCTGGGCGCCCATGAACCCCAGCGTCAGCGTGCCGGCCGAGTGGCGGGCGATGGTGGTCGCCTCCGCCATGGCTGCCTGGATGCCCTCGTATGCCGGCTTCAGCCGCTGGAGCAGCACCTCTCCGGCGGGGGTCATCCGCACGTGGCGGCTGGTCCGCTCGAAGAGCTGGGCGCCGATGGCGCGTTCCTGCTTCTTGATCGCCTGGCTGACACGGGCCGGGGAGATATGCAGGCGTTCGGCGCTGCGGCCGAAGTGGAGCTCCTCCGCGAGCGTCAGGAAGATCTCTATGTCCCGCAGTTCCATTCTGCCCCCGGCTCCGTCCTGGTCCCCTGGATCGTGAATCTCTGGGTTAACGACCATAACAAGATCGACTGTTGATCCCGGGCGGGCCGGTGCGCAAGCTGGGTACCGGGCCGGGAGCCTCCTTCCGCAGGTCGTGACATGGGGCGGCAGGACCGGCTCGCTCCAATCGGCCGACGGCCCGAAAGCCGCGCATTGCCTGGAAGGCGCGCACCTCATCGTTCATGGGGCCTCGCCACCCGGGCTCCGCCGGCCGAGCACGAAGCCTCACGGAAGGATCCCCGCGTGACACCTGACCCGGCCACCGTCCATCCACTGCCTGCCCACGAGAGGGTCGTCTTCCTCAAGCCACTGGTCGAAGGTACGAACGTCGTCGCGGGTGACTTCACCTACTACGACGACCCCGACGGGGCGACCGACTTCGTGCAACGCAATGTGCTGTACGCCTTCGGTCCGGAACGGCTGATCATCGGCAAGTACTGTGCGATCGCCACGGGCACCCGGTTCCTGATGGCGGGCGCCGACCACCCGTCGATGGGTGTGTCCACCTTCCCCTTCACCATGTTCGGCGGGGAGTGGACCGAGCAGACCCTCGACCTCGTCACCGGCATGCCCAGCCGCGGGGACACGGTCGTCGGCAACGACGTGTGGTTCGGATACGGAGCCACGGTGATGCCGGGGGTGCGGATCGGCGACGGCGCGGTGATCGCGGCCGGATCAATAGTCACCGCCGACGTGCCGCCGTACACCGTTGTGGGCGGGAACCCGGCCAGGACGATCAGACAGCGCTTCGACGACAGCACCGTCGAACGGCTCGTTCGCGCCGCGTGGTGGGACTGGCCCGTCGAGCTGGTGACCGCGAACACCCGTACGATCATGGCCGGTTCGCCCCAGGACATCGAGCGCATCGCCGCCGCCGAAGGTCTGGTGCAGCAGTGACGACCCGGACCGTCGAGGAGTACACGGTGTCCGGTCGCGACGGCGGCCCGTACGCGATCACGACCGGCCCGGACGGCGCCCTGTGGTTCACCATGGTGCACAGCGGCAGGATCGGCCGGCTCGTCCCGGGACAGGAACCGACCAGTCATCAGCTCGCCCCGGACAGCGGTCCGACGGTCATCAGCAACGGGCCGGACGGCGCGCTGTGGTTCACCGAGTACCGGGCGCACCGGATCGGCCGGATCACGACGGCCGGTCGGGTGACCGGGTTCGCGCTACCGACCGCCGAGTGCGGGCCCTTCGGTATCGCCGCGGGGCCGGACGGCGCGTTGTGGTTCACCGAGACCGCGGCCGACCGCATCGGCCGCCTCGCCACCGACGGAACGGTCACGGAGTACCCGCTGCCGCGCACCGGCGCGTTCCCCTCCGCCATCGCCGCGGCCGGGGACGCGATGTGGTTCACGATGAACCAGGCCAACGCCATCGGACGCATCGGCATGGACGGCGCCATCACGGTCCACGAGCTGCCCACCGAGGCGGCCGCACCGGTGGGCCTCGCCGCGGGTCCCGACGGGAGTATCTGGTTCACCGAGATCGCGGCCGGTCAGATCGGTCGCAGAGCACCCGACGGCCGGATCACCGAGTACCCGCTGCCCGACCGGTCGGCCCGGCCGCACGCCGTCACCACCGACGCCGACGGTACGGCGTGGTTCACCGAGTGGGGCGGCAACCGCGTCGGCTCGATCACCACCGACGGCACACTCACCCACCACGACCTGCCCACCCCGGCCTCCGAACCGCACGGGATCACGGTGGGCCCGGACGGCGCTCTGTGGACAGCCCTGGAAACAGGCGCATTGGCCCGCATCGAACCGACCCCCACCAGAAGCACCATCGCCACCAAGAACACCGACCGGAGGAACGACTCATGAAATACGCCCTCGTGATCTTCGAGACGCACGCGTCACGCGCCCGGATCCAGGCCGATCGCGACGCCTACCGGAAGGCGTACGAGACCTGGATCGGCGAGCTCGCGGCAGCGGGCAAACTGGCGGGCGGCGACGCCCTCGACACCGAGCACCAGGGCCCCGTCACCGTACGCAAGACGGCGGACGGATCCGCGGCGGTGACCGAGGGGCCCGTGCACAGCGGCGAGGAGACCCTCGGAGGCTGGTTCGTGCTGGAGGTGGCCGACCGTGCCGAGGCCATCGAACTGGCGCGCGGCTTCCCCACCCCGGAGGCGCTCGAAATCCGCCCGATCCTCGAATCGGCCTGAGCGGCATGCAGCCCTCGCAGCCCTCTGCCCGGACATCCGGCGTACCGGATCAGCACGACCGACCCCGGGTCCGAAGTGTTCCACCCCTCAGAGGAGTTGACTTGACGCCGACATCGGTGATCTACCGACCTCTGACCGGCCCCGAGGAGATCGACCTCTTCTGCCGGCTCTCCTACGTCCTCGACCACGAACTCACCGACGACTTCGCAGGCGGCTGCCGCCGCCCCGAGTGGGCCTGGGTGGCCCTGGACGGCGACCGTCTCCTTGCCCGGCTCGCCTGGTGGACGACCCCGGGCGGTGACGTCCCGCTGCAGTTCGACTTCTTCGATGTCGACGACACGCTGCCCCGGGCCGACCGCGACGAGATCGGCCTGCGGCTGTTCAGGACGGCTACGGCGACCGTCTTCCCGGCGGGCGCGAAGCTGCCGGAGTACGGCCGCTTCGTCCCGCCCGACTGGCACGACGAGCCCGCAGCCCGCGAGGTGGTCGAATCCCGCACGCGCGTGCTGGAGAGCACGGGCGCACGGCTGCTGGTCGAGCGGCTGCGACTGCAGTGGACCCCGTCGTCCCCTGTACCGGAATCCGAGGGGCGTCTCGTCTTCCGCCCGGTGTCCGACCGTGAGGACCTCCTCGCCCTGATGACCCCGGTCATGGAGGGCACCCTCGATGCCCACGGCCAGGCGGACCTGGCATCCGGACTGAGCCCGCGCGAGGCGGCGGAACGCCACTACGACGGGGAGTTCGCCGGATTCAGGAGCCCGCACGAGTGGTGGCGCATCGCCGAACTCCCCGACGGCGGCGGACCGGTGGGCTTCGTCATCCCGGCCCGCAACAGCTACCACCCGATCATCGCGTACATCGGAGTCCTGCCCGCACACCGGGGAAACGGCTACATCGACGAGATCCTTGCCGAGGGCACCCGCATCCTGGCCGCCGAGGGCGTCGACCGGATCAGGGCATCGACGGACCTCGGCAACGTCCCCATGGCGAAGTCCTTCGCCCGCGCCGGTTACGTCAACTTCGAACGCTCCCTCAACCTCGTCTGGGACTGACCCCACCTGCCCCGCTCGGGAAGGCCGGCAGGGCCTTCTCAGGATGATGGCGGCGGCTCATGATGGCGGGATGGCTGTCAGCGAGGATCTGCTCTGGGACGCGGAGGACAAGAGCACGCGGATCGTTCCGCGGCTACGCCGCATGGCGGTGACCGGCGGCTGTCTCGGCATTTTCGGCTCGGTGCTGTGGGTGGACTCCGACGTCAGGTGGGCGGTCTGCGCGGCTGCGGCCTATGTGCTCATGGAAGTCGCGCACTGGGCGTGGGACCGGCGGCGCCTGGTCGAGGCGCGGATCGTCGTCGGCGAGCCCGGCGGTCGCGCCACGCTCCGCCTCCGGCACGCCGGCGGACGGATCACCGAACACGACCCCCACCAGGTGGCCCGGGTCCTCATCATCCACGACAACGTCGACGACTCCTCGAAACTCCGTCTGCGCTTGCGGCGGAAGCGGCTCTTCTTCGGGCGTCCGGGGCGTTCCCCGGTGCTCACGACATGGCGGGAGACGTGTCCGGGAGCCGCCGTCAACAACAGGAACGCCCGGTGGGGTATGCCGGGGATCCCTGACTAGCACAGGCCCTCCCGTCCCCTGACGCAGCGGTGCTTCGGATCCTGTGACATCGAGCGGCGACTCCTCGGCGCCCCGAGCGATTCAGCAGGGGTACCGGGACGCAGACCGTTGATCGTCTCCAGCGCCCGCGTCGACCCGTCCGCCGGGTACCCCGGCCTGCCCGGCATCCGCAGTCGGCCCTCTCCGCATGCGACCGCGGCGAGGTCGACGGACGATGAACACGATGAGTGCAGCAGCGGTGACCCAGGGGGATGCCCTTCCAGGCATGAGCGATGCCCTGGTCGTGCTGAGTCATGTCAACAAGCACTTCGGCGCGCTCCATGTGCTCCAGGACATCGACCTGACCATTCACCGGGGCGAGGTCGTGGTCGTCATCGGCCCGTCAGGCGGCGGCAAATCAACGCTGTGCCGCGCCATCAACCGGCTGGAGACCATCGACTCGGGCGAGATCGTCATCGACGGCAGGCCGCTGCCCGCCGAGGGCCGCGAGCTGGCCGGCCTGCGTGCCGATGTGGGCATGGTGTTCCAGTCCTTCAACCTCTTCGCCCACAAGACCGTGATGCAGAACGTCACGCTCGGCCAGATCAAGGTCCGTAAGAAGGACAAGTCCGCGGCCGAGGAGCGGGCGCGCTCCCTGCTGGAGCGGGTGGGTGTGGCCTCCCAGGCCGACAAATACCCGGCCCAGTTGTCCGGCGGGCAGCAGCAGCGCGTGGCGATCGCACGGGCGCTCGCCATGGACCCGAAGGTGATGCTCTTCGACGAGCCGACCTCGGCACTCGATCCCGAGATGATCAACGAGGTGCTCGAGGTCATGCAGCAGCTCGCCCACGAGGGCATGACCATGGCCGTCGTCACCCATGAGATGGGCTTCGCCCGTTCGGCCGCCAACCGTGTGGTCTTCATGGCGGACGGCCGGATCGTGGAGGAGACGACGCCCGAAGAGTTCTTCAACAACCCGCGCAGCGAGCGCGCCAAGGACTTCCTGTCGAAGATCCTCCACCACTGAGCGGGAACACCTGCTCACCGCTCCCGCCCGCCACATCCGTGCGGCAATCCCTAGGAATGATCACCATGAACCCTCGCAAGACCACCGCCGCGGTCGCGGCCGCGCTCCTGCTGTCCCTGACCGCGGCCGCCTGTGGTTCCGACGGTGGCACCGACACCGCCGCGGGTACCGCGGCGGGCAGCCGCGCCGACACGATCACCATCGGCATCAAGTTCGACCAGCCAGGTGTCGGTCTCAAGACCCCGGACGGCGACTACACGGGCTTCGACGTCGATGTCGCGACGTATGTCGCCAAGGAGCTCGGCTTCCAACCCGAAGACATCGAGTGGAAGGAAGCCAAGAGCGCCGACCGCGAGACGCTGCTCCAGCGGGGCGACGTCGACTTCATCGCCGCGTCCTATTCGATCAACAACGAGCGCGAGAAGAAGGTCGACTTCGCAGGCCCCTACCTGCTCGCGCACCAGGACATCCTCGTCCGCGCGGACGACGACTCCATCAAGAAGCCCGAAGACCTGAATGACAAGAAGCTCTGTTCCGTCACCGGGTCCACCTCGGCGCAGAACGTCAAGGCGGAGCTCGCCCCCCAGGCGCAGCTGCAGGAGTACGGCGGCTACTCGGAGTGCATCACCGGCCTGGAGAACGGGGTCATCGACGCGGTGACCACCGACGACTCCATCCTGGCCGGCTACGCCTCCCAGAAGGAGTTCGAAGGAAAGTTCAGGCTCGGCGGATTCAAGCTGAGCAACGAGAACTACGGCATCGGCGTCCAGAACGGCAGTGAACTCAAGGCCAAGATCAACGCCGCCCTGGAAAAGATGGTCGCCGACGGCACCTGGGACAAGTACGTCGAGAAGAACTTCGGCCCGGCGGGCTACAAGAACGAGCCCGCACCGAAGATCGGCGTCGTCGTCACCTGAACGGAGCTGACCGGCGCGCCGCCCCGCCCGTGGGCGGCGCGCCCCACGCTTCACCCACCCGGAATTGCGGGAGATCGTGTTCGACTTTCTTGAAGGTTACGACCTGCTGGGAGCCTTCTGGGTGACGGTGCAGCTCACCGTCTACTCCGCGATCGGCGCCCTGATCTGGGGAACGCTCCTGGCCGCCATGCGGGTGAGCCCCGTTCCCCTCATGCGCGGTTTCGGCACCGCCTATGTCAACGTCGTGCGGAACATCCCCCTGACGGTGATCATCATCTTCACCTCGCTCGGACTGTTCCAGACCATGGGAGTCAGCCTCGGAGCGGAAAACTTCGAGACCATCAACTTCCGGCTCGCGGTCCTCGGCATGATCGCCTACACGTCCGCATTCGTGTGCGAGGCGCTCCGCTCCGGCATCAACACCGTGCCCCTCGGGCAGACGGAGGCCGCGCGCGCCATCGGTCTGAGCTTCCCCCAGGTGCTCAGGCTCATCGTCCTTCCGCAGGCATTCCGCTCCGTCGTGGGCCCGCTGGCGAACGTACTGATCGCCCTGACGAAGAACACCACCGTGGCCGCCGCCATCGGGGTCGCCGAAGCGGCCACCCTGATGCGGGAGATGATCGAGAACGAGGCCCAGCTCATCCTCATCTCCGCCGTCTTCGCGGCGGGATTCATCTGCCTCACCCTGCCGACCGGGCTGTTCCTGGGCTGGGTCAGCAAGAAGGTTGCCGTGAAGCGATGACCTCCGTCCTCTACGACGAACCGGGGCCGCGCGCCCATCGGCGCAACCTCCTCTACACGATCGTGTTCCTGCTTGCACTGGGTCTCGTGATCTGGTGGGTGATCCTGAGCCTCGCGGACAAGAACCAGCTGGAATGGGCGAAATGGAGGCCCTTCTTCACGGACTCCCGTGCCTGGTCGACGTACATCTGGCCGGGGCTGAAGAACACCCTCCTCGCCGCCGTGCTCGCCATGGTCATCGCGCTGCCCCTCGGCGCGTTCTTCGGAATCGCCCGGCTCTCCGAACACTGGTGGGTGCGCGGAGCGGGCGGAACCGTCGTGGAGTTCTTCCGAGCCATCCCCGTACTGATCCTGATGCTCTTCGCCAACGCGGCGTACGCGGAGTTCACCGACGTCAGTCCCGACAACCGGCCGCTGTACGCCGTGGTCACCGGGCTCGTCCTCTACAACGCCTCGGTGCTCGCCGAGGTGGTGCGCGCAGGCATCCTGTCGCTGCCCCGTGGACAGACGGATGCCGCCAAGGCGATCGGCATGCGCAAGGGGCAGACCATGACGAACGTGCTGCTCCCACAGGCGGTCACCGCGATGTTGCCGGCGCTGGTCAGCCAGCTGGTGGTCATCGTGAAGGACACCGCGCTGGGCGGCGCGCTGCTCGGCTTCTCCGAGCTCCTCGCCTCGGTCCGCCCGATGAGCGCGAACTACGGTGCCAACACGATCGCGTGCTTCACCGTCGTCGCGGCGATCTTCGTCGTGCTGAACTTCGCGCTCACCACGTTCGCCTCATGGCTGGAGGGCAGGCTGCGGCGCGGGAGGAAGTCCACCGGAGCGGTGGTCGGCGTGGACGCGGTCGCGCAGCTCTCCACCCCGGGGGAGCCCTTGGAGCCGGGCGGCCCCGGGGCGGCCGGAGGCGAATCGAAGGACGACCGCCCCCGGTCGTGAACCGGCCGTGCGTCGGTCGCGGAAGCCGGCTTCGTCGATGTCCTACGGGACAGCCCTCAGCCCAGGTCGACCGAGAACGTCCGGTTCCGGGGGTGCAGCCGGTAGGGCGTGAAGGTGTCGGGGCCGCAGGTCGCACTACCGAGCCCGTTCTGCGCGGCGTCCAGGTTGAGCCAGGTCCGGTCGCTCTCGACGAGGTCGGTGGGGTGCCTCGCAGACGTCAGTGCCTCGCTCGGCCAGGGGCGTACGGTGAGGCCGATTCCGTCGGGCGAGGCGATGTCGATCGACCGGCCGTCGCTCCAGGCCAGGCGGGCCCGGCGTACGTCACTGCGCAGACCGTTCTCCTGCGGGACGACATAGGGGGTCTGAAGGTCGGAGACCGACGCGCTGTGCAGGCCGAAACGAGCGGCCTTCGACGAGTCGGGGTAGGACTCGCCCGGGCCGAGGCCGAACCATTCCAGCACTGCCGCCCCGGCCGGAAGCCCCAAGCGGAGTCCGATGCGGGGAAGGGTGACGAATTCGGCTTCGCTGTAAGGAACTCGGTCCAGAGCAAGACCGAACTGGCCGGTCGGCGCGACCTCGGCGTGGAGGTGCACACCGCCGGTGGTCGTCGCCGTCCACGTGATCTGTGTGGAGAACCCTGCGTCCGCGCCTGCGGCCATCGTCATCGACGTCACCACGAGTGCGTTCTCGTGCTCTTGGACACCGACGTGCCGATGGTGCACCCGGTCGAGGCCGAGCGCTCGCCAGGAGCGTGCGGGACCCGCGGTGTCGTTCTCCGTGGGGGCGCGCCAGACATCGAGGCGGGGGCCGCTGACCGGCAGACCCGCGAGTTCGACGAGGTCTCCGCGGGAGTCGAAGCGTGCGTTGCCCAGCGTCCATCCGCCCCGGATCGTACGGGGAGCGACGGGGGTTGTGGGCGCCGGTTCGGGGTGTGCCGCCTCGACGAGCTGGCCGAAGGAGACCTCCCAGTCCGCGGGAACGACGGCCGTCGCATGGCCTGTGTGCACGGTCACCGTCAGGACGAGAGTCTGCGAGGGATCTGCGGAGGCTGACGCGTCGAAGGGGAGGCCGATGTTCGCGGACCCACCGGCCTGCACCGGCTCCACATCCAGTACACCCCCGGTTGCCGGGCCGCCGTCGACGGCACGCGTCCAGCGGAACACGAAAGAGCCTGTACTCAGGAAGTCGTGCCGGTTCTCGACCGTCACCGTGACGCGACCGTCGGTCCCACGACGCAGGCTCAGCCGGATCGGTGCGATGACCGCCTTGAACTCCGCCAGGCCGGGGGAGGGGGTGCGATCGGGGAGGACGAGGCCGTCGATGATGCTGCTGCCGTCGTGCAGTACTTCGCCGAAGTCCCCGCCGTACGCGTAGAACCTCTCGCCCGCGTGGGGTCCGGACGATGCCGTCTGGGTGATGCCGTGGTCGATCCACTCCCAGACGAACCCACCGTGCAGGCGACGGTGGCGGTCGAACAGCTCCTCGTACTCCGACAGGCCTCCGGGCCCGTTTCCCTGTGCGTGCGCGTACTCGCAGAGGATCATCGGCAGCCCCCGGCGGTGTGCGTCGTCCTCCACTCGCGGGGTGCGCTTCTCCGCGCCTGCTCCGATGAGTGCCATGTCGTCGATGTCCGCGTACATACGGCTGTAGACGTCGACGTAGGCGCTGTTGAGGTCGCCCTCGTAGTGGATGAACCGGTCCGGGTCCGCCTTCCGTGCCCATTCGGCCATCGCCCGGAGGTTGTCCCCGTCGCCGGCCTCGTTCCCGAGCGACCAGCCGATGACACTCGGGTGGTTCTTGTCGCGGGAGACGGTCCGCTGAATCCGGTCGAGAAGGGCGTCCAGCCATCGTGGGTCGTCGCTGGGGTTGTTCTGCCATCCGACGAGGTGGAACCCGTGTGTCTCCAGGTCGCACTCATCGATGACCCACAGTCCGTACGCGTCGCACAGCGAAAGGAATCGGCTGTCGGGCGGGTAGTGACTCGTGCGCACGGCATTGATGTTGTGCGTCTTCATCAGCTCGATATCGTGCCGCATGGTGGCCTCGTCGAGGGTCCGTCCCGTGTCGGGATGCCACTCGTGCCGATTGACCCCGCGGAAACGGATGGGCCGGCCATTCACCGTGATCCGGCCGTCCTCGATGCGCACGCGCCGGAATCCCAGCCGGAGTGTGAGCGTCTCACCCGCACTGGTCAGTGTGGCGTCGTACAGGCGGGGGGTCTCGGCGGTCCAGGGTTCGACACCGGCCAGACGGAGCGGCTCGTGTGCCCGGTGGAGGGATATCCCCAGCTCCGGGATCGACACCGTGGCGGGGACATCCGTCTCGATGGTCAGGATGCCTTCGCGCGACCCGGGGTCGAAGTCGGCATGGACGAAGTGGTCGCCGATCGCGTTCTCGGGGCGTTCGATGAGGTGGACCGACCGGAAGATGCCGGACACCCACCACATGTCCTGGTCCTCGAGGTAGCTCGCCGGCGACCACTGATGCACGCGTACGGCGAGTGTGTTGACACCCTCGAACAGCGCCTCGGTCACATCGAACTCGGTGGGCAGCCGACTGCCGGTGCCCCAGCCCAGGGCATGGCCGTTGAGCCAAACGGCGAAGGCCGAGTCGACGCCCTCGAACCGGATGAGGTGGCGAGCGGCGGCGCCGGGCCTCGTACCGACGACGAATGACGTCCGGTATTCACCGGTCGGGTTCTCGTCCGGGACATGGGGAGGGTCGACCGGGAACGGGAAGACCACGTTCGTATAGGCGGGCAGGCCGAAGCGAGCCTGGGACTGCGGCAGAAGGGTGCCGTCGGAGTCGCGAAGCCCCGCGATCTGCCAGCAGCTCGGAACCGGGATCTCGTCCCACTCGCTGTCGTCGAACCGCGCGGCCGAGAAGCTATCGCCGAGCTCGTGGACCGACGGGGTCAGCCGGAATGCCCAGAGCCCGTCGAGGCTCATGACGTTGGCGTCCGTGTTCGCAGAGGCGCGTGGTGGCAGCCGACCCGCTCCGGGGGCGAACGACGACAGGTAGGACATCGGGTCCGAGAGCGGAGCGCCGGCGGAGGTGTTCGTTTCGCCAAGGATCACCAATGCAGCGTAGGTCCGTCGATGCCCACCAGGAATGGACAATCCTGCGGTCGGCATGGACATTCAGGCGAGGGCGCGAGCCCCTCCCGGCTCACCGCTCGCGAGGCATTCATGAGCCCCACGCGCTGTGCCCGAAGAGCTGCCGCACCCTGCCGGGCGGGAGCTCCTCGGGCACCTGTGCCCGCCGTTCTAGAACAGCGAGTGCAGCAGCTTGTTCGGCGAACCCGTGAGGGGGTTCTGGACCTTGCCGCTCGTCGCGTTGTTCACCAGAGCGTTCCGGACCTGGGCCGGGGTCGCGCTCGGGTGGGCGGACAGGTAGAGCGCTGCCACGCCCGCAGTGTGCGGGGTTGCCATGGACGTGCCCGAGATGGTGTTCGTGGCGGAGTCGCTGTCCTTCCACGCCGAGGTGATGTCCACCCCCGGCGCGAACAGGTCCAGGCACGTGCCGTAGTTGGAGAACGAGGCGCGGGCGTCCGTCCTGTCCGTCGCGCCGACCGTGATCGCCTCGGGGACGCGGGCGGGCGAGTAGTTGCACGCGTTCGCGGGGAGGCCCAGGATCGGGAGGCCGTTGCCCGCGGCGATCGAGTAACTGACGCCGGAGGAGATCGACTTCTTCACCGCGTCGTCCATCGAGGCGCTGGCGCTGCCGCCGAGGCTCATGTTGGCGACGGCCGGCTTCCTGGCGTTGGCCGTCACCCAGTCGATACCTGCGATGACGCCGGCGGTGGTGCCGGAGCCGTCGCAGTCCAGAACGCGTACGGCGATCAGCTTGGCGCCCTTGGCGACGCCGTACGTCTTGCCGCCGACCGTGCCCGCCACGTGTGTGCCGTGGCCCTGGCAGTCCTGGCCGTTCCGGCCGTCGCCGACCGTGTCCTTGCCGATGCTCGCGCGGCCGCCGAACTCGTTGTGAGAGGTGCGGATTCCGGTGTCGATGATGTAGGCGTTCACGTTCGAAGCGGACGTGACGTGCGCGTACGTCGTCGACAGCGGCAGGTTCCGCTGGTCGACCCGGTCGAGACCCCAGGTCGCGTTCGTCTGGGTCTCGTTGAGCCGCACGATCGAGTTCTGCTCGACGTACGCCACGCGCGGATCGGCCGAGAGCGCCTTCGCCCTTGCCTCCGACAAGGAGGCTGAGAAGCCATCGAGGACGTTGCTGAAGGTGTGCTTGGGCGTGACGCCGAGATCGGCGGCATGGGTGCTGCCGTCCTTCAGGACGACAATCCAGCTGTTCTGTACGGCGGTTACGGAGGGGGCGAGGCGGAGATCGCCGATGATCGCACCCTGAGCGGTGGGGGAGACGGCGAACTGGAGACCGGTCGCAACGGCGAGCGCGGATATCAGCGCCCCGACGCGACGGGCAGTGACTCTCATCTTGTGCACCTGACCTTTCGTTGACCGGGTTACGGACAAGTACGGTCGTGCATGGTGCCAGGACGTGTGGTTGCGCGAGCCAGGGCCTCGCAGTGTGACCTACGGCACAAGCTCGCGACTGGTCGGTAAGTGCCCCTGAAATAAAGGGAGTTCAGGCATCGTCACAGGGTGTGGATCTTGTGCGCGCGCCTTGACTGCCTGAAATGTCGCTCACGGGCGCGCAGTTGTTCCTCGTGGTGCCGGGCAACGCCTGTATCTGCCGGTGGCCGGCCGTGGTCACGGTGACGCCTACGCGGTAGCGGGTGCCAGGACCGTGAAAACGGGCACTCTGCCGTCCGTGAACCGCTGGAAACGTACGCGGGTGCCGATGGTGGGTGCGGGCAGGGTGCACCCGCTGAGGCGTGCCTCGATGCGGAATCCGTCGTCCAGGCCGACCAGGCACACGAGGCGGGGCACGTGCCCCTTCCGCGGCCTGTATTCGTAGTCGTCGATCCGGCCGGAGCCCTGACTGTCCTCCCAGATGAGGTCTTCGCTGCCGCAATGCGGGCAGATGCAGCGGCGGCCGAACAGGGCGCTGGTGCACCAGGTGCATCGCTGGAAGCGGAGGAGGGAGGGTTCTTCGGCACTCTCCGGTGCGGGCTCGTTGGTGGTCCGGTAATACACGGTTGCTCCTGGGCTCGTGGCGGTGAGGAGGGCAGGGCGCGGTGGCTGGGGCGGCGGACGGTGCCGGGTGGCCCGGCGCGGAACTCCCGGCTCGGCGTCCGCGTCGGAATCCGTCGGTGCCCAGTCGTCGTGGAGCGGCTGGATGGGCAGCTCGGACTCGCTGTGCGTCATGGAACTCACACCGAACCTCCAGCGGTACTGAATATCGCCTTGACGGTACTCAGTATCATTCGGCAGGGCAAGTGGCCTCCGGAGGCCGAAACGGGGAAAGATGGGCGATCATGAGCAAGCCATCCGCGCGGACCCGACTCGCAGACGCCGCCTTCGCGCTCTTCGACGAGGGCGGATACGACCGGACAACCGTCGACGACATCGCCGAACGCGCCGGTCTGGGGCGTACGACGTTCTTCCGGCACTACCGGTCCAAGGAAGACGTGATCTTCCCCGACCACGACCGGCTCCTCGACCTGATCAGGGACCGGCTGGCGACCTCCAGCCACAGCACAGCCCTGGTCGCCGTCTCGGACGCCGTCCGTCTGGTCCTGCTGCACTACCTGGACGAAGGCGACCTCGCGCGCCGGCGGTACATGCTCACCAGCAAGGTGGCCACCCTCCGCGACCGCGAGATCGCCAGCGTTGCGCGCTACCAGCGACTCTTCCGTGAGTTCATCGCGGACTGGATGGGCGACTCGGCCCAGTCGGCGTCACTCAGGGCCGAACTGATGTCGGCCGCGGTGGTCGCGGCCCACAACCATGTGCTGCGCCGCTGGCTCCGGGGTGAGACCACGGATCCGGTCGGCGAGGTGGACGAGGCGATGCGTGAGGTGCTCGCTCTCTTCCCGGCGGCCGACTCGCAGACGACGGGAGCCGGTACCACGGTCGTCGCCTTCCGGACCGGCCAGGACATCGACGCCTTGCTTCCCTCGCTGCGGCGACTCGTCGAGGGCGGGACCGAGGACTGAGGGCCGCCCTGCCCTTCAGCGCAACGAGGGCGGCCGTAGGGAAGGTGCTCGCAGAGTCGGAGGGCAGGGGCCAGATCCCTGTCCCCCCTCCGGCTCCGGTTCTAGGCCGTGTATCGGAAGTGAACCGTGTGCATAGGGTGTCGGCATGTCACTGGGTCACATGGTCCTCTTGTCGGGTCGCTCGATCCGGCTCACCGAGCTATGGATGTCTTCGACCTACGGGGGGATGCTGGAGGGCTACCCGTGCAAGCGCATCAACGACCTGAAGGTCAGCTGGCTCCAGCGGCAGGCCGAGCATGCATTTCCCTCCGTGCCGGTCCATCTCGTTCCGCCCTCGCGCGAGTGCCCGGATGAGACCGCAGGCGCCTTCGGTCCCGTTGAGGTGCTGCTGATGACGCTCCTTGAATCTCCCCACTCCGCGCTCAGGTGGCGGACAGTCCTGCTCACTATGGTCCCCGCCTTCGGTGTTGAGCGGCATGCCAGAGGTGCAGGCGTACGGAGAGACCGGACAACTCAGCGCGAGGACGAGCGACGGTCGTAAACTGCGCTGATGTCTGCCGCCGGAGCAACCCCCCAGCGCGCCACCGTCGAAGGGCTCTTGACGGATCTCTACTCCTCGCCCGTCAAGATCGACACCTGGGTGCGCCTGGATCCCTGGGCCGCTGCGCGTGTGACATTCGGCGGAGCGATCACTCCCCGAAGTGTCGTCGTCAAATGGGTGCGGAGCCATCCGAGCGGAAGCCGCGCCGAACCCTGGCGACTCCGTACCGAGGTGGCCGCACTCCGGTTCCTCTCCGACGACCTCGGTCTGGACCTCGCCCCTCGGGTCCTCGCCGCCGACCTTCCCGAGGGACTCATGGTCCTGGAAGACCTTGCGCCCCGCACTGCCCTGGATCACCTGCTCCGCCGTGACGGCGCCGCAACCCACGCTGACCGGTTGGCCGTCTTTGCTCACGCCTACGGTCGACTCAACGCCGCGACCGTCGGCCACGCCGACATCTACCGCGCGCGACGGATCTCCCTTGGACCGATCGACCTGCCGACCGACCACGTGAGTCGGCTCGTCCGGCACCGGGGCGAGGCACATGGACACGCCGCAGTTCTCGGCGCACCCATCACCGGACAAGCTGAGGCCGAGCTCAGTGCCGCTCTGGCCGAGTTGAGCAACCCTGGCCCGTTCCTGGCCCTCAGTAACGGTGACGCGGAGACCAACAACATCCTCCTCCACGAGTCCGGCCCCGCCGACGCCCGCCTCATCGACTTCGAATCCGCCGGCTACACCCACGCCCTTGTCGACGCTGTCTGCCTGCATGTCCCCGGCCCGGCGTGGATGACCGTGGGCGACCCCATCGCCACCGGTCTTGCCGACCACTACCGCCACGCCTTGGCCGACGGCGTGCCCGAGGCCGAGGATGACCGGCGGTACGGATTCGGCCTGGCGGCAGCCTGCATCTCCTGGGCGATCGTCCGTCTGCAACGGTTCGCCTTGCTCGACACCCGCGAGCCCGGCGACGACAGCAGACCCCAGCTCGTCGAGACGCTGGAGGCCGCAGCTCGCACCGCCATGGCCCATCGTGCCTTCCCCCACCTCACCAGCTGGGTCCTTCGCACAGCCGACCTGCTGCGCCGACGCTGGCCTGACGCGGACCTGGACTTCACCGATGCAGCCGCTCTTCCGCCTTACACAGCGCGTCGCTGACTGATGAGTGCGTCTTCCAAAGACGCCGCGGAGTCTGGTGATCACGCGTAGACCAGACCGAGGCTACGGGGCGGCCCCATGACCGACGCCTGTTGAGCAAGCAATCGAGTGGGGAAGGCGAGCGGCCCTGGGGAATTTCACGAATCCTCATCACTGCCTTCCGTGGCTTGCGTCGGTGTCTTCGGCTCCACGGCGCTCGATCCGGCAATGGACGGTTCCACTCTCGTCGTCGCCTGGTTCCAGCCAGCACCGGAGGTACCGGCGGGTGAGGATGCTGACCTCGCGCTTCGCAGCATTCGTTGGGAGGAGCTGGCCCAGGACTACGTGTGGTAGCAGCGTGCTGGTCACAGCCACTCGTTGATGGCTGCGACGAGGACAGTGGCTTCAAAGCGGACCGCGAGCTTGTCGTAGCGGGTGGCTACGGCTCGGTGGCGCTTGAGGCGGTTGATCCCGCACTCGACAGCGTGGCGCTTGCGGTAGTCGACCGGATCGAAACGTGGTGGCCGGCCGCCCCGGTAGCCTCGCTTCCAGCGGTTGCGCGCCTGGTCGGCCTTGTCCGGGATGGTGCAGCGGATCCCCCGGCGGCGCAGGTATGCGCGGTTGTTGCGGGAGGCGTACGCCTTGTCGGCCCGCACGCGATCGGGGCGGACGCGCGGTCGGCCCGGTCCGATGCGGGGCACGCGGACTTTCTCCAGCACCGGTTCGAACTGCGGCGAGTCGCCACGCTGCCCTGCGGTCACCACGATCGACGTGGGTTTCTGACCCTGCTCGACGGCCAGGTGCAGCTTGGTGGTGAACCCGCCGCGTGAGCGTCCCAGCCCGTGATCGACCGGCTCGGTGAAGACACCGCCGGGTGGCTCCTTCTGCAGGTCACCCTGCCTTCGGGCCCCGGCCGCGTGCTGGTGGGCACGGCACACGGTGGAGTCGACACTCAGGTCCCACGTGATCGCTCCCTTCGCGTCGGCCAAGGACTGGAGCCGGGTGAGGATCCGCTGCCAGGTGCCGTCCCGCTGCCACCGGCGGAACAGGTCGTAGACCCGGCCCCACGGCCCGTACTCGACAGGCACGTCCCGCCACGGCACACCGGTACGGACACGGAACCGTATGCCGTCGATCAACTGTCGCCGGGGCCAGACGGGCGGCCGCCCCGCCTTCGTCCCCTTCGGCAACAACGGCTCCAACACCGCCCACTGCTCGTCCGTGAGATCTCCCCGCCCCATGAACCGTGATCATCCATCGCTCAAGATCCACTTTCGGCACCGGCCTAGAGCGGGCGGCCTGACTGATTTCCCGACCCGTCGCCATCCGCGGCCGGATCCTCGCTCAGGCCCGCGGTGGCCGGGGTCAGCAGGCGCGCGAGGAAGGACCGGGTGCGGGCATGGTCCGGCGCGCCGATCACCCGCTCCGGGGTGCCCTCCTCGACGATGACCCCGCCGTCCATGAAGACGACGCGGTCCGCGACCTCCCTGGCGAAACTCATCTCATGCGTGACGACGAGCATCGTCATTCCCTCGTCGGCCAGTGAGCGCATCACGGCGAGGACGTCCCCCACCAGTTCCGGGTCGAGGGCGGACGTCGGCTCGTCGAAGAGCATCAGTTCCGGGTCCATGGCCAGCGCCCGCGCGATCGCCACCCGCTGCTGCTGACCGCCGGACAGCTGCGCCGGGTAGGCGGACTCCTTGTCTGTCAGACCGACCCTGGCCAGGCGTTCGCGGGCGATCCGTGCCGCCTCCGCCTTGTCGCGCCCGAGCACCCGCCGCTGAGGGAGCGTCAGGTTTTCCAGCGCCGTGAGGTGCGGGAAGAGGTTGAACGACTGGAAGACCATGCCGATCCGCCGGCGCACCCTGTCGATGTCCACATCAGGGTCGGTGACTTCGGCGCCGGCCACCATGACCGTTCCCGAGGTGGGTTCCTCCAGCAGGTTCACGCAGCGGAGCAGCGTGGACTTGCCCGAGCCGGACGGGCCGATGACGCACACCACCTCACCCCGGGCGACCGTGAAGTCGATGCCCGCGAGCACCTCCAGGGTCCCGAACGACTTGTGCAGGCCCCGCACCTCGATCGCCGGTGTGTTCACCGCCGCCGCGCCGTCCGTCACAGGAACCGCCTTCATCGCGCTCACCTCGCCCTCGCCGTACGCGCTTCGAGCCGCCGGACCAGATGGCCGAGCGGCAGGGTGATGATCAGGTAGCAGAGTCCGGCGACAAGGATCGGGGTCAGGCTGCGATTCTGGTTCAGGGCATCCCGCCCGAACTTCGCCAACTCGTATTGGGCGAGTGACAGGCCCAGCAGGTACACCAGGGACGAGTCCTTGGTGAGCAGGATCAGTTCATTGGTGAGCGGTGGCAGAACGATGCGCAGGGCCTGCGGAATGATGATGGACACCATGGCCCGGCCCTGCGACATCCCCAGTGAACGCGCCGCCTCCATCTGCCCCTTGGGGACGGCCTGGATTCCGGCCCGTATGGTCTCCGCCATGTAGGCGGCGCCGACGAGCCCCAGCGCCAGCATCACCGTCACATACTGGTTGAGCGCCACCTGGAAGGCGAGCGGGACGCCGAATCCGAGGGCGATGAAGACCAGCAGGGCGGGAACCCCGCGGAAGAACTCGATATAGGCAATGGCCAGCCAGCGGTACGGAGGAACCTGCGACAGCCTCATCAGCGCGAGGAGGAGCCCCATGGCCAGCCCGAAACCGAAGCCGAGCAGAGTGTAGATGACGGTGTTGACGAGGGCGGTGGTGATGATGTCGGGGAACTGTGCCTTGGCCACCTCCACATCGAAGAACGCCCGTCCGATCTCGCCCCAGTCGGCGGTCAGGGCGACGACGAGAATGACGGCGGCGAGGACGGCGTACTGAACGCCCCGGATGACGCGGGTCCGTTGTCGGCGGGATATGGGCATCAGTGGTGGATTCCTCAACTCTTGGGGGCGGCGGGGAACCACTTCTTGTAGATGCGGTCGTAACTTCCGTCGGATTTGGCCTTGCTGATCACCGCGTCGACCTCCTTGCGCAAGGCATCGTTTCCGGTCCGGACTCCGATGCCGTACTGCTCGCCCGTATTGAATTCGGCGGTGACCTCCGTGTCCGGGTTCTTCCGCACGTACTCGAAGAGCACGCCGTTGTCGTTCACCGCGGCGTCGACCTGTCCGGTCTTCACTGCCGTGAGCAGCAGGGCAACATCCTCGAACTGCACCGTCGTCACCCCCGGGGCGTTCTTCTGCGCGTACGTCTCTCCGGTGGTGCCCTGCTGGACCCCGAGCTTCTTTCCCTTGAGGCTTGCCAGCGAGGTGAAGGAGGACCCCTTCTTGGCGACCAGGGCCTGCGTGGCGTCGAAATAGGCGGCTGAGAAGTCGAGGTTCTTGGCACGCACCGGCGTGATCGTCATGCCCGCCGCGGCCAGGTCGCATTTACGGGCGTTGAGGTCCTCGCCGCTCTGGATGCCCTCGAAGGGCGTGTCCACGATCTCCTGGGTGACCTTGAGCTTCTTGGCGACCAGATCCACCAGGTCCACGTCGAAGCCGACGATGGCATCGCCCTTGCGTACCTGGAAGGGCTCGTACGGCAGATGCGTGCAGGTCGTGAGCTTGCCGGAGTTGACCAACTCCAGTTCGGTGCCGCCCGACTCCGAGGGCTTGGTGCTCGTGCAGCCCGTGAGTACGGCAACGGCGGTGACGGTGGCGGTCGCGGTGGCCAGCAAGGGCAGCACGGAACGATCGGACATGGCATCTCCAATGTGCGGTCGGTCAACGAGCCCACTTCGTCAGTGAGTTGCGCTGATCCTGCCATCGGAGGTGCCGGATGTCGCCTGTTGAGTTGTGAGCGGCCTGTGAGGCCCTGGGGACGAGTTCAAGCCGTCCGCGGTGCCGCGTACTGGACCTGATGAGGCCCTGTACGCGGCAGGGGCAGCGGCGGTCAGGGCAGGATCTCGATGTACCCGTCGGTTCCGTGCACGCGGATCCGCTGCCCGTCCCGGATCAGCCGGGTGGCCTGCTCCACGCCCACGACGGCCGGCAGGCCGTACTCCCGGGCGATCACCGCGCCATGCGTCATCAGGCCGCCCACCTCCGTCACCAGGCCCGCGATGCCGACGAACAGTGGCGACCAGCTGGGGTCAGTGAAGGTCGTGACCAGGATGTCGCCCGCCTCGAGGTCGGCCTCCGCCATGTCCAGGATGACGCGGGCCCGTCCCTCGACGGTCCCGGCGGAAACGGGCAGGCCGACCAAGGCACCCTCGGGCACGTCATCGCGCCGGTACGCCCCGGTGACCGCCTCACCGTCCGATGTGATCACCCGGGGCGGTGTGAGCGCGTGGTACGACTGGAACGCTTCCTTGCGCTGCCGGACGAGCTGGTCGTCCACCTGGTTCGAGCGCACGACGTCGTGGAGTTCCTGGAACGTGAGAGAGAAGATGTCCTCCTTCTCGTGAAGCACGCCCGCCTCCACAAGGCGCTCGGCCTCCCGCATCAGGGCCTGCTTGTAGACGAAGTAGCGGCTGACGATGCCGTACTTCGGGTACTCCCGGTATCCGATGAAGGTGCGGACCCGGTCGATCATCCGCTTGGTCTCGTCGGCCTTCCGATCCCCGTCCGGCAGGGCACGCAGGCGTGACAGCACGTCCTGTTCCTTCTCCTGCGCCTTCTGCCGCCCTTGCTCGAAACGCCGCTCGGCGGCGCCCGGCTCGAAGATCCTGACGTTGTCCAGGATCACGGGCACGAGCGTGGTGGGGCGCTCACGCCAACGCGGCCTCGTGATGTCGATCTCGCCGACGCAGCGCATGCCGTACCGGTCGAGGTAGGACTCGATGGCGTCGCGCGCCTCTGCCCCGCCCGGTAGCTTCGCCAATTCGTCCAGGAAGTCCTCGTCCTCGACACCCTGCAGGAACGCCACGACCTCCGGGTGCGGGCGGATCACGTCCGCGACGTCGAGCAGCGCCAGTCCCATCTCCGACGTGATGTTGTCGGGGGCGGACAGCGTCAGCGTGTCAGCCGCGTTCTTCTCGCCCAGCCACTCCTGCAGCTTGTCGTTGAGCCACCATGTGGCGTCCATCCCCGCCATGATCGCCTGAAGGTTCAGCGGGTCACCGAGGACTCGCTTGTGCTCCTCGAAGGCCTCCAGCAGGAAGTCGAACAGTGCCGGTCCGGTCTTCGTCCGGATGTCGCGCTCCAGGGCGGCGACGGATGCCTGACTGCGCTCGATGAGCCCGGTGACGATGGCCGGATCGGTCTCGATCGGGGCGGGCGCACCGCCGGCCGGCCGCCCGCCGGGACTCGCGTCCGGGAGCGACGGGACGAAGCCGTCGCGGTCGAGGACGGTCTCCAGGGCGTCCCTGATCAGCGGATCGCCTTTCCCTATGGCGTCCAGGAGGCCGGCGCGGCTCGTGGGCGAGGCCAGCCGCCGGGTGACGTCGACGAACAGTCTGCCGCCGGCCTCGTGCATCTGCACCATGGCCGTCAGCTGCCACATGGAGAACCCCAGCGGCTTCATGGCGTCGGTCATCATCTGCCCGTGACCGACGGAGACGTAGACGTGATTCTCCTGGTCGCCGGCCTCGGGAATGGGGAAGAGTGTCGTGATCGGCCGGCTCTGGACGATCTGGAAGCCGTCATCGACCAGACACCATTCGATGTCCTGCGGGCAGCCGAAGTGCGCTTCGATCCGCCGCCCGAGCTGTACGAGGCGTACGACCTGCGCATCCGTCAGTGCCGGCTGCTCCTGCTGACGGGAGTCGATCGCCACTTCCTGCGTGCCGCCGTCGGGCAGGGCGTGAACGGCACGCTGTTTGGCGGCGATCACCTTGGCGACGACCTCGTCGTGTCGCACCTTGAAGACGTCCGGGTTCACCAGGCCGGAGACCAGGGCCTCGCCGAGGCCGAAACCGGCGTCCACGGTGGCGACCTTCCGGTTGCCCGTGACGGGGTCGGCCGTGAACAGGATGCCGGACGCATGCGGGAAGGCCATCTGCTGCACGACCACGGCCATATGGACCGTACGGTGGTCGATGCCGTTGCGCCGGCGGTAGACCACGGCCCGCTCGGTGAACAGCGAGGCCCAGCACCGGCTGATGTGCCGCAGGATCGCCTCAGGCCCCACGACGTTCAGGTACGTGTCCTGCTGGCCGGCGAAGGAGGCAGTCGGCAGGTCCTCCGCCGTCGCGCTGGACCGGACGGCGTAGGCGGCCCGCTCGTCGAGCCGGGCGAGCGCGCCGGTGACCGCCGCGGCGAGATCGCCCGGGACGGGCACTTCCTCGATGGCCCGGCGAATCTGCGCGCTGAGCGTGCGGATCCCCTCCCGGTCGTCCGGGCTCAAGCGCGACAGCTGATCGAGCCGAGCGTCGATCGACGGCTCTTCCGCCATGACCCGCCGGAAGGCGTCCGTCGTCACGCAGAAGCCGCCCGGCACGCGGATGCCCTCGATCCGCGACAGGCCGCCCAGGTGCGCGCCTTTGCCGCCGACGACCGCGACCTGCTTCTCGTCGACCTCTTGAAGATCCAGAATGTACTGGTCGATCATCGTGATGCCTCCGAGGCAGCCGTGCTCCCTTGCACCGGAGCGGCCGATCGCAGCACCGGTACCTCCAGCTCTGTCGAACCTCTTGTCGAGCACGTCGTCATCTCTTGGCGTCCTTCCTCCGACGAGCCGGCCGGCTGCGCCGCCCGGTCGGGCGGCGCGTACACCCGCACCACCGTCCCGAGCGCCCGCGCCCGCACTCTCGGTCCGACAACTGATTCGACGTCACCGCGTCCCCCACGCGTCGACAACACACGCACGTAGTGCCCTTCTTTCCGCAGGTTGTGGCCTCGGCCGACGATTCTGCGCCACCACCAGGGCCTTGCCGCAAGCCCCCCATTGCGCTATAAGTTGAGAGTGGCGAGGAGAGAGATCTCCTTGCCTTTCTTTTTTGCCGTCCGCCGGGACTGACGAGCGTCTCCCGACGTGGGGGCGCGCGGCCTACGGGTACACGACGCATCGTCCTTCGCCGACCGGCGAGTCGTGACCAGCCGAGCCGCAGCACGGGAAGGTTCGGTGCGAGCGCCGTGGCGCGGGGGCCGCAGGCGTAGATTCCGCAGCCGATGACGTATGCGCGTCTGCGCGAGTCTCAGCAGGACGCGTCGAGCCGTTGCTGAACGTTCGGCAGTACCTGCCCTGCCCGGAGCGAGGGCACGCGCTCCTGATTCCTGTCACGCGATCGGCCTAACGAAGCCCCTTGCCCAGCGGACATCGGCGCCACGGCGTATTCGACGCTGAGGGACGGATTGCCACGCGATCGACCTACGGCGGGCTGGATCGCTGCGCCGGGAGGGTAGCCCGGTCGTAGGCATTGTTCCGGCTCTGTGCCCGGCTGTGCGGATGTCCGATCCCGCGCACAGCTTCAGAATCGGCGCTATGGCGTCATGCATTGTCTAGGGGATTGGAGACACCCCCATGAAGGACCTCAAGTTTGAGCAGAAGCGCTCGTTGTCACGCCTGGAGGCGGCTGACCAGCTCACGGCGATCGCTGCCGCGCTGAGGGAGGGAGGGGACGTCGAACTGGAACTGGGCACCGTGACGCTGGGCCTGCGCATCCCCGACGACCTCCGTGGGGAGCTGGAGGTCGAGGTGGGTGACGGGGAGATCGAGCTGGAGATCGAGTTCAAGTGGCCGATCGCGCCGGCCCGGACCGCGTCGTCGGCGGGCGCGGCCAAGGCGGCCACGAAACGGAAGAGCGTGCCTGCCAAGCCTCGGCGGAGCGGTCCGGGCGCGAGCAAGAACAAGAGCGCGAAGCGGTCCGCCACGAAAACGTCCTGAGCCCCCGGGGTCGGGGGCGACGCTCACTCAGCCGGCCCCGCCCTGTAGGGGGCCCTACAGGGCGGGGCCGCCGCGGTGTCGTCCGGGCCCGTGGTCCGCTACCTGCGGAGGGCCGCCCGCCACGCGAGGGCGAGAGCCACCTCGGCCAGGCCGAGCAGGACGAGCCACAGGCCGAGCAGCCATGTCAGGGCGCGGGCCGACTCGGCCGGCAGGGCGAGCACCACGATTCCCGCCACGATGGCGAGCACCGCGGCGCCCAGGACGACGCCTCGGTGCGGCAGGTCCTTGGCGGCGATGGCCGCGTAGAGGGTGAGGATGCCGGACACGAGCCAGACGAGCCCGACGATCAGCGAGAGCGCGGCGATGGTCTGCAGCGGGTTCCGCAGGCACAGCACCCCGGCCAGGGTGTACAACACGGCCAGGAGCAGCCCCGGGAGCCGTTCGCCGTGGCCTTCCCCGGCGAAGACGGCCACGAAGCGGAATACCCCGGTCACCAGCAGGTACAGGCCGATGAGGACCGCCACGACGTGCAGCGTCCCGTCCGGCCAGAGCAGAATCAGGAGGCCCGGTACCAGCGTCGCGATCGCCGAGCCCAGGATCCAGGTCCAGGACCGGCCGAGACGCGCCAGCACATCCGAGGGGTCGCCCATGGGGCCGGGCTCCGCACCCGCACCGTAGGGATCGTGTCCCGCTCCGGGACTCGGTGCCGGACCATGCGACGTGGTCATGGTTCCTCCTCGCGCGACCGGCCGAGGCCGAAAAGCGACGGTGTTCTTGCTTGCCAGCATGGACCGTTTCGTTCGGATCGGCACTCGACAGCGCGTCGACACCTGCAAGGGAGCAGGTCTTCACCTCGCGGACACGGGCACGCCAGGGGAGCGGACGATCATCGGGGTCCTTCGTGAACCTGTGCCAGGAGGCCACCATGCTCCGCCGGACCCTGTCCGTTCTCGCCGTTGTCGTCGCGCTCGCCGGAGCCACGGGCCAGGCCTCGGCCGCCGACGGCGCCCCGGCCACTCAGCGTCCCGGCCCCCGCGTGCTGGACATCATGTCGTTCAACATCCACCACGCCCAGGGCACCGACGACAGACTCGACCTCCAGCGGATCGCCCGCGTCGTCCGCGAGAGCGGTGCCGACGTCGTGGGCCTGCAGGAGGTCGACAACCACTACTCCGAGCGCAGTGAGTGGACCGATCAGCCCGCCGAGCTGGCTGCCATGCTGGGCTACCACGTGGTGTTCGGCGCCAACATCGACAATGCCCCGCCGACCCCCGGCGGGCACCGCGTCCAGTACGGCACCGCGATCCTGTCCCGGTACCCGATCACCGCGTCGGACAACACCTGGCTGTTCAAGTCGTCGGGTCAGGAGCAGCGGGGCCTGCTGCACGCCACGATCGATGTCCACGGCAGGACGGTGGAGTTCTACAACACGCACCTGGCCGCGAGTTCGCAGGCCGACCGCCTGCGGCAGACCGATCAGGTCGTGGACCTGATCGGGGCGAGGAGGCCCGGGATCCTCGTGGGCGATTTCAACGCGCTCCCGGCCGCACCGGAGTCCCTGCCGCTGCAGGAGGCGTACACCGACGCGTGGGCCAAGTCCCTGCACGGGCGCGGTGACGGTGCGACGTACCCCGCCGAGGCCCCGACCGAGCGGATCGACGTCATCTACACGACCAGCAAGGTGACGCCGCTCGTCACCCGCGTCGTGCAGGCCGCCCCGACCGCCTCCGACCACCTGCCGCTGCTCAGCAAGGTGCTCGTCACTTCCTGACTAGACGTCATATATACGCTCCTGCACCGGAGTGCGAGGAGGACGCACCTTCACCGGCTTGCCCGGGTCCCTGCGATCGTCATGGGTACCCGGGCAAGTCCAGTGTTCCCGTGATCGTCCGGTCAGTACGAAGAACCGGGAACGCACAGATCCGGCCTCGGGTGATCCCAAAAGATTGACAGGGGCATGACTCTTGTCTAGTTTCCTCAGCGGCTGCGGTGTCACATCAGACCCCCCGCCCCCAGGAGGATGCACATGGCCGCATCGTTCGTCACTCATCGCGCACTCGATGGCGGGACGTACCACCTGGAGGGCGACGTCGACCTCCGGTCCCCGTCCACATCCGCCGTCGAGGTGGTGGCCGGTGGCCGACTGGTCGAATTCACCGCCGGGCCGGCCTCCCTGGGGGACGATGTCGCCGCCTCCCTGGGCATCGCGTCACCCGAATCCGAGCTCACCTTCCAGAAGGGCACGCTGCGCATCTTCCAGTCGGTCGAGCGCGAGCCGCGCTCGGGGCTCGTGGAGCGGCCGTCGCTCGTCGTGTGGCGTGGGGAGCACCACGCACTCGTGACCCGGCTGTACGGCCTGGACGTGGCCGCGGTGCTCGGGCTGCTCCGGTCGGTGCGTATCGCGGAGAGCGAGTACGGGATCACCCTCCAGCCGGATCCCTCGGCCGGAAGCGCCTTCGCGCGGCCCGCGACGGTGATCAAGGAGGTGCCCGGCCTCGGGCTGCTGGAGCTGTCCCGGCGCACGAGGGAACACACCGCCCAGCTCCCGCCCTGGAAGGGGGTGGCGGTCGCGTCCGGAGAGCTGTTCCGCGACACGCTGTCCGACGGCAGCCCGTTCTTCGTGCTCTCCTCCACCGACATCTGGGCCACGCTGGTGCCACTGGCGTCGACTCCTGTCGAGCGGGTGCCCGATCTCGTCGGGCGGCTCACGCTGCGGCACACGGGGTGATCCGCCGGTGACCGGTTTCTACGGTGGGCTGACCGCCTCCGTCATCATCCTGACGCTGCTCCTGGGTGCGGGCTCCCATGCCGCCGCACCGGCCGCACTGGGCGATGCGCTGTGGGCGCACGGCGTGCTGAGCCCGCGGAACCGCCGACTGGCGGCCGTCACCCTGCCGATCGCGGAGGGTGTCCTGGGGGCGGCCGGCACAGCCGCGCTCCTGACGGGACATCAGCTGGCGCTGCAGTGCGTACTGGGTCTGGGTGCCATCCTGTTCGGGCTCTACGCCGCCTACACGCGGCGCGTCCTCGCCCTCGGCCGCGGTGGGCCGTGCGGCTGTTCCGGCCGGGATGTGCCCCTGAGCCGCTGGGTGACCCGGCGGGCCGCGGCCCTCGCCGTCCTCGCGGCGACCGGCGCCGCAGTCATCGGGGCCGGCCCCGTACGGCTCTCCACGGCGGAGCTGATCACGCTGATGCTCGCGGCCCCCGCCTGCACCGCGCTGCTGTGGTCCCTGCCCGCTGCCATGCACGAGCCGACCGCAGCCTCCGTCCACCCCCCGACCAAGGCCCCTGCTCACCAGCAGGACAGGGCCACCGTGCACCGGACCGCCGAAGGAGTGCCAACGCGATGGACTTCACCACCAGCGCTCTGATCGCCTCGTGGGCGGCGATCGCGCTGCTCGCGCTGGTCGTCTCGGGGCTGATCAGGCAGGTGCACCAACTGTCACGAACGCAGCCGCACCGCCCCGGGCGGGTGGGCATCGCCCCCGGGGCACAGGCGCCCGGGCTCGATGCGGCCCGGCCCGATCCGTCGGGGCTCGACGGCCTCCTGACACCGGGCCGCGCCGCGCTGCTGCTCTTCCTCGACGCGGACTGCCGCACCTGCGGCCAGGTGCTCGCCGAGGCCGGCGCCTGGACGGTCCGCCAGGGCGACGCGGCCGCTCCGCAGGTGCTCGGGCTCTACGCGGGCGCCGGACCGCAGGCCGACGAGGGCGCAGTCCCGGTCAGGGACAACCGTCCGGAGCTGTTCACGGCCTACGACATACCCGCCACCCCCTATGCGGTGGCCATCGATCCGGAGCACCGGATCGTGCGTTCCGAGCCGCTCGGTTCACCCACCGCGCTGCTGCGGCTGCTCGACGACATCGCACCCGCCACGCCGAGGAGCCGGCCATGACTTCACTGGACGACGTGCCCACGCTGCGCCGCTCCGGGAGCGGTGGCCGCCGCCGCTCCCTGACCGGGCGCGGGGCCCTTCCCTCCTTCGCACCGTCCAGGCGCACCGTGCTGCAGGCCGCGACCGCCGCGGGATTCGCCGCGCTGGGGGTGTTCTCCGCCGCCCGGGAGGCCTATGCCGACGGATACGACATCTGGACCGGTGCGTGCCCCAGTTACGCCGCGGACCACAACTGCTCCCCGGGCTGCGGGCCCAGCACCATCTATGCCGACGCGTGCGTGACATCAGGGACGAACACGGGCTTCCACCGGACGGACGGAGTCACCTGGACCCTGCGGCCCAACCAGTGCTACGCCGGTACCTACGACGGCTGGCTGTGGCGCTACAGCGCGGCGTGCGGCAACTGTGGCTGCGGTATCGAGCGGCGCTGCCACGACGGGTACCGCAACACCGGATCAGGATGGGTGAAGTCCATCTGCCGCTGGACCACCGACTGTGACTGCCCCGGCTCCGTGACCTGGCCGACCATCGGCAGCGGCGCCACCGGGCCCGACGTCTTCACGATCCAGCATCTGCTCACCCACCACGGTCATCCCACGGATGTCGACGGCATCTTCGGTACGGACACGGAGGCGAAGGTCGAGACGTTCCAGTCGGCGAAAGGACTCAGCCCCACGGGCAGCGTCAGCGCGGCCACCTGGCCGGTACTGGTTGTCACCGTGCGCCAAGGCGACATCAACGATGCGGTACAGGGCGCGCAGCGCCAGCTCAACAAGCACGGTTCCGCCCTGACCGTCGACGGCAACTTCGGTTCGCTCACCCGGCAGGCCGTCGTCTCGTTCCAGTCCCTGCACGGCCTGACCGCCGACGGCGTGGTCGGCCCGAACACCTGGCTCACACTGACCGGGACGGTCTAGGTGGCGGAGTCCGTCCGTCCCGCGGACCGGCCGAGCGGCGCCCGTGCCGTACGGGCGCCGCTCACCGACCCCGTTCTGCCCGTGGCGGCCCTGGGGATCGCGGTGATCGCCGCCGTCCTCCACGCCCCCGTGCTGACCTGGGCGATCACCGGCGGTCTGGCCGGTTACTCGCTCTCCGGCTCCGTTTGAACGCGTAACAGCGCATTCGCGCTGGCCTCGCCAGGTTGGCGGGCAACGTACAGACAGGCGCTGGTCCTCGGCGTGTTCACCTGCGGCCTGCTGGCCGGCGGGGTGCTTTCGGCCGGGGTGCTGTGGCTCGTGTCCGGTCTCTTCACGCCGGTCCCGGCCGGCGTGCGGCAAGGGCTGATCGTGGCCGTCGCGCTGCTCGCCGCGCTGCGCGACGCGGGCAAGCTGACGCTGCGACTGCCGCAGAACGCCCGGCAGATACCGCAGGACGTCCTGCGGCGTCATCTGGCGCGCGGCGCACTGCAGTTCGGCTTCGAGCTCGGTACGGGCGTGCGCACCTACGTCTCGGCGAGCGCACCGTACGCGGTGGCTGTGGCGGTGCTCCTGTCCGGGGGCTCCTACCTGCCCGCCCTGGCCGCAGGACTCGGCTTCGGAGCCGGCCGGGCACTCACCCCGGCCCTGCGCAGGCTCTCCGGGGACGGTGAGCGCTGGGACGACCGGCTCTTGGCGCGGCTGAGCGGCATGACCGTCGTGTCCTCCGTGCTGATCGCCGCTGCCGCCTGCGCGGTCTGGCAGTAGCGTCCCCGCCCCGTCTCATCGGCTCGCCCGGTCCGGGACCGGACACGGTATTGCACCAGGTCACTCAACTCCCTTCAGTTACAGGCATGTTGCGCCGGAGGTCTGGTCCTGTGGCAGATGGTGATGGTGTGGACATGCCACGGAGAGGGGGGCCAAACTCGCCTCAGCCCTCTAGCGGGGAATCGGAAGGACTCACAACGGAGGCGCCATGTTGAGGCGTGCGATCCAACTTGCCCTATCTCTTGTCATGATCATGGCTGCAACGATCGGGGGGGTGCTGGCCACCGCCGCCCCGGCCCAGGCCGACGAGTGCTACACCTGGGGCCGCACCCTGTCCGAAGGCATGTCGGGCGACGACGTGACCCAGCTGCAGATCCGGGTGGCCGGGCATGTCGACTACGGCGAGATCCTCTCCGTCGACGGCAGCTTCGGCCCGCGGACCAAGGCCGCGGTCATAAAGTTCCAGCAGGCGTACGGCCTCGGAGCGGACGGCATCGCGGGTTCCCAGACGTTCAGCAAGATCTACGCACTGCAGGACCCGGACTGCACCCCCATCCACTTCACCTACGCCGAGCTGAACAACTGCAACTCCGACTGGTCCGGTGGTGCGGTCAGCGCCGCGACGGCCAAGTCCAACGGCCTGCGCACGATGTGGAAGCTGGAGGCCCTGCGGCACGCGTTGGGAGACGTGCCCATCTCCGTGTCCAGCGGATTCCGCTCCACGGCCTGCAACAACGCGGCGGGCGGTGCCTCGAACAGCCGGCACCTCTACGGTGACGCCGCCGACCTGATCGGCAGCCCGTCGTTCTGCACGCTCGCCCAGCGGGCTCGCTCGCACGGCTTCGGCGGCATCTTCGGCCCCGGCTACCCCGACCACAACGACCACACCCACGTGGACGGACGCACCAGCCGCTCCTGGTCCGCCCCCAACTGCGGCGTCTGACCGGCACGTCGCCACCGCACCCGCACAGCAGCCCGCCTTCCCCGGGCCGGACTCCGGCCCGGGGAAGGCGGGCCCGCACCGTCCGCAGGGTGCGCGGCCGATCAGGCTCCGACTCCGGCCACGGGCAGGCGCCGCCCGTGGCCGAACCGGAGCAGACCTGCCGAGCCGCTCCCCTCACTCTCCCCCCGCATTCGAGTAGGAGTGAACCGATGTCCTCCCGGATCCCCTGGCGCGCCCGCGCCGGAACTGCCCTGCTGGCGGTGCTCGCCGGTATCGGCGCGTTCGCCGCCCCCGTCCCCGCCCAGGCAGATTCCCAGCCCGAGAGCCTGCAGAGCGTCACCTACCACGGCTACCGCATCGAGGTGCCCGCCGAATGGCAGGTGGTCGATCTGGCCGAGAACCCGCGTGCCTGCCTCCGGTTCGACAGACCCGCCGTCTACCTGGGCGAGCCCGCCGAGCAGAACGACTGCCCCGCCGGAGTCGTCGGCCGTTCGGCGGGCATCGTCGTGGAGCCCATCACCGCCCGCTCCGCCGGCCAGGCGACGGCGGCGACCGCGCGGACCCAGCGCGGCAAGGCCATCGCCCCGACCGCCGCGTCCAGCAACGACACCATCCAGATCGCGGTCGAGGACGCCGGCGTCCTCGTGACCGCCGCCCACACACCGGAGACCGAGAACCTCGTACGCGGCGTCCTCGCCTCGGCCGAGCTCACCAGCGGCGCCGAGCGCATCGCGCTGCCGGCCGCGGCCCAGCGGTCCGACGCCACCCCCCTGGCCGCGGCCGGACCGCAACCCGGCAGCTACCTGGGCAAGGGATTCGACGCCTGCACCGCGCCCTCGCAGGCCGCCATGAACGCCTGGCAGGCGAGCTCGCCGTACAGTGCGGTCGGCGTCTACATCAGCGGCTCCTTCCGCGGCTGCGCCCAGCCGAATCTGACGGCGAGCTGGGTGACCAGCCAGACCAACAACGGATGGCGTCTGTTCCCCATCGATGTCGGCCGCCAGGCACCGTGCACCAACTACTCGCTGAAGATGTCCACCGATCCGGCCACGGCCAAGTCGCAGGGCGTCACCGCGGCGGCCGGCGCCATCTCCGCCGCGTCGGGCCTCGGTATCCCGGCGGGCAGCGCCATCTACAGCGACATCGAGGCGTACACCTCCACAGCCTCCTGCAAGGCGTCCGTGCTGTCGTACCTGTCCGGCTGGACCGAACGGCTGCACAGCAGCGGCTATCTGTCGGGCTTCTACTCCAGCGCCGCCTCCGGAATCAAGGACGCCGCCGCCGAGTACAACAACGGCGCCTACACGCGCGTCGACCACCTGTTCTACGCATGGTGGAACGGCGCCGCCGACACCGACACCGGTTCCTACGTACCGTCCTCCTACTGGTCCAACCACCAGCGGATCCACCAGTACGTGGGCGAGGTCACCGAGTCCTACGGCGGCTACTCGATCAACATCGACCGCGACTACCTGGACGTCGGCAACGGCTCCACGCCCACACCCAGCTGCAGCGGGGCGAACCTCGACTTCACCGCGTACACCACCGTCCAGAGCGGCTCGACCGGAGACCGGGTCAAGGCCGCCCAGTGCCTGCTCAAGGCCGCCGGATTCGACCCGGGCACCCCCGACGGGATCTTCGGGCCCGACACGACCGCCGCCGCCCGGAACTTCCAGTCCAGCAAGGGGCTCACGGCGGACGGTGCGGTCGGTCCGAAGACCTGGACGGCCCTGCTGTCCCGCGGATCCACCCCGACGATCCAGAACGGCTCGACGGGAGAGGCCGTCACGCGACTGCAGCGCGCCCTGACAGCCGCGCTCGGCCGGACGGTGGCCATCGACGGCATCTTCGGCTCGGGTACCGCCCAGGCCGTACGCGACTACCAGTCCTCGCGCGGGCTGGGCGCCGACGGCATCGTCGGCCCCGCCACCTGGGGCGCCCTCCAGTCCGGAAAGTGAGCAGGCGGATGAACAGGAAAGTGAGGCAGAAACCATGAGACGACTCGCACGCATCATCACGCTGTTCGCCGCGCTGGCGGGCCTGCTCCTCGGACTGGGCGTCCCCGCGCAGGCCTTCCCCCAGGCGGCGTTCCCGCTGACCAGCAACGGCAGCCGAGGATCCGACGTCGTCGCGCTGCAGCACCTGCTTGCCGCGCACGGCCGCCCCGTGGCGGTGGACGGCGCCTTCGGCTCGGGCACCCAGAGCGCCGTGGTGGGCTTCCAGCAGTCCAAGGGTCTGGCCGCGGACGGCATCGTCGGGCCCGCCACCTGGGGCGCGCTCGCCATCACCGTCCGTCAGGGCGACAACGGGCCGGCGGTGACGGCCCTCCAGTCGCTGCTCAACGCCAAGCGGGGCGCCGGACTCTCGGCCGACGGGGCCTTCGGACCCGCCACCGGCACGGCCGTCCGCACCTTCCAGTCCCATGCGGGAATCAGTGCGGACGGCGTCGTCGGGCCGACCACCTGGCAGAACCTGCTGTGGCACTACGAGAACATCAACTTCGGCGGCACCACGATGTGCGCACAGAGCCCCGACGGCAACGCGGGTGCCCACTGGGCGACAGCCGGCGCCGTCGGCCAACTGGAGGCCGCCGCCGCCACCTTCGCCGTCACCGGGAACGGCAGACTGCCGGTCGGCGACGCGGGCTTCGAGCACGGCGGGGACATCCCCGGCCACGGCAGCCACGAAGTCGGGATGGACATCGACGTGTGGCCCGCCCGCACCGACTCGGCGCAGTGCACCGCCGGGCGTATCACCTGGCAGTCGAGCACCTACGACCGTGCGGCCACCCGCAGGCTCGTGCAGGAGATCCGGGCGAAGGCCCCCGGTCACGTCCAGCTGATCTTCTTCAACGACCCGCAGCTGATCTCGGAAGGGCTGACCACGAGCTACGCCAACCACGACAACCACCTGCACATCCGCTACCGGTAGCGGCCCGGCCGCGGGACCCGGGCCTCGCCCGGGGACCCGCGGCCGTCCGCAGCGCTCAGCGGATCATCAGGGAGGTGCCGGCTACGGCGGGAACCAGTTCCCCGATGACCGGATGTCCGGGCACCTCCCCGGCGATCAGCAGCCCGCCGGAGGTCTGTGCGTCGGCAAGCAGGTGCAGCTGGTCCTGGCTCGCCCGTCCCACGTCAAGGTGCGGGCGCACCCATTCGAGATTGCGCCGGGTGCCGCCGCTGACGTACCCGGCCCGCAGGGACTCCCAGGCGCCGTCGAGCACGGGGACGGCGGCGGAATCCACCACGGCCGTGACGCCGCTGGCCCTGGCCAGCTTGTGCAGATGGCCGAACAGCCCGAATCCGGTCACATCGGTGGCGCACACGGCGCCGGCCTCCAGGGCAGCCGCAGAGGCCTTGTCGTTGAGCGCCGCCATGGTGGCGACGGCGTGCGCGAAGACCTCACCGGTCCGCTTGTGGCGGTTGTTGAGTATTCCGACGCCCAGCGGCTTGGTCAGGGTCAGGGGCACGCCCGGCCGACCGGCGTCGTTGCGCAGCAGCCGGTCCGGATCCACCAGGCCGGTCACGGCCATTCCGTAGAGCGGTTCCGGGCTGTCGATGCTGTGGCCGCCGCCGACGAAGCAGCCGGCTTCGCGGGCCACTTCGAGCGCTCCCGCCAGGACCTCCCGGGCCAGCTCCGCGGGCAGTACGTCACGGGGCCAGCCCAGCAGGTTGAGCCCGACGACGGGCCGGCCGCCCATCGCGTAGACGTCGGACAGGGCGTTGGCCGCGGCGATCCGGCCCCAGTCGCGGGCGTCGTCGACGACGGGTGTGAAGAAATCGGCCGTCGACACCAGGGCGGTGCCGTCACCGGTGAGCACCACAGCGGCGTCGTCACCGTCGTCGAGTCCGACCAGCAGCCGGTCCTCGTCGCCGCCGAGGGCCTGCCCGGGGTTCCGGGGCGGCAGCAGTCCCGCGACCATCGCCTCCAGTTCCCCCGGAGGAATCTTGCAGGCGCAGCCGCCTCCGTGCGCGAACTGGGTCAACCGCACGGGCGCGGCCGGAACGGTGGCGGGGCCAACTGTCGTCATACGGCGATCATTTCACCCCTTGCCCCAGCAGTGTGCAGGGACCACAATCTTGCTCCGGAGGCGTTGGGCGGGCTGGTGCCCCTCCCGATCTTCAAAATCGGTGTGGTCCGGAAACCGGGCCAGGCGGGTTCGATTCCCGTCCGCCTCCGCTGACTTCGATCGGGGTGGCACGGGTGGCGGACGAGACGGAGGAGCCGCCTGCGGACATCCGGAGGCAGGTGCCGAGCACCACGGTGCTCCTCGGCGACTCCCGCCTGAGCGAGGCGTCCGCACGGCTGGGCAGGCCCGTCGTCAAGGCCGCGGTCGGCACCGCCCAACAGCTCGTACGCGAAGGACGGATCGGCCCGGGCGACGCCGTCCACGCCGCACTTGCCGCGCTCCCCGCGCACACAGGCGGCCTGAGCCACGTGCACAACGCCACCGGCGTCGTACTGCACACCAATCTGGGACGGGCCCCGCTGTCGCGGTCCGCACTGGAGGCCATGGCGGCGGCAGGCGGATACACGGACGTCGAGCTGGACCTCGGCACCGGCAGACGGGCGCCACGCGGACGCGGCGCCATGGCTGCCCTGCGGGAAGCGGTGCCGGCCGCGGAGGCGGTGCATGTGGTCAACAACGGAGCCGCCGCCCTGGCCCTGGCGGCGGTGACGCTGGCCCCGGGGCGCGACATCCTGCTCAGCCGGGGCGAGTTCGTGGAGATCGGCGACGGCTTCCGGATACCCGAACTGCTGGCCTCCTGCGGCGCCCGGATACGCGAGGTCGGCACCACCAACCGGACCCGTCTCGGCGACTACGCGGACGCCGCCGGCCCGGACACCGGCTTCATCCTCAAGGTCCACCCGTCGAACTTCACGGTGAACGGCTTCACCGGGGGAGTGGGCCCCGGTGAACTGGCGTCGCTGGGCCTGCCCGTCGTCGTCGACATCGGCTCCGGCCTCCTCGCCCCCGACCCGGTGCTCCCGGACGAGCCCGACGCGGCCACGGCCCTGCGCGCCGGGGCCACCCTGGTCACCGCCAGCGGGGACAAGCTGCTCGGCGGGCCGCAGGCCGGGCTGGTCCTCGGCCGGGCCGCCGTCGTGGAACGGATGCGCCGCCATCCCCTGGCCCGCGCCCTGCGCGTGGACAAGTTCACCCTGTCCGCGCTGGAAGCGACACTGCGCGGTCCCGAGCCCCCCGTGCACACAGCCGTGCACATGCCGCTGCCGCAGCTGCGCACCCGCACGCTGCGCATGGCCGACGACGCCGCCCGCCGAGGCCTGGACGCACGCGTCGTACCCCACGAGGCGGTGGTCGGAGGAGGCGGCGCACCCGGGACCGTTCTGCCTTCCTGCGCGCTCAGCCTCCCCGACGACCTGGCAGAACCGCTGCGCACCGGTGAACCGGCCGTGCTCGGGCGGGTGGTGCGCGGCCGGCTGCTCCTGGACCTCCGGTGCGTACCGGAGGAGTGCGACAGCGACGTCCTTGTCGCGGTGCTGCGCGCGGCGGGGCGCTGATCATGCGGGTCATCGCGACGGCCGGGCATGTCGACCACGGCAAGAGCACACTGATCCACGCACTGACCGGCACCCACCCCGACCGGCTGGCGGAGGAGCGGCGCCGTGGCCTGACCATCGACCTGGGCTTCGCATGGACGGATCTGCCATCGGGCGAACGGCTGGCATTCGTCGACGTACCGGGACACGAGAGGTTCGTGCCCACCATGCTGGCCGGCGTGGGGCCCGTGCCCGCCGTGCTGTTCGTCGTCGCCGCCGACGAGGGCTGGATGCCCCAGTCCGCCGAACACCTCGCCGCCGTGGACGCCCTCGGCGTACGGCACGGACTGCTCGTCATCACCCGCTGCGACGTGGCCGACCCCGGCCCCGCCACTGCGCAGGCACGGGACCGGATCCGGTCCAGCACCCTCGGCAGCGTGGAGGCCGTGGCCGTCAGCGCCCGCACGGGCGCGGGACTCGCCGAGCTGCGCGCCGCCCTCGACCGGCTGGTCGCGCGGCTGCCGGACGGGGACGCCGCATCCCCGGTGCGGCTGTGGATCGACCGGTCCTTCACCGTGCGCGGCAGCGGGTTGGTGGTCACCGGCACCCTCGGGGCGGGGCGGATCCGCAGGAGCGACGTCCTGGTGACCGCCCGCTCCGACAGCCCCGTGCGCGTCAGGGGGCTGCAAGCCCTCGGCGAGGAGACCGGCCTTGTACGTGCCACCGCCCGGGTCGCAGTCAACCTCCGAGGCCTCGACAAGGAGTCGACGGGCCGTGGTGACGCCCTGCTCACACCCGACAGCTTCCTCCCCTGCCTGAGCTGCGACGTGCGCGTACACGGCGGAACGCCTGCCTCGGAACTGCCCCGCACCGCTGTCGCCCACATCGGCTCGGCGGCCGTGCCCGTACGCGTACGGCCGCTCGGTCCGGACATCGTCCGGCTGACCCTCCCGGAACCACTGCCGCTGCGCATCGGCGACCGCGCGGTGCTGCGCGATCCCGGCCTGCGACAGGTGCTCGCCGGTCTGACCGTGCTCGACCCCCGGCCACCGGAACTGCGGCGCCGCGGCTCCGTGGCACGGCGGGCGGCCGAGCTGGGCGACGTCCACGGAACCCCGGACGAGGCGTCCGAGCTGCGGCGCCGGCTGCTGGCCAGGCGCGCGGAGTTGACCGCGATGGGGGTGGCCGTCCACACCGCACCCGTCGCGGGGGACTGGCTCGCCGACCCCGCACACTGGACCGCCCTGCGCGCCCGGCTGGCCGATCTGGTGGCGGAATACCTCTCCGAGCGGCCCACCGAGGAGGGCATACCGGTGGAGGCCGCTCGGCATCGTCTGGGCCTGCCTGCCGTTTCCCTCGTGGAGGCACTGGTCACGCCACCTCTGAGGATGAGCCGCGGGCGCGTGACCGCGGGGCACGCGGCACAGCCCGTCCCTGTGGCGGACGCGGTGCGCCGGCTCACCGCCGAACTCGACGGTCGGCCCTTCGCCGCCCCCCACGCCCAGAGGCTCGCGGAACTCGGCTTCGGCCGCCGTGAGCTCGCCACCGCGGTCCGCCACGGAGCGGTACTGCGGCTCGCGGAGCACGTGGTGCTGCTGCCGGACGCGCCCCGGCTGGCGGCCGACCGACTGAGCGAACTCGACCAACCGTTCACCGTGGGAACGGCGAGCCGCGCCCTGGACACCAGCCGACGCGTCACCGTCCCCCTGCTGGAGCACTGCGACGCCCAGGGCATCACCCAGGTCCTCCCCGACAAGCGCCGCCGGTGCGCGCCCCGCAGCCCGGCACGCAGTGAGTGACGGCCCGCCCCCTTCGGAGACCTCCATGGAGCGGTGCCGGTAATTGCCGGGTAATGGCGGCTGCCTAGCGTGCGGCAACTGTTCCCGACCTGGAGGCCGAACAAGCCATGCGTCTCAGACGCCTTGCCGGTGCCGGTATGGCCGCCGCACTCGCTGTGCCCCTCGTACTCGCGGGTACCCCTGCCGCAGCCGACGAGCCACCGCCGGACATCATCGCCGGCCTGAACTCCCGTACGCCCACCCACGTCACGGGCCTCGATGGCGAGGCCCCGTCCGTCTCCGCCTCGCCGCAGGAGCGGGCCCGCCGGCATCTCGCCGACAACGACGACGTCTACCACGCACGTGGCCTCGGCCTCGCCGCCGCGGGGACGTCCGTGGCCGGGGACACCACGACCGTCCGTTTCACCCAGCGCCACCACGGTGTTCCGGTGCTCGGCGGCACGTACCTCGTGCACGCGGACACCTCGGGCGTCACCAGCGCCGCCGGATCGCTCTTCACCGATCTGACCGTGGACACCGAACCGGCCTTCACCCAGCAGGCGGCCATCGACCTGCTCCCGTTCGTGGACACCACCGCGTACAGGGACGGCACCCGCGAGACCGAGGGACACGGGCTCGTGGTCCTCCCCGACGGAACGGGCACGCTCGCCTACCACCTGACGGTCACCGGGCTGACTCCGGCAGGGAAGCCCAGCCGCCGCGAGGTGTACCTGGACGCTCATCACGGCACCCTCGCGCTCGACTACGACAACCTTCAGCAGGCGGGCCCTGCCGACGGTACCGGCGTGAACCAGCAGGGCGTGACCAAGCCCCTCGCGGTGTACGACACGGACAGCGGGTACGAGCTGCGCGACCGTTCCAAGCCCATGTGGGCCGCTCAGGGCGGCGAGATCCTCACCTACGACGCGGCCGGGGCAAGCGTCACCAAGTACCAGGGCACGATGCCCACCGATGCCAAGCTCGCCCTCTCGGGCGCCGCTCACTTCGACGGCGCGAACACCGACTCCGGTGCGGTGGACGCCCACTGGGGCGCGGGCCAGGTGTACGACTTCTACCGCTCCCTCGGCCGCGACGGCATCGACGGCAAGGGCGGCTCCATGCGCTCGGTCGTCGACGTCACCTACGGGGGCCGCCCGTTCGACAACGCCTTCTGGGACGGCACGAAGATGGTCTACGGCCGGTCGTCCAACGGACGGTCCTTCGCCGCGGACCTGGACGTCGTCGGCCACGAGATGACCCACGGCGTCACCGATCACTCCGGCGGGCTGATCTACCTCCAGCAGTCCGGAGCCATCAACGAGGCCGTCTCCGACTACTTCGGAAACGCCATCGACGTCACCGACTCCCGTACCCCCATGGACGACCCGGCCGCCGGCCTCCTCGGAGAGGACCTCTGCCCGCAGACCTCCCCGCAGGACTGCGCACTGCGCGACATGAACGACGGCCGCAGGGCCGAGCGGGACTACCTGTCGCTCCCGCCCGACGTCGACAACGGGGGAGTGCACCTCAACTCGACCATCTTCTCGGGAGCCCTGTGGGACATCAGGGAGAAGCTCGACCCGAAGAGCGCGGACAAGATCATCTACACGGCGCTCACCCAGTACTTCACCCCGTTCACGGACTTCTACGCAGGCCGGCTGGCGGTCCTCGACGCGGCCCGGTCCCTCGACACCGGTAAGCGCGAACTCGTCGCCATATCAAAGGCATTCGACAGCCACGGCATCACCAAGTCCTGGCAGCGGAGACTGCCGCACGACTCACGGACCGTACTGAGCGGCGTACAGCCGAGCAGCGCCCCGGACGTGGACGGCAAGCGCTGGGTGATCGGAGAGACGGACCCCGCGACGGGTGACCCGCAGATCAGGGTCGGCACCCTGGGCAGCACGCGAACCCGGGTCATCTCGGAGCCCATCACCGGGTCCAGGACGGTGAACGGAGTCATCGGCAACACGGCTCCGCGCATCAGCGGCAACACCGTGGTGTGGACCCGGCTGACCCGGGTCAACCCGTACTGGGTGAACGCCGACGTCGTCCGAGGCTCGTTCGACGGCGGCACGGTCACCGACCTGCACCCCGGCGGCGGCATGCAGGGCAACGCCGATGTCTCGGGCGACACGTTCGTGTGGAGCGGGGACGAACCCCTGGGCGGAACGGGCGACCACAACGACCTGTTCACGAAGTCCGGCGACGCGCCGGTCACCAACCTCACTCCTGATCAGAGGGTCCAGGGCTACTTCCCCCGGATCTCCGGCGACACGATCGCCTACATCCACGTGGCGGGATCGTTCAACGGCCGCAACGCGGCGACGTACGACCTGTCCACCGCCCGCCGCACGATCCTGCCCGCCGGCAAGGACCCCTCCGGGAACCCGATGGCGTACGCCGTGCAGGTGGACACCAACGGCACCCGGATCGTCTGGTCGGAGACGGACTTCGACGAGGACCTCCAACTCCGCAGCGCCGACGCGGACGGCAGTGACGACCGGGTGCTCGTCCCCCAGGGCACTCCCGACACCCCCTTCGCACCTCAGATCACGGTGAACGACAAGTGGCTCGTCTACAGCGACTACCGCGGCTACTACACCGCGGACACCGCCACCGAGGACATGCTGCCCAATCTGTGGATCATGCCGGTCAAGGGCGGCGCCGCCGAACCGGTGAGCTGCAACCCCGGCGCGCAGGAGGCACCGGTGCTGGGTGAGGGCCGCCGGGTCCTGTGGCTGGACTCGACGTTCGGCGACACCAGCCTGGTCACCCGGGACGCCCACCGCACCCACTGCTGACGACACTGCGGCCGTGAGCTCGGGAGGCCGGGCCCACGGCCGCCCGTACGACCTGACCGGGCGCGCAGAGCGCGCCCCCGGGATCGGCAACGACCCCCTACACACACGGAGCTGATGTGTACCCCATCCCAACCGCCGGCCGAACGAGGCTGAGAACCCTCGCGGTCGCGGCGATCGTGCTGGCCGCGGTCGCCGGTACGCCAGGTTCGCCGGCAGCCGCCGGGACACAAGCGCCGACGGCGACAGGCGTGGTCGGTGCCCCGGCGCAGAAGCCGGTGGCCCGGACGTCCCGTATCACCCTCATCACGGGCGATGTCGTCACGACCACGCTCGAGGCCGGACGCGTCAAGGCGGTGAACGTCTTCTCGGCGGGCGACCGGCCGACCACGTTCCACACGTCGACCGGCGCCGACGGCGACCTCTACGTCTATCCGCAGGACTCCACCGACGCGGTCGACTCCGGCCTCGTGGACCCCGAACTCTTCAACATCACCCAGCTGATCAAGGACGGCCGGGCGGACGCGCGTACCGATGAGATCCCCGCGCTGGTCGCGTACGCGGGCAGACCGGTCACGCCGAAGCTCAGCAAGGCGGCCGACGACCTCCCCGCCAGCAAGCGCAACGCGACACTGCCCCGGCTCGGCATGACCGCGGTGACCGTGGAGAAGGAGGAGGCGGCGAGCTTCTTCCGCGCCGTGCGTTCCAAGGGCAAGACGCAGGGGAAGCGTGCGCCGTCCACCGGCCCGGCCATCACGCGGCTCTGGTACGACGGCAAGGTGGAGGCGACCCTCGACCGGAGCACCGCCCAGGTCGGTGCCCCCGCAGCCTGGGCCGCGGGCTTCGACGGCAAGGGAGCGAAGGTCGCCGTCCTCGACTCCGGTATCGACCTGGACCACCCCGACGTTGCGGGGCGGGTGAGCCTGAGCCGGAGCTTCGTCCTCGGCGAGGACGTCCAGGACGGCTTCGGCCACGGCACGCACGTCGCCGCCACCATCGCGGGCACCGGCGCGGCATCCGGTGGAAAGTACAAGGGAGTCGCGCCCGCCGCCGACCTGATGGTCGGCAAGGTCCTGAACAACAGCGGTGGCGGCGACTTCTCCGACGTCCTGGCCGGCATGGAATGGGCGGCGGCGGAAGGCGCCGACGTCGTCAACATGAGCCTCGGAGCCACGGCGACCGCCGCCCGGGAACCCCTGACCGAGGCGGTCGACTCGATGAGCGCCTCGACCGGAACCCTCTTCGTCATCGCGGCCGGCAACAGCGGCCCGGGAGAGGTGACCGTCGCCACTCCCGCGAACGCCCCCTCCGCGCTCACCGTGGGTGCGGTCGACCGGGCGGACGCGATGGCACCGTTCTCCAGCCGGGGCCCCCGGATCGGTGACGCGGGCATCAAGCCCGAGATCACCGCACCGGGCGTGGGCATCGTGGCAGCCCGCGCCGCGGGCACGACCCTCGGCATACCGGTCGACGCCCAGCACATAGCCATGAACGGCACCTCGATGGCCACCCCGCACGTGGCGGGTGCGGCCGCGATCATGGCGCAGCGTCACCCGGACTGGAACGGGCAGCAGATCAAGGCAGCCCTCACCTCCCACGCACGGCAGATCAGCGGCCAGACGGTCTACGAGCAGGGATACGGGCGGCTGGACATCGCCGCCGCCGTCGACTCCGACCTCTCGCTCGCCGGCACGGTCGACTACGGCCTCGTCATGTGGCAGGACGGTACGTTCGACAAGCGCTCCCAGACGCTCCGGCTCGCCAACGAGGGGAGCGAACCAGTCGAGTTGACGCTGGACCTGACGGTCACCGAACGTGCCGGCACGCCCCTGCCTGCCGGTGCGCTCGGTCTGAGCGGCCGCGACGGGACAGCGGCCGGCAAAGTGACCGTGCCTGCCGGAGGAACCGCGGAGCTGACTGCCACGCTCGACCCCAACCTCGTCCCCGCAGGGCGGTACACCGGCGCACTCACGGCGACCGCACCCGACGGCCGGACCGTTCACACCCCGGTCGGCTTCATCAAGGAGACCCCGCGGCGGGCCGTCACCGTCGACTTCAAGGACAGGATCGGCAAGATCCCGTCCATGGTCGAACTGACCGTACAGGGCCTGGACAACACGTATGTGACGGGCCATCGGCTCCGAGGCCGGGACAGTTTCAGCCTCCGCCTGCCCCTGGGCAAGTACTCCATCATCGGCACCCTGATCACGGATGATCCGGCCGGTGTCGAGACCGTCGAGTACGCCACGGACGTGTTCGCCTTCCCCGAGATCGACAACACCCGCGAGGCGCAGGCGCTCCACGTCGACGCGGCACGGGCGAAGGACCTGTCGCTGGACGTCACCGATGAGCGCGGGCCCCTGGAGGCGTCGCACTTCACCCTGACGATGCAGCGCACGTCGCCCGGCGGCGCGATGACCCAGATGCGCGGCTACACCGACGTCCAGGCGGCCTCCGACGAGAAGTACGGAGTCATCCCTAGCGGCAAGGCCCTCACCGGCGAGTTCGTGCTCTCGACCTTCGTCGCCGTGCGCGAGCCACTCCAGAAGCTCGCCGTGACCGGCCCCGTGCACGAGGACATCGCGGTGCGCGCCCCGGTCAACACCGCGCGATTCTCCGGAACGAAGAATCTGGGCCTCGTGGACGTGGGCGCGGGCAGCCGGGCGGAGATCGCCGCCGCCGACGTGCGGGGCAAGGCGGTCCTGGTGACCTCCGACAACCTGGTCGGGATCACCGAGCAGGTACGGTGGGCCTCCGAAGCAGGTGCCGAGGCCGTCATCGCCGTACCTCCGCGGGAGGGCCCGCGCGCCGGCTTCGTCGGCAGCGGTCTGACCATCCCGGTGACCGTCGCGGGCTACGAGGACGGTCGGCGACTCGCCGAACTCACCGGGCGGGGTGACGTGACCGTCGCCTTCACCGGAGTGAACGAGTCCCGCTACACCTACTCGGCGCAGTACTACGACACCGGTGCGCTGCCCACGCGGGCCGCCCGGCGGGCGTCCACCGAGGACTTCGTCACCGTCAGGAACACCTTCCACTCGGACCGAGTCCGGCGCGTCGGCTGGGAGATGCTCAACGCCTGGGGCCCCTACGGCATCCCGTCGCTCCAGACCGGCCAGGCACTCGGCCAGGGCGGCACCCGCGACGACCACATCCTCGCCGACAAGCGGGTCAGGTATCAGCAGTTGGTCACCCCGCACACCTCGTACGCCGCGCAGATGGTGAGTCCCGAGACCGTCTACGAACGACCCGGTCGCACCTATCGTGCGGACTGGTACGCCGCCCCCATGCATCCGTCGGCCCACACAGAGCTGGCCTGTTCCTTCTGCCGTACGGACGCGGGCGTCTTCTTCACCACCAACTCCGGAGGAGACTCGGACCCCGGCCACGCGATCGTCGCCGGGCGGCTTCCCACCTGGACGTACTACCGCAACGGCGAGAAAGCGACCGATCTCGAGCACCTCATGGTTCCCGAGCCCGCGGACTACCGGGTCGTCGTGGACACCAAGCGCTTCGGCGACTACACCGGGGTGACCTTGGGCTCCACGACCCGCACGGAGTGGAGCTTCCGCTCCGCAGCCCCGCGGAAGGCGGAGATCAAGGGCTGCGAGAACGTCGTCGCCGGGGCAACGCGGTGCGAGCCCCTGCCCGTGCTGCTGCTCGACTACACGATGCCGCTGAACGTCTTCAACGAGGCCCCGGCGGGCCGCCCGTTCGACTTCACCGTCCATACCTCCCGGCCTCGTGGCCGGCACGGTGGTACGGACGTGGCGGGCGCGAAGGTGTCCGTCAGCTACGACGGCGGGACGACCTGGAACGCAGCGCGCACGCGACGCGCGCACGACGACTCCTTCCGGGTCACGGTCACCCACCCCGACCGCGCCGCGACGGACGGGTACGTGACGCTGCGCACGGAGGTCTGGGACCACGACGGCGGTCGCACGGTGGAGACGATCAACCGTGCCTACGCGCTGAGATAGCCCTGGAGCGGCCCCTTTTCGGCCGGCCGCCTCCCCGTGCCTCAGGGGCCGGGGAGGCGGCCGGTAAAGGCGCACCCCTGCACGTCCGGGGCAACCACGTGGCGTATCGGGGTCATTGACGCCGATGTGCCAGCGGAATGTCTGTACGGAGCGGAGCCGAACTGGAACCGTTCACTCCCGGATCCGCCGGCACGTCTGCTGCGATCCGGGGTCGTTGAGCGGCCCTCGCCACGTGCGTGCGTGCGCACGGCGAACCGCACCGCGCATTCGCCTGCATGGCCTCGCCCGGCCCACAGGCGTGAGCGATTCGCTTCCCGACGACCGTCCGAGGCCGTGCCCCGCTGGGGTGCGCGGCCCCGGCCACTCTTTCCTACAGGAGACATCACTGCCATGCACCGACCCATACTCAGAGCATCGACAGCCGTCGCGCTCGCCGCGCTGATAGGCGCCACGGCGCCCGCCGCCCTCGGCGCCGACTCTGCGCGGGAACCACGGGTGAGCGCCCTGAGCCCCTCGACGTCGGCGGCCATCCACACCGTCCGTCTCATCACCGGCGACACCGTCGTCGTCACCGGCACCGGCGCCGAACAGAACGTGTCCTTCAAGCCCGACGCGGACAGCCCCGAGGGCATCGCGCGCATCGAGCAGACCGGCACGCAGATCACCGTGGTTCCGGACGAGGTGCGTGCGCTCCTCGACGCCGGAACCCTGGACCCCCGCCTGTTCGACATCGACGCGCTGATCGCGCAGGGCTACTCCGACGGCGCCGAACTGCCGCTGATCGTCCGGGGCACCAAGGCGGACGTGCCGCTCCCGCAGGGTGCCGAGAAGGTGCGCAAGCTGCGCGGGCTGAAGTCGGCCGCGACGCATGTCGATGCGGGCCGCACCAGCGTGTTCTGGTCCGGGCTGCGGTCGAAGCAGAAGGGCGCCTCGGCCAGGAAGCTCGCCGCCGGCGTCGAGAAGGTCTGGCTGGACGGCAAGGTGAAGGCCACCCTGGCCGACAGCGTGCCGCAGATCGGCGCCCCCCAGGCCTGGGCGGCAGGCAAGGACGGCCGCGGGGTCAAGGTCGCGGTGCTGGACACCGGTGTGGACCAGACCCACCCCGACCTGGTCGGACGGGTCGGCGAAGCCCGCAACTTCACCGACGCCGAGGACGCGGTCGACCACCACGGCCACGGCACGCACGTCGCGTCCACGGTCGGGGGCTCGGGAGCCGCATCCGAGGGGAAGAACAAGGGCGTCGCGCCGGGCGCGGAGCTGCTCGTCGGAAAGGTCCTGAACGACAAGGGGTCGGGCACCGACTCGTGGGTCCTCGCCGGGATGGAGTGGGCCGCGCACAGCGGCGCCAAGGTCGTCAGTATGAGCCTGGGCTCCAGTGAGGTCTCCGACGGCACCGATCCGCTCAGCGCCGCCGTCGACGAGCTCACCGCGGAGACCGGCACGCTGTTCGTGATCGCGGCCGGCAACACCGGCCCCGACCAGACCACGATCGGATCGCCGGGCGCCGCCGACGCGGCGCTGACCGTCGCCGCCGTCGACAAGCAGGACAAGCTCGCCCCGTTCTCCAGCAGGGGCCCGCGCTTCGGGGACAACGCGCTCAAGCCCGACATTGCGGCGCCCGGAGTCGACATCGTGGCGGCCCGGGCGTCCGGGACCGCGATGGGCGCGCCCGTCAGCGAGTCGTACACCAAGGCAAGCGGTACGTCGATGGCCACCCCGCACGTGGCCGGAGCCGCCGCCATCCTCGCCCAGGCTCACCCCGAGTGGAGTGCCGCCGACCTCAAGGGCGCGCTGATGTCGAGCGCGAAGACACTGGCGGGCGGCGCCTTCGCCGAGGGCTCGGGGCGCGTCGACGTCCCGGCCGCTCTGGACCAGACGGTCTGGGCCACCAACGCGTCCTTCGGCACCGTCGCCGCCCATGACTCCGCGGCCCCGATCACCCGCAAGGTCACCTTCCACAACACCGCCGACCACGAGGTGACCCTCTCGCTGGCGTCGGACCTCACCCTCGACTCGGGCTCGGGCGCCGTGGACGCCGGCGCGCTGACCCTGGCGGCCAAGACCGTGACCGTTCCCGCAGGCGGCAGCGCCGACGTGGACGTCACCATGACGCCCGACCTCGCCACCGCCTACGGCACGTACACCGGGACCATCACGGCGACGGGGGAGGGCGTCACCGCGCACGCCACCGTGGCACTGAACCGCGAACAGCCCACGGTCAAGCTGACGTTCACAGCGCTGATGCCCGACGGAACCCCCGCGACCAGCGCCAGCGTCGTCACCCTTCGCGATCTCACCGACTCCGGCCCGCCGGCCTTCATCCGGGTGGGAGCTGACGGTGTGGCCACCGCCCACGTCAAGCCGGGGCGATACACGGTCTTCGGCCACCTCCGTAAGGACAGCGACTTCGTCACCTTCGGGATTCCCGACATCGAGGTGGGCGACCAGGACGTCGCCGTCTCCGCCGACGGCCGCAAAGCCCAACCCATCAAGGCGGAGACACCCCAGCGCAGCGAACTGCGCAGCCTGATCCTGTCGGTGGGCCGCCGGTCCGACGAGCAGTCCACCGGCGCCTCCTCCACCTTCGTGCTCGGCCGCGCCGGTGGCCACCAGTGGGCCCTGCCGAGCGCGAAGCCCAAGGACGGCACCTTCGGGACGAACGTCAACTGGATCCTGCAGAGCCCCCCGATCATCGCCAAGGCGCAGCTGCGCGACGACGTGGACCTGCAGGCAGAGTCGTTCAGCTTCTCCGGCCGCTTCGACGGCAAGCGCCGCCTGACCGTCGCCGACGTCGGCACCGGATCGGCCGCCGAGCTCGCGGCCGTCGACGTCAAGGGCAAGCTGGCCATGGTGCGGCGGACCGCGGACGTGTACACGGTCCTGCCCCGCCTGGTCGAGGCGGGCGCCGCCGCGATCATGGTGGTCAACTCGGCCGACGAACGCCTCCCTGGTTCGATCCCCGCCACGGTGCCCGTCTTCGGCGTCCCGAAGAGCCGGGGCGACCTGCTGGCCCAGGCCCTCACCCGGGGGCCGGTCCGTGTCCAGCTCACCGTCGAGAAGAACCCGTCGTACCTCTACGGTCTGGTGCGCGGTGAGGACGACGGCATCGCCGCCGACCAGACCTTCGATCCCGACCGGAGCACGTTCGCCGACATCGCGGTCAAGACCTACTCGCCGGGAGCCAACCCCGACGACATCCGCAACAACCAGGACGGCTGGCTCGGCTACAGCACCGTCGCGCAGCGCGGTGCGGGGTCGTTCGCCGACATGGCGTTCGGCACGACGCAGCACGTGTACGTGAACGCCGAGGACGCCAAGTGGCAGCGCGTCGTCGTGCCGGGCAACGGCGCCTCCATGGTCTCCATGCTGCGGCCGTACACACCGGGCAAGGTGGTTTCGGAGGAGTGGTTCAAGCCGGTGCAGCGCCCGACGTCGCCCGTCGACGTCTACGCCCCCGGGACCGGTATGACGCCGTCGCGGAACAGTGAGGAGATGGTCGTCCAGATCCCCGTGTGGGCTTCGCCGGACGGGCACTTCTACGAGGGCAGCTCCATGGCAGAGGGTGATGTGGACGAGTTCCGCGTCTACCGCGACGGTGCACTGCTCGGCACCGCGCCCTACCCGTTCGCGGCGATCACCGGACTGCCGGCGCAGAAGTCCCGGTACCGCTTCGAGCTCGACGCGAAGCGGACCCAGGCGTGGTGGCAGACCAGCACGGAGACGCACACCGCGTGGACCTTCGACTCCGCGCAACCGGAGGGCGTCGACTGGCACACGCTTCCGCTGCTCCACGCCGACTACGACCTCCGGGGAGTGGCGCTCGACAGTTCGATCAAGCCGCTGGCGGCACACAAGCTCACGGTCTCCTTCCGCGGCGCCGACGGTTCGCGGTCGCCGCTCAGGTCCGCGTCGGTCGAGGTCTCGTACGACGGTGGGAAGACCTGGCACCGCGCGGCCTCGCAGACGACCTCACGGGCGGCGACGGTGCAGCTGAGGGCTCAGAAGGGGGCCACTTCCGTCTCCCTCCGCGTGAAGGGGGAGAACGCCGCGGGCAGTCGCATCGAGCAGACCGTGATCAACGCGGTGCGCGTCGCGAAGTGACGTGAACAGAACGCCGAAGCCGGCCGGCGGGAACGCCCGGCCGTGAACGGGGCCGGACTCACGGTGAAGTACACCGGAGTCCGGCCCTCGTGCGTGAACTCGCCTGATCCGCGCACATGTTGGTGCTGTACGACCCTCCCGTGACGCATAGGTGCCGGTGTCACCTATGCGCCGCGCCTTGACCTTCTGCGGGCCCGATCACCGCCGGTAGCGTCTCGGACACACGCAATGGAACCAAGCCGTGGCCGACCGGCCGCGGCGCGATCCGGCGCGATCCGAGCCTGATCCAGGAGGAGCCCATGAAGCGCCCCCAGGGGAGAACGAGAAACCGGCTGCTGGCCACCGGTCTTGCTCTCGCAGTCGGTGTCACCCTCCCTGCCGTGACCGGAGCCCAGGCGACACCGTCGCCCACGGGTCTGGTCGCACCCGCTGCGGGAGCAGCGAAGCCGTCCACGGTCACCCTCATCACCGGGGACCGGGTGACGGTCGACGTCGACGCCGGCGGCCGTCAGTCCGTCGCGGCGACGGCGGCCGACGGCAAGGCCAAGACCTTCCAGACAATGACGGACCCTCAGGGGAACCTCTTCGTCTACCCCGACGACGCGGTCGAAGGCATCGCCTCGGGTGCGCTGGACCAGCGTCTGTTCAACGTCACGCAACTGATCAAGGACGGCTACGCGGACGGTCGGGCGGACACCCTGCCGGTCATCGTCGCCTACCAGGACAAGCCGACCGCCGCGACGCTGAAGAAGCGGGCCGACGCCCTGCCCGGCGCCGAGCGCGGCGCCGTCCTGGACCGGCTCGACATGACCGGTGTGGCGGTCGCCAAGAGTGGCGCCAACTCCTTCTGGCAGAAGGTGAAGCCGGTCAGCAAGGCGCCGCACAAGGGCACCCCGGTCACCGCGCCGGGCAGCGCGGGCGTGGCGAAGGTCTGGTACGACGCGAAGGCGAAGGCCACCCTGGACCGGAGCGTTCCGCAGATCGGCGCCCCCGAGGCATGGGCGGCCGGGTACGACGGCAAGGGCGCCAAGGTCGCCGTCCTGGACACGGGCATCGACCTCACCAACGCCGACGTCAAGGACCGGCTGACCGCGACGGCCAGCTTCGTCCCCGGACTGCCGGTGGACGACGGGCAGGGCCACGGTACCCACGTCGCCTCCACCATCGTCGGCAGCGGGGCCAACTCCGAGGGCCGGCTCAAGGGCGTCGCTCCCGGCGCCGACCTCCTCGTCGGCAAGGTCCTCGACAACGGGGGCAGCGGTCAGTTCAGCTGGATCATGGCGGGCATGGAGTGGGCCGCGGCCCAGGGCGCCGACGTGATCAGCATGAGCCTCGGCGGAGCGACGACAGCGCCGGACGACGCCATGACCGAGGCGGTCGACCGCCTGAGCGCCTCGACCGGCACACTCTTCGTCATCGCGGCCGGAAACGCCGGCCCCGGCGAGACCACCATCGGCACCCCCGGCACCGCGGACTCGGCCCTGACCGTGGGCGCCGTCGACAAGTCCGACGTCCTCGCGAGTTTCTCCAGCCGGGGCCCCCGCGTCGGGGACAGCGCCATCAAGCCGGAAATCACCGCTCCGGGAGTGGGCATCGTGGCCGCCCGCGCCGCGGGCACCACCATGGGCACCCCGGTCAACCAGTACTACACGTCGGCCAGCGGCACCTCGATGGCCACCCCGCACGTCGCCGGCGCCGCCGCGATCCTCGCCCAGCGCCACCCCGACTGGAGCGGGCAGCGGATCAAGGACGCGCTCACCGCGCACTCCAGGACCGCGACCGGTCCGACGGTGTACCAGCAGGGCAACGGCCGCGTCGACATACCCGCGGCCCTCGACCCCCAGCTGGAGATGTCCGGCACGGCGGACTTCGGCCTCGTCGAGTGGCAGGAGTCGGGCTACGAGAAGGAGACCCGCAAGGTCACCCTCACCAACCCGACCTCCGCAGACACCACGGTGACACTCCGCGCCGAGACGGGCAGCACGCTGCCCGCCGGAGCCCTGACGGTCACCTCGGAGCCGGTCACCGTCCCGGCCGGCGGCTCCACCGAGGTGGCGGTCGTCCTCGACCCGAACGTCGTCCCGATCGGTCAGTACAGCGGCCACCTCACGGCGACCACCGCGAGCGGTGCGAGCGCGCACACGGCCATCGGCTTCATCAAGGAGGCGGAGCGCCACGGCCTCACGCTGAACTTCAAGGACCGCAAGGGCAAGCCGGCGATCCTGGCCTCCTTCCTCGTGCTGGGGCTGGACAACGGCTACTTCACCAGCACGTCGGCCGCCGGTGGAAGCAAGGAGCTCCGCCTGCCCGCAGGGAAGTACTCGGTCACCGGTCGTCTGGAGACCGCCGGGACCGGCAACGCGACCGAGAGCTACGCCACCGACCTCTTCGCCCAGCCGGAGATCGACCTCACGGACGGCGACGTCGCCGTGACCGTCGACGGCACGAAGGCCACGGACTTCGACGTGCGGCTGCCCGACGAGAGCAGGGCGCTGGAACGCTCGGACTTCTCGTTCCAGACCGCCCGGTTCACCGAGAACCGCGCCCTGCACGTCGTGTCCGGCATAGCCGGCCTGCTCAACTGGTCCGACGAGCGCTACGGTGCGATTCCCGCCGCCGAACCCACCACCGGCGAGCTGTGGACGTCCGTCCACTACTCCAAGCGTGAACCGCTCATCCGGGCCACCGTGACGCGGCCCGAGACGAAGGCGCTGACGGCCAAGACGTCCAGCTACCTCCAGCGTTTCGAAGGCACGCGGAAGTACGACGTCGTGGACGCAGGCAGCGGTTCGGCGGCCGACCTCGCCGCGACCGACGTCCGCGGCAAGGCCGCTCTGGTGCACCTCGACCGCACCACCGGGAACGCGGGCACGATACTGCGGGCGGTCGAAGCGGCGGGTGCCGAGGCCATCGTCGTCGCACCGAACGACGACTCGCCGCAGATGTTCGTCGTCACCGGAGTCACCGTGCCCTACCTCGCCACGACGTACCGGGAGGGCCGGGACCTGGCCACCGCTGTCGCGAACTCGGCGCGCACCAGCATCACTCTGGAGGGAGTGAAGGAGTCGCGCTACGCCTACTCGGGCGAGTGGGACTTCAACGAGGGCATTCCCGCGAACATGCGCATGACCGTCCGGGCGAACAAGTTCGCCAAGGTCGTGAACGCCTTCCACACGGACGGTGAGGCGCGTGTCGGCTACCACGTGCTGCACTCCTGGGGTCCGTTCCCCATGACCTCGTTCCGTTCGAGTCAGTTCCTGCAGCAGGGAGAAGTCAGGGACGACTACATCCTGGCCGCCGAGGGCGCCACGTACAGGCAGGGGGTGACTGCCGGCACCACCTATGGTGCCGAGATGGCGGAGACGGTCAAGAGCTACCGACCGGGCGCGACGCACCGGAGCGACTGGTTCGGCCCGGCCATGCACACCGCCAACACCACCGACTTCGCCTGCAGCTTCTGCCGCACGGACGTCGGAACGGTGTTCCAGCCGCAGCTGGGCGGGGACGGGCAGAGCGACCACTTCCTCAAGGGGGGCCGCGCACGGGCATGGACGTACTACCGCGACGGTGAGCCGGTCCCGGCGGGCGGCGCGATCATGGTCCCGGAGAAGGCCGCCTACCGGTTCGTGGACGACTCGGTCAGGTCCAAGGACTACGCCGGCGTGACACTCGGGTCGAAGATCCACACCGAGTACACCTTCGGATCGGCCGCCCCGACCGCCATGTCCGTCAAGGACTGCAAGGTCACCGTGCCCAAGGCGACCATGTGCGAGGCACTGCCCGTCGTGCTGCTCGACTACGCCATGAAGGCCGACATCCTCAACAAGGTGGACGCGGATCAGGACTACACGCTGACCGTCGACGCGTCGCGGGCCAAGGGCTTCACCGGGTCCACCGACATGGCCGGCGCGAAAGTGGCCGTCAGCTACGACGGCGGCGCCACCTGGCAGCGGGTGCCGGTCAGCCGTAAGGACGGCAACACCTTCAAGGCCACGTACGTACATCCTGAACTGGCCGCCACCGACGGCTTCGTGAGCCTGCGGACGGAGGTCTGGGACACGTCGGGGAACCGCACGGTCCAGGACATCACGAAGGCGTACGCGCTGAAGTGACCCGGCGTGCGTCGCGGCAGTCACGTGCCGCGACGCACGGTGACAGGGAGGGCCGCCGACCGCTGGTGCGGGCGACGGCCCTCTCGCGTGCCTGTGACAACCGTCGTACTGCGGCTCACCGGACAGCCCCCTCCACAACCGCCCAGCTGTGACTGAGTGCTCCAGTTGGCGGGCGGAGCGTGTTGTAGCCGTCGGAACGACTGCTGTGGCAGGAATGTGTGGGTACTGGCGCCTCGGTCCAGGCACCTGATCGGATCGGTTCGCAACGATCGGGTACGGCGGGGGTACCTGCTGCCAGGGTTGGAGTCGAAAGGAGGCCTCGTGATCTCGGCACTCAACCAGCTCGTCGATCTTGTCGAGGAGCACCTCGTCGAGGAGCTCGACGTCGACAGGTTGGCCGGAGCGCTCGGCACCACCGAGTACCACCTGCGTCGGATGTTCTCGTCGTTGGCCGGTATGCCGCTGTCGGAGTACGTGCGGCGGCGCCGCATGACCGTCGCCGCCGCCGACGTCGTCCGGGGCGAGGAGGACCTGCTGGACATCGCCGTCCGGCACGGATACGGCTCGAGTGAGGCGTTCGGACGCGCGTTCCGAGCGGTCCACGGTGTCGGCCCCGGTGACGTACGCCGTGACGGAGGCCCCTTGCGCACGCAACCGCAGCTCAGGTTCCGCCTGACCGTCGAAGGGATTCTCCCCATGGACACCCGCCTCACCGACCGCCCCGCATTCAGGCTGGTAGGACACGCAGCCCGAGTTCCGCTCATTCACCGGGGCGTCAACCCGCATATCCAGGAACACATCACCGCGCTGCCCCAGGAGGAGCACGGGCGACTGAAGGCCCTCAGCGACACCGAACCCGCGGGCTTGCTGCAGGTCAGTGACGACCTCGACCCCGACGGCAGGGAGGGCAGCGAACTGACCTACCTGCACGGAGTGGCTCTCAGCCGGGACACGCCGGTCCCGGACGGGCTCGACACCATCGAGGTGCCGGCTGGAATGTGGGCGGTCTTCCGTACCAGCGGACCGCATCCGCATGCCCTGCAGACGACCTGGGCCGCGACCGCGACCGAGTGGTTCCCCTCCAACCCGTGGCGGCTACGGCCGGGGCCTTCGGTCGTCGCGGTCCTCGAGCGCGCGGACGATTTCAGCACGGCGACCTGCGAGCTGTGGCTTCCCGTCGAACCCGCGTGACGCACCGTCGACCCGTCGACCATAGGGTCCGCTGAGCGGTTCCGCTGGGCCGAGTTGCACATCAGCGGGCGCTTCGCGTGCCTGCTCGGATTCGCCGCCCCGCCGGTGTACCAGGAGCAGCGGCTGCCACCGCTCGGCTGACCTGAGTGCGATCCTTGCCGCCTGCCCCAGGCTGCACGAGCACATCTCGGGTCGAAAGAACGCGTGGCAAGGGAACCTGATCCGAATTGCCGACGTCGAATTTCGGAACACGAAGGCCTCACCATGGGCACGGTCTCATTCCCGTGCTGAGCGATGGCGAGGCCATGTGGCAAGGAGGAGGAACTCCTCCTCTTTGCAGCATCTACTGAGGGGGGACACGCATGAGCTGGACCGAGCGATCCGCCGGCTTGCTGGTGGCGGCGGCCATGGTGATGTCAGTAGCCGCGTGCACGGCCGACAGCGGTGGCGGTGGGGCCTCCTGCGTCAATCGGTACACCTACCAGGACAGTTCGTATCGAGACGTGGCGAACGTTGAATTCACACCCGGGAAGAAGCTCGGCGTCGCCACCAAACCACCCTGCGAAGACACCGGCGGCCAGGACAAGAGCGAGGAGCCGGATACGACGGAGACGGCCTACGAAGTGGACGGCATCTCTCCCAAGGTTGCCATCGCCATCGGGGACACACCGAAGACAGCCACGTTCTTCTCCGTCTACTCCGGCTCAGAGCTCCCGCCCGAGGTGCAGAGACTGATCGACGGCTCCTGATCTGAAACGCGGGGCTCGGTGTGGTTCCAAAGCTGACGCCACACCGAACCCCGCGCGCCAGAACGGGCGGCCATGTAAGGGACGTTCAACAGGCGATTGATCACGATTCGATACATGCCCTAATGGGTGAGCCACCCGCCGCGCGCCGCGTGCCAGGCGAGCTGCGCGCGGTTTCCCACGCCCGCCCGCTCCATCAGCCGGGTCAGGCGCCGCTGCACGGTACGCACGCTCGTGCTGAGCTGGCGGGCGATCGCCGCGTCCGTGAGCCCGGCGAAGAGCAGCCCGAGCAGTTGGATGTCGGATGCGGGCAGTCCGGCCTCCGTCACGTCCGTCTCGGCGTGCACCGGGACGAGCGGGACGCTGCGTTCCCACAGCAGCTCGAACAGCGACACCAGGCCCTCCACCAACGTGCTGCCGGAGACCACGAACCACTCGCCGGGCCGGTCGTCGCCGCCAGGGAGAAGCGCCGTCGTCCGGTCCGAGATCAGCAGCTTCAAGGGAAGTTCGTCGACGACGCGCACCTGCTCGCCCGCGGCCTGGTAGGAGGTGATGTCGGCGACGGAGTGCGGCAGGTCCAGGGCGCGCCGGTCGTAGATCGACCGGCAACGGACGTTCCGGTCGAGGGTGCCCAGGACATCGAGGGAGACACCACCGTGGATGACGAACGGCGGCCTGCTGAGCACGAGCAGCTCCTTGGCGGTGTTCGCCACGGTCTCCGCGTATCGGCGCCCGCAGCGCTCGGCGCCCTCGACCACCTCGACCGGGCCTGCCACCGCACCGGGCCGATGGCCCGACCTGTACTCGTCCATTAGCCGGGCCAGCCCACCGCGGGCCCGGTTCAGCTCCCGCTGGCGGCACTCCATGAGCCGCTCCACCGCCACTTCCGGAGCCGCGGCCACCCACCGTTCCGGCGCGCCGGCCGTCAGGGTGACCAGTTGCAGCGCAGCCAGTGCCTCGGTCCGTCGTGCCACTTCCGCGTGCGGCTCCAGCAGCGCAGCGGCGAGCTCCTCGGCGGACGCCGGGCCCGAGCGCAGCAGGTGCCGGTAGAGCTCTTCCTCGGCCACGGTCACCCCGAGGGCTACGAGTCCGACGTCTGCGGTCTCCTCGCTCCGGCGTAGTGCGCGCCGCATCTCCCACCCCAGCTTCCTGCCGTGTTTCTCCTCGGGCGGCGGACGCTAGACCACGCCCATTACCCGGGCGTTGCCATGACGAGGTGCCCGGCAGCAAGGCCGCACCCGGTGCTGAGGTGCCCCTCCGGCGGGTAATTCGCGGGTAACGACGGTTGCCTACGGTCTGGCCAACCCCGAACCGCGGGGTGTGTGCCCGCTCCCGCCCCACCGAGGATGAACTGCCCATGTGTCCTGCCTCGCCCGCCGCGTCGTCCGACGCGACAGGTCCGGATGACTCGGTCCGTGCCGTCGTGGACGCGGGCGGCGAACCGTGGTCACGGATCCTCGGTCTGCTGGAGCGGCGCCGGTGCGAGCTGCCGCTCGGCAGCGTGCTGGAACTGCACAGTGCCAACCCTCAGGTCCGCTCCTCCGTCCGTGGGTGGTGCCGGCTCACCGGTTCCACTCTGCTCTCCGAGGAGGAGACGGGCGATGTGAGTGCGTACCGCATCAAGCTGCCGGAGCCCCCCGTGCACGGCATACCGACACCGTTCCCCGTCCCGAAGCCGGAGTCCCCATGAAGCCCCTCGCTCGCGCCAGACTCGTGGCGGCGGTCACCGTCGCCGCCCTGTGCTCGCCCGCCGTTCTGCCTACGGCTACCGCCACGCCCGCCCCGGAGCCGACCGCCGCCGCGTTCGGCGCGTCCGTGAGCCACACGGTCACGCTGATCACGGGTGACCGGGTGACGGTCACCACCACACCGGACGGCCGGAAGTCGTACAGCGCGGTGCCCGCGGCGGATTCCGCCCCGGGCACGGTTCTGGCCCGTACGGACATCGACGGCGACGCGTACTTCTACCCGAGCGATGTGATCGGCAAGGTCGGTTCCCTCCTGGACCCGCAGCTGTTCAATGTCGACGGGCTGGTCCGCGACGGCTACGACGACTCCCGTGTCGACGCGCTCCCGCTGATCGTGCGGCGCACCGGCGCCGACCGTCCGGAAGCGCTCGAGAGCGACGGACTGATGCCCGCCAAGCGGGACTTCCACGCGCTCAGGGCGAGCACGGCGGTCCTCGACAAGGACGACGCGGCCGAGGTCGGCGACGCCCTGGACAGCAAGGACGCGCTGGACGGCGTCAAGAGCATCTGGCTCGACGGCAAGGTGCACGCCGACGCGCTGGACCGCAACCTCACCCAGATCGGCGCCGACAGCGCCTGGCAGGCCGGCCGCACGGGCAAGGGTGTCAAGGTCGCCGTGCTGGACACCGGCGCCGACCAGACCCACCCCGACCTCGCGGGGCGGATCAGCGAGGCCAAGGACTTCTCGGGCAGCGGCAGCACGCTCGACAAGCAGGGCCATGGCACCCATGTCGCGGCGACCGTGGCCGGCAGCGGCGCAGGAGCGACGGGCATACGCTCCGGCGTCGCACCGGACGCCGACCTGATCGTCGGCAAGGTCCTGGGCGACGACGGGTCCGGTTCGGACTCGTCCGTCATCGCCGGCATGGAGTGGGCCGTCGCGCAGGGCGCCAAGGTCGTCAACATGTCGCTGGGCAGCGGCCCGACGAACGGCCAGGACCCGGTCACCCAGTCGCTCGAAGCGCTGGCCACCTCGTCCGGCACCCTGTTCGTGGTCTCGGCGGGCAACAACGGTCCCAACATCAGCACCGTGTCGGCCCCGTCGATCGCCCCGCACGCCCTGTCGGTCGCCGCGGTGGACTTCGCGGGCGGAACCGCCTCGTTCTCCAGCCGCGGACCGTCGTTCAACGGAACGGTCAAGCCCGAGATAGCCGCCCCCGGCGTCAACGTCGTCGCGGCACGCGCCACGGGCACGAACCTCGGCACCGTCCAGACCGACCCCGCGTACACCGCACTCTCCGGCACGTCGATGGCAGCCCCGCACATCACGGGCGCCGCGGCCCTGCTCGCGCAGGAGCACCCCGACTGGACCCCGGACCAGATCAAGCACACCCTGATGGGCACCACGACGGCTCCGCAGAGCGGTCAGTCGCTGTACGACGTCGGCACCGGCGTGGTGAACCTTCCCGCCGCCCTCAAGCAGACCGTCGTGGCCGACACCGGCGCCGTCGACTTCGGGCACCTGGACGTCACCGACGACACCGCGACCCGTACCGTGAAGCTCACCAACAAGGGCAGCGATGCCGTCACCCTGAACCTCACGGGAACGCTGGCCGCGGCCGGTTCGCCTCCGCCGGACGGCATGCTGAAGCTGTCCGCCTCCTCCGTGACGGTGGGCGCCGGTGAGACGGCCGACGTCACCCTGACCGTCGACGCCACGGGCACTCCGACCGGTACGTACAGCGGCGCGCTGACGGCGCTCCCCGACGGCGGTGGCCAGGCGCTGCGCATCCCGCTGCTCCTGGACCGGGCACAGTCCGTCAAGGTCACCACGCTCGACCGTGCGGGAAAGCCCGCACCCGCGCAGATCTCCCTGCTCAACGCGGAGAGCGGCGCCTCGCTGAACGCGGAGGTCCGCGCCGAGGGAACCCGTGACCTGCGGGTCCCCGAGGGCACCTACATGGGCCTGGCCATGATCCGCATGACCATCGACGGCATCCAGCAGATCGCAATCGTCAGCGCCGACCTCAAGGCCGGTACGAACGAGATCGTCTTCGACGCTCGCAGGGCCCGTCGCTGGACCGCCTCGGTCGAAGGCAAGGACACCCGCCCCGAGTTCATGATGGGCAACCTGTCCCGCACCACCGACGACGGCCAGTACGGCATCCGTCACAGCATGCTGGCCGGCGGCGCCTACGGGGCCTTCCCCAAGGACGCCCTCTGGATCACTCCGACCACCGAGGCCCACCTCGGCAAGGTCGCGTTCAACGAGCGCTGGCGCCTCGCGGACGCGGACAGCGACCCCACCGTGGGCGACACGTCCGTGCTCTACGACGCGGCCTACGCCCGGACCGAGGTCGCTGACAACCCCGAGCGCCGACTGACCCGCAGCGAGATCGAGAAGTTCGCCAAGGTCCGCACGACGTACCGCGGGATGAACGAGAAGCTCCGCTACCAGGAGGGAAGCACGGTCTACGGGACCGGGCTGAACGGTCTCAACACCTCCTCGCCGTCCTACCTGACCGTCCCGCGCGAGCGCACGGAGTACATCCAGGCCGAGGACAGGACGTGGCTGCGGTTCAGCTACCGCAGCCAGGGCGGCGTGGAGATGAACTACGCGCCGGTCTACTGCACGTACAAGCCGGGAACCTCCACGAAGGACACCTGGTTCGGCGGACCGCTCTCGGTGCGTGCCACGGGCCAGACAGCGGGTGCCCGCCTCCAGCTGAAGGTGGACGACGCCGTCAACCCGAAGGGGTTCGCCCCGCAGCTCGGCGACTTCAACGTCCCCCAGCGTACCCAGTCCACGAGTCAGCTCTACCGCAACGGCGCGCTGGTCGCCGACCGCGGCTCGCTGATCGACAAGACGTTCGCGGACGCCGACAAGGCATCGTACGAACTCCGTCGCACCTACACCTCCGCCGGGATCTTCCCGATGGGCGGCGAGGCCACCTCCAAGTGGACCTTCACCGCAGGCGGCACGGGTGAGACAGCGACACCGGTCAACCTCCTCAACGTGTCGTTCGACGCGCCGCTGAACAACCTGAACCAGGCACGCGCCGGCCTCCCGTTGCTGGTCAAGGCCGATGTCACCGGTGCGGTCGACGGCCTGCGCAAGGTCCGCGCCTGGGTCACCTCCGACAACGGCGCGACCTGGCAGCAGGTCGTGATCCTCGGCTATGACGGTGAGTACCGGTTCCTCGCACCGCACACGGCGCTGAAGCCGGGTGGCTTCCTGGGCGTCCGCGTGACGGCCGAGGACAAGCACGGCAACACCGTGGATTCCGCCCTTCCCCGGGCGATCCCCGTCAGCTGACCTACGCGGCATGACATGACGGTGCCACCGCCCCCGGAGGGGTGGTGGCGCCGTCGGTTCTGGAATCGCCGTGGATGAATTCCGTTGCAGGTGAGTCCTGTTGAGTGCATTGGCGTGCTCGTGACAGTGACGTGCATGCGCCACGGATTCACCTATGCGCGGCGGGTGACGGTTGGAAGAGTTGCGTACCTGCCCACCCGATGCGAAGGAGCTTCCTCGAAATGCGCAGACCCTTCAGACAGGGATCCCTGCCGGCCGTGGCGGTGCTGACGGCTCTGTTGGCCGCAGGCCTCGCCTCTCCGGCAGGTGCTTCCTCGGACGATGTTCCGGCCGTGTCCGTCCTCAAGCCCTCGGCGGTGGCGAGCTCCGCCCATACGGTGCGACTGGTGACCGGGGACCGGGTCGTGGTGACCGGCAGCGGGGTCGACCGCCAGGTGTCGTTCGCCCCCGACTCCGACAGCCCGACCGGGACCGCGTCGATCCTCCAGCACGGCAAGGACATCACTGTCGTCCCGGAGGAAGCCCGGCCACTGCTGGACTCCGGCGTGCTGGACCCGCGGCTCTTCGAGGTCGGCGCGCTGATCGAGCAGGGGTACGCCGACGGCCGGGATCTGCCTCTGATCGTGCAGAACTCCATTGCGTCGGCGAAGTCACCGGCCAACTCCAGGCAGGTGCGGCGGTTGCCGGCCATCAAGGCCACGGCCGCAGCGGTCGATCCGGAGCAGGCGCAGAAGTTCTGGGCAGGGCTGCGCGACAAGCAGGACGGTGCCACGGCGAAGCGACTGGCCGACGGCGTGCGGAAGGTGTGGCTCGACGGCAAGGTCACCCCAACCCTCGACAGGAGTGTGCCGCAGATCGGGGCCCCCACCGCGTGGGCGGCCGGATACGACGGCTCGGGCACGAAGGTCGCCATCCTCGACACGGGAATCGACGCCACCCACGCCGACCTCTCGGACCGGATCGACGAAGCCCGCAACTTCTCGGACTCGGCCGACGCGGTCGACCGCCACGGACACGGCACCCACGTCGCCTCCACCATCGCCGGTTCCGGCGCGGCATCGGGCGGGAAGTACAAGGGGGTCGCTCCCGGCGCGAAGCTGCTGATCGGCAAGGTGCTCGGCGACAACGGCTCCGGGACCGAGTCCGGGGTGCTCGCAGGAATGGACTGGGCCGCGCACAGCGGCGCCGAGGTCGTCAGCATGAGCCTCGGGGCGGACACCTACACCGACGGCACCGACCCGATGAGTCAGGCCGTCAACACCCTGACGAAGGACACCGGCACCCTCTTCGTCATCGCCGCGGGCAACACGGGCCCCGACGCCGGCACCGTCGGCACGCCCGGCGCCGCCGACGCGGCCCTGACCGTGGCGGCGGTCGACGACCAGGACAAGATCGCCTCGTTCTCCAGCCGGGGCCCGCGCTTCGGTGACAAGGCCATGAAGCCGGACATCGCCGCCCCGGGCGTGAACATCGTCGCCGCCCGCGCAGCAGGCACCGCCATGGGCGCCCCGGCCGAAGCCGGCTACACGTCCGCCAGCGGTACGTCGATGGCCACCCCGCACGTCTCGGGCGCCGCCGCGATCCTCGCGCAGGAGCACCCGGACTGGGACGCCGCCGACCTCAAGGGCGCCCTCATGTCCAGCGCGAGGACCAGCGGCAACGGAGGCTTCCTGGAGGGCTCCGGCCGGGTCGACCTGGCCACCGCGATCCACGCCGGTGTCTGGGCCACCAACGCTTCCATGGGCACCTACGCACAGGGCGCCGTCTCCGAGCCGGTCACCCGGACCGTCACGTTCCACAACACCGCCGACAAGGAGATCACCCTCGCCCTGTCCGGCGCATTCTCTCTGGACGGCGGCTCGGAGGTGGCCGGGGCGCTCACCCTGGGCAGCACCGGCGTCACCCTGCCCGCAGGCGGCAGCCGGGGCGTCGAGGTCACCGTCGACCCCGACCTCGCCACCACCGGCGGCACCTACACCGGCACGATCACGGCCACCGGTGAAGGCATCACCGCGCACGCCACCGTCGCCCTGAGCCGTGACCTGCCGACCTACAAGGTCGGTCTCCAGACCCTGATGCCGGACGGCACCGCGCCCAGCAGCGCGGCCCTGTCCGTGTACGACCTTCGGAAGAACGCTCCTCCGGTACGGCTCCCGGTCGACGCAGCCGGTGTCGCCAACGCCCGTCTCAAGCCCGGCCGTTACACGATCCTCGGCCACCTGCTCAAGAGCAGCGCAAGCGTGACCTTCGTGCTGCCGGACGTCAATGTCACCGATCACGATCTGGCTTTCACCGCCGACGGCCGCAAGGCGGCCCGGGTCCTCACGAAGACACCCAAGCCCACCGAGCCGGTCGGCTCGACCGTGATGGTCGGGCGCATGTCGGCCGAGCAGAGCGTCGGCGTGCTGGCCGCGCTGTCGGGTGGACCGGGCCACCGGTACCTTCTGCCCTCGGCCGCCGCCCAGGACGGCAGGCTCACCTCCACCGCCGTCGAGAGCTTCCGGTCCCGGCCGATCTCCGCGAAGGTGCAACTGCCGACCGGCCATGTCGACCTCACCACTCAGTTTGTCGGAGGTTCCGGTCGGTTCGAGGGCGTCAGGAAGCTGACCGCAGTCGACGCGGGATTCGGAACGGCCGAGGAGCTGGCCGCGCACGACGTCACCGGGAAGCTCGCGCTGGTCCGTCTGGGCAGCGAGTCGCCTCTCACTGCCCTGACCAGGGTCGCGGACGCCGGAGCCGCAGCGGTGATGCTGGTCAACAGCTCCGACGACGTACTGACGGCCGGCGCGACCACCAAGACACCCATGTTCACCGTGCCCAGATCCGAGGGCGACCGTGTCCTGGCGGCCGTCGCACGCGGACGCGTCACGGTGCAGCTGACCGGTGAACTCACACCCTCGTACTCCTATCAAACGGTGAACAGCCACAAGGGGGCGCTGCCCGGGAGCTGGACCACCGCGCCGGCGCAGTCGGAGTTCGCCGACGTTCTCACCAAGGACTACTCACCCGCTCCGGCGGGCGCGGGCGAGCTCTACTCGCAGGGGTCCTGGTTGGGACAGAACACCGTCACCGGTGACGGCGCGGGTACGTTCGGCGAGGTGAACCTGGGCACCACGCAGCACGCCTACCTCCTCGCCGCCAACACCACGTGGTCCCGCACGGCCTACCTTTCCGGCTACCTCTCGGCACAGCCGTACTCCTCGGCCGCTGCCTCCTACAAGCCGGGCAGCCGCTCCACCCAGGAGTGGTTCAAGCCGGTTCTGCACGCGGGCACACCCGGTCCCGGCGCCGATCCGTCGGGCAGCGCGCAGCCGTACCGCAAGGGCGACTCGATGATCGTCACGATTCCGAAGTACGTCACGGGACGGTCCGACGTCTACGAGTACGGCGGCCGCAACGCCGACGGCGACGAGACCGCGTTCCGTCTCTACCGGAACGGCACCCTGCTCGGCTCCGCTCCCAACGCCTGGGTCGCGGTCAACAACCTGCCGCAGGAGGCGTCGCAGTACCGCATCGAGACGAATGCCAAGCGGAACAACAAGTGGTGGTCGGTCTCCACCGAGCAGCACACCGCCTGGAACTTCACCTCGGCCCACGTCGACGGAGATGCCAAGGCCCAACTCCCCCTCCTCCAGGCCGACTACCACCTGGAGGGTGTGGCCCTGGACTCCAGCGTCACCGCAGGGAAGTACCACCCGGTCTCGGTGGCCTTCCGCAACCCCGACGGCACCCGGGCGGCACTCACGAAGGGCACCGTCGAGGTCTCCTACGACGAGGGGACGACCTGGAAGAAGGTCCCGGCCGTGACGTACAAGGGAACGGTCACCGGAGTCCTCAAGGCCCCGAAGGGCTCCAAGGGGATCTCCCTGCGGATCCACGGGGAGAACTCCGCGGGCAGCAGCATCGACCAGACCGTGATCCACGCGGTGCACGTGCGCTGATCCGACCGGTCGACCAACAGAACGCCGGAGGCCGCGCATCCCGTGGGGGGTATGCGCGGCCTCCGGTCCGATCGCGGGAAGAAGCAGCGCCCCAGCCCGCAAGTCTGCGTAGCGGGTCGGGGGTGCGGACACGCCTGGACCCTTCCCGTGGGGAGCCGGGAAGGGGCGGCGCGCCGCCGCCGGCGCGCAGCCGGGGCAGCTGCGATCCCGTGTCCGGGGGTGGACTGCGGGGACCGCGTAGCTGACACATTGCCACCGGTCCGGCGGGCGCAACAGGGTTGTGCACGAAAGAACCGTCGGCATATGACCGGGCCGGTTCGCGTGGCCGATTACTCTCCGAGCACCGGTGGGCAAGGCCGCAGGTCAGTCCGCCGACGAGGAACGCCACCGTCGTGCGGGACTGCGTCAGTGCTGCTCGTCGGCGGAGAGAGCGGACATGAGGGTGTCGACCCGCAGGCGCAGCTCGGCGAACTCGGCTCCGGCGACGACGACGGACAGTACGTCGCTGCCGACGGAGTTGGCCAGTCGGATCTCCAGCGAGGCCGTGGACCCGATCAGAGGGTACGTGAACCAGCCGTCCGGGTCCTCGTCATCTGTTGTCTCCAGACCGGCTGCCACCGTGTCCCAGTCGGTCTCGTCGAATTCACTGTCGACGTATCGGGCCAGCAAGCCCGTGAACGTGGCCAGGTTCCGCCGCCATATCCATCCGCCGATGTCGTGCAGCCTGGGGTCCGTTGCCTCGTCTGCGGGGAAGCGTGCACGGAGACCGGCACTCACGGCGTGTTTGTCGTCGGTGGCGAGGCGCAAGTGCGCCCAGAGGTCGAGTCGTCTGCACGAGCTCTCGGGGGCGTACGCCGCCCTCGGCAGATTGGGGATGCGCTCACGGCCGTTCTCGTCCGGGCGATACGGCACCGCGAATGCCGTTGTCCATCGATCGAGTTCAGGAGTGAAGCGTTCCTGTGCCGCAGTGCTGTCCATGTTCAGGTACTCGGCTATGTCCTCCCAGGAGCTCCCGCGCTCCCGCTCGTAGATCACGGAGCCGGTCAGGAGCAGATCGGCAAGCTGTGCGACGGAGTGGGCCTCACTGACACGACCCCCCGGACCGGTGTACGAGTCGTAGCGAGTGACCGCCAGGTTTCCCGCAGTGTCGGCCAAGCCGGCAGCGCGGTCGCACAGTACAAGGCGTGCCAGTGCGGACCGCGAGAATCGACTGCGGTCGTGGTCATAGGGGGTTGTCTCGGTCACGACGACAGCGTTCCACAACAGCCGCATCGGCCCGCACGCATTTTCTCCTCGCCACCACCTGGCCAGGTGCCCTACCTACCGCCAGAGGTCCGCACCGTCTCGACCACTCGGATCTGCCGTCAGCAGGTCCTCGTGCAGACCCGACAAGCGGCGGCCGGTGGGGGACCCGTCCTCGCCGGACTCCATGACCACCCAGCCGGCGTCGACACCGGACACGTTCACGTCCGCGCCGGCATCGAGCTCGTCCACCGCGGTGAAAACGGCTTCGTAGGCGACGGTCCGAGCCAGAAGAACCAGGTCATCCCTGTCCGCCCCCGCATCCAGCAGGCGCCGGGCCGCCGGCACCTGCTCCAAGGCTCCCTGGTCGGCCCAGCCGTCGATCGCACCACGCCACAAGGAACGGAGCAGCACGAAGCGTGCCAGCTGTGGCTGGTCATCAGCGATCTCCGACCTTGCCCATTCCGGCGCATCGGGGGCGCCGAGAGCCTCGAACTGTGTCCGAAGCGACTCCGCCGTGGCCCGCGTCTGCGGAGCAAGCCCGGACAACCATGACTGCCATGTGGCCTCGGCATCATCCATCGCACCAGGATGCCCCACCGGCCACCCAGCACCGTCAGGATCAACGGTGGCGAGTCCTGCGCGAGGGGATGGTCGCCGGAGGTCTCGGCGGGAGTGCTCCCGCGCTGAAGGAGAGCTGTGTCTCCGTGAGCCAAAGCGGAACCGATAGGTCCGTATCCTTCGGTCCCTGCTGGTCGTTGGTGCGGTGATCATGTCGGTTTCCGAGTCCGGAGTTCTCGTGCCCGCTCCCGCTGTGCCGTCCCCGCCCCCCGACCTGCTGGCTGTACGGGTACAGGACCCGTACCCCTACTTCGCATGGCTTCGGCGCCATGCGCCCGCCCAACCGGACCGCAGGCCCGGGCGGCCCACCGTGTGGCAGATCTCCCGCTACGACGACGTCCGCGCCCTGCTCACCGACGGCCGGCTGAGCAAGGAACCCGGCAGGGTGCCCGGCTACTTTCCGGGGCCGGCGGGGCTGAACCGGCACCTGGTCCATGCCGATCCTCCTGACCACACCCGGCTGCGGACCCTGGTGAACTCGGCGTTCGTACCCCGCCGTATCGCGCAACTGGAACCCTTCATCGGCGACATCGCCAACCAGCTGCTGGACCGGATCGAGCAGCACACCCACGTGGATGTGATCGCGGACTTCGCGGCGCCGCTGACCTTCCGGATGATCTGTGCGATTCTCGGCGTCCCCCGGGAACTGGACAACGCGGTGACCCGCGACACCCTGATGGCCACCATCGCTCCCGCTCCGGGCCAGGATCCGGCTCGGGTGGAAGGCGATCTGCATGCCCTGCTGGACACTCTGATCGCGGGCAAGCGCGGGGGCGTCGAGCACAGCGGAGTGGACCTGCTGGGCGCTCTCGTGCAAGCGAGTGACGACAGCGGAGCCATGAGCGAAGAGGAACTGCGCTCCACCGCCTACCTGCTGCTCCTGGTGGGGCACGACACCACGATGAACCTCATCGGCAACGGACTGCTCGCACTCCTGCACAATCCCGCCGAGACAGCCCGACTCACCGGACCGGAAGCCGGGCCCGGTCTGGTCGGCACCGCCGTCGAGGAGCTGCTGCGCTACGACTCCCCGGTGCGGGACGCGACCTTCCGGTGTGCCGCAGAACCGATTGCCCTCCACGGACAGGTGATCGGCACGGGGGACATCGTCAGCCTCGTGATCGGTTCCGCCAACAGGGACGAGGCGCGGTTCCCGGACGCGGACCGCCTCGATGTGGGCCGAACCCCCAATGACCATCTCGCCTTCGGCCACGGACCCCACTTCTGCATCGGCGCCGCCCTCGCGCGCCTCGAAGGGGCCGTCGCCTTCCCCCTGCTGCTCGAACGCCTGGGCCCCGTCGCGCTGGCCAAGCCCGCCGAAGAGCTCCCCTGGCGGCCGGCACGGGTGATGCGGGGTCTGGCCGCACTGCCCGTCGTACGGACCTGACCGCTCCCGCCCACCCCCGCCTGATGATCCCCGACCAGGAGCACACCCGATGGACCTCCACGACCCCGTGACGGTGACCGAGCCACGAGCCGGTGTCCTACTCATCACCCTCAACCGACCCCACGTCCGCAACGCCATCGACCGGTCCCTGGCCGATGCCGTGGACGCGGCCCTCACCCGGCTGGAGACCGATCCGGCCCTGGCGGTCGGCATCCTCACCGGAGCGGGCGGCCACTTCTGCTCGGGCATGGACCTCAAGGCCTTCCCTGCCGAAGGCGTCCCGGTCGTGGCCGACCGGGGGCTCGCAGGACTGACCCGCGCCGTCCGCCGCAAGCCGCTCATCGCGGCCGTCGAGGGTGCGGCCGTCGCCGGCGGCTTCGAGCTCGCCCTCGCCTGCGACCTCATCACGGCCGCCGACACCGCGTTCTTCGCCCTGCCCGAAGTCGCCCGCGGACTCGTCGCCGCCGAAGGCGGAGCCATCCGGCTCCCCGGTCGGCTGCCCTACCACGTCGCCATGGAGCTGCTCCTGACTGCTGCTCAGCTGCCCGCCCCGGAGGCAGCACGGTACGGACTCGTCAACCAGCTCACCCGACGAGGTGAAGCCCTCGACGCGGCCCTCGCCCTTGCCGACCGTGTGCTGGCGCACTCCCGCGATGCCGTCCTCGTCACGAAGCAGGTCGTCCAGGACACCCGCGGACTCGACGACCGCACCGCCTACCTCGTCCAGGACCCACTGAGCGCTCCGGTGTTCACAACCGCTGCCGCCACCGAAGGCGCCCGGGCGTTCACCGAGAAGCGCTCACCGGCATGGCAACGGCAGGAGTTCATCCCCACGGGTGAGGTGCGGGAAAGAGGGTGAGATCTGCCGCGCCCGGAGGAAACGATCAAGGGCCGGAGCATGCTCGATCGGGCTGCGGCCGGCGCGTCCGGATCGCGCCGTGGCACCGACCGAAGGACTGGGACCGATGGCAACAGGCACCGTGAAGTGGTTCAACGCAGACAAGGGGTACGGCTTCATCAGCCAGGACGACGGCGGCGCGGATGTGTTCGTGCACTTCGCCGCCATCCAGACGAACGGATACAGGAGCTTGGAGGAGAACCAGCGGGTGGAGTTCGAGGTCACGCAGGGCCAGAAGGGCCCGCAGGCGGAAATGGTCAGGTCCTTGTAGTCCTCCCGTTTCCCCGGGCACTCTGCTCCCTCCGATGGCTCAGGGAGCAGAGTGCAGGCCCGGGTCCGCCGGCAGTATCAGTCCGGTAGGGGCGGCACGGACGTGCTCGCTCCGGGCGGTGCACTCGGGTGCGGTACCGCGGCATGCGGCTCCGGTGCGTACTGGGCCGCCTGTGTGGTGAACATGGCCGCGTAGCGCCCCTGCGCGGCCATGAGCTCGTCGTGGCTGCCGCGCTCGGTGAGGCGGCCCTTGTCGAGAACATAGATAGTGTCGGCGTGCCGGACGCCGGACATGCGGTGGGTGACCAGGACGACCGCCCGGTGCGGGCCGGCGAGCCCGCGGATGGCGTCGAACGCTGCGATCTCGGCTTCCGGGTCGAGCGCCGAGGTGGGCTCGTCGACGATCAGGACGGTGTCCGAGTGAGAGGTCTCGGTGCGCCAGTGGGTGCGGGCGAGGCCGATCTTCTGCCATTCGCCGCCGGAGAGTTCGGACGCTCCACGGAACATGCGGGCAAGCAGGCTGCCCAGCCCGTGGGGGAGTTTCGCGATGACGGGGGCCGCGCCGGCGTAGTCGACCGAGGGCTGGAGATCCTCGTGCCCGGCCGGGCGGCCGGGGCGGCCGATGCGGATGTTGAGCGCGGCGGTCACCGGCCAGCGCTGGAAGTCCTGGGTCAGCAGGGCCACACGCTCGAACACCTGGTAGCGGTTGAGCTTGGAGAGTTCTTCCGCACCCCAGTGCACCGTGCCGCTCTGCGGCAGCAGCAGCCCGGCGAGAATCTTCATCAGAGTGCTCTTGCCCGAGCCGTTCTCACCCACGACGGCGGTCACCGACCCCATGGGAAGTGCTATCGAGACGCCGTCCAGCGCGGGAGTGTCACGGTCCGGATAGCGGTAGGTGACCTCGTCGAGCACCACCTGGCCCACCCGCTCGGGCAGGTCCTGCCCGCCGTCGGCGATGGCCCGTCGTGCGGCCTCGGACAGGAACCGGTCGTGGTCCTGCACGTAGAGGCTCTCCTCGTGCAGCTGGTTGACGTTCATGACGAGCCCGCCCAGGCTCGCCGACCCGGACCGCACGGCGATCACCGCGGTACCGGCCACGGCCAGGCCCATGTGCCCGGCCATGATCAGCCAGAGCATCACGCCGTACGTACAGGCCATCGCGAGCCCGGACAGCGCGGCGGCCACCAGCTCGGTCAGTGCCTTGCCGTTCGCGAGCCGCGTCTGTTCGGCCTCGGCGCTCTCGGCCATGCCGCGGTACTTCTCCAGCAGGAAGGCACCCACGCCGTGGATCCGTACTTCCTGGGCCGCACTGCGCTCGGTCAGCAGGTTGCCGATCAGACGGCTGGCGCGCATGTGCTCCACCCATGTCATCACCGACACGTACCGTTCCTGCGCGACCCGCATCGCTCCCCAGGCGCGAGGTGCCGCGATGAGCAGCAGCATCGGGAGCAGTGCCGGGTGCAGGACGGTCAGGATGCTCGCTGTCGCGATGAGGGAGATCGTGCCGTTCAACGCGGCGACGCACGCACTGATCATGCGGCGTGCGGAGGCGGCACCGAACTGGGCCACATCGATGAGGCGACGGAACTCCGGATCCTCTATCGCCTCCAGCTCGACCACCGTGGTCGCGGCCAGGTACTCCGTGGTCGCGATGCGCTCGACCAAGGGCTCCAGACGACCGGCCCGGGACGTGGACAGGGCGGCGAGGCCGGCGTTCACCACCGCGACCACCGCGCCCACCACGAGTGCGGGAACCGCGGCGCGCAGCCGGTCGACGGGATCCCCGCTGCCGAGAAGGGCGTGCATCACGGAGTTGACCGCCAGGAGACCCACGGCCGCCGCGATGCCCTGTCCGACCTCACTGACGCCGACGACGAGCAGCGCCGGCCGGTCGGCCACCCATGCCCGGCGCAGCGTGCCGGCGACCAGCCGGGGCATGGCCCGGATCGCCGAGAGCAGTGTCAGGTCCAGCCGTGCCCGCTCGTGCTCGGCAAAGGCCATGTCGTAGCGCAGGGGGCCGCCGAACAGCTCCTGCTCGGCCTGGGAGACCGCCGGTTCGACCATCCGAGCCCGCTGTAAGTACTTCCTCACGTGCTGCCCCCTCGGCCGGAGTTCATCCACTTCGGCGCCGGACACGACGGGCGGCGCCGAAGATACGGAGAATGGTCACCGCGTCAGGGTGGCAGTTTTGAACAGTCGGCGGCAGGGCGCTCGGAGGTGAAGCGCCCTGCCGCGTCAGTACTGCGTGAGTGCCGCGTCAGTGCCGGTGGGTGGCGTCGGCGTGGCGGGGGTCGGCCGGGTGCTCGAACCCGGGGTGGAGGGTGACCGTCGTCGCGTGGCGGCGTTCCAGCCAGAGGGTGAAATGGCGGTCCGCCGCCGCTCGGCGCAGTTCCTCCGTGATGGCGGGGCGGGAGGTGTCGTACGGACCGGGGTGCTGGTCGCGGTTGCGGTCGTAGTAGGCGCGTACCTCGGACGGGGCGACGGCGATGTCGGCGGTGATGCTGTCGTACACGGCCGTGGCGACCGGGAGCGAGGCGAGGACCGCTGCGGTGACGCCTCCCGTACCGAGCGCGGCGGACAGGCTGAACTCCCCTCGCCGACAGTTCTGTTCAGCGGTCAGCCCCATGCTCGCCGCCGCGTCCTCGACCACCGCCTCGTACGTCAGCAGCTGGACCACCCAGCGGCGCAGATTGCGGGCGTCCGCCGTGCCGGGGCGGGGCAGCCGGGAGGCCAGCGGCCCCCGGCGCAGGGCGGTGACCCGTGCCTCCACCGCTTCCTCGGTGACGGTGCGCGCCCCGACGTGCGCGGCCACCCCCGGCCCGGTCACGGGGTCACCTCGATCTCTACCGCCTCGGTGTAGTGCAGCCAGCCTGCCGCCGCCAGCTTGACCACGGCCCACCAACGGCCGGGGCGCGTGCCGGCCGGGACGGTGACGGGGAAGCGCACCACGGAGGCGCCGAGCGCGGGCACCTCGGTGCCCTTGTCCCACTCGGGGAAGAGCTCGAACGTGCCCCAGGGGCTGATGAGTTGAGCCTGCACGGAGACGGGCGTGCGCACCTGGGAGGTGAGCGTCACCTCCACGGCCCCGGACTCGCCCGGCGCCAGCCGCACCTCGGTCGTCCCCTGCGTCGCCACCGGCTCGTCGGCCGGCACGTCACCGATCAGCACCCGTGTCACGTCCTCGAAGACCTGGCCGTCATGAGCAGTGCGCGCCCGCACCCAGTACGTGCCGGGCTCGGCCGCCGCGGGCGGAGTGATCCTGACCTTACGGGAGGTGTGACCGCCGGGCTCGAGGTCGTACGGGAGCGGGCCGGTCCGGGTCGACCAGCCCTCGGGGAGGATGAACTCCACGTTCCCGGTGGCCTGCCGGTCGGCGAGGGTCGAAGCGACCGTCACCGTGATCTCGTCGCCGGTGTCCCGCAGGACGGACGGTTCGAGGTGGAGCGCGAGCGGCATGTTGCCGATCGGTGCGGGGCCCGTGTTGTTGAGCCAGTAGCGGGTGAAGACCGGCTGGTGAGGCTCCCGGCCGGGAGCGGGAGGGCCGCCCGGGGTGGTGAGCGGGGCGACGACCGTGGCGATGTCCATGCCGCCGAGGTCCAGAGTGAGGCCGGGGAGCACGGGGCCGGGGTGTTCCAGCAGGTCCGCGCGGTGGGCCTCGGCCACCGGGAAGCCGGTGGTGACGGCCGCCCGCACATCCCGGCCCACCGCCTCGTGCCAGCGCATCGTGAGGCTCTCCACCGGTCCGGCCGCATGGCCGTCGGACAGGGGGTTGCCGGTGGGCTTCAGGGCGGTGAGGACGACCTGCCCGGCCGGCTCCACCGACAGGTACGAGCGCTCCTCCGGCTGCTCCTGGCGCTCACCTTGAGCCGCACGCAGCGGGTGGTTGATGTCGTGGGCCAGCGGTACGACGCCCCGGGCACGCCAGTCCCCGGCGCCCGCCAGGAGCGTGTAGTCGAAGGAGTGGGTCCAGTGCTGCTGCTGGAAGGCGGACCCGTCCGGGGTGGTGCGGTGCGGCGGGTCGATCCAGATACCCGACGGCCAGCCCGTGCAGGAGCGCATCAGCGACAGGTGCAGCGCGCCGCCGGAGTCCACGGCGAAGCCGGGGATGCCCTGGTTGACGAGGGCGACCGTGTAGTCGTCGAGCGGCGGCTCGGTGAGCGATCCGGCCTCGCCGACCTCGATCACGGCGTCGTCGAGGTCCGCCACGAGAGCTTCCACCGCACCCTCCCCGGCGATCACCAGCACCGGCAGCGTGCGGGCGCCGCGCAGATCGGCCCCGGGCACCCACACCTTCTCCAGCGGGGTGTCGGCCGGTATCCACAACCGCACCCGCCCGGTGGCGGCCAACTGCTCCGCGAACGCGTCGGCGTACACACCGCTCAGCACCTCCGCCGTGAACGGGTTCTCATCGGGCCCGCCGACCGTGATGCGCACATCGGGCAGGTTGGAGTCGATGGCCAGATCCCCGTACCGGGCGCCCGGCGCGGCCGAGCAGGTGCTGGTCACACCGGACCTGACCAGGGCCACCGCCAGATCGCGTGCCCCGCCCCCGTCCGGCGTGACGATCTCCGCAATACCGATCGCCCTTGCCCCACCGGGCAGTTGGACCCGGGCCGTCGACGACAGCGCGAACCAGTTGCCTGCCGGGTTGTCCAGGGTCCAGGGGTGTTCCTCGGAGTCGACGTCGATGAGCCCGAAGCCGCGCCCGATCACCGCGTCGGCGACCTCACTCACCGGCAGCGCACCCGGCACGTGTACCGGCCAGCGAAGCCGTAGCAGCTGGTCGGCCCCGTCGAAGGCGTCGATGCGGGTGACTCCGTCGAGCCGGTCCAGTCCGTGCCACAGGGTCAGGCTCTGGGTGTACGAGACCGGGCCGACCGTGCCCGTGACGGTGATCCGCTCGCCCAGCGGGCTCGTCTCGACCGTCACCGACTCGGCGGGGAAGGACGCCGAACCGGTCACCGGGCCGCTGGGGACCAGATGCCAGGGGCCCTCGTGGTACCGGGGATGCGCCGAGTACTCCTCGTACACCAGCAGTTCGTTGCCGACCCGCCCCGGCTGGAGCAGCTCGCGGCCCTCGACGGCCAGCCGGGAGACGCAGCCGCCGCGCCGGGGGTCGACCTCCAGGGTGTGGGTGGAGTTCGCGATCCGGTGGCCTTCGGACGGCGTCCAGCCGGAGCCCGTACACGAAGGGCGCGGCCGGTAGAGGCGGTGGCCGAGCGAGGGAACATCACGGGCGAGGAGGACGAGGTCCGCCTCCGCGAGCGAGCCGTCCTCATGCAGCACGGCGTTCTCCACGAGGGTCGGTGTCCCATCCTCGAACTCCCAGCCGTGAAAACCCGGCTGAGGGAGTGTCAGCCGTGTGCGAACCAGGTCGGTGCGCGGCCAGGCGGACGGGTTGAACACGCTGATCGCGCCGTCGGCACCCAGGCTCCTCAGCGACGCGTCCAGCACGTCGCGCCCCGTGTCGTACGCCTCCCGCCAGCTCGTCACCAGGTCCAGATAGACCTGGTCGGACTCGGATCCGGTGATCGCGTCGTGGTGCGCACCGTACGCGAGCTGCCGCCACGCCTTGTCGATACGGGCGTGCGGGTACGCGGCCCCGGTCTCGACCGAGTCGATGGTGGCGAACTTCTCCGCGTCGGTGAGCAGGTTCTCGGCCGCGCGCTGGGCCTGCTTGGTGTCGATGAACGACACGTCCTTGCCGGTGTAGACGGGGTTCATGTCCCGGGTCTGCGGCGAGGGCGCGGGGAGTTCGGCGCGGACCGCGGCGAAGAAGTCGCGGGGCAGCGCGCACACCAGGCGCGGCCAGGTGTAGCGGGCGGCGAAGTCGCGGTGTATCTCCGTGACCCAGCGGTTGGGCGGTGTGTAGTCGGTACCCACCGGCAGCAGGATGTTGCGGGTCGCGGACACGCCGCGCATCAGCCGGTACAGCTCCAGGACCGCGTCCTCCGCCTCACCGAGGGTCGTCGCACTGTCCATCCACCAGCCCGCGCTGTAGTGCGCCGGCATGTAGTGGGTGAGCACTCCGCGCCCGCTGGGCGACAGCCACTCGAACTCGGCAGGGAACTGCATCCCCGACGGGTCCCCCCAGCCGTCCTGCTCCCGGTCGCGGTCGGTGAGCATCGGGCCCCACTGGTGGTACGGGCCCCGCGCCCACGACGACGACGTCAGTCCGGCGTCGGCGACCAGGCCCGGGAACTGCGGGTCGTGGCCGAAGACGTCCAACTGCCAGGCGGTCCGCGGGTCGCCGCCCATGACGCCGCGCTGGAAGCCGATCCCGTAGACCAGGTTGCGGGCGGTGGACTCGGCGGAGGTGAGGTTGGTGTTCGGCTCGTTGTACGTGCCGCCCATCAGCTCGATCCGTCCCTCGGCGAGCAGCCGGCGCAGCAGTGCACGGTCGCCGGGATGGGCGTCCCAGTACGGTTTGAGGTAGTCGATCTCCGCGAGGACGAAGCGGTAGTCGGGGTCACGGCGGGCGGTCCGCAGATGCAGTCGCATCAGCTCGAAACCGGTCTGCTGGAAGTCGATCCGGAACTGCTGGGCCGTGTCGCCGGCCGCGTCCCAGGTGGTGGTGTAGGCGGCCTGGGTGTTCCACCACACCGGGTCGTAGTGGAAGTGCGGCACCATCCACACCGTCCACCCCGGTTCGGCCACGGTGAGTTCCGCCTCCACCCGCGCGTCGCCGGCCCGGACGGTGATGGGCACGACGGTCCCGGGCACGGCGGCCTCGCACCGTACGCCGATCTCACCGGCGCTCCCTTCCCCGTGCACCCCGGGGCCGGTGATGACGACCCGTCCCGGTTCGCTGAGCGTGACACGTACGACCTGCAGCGGATCGTCCGCGGATCCGACGAACAGGTCGGTCGACTCGACCTCGACGATGCGCACCGTGCTATCCCTTCACCGAGCCGGCCATGTTGAACGAGCCGGAGAGGTATTTGCTGACCGCGACGTAGAGCAGGACCGCGGGAGTGGTGTAGATGACGGAGAACGCGGCCAACTGGCCGTAGGCGACCCGCCCGTACTGGGAGAAGAACGTGTAGATGGTGACCGCGGCCGGCTGCTCCTCCGGGGAGTCGAGCAGCACGAACGGGACGAAGAAGTTCCCCCACTGGCCGACGAACACGAAGATCGCGACGACCGCGATGCCCGGGGCCATCAGCGGGGCGACGACGTACCGCAGCGACTTCATCCACCCGGCTCCGTCCACCCAGGCGGCTTCCTCCAGGTTGATCGGCACCCCGTCCATGAAGTTCTTCATCATCCAGATGGAGAACGGCAGCGAACTCGCCGTCAGGAACAGGACCATCGCGGGGACCGAGCCGTACAGGCTGAAGCGGAAGAACATCGCATAGACCGGGACCATGATCGCGGTCAGCGGGAGGCCGGTGGAGAAGAGCAGCGTGAGCATGAAGTGGCGCTTGAAGCGCAGCCGGTAGCGGGAGAGCGGGTAGGCGGCCAGACCCGCCACGACGACGGTGAGGACGGCGGTCCCTCCGGAGATGACCACGGAGTTGAGCAGCGGACCGTACACGGTGTCGTAGGTGAGGACGGCCCTGAAGTTGTCGAGAGAGAAGGAGAGGGCGGGTTTGGCGGCAGGGGAGGAGCCGGGCTGGACGGAGGAGAGCAGCACCCAGAGGAAGGGGCCGAGGAAGGACAGGGTGATCAGCGCGAGTACGGCGTGGGCCGACCAGCGCGCGCCCCAGCGGGTCATCAGGACTCCACCTTGATCAGTCGCAGGTAGACCAGCGAGAAGAGGGCACCGATGACCAGCATCACCAGCGCCATGGCGCTGCCGTAGCCGATCTCGAAGTACCGGAACGCCTGCTCGTACATGTACAGCGGGGTGGTCTGACTGGCCTCGCCCGGTCCACCGCCGGTCAGGGCGTAGATCAGACCGAAACTCGCCAGCGTCTGAAGGGTCGTCAGCATCAGGTTGGACAGGACCGAGCGGCGGATCAGGGGCAGCGTGACGCTGAAGAACGTACGGCGGGTGGAGGCGCCGTCCACCTTCGCTGCCTCCAGGAGGTCGCGCGGGACCTCGGAGAGCGCCGCCGAGTACACGAGCATCGAGAACGCGGTGCCGCGCCAGACGTTGGCGAGGATCACCGCGAAGAGCGGCGCGGAGACCAGCCACTCCTGGTGCATCCCGAACAGCGAGTTGAGGGTGCCCTCGTCACCGAGGAAGGAGAACCAGCAGGCGGCGGCGACCACTTCGGGCATCACCCACGCGGCGATGACCACGCCGTTCACCACGCCGCGCGTCATACGGCTCTTGCCGCGCTGGAGCAGGGCGATGAGCATGCCGAGGACGTTCTGCCCGATGACGGCCGAGCCGAGGACGAAGACGAGGGTGCGGAACAGCGAGCTGACGAATGCCTCGTCGTCGAAGAGCCGGGTGAAGTTGTCGAGCCCGATGAAGCGGGCATTGACCGACGCCGAACCGGTGAGCGTCTCGTTGGTGAACGCGACGTACACGCTCCACCCGACCGGGCCCACCAGGAAGATCGCCAGCAGGACGAGCGTGGGGCTCAGGGGGAGCAGCCAGCGCAGGGTCCTCCCGCGCCGCGCGGGCGACGGCAGCACGTCGGCTGCCGGCGCCCGCTTCGGTCCGGCCGCCGCGGTGAGCGTCACGACGCCTTTCCGACAACGTTGTCGGCTCCTACGGCCCGCTCCACACCCTCCGCGTACTGCTCGGCCGCCTCCTCGGGCGACTTCGAGCCGAGCGTGACCGCTTCCATCGCCTCCTGGATCTGGGTGGAGACCTTCGGGTACGCCTCGTACGCCGGCCGGTAGTGCGACACCTTCGCGAGATCGGTCCAGAACTGCACCGAGGGGTTCTCCGCGAGGTAGGCCGGGTCGGCCGACACGTCCTTGCGGACGGCGAGGTCACCGGTGCCCAGCGAGTACTCCATGGCGTGCTTCTTGTTCATCGCGAACGTGATGAAGTCGAAGCCGTCCTGCTTGCGCTTGCTGTACGAACTCACCGCCATCACCCAGCCGCCCGACATGCTCACCGCGCCCGGCGCCTCGCCGTTCTGCGTGGGCATGGGCGTCCAGCCCATCTTCTTCGTCCAGTCGGCCCACGGGGTGGGACTCGTCGGCGTCCAGGCGCTGGAGGCCCATGCGCCGTCCAGCGCGATGCCGAGCTTGCCCTTGGGGAACCACTCCAGGAGCACCTTGTCGCCGAGCTTGGCGTTGAGTGCGTCGGCCTTCTTCGGGCCGAGGTCCTCCCGGTAGACGGTGTCGACGAACTTCAGCGAGTCGGTGATGCCCTTGCCGGACGTCACCCACTTCTCCTTCTCGAAGAGCGTCCCGCCGGGTGTCCCGTACAGCAGCATCTCGAAGCCCTGCATGGTCGCGGCCTCGCCGAGGATCTTCGTCGAGTACATGGAGAACGGGGTGACCCCGCGGACCTTGCGCTTGACGGTACGCGCCGCCTCCAGCACGTCGTCCCAGGTCTTCGGCGTCCAGGGGACGGGCAGGCCTGCCGACCGGAAGACGTCCTTGTGGTACCAGAGTCCGCGGGTGTCGGTCGAGATGGGCACCCCGTACGTCTTGCCGTCGAGCCCCTGTGCCGCCTTCTGGACCGACTCGGGGAACTGCTCCTGCCAGTCGGGCCACTTGGCGAGGAAGTCGTCCAGCGGGGCCAGCTTTCCGGCGGCGACATCGGCGTTCACCTGGAAGGTGTCGTGGAGGTAGACGTCGGGTGCGGAGTCGGCGGACCGGTTCAGCAGGGCAAGCTTGGTGTAGTAGTCCTCGTTGGAGCCCTGGACGGCCGTCAGTTTGATCTTGACGTCCGGGTGGGCGGCCTCGTACTCGGTTCTGGCTCCCTTGAGGGACTTCTCCAGGTGGGGCCAGGTCGGCTCCACACGGTAGAGGACCTCGATCTCGTTCGAATTCTTACCGGAACCACTCGAACAACCGGTGACGGCGGTCGCACCGGCGGCTGTCGTCGCGAGTGCCCCGGCAAGCAGTGTGCGCCTCTTCAACTCGTCCTCCTGATGACGGTGTTGCGCGCTGTCGTGCCTCAAGTGCCGGGAAACGTAAGTCAGTCTGATTTACTAAGTCAATACGCTGTGTGATATTGCCTCGCATGCCGATGGGAACGAACCACCCCGGTATGGGGAGTTACAACCAGGCCGTCGTGCTGGAGGCGATCCAGACCTCGGACGGAATCAGCCGGGTCCAGATCGCCGACCGGACGGGCCTCACCGCGCAGACCGTCTCCGTGATCGTGCGACGGCTCCTCGGTCAAGGACTCGTACGCGAGGGCGGAACGCTGCCGTCGACCGGCGGCAAACCGCGCACGATCCTGCGGATCGATCCCGACGCCGGATACGCGATCGGGATCCACTTCGACCCCGCCGAGATCACCGCCGTCCTCGCCAACCTGGCCGGGATTCCGGTACGGACCTGCCGCCGCACCCTGACCCACGGCATCCGGCCCGCGGCCGTGATCGCCGTCATGGCGCGGGCGGCACGGTCCCTGCTGGACGCCGCCCAGGTCCCCGACGCCCGGATCCTCGGTGTCGGACTTGCGTGCCCCGGCCCGCTGGACGCGGACGGCACCATGTACTCGCCGCCCCAGCTGAACGACTGGGACCGGATCCCCCTGCGGGCGCTCCTGGAGGAGGCCACCGGCTTCGCCGTCGCCTTCGACAACGACGCCACCGCAGCCGCGATCGGCGAACGCTGGGCCGGCGCCGGCCGGTCCGTGCCCAGCTATGCCTACCTGTACTTCGGTACGGGAATCGGTGGAGGCCTCATCCTCGACCACCAGATCTACCGGGGGCGGTCCTTCAGCGCGGCGGAGTTCGGCCACCTCACCGTCGTCCCCGGCGGGGCCGAGTGCTACTGCGGCAACCGTGGGTGCCTCGAGGCCGAATGCAGCCCCGCCGCGATCGAGGCCCTGCACGCCGCACGCACCGGCCACCGGCTGACCCATGCCGGGATCTGCGCGGCCTTCCGGGCCGGGGACGCCGACGCGAGGGGGACGATCCGGGCGGTCGCCGCGCTTGTGGCCGATGCCGCCGTGAGCATCGTGAACCTGCTCGACGTCGACCTCCTCCTGATCGGCGGACCGGCTCTGCGCGAGACCGCGGATGCCTTCCGCGACGCCATGGCCGAAGCGGTGGACACCCGCTCGTTCAACCGCCGTCTGCACGACGTGCGGGTGGAGATCGCGCCGATGGGCGCCGACGCTGCGGCCATCGGCGCGGCCTCCCTGGTCTTCCACTCGACCTATGCGCCCACGCTGCCGACCTGAGCCCCTCTGACCCCAAATGAGTGGCCCCTGGCACGCGTTGATGTTCCTCACCCGTGTCCGGACCCTTTACACGTGCCACGGGCGTCGCTACCTTCACTGGCTGATGACAACGATGTCAACTCCGCATCTGAGGAGCAGTGATCGTTCATGGTTTCCCGAAGAGACTTCCTGCTGACCAACGGAACGATCCTGGCGGCAGCGGGACTCGGCCTCGGCCTCCCCGGCCGGGCCGCCGCCGGACAGGCCAGTCCCACCCGCCTGCTGCCGTCCTTCGGCCGCGCCACCACGCTCGACGTCGCCGACGTGAGCAAGCTCCACGGTGACGACCAGCTGTTGCTGACCACCCTCCAGGGAGTCGTCAACCGGCGCCGCCCCCGCCTCTACTTCGCCTACGACGCCAGTGGTCTGGACCTGGGCTGGCTGCCCGGCACCGGTGCCGACGTCACCCGCCACGACAACGCCCTCGACCTGATCGGCCGCTACCGCGGCGAGGTCCGCGGCGCCGTCCTGCACGACCCCGAGGTCCCCGACTCCGTGAACGTCGCCACCACGCTGGCCGGTCTGGAGAACGCCGTCGCGGCCACCGCCGAACAGGCGGCCCGCCACGGCCTGAAGGTCGTCGCCGATCTGCGGGGCCGTTTCGCCGCCGACGACCCGCACGCGGTCTACCGCTGGCAACTGGACAACCTCTTCCCCCGCTGCGCCCACACCCTGCTGGCCGGACTGCCTCCCACCAGGACCGTGAAGGTGGACGGCGTCCAGTGGCGGGAGATCGCCCGCGAGCCGAACCGTGTCCGCGACTCCTCCAACCGGGCCGTGCGCACCTTCGACCTCAGTACCGAACTCCCAGGCTCCGACGGTGCGTTCCTCCGTTTCCAGGACTCCTTGGGGGACGACGGCTGGGGCGCCTCGGTGGGACGGATCACCGTACGGGCCGACGGCCAGGAGATAGCGTCCTTCGCGCCGGGCACGGACGCCGAGGCCCCGTACCTCTTCGACGGCCTCAACTCCTCCGTCGGCAGCGACGGCAACCGCTTCTGCGACGGAGGCGGCTACTTCATCTACCGGTTCACCGCACCGGCCGGGACCACTCGCCTGACCGTCGACGCCGACCTGTGGAACCAGTACCTCGTCACCGCCACGACCACCTCGCCCACCCGCGTCGAGCCCTTCCCGTACTTCCGCGACTACGCGGTCGCCTCACGGGCCATGGTGGTGTGGCTGCCGCCCTCGGGAGCCACGGGCGAACTGCTCGACGAGGTGTTCAGCCGGGTCGAGCCGACCACCCCGTACTGCGGCTGGTTCTCCAACGACGTGGCGGGGGAGTGGGGCGGCGTCGACCGGGCCTCACAGCATGGCGTGCCAGTGGTGCCCACCGACTTCTACATGAACGGCACGGTGCACGCCGGAACCGGGGCGAAGGTGTCCGACCGCGTACGCCCCCGCCCGCGGGCGACGCTTCGCAAGCGCGTGTACCTGACGCTCACCGTCGGCGAGGGCGACAACGTCCAGTACTGCCAGCGCCGCATGCGCGACCTGTGGGACAACCCCGCACGCGGACAGGTGCCCGTCAACTGGACGGTCAGCCCGCTCCTGGCCGACATCGGCCCCGCGCTGCTGGCCCACTACCAGCGCACCGCCACCGCCAACGACCTGCTGATCTGCGGCCCGTCCGGCGCCGGGTACACCTACCCGGGCTCCTGGCCGCCGGAGGCGCTGGACGCGTACACCCGGCTCACCGGGAGCTTCCTGCGCCGCACCGGCATGGACCTCGTCTACGCCTACAACCAACGGCTCCAGGAGGGCAACGGCTGGGTGCCCTTCGACGAGCGCATCGTCCGCTCGTACCGGGATCACACCCCGCTGCGCGGCATCATCCAGTCCTGGGAGACCGGTGACCTCCAGATCCGGCCCGCGGGGCTCCCGGTGATCGGCAACTACTGGCCGCAGGGCAACGCGGCCGAGTACCGGGACGGCCTGGTGAAGCACATCGAGGGCTGGGACGGGAACGGTCCGCTCTTCATCGCCGGAGCGGTCAACGCGTGGAACTGGACGCCGAGCGACATCGCCGAGCTCGGCGAACTGCTCACGGACCCGTTCGAGGTGGTGAGAGGTGACACCTTCTTCGAACTGATGGACAGGGCCGCCCGGTAGGGGAGCGCACTCCGGCGCCGTTCCTCCGGCCGTGAGCCGGAGGAACGGGGCCCGGTCCGAACGTGCGGGCCCGTGGCCGGGATCAGGCGAGCAGGCGGTTGGGGTGGGAGGCGCGGCGGGCCGCGGCCAGCAGTGCGTGGATCTGGGGGCGGGCCTGGGCGATGTCGGTCACGGGCGTCGCGAACGGCAGCCGGACGTCACGGTGGGTGCTGGGGCCTTCCAGCCGCAGCGTCACGCCGTACCGGTCCATCGCCACCGGGACGGCGCGCGCGATCCCCCTGGTCAGCTTCGGTCGCACGAGGCGCAGGAGCAGGGGAACCAGTTCTCTGTGGCTGTCGATGAGATGGGTCAGCATGCCCGCCTCACTGGTGGCGATCGGATCGAGGTCCGTCGCCTGCAGCGCCTCCAGCGTGACGAACGCGCGGCCGCCGGAGTCATGGAGGACTGCCTGGCCGAACTCCATGCAGGTGCTCTCCGTGGACTCTGCCGTGTACGGCGCAGCCAGCAGGCCGGTCACCGTGACGCGGGCGCGCAGCCGGTCGCGTACGGGCGTGGGGGCGATGTCGGTGAACTCGAGCCGCACCGGGATGCGCGGGGCGGGCAGGGAGGGGCCGGCCTCGGACGGCTCGTGCATGTGGATGTGTCCCATGGCGCCCTTGCCGTCGAGGTGGCGCACCTCGGATTGAAGGCCGTCGCTCACTACCGTCATCGAATGGGCCGCGGTCAGGATCGATCGCACGCGTTCGGCTGGGGTCGGCCGGGTGGGGCGGGCGCTGAAGGGGTGCATCCACATTCTCCAGGGGAGCGGTCGGCGGGGCCCGGGTGCTGTTACTTAGGCATGCCTAACCTAACCTATTCCCTGGAGTTCCGGGGCTCATCCGTCGAAGGGAAGGCCTGCTCGGTCCAGATGGTCTTGCCGGAGCGGGTGTAGCGCGTTCCCCACCTCTGGACGAGTTGCGCGATGATGAACAGACCGCGCCCGCCTTCGTCGTCCTCGCCGCTGTGGCGCAGGTGCGGTGAGGTGTGGCCGGTGTCCGCGACTTCGCACAGAAGGGTGCGGTCGCGGATGAGGCGCACGTGGAGCGGTCCCTCGGAGTACCTGACCGCGTTGGTCACCAGTTCGCTGACGACGAGCTCGGTCGCGAACGACAGTTCCTCCAGGCCCCAGTCGCGCAACTGCTCGTTGGCCAGGTCCCGGGCGCGGCCCGCGGCGATCGGTTCCGCGGGCAGCTCCCACTCGGCGACCTGCGATCTGTCGAGTTCGCGGGTGCGGACGATCAGCAGGGCGGTGTCGTCGGCCGTCGTACCGTCCGGCAGGAGTTCCGCGACGGCCCGGTCGCAGAGTTCTTCGAGTGACGCGTGCCGGTCGCCGAGCACACCGCCCAGGATGGCGAGTCCCTGATCGATGTCCCGGTCGCGCGACTCGACCAGGCCGTCGGTGAAGAGAGCCAGCAGGCTGCCCTCCGGCAGCTCGATCTCCATGGACTCGAACGGCAGCCCGCCGAGGCCCAGCGGCGGGCCGGCCGGCAGATCCGGGAAGGACACGCGGCCCTCCGGGTCGACGACCGCCGGTGGCAGGTGCCCGGCCCTGGCCATGGCGCAGCGCCGCGAGACCGGGTCGTAGACCGCGTAGAGGCATGTCGCCCCGATGGTCACATCGGCTTCGGGCGTGCCCAGCTCACCCCACAGTTCCTCCGACGACTGCCCCACCAGGTCGTCGAGCCGTGACAGCAGTTCGTCGGGATCGATGTCCATCTGCGCGAACGCGCGCACGGTCGTACGCAGCCGCCCCATGGTGGCCGCTGCCTGCAGACCGTGGCCGACCACGTCCCCGACCACGAGTCCGACCCGGGTCCCGGACAGCGGGATGACGTCGAACCAGTCACCGCCGACCCCTGTCACGGCGTCCGTGGGCAGGTAGCGGTAGGCCAGGTCGACAGCGGACTGCTGCGGTACGTGCTGCGGCAGCAGCTGGCGCTGCAGGGCCAGGGAGGCGGTGCGCTCACGGGTGAAGCGCCGGGCGTTGTCGATGGACACGGCCGTACGGGCGACCAGCTCGTCGGCCAGTGCCACTTCGCCGCTGTCGAAGGTGGCCCCACCGGTGCTGCGGACGAAGGTGACCAGTCCCAGCGTGCTGTTCCCGGCCCGCAGCGGCACGACCAGGGTCGTGTCGTCGAGCACGAGCCCGCCCGAGGAGAGGCTGCGGTACTGCGGCGAACCGGACGGGTACTCCCGAGGTGAGTGCTTCACCGGGGGAGGAGGCCGCTGTCCCGGCTTGTCCCGGTCGGTCTCCTCGGCCGAGCGGTGGGCGACCCGTACCAGCGCCATCGCCGCCGCGCCGCCGGTGGCCGGCACCTCGCCCTCCAGGACCGCCCTCGAAAGGTCGACCGTGACGGTGGCGGCGAACTCCGGCACCGCCACCTCGGTGATCTTCTCGGCGGTGACCACGACATCGAGGGCGGTGCCGATCCCGCGGCCTGCCTCGACCAGCAGGGCAAGCCGCCGCTGAGCTCTGTAGCGATCGGAGATGTCGAAGGCGTCCTCGCACACCCCGAGCACGTGTCCGTCGGCGTCCTGGAGCCGGTAGTAGGCGCAGGACCAGAGGTGGACCGTCAGAGGGTCGCTGGGCGGCCGACCCTGGAAATGCAAATCCAGAAAGGGTTCACCCGTGTCCAGTACATGACGCATGACTCCGTCGAGCGTGGGCGGATGTCCCTTGGTCAGGAACGTTCCGTCGGAGTACAGCTCATCGGCCCGCAAGCCGCGGAACTCGGCGAACGGTCGTCCGATCTCTTGTTCGTACGCCGCGTTGCACCAGGTCAGGCGCAGATCGGTGCCGTAGATGGCCAGGCCGAGGGGTGACTGGGTGGCCAGCCCGTTCAACAGGGCCAGCTGGGATTCCCACAGCCGGAGATCCTTCAGCTCCGTCGCCACGAGGACGCGCTCCGCAGCACCGCCGCCCGACAGGGGACACACCGCGGTGGCGACGACCAGCTCACGCCCGTCCCGGTGCCGGGCGACGTGGGTCTCGTTCCCCCGGAAACGGGAACGGAGAGGGGGGACGGAGGGCGACGGGCCGGGTGAAAGGAACGTGGCCAGAGGCCGACCGATGATCTCGTCCGGGGGGAAGCCGAAGAGCCGTTCCGCCGCAGGGCTCCATCCGATGACCGTGTCCTGGGCGTCGACCACCGCGGTGGCCGCCCGGGTGACATCGAGGGGACCACGGAAGTCGGCATTCTGCTCAGCGTTCCATGCAGTCAATGGCGCCACATCAGCCCCATTCATCCCCTACAGAATCCGCCGTCCCCGGGGCAGGCACAACCGCGGTACATCCGTCCAAGGGAAGCCGCGGGGCAATTCCCGCCGGCTCGGCCCGCTGTCTGCCACCGCGGGCAGCCCCCCGAGGGTGCCGGCCGCCACTGACCGGCACCACCGCGTCCGACCGGGGCCTACAGCGGCGGGGCCGGGGTGAGCACCACGAAGTCCGCGCCTGCCGGGTCGGCGCAGAGCGCCAGCCGCCCGACTCCCTCCGCGTCCTCGGGGCCCATCTGCACCGAGCCGCCGTTGGTCCTGACCCGGTCGACCGTGGCGTCGCAGTCCGCGGAGGCGAACACCGGATGCCAGTAGGCCTGACCGCCGGTCGCGACGAGCTGGTCGGCGGGCATCTCCATCAGGCCACCGTGCATGCGCTCCGCCGACTGGCCTGCCGGGGTGATCATCGAGTACGTTCCGCCGCCGCCCGGAAGGGGCATGTCCTGGGTCGTCCAGCCGAACAGGTTGCCGTAGAAGTCCTTGGCGCCGGCCGCGTCCGTCGTGTACAGCTCGGTCCAGCACAGGGATCCCGGCTGGTCCGCGACCTCCAGCCCGCTCATCTCCCCCGGCTGCCAGACGGCGAACTGGGCACCGCGCGGGTCGGTGTACTGCGCCATCCGGCCCGCTCCTTCGGCGTCCATCGGCTCGACCCTCACGGTGCCGCCTAGGCGCCGTACGGTCTCGGTCGTCGCCGTGGCGTCCGCCGTGTGGAAGTAGATCATCCACGCCGGACGGGCACCCTCCTCGGTGAGCCTGCCCAGACCACCGACCGCCTTGCCGTCCAGCTTGAAGGCGCCGTAGTCCTCCGCACCGGGACCGAGGTTCTGGAACTCCCAGCCGAACACGGCGCCGTAGAAGGCCGCCGACGCCGCGACATCGCGCGAGCCGAGATCGAGCCAGCACGGGGAGCCGGGAACGAAGTCAGTAGTGATCACGGTGGTTCCTTGGGTCGCGGGAGGGCACGGACGGTCACGGAAGGTCACGCACCTCGTACACAAGCAGCGTGCCACCGGGCACCGGCCCCCGCTCCCCGGGCAGGGCGAACCGGTGCACCCCCGTGCGTCGCCTGCCTCCCGAGTCCGGTCGGCTCCTTCATGCCCCGGCGCTGACTCCCGCTCCGCGCCCCGTCGACAGAGGCGGCGCTGACCCGATTGCGGCGTCGCCGGTGGCCGAGAAAAACGCGTGGACCATCCCGACGCCGACGCGGGACACTGCGATTCCTGGCCCCCCGTACTCGCGCGGACACATCACCGCGAGCCGCGCGGGGGCTCCGCAGCCATGCCCTGCCCGGTCGGAAGGCGATCCCGCCGAGGCATGCAGCCGAACCCGATCGCCCCGCGGCCGGCACCGCGACGACGCCTCCCCGAGGCGCGTGGGCGGGCCCGCCGCACGACCGCACAGGGTGGCAATGGGACTGACCGAAACACACGAGGAATCGCCGGGCAAGGGGTCCGTGCTCCTGGCACTGCGCTACTACGGAAGGGAGCTGGTCCGGCTCCGGTGGCTCACTGCACCCGCGATGCTGTCACCGGCACTGGGCAACATCGGCATCAACTACATCGCGCCGCTGATCGTGGCGAAACTCGTCGGCCACATCGCCGACGGCGGCGGCACCACCATCACTTCGATGTTGCCCTACGTGCTCGGCTTCGCCGGGGTCCTGCTCCTCGCGGAGGCGTTCTGGCGCATCGGTCTGCACTTCCTGAACCGCCTCGACGCCCGCGGCATCGAGAACCTCTACGTGATCGGCATGGACGAACTGTTCGCCAAGGACGCCACGTTCTTCCACGAGAACTTCGCCGGGTCGCTGACCAAGCGGGTCCTGAGTTTCGCCTCGCGCTTCGAGGAGTTCGTCGACACCCTGACCTTCTCGGTCGTGGGCAGTTTCGTGCCGCTGCTGTTCGGGTCGGTCGTGCTGTGGAGTTACGAACCGCTGCTCGTCGTAGGTCTCCTGGCGATGATCGTGCTGACCGCCCTGTGCGTGATGCCCCTCATCCGCCGCCGGCAGGCGCTCGTGGACCAGCGCGAGGAGGCCATTGCCCAGGTGTCGGGCCACGTCGCCGACAGCCTCATGAACATGGACACCGTCCGGGCCTTCGGCGCCGAGCGGCGCGAGGCCGCCGAGCACCGCTCACGCGTCGCGAAGTCCCGCCGGCTCACCTTGCGGTCCTGGGACTACGGCAACCTGCGCATCGACACGCTCGTCGCTCCGATGTCCGTGCTGACCAACGCCATGGGCCTGCTGCTCGCGGTCACTCTCGGCGGGGGCGGGCACGGCGTGGAGGCGGTCGTCGTCGCCTTCACGTACTACACCAACGCGACGCGGATCATGTTCGAGTTCAACCAGATCTACCGGCGCCTGGAGAGCTCGATGACGGAGGCCGGGCAGTTCACCGAACTGCTGCTGGACCAGCCCGTCGTGCTCGACCCGCCGTCGCCGGAACCGCTGCTGTCCAAGGCCGCCGATGTCCGCTTCGAGCAGGTGACCTTCGCCCACGCGGGCGCGAAGCCACTCTTCGAGCGCCTCGACCTCGATGTGAGCAGTGGCGCGAAGATCGGGCTCGTCGGCCGGTCCGGCGGCGGCAAGACGACGCTCGGAAGACTGCTGCTGCGCATGACGGACATCGACTCCGGCCGGATCCTGATCGGCGGGCAGGACATCACCAAGCTGCGCCAGGCCGATCTTCGCAGCCTGATCGCCTACGTGCCGCAGGACCCGGCGATGTTCCACCGCACGCTGCGCGAGAACATCGCGTTCGCCCGGCCGGACGCCACCGAAGCCGAGATCCGCCGCGCGGCCGAGGCGGCTCACGTCACGGAGTTCGCCGACGGTCTGGCGGACGGCTTCGACACCATGGTGGGCGAGCGGGGCGTCAAGCTGTCCGGCGGGCAGCGGCAGCGGGTCGCCCTCGCCAGGGCGATCCTGCGCGACGCGCCGATCCTGCTGCTCGACGAGGCGACCAGCGCCTTGGACTCCGAGAGCGAAGTCCTCGTCCAGAAGGCGTTGTGGCACCTCATGGAGGGACGGACAGCACTCGTGGTGGCGCACCGGCTCAGCACGGTCGCCACCATGGACCGGCTCGTCGTCCTGGACCGAGGCCGGATCGTCGAACAGGGCACACACCAGCAACTGCTCGCGTCCGAGGGCACCTACGCGAAGCTGTGGCAGCACCAGTCGGGCGGCTTCCTGGACGACACCCCCGCGCAGGCCGATCTGCTCTGAACCCCTGAACCGGCAGTCACGGTCCTCGGGCCCGGGCGGGCGAGGCGGGGGCGTCACCCCGGCGGGGCCTCCGATGAGCGCCATGCGGTCGCGAGTCCCTCCAGCCACGCCGGGGGCAGCTCCGCGTGCTCCCATTCCGCCCGGAGCGCTGCCGGTGCGGCGGTGAGGCGTTCGAGTACGGCGATGCTCGTGGGGGAGTGGAGGAGGGAGTAGCGGCCGTGGACGGCGATGCGGCTGCCGGGCCCGTACTGCGCGTACACCCGGGCGAGCCGCTGCCGATGGGACTCGGTGAACTGCTCCAGTTGTCCCGCGTATCCGACCCGTCCCACGACGCTCATCGTGCCGAGTACCGCGGTGAGGACCTCGTCCGACACCTCGGGGTCGAGGACCGAGGCGTCGCTGAAGGAGCGACTGAGCGGCGTCACGGCGACCTTCGCCCGCTCCACGTCCACCTGCCCGACGGGGTGATGGCCCCGTTCGGTGCCCCCCTCGGAACCGGACAACGCCGGGCCGATGGCACGATCGAGGGCCCGCTCGGCGATGCGGGCGAGTTCGTCACGGACGGCCCGGGCGCCGTCGTGCCGGCCGGTGTCGTACGGCTCACCCTTCTCGTCCGGGAGGCCCTCCGCCTTCCCGACCTCGTTGTGCGCGTCCGCGATCGCGCCGGCCTCGACGAGCGCGATCAGCTCCTCGGCCTCGTCCCGGAAGACTCCCGCGCGGCCCAGGAGTTCAAGGAGGGTGTTCCTCGCGTTCATGATGCTGGCGGTGTCCAGCGGGTGCCGGCCCATTTCGGCGGTGTCGATCGTGTCCTCCTCGTCGGCCGAGGTCCGGTGCTTCAGCATGACGTGGCTCTGTCGTCGTGCTTTCCGTGCCCCGGCCGTGAGGCTTTCAGCTGGGACGTCCGCCGTCCAGCTTCTCCACGGGTGTGTGCGGCTCCGGTCGAACGGGATCCGTGCCGTGGCCGGTGCGGAAGCCGTGGACGGCGAGCAGGCGTGCGTCCGCTCCCGCCAACCGGATACGGAGCTCGCGGACCTCGACGGCGGGGAAGGCATGGAGCCGGCGCACACCGACGGTATGGCCGGAGGCGAGGACGCGGTCGTCGGCGCGCACCTCGTGCCCGTCGATCCGCTGCCCGTCGGACAGGTCCTCCCGCAGTTCCAGGTGGTCCAGAACCACCGGCTCCGGGAAGCGGGCCACCACCGTGCCGTCCGCCCCCGCCGTCAGCGTGGCGGCCTCCGGCCGTGCGAACCGGCGCCCCAGCTCTTCGCGAAGCTCCAGCAGCCGCTCCCGGTCCGCGGGGTCGATCCGTCCGCTGCGGTCGGGCGGAACGTTCAGGAGCAGTCCGGCGCCCAGTCCGACCGAGTGGTACCAGATGGCCAGCAGGTGGTCGAGGCTCTTGAGCGTGTCCAGGTCGTCCGGCTGCCAGAACCAGTTCCGGCGGATCGGTACGTCGCACTCGGGCGGCAGGTACTGGAGAGCGCCCAGTCGGGTCGTGCCGTCGTCGTACACGCTGATGCCCGTCGAATCGACCGTGTACCGGCACGGATCGGCGGCGAGCCCGTCCTCGTTGCCGACCCACCGGATCGTCGGGCGGCCCATGTTGAAGACCATGGCGTCCGGCTGGTGCTCGTCGACGACGGCCATGACGGCGTCCCAGTCGTACGTACGCCCCTCGGAGCCCGCGCCGTCGAACCACAGTTCGTACAGCGGGCCGTATCCGGTGCAGAGCTCGGTCAGCTGCCGCAGATAGAAGGCGTCGTAGGCCTCCGGATCGTCGTAGCAGTCGGCATGGCGATCCCACGGCGAGAGGTAGAGCCCGAGGCCGATGCCTGCTGCGCGGCACGCCTCGGCCAGCTCGGCGACCACATCGCCCCTGCCCCCGCGCCAGGGCGACGTAGCGACGGAGTAGTCGGTGGTGCCGGTCGGCCAGAGACAGAAGCCGTCGTGATGCTTGGCGGTCAGGACGACGTACCCGGCGCCTGCCGCGACCGCCGTCCCGACCCACTGCCGGGCGTCGAGTTCCGTCGGGTCGAACGTGGCAGGGTCGAGCGAACCGTCACTCCACTCCTGCCCGTTGAAGGTGTTGATCCCGAAGTGGAGGAACAGCCCGAAGCCGTCCTGCTGCCAGGCCAGTTGTGCGGCGGTGGGGCGAATGGGCACGGTTGACTCTCTCGTGGAAGGAGCGGGCGGGACGAGTGTCTCGGGCGCCGTGGCGGACCCGCCGGTCGGTCGCGGTCCTTGATCGGTCTCGCCCTGCGTCCACGCTAGGAGCCCGCCCCGGCCGGGCGCGTGGGTCCTGTTCACCACTGCTGGTAAATTCTCACCGCGCTGTCGGTCCAGCTGAGCCGGGCAGCCCGGGGACGGTCGCCAGGCGGCCTCCCGCTGTGAACCGTTCCGTCCCGAATCCCGCGGTAGCCGTTGCGCACATCCAGGCACATCCAAGTACATCAGGCCTTCGGCAAGGTCTGCCGGCCCAAGTTCGGGGCGTCCCCGGGGCCGTACGGGCAGGCTGGATGAAGCGACGGAGCTGCACACCGGAACGATCGTATTGAACGCAAACGTTCGATACGCTAGTGGACATACAGTGACCTGCGCGGAGGCGGTCTCCGCTTCCGTCCGGCCTTGCCCCAGGGGGAGCCCATGCGTCTGCACGTCGACCAGCGCCACGAGCGGGTGCTCGAACTCGTCAGGGAACGTGGCAGCCTCAGGGTTGCCGAACTGGCGTCCGAGCTAGGGGTCTCCGCGGTGACCCTGCGACGGGACGTGGAGACGCTGGCCGCCCAGGGAAGGGTGCAGCGGCTGCACGGGGCCGTGGTGTGGCCGACGGAGCAGGCCCCCGCGGAGGCGGCGCCGCAGCCACCGGCTGCCGAGGGCGTCGTGATCGGAATGATCGTGCCGACCACCACGCTGATCTTCGCCGACATCGTGCGGGGCGCGCGCGAGACCGTCGAGGCACAGGGCGGCCGCCTGGTGCTCGGGATGTCCGGCTACGTGGACACCGAGGACCCGGTTCAGGCGGAACACCTCCTGGCGGGCGGGGCCGAGGGTCTGCTCATCGCTCCCAGCTGGTTCGGCGGTGTACCGGCCGACGGCCAGGAGAAATGGCTGCTGGAGTGCTCCGTCCCGGCTGTGCTCATCGAGCGCTCGGCGCCCGCGGGCAACCCCGCCGCGGTGCTCGACCGAGTGCGCACCGACCGTTCCCACGGTGCGGCGGAAGCAGTCGGTCACTTTGCGCAGCTCGGCCACCGCGCGGTCGCCGCCGTACTCCAGGAAGGTCCGCACGCCGCGCAGATCACCGCGGGTTACCTGGCTGCCGTGGAGGCGCTCGGGCTGACGCCCGTACCCGGATCACCGGCCATCAGGGGGCACGGCGAGTACGACGAGATGGCGGACTACCTGGTCGACGCGGTCGAGAACAGGGGGGTCACCGCGGTCCTCGTCCACAGTGACGAGGACGCGGTCGTGCTCGTGCCGCGCTTGCAGGCGCGAGGCATCGCCATCCCCTCCGACCTGGCCCTCATCGCGTACGACGACGAGGTGGCCGGGCTGTCCGACGTGCCGTTGACCGCGGTCGCGCCACCGACCCGCGCGGTGGGTGAGCTGGCGGCGAAACTTCTCCTGCAGCGGCTGGCCGAGCGCTCGTCGGGCCGGACGCCGACGCCGCGCCAGCACCTCGATCTGCTGCCCGAGTTGAGGATCAGGGCCTCCTGCGGAGCAAGCGAAGGGACGAAGCAAGCATCGAAGTGATCGTTGCCTGATCGATTTGATTGTTGTGTGCGTTCTCTCTTGACTGTGATCGATGTTGCGCAAATGATGTTCCTCGTTCGCCTCTCGCCCGTACGAGGTCTCGTAGGAGCCGTGCAATGTCGCGCACTTCACGTTCGTTCCGTATAGCCGCCGTGTCCTCCCTCGCCGCTCTGGGGCTGCTCGCCACAGCCTGCGGCGGGGACAACGGCTCGACCGACGCCGCTTCGGACGGCAAGCCGGTCACCATCAACTACTGGACCTGGACCCTGGGCGCCAAGGCGACCGCGGAGGAGTTCAACCGGACCCACAAGGACATCCAGGTCAAGTTCACGGAGATCCCGAGCTCCGCCGAGGGCTACAGCAAACTGGCCAACGCCGTGAAGGCGGGCAACGCGCCCGACGTGGCCACCATCGAGTACCAGATGGTCCCGGAGTTCGCCAGCCAGGGAAACCTGGTCGACCTCACCGAACTCGCCGGAGACACCGTCAAGGAGAAGTTCCCCCAGCCCATCCAGGACCTGGTCAACTTCGGCGGCAGGACCTGGACGGTCCCCTTCGACGCCGCGCCGCAGCTGTACTACTACCGCACCGACCTGTTCAAGAAGTACGGCATCGAAGTCCCCAAGACCTGGGACGAGTTCGAGACGGCCGCCGCCAAGGTCAAGCAGCAGGACAAGAGCGTCCGACTCGCCTCGATGCCCAAGTCGGACCCCGCTCTGCTCGCCGCACTTGCCTGGCAGGCCGACAGCAAGTGGTTCTCCATCAAGGGTGAGGCGTGGAAGCCCGCCGTCGACGACGCCGGCTCCAAGAAGGTCGCCGCCTACTGGGACGGGCTGATCAAGAACGACCTCGTGCAGACCTTCACCGGCTGGAGCCCGGAGGAGACCAAGGCCCGGATCGAGGGCAAGACCCTCAGCTTCCTCGGCGCCTCCTGGTCCGCGGGCGGCATGAAGACCTCCCTGCCCGACCTCGAGGGCAAGTGGGCCGCCGCGCCCATGCCTAACTGGGGCACCGCCGCCAGCGGCAACTACGGCGGCACCTCCTACGGCGTCCTCAAGGGCAGCAAGCACGCCGAGGCAGCGGCCGAGTTCATCAAGTGGGTCACCACCGACGGCGCCGCGGTCAAGGCCCGGCTGAGCGACAAGAAGTCCCCCAGCAGCGCCCTGCCGGCCAACCCGGAGATGCGGGAGGTCGCCGCCGCACAGTTCGACACCGCGTACTTCAAGGGCCAGGACATCTACAAGCTCGCCTCCGAGCAGGTCGACACCATCGTCCCCGGCTGGACCTGGGGGCCGAACCAGATGGACGTCTACACAGCGGTGCAGGACGCCTCGGCCAAGAGCGGCTTCAGCGGCGGCGTCGTCGCCGGCCAGCGCAAGGCGGAGTCGGGCATCGAGGACCGCGGGCTCAAGCTCGCCAAGTGACCCGTCGGGGGCCGGCCGCGCCTGACCGCGGCCCGCCCCCCACGACCACCCTCCCCGCAGCGCCCACCCGCCAAGGAGCCCACCGTGGCAGCACCCGTCCTCAAAGCCGCGCGCCCCGCGCGGGCCGGTACGCCCCGCGCCGGCACATCCCGGCTGAAGCAGAACCAGCGGGGCGCGGCGGCTCTGTTCATCGTCCCGTTCTTCGTGCTCTTCGCCGCTGTCATGGCGGCCCCGATCGTCTACGCCGTGTGGATGAGCCTGTTCCAGGAACGCGCCTCCACGGGCCTCGGATTCGGTGGCGCGGAACGGGCGTTCGCCGGCCTCGACAACTTCACCAACGCCCTGTCCGACCAGGGCTTCCGCGAGTCGTTCCTGCACATCGCGGTCTACTGCGCCCTGTACATCCCGGTCATGATCGGGGCCGCGCTCGTGCTGGCCCTGCTCGTCGACTCGGCCCTCGCCCGCGCGAAGAAGTTCTTCCAGCTGGCGATCTTCCTCCCGCACGCGGTTCCCGGCCTGATCGCCTCGATCCTGTGGATCTACCTCTACACGCCCGGACTCAGCCCGGTGCTGGACTGGATCGGCGCCCTCGGCGGCTCATGGAGCTTCTTCAGCGACGACCATGTGCTCTCCTCCATGGTCAACCTCACCGCGTGGCAGTGGATCGGCTACAACATGGTGATCTTCTACGCCGCGCTGCAGGCCGTACCCCGTGAACTCATCGAGGCCGCCGTCGTCGACGGGGCAGGCGCCATCCGCACCGCCCTCCGGATCAAGGTGCCGATGATCGCCTCCGCGGTCGTCCTGACCGTGCTCTTCACCTGCGTCGGCGCGATCCAGCTCTTCACCGAGCCCAAGCTCTTCAACCAGCGGGGCACCTCGTCCGTCGACACCGAGTGGTCGCCGACCCTGTTCATCTGGAAGGCCGGCTTCGTCCAGCACGACTACGGCCTCGCCGCCGCCGCGTCCCTGATGCTCGCCGCCCTCGGCGTGCTGCTCTCGTACATCGTCACCAAGCTCGGAAACCGGTGGAAGTCCGCATGAGCACTCACACGGTCACCAAGGCATCCGCCCCCGTCCCCGCGCCGGCCACTCCCGCCGAGCGCAGCCCAGCAACGGCCGGCCGGCGGCGCGGGCCGACGCAGCTGCTCTCCAAGGGCGTCGTCAACGGCATCCTGCTGCTCGCCGCCTTCTACATGCTGATGCCGGTCAGCTGGCTGTTCTTCGCGGCGACGAAGAACCACCGCGACCTGTTCGCCACCGGCGGCTTCTCCTTCGGCGACTTCAACCTCTTCTCCAACATCCACGACGTCTTCACCTACAACGACGGCATCTACCTGCGGTGGTTCGGCAACAGCCTCCTGTACTCCGTGGTCGGCTCGGCCGCATCGGCCTTCCTGTGCACCGCAACCGGCTACGCCTTCGACAAGTACGACTTCCGGGGCAAGGAGAAACTGTTCGGCGTCGTGCTCGGCGGGGTCCTGGTACCGGCCACGGTCATCCAGCTGCCCATGTACCTGCTGGCCTCCAAGGTCGGCGTCGTCAACACCTACTGGGCGATCCTGCTGCCCGCCCTGGTCAACCCCTTCGGCGTCTATCTGGCACGCGTCTTCTCCGAGGGATACGTGCCCGGCGAGGTCCTGGAGGCGGCACGGGTCGACGGGGCGGGCGAACTGCGGATCTTCAGCCGGATCTCGCTGCCGATGCTCGCCCCCGGCTTCATGACCATCTTCCTGTTCTCCTTCACCGGAAGCTGGAACAACTTCTTCGGCGCCCTGGTCATGCTGAACGACGACTCCCTCTACCCGGTCAACCTCGGCCTGTTCATGTGGAACACCACCACCTCCCAGCAGCCCGAGTTCTACTCGCTGGTGATCACCGGCTCGCTCATCGCCGTCATCCCGCTGATCGTCGCCTTCATCGCCCTGCAGCGGTTCTGGCGCTCCGGCCTCACCGCGGGCGCGGTGAAGTGACCGTGCTCGTACCGGAAGGCACCGTCCTGCACGGCCCGGACCACACCCCGAGCGTCCGGCGACCGGTCACCCTGCTCGCCATGGGAAGGGACGTCCACCGCACGCTGCTCGCCGAAGGCGGCCTCGACAGGCTGGCGGACATCGCGGCCGTGGACACCTCACGCCTGGTCACGGACTATGCGACAGCCGACCCGGCGGCCCTCGCCGCTGCCGAGGTCCTGTTCACCCACTGGGGATCCCCGCAACTCACCGACGACGTGCTGGGCCTCATGCCGCGGCTGCGTGCGGTCGTCCACGCGGCGGGCTCGATCAAGCACCACGTCACCGAGGCCGTGTGGGCGCGAGGCATCGCCGTCTCCTCAGCCGCCGCGGCCAACGCACTGCCCGTCGCCGAATTCACCCTGGCCGCGATCCTGTTCGCCAACAAGGGGGTCCTCGGCGCCGCGCGTCAGTACCGCGACGCCCGGGGCGCCTTCGAACTCCTCCCGCACTTCGCGGGGCGGGGAAACTACCGCCGCGTCATCGGCATCGTGGGCGCCTCCAGGATCGGCCGCCGCGTGATCGAGCTGCTGCGCCCGTTCGACCTCACGGTGCTGCTGCACGATCCGTACGTCGACCGAGCGGCCGCCGCGGCCCTCGGTGTGGAGCCCGTCGAACTCGACGAACTCGTCCGGCGCAGCCATGTGGTGTCCATCCACGCACCCGAACTCCCGGAAACACGGCACATGTTCGACGCCCGCAGACTGGCGCTGATGGCCGACGGGGCCACGCTCGTCAACACCGCGCGCGGTTCGCTCGTCGACACCCCCGCCCTCACCGACGAGCTCGTGTCCGGCCGGATCCACGGCGTCATCGATGTGACCGACCCGGACCACCTGCCCTCCGACTCCCCGCTCTACCACCTGCCCAACGTGCTGCTCACCCCGCACATCGCCGGCTCTCTCGGCAACGAGCTCGGCCGCATGACGCACTGGGCGGTCGACGAGGTGCAGAGGTACGCACAGGGCGCGCCCTTCGCGTACGGCGTCGGCCCCGACGAGCTCGACCGCTCCGCCTGAGGAACATCCCGCACGCGGCACGGCCGCCCGCCCGCCCGTGGCCGGCCGTCCCCACCGGAAGGACCACCCCTATGCCTGGCCGTGTCCGCCGAGTCCTCGTCGTCGGCATCGACGGCGTACGTCTCGACACGCTGCGCCGATTGCCGACCCCGCACCTGGACGCCCTCGCCCGGCAGGGCTTCCTGGCGCCGGTGGAGATAGACGCGGACACCCCGACGATGTCGGGTCCCTGCTGGGCCACGATCGTGACGGGCGTGAACGCGGCCAAGCACGGCGTGTGGAGCAATAACTTCAGCGGCCACCGCCTGGGCGTCTTCCCCGACTTCGCGACCCGGCTCGCGGAAGGGGACGGGCGCCGTACCTTCGTCGCGGCCGGGTGGGAGCCCCTGATGCTCGCGCGCGGCGGCGGGCCGCTCTTCCAGGCCCCGGCAAGGACCGCGTACGTGTCACCCGGCGCGGACACCCCCGAGGGCTGGGAGGAGTGCGACGAGCAGATCACGGAGGAAGCCGTACGGGTCCTGTCGGGCGACGATCCGGAGGCCTCGTTCGTCTACCTCGGGGCCCCCGACGAGACCGCGCACTTCCTCGGCTGCGGCGGCGAGTACGACCGTTCCGTCCTGGCGGCCGACGAGCGTCTGGGGCGGCTCCTGGAGGCAGTACGATCGCGGCCCTCGTACGAGCACGAGGACTGGACGTACCTCGTCGTCACCGACCACGGCCATGTGGACGCGGGCGGGCACGGCGGCCGCTCGGAGGCGGAACGCACCGCATGGCTGATCGCCGCGGGACCCGGCATCGACGCGGGGAGCGCCCCCCGTACCGTCCGCCATGTCGACGTGGCACCCCAGGTGTTCGCCTCGCTCGGACGGCACCCCGACCGCCACTGGACGCTGGACGGCAGGCCCTTCGCCGCCGCCCCGCACGCCGTGCTCCTCGACATGGACGGCACACTCGTCGACACCGAAACCCTGTGGCTGCGGACCGTACGGGAGACCGCGGCCGGGCTCGGCCACGAACTGGGCGAGGAGGAAATGCCGTTCGTGCTCGGTCGCGCGGTCGCGGACACCGCCGCCCATCTCCACCAGGTCTCCGGCACCGGTCGCAGCGAGGAGTCCGTGGCCGGGGAACTCGACGCGGCCTTCCTTACCGCCGTAGAGCGCGAGACCGAAGTGCTTCCCGGAGCCCTCGAACTCCTCGACCTGCTGACGGACCTGGACATCCCCGCGGCGCTGGTCTCGGCATCCCCCAGGCCCGTCGTGGACGCCGTGCTCAAGGTGCTCGGTGCGGAGCGGTTCCGCACGACGGTCGCCGAGGGCGAGACGCCGCGCACCAAGCCCGCCTCCGACCCCTACCGTGCGGCGGCGCGTGCCCTCGGTGTGGACCCGGCAGCGTGCCTGGCCGTGGAGGACAGCCCCACCGGTGTCGCGGCCGCCGAGGCCGCGGGGTGCCGGGTACTCGCGGTGCCCTCGTTCACCGACATCCCGCCCGCGCCCCGCAGGACGGTGCTGGCCGGCCTGTCCGCCGTGAGCAGGCAGACCCTGTGGACCGCGGGCCTCGCCTCCCGGTGACGGGCCGGGGACGTGGGGGCGCGACCCACACCTCACTCCCGTCGGCGGAGGAGGGAGACAAGGCTTGCGGTCCGTGTTCCGTGCGCAGTTGCTGCCCTCGCCCCGTGGCCGCGTCAGCCTTCGGGTTGCGTGAGGACCCCCTTGCACTGGGGGACGTCGTCCGCCGTTCCCGGCACGGCGGCAGCCTTGACGCTGTTGAAGTGGGCAACGTACAGGTCGTGTTGAGCGGAGTCGTCGACCTTGAGCAGGGCTTCGTCGTTCTCCCTGAGTGCCGGACCGCTGTAGTTGTGGCTTCCGGTCCACAGGACCTTGTTGACCGTGCCGTCGTACTTGCCGTCGATGAGCAGGTACTTGGAGTGGATGACGCGTGCCGAGGTGGCAGCGTTGTTGTCATGGTCGTGGTGGTAACAGAGCGGGGTGAAACCCGTGGCCGAGTGGAGGGTCTCCCATGTACCGGGAGTCTGCCCGTCGGCGGAACTCGCCTTGCTGTCGGTCTCCGTGTAGACGAGCTCGACGGAACATCCTGCCTTCTTCAGCGCGACGAGCTTGTCGGCCACGCCCTGCCGCGTGAACTTGAACATGGCCACCCTGACCTTGGTGGTCTTGGCCGCGCCGTCCTGCGTGTAGGTGCAGGTGACGTTGTCGAGGGTGTTCCAGATCGTGTCGGTGGTGTTGCCGGTGCCCGGGTAGTACGGGAAGAAGTAGGCCTTGTACGGGCTCCAGGTGGAGGAGCGGTAGCGCCAGTTCTCCGCGTCGTGACGGACCAGATCGGTGAAGTACGAGGCGTAGGCGTTGTAGATGCCCGTGTTGTTCGCAACGACGAACGCGTCGTTCCAGAAGGCGCTGTAGGAGGACGGCGACATGTTCGTCGAGGTCTGGAGCGTCACGTCCGCGGCGCCGTCGACCTGGGAGAACAGCCAGAACTTGTTGTGATTGATGGACGCGCCGAACTCAGGCCTGCCGAGGCAGGACTTCCCCGCGGGGCACAACGTCACGAAGGACGGCTGTGAGGTGTCGCCACCCAGGGAGGTCCGGAGGATGCCGTAGGTCGGGTCGGACGGGCGGGCGCTGACGGTGCTCTCGTCGAGGACGAGCTGGACCCCGACGCCGCGGGCATGCGCGTCGGCGAGGGCCTGCCCGACCTCCTGGTCCCAGAAGTGGTAGAGCGCGACCTTGATCGAAGCACTGGCGGGGCTGGTGCCGACGTACTGGAGGATCTTGGTGCGTATTCTCTGCTGCTCCTCGGCCGTGCCGAGCGGATTGTTGAAGAGGGCGCCGGACTGCTCGACCGCTGCCGGAGCGGCGGCCACCCGTGGTCCGGCGGAGGAGGAACCGTGCACCGGGGTGAAGCCTGCGGTGAGCAGCACTGCGGCCGTGGCGGCGATCGTGCCGACTGTTCTGGACAGCGCGGGGCGAGGCATGGTTTCTCCCTGAAGGAAGCGCGTACGCGCGCGGGGTAACTCGGTTCGGGACCACGGTGGTTCCTGGACCGGGCAGGTGGTGGGGATGCGGGCGTCAGCCTGCCGCGCCGTACGGCCCGGCAGGCCCGGACCGGACTGTTCTCGCTGAGGTGTTTCTCCGTGGCGGCGGATCCGGCGGGACGCGTGACGACGTAGGACCCGGTCGCTCTGCCACCGGCCCGAGGCCGTCCGACGCAGATGCCGCGGATACGGGCGTCGGGCTGATCCGCCGTCGGGGCCGCAGGTGCGAGGGGCGGCGTCGCTGCGTGCGCGCGGCCTGGGGCTTGCTCGCGGTCACCAGGTGGTGCGGTCGAGGGTCTCTCAACGGAACTGCCTTTCTCGTCGAGTCGGCAGCGGTGGTGACACCTGCGGCCTGCGGCACCTGGGGGATGGACCGGGGCGGGAACGGTCGGACAGACGACGGGGAAGGGGCGGAGAACCCGGCGGGTGGGACAGCCACTACGCGGGCATCTTGTCAGATCGCGGAGCCTTGGCAAGGGGAAAGCAAAAGTCCCACCAGTCACTGCTGTTACGCCCACCATGTGCTGGACGGGGTGGCCGGCCTGCGTTACTTTCACGGCCGCTGAAAGCGCTGTCTCCGCACGAGACATGACGTGTCGTCAGCACTCGAGCATGTCCGATCAGTCGCTGCATTTCAGGTTTCAGGTGGGGGTGGGGGCAGTGCGGAAGAGACGTCGCCTGGTGGTGCTTGGCGCCACCAAGGCGTTGATCGTCGGGTTTCTCTCGGCGGTGGTCTTTGTGCCGGAGGCGGCGCTGGCGTTGCCGTCGGGCGACCAACCGAGCGTGCCGGGCAGGACTCCCGGTGCGGCGATCGAACAGCCGGAGGAACGCGGGACCACAGCGCCCCCGAAGACCGTGTGGCCTGAAAAGGGTGTAGCCACGGTGGCGGTGCCCGGGGCCGGGGCGAGCCGCAGGTCGGTGAAACCGTCCGGAGCCGAGGAATCGGTCGTTGCGGTCCGGGCGGCGAACGTCTCCACCGCGGTGACCGGGCGGCAGACCGGAGCGCCGGCTCAGGTGCGGGTGGAGGTCCTGGATCGGCGCCAGATCGAGCCGTTCGGAGGCCTGGGGATCGGCCTGCGGGTCGCCCGGAACGACGGCGGCCAGACATCGGCACCGGTCGAAGCGATGATCGACTACTCCGGCTTCGGGCATGCCTACGGCGGCTCCTTCGGCGATCGGCTGCGTCTGGTGAAGCTGCCCCCCTGTGCGGTGAGCACACCCGAGCGTCCGGGCTGTGCCACGGGCGAGCCGGTGCCGGGACAGCGCAACGACACGGCGACCGGGACGGTGACCGCCGTGGTCGAGGCCGCCCCGCAGATCGCTCAGATATCGGGCATGGCCGCGCTCGCCGCCCCCGCCGTCTACGCGCTCGTCTCCGGTTCGTCGTCGGACGCCGGGGACTACCGGGCCTCCCCGACGAATCCCTCGGGGAAATGGGACGTCTCGCTCGGCTCGGGAGCGTTCACCTACCAGGTACCCATCGAGGTGCCCAAACCGCCGACGGGCGTCGCCCCGGAGCTCGCGCTCACCTACAACTCGCAGAGCATCGACGGGCGGACGTCGGCGAGCAACAACCAGGCTTCATGGGTCGGCATGGGCTGGGACCTGAACGTCGGCGCGATCGAGCGCAAGTACAGGAACTGCACCCAGGACGGGCACCCGGGCTTCGGTGACCTGTGCTGGGACTCACCGAACTCCGCCGGCGACCCGAACGGCGCGGTCTACACGGTCGTCATCGGCGGGGTCACGTCCGAACTCATCCAGGACGACACGGGCACCGGCAGCTTCCGCATCAAGGACGACCCGGCCTGGCGGGTGCAGAAGATGAACGGCGGTTTCGGTTCCGACAACACGGACGAATACTGGGTTCTGACCAAGCAGGACGGCACCCGCTACTACTTCGGCTGGGGGCGCACCGAGCGGCTGAATCTGGACAACGTGCGGGAGAAGACGAACTCCGTGCTGACCGTGCCGGTGGTCGGCGACGATGCCGGAGAGCCGTGTCACGCGTCCTTCCCCTCCCCGTGCCGACAGGCATGGCGCTGGTCCCTGGACCGGGTGGTCACGCCCAACGAGGTGGAGAACTCCTATTTCTACAACAAGGAGACCAACTACTACCGTTCGGTGGCGGCCGAGGACAAGGCACGCGGCTATGACGCGGGCTCGTACCTGTCGCGGATCGACTACGGCTGGTCCTCGCAGATCTCCGGTGCCCAGCTCCCCGCGATGATCGACTTCCAGCATGTGAACCGCTGTGTGGAACGGATGGCGGAGAAGGACCCTCTCAACACGACTCCGCCGAACTGCCCGTCCATCGACGCCGAGCCCGAGTCGTACCCGGATGTTCCCGTCGACCTGATCTGCGACGGTCCCGAGGACGGTGAGAGCTGCGCCGGCAAGACGTACTACCCCACGTTCTTCCAGCGGGACGTCCTGTGGGACATCAACGTGCACGTGCGGGACACCAACACCTCCGGCTGGGATCTGGTCCGGCAGTACCAGATGAAGTACGCGCTCATGAACCCCTCCGGCGCCATCGGCGACCAGCTGTGGCTGGATTACATCCAGCGCCGTGGCTACTCGGGCGACGACATCGACGAGCCCACCATCAACTTCAACGGCGAGTGGCAGGACAACAAGGTCGGCTCCGGCGAGCTGAACTTCCGGCGCGTCAACAAGATCTTCACCGAGACGGGTTCCACGGTGACCGCGACGTACGGGCACGCCACCGACGATGCGGGCTCCGTCGACCGGCAGTGTCCGGAGACGGGCGGTACGTCCGAGGCGAACAACGCCTACGAATGCTTCTGGCAGAAGTGGACGCCCGAAGGCGGCACCGAGAGGACGGGCTGGTTCAAGAAGTTCGTCACCAAGCGGGTCCAGGTCGACCCCGGCAAGGCCGACGACGGCGCCCCTTCGATGATCACGGACTACGAGTACGACGGCGCGCCGGGGTGGAGGTTCGCCGCGGATCCACTCGTCGACGACGAGGACGAGTCATGGTCGGAGTGGCGTGGCTACGGCAAGGTGTTGGTGACCACGGGGGCGGCGGACAACCGCCACTCGACCTACCACTGGCTGTACCGGGGCCTGAACGGGGACCGCACCTCGAAGACGGACTCCTCCGCCACCCGCACGGTCGACGTGACGGACTCCGAGGACAAGGCATGGCCCGACCACGCCTGGCTCTCCGGCGAGACCCTGGAGACCTCCACACGGGACAACAACGGCGACTCGCAGAAACGTGAGTGGCACGAGTACTGGTGGTACACCACCGCGCAGTACACCGGCCTGACCGATGCCCGGATGGTGCGGGAGAGCAGGACGACCACACTGGAGAAGGTGGTCGGCTCCGAGTCCGGATGGCGGGAGCGGATCGTGGAGCAGGAGTACGACAACGCGGAGAAGGCCTCGACCGTGTTCGGCCTGCCGATGCGCACCGACGAGTGGGGTGAGACGGGCGTCTCGGACAACTCCTGCACGGAGTACGGCCGCGCCTACAACACCGACGACCTCGCGGACGACTCGACCGGCACACGGCGCTGGATGGTGTACCCGGACGATCTGAGGCACTACAGCGTCAGCTGTACGTCCGTCGCAGCCGACGAGGCGGCCGGCACCCCGGCGGCCCACATGGACCGGCGCACCACCACGTACTACGACGGTGCGCTGTCCTTCTCCGAGAACGGCCCCAAGCTGGTGGACGGGAACCCCACCGAGGTACACACCTACACCGCGGAGACCTCGTGGAGGACCACCAAGGCACAGTTCGACGCCGCCGGCCGGGTGGTGAAGAACTGGGACGGCAAGAACAACCTGACCACCACCACCTACACCCCGGCCACCTCCTGGCCGATCAGTGGGGTGAAAGTCACCACGCCCGACCCCGACGTGTACTCCACGACCTTCATCTCCCGCTTCTGGAACACCCCCTGGAAGACCGTCGACTCGAACGGCAGCACCACGCTGCTCTCGTACGACGCTGTCGGCCGTCTTACCAAGGTGTTCAAGCCGACCGAGGCAGCCAACTACCCTGACGGAACTGCGTCGTCTGCCTTCACCTACACCGTCCCCGTGGCTGCGTCGGCGACCGGAGTGCCGCGCGTGGCGACCGGGGACCCGATCGTCGTGAAGTCGCGGGCCCTCCAGTCAGGCACCACGTACGTCGACGCCTTCACCTACGCCGACGGTCTCGGACGCGAACGTGAGACCCAGACCGTCGCGCCGTCCGGCACCGGTCGTACGGTGACCGTGACCCGGTACGACTCCTCGGGCAACGTAGCCGGCACCTCGGCGCCCTTCTACAATTCTGCCGCCGCGGGTTCCGGCCCGGTCAACCCCGCCGTCGCGGACATCCCGTCGTACACCGACACGGTGTCGGACTGGGCAGGACGGGTGACGCTCTCACAGATCAAGGTGAGAAATGCGAACCAGGCCGCGGGCAGGACGACCACGCAATACCAGGGCGCGGACGAGATGACCGTGTTCCCCGCCTCCGGCAGTCCGACGAAGACGGTCAAGGACGTCTTCAACCGGGTGACGAAGGTGGTGGAGAACCTGGGCGCCGCCCAGTACGCCACCACCTACGAGTACACGCGCAAGGGACAGCTCAAGTACGTCCACGACGCGAAGGGCAACACCGCGCATTACACCTACGACTGGGCGGGCGGGCGCCTCACGGCAGAGGATCCGGACGCCGGGCCGACCAGCCAGACGTACGACAACAACGGAAACCTGGCCACCACCACCGACGCCACCGGCCGGGTGCTGACGCACTCCTTCGACGCACTGAACCGGCCACTGGGCATCAAACAGGGCAGCACCGTCGTCACCGCGTACACCTATGACGCACCGGCGAGCCAGATACCCAACGGGCTGGGCCGGGTGGCCACATCCACGAGGCAGGTGAACGGGCTCGCCTACGTGAAGCGCACGGAAGGTTACGACCCGCGGGGCCGCACCATCTCGACCTCGCTGACCGTCCCCGACGACGGCTCGGGTCTCCAGGGCGTGTACACCACCTCGCTGACGTACGACGCGGGCGACCACATCACCGAGGTGCAACACCCGGCGATCGGCGGCCTGGCCGCCGAGACCGTCACATCGACGTACACACGCGGTCGCCTCGACAAGGTCGCCAGTCCGATCGGCACCTATCTGAGCGGTACGGGGTACGACGACAACGGCCGTCTCGTCTCCCGGTCGCTGGGAACCGCCGGCACCGGCACGAGCGCGACACGGACCTTCGCCTATGACGACGCGAACGGGACGGGCTGGCTGAAGAGCATCTCCACCGCGACACTGACCGGTGGCGTCTCGGCCAAGGTCCAGGACGACACCTACACACGCAACAACGTCGGCGCCGCCACCGCGCTGCGGGAGAACACCGCCGGGCAACAGCAGTGCTTCACCTACGACGACCTGCAACGGCTCAGCGGAGCCTGGACCACCGCGGCGACCTTGTGCACGTCCACGCCGCAGTCGGACTTCGCCGGGCCGGACCCGTACCAGACCAGCTGGTCGTACGACGCCATGGGCAACATCCAGTCGGTCACGGACAAGTCGTCCGTCGCCTCCGCAGCGGTCACCAAGGACTACAAGTACCCCGGCTACAGCGCCGACGAGACGGCGTACACACCGGACCAGGCGCGGCCGCACGCTGTGACGAGCGTCGCCAAGTCTGATGGCGGAAGCGACAGTTACACCTACAACGCCGCTGGCCAGCTGACCGACCGGACTGTGGACTCCGTCGCCTCCGTCTTCGAGTGGAACGCACAGGACAGGGTTTCCCAGGTTACTCAGAAGAAGCCGACGGGCGACGAGGTCACGTCCTACGTGTACGACGCCGAGGGGTCGCCCCTGATGCGTCGAGCCCCCGGGGAGAACGTCCTCTACCTGTCGGGGCACGAGCTCAGGAAGTCGGGCACGGCCGCACCGAAGGCCACCCGCTACTACTCCGCGGAAGGGACCTCGCTCGCGGTCCGCGTTGCGGCTGACGGTACGACAGACGGGAAGCTGACTTGGCTGCTCTCGGACAACCAGGCCTCGACCCAGCTCATGGTCGCGGCTGTGGGTGGTGTGGTCACCCGGCGGCGCACCAATCCGTTCGGCAAGGCCCGCAACAAGTCGGCCGGCGGTCTCCCCGCCGACATGGACCGCGGGTTCCTCGGCAAGGCGGAGGACGACTCGACAGGGCTGAGCATGATGGGGGAGCGCCTCTACGATCCCGGTCTCGGCCGCTTCCTGAGCACCGACCCGGTGACCACCCCGTACAAACCGCAGACCATGAACTCCTACAGCTATGCGTCGAACAATCCCGTGTTCTTCACGGATCCGACGGGCCTCGGAGTGCCGGAGTGCATGTCCGGCGTCATCACCGGCTGCAACAACGGTGTACCGGACAACGACTCGGTCTACCACCCGGAGCGTGAGCGCGGCGGCATGTCCAACACGGACATCGTCGACCAGTGGATCAGCATCGGCGACCCGTCGCCCATCCCAGGAGCATTCCGTGCGGGCCTGGGAATGCGGGACGAACTCCGCGTCATCATCTGGAACTCCGGCTTCCAGGACACGGAGGAGACGCTGGAGCAGATCAACGAGCTGAACACCGTCAATGTGGGGGCGGGCGGCGTGGAACAGGAGTTGGACGTCCTGCAGATCGCCGGAGGTATCGCCCGCACCTTCGCCAAGATGAAGAGAAGCGAGTCCGCTCAGGTCAGCAGGATCGGCCAGCGCGGTCTGACGTTCCTCAGGAACAACAAATGGGCCAGACAGCTGAGCAAGGGATCGGCCTACGCCAGCAAGTACCTCGGTGCGGCGACCGCGGTCACCGACATCGTGAGCAACATACTGAGAGGTGAGGACAAGGCGACGGCCGTACTCAAGGGCGCCATCACCGGGGCGACAACCGCCGTAGGAGCCAGCGCGGGTGTGACCGTGGGCACGGCAATGTGCGGAGGACTGCCGGCGTGCGGGGTCGCGGGCGGCATCATGGGGGGCTCCCTCGGTGCCGCGGTGGGTGAGGACCTCGTCGGATTCCTCGAGGACAAGGGCGTCTGGGAGAAGACCGACGGATGGTTCTCCTGGGACTGACCACCACCCCTGACTGTGCGTAGGAACCGCCTCCATCCGCAGTACGGGTGGAGGCGGTCCTGGTTGTCAGGCCCGGGGCGATGCTGTACGTTCGCCGCCTGGCCGGCGACCGCGCGGCAGCAGGGAGTGTGACAAGGAGGCGGCACGTGGGTGCCAGGGATCTCCTCGTCGCGGCCTCTGCGCTGGTGTTCCTGGTCATGATCCCGGTGGCGGTCCGCAGGCACTGGCGCGGAGAGGTCAGCGGCCCCACGGACCGCGGGATCATGCCGATCCACGTGTCCGTGGACACCAAGCAGGCTTTCCGCCGGACCATGCCGGTGAACTCCTTCGCCTTCTTCTGCTGCCTGGTGGCCTGGAGCCTCGTCAAGAGCGACGAGATCCTCGACTCACCGCTCCCGGACGCACTGCTGACCGGCCTGGTGCTCGCGTCCGTCTCACTCGCCCTGGTCGCCGTCCTGTTCGTGAGCCCTCTCATCGTGCTGTTCAACCGGCCGGGGTTCCTGGTGGCGCCGCCGTACCGGGGCGAACCAGGGATGCTCGCGCTTCGTCAGCAGCGGCGGGACCGCGGTCGCTGACCGGACGGTCCGGGCCCGGCGGCACGACCGGAGCCTTCAGCCCCCACCCGGTCACGGTGCAACCGGCTAGGACGCCACGTCCGCGTAACTGCTACCGACCTTCAGCCCGTCGATCCAGTTGATGACCCGCTTGTCCTGGACTTCGGCGCCGTAACTGCCCCACCTGGTGTCGTTGCCCAGGTCGTCCCAGGTGCGGCCGGAGAACTCGGCCACCTTCGCACCGTTGTAGTACGCCTCGACCCAGCCGGCGGAAGCGGTGTCTGACGTGTGGATGCCGAGAACGATCCGCTTGTACGTGCTGGTCGTCACCGGGGTGGACCACTTGAGGGTCCAGACCTCGCCCACCTCGATGTGGAAGAGCTTGAGGACCCCGCCCTCGACCTTCATGAGCACCGGGTAGTTCTGCTGGTTCTGGTCGTTGGTGCCGTAGGACTTCCACTGGAAGATCGTTCCCGCGTCAGGGGTGTTGGTGGAGGTGTCCCAGCCCAGGTAGTACGTGCTGTTGTTCTTGAAGGTGTAGCGGGAGCCGCCCACCGATAGGCCGTGGGCCTCGCAACGCAGCAGCCCGAGGGGCTTGTTGAACTTGAAGACCGTGCCCCGGCCGTCGCTGTTGTCCTGGGCGGTGACGCTTCCGGGGGAGTCGCACAGGACGCCGTCGAACACGGCCGTGCCCGCGGAGGCGTCACCGTTCCAGATCACGGACGCGCTTGCGGGGTGGGCCACGACGAGACACCAGGCGAAGGCCGCGGCGGTGGTGGCGAGAAGTGATGTGCGCATGGTTCTTCCTTCGGGGGGGGGAAGGGCGCGCCTGCGCCCGGCTCGTGCCGTCGCAGGAGCCGCATGCTTGCGCGCCGGGGTGGGGGGAGCCGGCGCCGGGCCGGGCCCCTGCCGTGGGGAGACGGCGGGACCCGTGCCCGGCCCGGGGCCGGCCGTCAGGCCGTGCGGACCTTGACGCGGTGGGTCGCGCCGGCGGTGCTGCTGAGGTCGCCGAAGGTCAGGGTGAGAGTGGAGCCGGTCCCGGCGCCGGTGACCGAGGGAGCCTTGGACAGTACGGAGGCGACGGGCCGCCGCCAGGTCAGGGTGAGGCTCTTCACGCTGCGGGACGGGTCGGCCACCGAGATCGTCGCCGTGCCGTCACGCTTCTCCCGGATCTGCACGCTCACCGGTGCGTCCGCCGTGACCTTGCCGGCCGTACCCGCAGCCCAGAAGTTGATACCGGTGAAGCCGAGCGAGGGGACGCGGATGCCGTGCTGCTGCGGGGTGTTGGCGAGGATCTGCAGCCACAGCGGGTCGAGGGCGCGAGCTGCGGTACGGATCTTTCCGGCGCCGGGCATGAGGATGTACGCGTAGGAGGCATCCTGCGGGTCGGTGCCGTGGTCCTGCCACAGGGTCAGGTAGCGCCGGGTGAAGGGGGCGGGGGAACTGCCGGCGTTGATGTCCTTCCACGCGCCGGTGCGCTCCTCCCGCAGTGCGCTCACCCGGCTGCCGCCCGCCTCCGGGAAGACGTAGCCGGCGTGACCCTCGATGTGCGCCCACCTGGTGCGCTCCCGGGTGGTGTGCCAGCCCTGGGCGCCCGACTGCGGGATGCCGTCGAGGCTGAGCGCGGCGGTGCCCGACGCGCCGAGGTTGCGGTTGTCGATCACCGTCTCCACAGCGGCGCCGTCGGCCGAGGTGATGCCCGAGCCCAGGCAGACGACGGAGTCGTCGAGCCAGAACCACGACTTCTTCGCGGTCATCGTGCTGCCGACGCCCCGCAGGTGCTGCCCGGTGGTGCCGAACTCGCCGTCGGTGGTGCCGCCCACCCAGGTGGTGTCCGGCTTCGGGTTGCCCCAGTTGCCACCGAACCCGTCCGGAAGCGGCTTCTTCGAGACGGTGACACCGGGCAGCCGGTACGGGTCGACGGTCGGCCAGAAGGTGTCCGAGTACTGTGCGAGGCCGTGGTCGCCGCCCCACCAGGACAGCCAGCCCGAACCGGTGTGATAGCCGCGGGCGTGCTCCCCGTTGCCGAATTCGTAGTGCGCGATGCGGGCGGAGGCCATGCTGACGGATGCGCCCCAGTCGCGGCGGCGGTGGGTGGCTCGGTCCATGTTGGGGAAGGCCCGGTGCTCGCTCGGTTCGGGCGAAGCCCTGACCGTGTCGTCGTCGTACAGCTTCTGCAGCCGTGCCGTATTGACCAGGCTCAGCTTCGGGTTCTTCAGTGCGGGACCGTAGGAGTCCCGCAGGAGCCAGCCCTTGACCATGGAGTTCCAGCGGGCCTGCTCCTCGGCGCTCGCACCCTGGCCGACCAGGACGACCGAGGCCATCACGCCGTGCGCGCGGGTGTGGTCGTCCTGGGGGAGCTGGAAGGGGTCGGCTTCCGTCAGGCCGCGGCTGATCCCGCGGCTGGAGACGTTGTCCATCATCAGGCCGTCGTAGATGAACGGGGCGATGGCCTTCTCGACGGTGTCGAGGAAGAGCTGGCTGCCCGGGTCGTCCACCTGCCACGTCGAGTCCCGCAGCAGCGCGAACAGCCGTCCGAGGCCGTCGTGGAGCACCGCGCCGTAACCCCCGATGTACGGGACGTTGGTGTGCTGGACGAAGGAACCGTCGGCGTAGAAGCCGTCGCCGGACGTCACGTAGGGGAAGACGGGGGACAGCGCGTCACGGCCGACTTCGATCTTGGCCGCACTGCCGCCGACGACACCGCGCAGGATGAGCCCGCGGCACAGGTCGACACGGTTGGCGCCGGTACTGGTTCCGGTGTACTTCGCCACGGCCGAGTCGGGAAGGAAGCGGTCCACGGACCTGCAGTAGACGGCCACTTGCTCGGCCGAGAGGTGGTCGTGGAGCAGCACGGCGGTGTCGAGCAGCGCCTGCGGTGAGCCGATCTGGAAGTTCCACCAGTTGCCGAAGGGCGCCCGCTCCGCGCTGTACACGTCGGAGCACAGGTGGTCCAGGCCCGTGATCACGGCGTCCCGCAGCGCCGCGTCGCCGGTGACACCCGTCCCGGGCTGGGCATACGCCTGGGCCATCGTGCTCAGCCGCGTGAAACTCTCGTTCATCCGGGCGGAGTAGCCGTACGACTCCTGGTCGGTGTCCGGGGTCGGATCGGCGTATCCGAGGCCGGGCCAGAGAGAGCCGGCAGTCGGTGTCATGGTGGCGCGGAAGCCGGCTGCCTGGGTGCCGAGGGTGGTGAGCTTCGACCGGAAGGGCTCGGCCGTCGGGCTGAAGCCCTCACCGAGGATCAGGGTGCGCCACTTGGCGCGCAGCGCGGCGAAGGCCTCGTCGGCTTCCGCGGAAGCCGACGCCGTGGTGCGGGGTGCGGCCGAGGCGGCACCGGTCTCTGCGAGGCCGACGGCGACTGCGGTGCCGCCGGTCGCCGCGAGGAAGGTGCGGCGGGACCAAGGGGGCGGGGGAGGGGGCGTCATAGGTGCTCCGGAGGCCGGGAGATGGACGGGAGAGCGCGTTGAAGCAATGCGGTTTTTTAGCACGCATGCGCTCAACTGCTCAATAGAGTCGACAGAATTGATCGTTTCGATCGGAATGAACAGCTACCCCAGGCGCGATATGCCAGTAATCCGCCCTTTGATCCTCGGGCCACCGGAACAGCCAACGCTCGGTCATTCCCGCCGGAGCCAGACTGCTGTGTCCGGGGGCAGGACGGCACCGTCGCCGAGAGGGCCGCTGGCCAGCAGCACCTCAGTGGCATCCGGCAGGCGAATGCCCTGCCCGGACTGGTTGACGATGCAGGCGAGCTTCCCGTCGGCGCCCCGGGTGAACGCGAGGACGCCGTCCTGCGCACGGCCGCCTTCGGGCCACCAGTCAAGGGGCCCGTCGCCGAACGCGGGGAGCTGCTTCCGCAACGCCAGCGCCGTCCGGTAGAGGACGAGTGCGGAGCCGGGATCGGCGGCCTGCGCGGCGACGGTCAGGGCCGCCCAGGACGCGGGCTGCGGCAGCCACGGCTCGTTCGCCGAGCCGTCCGGGCTGAAGCCGAAGGGTGCCGTACCTCCCGACCAGGGCAGCGGGACCCGGCACCCGTCGCGCCCCGGATCCGCCCCGCCGGTGCCGGCGACCGCCGGGTCCTGCAGCAGCTCCGCCGGGATGTCCTCGACCTCCCACAGGCCGAGTTCGTCGCCTTGGTAGATGTACGTGCTGCCGGGCAGGGCGAGGGTCAGCAGGGCACCGGCGCGTGCCCGGCGCCACCCCGCCTCCAGGTCCACGGGACTGCCGTGGCGGGCGGCCCGGTCGAAGCCGTAGCCGGTGTCGGCCCTGCCGTAGCGGGTGACGTGCCGGGTGGTGTCGTGGTTGGACAGCACCCAGGTGGCGGGCGCGCCGACCGGGCCGTGTGCCTCCAGGGTCGCGTCGATGACCTCGCGCATCGCCGGTGCCTGCCACGGCACCTTCAGGAAGTCGAAATTGAAGCCGGTATGGAGTTCGTCGGCGCGCAGGTAGCGGGCGAACCGCTCCGGACGGTCGCTCCACAGCTCACCGACGAACACCTTCTCGTCGCCCGGCCGGGAGTGCTCCTCCAGGACGGACCTCCAGCGTCGGTAGATCGCGTGGACGCCGTCCTGATCCGCCCAGGGCTGGGGGCTCTCGCCCGAGTAGTCGACCAGGTCGGGCAGCCCGGCGGCCTTGACGAGGTTGTCGGCGACGTCGATGCGGAAGCCCGCGACGCCCCGCTCCAGCCAGAACACCAGAATGTCGTCGAACTGCGTGGCGACGCGCGGGTTCTCCCAGTTCCAGTCCGGCTGGCCGGGCGCGAACATGTGGAGGTACCACTCCTCCGGCGTCCCGTCCGGTCCCGTCACCCTGGTCCAGGCGGGCCCGCCGAAGTTCGACGGCCAGTCGTTCGGCGGAAGTTCCCCGTGAGCCCCGCGACCGGGCCGGAAATGGAACGCGTCACGCTCCGTGGAGCCGGGCCCCGCCGCCACGGCCGCCCGGAACCAGGGGTGTTGGTCCGAGCAGTGGTTCGGCACCAGGTCGACGATCGTGCGGATGCCCGCCTGCCGGGCCTCGGCGATCAACTGCTCCGCTTCGGCGAGTGTCCCGAACACGGGGTCGATGTCGCAGTAGTCGGCGACGTCGTACCCTGCGTCGGCCTGCGGGGAGACGTACCAGGGGCTGAGCCAGACGGCGTCGACCCCCAGGTCGACCAGGTGCGGAAGCCGGGCACGGATACCTGCCAGGTCACCCATCCCGTCCCCGTCGGCGTCGGCGAAACTGCGCGGGTAGATCTGGTAGATCACGGCATGGCGCCACCACGCGCCGTCCCGTGTGCCGGACGCCGGGCCTTGCGGACGGCTCCGGCTCTCGCCGGCGACAGGACTCAGGGGCTGGGACATGAGGCGTTCACTCCTTGGCAGGCGGACGGAACGACAGCATCGCGGCTGAAGCCGCCCGCCCGCCATGGACTGATCATGGGCGCCTTTGGACGAATCACCGCGAAGCCGCGACAGCCGCCTCGCGCGAAGGGCTGCCCGTACGGGACCGAAAAGGGGTACCGCAGAGGGGTTCCGCGTGTTGAGATCTCCTGGTTGGTCCGGCCGGGACGCCCCGCGCTCAGGGCTCCGACCGGCTGCCACCGTCAGGGTCGGGCACCGGAGATCGCTGCTGGTGACGGCTCGGGCATTGAGGAGACTTCGATGGACCACCCGGATCCGCGCCATGTCGCACGTCTGGCCGCGTACGGGTCCGTTTCCGCGCACTTGTCGCAGCTGAGCGACCGACGTCTCGGCGAAGTCATGGCGGCGGCAACCCCCGTGGGGTCCGGTATCGGAGGCAGGACTGCTGAGCTGGAGGTCGGCGGAACGCCAGTCTTCGTCAAGCGGGTTCCGCTGACGGACATCGAGACGAGGCCGGAGAACCTGCGGTCGACCGCGAACCTCTTCGGCCTGCCGCTGTTCTACCAGTACGGGCTCGGATCGGCCGGGTTCGGAGCCTGGCGCGAGCTGGCCGTACACGCGATGACCACCGACTGGGTACGTGGGAACGAGTATGAGGGCTTTGCGCTGATGTATCACTGGCGAGTCCTCCCGGACTCCCCTCCCCAGGGCTTCGCCGACGACTTCGGGGGCATCGACGGGGCAGTCGCGCACTGGGAGGGCTCGCCGGCCGTGCGTCAGCGGCTGGAGGCCATCGGCCGGTCCTCCCACAGCCTTGTGATCTTCCTCGAGCACGTGCCGCAGACGCTCGGCGCGTGGCTGGGTGACCGGAGCGAGGGCAGTCCGGAAGGAATGGACGGCTCGAAGCACGCGTGGGCGGAGGAAGCCCTGGTGCGCGGAGCCGCCTTCATGAGCTCCCGCGGGCTCGTCCACTTCGATGCCCATTTCGACAACGTCCTGACCGACGGCCGGTTGATCTACTTTGCGGACTTCGGTCTCGCCCTGAGTTCGGGGTTCGAACTCTCCCGGGAGGAGCGTGAATTCCACTCCGACCACCTCACGTACGACGCCTGCTACGTCGCCGGCCATCTGCTTCGCCACCATTTGCCCGAGGGCGTGCGGGGCACCGTGGAGCATGACGCGTTCCTTCGCAACTGGCTCGCGGGTGACAAGCCTGTGGGTGTCCCACCCGGGATCGCCGCGATCATCGACCGGCACGCCCCCGCTGCCGTCGTGCTGGGCAGGTTCCACCATCGTCTGCTCACCGTGACCAAGCGGACACCGTATCCGGCCGCCGACATCGAGCGTGCCACCGCCCGACCGGCAGGCGAGCGGTGAAGACGCTTGTGGTGCGATTGCCGTGACGGTGCGATCGGAAGCATTCACGGGGGGCAGGGACGCGGGTGGCGACCGGCCGTGATCGCGTACCTTCTCACCTGCTGTCTCCGGCGAACGGCCCGTCCGGCGCCCCGCTATCCTCTGCTGGTCTTCGAGGGGAAGGGCGCACATGCTGGAGACGCTGGGGCTGAGCACGAGCGAGTCGCAGATGTACCAATTTCTCGTCAGGTCGGGTCGCATCCGTACCGATCAGATGCGGCAGCGGCTCAACCTGAGCCATGCACAGACGGTAGAAGCGACACAGGGGCTCGTCGCCAAAGGGCTGGTGACCCTCACCGACGAGAGGCCCGCGCAGGTCATCCCCTCTCCGCCCGACATCGCCGGGGAAGAGCTCCTGCTGCTGCGGATGAACCAGCTACGAACGGCCCGGGGCGTCCTGGACCGGCTCACCAAGGAGTACCGGAAAACCGCCTCGGGCCCGGCTGCCCTGGAAGAGATAGCCGAGATCGTTCCCGAGGAGAGCCTGGCACTCAGGTACGAGCAGATCCAGCGCAATGCCCGTAAGCAGGTGCTGAGGTTCGACGCACCGCCGTACCTCGTGTCCGAGGACCTCAATGCGGCCGAACTCGACCAACTGACGGCCGGGGTCGCGTACCGGACGGTGTACGACCGGCTGGCGGTGGCCGAAAGCGGTGCGCTGCAGGAGATCAAACAGTACGTCGACGCCGGCGAGCGCGCCCGTGTACTCAACCAGGTCCCGCTCAAGCTGGTGATCGTCGACAGATCCGCGGCGCTGGTGTCGCTGCGGGCCGAGGAGGCACAGCTGCCGCACGTGGCCCTGCTGATCCACCCCGGGCCGCTCTTCGAAGCTCTGCTCGCTCTCTTCGAGATGGTGTGGGCGACCGCCCTGCCGCTGGATCCCGTCTCCGATCAGGGGCCCCTCACACAGCCCGACGCCCAGATGCTGACTCTCCTGCTCTCGGGACTCACCGATGACGCGATCGCACGCCAACTCGGCATGGGCAAGCGGACGGTGAACCGGCGGGTGCACAGCCTCATGGACCAGGCGGGCGTCTCCAGCCGGATGCAGCTGGGATGGCAGGCTGCCCGGCTGGGGTGGATCACGGATGTCGACGAACCGGTCACCGCGCGCTGACCGGATTGATCGCGAGACTGCCCAGCGGTCGGCCTGCCGTCGTGGCGCGGTGGCTGCGTGATGCCACGGACGAAGCTGTTGAGGGTGTCCGCCGCATTTGCGTCAGCGGTATGTCATTCACGTTTCACGTACCGCCGTTCCATGGAGACTCTTTCACTCACATGATCGAATGTTGAACATGCTGCTAGCCCGGTCCGGCCGCCTTGCGCCGCGCGACCCCTTCCTGTTCACGCGTCGCGCCGACCAGTTCGACGAGACCTGTCGCTGAGTCGACTTCGGCGCTGACGTGCCTCGGCAGCACCCGCGAACACGTTCCTTCCGGGCTGTCATGAACGCAACAGAGCTGTCCGGACACTCCAATCTCACGTACGTGTCGCGACCGTGACATGCATGCCGTGGCTTGCTGCTGGAAGGCGGAACCCCCATGGGCACAACGAACCGGACCGGTGTCTCCAGACGGTCCCTGCTCGGCGGCATGGCCGCGTCGGTGCTGACCGGGCTGGCCGCGGCATCGTCGCGGCCGAGTGCTGCCGCCGCCGAGGCGCCCGCCGAGACGCCCGCCGAGGCGCTTACCGGGCAGAACCGCAGAGCGCCGAACATCCTGCTGATCCTGCTCGACGACCTCGGACGGGGCGAGCTGGGATCCTACGGTCAGCAGGTGATCCGCACGCCGGTGTTGGACGGCCTCGCCGCAGAGGGGGCGCGCTTCACCCAGGCGTACGCGACACCGTCCTGCGCCCCCACGCGCGCGTCGTTGCTGACGGGTCTGCACACCGGTCACGCGCCGGTCAAGTCCAACGCTGACGCCGGCGAAGGCCTGCGGGCCGAGGACATCACAGTGGGCGAAGTGCTCCGCGACGCCGGCTACACCACGGGGCACATCGGCAAGTGGGGACTGGGACCCGACACCGGCGACAACCCGAGCCACCCCAACCGGCAGGGCTTCGACTACTTCTTCGGCTACATCAACCAGACCCACGCGCACGACTACTGGCCGACGTACCTGTGGCGCGACGGTGAGAAGGTGCGCTACCCGGAGAACAAGACAGCCGACGTCACCTACGCGACCGACCTGTTCACCCAGGAAGCGCTCGACTTCATCGACCGCAGCCGGAACGATCCGTTCTTCCTCTATCTGGGCTACACCACCCCGCACGCCCCGAACGAGATCCCGAGCGACGCGCCGTACAGCGACGAGGACTGGCCCCAGGGCGAGCGCAACCACGCCGCGCAGATCACCCGCGTCGACGCCGAGATCGGCCGTGTCCTGTCCCGGCTCGACGAACTCGGCCTGCGGGACGACACCCTGGTCCTGGTGGCCAGCGACAACGGGCCGCACAAGGCGGGGAAGAACTTCGAGCACGTCGGCAGCACCCTGCCGCACGACCCGGAGTTCTTCGACAGCAACGGTTCCCTGCGGGACATCAAGTTCACCGTGTACGAGGGAGGCATCCGGGTGCCGCTGATCGTCCGGCTGCCGGAGAGCCTGCGGGCCGCCGGCGGGATCGCACCCGGCTCCGAGGTGCACGACCCGGTGGCGGTCTGGGACTTCCTCCCGACGTTCGCCGAGGCCGCCGGCGCGCGTACACCGCCCGGACTCGACGGTGTGTCCTTCGTTCCCGCGCTGACCGGTGGCGAGCAGCCGGAGCACGAGTACCTCTACTGGGAGCAGGAAGGCAAGGACCAGGCGGTGCGTTTCGGCAACTGGAAGGGCGTGCGCCTGGAGAACCGCCCCGTCGAGCTGTACCACCTGAACCAGGACGTCGGCGAGCGCGACGACCTCGCCGCTCGACACCCGGCGCTCGTCCGCAAGGTCGAGCGACTGCTCGCCGGCGCCGTGCGGGAGAGCTGACGCGTGGGCTGCTGCACCCCTTCGGCCGAGAGCCACGAATTCTGCCGCACCTCCCCGGCCGGCGACGGCACGCTGATCGGCGCCATCACGATGGGGCCCCCAGGCCCGTTCCGTCCCGCAGCGGCCGACCGCGGCACCCGCGGGCAGGTGCGTGTTCCCGGGGGGACCTTCGCGATGGGCGACGCCCACGGCGAGGGCTACCCCGCCGACGGGGAAGGGCCGGTCCACGACGTGCGGCTGGACCAGTTCCTGATCGACGCGACCACGGTCACCAACGCAGCGTTCGCCGCCTTCGTCAAGGACACCGCGTACGTCACCGATGCCGAACACCTCGGCGTCTCCGCGGTGTTCCACCTGACGGTGCGAGCCGACAAGGGCGACGTTCTCGGGCGGGCGACGGGCACACCGTGGTGGCTGATCGTGCGGGGGGCCTCCTGGCGCCACCCGCACGGCCCACTGTCGTCCATCGGGGACCGGCCGAACCACCCAGTGGTGCAGGTGAGTTGGAACGACGCACAGGCGTACTGCGGGTGGGCCGGGAAGCGGCTTCCCACGGAGGCCGAGTGGGAGTACGCCGCCCGCGGTGGGCTGGCGGCCGGCCGCTTTCCGTGGGGCGACGAACTCACCCCGCGCGGCCGGTGGATGTGCAACGTCTGGCAAGGCACGTTCCCCACCCACAACACCGCCGAGGACGGCCATGTCGCGACCGCGCCGGTGAAGTCCTTCCGTCCAAACGGCTTCGGTCTGTGGAACATGGTCGGCAACGTCTGGGAGTGGTGCGGCGACACCTTCGCGGCCGACGCCTACGCGGCACGGGCCGGGCAGGCTCCCGTGCACGACCCGCGGGGTCCCTGGCACGACACGAACCGGTCCGCTCCCCGCGTCATGCGGGGCGGCTCCTACCTGTGCCACGACTCGTACTGCTACCGCTACCGGGTCGCGGCACGGTCCGGCAACACCGCCGACTCGGCCGCGGCGAACATCGGTTTCCGCTGCGCCAACGACGCCGGCTGACACCTGCACGTCCCCCCGTCCCACCCGAACCGAGCAGAAGGAACCCCGTGAGAAACAGACAGCTCAGGCGACTGGGCCTGCTCGCGCTCCCGGCGGTACTCGCCCTCACATCCGTCGGCGTTCCGTCCGCCGCCCAGGAGAGGCCGGCCGGACCCGCCCGTTCCGACACCGCGCGTCCGAACATCGTTTTCGTGCTGGGCGACGACTTCGGGTGGACGGACCTCAGCAGTCCGCTGACCAACCAGGGCAACGCGAACGACTTCTACGAGACGCCGACCCTGGAGCGGATCGCCCGGGAGGGGACGGCGTTCGACAACGCGTACGCGTCCCCCAACTGCGCGCCGACGCGGGCCGCCCTGCTCACCGGGCTGTACGCCCCGCGGCCCACCAACAACATCTACCTGGTCGACGACCTCAACCGCGGTGGTGACGACACCCTCCTGGTCGGGCCCCCACAGGGACTGCCCGACCAAGACGTCGCGCTGCCCGCGGAGGCGGTCACGGTCGGCGAGCGGCTGCAGGGCGCCGGCTACACCACGGGATACCTCGGCAAGTTCCACGTGGCGGCGACGCCGACCGACATCACCACGGTGCACGGCTTCGACGAGAACATCGGCGGTACGCACGCCGGCGCTCCCGGCGCATACCACGCGCAGAACGGCACCTTCGTGTCGCAGATCGGCCCGGAGCTGGACGCCTTCGCCGCCGACTACACCCAGCAGTACGTCGACGACAACATCAAGCCCTACGCCCACACCACCGACCCTGCCGCACTCGATGCCCTCGTCGGCACCGACAAGCATGTATCGGACGCGCTGGCGGACGCCACGATCGACTTCGTGGACCGCAACAAGGACGATCCGTTCTTCGCGTTCCTGAGCACCTATGCCGTCCACACACCGGTCGGAGCCAAACAGGCACGCGCGGACCTCCTCGCCAAGTACCGGGCGAAGACGCCGGGAACGGGTCCCTCCAACCCCGCCTACGGCGCTCTGGTCGAGGGACTCGACCAGAGCGTGGCCCGCGTGATCGAGCACCTGGAGACCACCGCCGACCCACGTCGCCCGGGCCGCAAACTGGCCGACAACACCATTGTCGTCTTCACCGGGGACAACGGCGGGGTCGGCCAGTTCACCGACAACGGGCCGCTTCGCGGGGAAAAGGGCGAGCTGCGCGAAGGCGGGTTGCGCGTGCCGCTCATCGCCTGGAGTGCCAACCCCGCACTGGTGGACGGCAACACCGTCAACCACACCCCCGTGTACAGCGCGGACCTCCACACCACCTTCGCCTCCCTCGCGGGCGCCAGGACACCGGCCGGCCAGCCTCTCGACGGCGTCGACCTGAGCGGCCTGTTCGCCGACGCCTCGAAGCAGCTCGACCGGGACGCTCTCTACTGGCACCTCCCCGGCTACCTCATCGACGCCTCCCGCGACCAGCACCCGCAGTCGGTGATCCGGTCCGGCCGCTGGAAGCTGCTGTACAACTACGAGGACCGCACCTGGGAGCTGTACGACCTGGTCGCCGACATCGGCGAGAGCGACAACCGGGCCGCGCGGGAACCTCAGGTCGTTCACCGTCTGGGACACAAGCTGATCCGCTGGCTCGACAAGCTCGACGCCCCCCTGGCAACCCTCCGCGACGGCCACGCCCCGCTGTCCTTCACTGTCTCCGGCGACGTCTACGCCGACGGCCACACCTCCCACCACCGGAACGAAACCCTGGTCGTCGAACCCGGCGAGGAGGTGCCGGTGGTGCTCACCGGTCCCGCGGCCCGGTAGAGACACCCGCGCCGACCGCCGACGCCCCCCGCCCCACCCCACGCAGAAGGAGTCCTACGTGCCCAGCCGCCGACAGTTCCTCGCCGGATCGGCAGCCGCCCTCGGTATGGCCGCTCTGTCCGCCACCCCGGCAGCAGCCGCCGGCCACACGGGCGGCAGACGCCCGAACATAGTGGTGCTTCTGGCCGACGACCTCGGCTACGGCGACCTCGGAGCGTACGGCCAGCAACTGATCCACACCCCGCGTCTGGACCAACTGGCCGTGGAGGGGACCCGGTTCACCCAGGCGTACTCAGCGGCCGCTGTCTGCGCGCCGTCGCGGGCCTCGCTGCTGACCGGACTGCACGGTGGCCACGCACCGGTACGGGAGAACCCCTTCGGTGGTCCGCAGGGCTCGCTCGGGGACGACGACACGACCTTCGCCGAGGTGTTGCGGGCGCGCGGTTACCGTACGGCCTGCATCGGCAAGTGGGGCTTCGGGCCGGAGGAGGCCGATCAGCCCAGCCACCCCAACCGGCGCGGCTTCGAGGAGTTCTACGGATACATCACCCACGGGCACGCCCACGAGTACTTTCCCGACTACCTCTGGCACAACGGCGAGCGGGTCGAGCTGCCGGAGAACGCGGGCGACAACAAGGGCACGTACGTCACCGACCTGATCGAGCGGCACGCCGACGCGTTCATCACCGAGCACGCGGACGAACCGTTCCTGCTGTACCTGACCCCGAACCTTCCGCACGCGCCGAGCGACATCCCGGACACCGGAGAGTACGCCGACCGGCCGTGGGGCGCGTCCGACAAGGGCCACGCGACGCAGGTGACCCGGCTGGACTCACTCGCGGGCTCGGTCGTGGACACGTTGCGGCGCCTCGGAATCGACCGGCACACCCTGGTGCTCGTGACCAGCGACAACGGCCCCCACGAGGAAGGCGGTGTCAACCCGGACCTCTTCGACGCCAACGGGCCGCTCAAGGGCTACAAGCGCAACCTCTACGAGGGAGGCATACGGGTCCCGCTCATCGCGTGGTGGCCCGGCACCGTCGGTCCGGCCGTCACGGACCGCGTCACCCCGCTGATCGACGTGCTCCCGACCCTTGCCGAACTCGCCGACGCCCCGGCGCCGCGCGACGTGGACGGCCTCTCGGCAGCCGCCCTGCTCACCCCCGGGCCCGGCGCCGCGCCGCTGCACGACCACCTCTACTGGTACCGCAACGACCCCGGCTCGACCTCGCGGGCCAAGGCGGTCGACAAGGGCCGCATCAACGTCCTCGCCGAAGCGGTGCGCCGCGACCGGTGGAAGGCCGTCCGATTCGCGCCCGCCCGGGATCGGGGCGTCCCCGACGAGCTGTGGCAGTTCGAGCTCTACGACCTGGAAGCCGACCCGGGCGAGACCACGGACGTGCACGCCGGCAACCCCGAGGTCTCGGCGGAACTCACCGCACTGCTCCGGGCGTCCTGGGCGGACGCCTACCACCGCGAAGGGTTCGGCGTGCGGCTCACCGCTCCCGAACTCGTCCTCCCCGGTGAGGCGTTCACGGCGACCGCGGTGTTCACCAACGCCTCGGCCCGCGCCTGGACGCGCCCCCGGCTCAGGCTCACGGTCCCCGACGGCTGGCGGGTCGAGCCCGTCTCCGGCCGGCCTGCGGACGGCCTCGCCCCGGGCTCGGCCCTGGAGACCACCTGGGCGATCACCCCGCCGGTCGAGGGGATCCCGGCCGGAACCTGGTCACTGCGGGCCGAGGCCACCGCCCGTCACGGGCGGCACCAAGTCCGCTACGAATCCCGGCGCGCCATCGCCACACCGCCACCGGCACCCACCACCGACACCTACCTCAGTGACATCCCCTGGGTCGCGGCGACCAACGGCTGGGGACCGGTCGAGCGCGACACCAGCAACGGCAAGAAGCCGGCAGGCGACGGAACTCCGATCAGTTTCGGCGGAGTCACCTACACCAAGGGCCTCGGCGTCCACGCCCACTCGGAGATCGTCTACCACCTCGGCGGGAACGCCTCCCGGCTCACCTCGGTCGTGGGAATCGACGACTTCTCCGCCCGGCAGAGCGCAGCCGGCGGGACCAGTGCCGAAGTCTGGGGCGACGGCGTGCGGCTCTACGAAAGCGGCCTGCTCACAGCCGCAGGCGGTCCACGCCCCGTCGACGTGGACGTCACCGGCGTGAGGCTGCTCCGCCTGGTGGTGCGGAACGCCAACGACAGCACGTCCTTCGACCACACGTCGTGGGCCGTGGCCCACGTCCGCGTCGACTGACGTACGAAAGCAACGGACGGTTCCAGGGGTCCGGCCCTCCGCGCGACACCCGTGGCAACAAAGCGCCATGTGGCGCAGATGCGCCACGGCGCCCCTGGATCCGCCCGTGACCTGCCGGTTAGGTTCCGGGCGGCGCGGCATCGTACGGACGCTTCGGCTGGTCATCTCCATGCCGGTCCACGGATCGCTTTCTTTGGCGCGCCTGCCTGTTGTGCGTGCGAAAGGAACCCGATGTACATATTCCGCGAAAGACGGCTGCGAACCGCTGCCGTCGGCGGAGTGGCAGTGGCGGTCGCCCTGTCACTCACGAGTCAGCTACCGGTAGCAGCTGCTGCGGCGACCCCGCAGAGCGGCTCGCTCGTGCAGCCCACGACCGAGAAGAAGACAGCGACCACGTCGACGCTGACCCTGATCACCGGGGACACGGTGGCGCTGACCACCGAGGCGGACGGCCGGCAGGCGGTCAACATCCTGTCGGCGGCCGGGACGTCCAAGACGTTCGAGACCGTCAGTGGGCAGAACGGTGACCTGTACGTCTACCCGGACGACACGACGGCCGCGATCGCCTCGGACACGGTGGACCGCGAACTGTTCAACGTCAGCCGGATGATCCGGGACGGCTACGGCGACGCGAAGACCGACGAGGTCCCGGCCATCGTCGACTTCAAGGGCACGCCTGCCGCCGCCGCCCTGAAGCAGAAGGCCGAAGATCTGCCGAGCAGTGACACCCAGCGCGTTCTGCCGAAGCTGGGCCTGTCCGCCGTCCAGGTCGACAAGGGCGGCGCGAAGGGATTCTGGCGGGCGGTCAGGCCCACCACCTCGCTCACCCGTAGTGGCGACAGCAGCGTCGTTCCCGGCACCGCCGGAGTGGCCAAGGTCTGGTACGACGGCCGGGCGAAGGTCCTGCTGGACAAGAGCGTGCCGCAGATCGGTGCCCCGGAGGCATGGGCCAAGGGGTACGACGGCAAGGGCGTGAAGGTCGCCGTCCTGGACACCGGCGCCGACCTGAACAACGCCGACATCAAGTCGGACATCGTTGCCGGCCAGAGCTTCATCGACGGTCAGACGGTCCAGGACGGCCACGGCCACGGCACCCACGTCGCAGCCACCGTCGCGGGCAGCGGCGCCAACTCCGGCGGCGCGAACAAGGGCGTGGCCCCCGGCGCCGACCTGCTGATCGGCAAGGTGCTCAGCAACAGCGGGCAGGGCCCGGACTCCAGCATCCTGGCCGGCATGGAGTGGGCGGTCGCGCAGGGCGCCGACGTCATCAGCATGAGCCTCGGCGGCGCCGACGCCCCAGGCGAGGACGTCATGACGAGGGCGGTCAACTCGCTCAGCGCCTCCTCGAACGCCCTGTTCGTCATCGCTGCGGGCAACGACGGCAGGAAGGGCGAGTCGACGCTCGGCACCCCCGGTGCCGCCGACGCGGCCCTCACCGTCGGCGCCGTCGACAAGTCCGACGCGCTCGCCGACTTCTCCAGCCGCGGCCCGCGGCTCGGCGACATGGCGATGAAGCCCGAGATCACCGCCCCGGGTGTAAACATCGTCGCCGCCCGCGCGGCCGGTACCACCATGGGCACCCCCGTGGACGCCGACTACACCTCGGCCAACGGCACCTCGATGGCCACCCCGCACGTGGCCGGCGCCGCAGCGATCCTCAAGCAGCACCACCCCGACTGGACCGGGCAGCACATCAAGGAGGCCCTGACCACGCACGCCAAGTCGGCCGTCGACCAGACCGTCTACCAGCAGGGCTACGGCCGGGTCGACATCCCCGCCGCGCTCGACCCGTCGCTGGAACTTTCCGGTACGGCCGACTTCCGCGTGATCCCGTGGCAGAAGGGCACGTACGAGAAGCGGACCCGCACCCTCACGCTCCGCAACAACACCACGAGCGACACCGTCGTGACCCTGGCCGCGTCCGTCAAGGACGCGAGCGGCACCGAGGTTCCCGCCGGCACGCTGGCCCTCGCGGGCGCGGGCCTGTCCGACGGCCGGGTCACCGTCCCGGCCGGATCCACCGCAGAGGTCACTGTCACCCTCGACCCGAACGGACTGAAGACCAGCAAGTACAGCGGATCCGTCACCGCCACCGCCGCCGGCGGTGAGTCGGTCCACGCCGCGCTCGGATTCGTCACCTCCGTCGAGCAGCACGAGGTCACGCTGAAGGTCACGGACCGCTTCGGGAAAACCCCCAGTGCGGTCAGGTTCACCCTGCACGGCGTGGACAACACCGTCTGGGAGAGTCAGACCCTGTACGCCAACGGCACCGCCACCTTGTCGGTGCCGCTCGGCAAGTACTCCATCGAGGGCTCGGTCTACTCTGCGGCACCCACCGGCGGCGCGGTCTCCTACGCCGGCGACCTGTTCGCCGTGCCGAACATCGAGGTGAGTGACCGGGACCAGACCCTCACCGTCGACGGCACCACCGCCACCGACCTCAGCGTGAACATCAAGGGCGAGAAGCGGCCGCTGGAGAACGGCCAGGTGAGCACGTTCATCGTCCGTGACCCCGGCACCGCAGGCGGTTACTCGAGCTTCTCCGGCATCGGAAACTTGCTCAACCTTGCCGACCTGAGGCAAGGCGCCATCCCCAGTGACGCCGCCACCACCGGCGCGCTGCGCCTGGAGACCGGTCTGGCCCGGCGTGAACCGCTGGTCCAGCTGGAGGTGACGGCCCCCGGGCACGCGACCATTCCGCTGAAGTCCTCGGTGAACGCGAAGCGCTTCGAGGGCACCAAGCGCACCGAGCTGGTCGACCTGGGTGGAGGCACCGAGCAGGACTTCGCCGGTGCCGACGTCAAGGGCAAGACCGTCCTGGTCTCCGTGGCCGACGTCACCAAGGCCGACGACCAGGCCACCAGGGCCGCGGCTGCCGGAGCCGTCGCGATGATCGTGGCCCCTGCAACCCCCGGGCCGAGCGGAAGCGGCGTCCCTGCCGGACAGACCATCCCGGTCGCCCATGCCACGTACGACAACGCCGCAGCCCTCAAGGCTCTGCTGGCCAAGGACAAGGTCCGGATCGCCCTGAAGGGCGTCTTGGAGTCGGGCTACACGTACAACCCGCACTTCACCGACGACCGGATCCCCGCCGACCTGGCCAAGACCGTCGACGTCAAGGACTTCGCCAAGGTCGCCACTACGTTCCACTCGGACGGAGCCCGGCGCCTGGGTGCCGAGAACATCAACGTCTGGGGTCCCCTGCAAGTGAGCACGGGATCCGTCGGCCAGCCGCTCTACCAGGGCACCACCCGCGACGACTACTTCCTCGCAGGTACCGGGGTGACGTACCAGTCGAGCGTGACGGCCAACTTCAACTCCTCGACCTGGAGGATGAACGACCTCCGCAGCAGCTACCTCACCCCGGGCAAGTCCTACACTCGGAGCTGGTTCGACGCACCGATGCGCGTGTCCCCGTACGAGTTCGGGCCGTGTCTGTTCTGCCGCTCCGACGTCTGGCAGAAACTCCCCGGCTGGAACGGTGCCGACAACGATCCCACCCACACCCTGTCGGGCCTGACCGGCACCTGGAGCTACTACCGCAACGGCGAGCCGATCACCGGTTTCGGCGAGCTGGCGCAGGAGAAGGCGGACTACCGGTACGTCCTCGACCAGAAGCCGGCCACCGACGTCCCGGGCGTCACTCTGGGCCGCCAGGTACGCACCGAGTGGAACTTCAGCCAGGCGGCACCGACCACCATGGCCATCAAGGGCTGCGACACAGATTTCATCCCTGCGCCCAAGCTCTGTGAGTCCATGCCCGTGATCATGCTCGACTACGACCTGCCGCTGAACGTGCTCAACCAGGCACGGGCCGGCCTGCCGTACACCTTCACCGTGGACGGGGGGCGTCCCAAGGGCTGGGCCGGCTCCACCAAGATGGCAGGTGCCAAGGTCTCCGTCTCCTACGACGACGGCGCCACCTGGAAGTCCGCCGCGATGCTGCGCAAGGACGACAACTCCTTCCAGGCACTCCTGTGGCACCCCAAGCTGGCGGACACCAACGGCTTCGTGACGCTCAAGACCGAGGCCTGGGACTCCGCGGGCAGCCGCACCGTCCAGACCATCACCCGGGCCTACGCCCTCAAGTGAGGACCTGAACCACAGGACAGCCACTGACCGGCTGTAGAGAGGTCGGCAGAGGGGCCCGGAGTCCGAGAGGACTCCGGGCCCCTCTGCTTCGGCGGTCCCTACGGGGGGCAACCCCCGGCACCGTCCTGAGGCCAGCGTGTGGGCACGTCAGGGGGAGAGCCGGATGGGACCGACGGCCTTCCGCTGGTGGGATGGACACCGATCACGCAGGCAACCCGAACGGAAGAGGATCATCATGCACGTGTTAGCAAGGCGTCGGCGGGACCTGCTCGCCCTGAGCGGTCTGGCCGCGGTCCTCATCGCCGCATCGACCGGGATGCCGGCGGTCGCGAAACCCCAGCGGACCGATCCGCTCCAACAGCAGGTGGACGCGATCCACGACACCGGGACCGTCGGTGTGTCCGCCGAGGTGACGTCACCGGGCACACATGACACCGCGCGTGCGGGGACGGCCGGGACGGGCACCAGGAGGCCGATGCCACGCAACGGCAGGTTCCGGATCGGCAGCGCCACCAAGACCTTCACCGCCGCAGTCGTGCTGCAACTCGTCGGCGAGGGACGGATGTCCCTGGAGGACACCGTCGAGCAGTGGCTGCCCGGAGTGGTCCGGGGCAACGGCAACGACGGCAGCCGGATCACTGTGCGGCAGCTGCTGCAGCACACCAGCGGCATCCGTGATGTCGGGCCGGAGATAGCCGCGCTGAACAGCGCGGACGGCTACCGGGCCGAGCGGTTCCGCACCTACACCCCCGAGGAGTTGGTGAGGACGGCGATGCGGCACACGCCCAAGTTCTCCCCGGGCAAGGGCTGGTCCTACTCCAACACCAACTACGTTCTCGCCGCGATGATCATTCACAAGGTCAGCGGCCGGAGTTGGGCTCAGGAGGTGAGGGACCGGGTCATCCGACCGCTGGGCTTGAGGGACACGAGTACGCCCGGCACCTTCCCGTTCATCCTGGGCCCGCACGCTCATGCCTACGCCACGTTCGGCACCGACACAGGCACCGACGTCACGGCACTCGATTCGAGTATGGCCGTCGGCGCCGGCTCGATCATCAGCACCACGCACGACCTCAACCGGTTCTACGCCGCGCTGCTCGGCGGCCGGCTGCTGGCTCCGGCGCAACTCGACGAGATGACGGCCACCGAGCCCGCGCCCGAGCTGGGTGTGAACTACGGACTCGGTCTGGCCGAGATCCCGTTGTCCTGTGGCGGCAGCTACTTCGGTCACCGGGGCGAACTGCTCGGCTACGTCACCTGGGCCGGCACCACCCGGCACGGGACCCGGACCGCCGTGGTGTACGGCACCAGCGACGGCAACCGGGACACCCAGCGGGCCATGACCACACTCGTGGACCGGCAACTGTGCCGGACCAGTTCCTAGGGCGGGTTTCGAGTCGGGATCATGAGGTGGTTCGGGTGAGGTCTTTGACCCGGATCATTGAGGCTCGCAGGTCGAGGCCGCCGAGGTAGCTGTCGGGGGTCGTCCTTCGGGAACGCCCCCTTTGACCTGGCCTTCTCCTCCTCGGCGGCGGCTTTCTCCAGGGCGTGACGGTATCGCGATCAGCCCGTCCAGCAACGCCTCGAAGCCCCCGGCGTCACGCCACTGTCAGAAGCGGTTGTGGACGGTCGACCAGGCGCCGAGGTCCGCCGGCATCTCCCGCCACTGCCCACCTGTCCTGAACGGCCGGATCCCCCTTCGAACTGCTGCCGCAGTCGCTCGGGATACGGACCTTACTCACCGACGGCAGCATGGGCCGATGAACTCCGACTCCACATCGGTCAGTTGCACCCACGACGTTGGGTTGGACGGCAGCTCGCGTCCACCCACGCCCCCGGTGTCAGGCAGCCCCTACTCCCTTCGGTTGAGCGCGATCAGGCCGGCCGCGGACAGGACGAACACGGCAGCACCGCCCCCGACGAGCGCCTTGTCGAGAAGAAGAAGGTCCTGCTTGTCCTGGATGGCTTCTTCGTACGTCGCCGAACTCCCGCCATGAGAACTGATGGAGTTGCACACATCGCCAGACCTCATCACGTCATCACCGCATTTCCCGACTTCATCGTGGTTCGTCCACCACGCGGCGCCTCCCCACAGCATGAGTCCAAGGCCGATCCAGATCAGAACCTGGACAATCTTCTTCGTGCGCGCATAGACAGCGGGCGTCATAGGTGTGACTTACGCCTTTCGGTTCGAGGAGTGCGAGAGTCCGCTGAGGGGAACGACTTCGGCCGGGCGGGTCAGGCCGAAGGGCGGCTTGTAAACGTAGTCCAGCTGCCCAAGGCGCACAATCCTCCCGGGTCGGCTGTCGACCGCAGGGGAGCGGCGTCTTCGGCTGGATCCTCGTTGCCATCGGAGGCGCCGTCGTTCTCGTCAGTGGGGCTCACGAGGCCGGCGATCACCGGAGCATCCCGCCCGTCATCACCACGCCGACCAGCAGCGCACGCACGATGAAGGCGGTGGCACTCGACCGTCGATGTTCATAAGAGTGCAACGATGCCGCCCGACCTGCGCCCAAGGGATGTCCGGCCCCCCGAAGCGGGCTGCCAACAGGCCCGGAGCGCCTACGCTCCCTCGCCCGCAGCGAACCGGTCCGACTACCGTGGTCGGGTGACCTCCCCGGCCCTGTACCGCAGATTGCATGTGGATCTGGCGCGTACCGACGCGTCCCTCTGTCGACGAACCCAGGCACCGTTCTGATCCGGTCCAGAGATCGGACAGGGCAGGACCTCACCGTTCGCACGCCCCCGCTGCGGGGGTGTGCGTCGTCCCGCACGACAACGGAGAGAGATGGGCATGACCACTGTCACCAGTCATGAAATACGGCGCGTAGGACCGAGGTTCGGAGCCGAGGTCATCGGGGTCGACCTCACGGACACCGTCGACGCCGAGACCGCGGACCTCCTGCGCCATGCCTTCCGGGAACACAAGGTGCTGGTGTTCCGGAACCAGAACCTGACGCCCGATCAGCACGTCAGGGCCGTGGACATCTTCGCGGAACCGTTCGACCACCCCACCGCCGCGAAGGACGCCGCCAACCCGCTGGTCTACCCCTACAACGTCCGGCAGACGGGCAAGGCGAGCACCTGGCACATCGGCGGGCTGTGGCGGAGCCCCGTGTTCGCCATCGAGTCACTCACCTACGAGGAGGTGCCCGAACTCGGCGGGCACACCCTGTGGGCCGATCTCCAGACGGCGTACGACGACCTGTCGGAGCCGTTCAAGGTGCTGCTCGCATCGGTGAGCGCCGTCTACGACGCCGACCCGCAGAACTATGCACAGGGCAGCACGCGGACCGCCGTCACGGAGACCGTCGAGCATCCCGTCGTCCTCGAACACCCCGACACCGGGCGGAAGGGCCTGTTCATCAGCACCTCGGCACTCGGCCTCACAGGCGTCACGCCCGAGGAGGGCAAGGCGCTGCTCGACCATCTGCTCAGGCACGCCTCCTCGCCGAACTACACCATCCGGCTCGGCTGGAACCCCGGGGACTTCGTGCTGTGGGACAACCAGGCGACCTGGCACTACGCCGTGGACGACTACGGCGACGGCGCCCGCGTGTACCGCAAGGTCATCGGCGTGGAACGTCAGGAGACCGGGACCGCCGTCTGACAGCCTGCCGAAAGACGTGCACTCGCGCCCGGCGTACGGGGCGCGAGTGCACGTGCGGAACGTGAACGACGAGTCCCGCGGGCGCGGCTCGGCCGAGGCGCCGTTCTGCGCGGTACGGGGCTATGCGTCTTTTCGCACGGACAGGTTCGGGCGGCGCGAAACTGAGCAGGCGACAGGTATGGGCTCACACGCGCGCACCACCCCGTCGCAGTCCCAGCGATTGTTCCGGCCGCGGAGCCGGAGGACCGACCGGAGGGCTCGGATGCTCCGTCGGCATGTCCTCGCCCCGATCGCCATCGTTTCGATCACCCTCGTGGCGGCCGGCTGCGCCGGTGCCTCGGGCACGTCCGAACCGATCGGGGCGACGTCTGCCGCGCCCGGCAGTACCGCACCGGGCAAGGAACGCCCCTCCGACGTGTCCTCCTCCCTCCCCGCAGCGGCCGCGGTCGCCCCCGACGACTCAGCCGGTTCGGAGCCTGCGGCGGCCGGGCCGGGTTCCCGGCGCTGCAGGGCCGAAGGTCTGGGCATGAGTCTGGGCCGTGCCGACGCGGGAGCGGGGCAGGTCTACTACCGGCTCACGTTCGAGAACAAGTCCCAGGCCTCATGCACGCTGCGTGGCTTCCCCGGTGTCTCACTGATCAAGCGTGACGGCAGCGTGATCGGGGTTCCGGCCGGGCGCGAGGGCGGAATGCGGGACCAGACCGTGATCGGACCCGGTAGGACCGCGGGCGTCACCCTGCACACACTGAATCAGGGAATCGAGGACTCGGGCTGCTGGGACCGGCCCGACTACCTGAGGGTCTATCCGCCCGGTTCCACGGAGGCACTCACCCTGCGCGCCCCCCAACTCCGTATCTGTGGCGACCGCTTCACCACCACGGCGACAGGCGGCTGACGAGGAGTACTCCGTACGACGGGCCGCCGGCGCGCTCGGGCCTCGCCGGCGGGCCGCGATGTCACGTCCGGGACAGCCCTTAGCATGGCACCACCGCCGGGCCGGCGACTCTCGGCATGTTGCACGAACTCTGACGCCGGTGATTGCCGCGATTGCGCAGAGACGGTGCCCGACGACTCCCACAGGATGTGCGGTCAGACACCGAAGTGATCCGGATGAATCACTCGGTGAACCCCTGACGTCAGGAGTCGCCGTGCTGTGGAGAAGGAATCTGCTCGTCCCGTTGGCCGCACTCACGCTCGTCCTGTCCGCATCGGTCGGCGCGGGCGCAGCGTCGGCATCCACCCCCGTGGGCGCCCCGACGGCCGCGGCCACCGGTGACTTCGGTGCCCCAGGCCCTTACGCCACCACTGTGGAAGTCGGAGCGATCACCACCCTGTACTACCCGCGCGACATCGCGAGCAGCGATCGCCGCCACCCCGTGATCGTGTGGGGCAACGGCACCAACGGCATTCCCCTCGTCTACCGGGACCTGCTGCTCCACTGGGCCAGTCAGGGCTTCATCGTCGCCGCGGCGAACACCCCGCAGTCCAACCTCGGCATCTCCATGCGGGCGGGCATCGACATGCTCACCCGCAGGAATGCCGACCCGGCCAGCATCTTCCTCAACCATGTCGACCTCGAACACATCGGCGCATCGGGTCACTCTCAGGGCGGTGCGGCCGCCATCGTCGTCGGAGCGGACCCCCGCATCGACACCATCCTGCCGATCCAGCCCGGTCCGCTGGCCGACATCGACGCGGTGCACGTACCCGCGCTCCTCCTGGCGGGTGAGAAGGACAGCATCGTCTTCCCCTTCCTCGTCAAGGCCTTCTACGACGCCGCCGACCACATCCCGGCCCTCTACGGCGAGCTGCGCGGGGCCGATCACTTCACGGTCGTCGGCGACCCCGGTCCGTTCGCCGCTCCGACCACCGCGTGGTTCCGTGCCCATCTCATGGGCGACGGGACGGCCCGTGCCCAGTTCTTCGGCCCCGGCTGCGGCATCTGCACCGACACCACCACCTGGTCCGACGTCCGGCGGAACAGCCTGGCCCTGAGCGTCCCGGCCACCGCCCCGTAACCCTCGGATCCACCTCGTCACCGCCTTCCCTGTCGCCCCCCGACAGGGAAGGCGGGCATCGCTCGTGAAAGGACGGACATGGACATCATCGCGACCACCTGCCGAGGGAAGGTCCGAGGCCGCGTCCGCGGAGGAGTCGCCACCTTCCTCGCGATCCCCTACGCCGCCGCGCCCTTCGGCGTCCACCGGTTCCGTGCCCCCGCGCCCGTCGAACCGTGGGAAGGGGTTCGTGACGCGCTGGAGTACGGGCCGATCGCTCCGCAACGCCCCTACCGGCCGCCCCTCGACCAGCTGATCCCCGAGGTGGACATCGCGGGGGAGGACTGTCTCCACCTCAACATCTGGACTCCTGATACCGGTGGCGATGCAGGTGGGGCACCGCTGCCGGTGATCGTGTGGATCCACGGGGGGTCCCTGCGGAACGGTTCGGCCGCCATGCCGCTGTACGACGGCCGCGCCTTCGCACGCGACGGAGTGGTCCTCGTCTCGATCAACTACCGGCTCGGGGTCGAAGGGTTCGGTGTCTTCCCCGACGCGCCCGACAACCGCGGGCTGCTGGACCAGATCGCCGCTCTGACCTGGGTGAAGGAGAACATCGCGGCCTTCGGCGGAGACCCCGCACGCGTCACCGTGTGCGGCGAGTCCGCAGGAGCCGTCAGCATCGCCGCCCTGATGACCAGCCCCCGCGCGGCCGGCCTGTTCCACCGGGCGATCCTGCAGAGCGGCCCCCCGCAGACCGTGACGCGCGGTCAGGGCTCGAAGACCGTGAGGGCGATGGCGAAGGAGCTGCGTGTGCCCGCCACGGCGGAGGAGTTCGCCGCGGTGGACCGCGAGCGGCTGCTCGATGTGCAGGACGCCGTGGTCGGCAGGGCCGATCCGATCAGCGGCGGGCCGGGCTTCCATATCGTGGTCGACGACGACGTGGTGCCGGCCGATCCACCGCTTCCGTCGGTCGACCTGCTGCTGGGCTGCAACCGGGAGGAGTACCGCCTGTGGTTCGTGCCCGGTGGGGCGGTGGACCGCACCAGCCGGCTCACGCTGCGGCTGGCACTGCTGAAGTTCCGGATCCCGGGCCGGGTGGCACGGCTCTACCGGGCTTCCCGTCGGGGCGCGAAGCCGGGGGTGATCCTCGGAGAGATGGCCACGGACCTCCTGCTGCGCGGGCCCCTCAACCGGCTTGCCGACTCCCGGCCGGCCCGCACGTTCCTCTACGAGTTCGCCTGGCGCTCGCCGATTCTGGGACTGGGTGCGTGCCACGCCCTGGAGATCGGCTTCGTCTTCGACAACCTCCGCCACGGCGAGTCACTGACGGGGCCGGACGCCCCTCAGCCGCTGGCCGACGCCATGCACCGGGCGTGGGTCGACTTCGCCACCTCCGGGGACCCCGGCTGGTCCGCGTGGGACGCACGCCGGCCGGTCATGGTCTTCGACCATCCGGGCACGGGTACGGTCCTGGCACCGCGGCAGGAGGAGCTGCGGGCTTGGCTGTAGCGCCGGCCCGGCCGTGCTGTCAGGTCCCGCGGGCCGCCTCCCGGTCAGGTGAGGTCCGCGGCGACGAGTGCCGCCTGGAGCAGCCGCGCCTCGGCCGGGACCGTGAGGTCCAACCCGGTCAGCGTGCTCACCCGGTGCAATCTGTAGTCCAGCGTGTTGCGGTGGATGCAGAGCTCGGACGCGCTCCGGCGGCGGTTGTGCCCGTGGTCGACGAACACACGCAGTGTCTCCAGCAGGTACGGATGGTCCGCCAGCGGGTCGAGCTTGGCCGCCAGCCGCAGCAACGCGTCTCCGGGACGCGCGAGCTGGTACTCCAGCAGCACGTCATCGAGCCGGTACAACCCGGGCGGTCGTCCCAAGCGCTGTACGAGGTCGAGCACGCGCCCCGCCTCCGCCGCCGCGGCAGGAACGGCCGTCGGCTCCACGGCCGGGGCAGCAGCCGCGAACACGGACTGCCCCACGTCCTTCCCGAGGGAATCGGGCAGCCCGGACAGGTCGCAACTGCCGGGCAGCAGCGCGATCCCGGCGACGTGATCCATCAGCACCGGGACGCCCGCGAGGGCCTCGAGCGACGACTGCACCAGCCTGGACGGCGGACTCGACTCGAAGGCCAGGGCGACAACCTCATGCCCGCCGACCACGGTGACCTGTGCCGCCTCCGCCAGGTCTTCGTACGGCCGTCCGGCCAGCAGAGCGGTCAGCAGCGCCCGCCGTACCCGCTTGTCCTCGCTGTGGATGTCCTCCTGGGCATTCCGGTGAGCGAGCACGACAGCAGGCATGGCCGCGTGCAGGCAGGCCAGCAACTTCGCTCCCGCGCCGGTCAGCTCCTCGGGCTCCGCCGTCTCGGCCAGGACCTGCCACCACACCTCGGCACCGATGAGATAGGCGGCGATCACCGCCTCCAGGGGAACGCGTTCCTCGGCCCGGCGCCCCGACCACTCGATGAGGCGGGTCAGGTCACCCGGGCCCATCACGCCGTCCTCACGCAGCGCCCGCAGCAGCAGATCGTGCACCGCGGTGATCGACCGCGTCACTTCACCTTCGAGCGTCCGGCGCGGCAGTTCCCCGTAGAACGGCACCTCCGCCGCACAGCGAGCGACGACGGCGCCGGTGAAGTCACCGCGGCGGACAGCCATCCGTGCGTGCAGAGCAGGCATCGGCGTATCGTCACATCGCCCAAATGCTTCCGTCAATCACTCACTGCCGGCAGGGATCCCCGCCGGACAGCACGTTCGGGCGGGGCCGCGGACGTGCCGTCCGGGCCGGCCGGTGACAGCCGGCCCGGACAGCAGGATCAGACGAGGTCGAACCGGTCGAGGTCCATCACCTTGTTCCACGCCGCGACGAAGTCGTTCACGAACTTCTCCTTCGCGTCGTCGCTCGCGTAGACCTCCGCGACAGCGCGCAGCTCGGAGTTCGACCCGAAGACGAGGTCGGCGCGGGTGCCGGTCCACTTGACCTCACCCGTGGTGGCGTCGCTGCCCTCGAAGGTGTTCGCGTCCTCGGACGTCGCCTTCCACGTCGTGCCCAGGTCGAGCAGGTTGACGAAGAAGTCGTTGGTCAGCGAACCGGGGGTCGCGGTCAGGACACCGAGCGAGGACTGCTGGTGGTTCGCACCCAGGACGCGGAGCCCACCGACGAGGACCGTCAGTTCGGGGGCGCTCAGGGTCAGCAGGTTCGCCCGGTCGAGCAGCAGGTACTCGGCCGGCAGCCGGTTGCCCTTGCCGAGGTAGTTGCGGAACCCGTCGGCGGTCGGCTCCAGCGCGGCGAAGGACTCCACGTCGGTCTGCTCCTGCGACGCGTCCACACGGCCCGGTGTGAACGGGACCTCGACGTCGAAGCCGGCGTCCTTCGCCGCCTTCTCGACGCCTGCGGCGCCGGCGAGCACGATCAGGTCGGCGAGCGAGACCTGCGTGCCGTCGGTCCGGCCGGAGTTGAAGGACTCCTGGATCCCCTGCAGCTTGCGCAGCACCGTGGCCAGCCCGTCGGGCTCGTTGACCGCCCAGCCGTTCTGCGGCTCGAGGCGGATGCGCGCGCCGTTGGCGCCGCCGCGCTTGTCGCTGCCCCGGAAGGACGAGGCCGAAGCCCACGCGGTGGAGACGAGCTCGGACACCGTCAGGTCCGAGGCGAGAACGAGCTCCTTGAGAGAAGCGATGCCCGCGGCGTCGACGGGCTGGTGCGTCGCGGCGGGGAGGGGGTCCTGCCACACCAGCGTCTCCGCCGGAACCTCCGGGCCGAGGTAGCGCACGACGGGGCCCATGTCGCGGTGGGTCAGCTTGAACCAGGCGCGCGCGAAGGCGTCCGCGAACTCGGCGGGGTTCGCCAGGAAGCGCCGCGAGATCACCTCGTAGGCCGGGTCGATGCGGAGCGAGAGGTCCGTCGTCAGCATCGTGGGAGCGTGGCTCTTCGACGGGTCGTGGGCGTCGGGGACCGTACCCGCCCCGGCGCCGTCCTTCGGCCGCCACTGGTGCGCGCCGGCGGGGCTCTTGAACAGCTCCCACTCGTGACCGAACAGGATCTCGAAGAAGCTGTTGTCCCACGTGGTCGGGGTGTTCGTCCAGATGCCCTCGAGGCCGCTGGTGATCGCGTCCCCGCCCTTGCCGGTGCCGAAGGAGTTGCTCCAGCCGAGGCCCTGCGCCTCGATCGGCGCTGCCTCGGGGTCGTCGCCGACGCTCTCCGCCGGGCCCGCGCCATGGGTCTTGCCGAAGGTGTGGCCACCCGCGATCAGGGCGACCGTCTCCTCATCGTTCATCGCCATCCGGCGGAACGTCTCACGGATGTCGCGGGCCGCGGCGAGCGGGTCCGGCGTGCCGTTGGGGCCTTCGGGGTTGACGTAGATGAGGCCCATCTGGACAGCACCGAGAGGGTTCTCCAGCTCCCGGTCGCCGGTGTAGCGCTCGTCGTCGAGCCAGGTGGTCTCGGGACCCCAGTAGACGTCCTCGTCGGGCTCCCAGACGTCCGCGCGGCCGCCGCCGAAGCCGAAGGTCTCGAAGCCCATCTGCTCCAGGGCGACGTTGCCGGTGAGGATCATGAGGTCGGCCCAGGAGAGGCTCTGGCCGTACTTCTTCTTGACCGGCCACAGCAGGCGGCGGGCCTTGTCGAGGTTCCCGTTGTCCGGCCAGCTGTTGAGCGGGGCGAAGCGCTGCTGCCCGGCCCCGGCGCCGCCGCGGCCGTCGCTGATCCGATAGGTGCCCGCGCTGTGCCACGCCATCCGGATCATGAACGGGCCGTAGTTGCCGAAGTCTGCCGGCCACCAGTCCTGCGAGGTCGTCAGCACCTCCGCGATGTCCTGCTTCACGGCCGCGAGGTCGAGGGTCTTGAACGCCTCGGCGTAGTCGAACTCCTCGCCGAGGGGATTGGCCACGGCGGGGTTCTTGGCGAGGATCTTCAGATTGAGCCGCTCCGGCCACCACTGCCGGTTTCCGCCGCCCTGGGTCGGGTGCGGGGCGCGCCCGTGCGCGACGGGGCAGCCACCTCCGCCCTCTGTCTTCGCGTCGGCGACGATTGCGTCATGGTTCTCGGACATGGGAATCCTTCCGGACTGGGCGGATCGCGTTGCTCAGGAACTGCGGGCGGTGGAGCGGTCGGGGCACAGGAATGAGTGACCTCGGTCCTGCCGAGCGAGAAGCCGTGCGGTCGAACGCGGCCGGTCCTGGGGGGCCTCGCCGGCCGCTCGGCCGATGCCGGCGAGCACCAGGCGCGTCCCGCCGCGGTCCATACGTGGGGGACTCGTCCAGGACCTGGTCATCCGCGGGCCGGCACCGCGCAGGTCCTTGGTGATGGTCCCGTCACGTCTCTGTCTCCTGCCGTACTGGAGTCTTCCTGTCCCTTGGCTATCGCCGGAACTGATCCTACGATGGATAGAGTCCAGGTCAACAAGAACACCAGACTCGTACTCAATCGGAGCCCGGACACCCACCGGTGGACGTCGGGTATCCCGCCAAGGCTGAATAGGTGAACCGATATGAGTGACCTGCTGGAGCGACTGCGAGGACGTGGCTGGCGTATGACCTCCCAGCGGCGTGTCGTCGCGGAGGTGCTCGACGGCGACCACGTGCACCTCACCGCCGACGAGGTGCACGCACGTGCGGTACAGCGGCTGCCCGAGATCTCCCGCGCGACCGTGTACAACGCCCTCGGCGAGCTGGTCGCCCTCGGTGAGGTCATCGAGGTCTCCACCGACGGCCGTGCCAAGCGCTTCGACCCCAACGCACACCGCCCGCACCAGCACCTGGTGTGCTCCGAATGCGGCACCGTCCGGGATGTTCACCCGACCGGCGATCCGCTGGCCGACCTCCCGGTCGACGAGCGGTTCGGCTTCACGGTGTCCGAAGCCGCGGTCACCTACCGCGGTCTGTGCCCGTCCTGCGTCCAGGCGTCCTGATCCGCAGGTGACAGGCCCGGCCGTACCTCCTGGGCCCTGGACCGCAGTTCGGCCCTGACGGCGCGTCGGCGTTCGACCGCCCCTCACGGCTCCGGGCCGCCCGTGGGCTCACGTTTTCCGGAACCGTCCGGGAAACTCCCGGCCGGAACGCCGCGTCAACGGTGCCGGCGCCTGATTCCGCCGGCGTGAGGTATCTCCTACCGGCGTGAGCTATCTCCCGCTGGTGGGAGATCGACGCCACCGCTACTGATCGGTACCGTCCACGGGGACAGCGGATGCCGATCCCGGCAGCCGGAATGACATCGCCACCTGGGGCCGCTGTGCCCGCAACACGACAGGGGACATTGATGTTCCGCAAGGTATTGGTCGCCAACCGGGGCGAGATCGCGATCCGCGCGTTCCGTGCGGCGTTCGAGCTCGGCATCTCCACCGTGGCCGTGTTCCCCCACGAGGACCGCAATTCGCTCCACCGTGCCAAAGCCGACGAGGCCTACCAGATCGGCGAAAAGGGCCACCCGGTGCGGGCCTACCTCTCGGTCGACGAGGTCATCAAGGCCGCACGCAAGGCGGGTGCCGACGCCGTCTATCCCGGATACGGCTTCCTGTCGGAGAACCCCGACCTCGCCGCCGCGTGCGCCGAGGCCGGGATCACCTTCGTCGGACCGCCCGCTTCCGTGCTGCACCTGACCGGCAACAAGTCCCGCGCCGTGGCGGCCGCCCGCGAGGCCGGTGTTCCCGTACTGAAGTCGTCGGAGCCGTCCACCGACGTGGACACGCTGGTCGACGCGGCCGACTCCATCGGGTTCCCGGTGTTCGTCAAGGCCGTCGCCGGTGGCGGCGGGCGGGGAATGCGGCGTGTCGCCGAGCCCGCCGAGCTGCGGGAGTCGATCGACGCGGCGATGCGCGAGGCGGAGTCGGCGTTCGGTGACGCCACCGTCTTCCTCGAGCAGGCCGTCATCAACCCGCGCCACATCGAGGTGCAGATCCTCGCCGACAACCAGGGCAACGTCGTCCACCTGTACGAGCGGGACTGTTCGCTGCAGCGGCGCCACCAGAAGGTGGTCGAGATCGCGCCCGCGCCGAACCTCGACCCCGAGCTGCGCGCGCGCATCTGCGCCGACGCCGTGGCGTTCGCCAAGCACATCGGGTACGTCAACGCGGGCACCGTGGAGTTCCTGGTCGACGAGCGCGGCAACCACGTCTTCATCGAGATGAACCCCCGCATCCAGGTGGAGCACACCGTCACCGAGCAGGTCACCGGACGGGACCTGGTGATCGGGCAGCTGCGGATCGCCGCGGGGAAGTCGCTTCCGGAACTGCGCCTGACGCAGGACGACATCGTGCTCAACGGCACCGCCATGCAGTGCCGTATCACCACCGAGGACCCTGCCAACGGCTTCCGTCCCGACACCGGCACCATCTCCGCGTACCGTTCCCCGGGCGGCCCCGGGGTACGGCTGGACGGCGGCACCGTCCACACCGGCGCCGAAGTGTCCGCCCACTTCGACTCGATGCTGGTCAAACTGACCTGCCACGGACACGACTTCGCCAACGCCGCCCGCCGCGCACGTCGGGCGATCGCCGAGTTCCGTATCCGCGGGGTCGCCACCAACCTGCCCTTCCTGGGCGCGGTGCTCGACCACCCCGGCTTCCGCGAGGGCCGCATCACGACCAGCTTCATCGCCGAGCACCCCGAACTGATCCGGGCGCGCCCCTCGGCGGACCGCGGAAGCCGCATGCTCACGTACCTCGCCGAGACGACGGTCAACCGTCCCCACGGCCCGCGTCCCCAGGTCATCGACCCGGCCCTCAAACTCCCTTCCGTCTCCCCGGGCACACCCTTCCGCGAAGGATCGCGGCAGCGCCTCGCGGCACTCGGGCCGGAGGCGTTCGCGGCGGAGCTGCGTGCGCAGCGGGCCGTCGCGGTGACGGACACGACCTTCCGCGACGCACACCAGTCCCTGTTGGCCACCCGGGTGAGGACGCGCGACCTGCTGGCCGTCGCCCCGCACGTCGCCCACACCGCACCGGAGCTCCTCAGCCTGGAGTGCTGGGGCGGCGCCACCTACGACGTGGCCCTGCGCTTCCTCGCCGAGGATCCCTGGGAGCGGCTCGCGGCCCTGCGGGAGGCGGTGCCCAACATCTGTACGCAGATGCTGCTGCGCGGGCGCAACACCGTCGGCTACACGCCGTACCCCGTCGAGGTGACCGAAGCCTTCGTCGCCGAGGCCGCGTCGACCGGCATGGACATCTTCCGGATCTTCGACGCGCTCAACGACGTCTCGCAGATGCGTCCCGCCATCGACGCCGTACGGTCCACCGGCACGGCGCTCGCCGAGGTCGCCCTCTGCTACACCGCGGACCTGTCGAACCCGGCCGAACAGCTCTACACGCTCGACTACTACCTGCGCCTCGCGGAAGAGATCGTCGAGGCCGGCGCGCACGTCCTGGCCATCAAGGACATGGCCGGCCTGCTGCGCCCGCCCGCCGCACGCACCCTGGTGACCGCGCTGCGCGAGCGCTTCGACCTTCCGGTGCATCTGCACACCCACGACACCGCCGGCGGCCAGCTCGCCACGCTGATCGCCGCGATCGACGCGGGCGTGGACGCCGTCGACGCCGCCGTCGCCTCGATGGCGGGCACCACCAGCCAGCCGTCGCTGTCCGCGCTCGTCGCGGCCACCGACCACACCGAGCGCGCGACCGGGCTGTCGCTCGACGCGGTCGGCGGACTCGAGCCGTACTGGGAGGCCGTGCGCAAGGTCTACGCACCCTTCGAGTCGGGACTGGCCTCGCCCACCGGGCGTGTCTACCACCACGAGATTCCCGGTGGTCAGCTGTCGAACCTGCGTCAGCAGGCCATCGCGCTCGGCCTCGGCGACCGCTTCGAGCTGATCGAGGACTGCTACGCGGCGGCCGACCGGATGCTGGGCCGGCTGGTCAAAGTGACCCCCTCGTCGAAGGTGGTGGGCGACCTCGCCCTGCACCTGGTCGGGGCCGGGGTCAGTGCGGCCGACTTCGAGTCCGACCCCGGCAAGTTCGACGTGCCGGACTCGGTGGTCGGCTTCCTGCGCGGCGAGCTGGGCGACCCTGCCGGTGGCTGGCCCGAGCCGTTCCGTACGCGCGCACTCCAGGGCCGCCCCGCGCAGTCCGAGGCCGCGACCCTGTCGGAGGAGGACCGCGAGGGACTCGGCCGGAACCGGCAGGCGACGCTGAACCGGCTGCTGTTCCCCGGCCCGACCAAGGAGTTCGACGCCCACCGCGAGGCCTACGGCGACACGTCCGTACTGCCCACGCAGGACTTCTTCTACGGTCTGGAGCCGGACACCGAGCACACGGTCACCCTGGGCGCCGGTGTCACGCTGCTGATCGAGCTGGAGGCGATCTCGGAGGCCGACGAACGTGGCTTCCGTACGGTGATGGCCACGCTCAACGGCCAGTTGCGCCCGGTCGCGGTGCGGGACACGTCCGTAGCCACCGAGGTCAAGGCCGCGGAGAAGGCCGAGCGGGGCAACGACGGGCATGTCCCCGCACCGTTCGCGGGCGTCGTGACGCTCCAGGTGGCGGAGGGCGATTCGGTGTCGGCGGGTCAGACGGTCGCCACCATCGAGGCGATGAAGATGGAGGCCTCCATCACCGCCCAGCGTGCGGGCACGGTCGCGCGTCTCGCGATCGGGAAGATCCAGCAGGTGGAGGCGGGCGATCTGCTCATCGAGATCGGCTGACGCCGGCTTCGTCATGACGGAAGGCCGGCCCGGGCGAGGTTCCCGGGCCGGCCTTCCGTCATGCGGGCGGTGTCACCCGGCGGCCGGGGTCCCTTCCGCTTCGATGCGGTTCAGCCGTTCGGCGTCGCAGGTGCGGGGGCAGGTGTCGCACGCCTCCGCGGGGCGGATCGTGTAGTAGAGGCAGCAGCCCGCCCGGTCCCGGGTCGGGTGCGACCTTCCGTCCGTGTCCGTCAGGTGCCGGAAGCCGGCGCCGGCGGGGAACGGCGGGACCGGTCCCGGCAGCAGCCGTCCGGCCGCGGCGACCGCCCGTTCCTCCTCGCCGAGCATGCGGCCCACGTACCAGATGCCCGAGACGAGGTCGTCCTCGACCATGCCCCACAGCGCCCGGGGCCCGCGCCGCACCCGGGGGCCGAGTGCCGCGCACAGCGGGCGCACCAGATCGGCGACGGCCGTCCGCAACGCGTCGCCGAGCGCGGCTTCGTCGGACACCCGGCGCACCCCTGGGAGTCCTTCCGCGGGGTCGCCCGGCAGACAGGCGAACGTACCCGGAACCACCTGGTACCGGTCCTCGCACCGGCCGATCCGCACATCCTCCGGGCGGGGCAGCGGAACCCGGCGGTCCAGGTACCAGGGCCCGCTGAGCAGCAGGCACAGCGACCAGAGGCAGTCGTGCAACAGTCGGGAGGCCACCACGTCGGGGCGGGCCCGGTGGTCGTAGCGCTCCGCGATCCGGGCGGCCTCCGTTTCGAGGAAGGCGTCCAGCAACCCGGGCCGGAGCGCCAGTTCGGCGACGTCGACCCAACTCTGACCTGCCGGTGCACCCGGCTCGGCGACCTCTGCGTCCAGACCCGGGCAGAGATCGGTGAGGCGGCGGTAGGTGGAGGCGAGGAGGGCGGAGGAGCTCTCGGCGGGCCGGAGGGACGCCGGTGCCGGGGCGAGGATCACGAAAGGCTCCTAGAGGGGTGCACACGTTCGAAGGGCGCGATCCGCGGTAAGGGCGGCAGCCCCGGCGGAAGGAGTGACTTAGGGGAGGCTCACCTTACTACTGATCAGGCATCGGTTCGACGAACCCCCCGTGCGTGTCGACCAGTTGGTAAAAGTAGGTTTGCCTAACCTAAGCTCCGTTTCTCGTCGTATCAGCGCGCCGGAAGTGACCGCCCATGCAGACGTACCTGCTTGCCCTCAATCCGACCGACTCGGTCATCAGCGGCTTCCTCCCGGCTGCCGGGCGGCTCGGCCTGTCCGTGACACTGCTCACCGACCAGCCAGGGGCGTACGGGCCACCCGGTGACCTCGGGCCGGACGTGGAGGTCGCCGCCTGCGACGTCCGTGACCACCGCGCCGTGATCACACACATCTCCCGGCGCGGGCAGCCCGCCGCCGTCCTCACCAACAGCGACCACCTCCAGACGCAGGGCGCGCTCGCAGCCGAGTTCTTCGGCCTGCCCGGCAAGGACTGGCGGGCCGCGCTGCGCACCAAGGACAAGGCCCTGATGCGCCGCCACCTCGCAGCCGCCGGGGCGGAACCCGTCCGTGCCGTCGAGATCCTCCCCGGACAGCCGCCGGCCGGGTGCGTCGATGCCGGGGGAGAGGTCGGGGGAGTGGTCTATCCCTGCGTCGTGAAACCGCGCGACGGCGTCGCCAGCGAAGACGTCGTACGCGCCGAAGGCCCCGCCGAACTGCTGAGGCTGTGCGAGGAGATCCGTGCACGCCGACCGGACGCCGCCCTGGTCGTCGAGGAGTTCCTGCCCGGCGAGCTGTACACCCTGGAGACCCTGGGCGACGGCGGGCGCCTGCACGTACTCGGCGGATTCCACACCCGTCTCTCGCCTCCGCCCCACTTCATCGAACAGCGGCTGACCTACGTCCCCGACCACCCCGCCCCCGTACGCGAGCAGATCCTCGAACAGCTCGCGCTGCTCGGCGTGGGTTTCGGTGCCTGTCACACCGAGTTCGTCGTCCACGAGGGCCGGGCGCGCATCATCGAGGTGAACTACCGCGCCATCGGCGACCACGGCGACCTGCTTCTCGCCGAACTGCTCGACATCCCGCTCTTCGACCACATCCTTGCCACCCATCTGGGCGAGGGCCTGCCGGAGAGCCTCGGTGCCCGCACGGACCGGGCCGCCCGGATCGACTCCCCGTGCGCCGACCGGGCAGGCGTGCTCGCCTCCGCGCCCGGCGCGGTCGACCGGGCCGAGGGAGACGTGCGCCTCACCTACCGGCCCATGCGCCCGACCGGTGAGCGCCACCCGCTGCACCGCACCAACCGCGACTACCTGGGCATCCTGCGGACCATCGGCCCCGACCAGGACTCCGTGGACCGCGCCGCCGACGCGTTCCTCGCCGCCCAGCGGTGGGAGATCACCCCGTGACCGCCGACCGGACCCTCACCCCGGACGAATCGGGAGAGGCCAGGCCCGGCACCGCCGAACTCCCGGCCGTCGCGGACCCCGACGCGGCCCACCAACTGCTGCGCGTTCTCAGTGCCCTGCTGCGCGAGGACGTGGGAGGGCTGCGCACCCGCACCACCCTCCACCACCGGGCCGACGGCCCCTGGCTGCGGCTCGCCACCGGTCCCGGCCGCGCCCTGCTCCTCGCCGTGCGCCAGGACGGATTCCAGGGGACCTGGGGCGCCCGGCTGCCCCTCCTGCACCAGGAACCGGACGGCACCGACCTGACCACCACCGACGAGGTGCTCGCCGCCCTGGCCCGGCTCGCCGCACCCGGGGACGCGCCCGGTTACGCGGCCTTCGCCGAGGAGTGCCGCAGCGACCTCGCGGCCCGCCGACTGCACGCCGCGACCCGGGCCCCGGTCCTCGCCCGCCTGTCGGACAGTCACGGGAACCGCCCGGCCCACTGGCGCGGCCACACCGGAGCCCTCGCCCACGACACCCTCGCCGCCCGGACCGACCACCCCGTGCACCCCGTGTCCCGCGGCCGGAAGGGCATGGGGGAACGGGAACTGCGCGCGTACGCACCCGAGTTCCACCCCCGGTTCCCGCTCCGTTGGCTGTCGTTGCCCGCCGGGCGGGTCACCCTGGCACCCGGCACCGCCTCCGGAGTGATCCCGGCCGCGTACAGCGCCTCGGAAACCGGAGCGGAACCCCTGCACGACGGCTGGCCCACGCCCGCCGAGCTGGGACTGCCCGGCAGCCACCACGAGGGGCACGTCCTGCTGCCCGTCCACCCCCTCACCGCCGCCGGCCGACTCCGCGATGCCCTGGCCGAGACCGGTCTCGCCGGGCACGCGGTCCTCGCCGAGGGGCCTCTGCTCGACGTCGTACCGACCCTTTCCATGCGGACCGTCGCGCTCGCGGGCCGGCCCGACACCCACCTCAAACTCCCCCTCGCCACTGCCACCCTGGGGCTGCTCAACCGCCGTACGGTCACCCCCGGTTCACTGCGCGACGGTGCCGCCGGGCAGCGCCTCCTGGAGGGCGTCCTGCGCCGCGAACCCCGCTTCGCGGGGCGCGTCCTGCTCGCCGACGAGACCCGCTACGCCCACGCCGGACACGAACTTCTCGCCGTACTCCGCCGCACCCAGCCGGCCGGACTCGACGACGCCGCCGTCCTGCCGCTCGCCGCACTGCCGGCTCCCGCCCCCGACGGGCGCCCGGTCATCGAGCACCTGGCCGACCGCTTCCACGGTGGCGACCCGGTCGCCCTCGCCGACGCCGTTCTGACCCTGCTGCTGGACTGGCAGACGACCCTCTTCGGCCACGGAGTCGCCCTGGAGTCCCACCAGCAGAACATCTCCCTCGTGCTCGGCGGCGCAACGGACGGGCCCCGGCTGCTCCTCAAGGACAACGACGGTCCGCGCGTCCACACCCGGCGGCTCGCCGAGGCATGGGGGTGCGCGGAGCCCACCGGTGACAGCCTCGGCTTCGCCGACGGGCGGATCTGCGGCACGCAGGACGCGCCTGTCGCCGACCTGTTCACCACCATCACCGTCCATCTGTGCGCGGGCTCCCTGGCCTTCGGCCTCGCCGCACACGGCACCGCGCCCCTCGACCGGCTGCTCGGGCTGGTACGCGACCGGCTCGCGGAGGCGATCGACCGGACCGCCGCCACCCGGCCCGACGCCGCGGCCGTGCTGCGCGCCCGCGTGCTCGACGCACCCGAGCTGCCCGTGAAGGCCATGGTGACGGCCGGCACCCTGCTCACCAAGGCCCGGTCCGGCGCCGCGGACATCAACAAGCACTACACCACCGGCCCCAACTACCTTTTGCGGAAGGCATGAACGCCGATGCCCAGCACCACCACGCCCCGCACCCCGGCCCACACACCGGTACACCCGCCCACCGCCGACGAAGCGGTCGGCCACACCCTCCTCAACTGCCTGCTGCGTGAGGCGACCGCGCCGCAGGACCGCACCCTCGCCGACGGCCGACTGGTCCTGCGCCTGCCACACCACGACACGCTTCTGCGGGTCGGAGTGCGCCGCGCCTCCCTCCTGGGCGCGCACCGCTTCACCGGCCCCGTGAGCATCCGGGAGAGCCTGCCGGGCGGCGCGTGGACGACGATCGGATGGCAGCGGCTCGCCGAACTGGTGCACGCCGAACTCTCCCTGCGCACCGGCACGGAGAACGACGAGTTCCTGGCCCAAGTGGCCGCCAGCCACCGTGCGGTCGCCGGCGCCCTCGCCCGCCGGGTCACCGCCTCCGCCCCCGGGGACCCGGTGGCCCGGCCGGATCCGCTCGCCGTCTACCTCGCCTCCGAGCAGTCCCTGCTCCTCGGCCACCGCTTCCACCCCACGCCCAAGACGCACGGCGGCGACCCCGAAGCCTGGACCGCGTACGCGCCGGAGGAAGGCGCCCGCTTCCCGCTGCGGCTGCTCGCCGTCCGGGAGGGGCTTCTCGTCGAGGAGACCGCCGAGCCCGGGGGAGCGGCGGCACTCGACCGGGCCGGAGAGGCACCGCCCGGGTACCGGCTGCTGCCCGCGCACCCCTGGCAGTACCGACTGCTGGGCGGCCACCCCGCTCTGCTGGCCGCCCTTGCCCGTCGGGACGTGCTCGACCTCGGTCCGGCAGGGGCACCCGTCACCCCTACCGCCTCCGTGCGTACGGTCCACGACGGGCACGCCTTTCTGAAGTTCAGCCTGGACGTGCGCATCACCAACTGCCTGCGGAAGAACGCCTCGTACGAGCTCACCGGTGCCGTCGCGCTGACCCGGCTGCTCGCCCCCGTCCTCGCCGACCTCGCCCGGCGCCACCCCTCGGCCGCCGTGCTCCGCGAGCCCGCCTACCGCTCGCTCGCCCTCCCCGGCGCCGACGGTCGCCCCGACCGCACCCTGCTCGAAGGCTTCGGTGTGATCGTCCGGGAGGGCCTCGCCCGTCACACTCCCGCGGGCACAACCCCCCTGCTGGCCGCGGCCGTTGCCGACGAGTACCCGCTCGGCCCCGGCCGGGTCTCCGAACTCCTGGCCGACGCCGGACCCGATGAGGCCGCCGAGTGGTGGCGCCGCTACACCGCCCTGCTCGTCCCGCCCGTCCTGACCGCGTACTTCCGCCACGGCGTGGTCCTCGAACCGCACCTCCAGAACGTCGTCGTCTGCGTCGGCCGCGACGGCTTCCCGGAGCGGGTCCTCTTCCGCGACCTCGAAGGCACCAAGCTCCTGCACGGCCACCACGCCGCGGCGCTGCGCAGGCTCCCCCGCGAGGTCGCCGGGCCCCTCACGTACGACCGGAGGCGCGGCTGGGACCGGGTCGTCTACTGCCTGATCGTCAACCACCTCGCCGAACTCCTCGCCGCCGTCGCCGACCTGCACCCCGAGACCGAACCCGTCCTCTGGCAGCAGGTGCGCACCACGCTGGAACAGAGCGCCGACTCCCTCGGCCGACCGCCCCAGCTGAGCGCACTGCTTGCGGGGGCACCGCTGCCGGCCAAGGCTAATCTGCTCACCCGCTGGCGCCGCTCGGCGGACCGCGACGCCGGGTACGTCCGCCTGCCGTCCCCGCTGGCCCCGCGACCTTCTGCCGAGGGGGAGCACGCCCCCTGACCCTGCGCCGCTCACCGCCGGCCAGCAGTCCTGCCCGCCAACGACGAACGGATCACCGGTGCCCCCATCCCTCCTCAACCCTGCCGTGCGGGCCGAGGCCCGTGCCCTCAGGACGAGTGAACTGCCCTGCTACGTGTACGACCTGACGGCCTTGGACCTCCACGCGGCGGCGGTGCGCGCATCCCTCCCGCGCACAGTGGAGCTGTACTACGCGGCGAAGGCCAACCCCGAACCGGAGGTCCTCGCCACCCTCGCCCCGTGGACCGACGGCTTCGAGGTGTCCTCCGGCGGCGAACTCGCCCATGTCCGCACTGCCGTGCCGGGGCAGCCCCTCGCCTTCTCCGGCCCGGGCAAGACCCCTGACGAGCTCGCTGCCGCACTGGCGGCCGGGGTGGAGCGGGTGCACGCCGAAAGCCTCCACGAGGTGAGGATGCTCCGGGCGCTCGCCGACCGCTCCTCCGTGCCGGGCCGCCCTCCCACCCGGGTCCTGCTCCGCGTCAACCCGGACGTTCCCGAAGGGACGCTGACAGGCAGCGCCCTCACGATGGGAGGCCGCCCCACTCCCTTCGGCATGGGGACCGAGGAGGCATCCGAAGCACTCCGCCTGCTCACCGGCGACGACTGCCCCGGGCTCGAAGCAGCCGGCGTCCACGCGCACCTGGCCAGCGGTCTGCCCGCCGAGGCACTGCTGCGGGTGGCCGAGGCGATCGTGGACGCGGCGGCCGGCCTGGCCCGCCGCCACGGGACGGCCCTGCCGGAAGTCGTCGTGGGCGGCGGCATGGCCGTGGACTACACCCGACCCGCCGACCGCTTCGACTGGGCAACGTACGGTGCGGGCCTGGACGCCCTGGCCCGGCGTCACCCCGGCGTGCGCCTGCGCGTCGAGCCCGGCCGTGCCCTGACCGCCTACTGCGGCTGGTACGTGACCGACGTACTGGATGTGAAACGCAGCCACGGGGAGGACGTGGCCGTGGTCCGCGGCGGCACCCACCACCTGCGGACACCGGCCGCCAAGGGGCACGACCAGCCGGCGGAGGTCGTGCCCGTCGAGCCGTGGCCGCACCCGTGGCCGCGCCCGGCGGCGGTGGGTGGCCGGGTGACGGTCGCCGGTCAGCTCTGCACGCCGAAGGACGTACTCGCCCGGGGGCTGGAGGCGGCCGGGCTCAGGGCGGGGGACCGGGTGGTCTTCGCCCTGGCCGGCGCGTACGCCTGGAACATCTCCCACCGCGACTTCCTGATGCACCCGGCGCCGGGCTTCCGATTTCTCGGCGGGTCGGGGACACGGAGCCCCGGAGAGTGCTAACTTAGGCAAGCCTAACCTAAGGAGACGATATGGCAGTCGCCCCTGCCCGCACCGCCGAGCTGTCCCACGCGGAGCGGATCCGCTCTGTCGTCGCCGCCGCGGGCTCGCTCAGCCTGACCACCGCCGGCGCGTCCTACGACCTCATCGCCATGCACACGGTCGAGAACGGGCGGCTCACGCTGCGTGTGCCCGAAGACACGCCGCTCGCCGCGGAGATGGTGTGCGCTCCGCACGGCGCGCTGGGCGCTCTTGTGGAGTTCACCGACGTCGCACCCGTCCGCGCAAGGGACCGGATCCGCGCCCGAGCCACGCTGTCCGGCTGGCTGACACAGTCCGGGCGGGGGCACGGGAACACCATCGTCCTGGGCCTGGACCCGGCGCGCGTCAGCATCCAGTGGCACGGGCGCGTCGAACACGTGGGCCTCGACGAGGTGTTCCGCGCGGAACCGGACGCCCTCGCGCTCCAGGAAGCGGCCATGCTGGGCCATCTGGACGACGACCACCGCGACGTGGTCGCCCGGCTCGCCCGCCTCGCCGCCCCCGAGGTGCGCCGCGGAGTGGTCGACGTCCGCCCGTACGCCATGGACCGGTACGGCTTCACCCTCCGCTACGAGTACGCCCAGGGCCACCGCGACGCCCGTCTCCTCTTCCCGGCCCCGGTGCGCGACGCCGCGGAGGTCGGGGTCCAGGTGGAAGCGCTGCTCGCCCACGCCCGCCACTGCCGGGGTGCCTCCCACTCCTGAACTGCCGCCCGTGACGCCGCCGGACAGCCCGTCCTCAGCCGTGCAGCCGCACCGGCAGGGTTCGCACGCTGTTGCCCACGAAGGACGCGTGCCGCGGCAGTTCGGGCTCGGGGACGGCGAGATCGAGGTCGGGGAAGCGGGTGAACAACTGCTCGAGCGCGGCCGTGCCTTCCATCCTGGCCAGGGGCGCGCCCATGCAGTAGTGCGCGCCATGGCCCAGCGAGAGGTGCCGGGACTCGCCGTTGCGGGTGACGTCGAAGCGGTCGGCGTCGGGCCCGTGGGCCTTCGTGTCGCGGCCCGCCGCGGAGTAACCGGCCAGCACCGGGGTCCCCTTGGGGATCACGGTCCCGCCGATGGACAGGTCGCGTGTCGGGTAGCGGAACGGGAAGTAGCTGACCGGGCTGTCCCAGCGCAGCGTCTCCTCGACCACGTCCGACCACGTCGCCCGGCCCGACCGGACCAGGGCGAGCTGGTCCCGGTGGGTGCACAGAGCCCGTACGGCGTTGGTGATCAGATTGAGCGTCGTCTCGTGCCCGGCGATGATCGTGAGCATCAGCGTGCCGATCAGCTCGTGCGGGCCGAGCCGGTCGCCGTTCTCCTCGCGGGCCGCGATCAGCGCGCTGGTGAGATCGTCCCCCGGACTCTCCGTCCGGGCGGCGGCCACCGCTCCCAGCACCTCGACCATCTCCCGGTTGGCCGCTATCGCCTCCGCGGGGCCGATGTCCGTGGCGACAACCTGGTTGGACAGGTGGTGCAGCCGGTCATGGTGTCGGGCGTCCACGCCCAGCAGTTCGCAGATGACACCCATCGGCAACGGCAACGCGAAGTGCGTACGCAGATCGGCGACGCCGTCACCGGCGGCGGCCGCCTCTTCGAGGCCGTCCAGGAGGGAAGCCGTCAACGCCTCGATGCGCGGGCGCATCTCCTCGACCCGGCGGGTGGTGAACGCCTTGCTCACCAAGGACCGCAGGCGCCGGTGATCGGCGCCGTCGGCGGTGGTCATCCCCTGCACCGTGGCGAACGTCTTCAGCGGCCAGCCGTCGGCGATCCCACCGGCCTGGAGTTCCGCGAAGTGCTGGGCGTTCTTGGCGACGTCGGGGTGCGACAGGAACTCCTTGAGCGCGTCGTGACCCAGTACCGCCATGCCCTCCACCTCGCCCGGGAGGATCACCGGCGTGACGGCACCCTGGGCCAGGAGTCGGGCGTTGGCCGCGTGCGGGCAGCCGCCTGCCGGGTCCATGCGGTGCGGCTGGTCCACTGCGGGGTTCACCGGTGACGTGTTCAACAGGGCTCTCCAGACTGAGGAATGAGTGGGTTCGGAGCACCGCGGTGGGCGGCGAGTGGTGACCGGGGCCGTCATCGTCTGTGGGACACCCCCAACTCGTTGAGGTAACGCTTCGTCACCCGGCCGTCGTACCGTCCCTCGATCAGGTCCGCGATGCACCCGAGCAGCCCGTTCCTGGCTGCCTCCGGAAGATCCCGGTGGCCGGAGTAGGTCCGCAGCACCTCCAGATAGTCCGACGTGGTGTAGGTGAGGTCCTGCTCGTACCGGCGGAAGGCCGTGGGGCCGAACCGGCCGCTTCGCGCCACCTCCCTCGCGTGGTCCGAGCCGTCGACGTCGGCGGCCGCGGGAGGTGTCAGCCCGGGCGGCGTCCGCGGGTCGAAGCGCTCGTAGCAGTGCTGGACCTCGGCGAAGAACTCCTCGGTGCCGCCCCGCACATGCTGGGTGCGCACCACGGCGAGAGCGCCGCCCGGACGCAGCGCGTCAGCGGCCTTGGCCACCCGTACCGCCGGGTCGATCCAGTGGAACGCCGTCGCCGAGACGACCGCGTCGAACGGCTCCTGCGGGAGCGGCCAGCTCTCGAACCGCGCCGTCACCACCTCGGCCGACGCTGCCCCGGCCAGGTTGCGCCGGGCGACCGCGGCCATGCGCGCTCCCGCCTCGACCGCCGTGATCCGGCAGCCGCGCCCGGCCAGTGGCACCGTTGCCTGGCCGGTCCCGCAACCCACCTCCAGTACACGGCTGCCGGGGCGGGCACCCGCGAGCTCCGCGAGGTCGTCGTACAGTTCCGGGGGATATCCGGGCCTGGCCCGGTCGTACAGCTCCGCGTCCTCGTCGAAGATCCCGCCCAGGTGCGCCCGCCGGGACTCCTCGGGTCTGTCGTCGCGTGGTGGACGGTCGGTGTTGTCGGGCATGGGAGCAGGCTAGCGATGTACGCCCGCTCCCGAGCGGCGCCCGGCGAATGGGTGGAAGACCTCCGGACGATCAGCGGCGCCGCAGCGACGGGTCGAGGAGCGCGGGCGGGGTGTCGAACTTCTCGTGTGCGGCGAGATCGACACCGGGAGCGACGATCGCGTCGATCGCATCGAGGACGTCTGCGGACAGGACGGTGTCAGCGGCAGCGAGTTGCGACTGCAGGTGGTTCAGCGTGCGGGGACCGATGATCGCGCTGGTCACCGCGGGATGCGCGGTCACGAATCCGAGGGCGAGCTGAATCATGGTCAGGCCGGCCTCCTCGGCGACCCCGGCCAACTGCTCGACGGCATCGAGCCTGGCCCGGTTGGAGGGGATGGTGGTGTCGAAGCGTTCCGGCATGACCGTCGAGCGGCTGGTGGTGATCTCCCGGCCCTCGCGGACCGCTCCCGACAGCCAGCCGGAGGCCAACGGGCTCCACGCCAGCACACCGAGCCCGTACTGCTCGGTCACGGGCAGCACGTGGGTCTCGATCCCGCGCTGCAGGATCGAGTAGCTGGGCTGTTCGGTGACGTAACGGCCCAGGTGGAACTCGCGGGCTGCCCACTGGGCCTGCACGAGCCGGTACGCGGGGAAGGTCGAGGAGCCGAAGTAGCGGATCTTTCCCGCGCGCTGCAGGTCGGTCAACGCCGACAGCGTCTCCTCGTCACTGGTGCGCGGGTCCCACCGGTGGATCTGGTAGAGATCGACGTGGTCGACACCGAGGCGGCGCAGGCTGTTGTCCAGCTCGGTGACCAGCCAGCGGCGCGAACTGCCCTGGTGATTGCGCTCGTCGCCCATCGGCATGTTCGCCTTCGTGGCCAGCACGATGTCGTCGCGGCGGCCTGCGATGGCTTTGCCGACCATCTCCTCCGACTCGCCGTCGCTGTACATGTCGGCGGTGTCGATGACGTTGATCCCGCCCTCGAGGGCGGCGTCGACCACGGCGGTGGCCTCGTCCTGGGTGGTGCGCCCGATCCTGCCGAAGTTCATCGCGCCGAGCGTGAGGGTGCTGACCTGCACGCCGGTGCGGCCCAAGGTGCGGTATTGCATGATCGTTTTCCTCCGTTGCGGGGGGTGCGGCGGCAGCGCGGACTGGTTGCCGGGCCGCTGCTCTGGCATGATGAGTAAACGGAACCTTGCTCCGTTAACGATACGGAACGGCGTTCCGCTTTGGCAAGCCCGACAGCGGACGGAGTGGCGCGGTGAACGACAGCGACGAGGGGACCGGGCGCGCGGCCCGGTCCAAGCGGGCGGACGCCCGGCGGAACGAGGAGACCCTGCTCGACGCGGCCGCCGCGGTCTTCGTCACGTCGGGCGTGGAGGCGCCGGTACGCGATATCGCGGCCAGGGCCGGCGTCGGGATGGGCACGATCTACCGCCACTTCCCGACCCGGGCGGACCTCATCATCGCCGTCTACCGACACCAGGTCGCGGCCTGCGCCGAGGCCGGTCCGGCCCTGCTGGAGGCCGCCGGGAGTCCGAACGCCGCACTGGGGCAATGGATCGACCTCTTCGTCGACTTCCTGGTGACGAAGCACGGGCTCGCCGCCGTACTGCAGTCCGACGACGCCGGTTTCGAGACGCTGCACGCCTACTTCCTCGACCGCCTCGTGCCCGTGTGCACCCAGCTGCTCGACGCCGCGGCCGCTTCCGGAGAGGTTCGGTCCGACCTGGAGGCCTACGCGCTCATGCGCGGCGTCGGGAACCTCTGCATCGGTGCCGACCGTGATCCCCGCTACGACGCCCGCCGGCTGGTCGGACTCCTCGTCGCGGGGCTGCGCCGGCCGCTGTGACCGTCGGCCTCGGGGATCGCACCCTTGCGGTAGCTCAGCCGGCTCGCCGGAGACCGTGCGGCCCGCCCGTTCTGATCACAGCAAGCGCACGCCACGGGCCGTGCGGGGTGTGGAAGTGCAGCAGCGCGTCGGACAGCGCCGTGGCGCTCTCCTCGGGGTCGAGGAGCTCACGCAGCGCCCGCCAGGCCATCTCGTAGTCCGAGCACACCTGATGGACAGCGGCTTGCTTGACGAAGTCCGGCGATGAGCCGTTCTGCCGCACCGAGGCCAGCCACTGCCCGCTGAGACGGATGGGGGAGTGGTGGTTGGCCGAGCCGTCCGACCTCGCCGCCACGGCAAGGCTCACCGCCGAGAGCCGATCCGTGAACGTCTCCTCGAAACTCGTGATCCGCTCCTGCACGTCGTCGAGAGCGTCCCAGGTCGCGTCGTCCAGCAGCTCGTCCAACTCGGGCAGGCGCGACGGCAGCCCGCACCTGATCAGCAGCCCGTTGTCGGCGATCTCCCTGACCCGCTGCAGGAGCCGTTCCCGGTCACGCCAGTTGCGCCCCTGGTCCGAGGCGATGCGGTCGACGCACCGCCAGAGCTCGGCCTCACCGACGAACCATTGGGCGAGGACGTGCCCGTCGGCGGGAAGCTGCCTGCGTCGGACGCGCCACGTGTGTTCCATGACCGCCGCGCATCCGCTCAGCAATCGTTTGTCGTAAGCCTTCATCTCCGGCCGCAGTGGACGCTCGGGCCGATGACGGTCCGGCGCGGCATGCGGGAACGTCTCCCGCTCGAAGCGGATGAAGCGGTTCTCCTGGCGCAGCTTCTCCAGATCCGGGTCCTCGATGAGCAGCCACGAACGCGTGACCGGATGGACGCCGCTCACATCGGCGTGCGCCGCGCCCTCCAGTTCGTCCACGGCCAGATCCGCGAGGGCTCTGCGTTCCTGATCTTCCGGCTGCCCCTCGGTCCCGTTCATCGCCACTGCGTACACGCATGCGGCGTTGTAGTTGTCCTGCCACAGGCGCCAGCCGCGGGACAACCACCGGCGCGCGGCGCGGAACGGGCCTCTGATCCTCTTGGTCCTGTGCGCGAGCGTCTCGGCGGAGGAGGGCCAGGAAAGGGGGTTCTCCAGAAGGCCCATCCCGTCGCGCTCCGCGTCCTCGTGGGCCCAGGCCAGGCGCAGGGGTGCCCACACATCCCGGTTGAGCCGCAGGGAGGTCCGGGTGAGCGTTCCGTGAGCACGGACGAACGGGTGCCGGAGGCGAATCATGCGGGGGTAGTCCGCGGCGAGTTGCTGCATCTCCTCCCTGCAGGCGAGCTGAAAGATCTCACGGACGATCGGATACCGGCGCCGCTCCTCTCCCAGTTCCGTCTCGAGCCACTCCTTGGCGCGCCTTTCCTGATCCCACGCGAACGGCTCCGCGCCGCCCGGGGGAATGAGCCCCATGAAGGCACGCCAGTGCCGGGCGGCGAGAGCGGGTGCGAGGGCCTGCCGGATCTCCTTCCGGGCGTGCGCGCGCCGCGGGCACGGCGGACGGTCGCTCTTGCACCACTGGTAGGCGGTCCGCTCCGCCACCCCGAGGACGACGGCGTAGCGGAAGCGCGCCTCCAGGAGACCGCTTTGCCACCATCCGTAGCGGCGGCGGAGGATCCGGCGAGGGTCCCAGGAGCGCATTCCTGTACGTGCGTTGCGCTGCGCGCTGTTCTGGCCGTCCAGGAGGATGGCCCCGTAGTACGTCTCCAGGGCGTCGAGGTGAAGCCAGAGCTGCTCCTGGATCCCCGCGATCTGCGTGCGGAGGTAGAGGTTGGTCGGATCGAGTCGCAACGCCTCGTAGTAGCGGTCCAGGGCGTCGTCGAACTTCCGCTCCTGGCTGAGCTCCCGAGCCTGCTGGTAGGCGGCGAAGAGGTCCGGCGGCAGGTCCTGGCCGCGCCATCCCTGCCAAGGGGGGCGCCGGCCGGCCCGGGTGACGGGCACCAGGGTCGCCATCACCCAGTAGCCCGCCTCCTGAATGGCTTCCTCCCATGTCGGACTCCAGATCGATTCCGTGCGGCTGCCCCGGATCGCGTAGGAGGTGACAGTGACGGTGATACCGAAACCGGGCTCCTGATCCCGTACCCGGAGGACTCCGCGAACCGTGTAGGCGATCTTCGGACGCAAGCGGCTGAAGAGGCGGAGAAGGCTCGTGCCCAGTTTCTTGGGTTCGAGGTCGACGTCACCGAGCAGATCGAGGAAGTTGTCAGCCGGTGCCTCCGCGGGCAGGGCCGTCGGCGGATAGAGGTTCGTCTCCGACAGTTGTTTGCGCAACTGCGCGGTGAGTCCCTCCAGTTGCTGTTCGATACCCGGTGCCGAGGCGACGAGCTTCTTCACGTCCACGGCCCCGGGCTTGTGGGCGTAGTACATGAGCATCCAGCGCCGAAGCGCCATGAACAGGATGATGAGCAGCAGCAGACAACCGAGCCGGGCGCTCAACGAGGCCCCGTCACTGCCCCCCTTCACCAGACGGGCCGCACCGTCGACGAATTGCATGAACCACTCGGCCGGAACCTCGATGACCTTCATCCAGCCCGTCGCCTGCCAGGTGGGTCCCTCACCGCCGACAGCGCGGATCACGACGAACAGGGCGACGAAGACAAGGGCTGTCATTGCTGCTGAACGCATCACATGAGGCGCTCGTAGCGAAGACACATCGGCAGGGGATTGGTGCTCGGAACGAGAGGACATGACCGCCTCTGATCGCGCGTGCCTTCACAGCCAAGTGTTCTACGATTCCGAGGCCTGGCAAGTCGACGGGAAATGAACTGCTTCGCGGCCCGTGCGGTTGCCCGGCCGGGCCCCATATGGCTTCCAGGACGAGGCAATTGACCAGGCAACCACCTTGCTCCGGAAAGCCCGCAGCGGCTCTCAGTATCCGCGGGCAGGCCGCTTCGGATCGGCCTGCTGAACACGTGAGGAGAAATTGGAACCCGCCCGGTTCACGCCATAGCGATCACGTACATAATTGATGGTGGCGGACATGCAGGCGACCACGTCGTACGGGGTCGTGGCGGTCTCCGCCTGGTGGTAGGCGGCGAATGTGGTGGGAATGCACTGAGTGGCGCCCCGCGAACAGTTCTGCGGATGCCCGTCGGCCATGATCCGGCCGCGCGCGTTCGAGTCCACAGTGTTGACCCGCCAGCGCCGGTCGTTGCAGGCGGATTCCCGCTTGGCGATGGTGACCAGCGCCGGGACTCCGAAGCGCGGGTCCATGCCGGTCAGGGCGCAGGCCTTCCGGGCGTAGTTCTCCATCGCGGCCGGCCCGGCGTCGTCGTGCGGGTCGTTGTACGTGACCTGCGTCAAGCCCAGCTTTCCCGCAGGCGCGGGAGCCGCCACGGCGCCGCGACAGTCCACCGAGAAGCCTGTGAGGCGCCCGAGCTCGGTCAGGGATGTGCAGCCGGGGATTCCGTCCGCGTCGGCCCCGGCATAGCCCTGGGCGCGCTGCTCCTCCGCATAGGCGGCCCTGGTCTGCTCCCCGAAGAATCCGGTGACGCCGTCCGGAATGTCACGTCCCCGGTCGATGAGGGCGCGCTGGACGGTACGGACATCTTCGTGGGACTTGCCGAATTGAGTGTTTCCGAGCAGCACCATGCGTGTCGCCTCCTCGTCCCGGGAAAGGAGCATTGAGTAGACGCACTGTCAACTCCTGTCTCCATTCTGACGTTGAGGAAGACAGATGCAAGCGGGCGAAGTTCCGGGCTGAGGTGCATGTTTCACCCGAATGCTGAATACTGGGAACCGTCCTAATCGGGCATCAAGTGCTCACGCGCGGTCGCGTGAATCGGTCCGCCAATGTGCCTTTGCCGACCGGACTCGATGAGGTCCGGTCGTCCCCCCTTCGCGTGCTGCTTCTCCGATCGCTCTCCCGCTCTTCCCGAAATGGACTCGCACAGTACCGAGCGAAAGGAGAAGGCCATGCCCGTGGACCAGCAACTCCAGGTGACCGGGGGTGTAACGCAAGCCCTGCTCGCCGCGCTCGACCAGGTCCACTCCGCGATCACGGCCAGGATGGTGGGCCCGGACGGCAAGCCGTCCGGCACCGCGGTCTACATGCACCTGCCCGTCGGACACCCCATCGACCCCTCGATGTACTCCTACCCGTGGACCCCCGCCGGCGGCTCGTCGGCCCCTGGCGCGAGCACGGACAGCCGGTTCGCCCCCGCTGCCCCTGCCACACCGGCCACGCCCGAGGGCGTCACGCCCGCGGCTGCTCTGGCAGCGACGCCTCCTCAACCGGATGCCCAGCTCCAGCACGCGATCCAGTCGGCGTTCAACACCTCACAGCGTGTCGACAACATGCTGATGGTCACCAAGAACGGCGTCGCCTCCTCCTGGGCCGACCGCAAGGTCAGCTTCGCGTACCAGACCGCGCTGGCGGGAATGCAGGCGGAACCCGTGCCCCCTCCCACGCCGGAGGTCCAGGCGCGCATCGATGCCGCCAAGAAGATGCTCTTCGTCTTCGACGCCGACGGCAACATGACCGGCTACACGCGAAAGTACGAGATCTACAACCACAACAGGAAGACGTGGGAAGACGCAGTGGGCGCCTTCGCCAACGCGCACGCTGCGGCGATGACGGACCCGGCCCAGGGCCAGGTCTGGCCCGTGACCAGCGCGAAGTTCCAGGGCGCGGTCGACAGGGCGTGGAACGACCTGCACGCCATGGGCGCCAAGGAGATCGAGGACGCCATCGCGACGACGCAGTCGATCGGAGGCAGCGCCGCCGCGACGTTCATCGCCCAGGCGCGCAAGCTCTTCGAGGCGTACTCGCTCGGGCTCTCCGGTGCCGTGGCGGCGAAGGTTCCGTGGTCCTACATCGACCCGGTCTCGTGGTGGGACCACACGAACAAGAGCTTCGGTGTGAATCACGTCGTTGCCTCGTCCACATCCTTCAACTCGTCCGGTTCGGGTGGGACCAACCAGTTCAGCCGCTCCTACTACGACAACTACGCGTCCTCCACCTCGGGAGGCGTGGGCTTCAGCGCCGGACTCTTCAGCATCGGAGCCAACGCCGCGCACTCGGACAGCAGCAGTACCTCGGGAGCGCACGCGGACAGTGGGTCCCACTCCAAGTTCGCGGACGTCAGTTCCTCGGCGACTGTGGACTTCGAGTGGTTCCTGGCCAGCATCGAGCGTCCCTGGCTGCTCGGCGACCTCTTCCACATGAACGGCTGGTACATCGTCGGCCAGAAGGCGGGCTGCATCAGCGACGGCACGGTGGAGGGGCAGATCCCGCCCGGCGGGGACGACAAGCTGCTCCCGATGGTGCCCAAGGGCTTCATCGTCATGCGCAACGTCAAGATCACGGCCGACAACTGGGGGAACGCGGGCGACGCCTTCCAGAAGGCCGTCTCCGACAGCACCAGCAACACCAGCGCCGAATCGACGAGTTACGGCGGCAACGTCGGCTACTTCGGGATCGGCGGCAACGTGCAGCGCAGCTCTTCCGAGTCTCACGGTGTGTTCGAGACGAAGGCGAGCAGCGACTACGGGTGGTCGTTCCACCGTGACGGGCAAGCCGGAACCCTGGAGATTCTCGGCGGTCAGATCGTGGGCTGGGTCGGGGAGATCCAGGCGAAGGCGCCGAAGGTGGACGCCCCCGAGACTGCGGAGAAGGACGCGGGTGAGGCCCCCAAGCCGGACGCCGCGAAGGACGCGGCTGCTCCTGCTGCTCCCGCTGCTCCGGCTGCGACTGAGGGAGCTGCTGCTCCGGCGGCCCCGGCGGCCCCTGCGGCCCCTGCGGCTGCTCCGGCGGCCCCTGCTCCGGCAGCCCCTGCACCCGCGGCTCCGGCAGCCCCTGCACCCGCCGCTCCGGCAGCCCCTGCTCCCGCCGCGCCGACCGCTCCCATCACACCGGCCGCTCCGGCAGCACCTGTAGCACCGGCTGCTCCTGCGGCCCCTGCACCGGCCACACCTCCGGTCGGACAGCCGAGTGCCGACGCAACTCCTCCTTCCACGCCCAGTCCCTGACAGGGTGTCAGGAAAATGGCAGCCGACAAGGGCCCGTCATCTGCGTTCGGTCAGCAGGTCCTCGACCGACTGGTCGAGATCTACGCAGGTGGCGGCCCAGGGTTCGCGTTGGCGGTCCTGCCGGGGCAGGCCGTCGACAACGACCTCGTGCAGAACGGTGTCGTCAATCCGCTCGTTGTCTCCGAGTGGCTGCGCGCCGAGTACGACTATCCCTTGCTCCTTCGGCTGAGTGACTGCACTCCCATTCCGGCGGCAATCGGCAGTGGCATCACGGCCTCGTCCTTGTACGCGGCGATTGCCGGGTACGGCCGCCCCGCCGGTGCCGATGGATCGGAGTCCGCAGCGAGGGTCCGCGATCTGCTGAACCTCGCACGCAAGGATCTGGGCCCCAACCCCGAGGCGCTGCCGCTGAGCGTCGAGCCGGACGACTGGGCGGCCCCCAGCGGGGCCGCCCACTGGCAGTCGTTCGACACCACCATCGCGGAAACACCGTCGGACGCCCCCGCCGCGGGGCAGGGGACGTCCGGTGTCGTGGCGAACCCTTTGCTGTGGCGGCTGCGCGGACAGGTCGAGGAGGGGGTGGCAGCGGCACCCCGAGACACCATGCTGGGACTGAACGCCGACCGGGCGTCCGCATTGAGGGTCGCGATGGAGTCCGTGACGGAGGAGAGCCCGGGGGGCGATCCGGGCACGGCCGCCGCCCTCCTGCCGCCCGAGGTCGCCACCGCGCAGGAGCACGCTGCCCTCTCGAACTCGGCCGTCCGCCTGATGCCGTCTCTGCGGCCCAGGATGATCACGGCAGTCGGGGCGGAGGCGGTCGTGGACGACGTCCCCGCGCCTGAGCCGCCCACGAGCGCGACAGATCCGGGCAGCGACCTGCACGTGCACTTCGAACACTGCCTGGTCCGGATCGTCCGGCGGATCGGTGGCCGGTCCTGGTGGCACGGCGAACTGATAGCGGACGCGGGCTGGTACCTGCCCGGAATGCGGCGTGGGCAGCTCGTGCCCAGTCCGCCCGAGGACGGCACCGCACACTGTCTGCCCCAGGCCCTGCTGCTGGTCAGAGATGTCCGCATCACCGGGCAGTGGACCGACGGCGCGCGCGCCGCGCTGGGCACGTCGATGCCGGCGTTCGGCCCGTTCCTGCTCCGGTCGGACGCGGCCGCGTCGGTGGGCGGCGACGGCACCGTCGCCCGGACGACGACGGTCCTCGGCCTCGGCACACAGGTCATCGGCGTGCTCGGTACTCCTCTGCCGGCGTTGCCGCCCACCGATGATCCTGGGCGGCCGCCGGCGCCGGAGTACGAGCCGTTCCCGGGCGCCAAGTGGTTCAAGGGCGCCCCCAGGAGCCCGGTGATCCACGCCATGGGCAAGCGGCTCGTGCAGGAGGGGTGCTCCGCCTACAAGGAGGCCCCCGGGCCTCAATGGACGCAGGCCGACCGTGCGTCCTTCACCCTGTGGCAGCGGAAACTCGGATACCGCGGAACGGACGCGGACGGAATTCCTGGACCCGCCTCCTGGAAGGCCTTGCGAGTACCGCGCTGAGGGCTTTCCGCGGCGGTGTGGAATTCGCGCCCGGTACACCTCAACTCCTGTGGCCGGACGGGTTGATGAGGACTAGAGTTGAGTTATTCGGCCTCTGTGGGGAAGTGGTGACGATGGATTGGCGGGTCGCAACAAGCCTCGAAACGCTGCGGCATCAACTGAACGCCAGATTTCCCGGTCGTTCCACCGCCTCGGACGGCGGGATCGGGGACGAGGCGCATCAGAAGTCCGGAAGCGCGAGCGATCACAATCCCTGGTACGGACCCGGAATCGTCACCGCGCGGGACTTCACCCACGATCCGGCCCACGGCCTCGACATCCAGCAGATCGGTGACCAGCTGCTGGGCAGTCAGGACCCCAGGATCAAATACGTCATCGCCAACCGCCGCATCGGCAGCAGCCGCAGCTGGCAGTGGGGCCCGTACGACGGTGCGAACCCGCACGAGAAGCACTTTCACCTCTCCGTGGTCGCGAGCCCGCTGTGCGACGACGACCGGCCCTGGAACCTCCCCGTGTTCGGGGAGACACCGGAGGACCGCGGGGGTGAACACGTCGAGACCGGCACCGTTTTCATGACGTGGGGAACCGGCGTGAACGTACGCCAGGAGCCGCTCCTGAGTGCGCCGGTCGTCGCCGTACTTGCCGGCCCCACCCAGGTGCGTGTGTCGTGCCAGCGGGAGGGCGAGACGGTGAGCACCGCGGGCCACACCAACAACGCCTGGTCCTTCCTCCCCGAATACGGGGGATACGTCTCCAACATCTTCATCGACCATCCAAGTGCCTGGCTCCCGGATATCCCTTCGTGCTGACCGGGGGCAGTGAGGTGTCCTCATGCCTGGCAGAGAAAAGCTCCCGATCGTTTATGTACGAGGATTCGCGGGCGACACCTCGGGAATCAACAACGTCGTCATGGATCCGTTCTACGGATTCAACGAGGGTTCCACCCATGTGCGCGTAGGAGCAGGCAATCAGCCCAGCTTCCACCAGTTCGAGAGCCCTCTTCTGCGACTGCATCTGGACGAGGGATACAACATTCTGGTCGAGGGGGGTCAGGAAGCCTATCTCGACACCCATGAGGCGGTTCCGCCCGACAGCGTCTGGGTGCACCGCTTCTACGACGTCTCCGCGAACACCTGGGACGGCACGGCCGAGGAGTTCCGGCTGGAGGACGCCGCTGCTGATCTGCTGCGGCTCGTCGACAAGATCCGTGCCAAGTCCGGGGCTCCCCGCGTCCACCTCGTCGCCCATTCCATGGGCGGACTCATCTGCCGGTGCCTCGTGCAGAAGATCCTGCCGGATCTCGGCCGTGACCCGGCCGAGTGCGTCGACAAGCTGTTCACGTACGGAACACCGCACGGAGGGATCGCCTTCGAGGCGGGCTTCGGTCTGTTCGAGAAGGTGCGTGATGCGATCGGCATCAACGGGGCCGACATCTTCGGACCGCAGCGCATGTACGAGTACCTCACCCCCACGGCGGCGCTGGACCCGAACGGCCGCCCCGAAGGCTGGCGCGCCCGTGACATGCCCGAGCGCGGCACCGACGCACCCCTCGCCTTTCCCCGGCACCGGGTCTTCTGCCTGGTGGGGACGAACCCCACGGACTACGAGGTCGCTTTCGGCCTCTCGTCCGCAGCCGTGGGCAGTCGCAGCGACGGGCTGGTGCAGATCGAGAACGCCTATGTCCCCGGGGCACACCGGGCATACCTGCACCGCAGTCACAGCGGCCGCTACGGCCTCGTGAACTCGGAGGAGGGGTACCAGAACCTGCGGCGCTTCCTCTTCGGCGACCGGAAGGTGGTGGCCGAACTGGTCGGGCACCGGCTCCCTTCGGACCGCACGGCCACGTGGCAGGCCGAGACCCAGCTGTCGGTGCGCGGTCTGCCGGTGCTGATCCACGAGCGGTCGACCGCTCACTGGTGTCCGGTTCAACTGTCCTCGTCGGATCCGCAGGACACCGTGCCGCTGACGACAACCTTCCTGTGCAGCTCCCTGCGCCCGGGGGACGGGAGCGGAACCATGCGCTACGCGCTGCACCTGCGCATCCTGTCGCTGCGCGAACGCGACGGGTTCCTGAGTTTCGGCGACCATCTCGAACAGACTGCCGACTTCGACGACATCCTCGTCATCGACGTCGGCAAGGGGACCTGGGCTGCCTGGAACTCCCTCATCCCCGGTGCGATCAGGGACCACGAGCCCAGCGGCGCACCTGTTGCCGACGAGGACTCCAGCACCGGTGTGTGGGTGGCCGGCATCCCGCTGCCCGAGAGCGCCACGCCGATCCTCGGCGAACAGGCGAGGATCCGCCTCACCGTCACCCCGTGGAGCTGATGCGCTGCAGTGCCACGACATGCGTCAGGAGCAAGGAGAGAGTGGGATGAGTTCGTCATGGTGATGCTGGCCAAGGTTCAGTACGGCGAGTCGAACGACGACATCCGGATCGTCCAGCAGGCACTGATCGCCCGGGGACGAAGCATCCCGGACGGCGCCACCGGTCTCTTCGGGGACCAGACCAAGGCCGCCTACGCGGCGGAGCAGGAGGCCCAGGGATACAGCGGAGCCGACGCCGACGGCGTACCGGGCTGCAAGTCCCTCACGGAACTCGGCCGTCTCGGTGGCTTTCCCGTCGACTGCACGGGAGTCCCCGAAGGGAGCAACACGTCCAAGGGCTCGCCACGGGTGGCGTCCCCGGTACCCGGGCGCCGTGTGTCGTTCGCGTTCTTCGCCCGCGGCCCCTACGCGTGGAAGCCCGACGGGGTGGGCCGCCACACGGGGCAGGACTTCGCCGCTCCGGCCGGCGCCCCTGTGGTGGCCGTACGCAAGGGGACCATCGCCTGGTCCAACGGCGGTGGCGGCGCCTACGGCAAGTGGATCGGCCTGCGGGCCGACAACGGCCACGTGTACACGTACTGCCACCTCTCCGCGCTGCAGGTCAAGGAGGGCCAGGCCGTCCGCGCGGGCCAACAGCTCGGCAAGGTCGGCTCCACCGGCAACTCCACAGGCCCGCACCTGCACTTCGAGATGTCGAAGGGCCCCTCCTGGTCCTACGGCCTCGTCGCGAAGCCTCAATGGTGAAGACGAAGGAGCGAAGCCGTCATGCCCCGAACCAATCCCTACGGCCAGGAGAAGGACGGAGACTTCGGCTCCTCGGTCGAAGCCAGAGGCTGGCAGGCCGGCTACGACGCCGGTGTCAGCACACCCCCCGACGTGCCGCAGACGCCGTCGACCCGGCATCCCGGATTCATGGACGCCTGGGCGGAGGGCGCGGCCGCCGGAAACGCCGACGGCCGGGCCGAGGGCTGGCGGCTGCGGCCCGTGACGGACAGCAGCGGGTTCGTCGTCAGAGTGCCGGGCGCGGAGCCGGAGAGCAGCGGTGAGAGCGGCGACATGGGCGGTGCGTTCGCCGTGGCCTGGAAGAGCGTCGGGGACCTGCCACTGGCGCTGATCCTGCAGCAGTTCGCGCCCGGGGCCGGAACCGGGGCCCATACCCAGCTCGCGGGCCGGGCTCTGGACCAGGTGATCGCCGACAAGGGCGGGCCTGCACAGTTGTATCTGCCGCTCTGTGTCTCTCCGCCGCACGAGCTCTCGGGGGATGCCCTGCACGATGCCGGCTACTGGCACGGCGACGTTTCCGACACCTTCGACGAGGCCGGGAAGGCAGCGACCTCCCATGCGCTCGTCCGGGTCCCGCACTTCTCCGGGCTGGTCCGCTACCGGCCCGCGGGCACCCACAACTTCTGGGACTGGCTGCCCCTGCAGACGAACCGTCCCGACGAACCATGAGCTGAATCCCCACCGCGTACAGCTTCGGCCGGAGGTCGAGAGACATGACAGCCATCGACGACAAGTGGACACAGGTTCAGTGGATCGGCGCTCCGTCCGACGCGGGCGCGGGCAGCCACGAAGGGCCGAACCCCGACGGGCGGGGAACGTCACGGGACTTCGCGAACGGGTCGATCTACTGGACGCAAGGGACAGGTGCGCACGAGGTCCACGGCGACATCCGTCTCCACTACGCCGAACTGGGCGGCTCCGGCGGCTTCCTGGGCTACCCGCTCACGGACGAGTCGGGATGCCCGGACGGAGCCGGCCGCTTCAACCACTTCGAGGGCGGTTCGATCTACTGGACCCCGCAGACAGGGGCACGGGAGACGCACGGAGCCATCCGCGACCTGTGGGCGGGCATGGGTTGGGAGCGCAGCTTTCTCGGCTATCCGACCACCGACGAAATGGGTCCGGGGGACAACCGCTCGAACCGGTTCCAGCACGGGCACGTGACCTGGACGCCGTCCGGCGGGGCCGTGGCGCACCACAGCACCCTCATCGACTGAGGGGCGGCGAGGTCCTGGGACACCGTGGCGGTGACGACCGCGGGTCCGTGAACACCGCTGTTCCGAGGCGGGTTTGAGGCCGGTGAGAGCCGTTCCCCAGGGCTTTGCGCCCCAGAATCTCCGTGTGGCACAGGAACAGGATCGGCGTCATGATGGTCTTGGAAGTGGAGTCCACGCTTCGGCACCGCGGCCCGAATGCATGTCAATCTGAACGGACCGGCGGCCGAATGCCCCTTCCCGACTTCCAGTCCGCACGGCTCTCGTCTTCGGAGGCCACCATGCCCTGGACCGGTGCGTCCGACATGGAACCCGGCGATGTCATCAGCATCCTCGGCGTCGACCATGTCTTCTACGAGGAAGCGATGCGCACGGGTGGCACCGCTTCCTGGAACAACCAGAATCCCGGCAACATCGTGAGCGCGCAGGGCGAGGCCGAGAGTTACGGAGCCTATCCCGGCAAGCACAACGACATCTTCGCCGTCTTCCCCAGCGAGGAAACGGGCTTCGAGGCCATCCGCCGCTACCTCGCTCGCCGGGGCGACAAGACGATCCTTGAGATGATGCGGACCTACGCCCCGGCCGGTCATGGCGCCAACGATCCCCAGGCGTACGCCCAGAGGGTGGCCGACAGCCTGGGCGTCGGAACGGGAACCGCCGTCGCCGACCTGGACGACGGCCAGCTCACCACCTTCGCCGCCGCGATCCAGCAGGTCGAAGGATGGCGGCCCGGACAGACGCACGGCCCCGACAGTCTGCCGGGAGACATGTCACAGTGGCTGGCCGACCATCCCGGCCGGGCCGAACGGGAGGCGGCGGACCAGCCCTTCGCGCGACGGGGAACCGTGGCACCGGGGGTCAAGAACCTCCAACAGCGTCTGAACGACCTCGGCTGCACCCCTCCCCTCGTCGTCGACGGGAACTTCGGACCCCGCAGCGACCAGGCCGCACGGTGGTTCCAGGCGAACAACGGCCTGACCGCGGACGGCATGGTCGGCAACAAGACGTGGCGCCGGCTCATGGGACTGCCGGGCTGAGCGCACGGACGAACGACTGGAGGAAGACCATGTCAGCGACCGCCACCATTCTCGACGTCTACTGCGTCCACGCGGCGACCGGCACCGACTCTGCCGCGAACAGCGCGGTGGCCGCATTCGCCGGCAAGATCCCCTTGGGCGGGACCACTCTCGAGGCCCTCGTGCAGTCGGTTCCCGAGGCCCTCGCAGCAATCGACGCCTCCCGGGACGACCCCGACGACCTGTACATCACCACCAGCACCCAGGGGGACCTCTCCCAGGCGATCTGGCCGGGCAACGGCTCGGCGGGATCGGTGGGATCCGGTCAGACCCAGCCGCTGGGGTTGGCCGTGCCGGTCGAGGGCGCCCAGAACCTCTCCTTGTGGGACCACGACCTGTCCGGCGACGACCTGCTGGGCTCGGTCCGCATCGAGGAGGCGGAGCTCGGCGAGGGGCCCATCGCCAAGGTCGCCTCGTCGCCGGTCGAGGGTTCGGTCTACCTGGTCAACTACCGGGTGGACTAGGGCCTCCCAGCACCACCCGACCCTCACCCCGCAGAGGCCGGCGGCGCTGCAAGGTCACGCGTGCCGCACGCGGTGGCGAAGGTGTGTCACGTCCTTCCCCTCCGCGGTGGAGACGGGCCACTCCAGCTCGAACCCTGGTCATCCTTCCCGCTCCTTCGTCGGCCCTGTGAAGGGTGGACCGGCGGTGAGGGCGGAACTCATCGGTGCGGGAGCCTGCGCAGGGTCGGAGGCTCCCTCGGCGTCGGGGTCAGGCGCATCCGGTCGACGGGGTCGCCTGGGGAGGGTCGGCCGCGCGCAGACGTTCGAGCAAGGTCTCGGAGATCTCGGTCAGCGAGTCGATCTGACCGTCGCTGAGCGGATCCGTCAGCCACTGGCGGATATGGGCGGCGCGGATCGGGAGGGCCGTGGTGATGGCCGTGACGCCCTCGGGGCTGAGGGCGATGACGGTGCCGCGGGATGCTCCGGGGCACTGCTCACGGGTGAGCAGTCCGCGGCCGATCATCCGGTTCAGGTGGTGATGCAACCGGCTCTTCTCGAACTGGGTGACACCGCTCAGCTCGAATGCGCGCAGCCGCTGTTCCGGTGCCTGTACGAGGGCGCTGAGGATGGCGAAGTCCGGTTCGGACAGCCCGGTGTCCTGCTGGAGCTGCTGGCCGAGCCGTCGCCAGAAGAGCACCTGGGTCTCGAAGAACGCGCGCCAGACGAGGTCTTCGCGCGTCGAGAGGTGGTCTGCGGTGCTGTTCATGGCACGAATTCCTCGGGGGGCGAGTGGCGGTTGACACGTCACCCCAGTGCGCCATGACGGCGCGCCCGTGTCAACCCGCCCCCTGCACGCCGCGTTGCGGCACCGGCCGCCGGACCGGTCCCGCCGGTGCGGCGGGCCCGGTGGGCGGCGCTGTCAACGGCACATCTGGTGCACGCCCTCCGCACCCGTGCACTCCAGGCTCTGCCGGTGCAGCAGCAGGATCTGCCGCCGCGCCGTACCCGCGTTCGGTGACAGTTCCGCCGCGCTCCGGTAGCAGAGAAGAGCCGTCCGTCGGGCGCCCGCCGCGGCTGCCCTGGTGCCTGCTTCCGTCAGGGACTGGGCGATCTGCTGGACCAGGGCAGCGGTCGGCCGGCCGGTGGTGGCCGTCAGGGACACGATCTGGTGGTAGTGGTGGATCAGCAGGTCTCCCTGGTCGGCAGGGAGGCCCGCGATCCAGTTGATCGCGCGATGGTGTCTGACCACCCGGTCCCGGCGGGCCAGCTGGGCGTACGCGACCTCGCGGACCAGACGGTGCCGGAAGACGTACGTGATGTCGCGGGACAGCGAGGTGTGGCGGACCCTGAGCAGAAAGTCCTTCTGCTCCAGCTGACGCAGTCCCGCCGCCGCCTCCTCCGGGTCCAGTTCCGACAGCGCGGCCACGCCCCCGGCCCGGATCTGTCCGTCGAGCACCGCCGCATCCCGCAGCAATGTCTTCCCCGCGGGCGGCAGCGTGTCCAGCTGGGCCGCGACGACATTGCGGACGCGCCGCGGAACGGGTGGAATGTCGCCGTGCGGGCGGTCCCGCAGCACACGGGCGAACTCCTCGGCGAACAGAGGTATCCCGCCGACGAGGGAGACGAGCTCCGCGTCGGTCGCGACATCGACCCGGCGGTTCATCAGGCCCGTCAGAAGTTCGGCGGCCGTGTCGTCCGGGAGCGGGTCGAGGACCAGCGTGGTGGCGTCACGCTTGCCGCAGGCCCACCGCGGGCGGCGCTGCCGCAGCTCCGGACGCGCGGTCACGACGATCAGCAGCGGCACCCGGATCAGGCGTTCGGTGAGGTCCTCCACCTGGTCCAGGAGCGCCCTGTCCGCCAGATGAACGTCCTCCAGCAGCAGCACGGTCGGCTGCTCCGCCGCGACCTCCTCGATGAACCGCCTCCCGGCCGACCACAGGTCCTCCCCGTCGTCCTCGTCGGGCAGGGCGGCCGTGCCGCGTGCGGGGACGACCACCTCGCTCTGCAACCGGCCCAGCATCCAGTCCGCGTCGTCACCGGCCCCCACCAGCCGGTGGACGGCCTCGGTGAGCTTCCGGCGGGCGAGCGCCTCGGGCTCGCCGTCCGCGATACCCGCGTACGAGCGCACAACGGCGGCCAGCGGCGAGAAGGCCGGACCGCCACCGAAGCCCGGTATGCGCACGGCGAGTTCGCGAACCGCGCGCGACCTGCCCCGCAGTGAGCGGCTGAACTCCGCCACGAGGCGGGTCTTTCCGATGCCGGGGTCGCCGAGCACCGTCGCCAGGTGAGGCCGGTCACGTCGCAGTACGTCGCTCAACAGACCTGTGAGGACGTCGAGTTCACGTTCGCGTCCGACCAGTCGTGTGGTGGTCGGCGGCAGAGCGGGCGAAGGGAGCACGACGCTGACCTGGCGGCCGGCACCGGTGTCGTCCGGAGCGGCACGGTCGAAGAGGTAACCACTGGCCCGGCGGGTGGCATCCGAGATGCGGACGCCCGTCGGCCCGGCGGCGGCGAGCAGGACCTCGCACTCGTCCAGCACCGCGCCCGTCACCTCGACGGGCTGACGGTCGGACGCGTCGTGGTAGGTGGCCAGGACCTCGCCGGTGGCCACAGCCAGCTGGACGCTCATACGGCCGGTCATCGCCGCGCCGAGCCGCTCGCGGATGGCCAGTGCCAGCCGCACGGCGCGCCGGGGGTCGTCCTCGTACGCGCGGGGAACACCGAAGATCACCGGCCGGACGGAGCCGAGCGTGCCGTGCACCAGCCCGCCGAAGCGTTCGGCCTCCTCGACGACGATGCCCGTGAGGACCCGAAGGGCCTCGTCGATGCGCTCGGGGTCGTCCCCACTCGTGTCCATCCGCGCGCGGACCATCAGAACGCTCGCCTGCTTGCGTTCGGTCATCGTGTGGTCAGGTCGGCGCTGCGGAACCTCCGCACCCTGCGCCGACGAGGAGGCCGGATCGGGTGCGCAGGGACCGGGCGAGGCCGGCACGGCGAGGGTGCCGGACAGGGCGGTGGGCCGCTCGGCAGACGGCTCAGGGAGAGGCAGGGGGCCGGTGACGTGCACCGCTCCGGGAACGGCGGCGGGAGGTTCGAGAGGGCGATCGGCGGCCGGGCGCTCGGGAGCCGCCTGCCAGGCCAGAGCGGGGCGCTGGTTGAGTATCGAGCGCTCCAGCAGCTGGAGTTCGGGCGCCGGATCGAGACCGAAGCCGTTGACGAGCTCGTCACGGATGCGCTGGTAGACGGCGAGCGCCTCAGGCTGCCGTCCGCAACGGTAGAGCGACAGCATCAACAGCCCGCACAACCGCTCGCGGACCGGCTCCTCGTCGGCCAGGGCCGCGAGCTCCCCGACGAGTTCGCGATGCCGGCCGAGCGCGAGCTCCGCCTCGGCGCAGTCCTCGAAAGCGGTCAGGCGCGCCTCCCGGATGACTGCGGACTCCGGCCACGCGACCCCGGTCTCGAACACATCGGCCAGCACCGGGCCCCGCCACAGGGAGAGGGCCTCCCTCAGCAGCCGCGCCGCCGTCTCCCATGCCTCGACCGCGAGCGCGGCGCGACCGCGCTGCACCAGTTCCTCGAAGCGCGTGAGATCGATCTCCGAGGGGTCGAGCCGCAGCATGTAGCCGGGCGGAGACGTGGACAGCGAGACGGACTCGTCCTCCGAGAGTGCCCGGCGCAGCCCCGCGATGGCGTTCTGCACCATCTTGCGCGCCGTGGGCGGTGCCCCGTCGCCCCACAGCGTATGGACGAGCTCCCTGGTCGCGACGACCTTGTTGGGGTGCAGGAGGAGATAGCCCAGCGCCGCGCGCTGGTTGACCCCGCCGAGCTGGACGGGGACACCGTCTCTCGTGGCTTCCAACGGACCCAGCAGATTGAACCGCATGTATGCCCCCCGTTCCGGCCGGTCCCCGGGCACACGGGCGAGCCGCCGTGCGCACGAGGCCGTATGGGCCGGTCCGATCGGCATGTCGAAGGCGACCCGGCTGCCCAGCATAGGAGAGAACACCCCTGCAGCCCTTGTTGGTTAATGGGCTGTTCACAGTCTTTCCGCGGGGGCCGCGTCCTCACATACCGAGTCGGAAGAAGGAGCGGTAGAGGGCGATCTGATGGTCCAGCATGTGGATCCCATGATGAACGGAAAGGCCCAGTGCGGCTGCCTTCCTGAGCAGCTCGGTCTCCCTGGGATGCATCACGATGTCGGCGACGACCGCGCCGGGTGCCAGCTCGCGCGGTGCGAAGGGCAGCGGATCGCCGGGGTCCAGACCGAGCGGTGTGGCATTCACGGCGACCTCCGCGTCCTGGAGGCGTGGTGTACACGAGCCGGTCGTGCGGCCGGGCGCGCTGCGGTCGAGACGGGCCACCAGTGCGGACAACCGGTCGGGGTCGGGGTCGTACACCGACAGATGGGCGGCCCCCGCGCCGAGGAGCGCCGCCGCGATGGCCGTGCCCGCACCTCCGGCACCCGCCAGGAACACGCGCCTCCCGCTCGGGTCGTGGCCCGCGCTCCGCAGACCGTTGACGAAGCCGACCCCGTCGAAGTTCTCGCCGTACCAGCGGCCGTCGGCCTCGCGCCGCATGGCGTTGGTACTCCCGACCAGCGCGGCGGCCGGGCTCAGCTCGTCCGCGTAGCGGCAGGCTTCCATCTTGTGGGGCACGGTGATGAGCAGACCGTCCAGATTGCTGATGCGCTGAAGTCCGCCGATGATCGCCCCGAGCCGGTCCGCCGGCGCGTGGACGGGGAACAGCACCGCGTCCAGTCCGAGTTGCTCGAAGACCGGATTCAGCAGCGCCGGTGCCTGCACCTGCGCCACGGGGTCACCGAGGACGGCGAACAGTCTCGTGCTTCCGCCGATGTCAGGCATGGCCACCCGGTTCCCGGGGCATGGCCTCCAGAGTGGCTGCCACGACGTGCTCCGGCACGTCCCGCACGAGTTCCGCGCCCCGGGGGCCGTCCAGAACGAACGTCAGCCCGTCGGTGGCCTTCTTGTCCAGCCGCATCAGGGAGATCAGTGCGGCGGTGTGCACCTCGGCAGGCAGCCGGACCGGCAGTCCGTACCCCTCGACCACCGCGGTGTGCTCCATGACCCGCGCCGTGCCGATCCGGCCGAGCGCGCCCGCCAGCCGGCCGGCGAACACAGTGCCCACGGCGACCGCCTCACCGTGGCGCAGGGCGAAATCGGTGGCCCGCTCCAGCGCGTGACCCAGGGTATGGCCGTAGTTGAGGAGATGTCTGGGACCCGCGTCACGCTCGTCCGCGGCGACGACCGAAGCCTTCAGCGCCACGCTCGCTGCGATCTGCTCGTGCAGCGGCAGTCCGCGCAGATCGCCCGCACCTATGAAGTGACAGCGGGCGATCTCGCCGAGACCGTTGGTCAGTTCACGGGGCGGCAGGGTCTGAAGATAGTCGGTGTCGCAGAGCACGGCGCTGGGCTGCCAGTAGGCGCCCACCAGGTTCTTGCCCTGGGGGAGGTTCACCGCGGTCTTCCCGCCGACACTCGCGTCGACCTGCGCCAGCAGGGACGTGGGCAGATGGATGACCGGCACGCCGCGGTGGTAGAGCGCCGCCGCGAGTCCCACCGCGTCGGTGGTCGTGCCGCCACCGCACGAGACGACGGCATCCGACCTGCTGAGCCCGAACTCGGCGAAACGGGCGCAGAGTTCCTCCACCCAGGCCAACGACTTGTCCCGTTCACCGTCCCGGGCCGGTACGACCAGGGACGGGACGCCCGGGTCCGGCGTCCACTCCGGCGGTCTGGCCGTGACCACGGCCACCCGCCTCGCTCCGATCCCGGCCACGACCTCGGCGAGCGAATGACGCACCCCGGGGCCGATATGGACGAGGTACCCGCGATCGGGCAGAGGCACATGGATGCGCCGGGACGCCACGGCCGGTGTGGTGGTCATACGATTCCTCCGACTCTGTCTGTCCTGAGTGCAGATCACTGTGTTGTGCGTGCCTGCGACGGCTGAGGGTGGTGGCCCGCCGTCATTGCCCGCGGGCCAGGGACACGGCTCCGTACAGCGAGGAGAGTCCGCCCAGTGCTGCTTCCCGTACCGGGACGGGCGGCGCCCCCGGCCTCGCCAGCCGCCGGGTGTGCTCGGCGACGACGGTGACGAGCCCCGGTAGTCCGGAGGCGAAACCACCACCGATCAGGACGAGTTCAGGGCGGGTGAGCTCGCACAGGCTGACCGCGGCCACCGCGAGGGCCTCGCCGCTCTCCTGCACGGCGGACACCGCCCATCCGGCCCCGGCCGCGAAGCCGTTCCGCAGGGCGTCGAAGTCGACCGGCCCGCCCAGCAGCGTCGCCGCCCGCCGCAGCGTCGCGGGGCCGGACGCCAGCGCCTGCACACAGCCGTGCCGCCCGCAGTCGCAGCGTGGGCCCGCCCGGTCCACGACGATGTGCCCGACCTCGCACGACCCCCGGCCCGGTCCCGGAAGGGGCCGGCCGTCCACGACGACTCCGCCGCCGATGCCCGTACCCACCCCCAGATAGACGAGATTCCGGCAACCGGCCCGGCCCGCCTCGGCCAGGGCCGCCAGATCCCCGTCGTCCGCGAACCGGACCGCCGCCCCAGGAATCAGGCCACGCAGTTCCTCGTGCAGCCCGAGTCCCGCCCAGTGCGGGCGGCCCGGCCAGGTGAGGACGCGGCCCTCGTCGTCCACCGTCGCCGGCATGGCGACCCCGACGGACTTGACGGGCCCTCCCCATTCCGCCCGCAACAGGCCGACGTGGCGGGCCAGGGCCGCCAGGTCCCGTTCCGTGGCGGACCGATGCGGTGCGGAGCGCGACGCCGGGGGCCACCGGAAGACCGACCTCACGGCCCGTGCGCCGTCGCCCTCTATGCGAAGGGCGACCTTGGTGCCGCCCACGTCGATTCCCAAGTACCCGATGACGACTCCCGATTGCTCTGTCCGTGGATCGAGTGCCTGTCTCAGGCCGGCACCTTGGCCAGCAGGGCCTGGGCCGCCAGCCGGTAGCCGTCCGAGCCCAGGCCGACGATCGCGCCGTCGGCGAGCGGTGCCAGCACCGACGCGTGCCGGAAGCTCTCACGGGCCCACACGTTCGACAGGTGGACCTCGATCCACGGGCGGGGGTACGAGGCCAGGGCGTCCCGCAGGCTCCAGCCGGCGATCATCAGGGCGCCAGGATTGATGATCGCCCCGACCGTGTCGTACGCGTCCTGTACCGCCTGGATCAGTTCGCCCTCGGACTCGCGTTGCACGGAGACGACCTTCCAGCCGCGTCCCGCGACTTCACGGGCAACGGACTCCTCGATATCCGCGAGCGTGTCGGTGCCGTAGATCTCCGGCTCGCGGCGGCCGAGTATCCCCAGATTCGGTCCGTTCAACAAAAGAAGCTCGGTCATGTCTCCGTTATAACAGCTGCACTTACCGGCTCACGCAAAACGAACGGAATGAACACGGGACTGGAGAAATATAGGGGGGTCGTTAGGGGAAGTGACGGCCCGCCATTCCGTGGGTTAGCGTGCCGAAATCCGCATCCTCGACAAGAAAGGCAGCGGAATTATGGGCGCGATCGAGTATCCGGCTCCGGAGTTCCCGGAGTGGCCGCAGTACGACGCCGAAGAACGTGAAGGTCTCATCCGTGCGCTCGAACAGGGCCAGTGGTGGCGCATGGGCGGCAGCGAGGTCGACTCGTTCGAGAAGGAGTTCGCCGACTATCACGGCGCCGAGCGGGCGCTCGCCGTCACCAACGGAACGCATGCACTGGAGCTCGCGCTCCAGGTGCTCGGTGTGGGACCCGGGACCGAGGTCATCGTGCCCGCGTTCACCTTCATCTCGTCCTCCCAGGCCGCACAGCGGCTGGGCGCAGTCGCCGTGCCCGTCGACGTCGACCTCGACACCTACTGCCTCGACGTCGCCGCCACCGAGGCGGCCATCAACGAGAGCACGAGGGCGATCATGCCGGTGCACATGGCCGGCCACCTCGCCGACATGGACGCGCTGGAGAAGCTCTCGGCCGACAGCGGCGTGCCGATCGTCCAGGACGCCGCACACGCCCACGGGGCGCAGTGGCGCGGCCGGAAGGTCGGCGAACTGGGATCGATCGCCGCCTTCAGCTTCCAGAACGGCAAGCTGATGACCGCCGGGGAGGGCGGGGCGGTCACCTTCCCGGACAACGCGTCCTACGAGGAGGCGTTCCTGCGGCACAGCTGCGGGCGGCCCTTCAGCGACCGCAAGTACTTCCACCGCACTTCGGGCTCGAACTTCCGGCTCAACGAGTTCTCGGCCAGTGTCCTGCGTGCCCAGCTGCGCCGCCTGGACAGCCAGATCGCCACGCGGGAGCAGCGGTCGCCGCTGCTGAAGCGGCTGCTGTCCGAGATACCCGGCGTGGTGCCGCAGGGGCGTGACGAGCGCGCCGACCGGATACCCCACTACATGGCGATGTTCCGCATCCCGGGCATCACCGAGGAACGGCGCAACAGGCTCGTCGACGAGCTCATCGCCCGTGGACTGCCCGCTTTCGTCGTCTTCCGGGCGATCTACCGGTCCGACGGATTCTGGGAGACCGGGGCCCCGCAGGAGTCGGTGGACGAGCTGGCCCGCCGCTGCCCCAACACCGAGGCCCTCACCGCGGACGGAATCTGGCTGCACCACCGCACCCTGCTGGGCACCGAGCAGAACATCCACCGGATCGCAGAGATCGTCTCCGACGTCCTGGCCGCGGCATGACCGCCTCCGGCGAACGCGGACGCCCGGTCAGGGTCGCCCTGGTAGGACTTGGCTGGGCAGGGAGATCGATCTTCTGGCCCCGCCTGGACAAGCACCCGCTGTACGAAGTGACGGCTGTCGTCGAACCCGACCGGTCGATCCGCGACCGGTTCGCGGGCGACGGCAGCCCACGGGTGCTCGTCCACGATGCGGACCTGGACCCGGCCACGACCGACCTCGCCGTCGTGGCCGTGCCCAACCACCTGCACGCCCCGGTCGCCACCCGGCTGCTGCACCGGGGCATCCCGGTGTTCCTGGAGAAGCCCGTCTGTCTGAGCGTGGCCGAGGCGGACCAGCTCGCCGAGGCCGAACGGGCCGGCGGCGGCGTCCTGCTCGCCGGCAGCGCGGCCAAGTACCGCAACGACGTGCGGGCGCTGCACGACCTCGCCGCCGGGCTCGGCCCGATCCGGCACATCGACGTGGCCTGGGTGCGCGCCGGCGGCGTACCGGACGCCGGTGGCTGGTTCACCAGCCGGCGGCTGTCGGGCGGCGGAGCACTCGTCGACCTGGGCTGGCATCTCCTGGACACGGTCGGATCGCTCCTCGGACCGGTGGACTTCGAACAGGTCGTCGGGACGGTGTCCGACGACTTCGTCAACAGCGGCTCACGCCGGGCGTCCTGGCGCCGGGACGGCGAGGAGGGCACCGAGGCCTCCGGTACGGCCCCCGCCCCCGGCGACGTGGGAGACGTGGAGGACACGGCGCGGGGCTTCCTGGTCACGGACGGGGGCGTATCGGTGGCGCTGCGCGCGAGCTGGGCCTCGCACGAGGCGCGCGACATCACCCGTATCACCGTCGAGGGAAGGGCCGGTACCGCCACCCTGACCTGCACCTTCGGGTTCAGTCCCAATCGGCAGGGCTCCGTGCTGACCCGCACCGGGGACGGCGTCACCGTCGAGGTGCCCCTGGCCTCCGAGCCGATCGGCGCCGAGTACGCCCGCCAGCTCGACGACCTGCGCGACAGGCTCACCGACCCCCGGAGCCGAGGAGCGGGTGTGGCTCAGGCCAGGCAGACGATCGGCGTCATCGAACAGCTCTACGCATCGGCCCGCACCGCGGGACAGCGCCGCCCGCTCCCGGCCGGTCATGGCGCGCACTGAGGCACGAACCGAGCACGGTCCGACCGGATACGGCCGAACCGCAGGCCGTCCGACCACGTACGGCTCCACCACAGGCCGTCCGAGCAACGTACGGAGATCCCATGTCCGCCCCGCTCCATCCGCCCTCCGCCACTCCCACGACGCGCGCGGCCGTACCCCGCGCGGTGATCTTCGATCTCGACGGTGTGATCGTGGACAGCTTCGCGGTGATGCGTCAGGCCTTCCTGACCGCGTACGCCGAGGTCGTCGGTGACGGCCAGGCACCCTTCGAGGAGTACAGCCGCCATCTGGGCCGGTACTTCCCCGACATCATGCGCATCATGGGCCTGCCGACCGAACTGGAGGCGCCGTTCGTCCGTGAGAGCTACCGGCTCGCCGGCCAGGTGACCGTCTTCGACGGCGTACGTGAGCTGCTGCCGGAGCTGAACCGGCGCGGACTGAGGCTCGCCGTCGCCACCGGCAAGAGCGGTCCGCGCGCCCGCTCCCTGCTCGACCGGCTGGGGCTGCTCGGGTCGTTCGAGCACGTCATCGGATCCGACGAGGTGGCGCACGCCAAACCGGCGCCCGACATCGTTCTGCACGCACTGGACCTCCTCGATGTGCCCGCCGCGGAGGCGATGATGGTCGGCGACGCCGTCACCGACCTCGCCAGCGCCCGGGGGGCCGAGGTCACCGCGGTGGCCGCCCTGTGGGGCGAGACCGACGAGCCCGCACTGCTCGCCGAACGGCCGGACGCGGTCCTGCGCACCCCCGCGGACCTTCTGCAGCTGTGCCCCCAGGTCCTGGCGGCCTGATCCGGCGGCGCCAGGCATTCTCTTCCCCACTGTGGCCACGGCACTTCCGAGTGCCGGGGCCACACGTCGTTTGCGGCCCCCCTCCGCAGTAAGGGCTGCCCTAGGGGGTTGGTTAGGGGAATCTCCGGCCTCCCGCGAGACAACACTGGGAGTGCGAACGACATTATGCCGGGCGGTTCTGTGAGTTTTGCCCACCATTTATTTTCGCCCCGCGCGGTGCCCTGCACTACGCCGCCCGTGGCATGCCACATGTGTTGCCGTACGGCGGCGTAATTGTCGAGGCGTTCCACGCTATCAAGGGATGTGAAGGCAATGTTGCGTACGGAGCTCATTCGACCGCTGCCCGAACTGCTGGCGGAACACGCCCGTGAATTCGGTGACAAGGTGGCCTTCCGCGACTCCGTGCGGAGCGTGACGTACGCCGACCTCGAACTGCGCACCCGACGCCTCGCCGGGCATCTCGCCGGACGCCGCCTGCACCCCGGCGACCGTGCGGCCATTCTGCTCGGCAACAGCGTGGAGACGGTGGAGAGTTACCTGGCCCTCACCCGGGCTGGTGTGATCGGCGTACCCCTCAACCCGAGAGTCACCGAAGCCGAGCTGACGTACCTCCTCGACGACAGCGGCGCACGCGCCGTGATCACGGACCCCGCACACGCGGAGCAACTGGCCACACTCCTGGGCAGCCGGACCGACCTGCGGATCCTGGTCACCGGCGACGGGGGCGTGCCCCCCGGCACGGACTCGTTCGAGGAACTTGCGACGACCACCCCGTCGAGCCCCGCCCGGGACGACCTCGGCCTGGACGACCCCGCCTGGATGCTCTACACCTCCGGCACCACGGGCAGGCCCAAGGGAGTCCTGTCCACCCAGCGCAACTGCCTCTGGTCCGTGGCCGCGTGCTACGCGCCCATCCCCGCACTCAGTGCCGACGACCGGGTCCTGTGGCCCCTGCCCCTCTTCCACAGCCTCTCCCACATCGTCTGCGTACTGGGCGTCACGGCCGTGGGAGCCACCGCGCGCATCGTCGACGGTTTCGCCGCGGCGGACGTACTCGACGCCCTGCGCGAGGAGTCCTCGACGTTCCTGGCCGGTGTCCCCACGATGTACCACCAACTGGTGCGCGCCGCCAAGGAGGAAGACTTCGACGCCCCCGACCTCCGCATGTGCCTGGTCGGCGGGGCCGTTACCACCGCGGCGCTGCGCCGGTCGTTCGAGGAGGCGTTCGCCGCACCCCTGCTGGACGCGTACGGCAGCACCGAGACGTGCGGCTCCATCACCATCAACTGGCCCACCGGCGCCCGGGTCGAAGGCTCCTGCGGACTGCCCGTGCCGGGCCTGGGCGTGCGCATCGTCGACCCGGAGACGGGCCTCGACGCCGCCGAGGGCGAGGAGGGGGAGGTCTGGGTCCGGGGTCCGAGCGTCATGCTCGGCTACCACAACCAGCCGGAAGCAACCGCAGAAGCCCTGCGGCACGGCTGGTACCACACCGGCGACCTGGCCCGGCGGGACGGCGCCGGCTACTTCACGATCACCGGCCGCATCAAGGAACTCATCATCCGCGGTGGCGAGAACATCCACCCCGGAGAGGTCGAGGAGGTGCTGCGCTCGGTCCCCGGCACCGCCGACGTCGCCGTCGTGGGCAAACCCCACGACGTCCTCGGGGAAGTACCGGTGGCCTTCCTGGTACCGGGTCCCGAAGGCCTCGACCCCGAGGCACTCCTCACCGCCTGCCGCGACCGGCTCTCCTACTTCAAGGTGCCGGAGGAGCTCTATGAGATCGACCGGATTCCCCGCACGGCATCCGGCAAGATCACCCGCCATGTGCTCCTCGAAAGGCCCGCCAGGCTGCGCGCCGCCAACGGAAGTCACTACGAGCAGCTCTTCCGGCTCGACTGGATACCCCTGTCCTCCGTCCCCGTACCGCAGTCGCCCGCGCGCACCTGGGCCGTCATCGGCGCCGACGCATTCGGCGTCGCAGGTCATCTGCGCGCGCTCGGACAGACCGTCGGCCGGTACCCGACGCTTGACGCACTGCGCGACACCGCCGGCGCCGACGCCCATGTCCCGGACGTGGCCGTGCTGTCCTGCGGAGCAGGAGTCCGCAGGTCGGGCCCGCTCCCCGAAGCGGTACAGGACACCGTCCGCGCACTCACCGCGCAACTGGAGGCGTGGCTGGACGACGACCGCACATCCGCCTCCATCCTCGTCATCGCCACCCGAGGGGCCGTCGCCGTCGGGGCCGAGGACGACGTCACCGACCTGATCCAGGCACCCCTGTGGGGCATCGTCCGCAGCGCCCAGGCCGCGCACCCCGGCCGCCTCGTCCTCATCGACCTGGACATCGAGGACGACGACCCGTCGCCCGCCCTGGCCGACGCGCTGGCCTCCGGAGAACCCCAGGTCGTCGTACGTTCGGGCGTCCCCCTGCGCCCGAGGGCCTCACGGGTGTCCGCGGTCGCCGATCCCGAGCAGCCCGCCACCTTCGCCCCCCGGGGGACAGTGCTCGTCACCGGCGCCGACGGCCCGACCGCAGCCACCGTGGCCCGTCACCTCGTCGGCGGCCACGGAGTCCGCCGCCTGCTCCTCATCAGCGAGCGGGGCGCAGGGGACCGTACAGCCGCCGCGCTCGCGGCCGAACTGACCGCGCACGGCGCCGAGGTGACCCTCTCGGCCTGCGACATCGCCGACCGGAGCGCTCTCGCCGCCCTGCTGTCCCGCCCGGGGCACCGGCCGGACGCCGTCGTCCACACGCCGGGCGCGGTTCCCCCCGGACTGAAATCCACCCTGGAAGGCGCGCTCAACCTCCACGAACTCACCGTGGACACCGACCTGTCCGCCTTCGTCGTCCACTCCTCGGCCACCGGTGTGCTCGGCTCGTCCGACCATGCCGAGGAAGCGGCAGCCGGCGTGTTCCTCGACGCCCTCATCCAGCACAGGGCGGCCCGCGGTCTCCCCGCCCTCTCCCTGCGCACAGGCCCGTACGAAGGGGACGGCCGGGCCGCCCCGGCAGGTCTCGGACGCCTCACCGAGCAGCAGAGCACAGCGATGTTCGACGCCGCGCACCTCGCCGACCGGACGTCGCTCATCGTGATGCGTCTGGACAACGAGGCCCTCGGCGGCGCCACCCTGGACCCCGCCACCATCGCGCCACCCCTGCGCGGTCTGATCGATGCCCCCGCACGCAACTCCGCACCGGACAACACGACATCGGCGGAGCTGCGCCGGCTCATCACCGGTCTCGCCGAGGCCGACCAGGACCGTCTCCTTCTCGACCTCGTTCGCGACGAGGTCGGCCGAATACAACAGGAACCCGGTGACGCCGTACGCGCCGACCGGCCGTTCAAGGACCTCGGATTCACTTCACTGACCGCCGTCGAACTCCGTAACCGCCTCACCTCGGCCACCGGCCTGCACCTCCCGGTCACCGTGGCCTTCGACCACCCGACCCCGGCCGCGGTCGCCCGCCACCTCCGCGTGCGACTCCTCGGCGGCCACCACCTCGGCCGCGCCTCCGCCGCCGCACCCGCCGTCCGCGCCCGTCGCACGGACCCGAGCGACGACCCCATTGCGATCGTGGGCATGGGCTGCCGGCTGCCCGGCGGAGTCACGTCCCCCGACGACCTGTGGCGACTCGTCACCGACGGTGTGGACGCGATCTCCCCGTTCCCTGCGGACCGGGGCTGGGACCTGGACGGCCTCTACGACCCGGATCCCGAGCACGTGGGCACGTCGTACGCCAGACACGGCGGCTTCCTGCACGACGCGGGATCCTTCGACGCGGGATTCTTCGACATATCCCCGCGTGAGGCGCTGGCGATGGATCCGCAGCAGCGGCTGCTGCTGGAGGTGTCGTGGGAGGTGTTCGAGCGCGCGGGCATCGATCCCACGTCACTGCACGGCAGCAGTGTGGGCGTCTACAGCGGTGTGATGTACCACGACTACGCCACCGGGCTCGCCCGCGTCCCCGACGGTCTCGAGGGCTACCTGGGCACGGGCAACGCGGGCAGTGTGGCGTCGGGGCGCGTCGCGTACACGCTGGGTCTGGAGGGCCCTGCCGTCACCGTGGACACGGCGTGCTCGTCGTCCTTGGTGGCGCTGCATCTGGCGGCGCAGGCGCTGCGCAACGGCGACTGCGCGATGGCCCTGGCCGGCGGCGTGGCCGTGATGTCCCGGCCGACGTCCTTCGTGGAGTTCTCCCGGCAGCGCGCCCTGGCGGCAGACGGCCGATGCAGGCCCTACGCCGAGGCTGCCGACGGCACTGCCTGGTCCGAGGGCGCCGGTGTGCTGCTCCTGGAACGGCTTTCGGACGCACGGAGGCTGGGGCACGAGGTTCTGGCGGTCGTCCGTGGGTCGGCGGTCAACCAGGACGGTGCGTCGAACGGTCTGACAGCGCCGAACGGTCCGTCGCAGGAGCGGGTGATCCGCGAGGCACTGGCGGGCGCAGAGCTGTCGGTCGCCGACGTCGATGCGGTGGAGGGCCACGGCACCGGGACGACGCTGGGTGACCCGATCGAGGCGCAGGCTCTGCTGGCGACCTACGGGCAGGACCGTGCGCAGGACCAGCCGCTGTGGTTGGGGTCGTTGAAGTCGAACATCGGGCACGCCCAGGCTGCGGCAGGTGCTGCGGGTGTCATCAAGATGGTGCAGGCGATTCGGCATGGTGTGTTGCCGCGGACGCTGCATGTGGATGAGCCGTCGTCGAAGGTGGACTGGTCGTCGGGGTCTGTGGAGTTGCTGACGAAGTCCAGGCCGTGGCCGGAGGTGGACCGTCCGCGGAGGGCGGGTGTCTCCTCGTTCGGTGTGAGCGGCACGAACGCTCACGTGATTCTGGAGCAGGCCCCCGCGCTCGTGTCCGGAGAGCCACAGGAAACAGCAGCACCCGCCTCCGAGCCTGCCGCCGTGCCGTGGGTGGTGTCGGCCCGCACGGCGGATGCCCTGCGGGCCCAGGCCGAACGGCTCCGGACCTTCGTCGGGCGTTCGGACGTGACGGTTGCCGAGGTGGGTCATTCGCTTGCTGTGGGGCGGGCGGGTCTGGAGCACCGGGCGGTGGTGGTGGCTGCGGGTCGTGGTGGTGCGTTGGCTGGTGTGTCGGTGGTGGCGGGTGGTGGTGTGGGGCCTGGTGTGGTGTCGGGTGTGGCGGATGTGTCGGGCCGGTCGGTGTTTGTGTTTCCGGGGCAGGGTTCGCAGTGGGTGGGGATGGGCCGCGATCTGCTTGATTCGTCGTCGGTGTTTGCGCGGGCGTTGACGGAGATCAGTGGTGTGTTGGCCGGGGTGAGTGGGTGGTCGGTGCTGGATGTGGTGCGGGGTGTTGAGGGTGCTGTGTCGTTGGGCCGGGTGGATGTGGTGCAGCCGGTGTCGTTCGCGGTGATGGTGGCGTTGGCGCGGGTGTGGGAGTCGTTCGGGGTGCGGGCGGATGCGGTGGTGGGGCATTCGCAGGGTGAGATTGCGGCTGCTCATGTGGCGGGTGTGTTGTCGTTGGAGGACGCGGCCCGGGTGGTGGTGTTGCGCAGCCGTGCGATCGCGGGTGGTCTGGCCGGCCGTGGCGGGATGGTGTCGGTTGCTCTTCCGGCTGAGGAGGTGCGGCTGGGTGAGGGTGTGGAGCTGGCCGCGGTGAACGGTCCGTCGTCGGTGGTGGTGGCGGGTGATCCCGAGGCGTTGGACCGGTTGGTTTCCGAGTACGAGGCACAGGGTGTCCGGGTTCGGCGGGTGCCGGTGGACTACGCGTCCCATACCTCCCATGTCGAGTTGATCGAGGCCGAGTTGGCCGATGTGCTTGCAGGGTTGAAGCCCGGGTCGGCAGCCATCCCGATGTATTCGTCGGTGGACGGTCGTTGGGTGGAGGGAACGGAGCTGGACGGCGGTTACTGGTTCCGCAATCTGCGGCAGACGGTGCGGTTCGCCGACGCCACCGCTGCTCTCGTTGCGGAGGGCTTCCGGGCGTTCGTCGAGGTGAGTTCGCATCCCGTACTTGCGCACAGCGTTCAGGAGACCCTCGACGCGAGTGCTCGGACGCCGAGCGTCGTGACAGGGACGCTGCGCCGTGACGACGGCGGGCTGGACCGTCTGTTGCTGTCAGCGGCGGAGCTGTACGTCCGAGGGATCCCCGTCGACTGGTCGACCTCCTTCGGCGAACCGGTCCCGCGCCGCGTCGAGCTGCCCACGTACGCCTTCCAGCGTCAGCGCTACTGGCTCGAACCGTCGCTCGGAGCAGGCGACCTCGCCGCAGTCGGTCTGGAGGAAGCGGGCCACCCGCTCCTGCAAGCCGCGATCACGGTGGCGGATACCGAACGCAGCGTGTTCTCAGGGCGTCTGACACAGCGCGAGCACCCCTGGCTGGACGGTCATCGCGTAGGCGGTCTGATGCTGCTGCCCGGTACGGCGCTGCTGGACATGCTGTGCCATGTGGGTGAGCGGCTGCGGGTACCGGTCGTGGACGAGTTGACGATCTCCGCGCCGATCGTCGTCCCGGACGGCGGAGGCGTTGACCTCCAGATGACCGTGGAACAAGCGGAAGGCCCCGGCGCACGGGTGGTGCGGGTGTACACCCGGTCAGGCGCCGACGAGGACTGGAGCGAAAACGCCACCGGCCTCCTGACGGCGTCGTCGAAGCCGTCCCCCGTACAGGCAGATCTCACGTCGTGGCCGCCCGCCGGCGCCCGGCCCGTCGACCTGGACGGCTTCTACGACCGTCTGACCGTCGACTACGGTCCGGCGTTCCGGGCCGTCGAAGCGGCCTGGGTACAGGACGGGCGCGTATACGCGGCACTGCGGCTCCCGGAGTCCGGCGCGGGTACGTCCGACGAAACCGACGGCTACGGAATCCATCCCGCGCTGCTCGACGCCGCCCTGCACCCGCTCGCCGTGTCGGACTTCTTCGCCGACCCGGACAGCCCCCGGCTGGCCTTCTCCTGGGCGGGTGTCCGGCTCCACGCAACCGGAGCCCGGTCCCTTCGTGTCGTCCTGGCTCCGGCGGGCCCCGACACGGTGTCGATCAGCGCCGCCGACGACACAGGCGCTTCTGTCCTCGACATAGATGCGCTGACCGTGCGGCCCGTCGATCCGGCGCGCCTGCGCGTCTCTGCTCCTCAACTGGGCGGCTCTCTCTACGAGGTCGCGTGGGTTCCCGCTGTTCCCGCTCCTCCGGTCACAGCCGACACGCCGCTCTGGGCGTTCCACTCGGGTCTCGGAGCGTCCGAATCCTCCGTACCCCCCGTGGTGGTTCTCAGGGCTCCCGACGGCTCTGCGGACCGGACGATTCCTGAGCAGGTGCACGAGGTCGGGCTGAACGTCCTCGGCGTGCTGCAGGAGTGGCTGGCCGATCCCCGGACCCAGGCGTCCCGTCTGGTGGTCGCCACGCGCCGCGACGACCTGGTCCAGGAACCGGTCCGGGGCCTCGTCCGCACCGCCCAGTCCGAACATCCCGGCCGGTTCGGACTGCTTGAGGTGGAACGATTCGACGAGGAGACGGTCGCAGCCGGACTCGGCGGCGCGCTGCGGGACGAACCGCAGGTGGCGGTACGCGGAGGGCAGACGCTCGTAGCCCGTCTCAGGCGTGCGCACTCACCCGCTCCGCCGGAGCGCCCGCGACTGACGGGAGGCACCGTGCTGGTCACGGGCGCCACCGGCGGTCTGGGCCGGCTCGTCACCGATCACCTCGTCCGCTCCCACGAAGTGGCCGAGCTTGTGCTGGTGTCCCGGTCCGGACTGCCGGACGAACGACTGGAGGAGTTGTCGGCATCCGGCGTCCGCGTGAGTGCGGTGGCCGCCGATGTGGGGGACCGCGAAGCTCTGGCGCGGATCGTGGCCGCTGTCTCCGACCGGCTGACCGCGGTGGTCCATGTGGCGGGCGTGGTCGACGACCGCGTGATCGGAGAGCTGGACGCGCAGCGGTGGCACACCGCGCTGCGGCCCAAGGTGGACGCGGCGTGGCATCTGCACGAGCTGACCGAGGGCCTGGACCTGACGGCGTTCGTCCTCTACTCGTCGGCCTCCTCCACCTTCGGCGGCTCGGGCCAGGGCAACTACGCGGCCGGTAACGCCTTCCTCGACGCCCTGGCCGTGCACCGGCGCGCGAAGGGACTTGCTGCCGTGTCCCTCGCCTGGGGACTGTGGGCGGAGTCCGCCGGCATGGGCGGACGGCTCAGCGACACCGACCTGGCCAGGATGGCCCGAGCGGGTACGAGGCCGCTCTCCGCCGAGCAAGGGCTCGCCCTGTTCGACGCCGCGCTGGAGAGCGACAGTCCGGCCCTCGTCCCCATCCGGCTGGACCTGGCCGCCGTACGCGACAGCGCGGAGATTCCCGCCCTGCTGAGCGACCTGGTGCCTGCGCCGACGCGGCGCGTGGTGCGACGTGACGCCGTGGCCGGCAGCGACAGCGCCTCGACACTGAAACGGCGGCTGGCCGCGCTCGGGGTGCCCGAGCAGCTCGATGTGCTGCTCGATCTGGTACGCACCGGCGCCGCGGCCGTCCTCGGCCACGCCACGGCCGACGCGATCGAAGCACAACGGGCGTTCAAGGAACTGGGAGTCGACTCGCTCACCGCGGTCGAGCTGCGCAACCGGCTCACCGCGGCCACCGGCCTGCGGCTGCCCGTCACCCTGGTCTTCAACTACCCGACCGCCTCCGAACTTGCCGAGCACCTGCGCACCGAACTGCTCGGCGAGGAGGCCGCAGACCAGCAGCCGCACGGTCCCACCGTCGCTGCCACTTCCTCCCACACAGCGGGATCTCCGGCCGACGAGCCGATCGCGATCGTGGCACTGGGATGCCGCTTCCCGGGTGGACTGTCATCGGCGGAGGACCTGTGGCAGCTGGTCGAGACGGGCGGCGACGTCATCACCGGCCTGCCCGCCGACCGGGGCTGGGACCTGGACGGTCTCTACGATCCGGACCCCGATGCGCCGGGGAAGACGTACGTCCGCGGTGGCGGATTCCTGCAGGGTGTCGGAGGCTTCGACGCCGGGTTCTTCGGGATCAACCCGCGTGAGGCGCTGGCGATGGACCCGCAGCAGCGGCTGCTGCTGGAGGTGTCGTGGGAGGTACTCGAGCGCGCGGGCATCGACCCGACGTCGCTGAAGGGCACCCCCACCGGCGTGTTCGTCGGTACTCACGGCCAGGACTACGGAACGGGCGAAACGGCGGGCCAGGCCGACGAGGGCTACCTCGTGACCGGCAACGCGGGCAGCGTCCTCTCCGGCCGCGTCTCGTACACCCTGGGACTGGAGGGCCCCGCGCTGACGGTGGACACCGCCTGCTCGTCGTCGCTGGTCGCGCTGCACTTGGCGGTGCAGGCACTGCGTAACGGGGAATGCTCGCTCGCGCTCGCAGGCGGTGTATCCGTCATGTCGACGCTGGAAGGAGTCGTCGGCTTCAGCCGGCAGCGCGGGCTCGCCACCGACGGCCGCAGCAAGGCATTTGCCGAGGGCGCCGACGGATTCGGCATGTCGGAAGGTGTCGGCATGCTGCTGGTGGAGCGGTTGTCCGATGCGCAGCGGCTGGGGCATGAGGTTCTGGCGGTGGTGCGGGGTTCCGCCGTCAATCAGGACGGTGCGTCCAATGGACTCACTGCGCCGAACGGTCCGTCGCAGGAGCGGGTGATCCGCCAGGCGCTGGCCGGCGCGCGCCTGTCACCTGGAGATGTCGACGCGGTCGAGGCGCACGGCACGGGCACCCCGCTGGGCGATCCGATCGAGGCGCAGGCACTTCTGGCGACGTACGGGAAGGGCCGCCCCGAGGAGTGGCCACTGTGGATGGGCTCCGTGAAGTCGAACATCGGTCATACGCAGGCTGCGGCGGGTGCTGCGGGGATCATCAAGATGGTGCAGGCGATTCGGCATGGTGTGTTGCCGCGGACGCTGCATGTGGATGAGCCGTCGTCGAAGGTGGACTGGTCGTCGGGGTCTGTGGAGTTGCTGACGGAGGCTCGGTCCTGGCCGGGGGTGGACCGTCCGCGCAGGGCGGGTGTGTCGGCGTTCGGTGTGAGCGGTACGAACGCGCATGTGATTTTGGAGCAGGCCCCGGTTGTTTCCGAGGTGGCTGTGGTGCCCGAGGCGAGTGATCCGGAGCCTGCCGTGGTGCCGTGGGTGATTTCCGGCGCCTCGGCGAAGGGGCTGCGGGGCCAGGCGGAACGCCTGGAGTCGTTCGTGCGTGAGCATCAGGATCTGCCGGACACAGCGATCGGACACGCGCTGACGACGACGCGCGGCACGTTTGCCCATCGTGCGGTGGTGGTGGCTGCGGGTCGTGGTGGTGCGTTGGCTGGTGTGTCGGTGTTGGCGGGTGGTGGTGTGGGGCCTGGTGTGGTGTCGGGTGTGGCGGATGTGTCGGGTCGGTCGGTGTTTGTGTTTCCGGGGCAGGGTTCGCAGTGGGTGGGGATGGGCCGCGATCTGCTTGATTCGTCGCCGGTGTTTGCGCGGGCGTTGACGGAGGTCAGTGGTGTGTTGGCGGGGGTGAGTGGGTGGTCGGTGCTGGATGTGGTGCGGGGTGTTGAGGGTGCTGTGTCGTTGGGCCGGGTGGATGTGGTGCAGCCGGTGTCGTTTGCGGTGATGGTGGCGTTGGCGCGGGTGTGGGAGTCGTTCGGGGTGCGGGCGGATGCGGTGGTGGGGCATTCGCAGGGTGAGATTGCGGCTGCTCATGTGGCGGGTGTGTTGTCGTTGGAGGACGCGGCCCGGGTGGTGGTGTTGCGCAGCCGTGCGATCGCGGGTGGTCTGGCCGGCCGTGGCGGGATGGTTTCGGTTGCTCTTCCGGCAGAGGAGGTGCGGCTGGGTGACGGTGTGGAGTTGGCCGCGGTCAACGGTCCGTCGTCGGTGGTGGTGGCGGGTGATCCCGAGGCGTTGGACCGGTTGGTCTCCGAGTACGAATCACAGGGTGTCCGGGTTCGGCGGGTGCCGGTGGACTACGCGTCCCATACCTCCCATGTCGAGTTGATCGAGGCCGAGTTGGCCGATGTGCTTGCAGGGTTGAAGCCCGGTTCGGCGACCATCCCGATGTATTCGTCGGTGGACGGTCGTTGGGTGGAGGGAACGGAGCTGGACGGCGGATATTGGTTCCGGAATCTGCGGCAGACGGTGCGGTTCGCCGATGCCACCGCGGCTCTCGTTGCGGAGGGCTTCCGGGCGTTCGTCGAGGTGAGTTCGCATCCCGTTCTTGCGCACAGCGTTCAGGAGACCCTCGACGCGACCCTTGAGGCGCCGAACGTCGTCACCGGCACACTCCGCCGCGACGACGGTGGACTGGACCGCCTTCTCCTGTCCGTCGCGGAGTTGTTCGTCCGTGGAGTTCGAGTCGACTGGTCGACTGCGTACGGTGAACCGCGTTCCCCTCGAGTCGAGTTGCCCACGTACGCCTTCCAGCACCAGCACTACTGGCTGGAGGCTCCGCAGGGTGCGGGCGACGTGTCGTCAGCAGGGCTGACGGCGGCGGAGCATCCGCTGCTCGGAGCGGTGGTCGGACTACCCGATTCGGGTGGCGAGTTGTTCACCAGCCGACTGTCCCTGCGCGCACAGCCCTGGCTGGCCGACCATGCGGTGTCCGGCAGTGTCCTGCTGCCGGGGGCGGCGTTCCTGGAACTGGCGTTGCGTGCCGGGGAGGAGGCCGGACTCGGCACCATCGAAGAGCTGGTGATCGAGTCTCCGCTCACTCTTCCCGCGCACGGTGCGGTGCAGCTCCGGGTCGGACTGGGCGGAGCGGATGAGGTCGGTCGCCGGCCGCTGCACATCTACTCCCGGCCCGAGGATTCCGGTCCTGAGACACCGTGGGACCGGCACGTCGACGGTCTGTTGTCGGCGGCGGCCCAAGAACCTGCGTTCGATTTCGAGTCGTGGCCTCCGGAGGGTGCGGAGTCGGTGTCGGTGGAGGGGTTCTACGAGGGGTTGGCGGAGCAGGGATACGCGTACGGTCCGGCGTTCCAGGGGGTGCGTGCCGCGTGGCGGCGGGGCCGTGAGGTGTTCGCGGAGCTGGCCTTGACGGAAGCGTTGGTGCCCGAGGCGGTCAAGTACGGGCTGCACCCGGCACTCCTGGATGCGGCCCTTCAAGCAGCGAACTTCGGGGCGGCACCGACGGCCGAACCGGGTCAGGTACTCCTGCCCTTCGCCTGGAACGACGTCACTCTGCACGCGGTCGGCGCCACAACCTTGCGTGTGCATGCGAAACCGGCTGATGGCGAGGGTGGTGTGTCCTTCACTCTCACGGACGGCACGGGCCAGCCCGTCGCCGAGATCGGGTCACTCCTGCTCCGCTCCGTGCGTACCGATCACTCGGCCGGCGCGGACACCACCGTGCGGGACTCGCTCTACCGCGTGGACTGGCACCCGGTCGATGTGATGCACGCTCCGGGTGCGGTGACGCTGCCGCCGGAGGACATTCTCGATCTGACGGCCGAGCAGCCGACACCGGGCACGCAGGCAGCGCGCGACCTGGTCATCAGGGCTCTCGCTGAAATCCAGCGCCGAACGGATCAATCGGATCCGGGCACTCGTCCCCTCGTCGTACTCACCCGGAATGCCGCGGCTGGTGATCCTGCGGGGGCTGCGGTGTGGGGGTTGGTGCGGTCGGTGCAGTTGGAGCAGCCGGGTCGGGTGGTGTTGGTGGATGTGGATGGTGGCTCGGTGGCGGGTGTGGCCGGGTTGTTGTCGGGTGTGGTGGCGTCGGGTGAGTCGCAGGTGGGGGTGCGGGCGGGGGAGGTGTTCGTGCCGAGGTTGGTGCGGGCCGGGGTGCCTCGGAAGGCGTCGGGTTCCGGTGGGGTTCTTGATCGTTCGGGGTCGGTGTTGATCACGGGTGGTACGGGGACGTTGGGCGGGTTGGTGGCCCGGCATGTGGTGGGTGTGCATGGTGTGCGCAGTGTGGTGTTGGTGAGTCGTCGTGGTCCGTCGGCCGAGGGTGCGGCGGAGTTGGTCGAGGAGCTGACGGCTGCGGGTGCGCGGGTGGAGGTGGTTGCGGCGGATGCGGGTGACCGTGAGGCGTTGGTCGATGTGCTGGCGGGGATCCCGGCCGAGCACCCCCTCACCGCCGTCGTCCACACCGCCGGAGTCCTCGACGACGGAGTGTTCTCGTCCCTGACTCCGGAACGCGTCGACACTGTTTTCCGCCCGAAGGCCGATGCTGCGTGGCACCTTCACGAACTCACGCGTGAACTGGACCTGTCGGCGTTCGTGCTGTTCTCCTCCGGCGCCGGCGTCCTCGGCAATGCCGGTCAGGGCAACTACGCGGCGGCGAACGGTTTCCTGGACGGGCTGGCACGCACACGGCGGGAACAGGGTCTGCCTGCGGTGTCGCTGGCGTGGGGCCTGTGGTCCGAGGCGAGCGGCATGACCGGACACCTGGACGACGTCGAACTCGGCCGTATGGCACGCAGTGGCCAGGCAGGGCTGTCGTCCGCCGAGGCGCTGGCGCTGTTCGACAGTGCGCTGCAATCCGAAGAGGCCTTGCTGGTGCCGACGAAGCTCGACTTCGCCGTCCTCCGTAAGCAGGCGGCGGCCGGAGAACTGGCACCGCTCCTGCGCGGACTCGTCCGAGCCCCGAGGAAGACCGCACGGGCCGTGGCCGACGGAAGCGGACAGACCCTGGCACGACGACTCGCTGCGGTCGGCGAGGCCGAGCAGACCCGCCTCCTCGTGGAACTCGTCCGGAGCGACGCGGCACACGTACTCGGGCACGCAGCGCACGAAACGATCAAGGTGAACCAGGCCTTCAACGACATCGGATTCGATTCGCTGACCGCAGTCCGGATGCGTAACCGCCTGGCCGAGTCCACCGGTGTGCGGCTCCCCGCCACGGTTGTCTTCGACCACCCGACTCCCACAGTGCTCGCGCACCACCTGCGCGACCTGCTCCAGCCGACGGACACAGCCGTGGTCCCGGCGGCGCTCGCCGAACTTGACCGGCTCGAGCAGACCCTCGCCCGGACATCCACGGACGACAAGGTACGGGTGCAGGTGGCCGCGCGACTCGAAGCGCTGACGGCGAAGTGGGCCGAGACCCTCGTTGCGGTGACCGGACCCGACCAGGGCGTCGATCTCGACGTGGCGACCGACGACCAGATCTTCGACCTGATCGACAACGAACTCGGCCTTTCCTGACCCAGGTCCCGACCGGACGACCGGACGACCCGCCAACCGGGCGTTCCGGCGACCCCGCTGAGCAGCCGACCGGCCCGATCCGCCGTACAGCTGACCGACACAAGGAAGAACCTCATGTCGAACGACGACAAGCTGCGTGACTACCTCAAGCGCGTGACGGGCGAGCTGCAGCAGACCCGCAAGAGGATCCGTGAGATCGAGTCCAGGAGGACGGAGCCGATTGCGATCGTGGGCATGGGCTGCCGCCTGCCGGGCGGGGTCGCGTCACCGGACGACCTGTGGAACCTCGTCGACGGAGGCGTGGACGCGATGTCCCCGTTCCCCGCCGACCGGGGCTGGGACCTGGACGGCCTCTACGACCCGGACCCGGACCGGACCGGTACGTCGTACGCCAACGAGGGCGGCTTCATCGACGAACCCGGCGGGTTCGACGCCTCGTTGTTCGGTATATCGCCGCGTGAGGCACTTGCCATCGATCCGCAGCAGCGGCTGCTGCTGGAGGTGTCGTGGGAGGTGTTCGAGCGCGCGGGCATCGATCCCACGTCGCTGCACGGACACAGCGTCGGCATCTACACCGGGCTCATGTACCACGACTACGCCGATGACGTGGAGAAGCTGCCCGAAGGACTTGAGGGCTACTTCGGCATCGGCAACTCGGGGAGCGTGGCGTCGGGGCGCGTCGCGTACACGTTGGGCCTGGAGGGCCCTGCCGTGACCGTGGACACGGCGTGCTCGTCGTCCTTGGTGGCGCTGCATCTCGCGGCGCAGGCGCTGCGCAACGGTGAGTGCGGGATGGCTCTGGCCGGCGGCGTGGCCGTGATGGCGACCCCCGAAGTGTTCGTCGACTTCTCCCGGCAGCGCGGGCTGGCGCGCGACGGCCGGTGCAAGGCCTTCGCCGACGCGGCCGATGGAACAGGGCTCGCGGAAGGCGTGGCGGTCCTGTTGCTGGAGCGGTTGTCGGATGCGCAGCGGCTGGGGCATGAGGTTCTGGCGGTGGTGCGGGGGTCGGCTGTCAATCAGGACGGTGCGTCCAATGGACTCACTGCGCCGAACGGTCCCTCGCAGGAGCGGGTGATCCGCCAGGCGCTGGCCGGCGCGCGCCTGTCACCGGCAGATGTCGACGCGGTCGAGGCGCACGGTACGGGCACCACGTTGGGTGATCCGATCGAGGCGCAGGCACTTCTGGCGACGTACGGACGCGAGCGGACCGGCGACCGCCCGCTGTGGTTGGGGTCGTTGAAGTCCAACATTGGTCATACGCAGGCTGCGGCGGGTGCTGCGGGTGTCATCAAGATGGTGCAGGCGCTTCGGCATGGTGTGTTGCCGCGGACGCTGCATGTGGATGAGCCGTCGTCGAAGGTGGACTGGTCGTCGGGGTCTGTGGAGTTGCTGACGAAGTCCAGGCCGTGGCCGGAGGTGGACCGTCCGCGCAGGGCGGGTGTCTCCTCGTTCGGTGTGAGCGGCACGAACGCCCACGTGATCCTCGAGCAGGCGCCGCCTGTCGCCGAAACCGTGGCGGGCGTGAAGGAGGCGCCGCCCCTCGCGTCCGTGCCGTGGCCACTGTCCGGGGCTTCGCCCCGAGCGCTGCAGGCGCAGGCTCAGCAGTTGGTGGACCACCTCGTCGGGCGTTCGGACGTGACGGTTGCCGAGGTGGGTCATTCGCTTGCTGTGGGGCGGGCGGGTCTGGAGCACCGTGCGGTGGTGGTGGCTGCGGGTCGTGGTGGTGCGTTGGCTGGTGTGTCGGTGTTGGCGGGTGGTGGTGTGGGGCCTGGTGTGGTGTCGGGTGTGGCGGATGTGTCGGGTCGGTCGGTGTTTGTGTTTCCGGGGCAGGGTTCGCAGTGGGTGGGGATGGGCCGCGATCTGCTTGATTCGTCGTCGGTGTTTGCGCGGGCGTTGACGGAGGTCAGCGGTGTGTTGGGGTCGGTGAGTGGGTGGTCGGTGCTGGATGTGGTGCGGGGTGTTGAGGGTGCTGTGTCGTTGGGCCGGGTGGATGTGGTGCAGCCGGTGTCGTTTGCGGTGATGGTGGCGTTGGCGCGGGTGTGGGAGTCGTTCGGGGTGCGGGCGGATGCGGTGGTGGGGCATTCGCAGGGTGAGATTGCGGCTGCTCATGTGGCGGGTGTGTTGTCGTTGGAGGACGCGGCCCGGGTGGTGGTGTTGCGCAGCCGTGCGATCGCGGGTGGTCTGGCCGGCCGTGGCGGGATGGTGTCGGTTGCTCTTCCGGCTGAGGAGGTGCGGCTGGGTGAGGGTGTGGAGTTGGCCGCGGTGAACGGTCCGTCGTCGGTGGTGGTGGCGGGTGATCCCGAGGCGTTGGACCGGTTGGTTTCCGAGTACGAGGCACAGGGTGTTCGGGTTCGGCGGGTGCCGGTGGATTACGCGTCCCATACCTCCCATGTCGAGTTGATCGAGGCCGAGTTGGCCGATGTGCTTGCAGGGTTGAAGCCCGGGTCGGCGACCATCCCGATGTATTCGTCGGTGGACGGTCGTTGGGTGGAGGGAACGGAGCTGGACGGCGGTTACTGGTTCCGCAATCTGCGGCAGACGGTGCGGTTCGCCGACGCCACCGCCGCCCTCGTTGCGGAGGGCTTCCAAGCCTTCGTCGAGGTGAGCGCCCACCCCGTCTTGGCGCACAGCATTCAGGAGACCCTGGACGAGCAGCCAGAGGTCCCGAGTGTGGTCACCGGGACCCTCCGCCGCGACGACGGAGGTCCGGACCGGATCCTGCTCTCTGCCGCTGAACTCCACGTCCGTGGCATTCCGGTGGACTGGTCGAGTTCGTACGGTGAACCGGTACCGCGTCGCGTCGAGTTGCCCACGTACGCCTTCCAGCACGAGCACTACTGGCTGGCCGGCGGCCGAGGGAGTGGCGACCTCGGTGCGGTCGGGCTTCGGGCGGCCGAACACCCGTTGCTGGGTGCGGTGGTGCATCTGCCGGAAGCCGGTGGAACGTTGCTCACCGGCAGGTTGTCACTCAAGGAGCATCCCTGGCTTGGAGACCACGCGGTGGCGGGGACGGTGCTCGTCCCCGGGGCCGCACTGCTGGAGCTCGCCCTGCGCGCCGCGGACGAAGCCGATCTGGGCACGGTCGAAGAACTCGCCATCGAGGCCCCGCTCGTCCTGCCCGAACAGGGTGCGGTACAGATACGGGTCACCGTTGCCGACCAGGACCTGCTTGGCGATGAGCACCAGGACCAGCCGTTGCGCGAAGCCGCCGAACACCGGATTGTGGCGGTGTACTCCCGCCCCGAGACCGCCGACGAGGCGGGGCCGTGGACACGGCACGCGAGCGGATTCCTGGGCTTGAGCGCTCCCGCTCCCCTTGGCCGGCTTGCGCAGTGGCCTCCGGAGGGTGCGGAGCCCGTGTCGGTGGAGGGGTTCTACGAGGGGTTGGCGGAGCAGGGGTACACGTACGGTCCGGCGTTCCAGGGAGTGCGTGCCGCGTGGCGGCGGGGCCGTGAGGTGTTCGCGGAACTGTCGTTGCCGGAAGCGCTGATCTCCGAGGCAGCCAGGTACGGGCTGCACCCCGCGCTTCTGGATGCGGCCCTGCAGGCGACCAGTCTGATCAGCCTGGCGGATCGGGAGCCGGGTCGTCTTCTCCTGCCGTTTGCCTGGAGCGGGGTCACGCTGCACGCGACGGGCGCCTCGGCTCTGCGCCTGAGGGCCGAACCCACCGGACCGGAGGCCTTTTCTGTGACGGTGACCGACCAGACCGGCGCCCCCGTCGCCACGGTCGACTCCCTCGCACTGCGGCCCGTCGCAGCCGAGCGTCTGGCGTCGCTCGGCAGCACGGCCGACGAGCTGTCGTACCAGCTCGACTGGGCTCCCCTCACGCTGCCCGAGTCCGACGTTCCCGTACCTGCCGGGGCGGTACTCGATCTCATCGAGCACGGGGGAGAAGGCCCCCAGGCGGCACGTGAACTGACCGCAGCCACCGTGGACTTCCTTCACACCCGACTGTCCGACCCGGACTCGAACTCGCAGACCCTGGTGATCCTGACCAAGGACGCGGCTGGTGATCCTGCGGGGGCTGCGGTGTGGGGGTTGGTGCGGTCGGTGCAGTTGGAGCAGCCGGGTCGGGTGGTTTTGGTGGATGTGGATGGTGGCTCGGTGGCGGGTGTGGCCGGGTTGTTGTCGGGTGTGGTGGCGTCGGGTGAGTCGCAGGTGGGGGTGCGTGCGGGGGAGGTGTTCGTGCCGAGGTTGGTGCGGGCCGGGGTGCCTCGGAAGGCGTCGGGTTCCGGTGGGGTTCTTGATCGTTCGGGGTCGGTGTTGATCACGGGTGGTACGGGGACGTTGGGCGGGTTGGTGGCCCGGCATGTGGTGGGTGTGCATGGTGTGCGCAGTGTGGTGTTGGTGAGTCGTCGTGGTCCGTCTGCCGAGGGTGCGGCGGAGTTGGTCGAGGAGCTGACGGCTGCGGGTGCGCGGGTGGAGGTGGTTGCGGCGGATGCGGGTGACCGTGAGGCGTTGGTCGATGTGCTGGCGGGGATTCCGGCCGAGCACCCCCTCACCGCCGTCGTCCACACCGCCGGAGTCCTTGACGACGGGATCATGACGGCGCTCGACCCCCAGTGGCTCGAGAACGTGTTCCGCCCGAAGGCAGATGCTGCGTGGCACCTGCACGAACTCACGCGTGAACTGGACCTGTCGGCGTTCGTGCTGTTTTCCTCCGGCGCCGGCGTCCTCGGTAATGCCGGTCAGGGCAACTACGCGGCGGCGAACGGTTTCCTGGACGGGCTGGCTCGCACGCGTAGGGACGAGGGTCTGCCTGCGGTGTCGCTGGCGTGGGGACTGTGGTCCGAGGCGAGCGGCATGACCGGACACCTGGACGACACCGGTCGCGCGCGGCTGGCCCGCAGCGGACTGGTGGGACTGTCCTCGGCCGAGGGGCTCGCGCTGTTCGACAGTGCGCTGCAATCCGAAGAGGCCTTGCTGGTGCCGACGAAGCTCGACTTCGCCGTCCTCCGTAAGCAGGCGGCGGCCGGAGAGCTGGCACCGCTCCTGCGCGGACTCGTACGAGCCCCGAGGCGGACCGCCGCGGCGGCGCCCACGGACGGCCGGAGTCCGGAATCCTTTGCCCAGCGCCTGGCGACGCTCTCCGAGCGCGACCGGATACGTGAGCTGCTCGAACTCGTCCAAAGTGCGTCGGCCACCGTGCTCGGTCACGCCACGAAGGACGCGATCGGCGCCGCCCAGGCATTCAAGGACATCGGATTCGACTCGCTCGCCTCGGTCGAGCTGCGCAATCGGCTCACCGGGGTGACGGGCGTACGACTGCCCGTGACCCTCGTCTTCGACCACCCCAACCCGACCGCACTCGCGCACCACCTCCAGACCGCACTCGTGCCCTCGGCCGATGCCCTGGGACATGTGGGCGCTACAGCCAACGCCCGCGACCACCTGATCGGAGCCGATGCCTCCGAGGCCGACATCCGGCGGGCGCTTGCCACGGTACCCCTCGCCACACTCCGCGAACTCGGCGTACTGGAAGCGGTGGAGGCGCTGGTGTCCTCGCAGCCGGCCGGCCGCGGCACAGGCGCCGGAGACGCGCGTGACGCCGGGACGGCGGCCGACGCCATCGCAGCGATGGACATCGACGATCTCGTCGAGCGAGCGCTCGGCGGCAGGCAGTGACCGCACTTCGGACTTCGGAAGGTTCCCATGACCACGTCCACTGACAAACTCGTCGAGGCCCTGCGCGCGGCCCTCACCGACAACGAGCGGTTGCTGCGCGAGAACGACCAACTCATTGCCGCAGTCACGGAACCGATCGCGATCGTGGGCATGGGCTGCCGACTGCCGGGCGGGATCTCCACGCCGGACGACCTGTGGCAGCTCGTGGCAGACGGACGCGACGGCGTCACCCCGTTCCCGTCCGATCGGGGCTGGAACCTGGACGACCTGTTCGACCCGGACCCCGACCGCCCCGGTACGTCCTATGTCAGCGAAGGCGGCTTCCTGCACGACGCCGGCGGGTTCGACGCCTCGCTCTTCGGTATTTCGCCGCGTGAGGCGGTGGCGATGGATCCGCAGCAGCGTCTGCTGCTGGAGGTGTCGTGGGAGGTGTTCGAGCGCGCGGGCATCGACCCGACCTCCCTGCGGGGCAGCAGCGTCGGCGTCTTCTCCGGGCTCATGTACCACGACTACGCGACCGGTCTCGGCGAGGTGCCCGAAGGACTGGAAGGCTTCCTCGGTACCGGGAACTCGGGAAGCGTGGCCTCGGGGCGGGTGTCGTACGCCCTGGGTCTGGAGGGCCCCGCCGTCACGGTGGACACGGCGTGCTCGTCCTCACTCGTCGCTGTACATCTCGCCGCGCAGGCACTCCGCGGCGGTGACTGCTCGCTTGCTCTGGCAGGCGGGGTCGCTGTCATGGCGAATCCGTCACCATTCGTCGAGTTCTCCCGGCAGCGGGGGCTGGCGCGCGACGGCCGGTGCAAGGCGTTCGCCGACGCGGCCGACGGAACGGGCTGGGCCGAAGGTGTCGCCGTGCTCCTGCTGGAGCGGCTGTCGGATGCACGGAGGCTGGGCCACGAGGTCCTCGCGGTGGTACGGGGGTCGGCCGTCAACCAGGACGGCGCTTCCAATGGACTCACCGCGCCGAACGGACCCTCCCAGCAGAGAGTGATCCGGCGGGCGCTGGCGAACGCCCGATTGTCTGCCACGGAGGTCGATGCGGTGGAGGGCCATGGCACCGGGACGACGCTGGGTGACCCGATCGAGGCGCAGGCTTTGCTGGCGACCTACGGGCAGGACCGTGCACAGGACCAGCCCCTGTGGTTGGGGTCGTTGAAGTCGAACATCGGTCATACGCAGGCTGCGGCGGGTGCTGCGGGGATCATCAAGATGGTGCAGGCGATCCGGCATGGTGTGCTGCCGGGGACGCTGCATGTGGATGAGCCATCGTCGAAGGTGGACTGGTCGTCTGGGTCTGTGGAGTTGCTGACGGAGTCCAGGCCGTGGCCGGAGGTGGACCGTCCGCGCAGGGCGGGTGTGTCGGCGTTCGGTGTGAGCGGTACGAACGCGCACGTGATTGTGGAGCAGGCCCCGGTTGCTCCTGAGGTTGCGGTGGCGTCCGGAGTGAATGATCCGGGAGCTGCCGTCGTGCCGTGGCTGATCTCCGGCGCCTCGGCGAAGGGGCTGCGGGGCCAGGCGGAACGCCTGCAGTCGTTCGTACGGGAACGCACCGAGGTCGATATCGAGGGTGCCGGACAGGTGCTCGCCACCTCGCGTGCCCAGCTGCCCCATCGTGCGGTGGTGGTGGCTGCGGGTCGTGGTGGTGCGTTGGCTGGTGTGTCGGTGTTGGCGGGTGGTGGTGTGGGGCCTGGTGTGGTGTCGGGTGTGGCGGATGTGTCGGGTCGGTCGGTGTTTGTGTTTCCGGGGCAGGGTTCGCAGTGGGTGGGGATGGGCCGCGATCTGCTTGATTCGTCGTCGGTGTTTGCGCGGGCGTTGACGGAGGTCAGTGGTGTGTTGGGGTCGGTGAGTGGGTGGTCGGTGCTGGATGTGGTGCGGGGTGTTGAGGGTGCTGTGTCGTTGGGCCGGGTGGATGTGGTGCAGCCGGTGTCGTTTGCGGTGATGGTGGCGTTGGCGCGGGTGTGGGAGTCGTTCGGGGTGCGGGCGGATGCGGTGGTGGGGCATTCGCAGGGTGAGATTGCGGCTGCTCATGTGGCGGGTGTGTTGTCGTTGGAGGACGCGGCCCGGGTGGTGGTGTTGCGCAGCCGTGCGATCGCGGGTGGTCTGGCCGGCCGTGGCGGGATGGTGTCGGTTGCTCTTCCGGCTGAGGAGGTGCGGCTGGGTGAGGGTGTGGAGCTGGCCGCGGTGAACGGTCCGTCGTCGGTGGTGGTGGCGGGTGATCCCGAGGCGTTGGACCGGTTGGTTTCCGAGTACGAGGCACAGGGTGTCCGGGTTCGGCGGGTGCCGGTGGACTACGCGTCCCATACCTCCCATGTCGAGTTGATCGAGGCCGAGTTGGCCGATGTGCTTGCAGGGTTGAAGCCCGGGTCGGCAGCCATCCCGATGTATTCGTCGGTGGACGGTCGTTGGGTGGAGGGAACGGAGCTGGACGGCGGTTACTGGTTCCGCAATCTGCGGCAGACGGTGCGGTTCGCCGACGCCACCGCTGCTCTCGTTGCGGAGGGCTTCCGGGCGTTCGTCGAGGTGAGCGCCCATCCCGTCTTGGCGCACAGCATTCAGGAGACCCTGGACAGCAGTCCTCAGACGCCGAGCGTTGTCACAGGGACCCTCCGACGCGACGACGGAGGACCGGACCGGATCCTGCTGTCCATCGCCGAACTCCACGTCAGAGGGATTCCCGTCGACTGGACCCCCGCGTTCGGTGAACCGCGTTCCCCTCGAGTCGAGTTGCCCACGTACGCCTTCCAGCACCAGCACTACTGGCTGGAGTCAACCCAAGGAGCACGTCACACCGTGACCGGTGATCTCGTCCCCCCAGCACCGTCCGTCCCCGTCACCGATGACGAGATTCCCGGATCGGCCCTGGCGCACAAGCTGGCCGAGCTGTCCAAGGACGAACAGGAGCAGTTGCTCCTGGACCTCGTGCGTGCCGAAGCCGCCACTGTCCTGGGTCACGAAACCCCGGAGTCCGTGGAGTCGGGCAGCGTCTTCTTCGAGGTCGGTTTCATCTCGCTGACCGCCGTGCAGTTCCGGAACCGCCTGTCCGACGTCACCGGCCTGGAACTCCCCGCGATGCTGATCTTCGACCATCCCACGCCGACCGAACTCGCCCACCACCTGCACGCGTTGCTGAACGAGAAGGGCTGAGAGCCGTGTTCGCAGTCGATACCTATCTGAAGGCCCTGGATTACGAAGGACCGACCGACCCCACTTGGGAGACTCTGCGGGATCTCCACAAGCGGCATCTGATCGCCCTTCCCTACGACAGCTCCCTCAACACGGCCCGGGGCGCGGCACTGTGGGCGGGCGTTGACATCGACGCGGACGCAGTCTTCGACGAGATCGTCCTCGGCGGGCGCGGAGGTGTGTGCTACGAGCTCAACGGTCTGTTCCGCCTGCTGCTCCTGAAACTGGGCTTCGAGGCGGGGGTGCTCGCCGCCGGCATCCGCCAGGTCGACGACTCCTTCGGACCCGACCTGGAGCATGTGTTCAACTACGTCAGGCTCGACGGCAGACTTCTGCTCGTCGATGTCGGGTTCGTAGGCCCGTCCTACCTCGAACCGCTGCCCGTGGTGACGGACCGGATCAGTCAGCAGTACGGCAACCAGTACAGGATCGTCGCGCAGGACGGCTATCACGTGGTGCAGCGCAAGGGGCAGGCCGGGGACTGGCAAGCCGTGTACCGGTTCGAGCCGAAGCCCAGAGAGCTGGCGGAGTGGCTGGTGCCGTCCGCCGAACTGGAGCACTTCGCCCGCCGGCTGGCGGGTGCGGGGACGGTCGTGCGCGGGCGTGCCTTCGACAACGGGCAGCAGATCCTCATCGGCAAGCGGCTGCTCACAGTTGACGGCGGACACGACCGGATCCGGGGCGTGATCGATCCGGCCGACCACGCGCGTGTCCTGGCCGACATCCTCCGGACGGAAAGGGCGGAACGGTGACCACCGCGGACTCCTCCGCCCCTCCCCGCACGGGCACCACCTCCACCGACGTCATCGTGGTCGGATACGGCCCGGTCGGGCAGGTCACCGCGTTGTTGCTGGCCGCACGCGGCTGGCAGGTCACCGTGGTGGAGCGCTGGCCCACGCCCTATCCGATGCCGCGGGCCGTCTCCTTCGACGGCGAGTCCGCCAGGATCCTGGCCGCGGCCGGAGTCGGCGACTCCATGGGCGAACTGGGAGAGCCCTCGCGGGACTACGTCTGGCGCAACGCCGCCGGGCAGACGCTCTTCCACGTCGACGTCGCCGCCACCGGGCACTCCGGCTGGCCCGACTCGACCTCCATGTACCAGCCGGGCCTGGAAGCGGCTCTGGCCGCGCGGGGTGAGGAGCTGCCCAATCTGCGCGTGCTGCGCGGGCATCGGGTGGTCGCTCTCAAGGACCACGGCACGCGCGTGGAGATCACCGTGGAGGGACCGCAGGACGCACCCCCCCACGACCGGCAGCTGTCCGCCCGGTGGGTCGTGGGCTGCGACGGTGCCAACAGCTTCGTACGGGAGGCCATCGGCGTCACGGCGACCGACTTCGGGTTCTTCAACGACTGGCTCACCTGCGACGTGAAGCTGCACGAACCGCGCGAGTTCGTGCCCAACAACCTGCAGATCTGCGACCCGGCCCGGCCCCGCACCGAGGTGTCCGCCGGGCCCGGGCACAGGCGCTGGGAGTTCATGCGCCTGGCCGACGAGCCCGCCGAGGAGTTCGGAAGCACAGCCAACGCCTGGCGTCTGCTCGGCCTGTTCGGGATCGACCGCGACCGTGCCACCCTGGAGCGCCATACCGTCTACACCTTCCAGGCGCGTTACGTGGACGAGTGGAGGGTTGGCCGGGTGCTGCTCGCCGGGGACGCCGCCCACCTCATGCCTCCGTTCGCCGGACAGGGCATGTGCTCGGGGTTCCGGGACGCCGCCAATCTGGCCTGGAAACTCGATCTGGTCCTGGCCGGCCGGGCCGACGAGCGGCTGCTCGACACGTACACCAGCGAGCGGCGCGAGCACGTCCGGCACGCGCTGAAGATGTCCATGGATCTGGGCCGGGTCATCTGCGAGACCGATCCTGCCGCCGCGAGGGACCGTGACACGGTGATGATCGCCGTACGCGAACGGGGCATCGGCACCGCGCAGCCGCGGTCCGCCGTCCAGGCGTTGACCACCGGACTTCTCCACGGACGGCAGAGTGACGGACAGCCCGTCGCCCCGGCCGGAGAGCTCGTGCGGCAGGCCGTCGTCGCCCGCGCGGACGCCACCGGACTGTTCGACGCCGTGGTGGGGCCGGGCTTCGCCCTGCTCACTACGGCTCCGCCCGCCGAACTCCTCGACGGCGACCGACTGGCGCTCCTCGAGCGGATCGGTGTGCGCCTCGTGCATCTGCTGCCCGCCGGGACGCCGGCCGCAGGGGTGACGGCGCCCGCCGTCGTGGACGTGGACGCCGTCTACCTGCCGTATCTGGCCGAATGCGGGCCCGGGCCCGGTGGCGGGGCCGTGGCTCTGCTGGTGCGACCCGACTTCTACGTCTTCGGGGCGGCCCGGGACCGGGACGCACTGGCCTCGCTCGTCGATGACCTGCACGCCCGGCTCGGGTCCGGGGCACTCATCGGCTGACCCGGTGGGCGGCCGACGGACCCTATGGTCCGGCCGGCCCGCTGAGCAGCCTCGCCACATGATGAGCCAGCTCCAGGGACTGCCGGCCGTTGAGCCGGGGATCGCAGGCGGTCTCGTAGCGCGTGCCGAGGTGGGCGTCCCGGATCTCCTGCGCGCCGCCCAGACATTCGGTGACATCGTCACCGGTCAGCTCCAGATGGAGGCCGCCGGGATGGGTACCGAGCGCGCGGTGCACCTCGAAGAAGCCGCGCACCTCGTCGAGGATGCGCCCGAAGCGCCGGGTCTTGTATCCGGTGGGGGACAGATGAGTGTTGCCGTGCATGGGGTCGCACTGCCAGACCACCTGGTGCCCCGACGCGGTCACCTTCTCCACGACCGGCGGCAGGACGTCGCGCACCCGGTCGTTTCCCATCCGGCTGATCAGGGTGAGCCGGCCGGGGCGCCGGTTCGGGTCCAGCCGCTCCACGTACTCCACGACCTCCTCGGGGGTGACAGAGGGGCCGATCTTCAGACCGACCGGGTTGGCGATCCGCTCGGCGAAGGCGATGTGCGCCCCGTCGAGGTGACGCGTCCGCTCACCGATCCACAGGAAGTGGCCGGACAGGCCGTAGAGCGGGTGAACGGCCGGTCGGCCGGTCACCGTGTCCTCTTCTCCCGGTCCTCCCGGTCCTCCCGCCGACCGCCGTGCAAGGGCGCGCTCGTAGTCCAGCAGCAGGGCCTCGTGGCTGGTGTAGATCTCGGTACCCGACGCCTCGGCCTCCGCCCGGACGATGCGCATCGCGGCCTCCGAGGCCGCATGGGCGCGCAGCATCCGGCGGGGATCGGGTGTCCTCGCCACGGCGTCGGACACCAGGGAGTTGACGATGTCGCCGCGGTACGAAGGCAGCCCGTCCGCCTCGAAGGGGCTCGACCGGGGTTTGGCGTACTGGCCGGCGACGCGCCCCATCGTGACCACGGGAAGCCCGGAGGCAAGGGCCAGTACCTCGGCGACGCACAGCAGCGTGCGCAGATTGCCCAGCACGTGCGCGTCGGTGTTCCCGGCGAACGTCTCGGCGCAGTCACCGCCCTGCACCAGGAACGCCCTGCCCATGGCCACCTGCGCCAGCCGCTCCCCGAGCCGGTCGACCTCCGCGACCTGCACGGTGGACGGCAGCCCGTCCAGCACCTCGCTCACCCTGCGGAGTTCGTCGGGGTCGGGCCAGTCCGGCTGCTGCTCGGCCGGCCGGGCCAGGGCCTCGGCCGGCGGATCGTGTGCCTCGGCCGGCCGGCCGTAGGCTGCGCCCGGCGGACCGGGAACGGCAGTTGAAGGCGCCGAACCGGGGACACCGGCCGGTGCCGCGGGCGTGTCGCACGCCCCCAGAGACGTGGTCATCGGCCTCAGCCCGTCTTCCGGAGGTTGGCCCAGAGATCCGCCGGAAGATCCTTGCGGCGTCGGATCTGGAGCTTGCGGTACACGCGGGTGAGGTGCTGCTCGACGGTGCTCGCGGTGACGTACAGCTTCACCGCGATCTCCCGGTTGGTGTAGCCCAGGACGGCCAGGGAGGCGACCCGCCGCTCCGAGTCCGTGAGCGAGGCGATGCCCTCCAGCCCGTCCGCCATCGACTCGGCGCCGCCCAGGTCGGCGGAGACCGACAGCAACTCCTGTGCCAGTGGCTTCATCTCGCACATGTTCGCCACATGGAGGGCCTGCCGAAGCAGCAGCCGCGCACGTCGCTTGTCGTTGTTGGCCTGATGGGCGCGGCTGAGCTCGGCCAGCACGCGGACCTGCTCGAACCGGTCGCCGGATGCCTCGGCCAGGTCGATGGCCTCGGTGAGCAGCGGCAGCCGGCGCCCCGGCGGACCCGCGGCTGCGAGCAGGCGCAGGGCCGGGCCACGGGTGCGCGAGGTACCGGCCCCGGGCCGTGCCAGCTGCTCGTGGATGAGACGCCTGGCCTGGTCCTTGTTGTCGAGGCGGAGCCACGCCTCGGCGGCGTTCGTCCGCCAGGGCAACAGCCCCGCCGTGTCCAGCCCCCAGTCACGCAGCAGCTCGCCGCAGGACAGGAAGTCCGCGAGCGCGGCATGGCAGTGGTTGGTGGCGAGGTAGTGGTGACCGCGCGCGTACAGGTACTGGAGTCCGTACCTGCTGTGGAACATCGTGTCGCTGACCGAGTGGGCGAGCTGTCTCGCCGCCTCCTCGTGCTCGCCCATGCGGGTCGAGGCGAGGATCAGGGTGCTCAGCGGCAGCCCGACCGCGATGCCCCACGAGCGGGGCGTGAGCAGGCCGAGAGCGTTTCGGGCATGGCGCCCGGCGGCGGCGAGGTCGCCCTGCTGCACGGCAACCTCCGCGCGCGCGGCGGCGAACACGGCATGGGACGTCGGGGCGTTGTGGGCCTCGGCCGCCGCCAGCAGCTGATCGCACCAGGCGGCGGCGGCATGCAGGCGGTCCACTTGGATCAGGACCCGGACGGCCACGAGCGCGGCCTCCTCCGCCCAGGGGCTCCGGCGGTGCAGCGGGAGATCGCGCAGCACCTGCTCCGCGCGGTCGGCGGCGTCCTGCGCCCGGCCGCGGGACAGCGCGTCGGACAGGGCCGCCGCCGCCTGCAGCTGCGGATCCGTACCGGGACTCACCACACCGTGCCGCAGGTCGGCCGGCAGGACCGGCGTCCTGCGGCCCCGCGCCAGCGCGGGCTGTGTCCAGGCCAGCCACACCTCCATGTCGCGCAGCGCCCCGGCCTCCGCCGGATTCGTCGGGTTGGCGCTGCCCGCACGGGCTCGCAGCTGTGCCAGTACGTCGCCCGCCTCCTCGTTCCTGCCGTGCCACAGGAGTTGCCTGATCAGCACAAGCCCGTCGGACAGGCTCAGCTGGTCGGCGCGGACCGCCGCGGACAGCGGTGCCAGGTGCCGAGCGGCAGAGGAGGGACTGAGCTGCCACTCGGCCTGGGCCAGCCTCGCCCGCAGCGCCGACCGGGACCGCTCGTCGGTGCTGGAGCGATGGGCCAGCTTCAGACAGTCGGCGGCCAGTTCGAGACGGTCGTCGAGCAGTGCGTGCTCCGCCGCCTCCGAGAGGACCGCCTCGGCCCAGGGAACCTGGGTGTGCCCGGCCTCGATGAGATGGCGGGCGACGTCCAGCGCCCCCGCGCCGCGCTCGTACAGGAGGTGGGCGGCACGCCGGTGCAGTTCGGACCGGTCGTGGGCGGAGAGGTCGTCGAGCACGGCCGTCCGCCCGGCCGGGTGGCGGAATTGGCCCCCGTCGAGGAGCTCGGCCGCGTTCAGCGCACGCAGCGCCTCCTCGGCCGGGTCGGCCGTGCCGAGGTCGCCGGACATGAGCCGGCCGATCTCGGCCGTCGAGCTGCCGGGGCCGAGCACCGCCAGCGCCCGTGCCGCCCGCAGCATGATCGGGTCGGTGCGTTGGAGGCAGCTCAGCAGGGCCAGACCGTACCCCTGCGCACTGGGCGCGCCGCCGGGCTGGCGGTGGTCCTCGATCAGGGCGTGCAGCAGCAGCGGGTTGCCGCCGGCGGCGGAGAGGAACTCCTCGCCGACCCGCTGCGCGCTCACCTCCCCGAGACCGTCGGCGACCATGCGCAGCGCACCGGACCGGGAGAGCGGCTCCAGACGCAGACGCTGCGCGTAAGGCGGCCGGGACAGCTCGCCGCGGAACCGGCGGTTCAGCGGCCACGGGGTGGTGTGGTCGGTCAGGACGAGAAGGATCCTGGACTGCCCGAGCCGCCGGACCAGGTGGAGCAGGAACTGCAGGGACGGGACGTCGGCGTTGCGCAGATCGTCCACACCGAGCATCAGCGGGACGTCCGAGGCCAGGTCGAGCAGCGCGACGGAGAGTTCGTGGCAGGCGCGGACCACCGAGGGATCCGGGGCATCGGCCGCGTCCCCGTCGCCGAAACCGCCGGACGCGAGTCCGTCCAGCAGCGCAGCCACCCGGTGCGCCGGTCCGTCGGGCCAGACCGTACCGCGGAAGAGCTGATTGACCACGCCGAACGGCAGCGCACGCTCAGCGGCGGAGCAGCTGGCGCTCAGGAAGCGGGCCCCGGAAGCTGTCGCGTGCGCCGCGAAGGCACGCAGCAGTTCGGTCTTGCCGCCGGCGATCGGCCCCTCCAGCAGGACGGTGTGGCCACGGTGCGCGAAACAGTCGGTGAGCAGCTGGTCCAGTCGACGCATGTGTTCGTCTCGTTCCACCAGCGAAACCACTCGATCCCCCAGGACGTCATGTTCGTGATCAACGGAGTCTGCGACCCGCAGCAGGCGTAACTGGCCAGGTGCGTGACCTCGACCGTGCTCCCGGCCACCTGTGTCCGTGGCCGTACGGGCTGTGCGTGATCGACCGTCTGTGCGGTGCAGGGCATCGAACAGGCCCCATTGCGCGCTCCCCCTGCCCGGATTCCATGATGGTCGGACATCGCCTACTCCCCGGGAACGGGCCACCCACGGGCTGCCTACTGGGGCATTCCGGCCAATGTTCAGGGGGGTACCCATGGGGTGGCGGTCTCCGATGTCGGGTGAAGCCGTCCGCATCCCCCTAAGACCCACTGTTTCCATTGAACTCGGCCCACCCGGCGCTCACGATCGGCTCCGTCATCGACAGCCATCGAGGAGCATCCGTATGCCCAATCGTCGTCAGTTCGTCATAGGATCCGCGGCAGCGGCCGTAGCCACCGTGAGCGGGGGAGCGGCGCTGGTGAGCAGCAGCCGGGGACCATCAACCTCGCACCCGAGAGCCTCACGGAGACCCGGCACCGGTGGGCCCGTCGCCACCGGGGTCCCACGGGCCACGTCCACCAACCTCACCAAGTTCGCCGACTCGCTGCGGATACCGCCGGTCCTGATCCCCGGCGCCTCGCTGACGATCCGCCAGAAGGCCGCCTCCGTCCTGCTCCACTCCCAGCTCCCGCCGACTCCGGTGTGGACCTACGAAGGGTCCTTTCCCGGACCGACCATCGAGGTGTCCACCGAGCAGCGCCTCAAAGTGGCTTGGCTCAACGAGATCGGCGGAGCCTTCCCCGTCACCGGTATCCAGGTGCCGTTCACGGATCTCGACTCGATCCTGAGCCCCGGCCGGGGCTCAGCCACCCGCGACGCCTCCGTCGCCGCCCTGCCCGCCTGGACAGTCGTCCACGTGCACGGCGCGGTCACCGGTGGCAACAACGACGGATGGACCGAGAACGGTGTGTCACCCGGCGACGCTCAGCTCTCCGAGTACCCGAACGGTCAGCGGGCCACGGGCCTCTGGTATCACGACCACGCCATGAACATCACGGCGTTCAACGTCTTCGCGGGGCTGGCCGGCAGCCTGCTGGTCCGGGACGAGGAGGAAGCCGCCCTCAACCTTCCCAGCGGGGCGTACGAGATCCCGCTACTGATCAACGACCGCAATCTGGACACCGACGACGCGGGTGTCCCGACCGGACGGCTCCTGCACCGGATCGGCTACCTCGACACCGGCACGGCAAGTTCCCCCACCCGCCTGAACCTGCCGTTCATAGGCCCGTACAACCTGGTCAACGGGGTCATCTGGCCGTACCTGGAGGTGGCGCCGCGGTGGTACCGCTTCCGGGTGCTCAACGGGGCCAACACCCGCCCGTACACCCTGCGTCTCCAGGTGGAGAACGCGGACGGCACCACGACACCGGTCACCGGGGCCCTGGTCCAGATCGGCAGCGACCAGGGGCTGCTGCCCAGCCCCGTCACGCTGGACGCGGTGACACTGGCCCCGGCCGAACGGGCGGACATCCTCATCGACTTCGACGCCTTCCGCGGCAAGCGGCTCCAACTCGTCAACACCAACAGCAACGGGCCGTCCCCGCTCGGTCCCGAGGTCATGCAGTTCCGTGTCGGGGCCACAGCCGTCACCGACCCGTTCAGCCTGCCCGCCACCACGTCGCCGTCGTTCGTCCGGCTGACACGGTCCGCGATACCCGCCGGGCACACCAGTCGGTGGATCGCCTTCGGCACCTCGGACGGCACTCCGCTCGGCCACCCCGAAATGTGGGAGCTGTCCGAGACCGCGTCCGGCTACCAGGCGCAGGACGGCGACCGGCTCGTCCGCGTCACGGACCAGGGCGGCACACTCCGTACGTTCCGCAAGGAGGCCGCCGCCTTCGACGACAAGGTCGGATTCTTCGTCGAGAGCAGCGGCTGGGAGGTGTGGAACTTCCTCCACCTCGTCGGCCCCGGGCACCCGATGCATGTCCACCTGCTGGGCTTCCAGGCGCTGAACCGGGATGTCTACACGGTCTCCAGTGCCACCGGGCCGGGTACGGACGTGGTGACCTGGACCGCGGGCTACGACCGGGTGGGCGCCCTGGGGGACGAGGAGAAGGGCTGGAAGGACACCATCAGGATCGAGGAGCACGAACTCGTGTCCGTGGCGGGTCAGTTCACCGGAGCCACCGGCCGGTTCGTCTACCACTGCCACATCCTGGAGCACGAGGACGAAGGCATGATGCGGCCCTTCGTCGTCGCCCCTCGGGAGATCCTCGACCGTATGCCGCACTCGGCGCACCACCACTGATCCGGACCCGCGGCACGCACGCGGGGAGGCGCTCCCGGAGCGCCTCCCCGCACGTCGGCCGTTCGATGCTGTGTCAGCCGGCCGTGGACTCGCCCGTGAGGCTGTGCAGGCAGGCGATCAGGCTGCGGGCCTCGACGTTGACGTAGTGGCTGTGGCGGAGCAGCCCGACGAGCTGGTGCAGAGTCAGCCACCTGAAGTCGGGGCCGGGATCAGGTGCGTGGTCCGCATCGGTCTCGATGACGAGATAGCGGTTGCGCGCGTGGTAGAAGCGCCCTCCCTCCTCCGACAGCAGGCTCTCGAAACGGATGCGGTCGGGACCGGCGCGCAGGACGTCGTCGAGGAACCGCGGGCGCGCGGCGGACGGCAGCCAGTCGTAGTTGTCAGGTGTGCACTGCACGGTCGGAGCCAGCTCGATGACGTCCAGGAAGCCGGGCTGGACACGGGCGTTCACCAGGGCGTGCAGCACACCGTCCACCCGCTTCACGAGGAAGGCGTTGACGCCCACCCCGACCGGCTCCACGACCGGCTGGCTCCAGCCGGCGACCTCACGGCGTTCCGTCTCGACGTCGATACCGATGACTCTGAAGAAGAGACCGGAGTCATGGGTGACGGCCTCCGGGCCCCGGGTCCACCCGGTCACCTCCCGCAGCGGTACCCGCCGGGCGCGGACCTCGTGGCGGGTACGGGTCTCGGTGATCCAGCTCAGCGTCTCACCGATGGTGTGCAGCCCGGCGAGATCGGCACTGCTGGAGCGGAGGACCGACCGCCGGAATTCCTGCCCCTGGAACGGGAAGCGATCGGCGAGACCGGTTCCCGAGAACGGCAGGCAGGACAGCACCGTACGGGAATCCATATTGATCACCGCATCGCCCGCCAGCAACTGATGGATCTGTCCCAGGGTCAACCACCGAAATCCTTCCAGCAGTTCGACTTCCTGGTCGGTCTCGACAATGATGTTGCGATTGCGCTTCTGATAGAACCAGGCGCCCTGCTCGGACTGGAGCACATCGGCGAGCACCTTCCTGCGGTTTTCCTCCTGGAAGTACTCGACATACGGTACGAAGCTGCCCCGGTGCACCCGGGTGTAGTTGCTCCGGGTGGCCTGCACCGTGGGGGACAGCTCGACACCGTCGACATTGCCGGGCTCATTCTTGGCCTGCATGAGGAAATGCAGTACGCCATCGAATTCCTTGGCCAGGATTCCCAGGATTCCGATCTCCGGCTGGTGGATGATGGGCTGGGTCCAGGAGGTGACCGCGCCCGCCGGCACCTCGGCGGCGAGTCCTTCCAGGCTGAAGAACCTGCCGCTGTCGTGCACGATGTTGCCGGTGTCCGGATCGGTCCGCCAGTTGACCAGATCCGTCAGGGCGATCCGCTCCACGCGCGCCACGTCGATCCGCCGGCGCTCGTCGAACCACTGCTGTACAGCCGGAAGGCCGGAGAGCCCTGTGAGCGCGAGTGCGGATTCGGCGATTCGCTCGGCATTCCTCTGATCCACCGTCAACGTTGACACAATTCCGGACACCGGGCCTCCCTGTCGCACGCAATAATGTCGCCCACTATGCCGGGATGCTGATTAGCCGGGCCATGCGGTGCGGATAATCAGGGGACGCATAGGGGGGTATTTGTGGGTTCCGGGGCCCGGGTCAGGGGGTTGACGGTCCAGGAAGGACTTGCCTACCGTCATGCCGAATTCAATGAATCGAATAATTCCCCGGTGCGCGACCGGTCAGCCCGATGGAGGTCGTGGAGTGAAGCATTCTTCCGGGGGGAGCCCCCCGAATCCCCGTGTGAACCCGGGCCCGCTGAGAATCGGTGTGGTCGGCTGTGCGGGGATCGCCTGGCGTCGCATGCTTCCGGCGATCGAGCGGAATCCGGACGTGGAACTGGTGGCCGTCGCCAGCAGGGACGAGGCCAAGGCCCGTCGCTTCACCCGGCGCTTCGGCGGCGACCCGGTGGCCGGCTACGACCAACTGCTGTCGCGGGACGACATCGACGCGGTGTACGTACCGCTGCCCGCCCTCCTGCACGCCGAATGGATCGAGCGCGCCCTGCTGGCGGGCAAGCACGTGCTGTCCGAGAAGCCGCTCGCCGCGACGTCCGAGGACGCCGCCGCGCTCGTCAAGCTCGCCGAGTCACGTGGACTGGCGCTGCTGGAGAGCTTCATGTTCCTGTGCCACCCCCAGCACGCCCGGGTGCGGCAACTCGTGGCCGACGGTGTCGTCGGCGAACTGCGCACTCTGACAGCGGAGTTCGCCTTCCCGGCCAAGGGCGAGGACGACATCCGCTACCGGCCCGACGTGGGAGGCGGGGCGCTGACCGACATCGGCGTCTACCCCGTTCGCACAGCCCTGCTGTACCTGGGAGAGGAGCTCGACGTACTCGGGGCCGCCCTCCACATGGACCATCGGCTCGGGGTCGACCTGGGAGGATCCGCGCTCCTGGCGAACCGCGACGGGGTGACCGCCCATCTGACCTGGGGCATGGAGCACGCCTACCGTTCGCGCTACGCCCTCTGGGGCAGTGCGGGGCGGATATCCACCTCCTGGGCCTACACGCCGCCCCCCACCCACGGTCCGGTGATTCGCATCGAGCGCCAGGACCACGTCGAGGAGCTCACCCTGCCGGCCGAGGACCAGTTCGCCCATGTGGTCGCGGCGTTCGTCGCACGTGTACGTGACGGGCTGCCGTCCGGCCTGGAGGGCGAATCCGTCCTCTCCCAGGCCCGGCTCGTCGACCGAGTACGGGAGCAGGCACTCCTGAGTTCCCTGTCCGACCGCGAGCCGATGGGGTTGTGATGAGCGGCGCCGAACACACGCAAGAGAACGAGCACCCTGAAACCACGCAGCAGACGCAGCAGACCGAGCACCCTGAGCACGGTCCCATCCTCGAACTGGTCCGGAAGCTCCACCGGGACCAGGAGGCCGGCCGGCGCTTCGTGCCCGGTGAGACGCCGATCCTCCCCTCGGGTGCGGTTTTCGACGAGGACGACCGGGTCTCGCTGGTCGAGGCCGCCCTGAACATGCGGATCGCCGCAGGTCCGGCCGCCCAGCAGTTCGAGCGGGAGTTCGCGACGCTGCTGGGCCGCCGCAAGGCCCACCTGACCAACTCCGGGTCCTCCGCGAACCTGCTGGCCCTGACCGCGCTCACCCAGCGGGAGCTGGGCAGGCGACGGCTGCGCCCCGGCGACGAAGTGATCACGGTCGCGGCCGGATTCCCCACCACGGTCAACCCGATCGTGCAGAACGGCATGATCCCGGTGATGATCGACGTCTCGCTGCGGACCTACAACACCACCGCGGAGCGGGTGGCGGAGGCCGTCGGGCCCCGCACGAAGGCCATCATGATCGCCCATGCCCTCGGCAACCCCTTCCCGGTGGCCGAGGTCAGGGAGATCGCGGACGAGCACGGTCTGCACTTCATCGAGGACAACTGCGACGCCGTCGGCTCCTTCTACCGGGGCAGGCCCACCGGCAGCTTCGGCGACGTGGCCACCGCGAGCTTCTATCCGGCCCACCATCTGACGATGGGTGAGGGCGGCTGCGTGGTGACCGACCGGGTGGCCCTCGCCAAGGTCATCGAGTCACTGCGCGACTGGGGGCGCGACTGCTGGTGCCCGCCCGCCGCCAGCGACACCTGCCACAAGAGATTCGGTCACCAACTGGGCCGGCTCCCCAAGGGGTACGACCACAAGTACACGTTCTCGCGCGTCGGCTACAACCTCAAGACCACCGACCTCCAGGCAGCTCTGGGACTCACCCAGCTGGGCAAGCTGCCGGAATTCGGCGCCGCCCGCCGACGCAACTGGCAACGGCTGCGGGAAGGGCTGGACGGCGTTCGAGGGCTCCAGCTGCCGGAGGCGACTCCCGGCAGCGATCCGAGCTGGTTCGGCTTCGTCCTGACGGTCACCGACGACGCGCCCTTCGACCGCGCCGAGCTCATATCCTTCCTGGAATCCCGGAAGATCGGCACGCGCATGCTGTTCTCCGGGAATCTCGCGCGCCAACCCGCCTATCAGGATGTCGAATTCCGGGTGGTCGGCGATCTGCGCAACAGCGACATCATCACCGAACGGACGTTCTGGATCGGTGTGTATCCCGGACTGACCACAGAAATGATCGACTACGTCGCCGCGTCGATCCGGGAGTTCTCCGCGGGACGGCGCTGACACACGGCGAAACACTGCCGACACCTTTCGCCCGGAGGTCAGGGCGGGCATAGGGGTGGGTGCAGGGGGGTCGAAAGCCTGATTTCCCGACAGAGTTTCGCCGACGCAGTTTTATCGACAGTTCCTGCGATTCACCAAGCGCGGCCTTCCGAGCTGCCGGGCGCGGTATTGCGAACGACAGTCCGCACATCTGGAGAGGCCGTGAGATTGCTACCCGACTCCCTGCCGGGCGCGGTGACCGGGCCGGGTGCCGACGGGGCTCGTACCCCCGAGACCCCACCCGCCGAACGTGCCGCGTCGCCGAAGGGCTCCGGCGACGGGACCTCGAAGCCCCGGCTACGGCTCCGCACCGGCACCCGGCGGCTGCCGGCCGTCCGGCCGGGACTGGCGCTGGCGGTGCTCTGGCTCCTCGCCGCAGTCACCGCCGCGCTCGCCCCCGAACTGTTCACCTCGCGGGATCCCCTCGCCGTGGACACCCCGGACCGGCTGCTCGGTCCCTCCGCCGAGCACCTTCTGGGGACCGATCAGCTCGGCCGGGACCTGTTCACGCGACTCGTGCACGGGGCCGGAGTGTCCCTGCTGTCCGCCCTGATCGCCACCCTGATCGGACTGACCGCGGGAGCACTGCTCGGCCTCCTGGCCGGATTCCTCAGAGGAAGCACGGACATGGTGATCATGCGGCTGGTGGACATGCTGCTGTCCATACCCGGTCTGCTGCTGTCCCTGGTGCTGATCGTGGCGCTGGGACCCGGCACCCGGAACGCGGCCATCGCGGTCGGTCTGACGAGCATCGCCACCTGCGCCCGCATCATGCGCGCCGAAGTACTCAAGGTCCGCGAGAGCCTGTACGTGGAAGCGGCGCACTCCGGCGGAGCACGGTGGCCTCGCGTCCTGACACGGCACGTCCTGCCGAACACCCTCGGACCGGTCTGGGCGCTGGCCGCCCTGGAGTTCGGCACCGCGATCCTCGCGGTCTCCGCGCTCAGCTTCCTCGGCTACGGAGTGCAGCCGCCGACACCGGAGTGGGGCGCACTGGTCTCGGAGGGCCGTGACTCACTGCGGGTCGCCTGGTGGCTGACCACCTTCCCCGGCCTGGCCGTCGCCGCGACCGTGGTCGCCTCCAACCGGGTGGCACGCGCCCTCGACAGCGATCCGAGGGCCGCCTGATGAGCTCCGCAACGATTCCCGGCTCCGAACCCGCCCCGCTCCTCGACGTCCGCGACCTCGTCGTGCGCTATCGGCTGCGCCGCAGTGTCGTCGAAGCCGTACGGTCCGTCAGTTTCACCGTCGCCCCGGGCGAGACCGTCGCGGTCGTCGGCGAGTCCGGATCGGGAAAGTCCACGACGGCGCACGCCGTGCTCGGCCTCCTGCCGCCCGCCGCCGAACTGAGCAGCGGCAGCATTGGCTTCGGCGGCCAGGACCTCACCCGCCTGGGCGAACGGCACCTGCGAGGCCTGCGCGGCCGGGAGATCGCCCTGATCCCCCAGGACCCCGGAACCGCGCTGAACCCCGTGCACCGCATCGGGCGGCAGGTGGCCGAGGCGCTGATCACCCACGGGATCACCGACCGGCGCGGCGCACGCGCCGCCGTACTCGATCTGCTGGCCGACGCGGGCGTACCCGATCCACGCCGGCGCGCCGGTCAGTTCCCCCACGAGCTCTCCGGCGGTCTGCGCCAACGCGTACTCATCGCCATCGCCGTCGCCGCCCGGCCACGACTGATCGTCGCCGACGAGCCGACCAGCGCGCTCGACGTCATCGTGCAGCGCCAGATCCTCGACCACATCCAGTCGCTGACCCGTGCCGCGGGCACGAGCGTCCTGCTGATCACGCACGACCTCGGGGTCGCCGCCGAACGGAGCGACCGCGTCCTGGTCATGGCACAGGGCGAGGTCGTCGAGGACGGTCTGCCGGAAAGCATCGTGTCCGCCCCGACGCACCCGTACACGAAGGCACTCGTCGCCGCGGCCCCGGGCCGGGGGCCCCGACCTCCGGCACGCCCCGCGGCCACCGTCCGGGAACCGGGCGGCCCGGCACCGGAGGCTTCCGACGCCTTCGCCGCTCCCACGGGCCCGGTACAGATCAGCGCCGAGCACCTGGTGAAGGAGTACCGGCTGCCGCGCGCGGCCGGCGAGCGCACGGTCCTGCGCGCCGTCGACGACGTCAGCCTGACGGTCCCGCGCGGCGAGACGCTCGCGCTGGTGGGCGAGTCCGGATCGGGCAAGTCGACCGTGGCACGGCTGCTGCTGCGGCTCACCACCCCGACCTCGGGCCGGGTGTACGTCGACGGCGAGGACGTCACCGCCCACCGAGGGCGGGAACTGCGCGCGCTGCGCCGCCGGATGCAGATCGTCCACCAGAACCCCTACGCGGCCCTCAACCCCCGGCTGACGGTCGGCCAGATCGTCGCCGACCCCCTCACCTCGTTCGGACTGGGGACGCGCCGTCAGCGCACCCAGCGGGCCGCCGAACTCATCGACCTCGTCGCCCTGCCCGCCACGGCCCTGGAGCGCCGGCCCTCCGAACTCTCGGGCGGCCAGCGGCAACGCGTGGCGATCGCACGGGCCCTCGCGCTCAACCCGGGCCTGCTGGTCTGCGACGAGCCGGTGTCCGCACTGGACGTCTCCGTCCAGGCCCAGATCCTCGACCTGCTCGCCGAGCTCCAGGCCCGGCTCGGACTCAGCTGTCTGTTCATCTCCCACGACCTGGCCGTGGTGCGGCAGATCGCCCACCGGGTCGGTGTCATGCGCGCCGGCCGCCTCGTCGAGGAAGGCCCCGCCGAGCAGGTCCTCACACGTCCGGGCCATCCGTACACCGAGGCTCTGCTGGCCGCCATCCCCGGCCGTGAGCAGCTCGGGCAGACCGGACAACCGTCCGCCGCACGCCTCTGAGCACCGGACGACCCGCTCACGCCCGCCCCTTTGACGCAGAACCACCCCCCGCACCCTTCGAGAAGCACCACAAGGAGACAACCCCGTCATGTACACCCGAGCACGCAGACTCCGCTCCACCCTGGCCCTGGCCGCCGGCCTGACCGTCCTGCTCACCGCCTGCGGCGGCACGGACGACGCCGCGTCCGGCGACGCCGCCAACAGCGCACCGAAGAAGGGCGGGACCCTCACCCTCGCCCTCCAGCAGTCCCCGCAGAGCGCCAACCCCCGTGCGTTCACCGACACGGGTGCCGTCTACGTCAACCGGCAGCTCTTCGACTCGCTCGTGAACCAGGACCCCGAGACCGGCAAGATCGTGCCGTGGCTCGCGAAGTCTTGGGAGATCAACAAGGACGCCACCGAGTTCACCTTCCACCTCCGCGAAGGCGTCACCTTCTCCGACGGCACCCCGCTGACAGCCGAGGTGGTCAAGGCCAACTTCGACGACCTGGTCGCGAACAAGGCGAAGGTGAACCCCTCGATCGCGCCGACGGTCAGCGCGTTCACCGAAGCCTCGGTCGTCGACCCGGCGACGGTGACGGTCTCCTTCAGCAAGCCCAACGCGCCCTTCCTCGTCGCGGCCTCCCAGACCGGGCTGTCCCTCGTCGCCCCGGCCACGCTCAAGCTCCCCTGGGACAAGCGCGTCGACAACGTGATCGGCTCGGGCCCCTTCGTCCTGGACACCTTCGCACCCGGCCAGGTCACCCTCTCCAAGCGCAAGGGGTACGACTGGTCGCCCGGCAGTGTCCGGCACACCGGAGACGCCTACCTCGACAAGGTCGTCTTCAAGGTGGTGCCGGAGGCGAGCGTCCGCACCGGCAGCCTCGAGTCCGGGCAGGTCCAGGCGGTCAGCGACGTACCTCCGGGCGACATCGCGTCCGTACGCGACAACGGTCTGAAGCTCGTCACCCGGCCCAACCCCGGCCTGGTGTGGGGGCTGGTGCCCATCTCCGCACGCAAGCCGCTCGACGACGTACGCGTCCGCAAGGCCATCGCCCTGTCGGTCGACCGGACGGAGGTACGCGACGCCGTACTGAGCCCGGACTTCAAGCCCGCGACCAGCGTGCTGGCGTCCACCACGCCCGGTTACACCGACCTCGGCTCCGTGGTGAAGCACGACCCCACCGAAGCGGGCAAGCTGCTGGACACCGCCGGCTGGACCCGCAGCGGCGACGGCGTACGGGCCAAGGACGGCAAGAAGCTCAGCCTCGTCGTCGGCTGGTTCCCCGGCTACACCGCCAGCCAGAAGACCCTGGAACTCATCAAGGCCCAGCTCGCCGAGAACGGCATCGAGCTGAAGCTGCTCCAGCAGACCGGCCTGCAGATCCTCGACGGCCTCAAGCAGGAGAAGTACGACTTCTTCTGGACCAACGGAACCCAGGCCGACGGTGACGTGCTGCGCACCTCCTTCTCCGGAGCGCCGCCGAACTACTACCGGATCAACGACACGACGCTGGAGCCGCTGCTCCAGGAGCAGGTCGCGACCGGTGACCCCGCCGCCCGCAACAAGATCCTGGCCCAGGCCCAGCGACGCATCGTCGAAGAGGTCGTCTACCTCCCGGTGTTCGAGCAGACGACCGTCGTCGCCACCGGCAAGCAGGTGCACGGACTCACGCTGGGCGCGGGCGCCGGGCTGAACCCGCTGACGCCCGTCTGGCTCTCCTGACGGTCCGCCGTCCCCGCTCCCACCCACGTACCGAACGACTGATGAAGGAGGCGATCGTCGCCATGCCGGTGACGCTCGACGAACGAACCCGTGCGCTCTTCGACGGCCGGAACTTCCCGGTCATCGCCACCGTGAACCCCGACGGAAGCCCGCAGTCCTCGGTGGTGTGGGTGAAGCGGGACGGCGACACCCTGCTGTTCGTGGCCCCGGTGGCGCGCGGCAAGGCAAGGAACCTGGCACGCGATCCGCGGATCAGTGTCTCGGTGTTCGATGCGGCGAACCCGTACAGCTCGGTGGAGGTGCGCGGGATCGCGCACCTCTCCGAGGACGGCGCACAGGAGCTGTCCGACGAACTGGCCCTCAAGTACCTGGGGGAGACCCACGCACCGCCGGACGGCCTGGTGCGGGTCGCCGTGCGGGTCGTGCCCGAGAAGATCATCGCCTTTCCCCGGACCTGACGCCAAGGAGGACTCCCATGTCCATACGAGCACTGATCATCGACATACCGTCCAACGGACATCTCTTCCCCAAGCTGGCACTGGTCTCCGAACTGGTCCGGCGCGGCCACCAGGTCACCTACGTGACGATCGAGGAGTTCGCCGAGAAGGTGCGCGGGGCCGGCGCCGACGTGCTGACCTACACCTCGGTGAAGCCGCTCGAGAGCCTGGCCAACGACACCTCCATCACCCCGACCGAGGCGTTCTTCCGGGAGAACGTCGCCATTCTGCGGGCCGTCGAGGCGCACTACGGCGACGACCGTCCGGACCTCCTCGCCTACGACGAGGCCGCCTTCCAGGCCGGCCGCGTACTGCGCCACAGCTGGCAGCTCCCCGCCGTCCACCTCGCGCCGAGTGTCGTGTCCAACGCGCACTACTCGTACTTCGAGCGGATCTTCGCCCTCGCACCGGACTTCGCCCTCACCGACCCGGTGGACGAGATCTCCGCGTTCCTCGACGAATACGGCATCGCCGACCGGGTCGAGGAGTTCCTGTGGACCCGGCGGGTCCCGGACGAGCTCACCGTCGTCTTCGTGCCCCGGCAGTTCCAGCCCGCCCACGAGACTTTCGACGAACGCTTCGTGTTCATCGGGCCGAGCCTGGGGGACCGGGACTTCCTCGACGACTGGCAGCCGCCGGCCGACGGTCTGCCCACCGTGCTGATTTCGCTCGGAACCGTCAACAACCAGCACATCGGCTTCTTCCGAACCGCCGTCGAAGCCTTCCGCGACCAGCCCCTGCACGCGGTGATCTCGGTGGGCAACGGCCTGGACCCGGCCGAGCTGGCACCCCTGCCGCCCAATGTCGAGGTCCACCGCTGGATACACCATGTGAAGGTCCTCGAACACGCCGCCGCATTCGTGACCCACGGCGGCACCGGCAGCCTCTCCGAAGCCCTCCACACCGCCACACCGGTCGTGGTGGTGCCGCAGGGCGTCGACGTCCTCCCCTACGCGGAGCGGGTGACCGAACTGGGCATCGGCACCGTCGTCCGGCCCGAGAACCTCGATGCGGCGGCGCTGCGTGAGGCCGTGCTCTCGGTGGCGGGCGACGAGGCCGTCGCCCGGCGCGTACGCGAGCTGCAGGAGCACACCCGCGCATCGGGCGGGCCCGCGCTCGCGGTCGACGAGATCGAGAACCACCTCAAGCGGGAGCAGCGATGAAATTCCTCCTCCTCCCTCATCTGCCACGGCAGGACAAGCCGGACGAGCTCCAGCTCAAGGAGCTCATCGACTACGCGGTACGCGCCGAGGAATGGGGGTTCGACGCCTACGGGATCGGCGAACGCCACGACCGCCCCGCCGTGTCGTCCTCCCCACCGGTCCTCCTGAGCAACATCGCCGCGCGGACCTCGAAGATCCGGCTCTTCACCGCCGTGACGACGCTCGGCATGCTCGACCCGCTGAGGGCGTTCGAGGACTACTCCACGCTCGACAACCTCTCCGGCGGCCGCCTCGACCTCATCGTCGCCAAGGGCGCTTACCCCAGGTCCAGCAAACTGTTCGGGATCACCCCGGAGAACCAGTGGGACCTGCTCCGGGAGAACTACGCGCTGTTCCGGCGGCTGTGGACCGAGGACGACGTCACCTGGGAAGGCCGCCTCGGCCGCTCCCTGGAGAACGCCGAGGCCCTGCCGCGGCCGTACCAGAAGAACATCCGGATCTGGCACGGCAGCGGCAGCAGCACCGGATCGGTCGACTTCGCCGCCCAGCACGGCGACCCGGTCTTCTCCTCCAACGGCAGCGGTCCGCTCGACCGCTACGCCAAGCTGATCCACCACTACCGGGAACGCTTCGCCTCCTACGGGCACGACCCCCGCCGGGCCCTCGTCGGCGCCGGTACGGCCGGCTACTTCGGAGCGCGGAACTCCCAGGAGGCCGTCGCCGCCTACCGCCCCGTCTTCGAGGCACGCCTGGCCGTCAACCGCACCTTCGACGGCGGCTCGATCGCGTACGACACCGTCGAGGACTGGATCGAGCACAGTTCCGTCCTGGTGGGCAGCCCCCAGCAGATCATCGACAAAGTCATCGGCCAGCACCAGGAGTTCGGCCACGAGCTCCTCCATCTGCACGTCGACGGCGAGATCCTCAGCCGCGCACAGTACGACGCCACGCTGGAGCTCTTCTTCGACGAAATCGCCCCGGTGCTCCGACGCGAGCTCCCGAGCCGGGCACTGGACGGGAGCAGCTGAACCGATGGCGCGCTATCTGCTGTCACGGGCCGGCCAGGCCGTCTTCGTGATCTGGGCCGCCTTCACCATCTCCTTCGTGGTGCTGTTCGCGCTGCCCAGCGATCCGGTCGCGGTGATGGCCGGACCCAACTCCAGCCTCAGCCCCGCCGAGCTCGACGCGATGCGCGCCGACCTCGGCCTCGACCGCCCGATGACCGAGCAGTACGTGAGCCGGCTCGGCGCGGTCCTGCAGGGCGATCTCGGCCAGTCGATCCAGAGCCGGGAACAGGTCTCCCACCTCATCGGTCAGGCCCTGCCCCAGACCGCGCAGATCACCGGCGCGGGTCTGGGGCTCGGCCTCCTGCTCGGCACGGCGCTCGCGGTGGGCGCCTCGCTGGTGCGGTGGCGCTGGCTGCAGCAGCTGCTGATGAGCCTCCCACCGCTCGGTGTGTCGCTGCCCTCGTACTGGGTGGGCCTGCTGCTCCTGCAGCAGTTCTCGTTCCGATGGCACGTCTTCCCGGCGATCGGCAACGAAGGACCGCAGAGCATGGTCCTGCCGGCACTCACCCTCGCGCTGCCCGCCGGCGCGCTCATCGCCCAGCTGCTGGGCAAGAGCCTGCAGTCGGAACTCCTGGAGGGCTACGTGGAGACGGCACGGGCGAAAGGCGTGACACGGCCGGTCGTGCATGTGCGGCACGCGCTGCGCAACGCCGTCCTGCCTGCCCTGACCATGGTCGGGCTGCTGGTCGGCGGAATGCTGTCGGGTTCCGTGGTCGTCGAGACGGTGTTCTCGCGCGACGGGCTCGGCCGGCTCACCACGCAGGCGGTCAGCGGGCAGGACCTTCCGGTCGTCCAGGCCCTGGTGCTGCTCGGCGCCACGGTGTTCGCCGTGGTCAACCTGCTGATCGACCTCCTCTACCCGGTGATCGACCCGCGCATCGCACGCGAGGGACGACGCCGGCGCCCGCCGGTACCCGCTGCGGTCGGCGTCCCCGTCTAGAGTCTTCCGGCGGCACGAGCAGGCCCCTGTCCACCCACCCGGACAGGGGCCTGCTCACGGCGCGCGCGGTCATGACGGCGCCGACCGCTTCTTCAGCGGTTCCCACCAGGCACGGTTCGCCCGGTACCAGGCCACGGTCTCGGCGAGGGCTCCGTCGAAGTCGGCGCGCGGTACGTAACCCAGCTCGTCGCGGATCCTGGTGCAGTCCACCGAGTACCGCCGGTCGTGGCCCTTGCGGTCCTCGACGTACTCGACGTGCTCCCAGCCGGCCCCGCAGGCCGCGAGCAGCCGCCCCGTCAGATCCTTGTTCGTGAGTTCGGTGCCGCCACCGATGTTGTAGACCGAGCCGGGGATCCCCTTGGTGCGGACCAGCTCGATGCCCTGGACGTGGTCGTCGACGTGCAGCCAGTCCCTGATGTGGAGGCCGTCCCCGTACAACGGAACCGGCCGTCCGTCGAGGAGGTTCGTGATGAACAGGGGGATGAGCTTCTCGGGGTAGTGGAACGGGCCGAAGTTGTTGGAGCAGCGCGTCACCCGCACGTCCAGGCCGTGCGTACGGTGGCAGGCGATGGCCAGCAGTTCGGCCGCCGCCTTGGAGGCCGCATAGGGCGAGTTCGGCCGGAGCGGATCGGTCTCGGGCCAGGAGCCCTCGGCGGCGGAGCCGTACACCTCGTCGGTGGAGATGTGGACGAACGTCTCCAGACCGCTGCGCAGCGCGGCGTCCAGGAGCGTCTGCGTCCCCAGGACGTTCGTGGTGACGAACTCGGTCGCGCTGAGTATCGAACGGTCGACGTGGGACTCGGCGGCGAAGTGCACGATCTGGTCGTGTTCCGGGACCAGCCGGTCCACGAGAGCGCTGTCCCGGATGTCACCGTGAACGAAGCGGAAGCCGGGATGATCCCGGACAGGGGCGAGATTGGCGGTGTTGCCGGCGTACGTCAGGGCGTCCAGCACCGTGACCGTGACCCCGTCCGGTCCTTCGGGGCCGAGGAGGGTGCGCACGTGGTGCGAGCCGATGAATCCGGCGCCACCCGTCACAAGGATCTTGGTGGTCATGAGGAGATCTGCACCTTGCTGTAGTCGCCGAGTACCAGCCGGTGGGCCGCGCGCACCCGCGGAGCCGGGGTCACTTCGACCGAACGGCCGATGAGGGACGCCTCGACGCGGTGCACGCCTCTGATCGACGAGTCGGCCAGGATGATCGAGAACTCTATTTCGCTGTCCTCGATGTGGCAGTTCTCGGAGACCGAGGTGAACGGCCCGAGGTAGGAGTCGATGACCACCGCTCCCGCGCCCACGACGGCCGGTCCGACGATCCGGGATCCTCGGACCACGGCGCCGGCCTCGATCCGTACCCGGCCGATGATCCGCGTCGCGTCGTCCGTCTCGCCCTCGATCCCGGGGACCAGGGTCTCCAGCACGGTGCGGTTGGCCTCCAGCATGTCGTCGACGTTCCCGGTGTCCTTCCAGTAGCCGGTGATCGTCGTCGACCGGACCCGCAGGCGCTCGTCGATGAGCCACTGGATGGCGTCGGTGATCTCCAGCTCGCCGCGCCACGACGCCTTGACCGCCCGCACGGCCCGGTGGACCGCGGGGGTGAACAGATAGACACCGACCAGCGCCAGGTCGCTCCTGGGCTGCTGCGGCTTCTCCTCCAGCCTCACCACATGCCCGGCGGAATCCAGCTCGGCGACGCCGAACCGGGAAGGGTCGGGGACCCGGGTGACCAGAACCTGGGCGTCCGGCCGGTCCCTGCGGAAGGAGTCGACGACGTCCGTGATCCCGCCGACGATGAAGTTGTCGCCCAGGTACATCAGGAAATCTTCGTCGCCGAGGAAGTCGCGGGAAATGAGGACCGCGTGGGCGAGGCCCAGGGGGGCTTCCTGCCGGATGTAGGTGACTTCGATACCGAATTGCGAACCGTCACCGACGGCCTTCTCTATCTCGTCCGCCGTATCGCCCACGACGATGCCCACTTCGGTGATACCGGTGGCGGCAATGGCCTCGAGCCCGTAGAAGAGAACTGGTTTGTTACCTACCGGAACCAGCTGTTTTGCCGAGGTGTGCGTGATCGGGCGCAGGCGGGTGCCGGAACCACCGGCGAGTACCAATGATTTCATGCATCCCATATTTCACGGAGAATCCCCGCCTGCGTCCCCTGAGCGGTCTCCCGAAACCCCTATGGATGCTCTCCTCCGGGGATTTTGCGAGGCCCGCAAAGGAGTTCCCTCCCGCGACGGGCGCGGGAGGGACCATGGTGCGGTGGCTGTACGGCGTGTGCCGTACCGTCAGCCGCGAACTGCCTTCAGTGCGCCTGCCCAGTTCTCGAGCTGGTCGAGCACCCGGCCCAGCTCCTCCTCGCGGGTTTCCGACGGGGAGAAGGCGGGGTAACTCGGGAAGTCGACCGAGACGGGCAGCCCGAGCTGCGCCTGCACGGTCGCGATCTGCAGTTCGGAGGCGATCTGCCGCAGGTGCTCGACCGCGCGCACGCCGCCCGCGGCGCCGATGCTGACGAAGCCCGCGGCCTTGTTGTTCCACTCGCCGTAGATGTAGTCGAGCGCGTTCTTCAGCGCCGCGGGAGCGCTGTGGTTGTACTCGGGGGTGACGAAGACGAAGCCGTCGAACTCGGCGATCTTCGCTGCCCAGCGCTTGGTGTGCGCACCCTCGTACTGCCCGTACTGCGGCGGCAGCGCCTCGTCGTAGGCCGGCAGGTCGAAGTCCGCGATGTCGACCAGCTCGTAGTCGGCCTCCGGACGCTTGGAAGCGACGGTGTGCACCCAGTCGGCCACCTCGCGGGTGACCCGGCCCGGGCGAACGCTTCCGACGATCACGGCAATTTTGGGCATGACTGCTCCCCATCCCTATGAGTTGATGTATCAACTCAAGGGTGTGGGACTCCGAGGTGATACGTCAACTCCCATCGGGATCTGTTCACGGGACTGAAGTGAACCCGCATCAACGCGAGTTGGCCCGCACGAGGCGGGACCCGGCTCACCACCGGCCGGGGGAGTCGGGGACCAGGAGGGTGCGCAGCCGGTGCGCGCTGTCCTGGGCCAGGCGGGCCATGGTCCTCGTACGGGCCGCCGCTCCCCGGCTCCAGGTGGTGCCCACGCCCAGGGCGAGATAGCTGCCGCCGTCCTGGTTGAGGATCGGCACCGCGACGGTCAACTGCAGTGGATAGAGCTCTCTGCTGGAGACGGCGTAACCGCGTTCCCTGGTGGCCGCCAGCTCGTCGCGCAGTCGCTCGGCCGAGGTGATCGTGCGCTCCGTGAACCGTTCGAAGGGAGCGAGCGAGTCCAGCTCCGCGTCCGTGGGAGCCGGCCAGGCGAGGAGGGCCTTGCCGAACGCGGACGCGTGCAGGGGGACGGAGTTGGCGACCCGGGTACCCCAGTCGCCGGTGGCCTCGGTGACGGGCAGGTCGCTGACGACCAGGGCCTCGTTGCGGTCGCGCAGTGCGAGTGTGGCCGAACCGGACGTCTCCTCGGCGAGCCGCTGCAACTCGGGTCGTGCCAGGTCGAACCTGCGCTGGTGGATCAGTACGCGGTTGAGCCCGGCGATGGCGCTGCCGAGCCGGTAGCGCCGGGTCGTCGGGTCCTGCTCGAGGAAACCGGCTTTCTCCAGGGCTCTCGTCATCCGATAGACGCTGCTGACGTTCAGGTCGAGGCTCCGGGCTATGTCGGACACGCCGACGGGCCCCGGGGCCGTTCTGAGGCATTGGAGGACCTCGAAGGCCCGCTCAACCGTCTGGGCGCCCGCCGGGCGGCTGGGTGCGGGCTCCGGAGTGTCCTGTCGTGCCATGGGAGGTCCTGTTCCTTGGGCCGTCCGTGTGGACGGGGACGGGAGTGGGGGAGGGGGCTGCCGTCGTCGACCCCATCATGGCAAAGGTTGCCGCTATGTGAAATGTGCCTTCACTATTTGACAAGCTCTTCGCGGCTGCCCGAGCCTGACGGCATGACACACGCAGAGGCCGCGGCAGCGACCCCCGGGGTCCGCCGCCATGCCTGACGCCCCACCACCCACGTACGACTTCCTGGTTGTGGGCGCGGGAGTCGCCGGCTCGGTCGTAGCCGCCCGGCTCTCCGAACTCCCCGATACCACCGTTCTGTTGCTCGAAGCCGGACCCGAACTCCCCGATACCCCGCAGGCCCGTGACCCGTTACGTGGCGCCGAGCTGTGGGGCTCGGACGCCGACTGGTCCTACGACACCGTGCCGCAGCCCGGACTCGGCGGACGGGCCGTCCCCTGGCCCTCGGGCCGCGCGCTCGGCGGTTCGTCCGCCATCAACGCGTCGTTGTGGGTTCCCGGCGGCGCGGCGGACTACGACGCCTGGAGTACCTACGGCGAGGGCTGGTCCTGGGAGAGCGCCCGAGCGTCCCTCCGCCGGCTGGAGGACGACGGCACGGGGACCGGACGGGGCCCGCTGCCCGTCCGCCCCGGAGCCGAACACCCTCTGACCGAAGCTCTGTTCAGTGCCGCACAGGGGCTGGGTCTGCCCCGCGCAGAGAGGGACGCGGAAAGCCCCGAGGGCGTCGACGCCCTGCGCCTCACGGTGCGGGACGGGCATCGCGTCACCTTCGCGGACGCGTTCCTCGCCCCCGCGCGGACCCGCGCGAACCTGCGGATCGTGACCGGAGCCCACGTCACCCGGATCGTCGTCGAGGGCGGCCGCGCCACGGGTGTCACCTACCGGCACGACGGCGGCCCGCCCGTCTCCGTGGCCGCACGGCGGGAGGTGCTTCTCGCCGCGGGCGCCGTACGGTCTCCGCAGCTCCTGCTGCTCTCGGGTATCGGCCCCGCACAGGACCTGGAGCGGCTCGGGATTCCCGTCGTCGCGGAGCTTCCGGGCGTCGGGCGCAATCTCCACGACCACATATGCGTCGGTGGCGCGGTACGCGCCCCGGACACCGCCGGCACCGGGGAGCCGCACCGCAAGGGATCGGCCGACGGCACGGCGGGAGCGGTGGTGTTCGCGCGCAGCCGCCCCGAAGTGCCCGCTCCCGACATCGAGATCGTGCTCGCACCGGGCCGGGACACTCCCCGGGGCGAGGGGCCCGGGGTGACGTTCGGTGTGGTCGCGCTCCAGCCACGCAGCAGGGGGACCGTGCGCCTCGCGAGCACGGACCCGCTGGCGCCGCCCCTCATCGATCCCGGCTATCTGAGCGATCCCGGCGGCGACGACCTCGCCGTGCTGCGTGCCGGGGTGCGCCTCGCCCGCCGCCTCCTCGCCGCGCCCTCCCTCACCCCGTACGCGGGAGCGCCCCTCGGGCCCTCCCTCGCCGACGAGGACACCGACGCCCACATCCGAAGTGCGGCCGGGGCCATGTTCCACCCGGCCGGAACCGCCCGGTTCGGCCCGGACGGCGACCCGGACGCCGTGCTCGACGCCGAACTGCGCGTCCGGGGCATCACCGGGCTCCGCGTCGTCGACGCCTCAGCGATCCCCGTACTCAACCGCGGTCACACCATGGCGCCCACGGCGTTCGTCGCCGAACGCGCCGCAGCGCTCGTCCGGCGCTCGTGGCGCACCGGGGACGCGAACGCGGAGCACACCGGGCGCGCGGACTTCACCGCGCGCTCCCGCCACACCGAGCACGCGAAGGAGCGGCAGCCATGACGGTGAAGATCCTCTGGTACCTCCAGTCGGCCGACGGACCCGTCCCGTGGGAGGAGCACGGCGTCTGGCGCAACGACCTGCCCCGGCTGCGGGCGACCGCCGAAGTGATCGACCGGGTGGGGCTCTACGGCGCGCTGCTGCCGACCGGCCCGCACGAGCCGCTCGCCCTCGCCTCGGCGCTGACACCGCTCACCCGGCGGATGCGCTTCCTGGTGGCCCTGTACCCGGGGCTGGTCTCCCCGGCCAAACTCGTCGACATCGCGCTGGCCATCGACAACTTCAGCGAGGGGCGCCTGCTCTTCAACGTCGTCAACGGGCACGACTCCTGGCTGCCCGAATACGGCATGTTCCTTCCGCACGACGAGCGCTACTCCTACAGCGCCGAGTACTGGGAAGCCTTCTCCCGCCGCTGGACCAGCAGCAAAGAGCCCTACGAGGGCAAGCACATCCGGCTGGCGGCCCGGACCTTCGACGTCCCGCTCACCTTCTTCCCGGAGGCCGTCCAGTCCCGCATCCCGCTGTGGGGCGCAGGAGCCTCCGAGGCAGGAGTCGAACACGCGGCCAGGACCGTCGACTTCTACCTCAGCTTCGCCGATCTTCCGGACCGGCTCGGGGCGAGGTTCCAGAAGGTCGCAGCGATCGCCGCCACGCACGGACGCACGCTCGGGTACGGCACCCGGCTCCAGGTCGTCGTACGCGACACGGAGGAGGAGGCGTGGGCCCATGCCCGGTGGCTGCTGGAGCAGACCTCGTACGAGAAGGCCGTGGAACTCGTCTCGTACAAGCTCGGACCCGGCTGGCTGGACAAGGAGGTCGAGACCGACGACCCACGGGTGCGGCGCTGTGTCGACGCGCTCCGTGCCGGCCGGCTGCCCGAGGTCGAGGACCTGGTCGTCCACCCCAACATCTGGCTCGGACCGAGCACGTTCGGATTCGACTTCTTCGGGCCCGGCGCCGGAACATGGCTGGTCGGCACACCCGCCCAGGTCGCCGAGCGGATCCAGGAGTACGCCGCGCACGGCGCCGAGGCCTTCATCCTCTCGGGATGGCCGCTCGCGTCCGAAGCGCTGCGTTTCGGACGGGACGTGCTGCCACTCCTCGACACCGACCACGAGTTCGACATCCCGCCGTTCCAGCCGGACGGCTACGACGCACTGCTTGCCCACTTCCCGCCCCCTCGGGGCCCCGAGGTCGCGCCCGCAGTCGCGGCCCGCGGATCCGGGTCCCGATGACCGGCCACCGGGGACCGGGGGCCGCGGTTGCGCGGACCATCGACACGATCCGTCTCACCCGGTGCCCCGTCCCCACCGCGAGCGGCCTCGCCCATCGACTCGGGCTGCTCGACGCGGCGTTCGCGGGCGACGGCATCACGGTCACCCTCCTCCAGGACGGTGCGCCGGAGCTGGCCCGCCACCACCTCGACCACGAACTGCCCGGTCTCTTCCGCGAAGGAGGCAGCATCCCGGCGCTCGCCGCCCGGGCCCGGGGTGCGCCGACCCGGCTCATCGGCCTGACCTGGATCGAGGAGCGGCAGGCGATTCTCGTCCGCCCCGGATCGGGTATCGACAGCCCCGGGGCCCTCGCCGGACGGCGTGCCGCGCTGCCGGTCCACGGCGCCGAACCGGGCGCGGGCATCATGCGGGCGATGGCGCTGCAGGGCTTCAGGGGGGCGCTCGGGATCGCCGGACTCGGCCTCCACGCCGTGGAGTTCACCGAGGTTCCCGACGCCCGGGACGCGCACCCCGAGTGGACGGTCAACGGCGCGCTGCCCCACCCGTGGACCGGCATCGAGGCCCTCCGGCGCGGCGATGTCGACGCCGTCTACGTCAAAGGAGCCGCCGCACTCGCCCACGCCGCCGAGGCGGGCGTGGTGATCGGCATCGACCTCGACGACGAGGACGACCCGCGCAGCCGGGTCAACAACGGCACGCCCCGGCCGATCACCGTCCACGAACGGACGCTCGCCGAGCATCCCGAGCTTGTCGTGCGGTTCCTCGCCGAGACGCTGCGGGCCGCCGACTGGGCGGCCGGCCACCGGGAGGAGCTGCTGCGGATCCTGCACAGCGATACCGGTGGCACACCGGAAGCGGTCGCCGCGGCCCACCGCGGCGACTTCCACCGCCGTCTGCACCCCGGTCTGTCCGACGACCGGCTCACCCTGCTCGACCAACAGAAGGAGTTCCTCGTGTCCCATTCCTTTGTCAGGCCCGACTTCCCGCTGGACGCGTGGGTGGCCCACGAGCCGCTCCGGGCAGCGCACGCGCTGGTGGCCGCCCGATGAGCGCCGGAGTCGATGTCGACGCGTTCACGGCCACGCTGCTCGACGAGGCGACGACGGCGTTCAAGGTACTTCGCGAGACCGGGACGACCACCGCCAGCGCGACCCTGAGCTTCGTGGTGCGGGCACCGGGCGAGCAACTGGTCGCCGCGGTGAAGCACCCTGACCCGCTGCGCCCCGGCGCCAGGCCGGAGGTGGTGCTGACCTCCATCCTCGACGGTCCGGACGCGCTGCGTCCGTGGGGCGACGGGCTCCGCTACGCGGCGGTGTTCGCGGCTCACCCGTGGCTCAACGCGATCTCGCACGTCCACACGCCGTACCTCGCGGCCTGGGGGCAGACCCACCGTCCGCTGCCCATCCGCTATGTGCCGGTCCAGCGCGACACGCTCGCCGATGAACTGCCGGTCTACCTCGACCGTCGTGAGGCCGAGGACGCGTTCATCATCCGGGTGCTGGACGAGGACCCCGAGGTACCGGGAATCCTGGAGGCCAACGGCGGCGCCACCATCTGGGGGCGCGGCGGACTGCTGGACCTCGCCCGTACGATCCTGCTCATCGAGGAGGGCGCCCGCGCCCAGACGCTGGCGGCGAGCATCGGCGGATCCAGGAACTACGGTCCGGGCGTCCTGGCCCAGCAGTGGACCGCGATGGGACGCGCCGACAGCCCCCGGGCCCAGGCGCGTATCGCCGAGCTCGACGCGGTCACGGACTGACGGCGCCCGGCGGTGCACGGGGCCGGCACGGGCATCCCGTGAGGCGGCCGGAGGCCTGCGCGTCGTGATGCGCGGGCCTCCGGCCGGCTCACCCTCCCGGAAACAGCGACTCCCTGATTTGCCTAAAGGTATTAGGTAAATGCATCATGGGTTCAGTCCAACGGGAGGAATTCCATGGCGCGCGCAGGACTGAACGCGGAACGCCTCACCCTGGCCGGAGCGGAACTGGCCGACGAGGTCGGCTTCGAGCAGGTGACCGTCTCCGCGCTCGCCAGGCAGTTCGACGTCAAGGTCGCGAGTCTGTACTCGCACCTCAAGAACTCCCAGGACCTCCGGACCAGGATCGCGCTGCTCGCCCTGGAGGAGCTCGCCGACCGTGGCGCCGCCGCCCTGGCGGGGCGAGCCGGCAAGGACGCCCTGGCCGCCCTCGCGAACGTCTACCGCGACTACGCCCACGAGCATCCCGGCCGGTACGCCGCGGCCCAGCTGAGGCTCGATCCGGAGGCGGCGGCCGCCAGTGCCGGCAGCAGGCACGCGCAGATGACACGCGCGATCCTCCGGGGCTACGACCTGGAGGAACCCGACCAGACCCACGCGGTCCGGCTGCTGGGCAGCTTCTTCCACGGCTACGTCAGCCTGGAGATGGGCGGAGGGTTCAGCCACAGCGCCCCGGACACCCAGGAGACCTGGACCCGGATGATGGACGCCCTCGACGCCCTGTTGCGGAACTGGCCCGCAGTCTGAGGCCCCGTGACCCGACGCACCCGAACACTTCGATCAACAGGCTGAGACATGTACACAGAGCCCAACTGGATCACCACGCCCGTCACCGCTGACATCCTCCGCGGCGCCCTCGACCTGGAGCGCACCGCTCAGGGCCTTCTGCCGCACCGGCTTCCCGCCTGGGCCCGCGCCCAGTGCGCCGACGGGCAACTGGCGATGGCGGAGTCCCAGCCCTCCGGCGTACGGCTGGTGTTCCGCACCCGGGCGACCGCCGTCGAACTGGACACCCTGCCGACGAAGCGCGTCTACGTGGGTGCTCCGTCCCGCCCCGACGGCATGTACGACCTGCTCGTCGACGGCCGCCTGGCCGGCCGGGCCGGCGTGGACGGCGGCAACACCCTCACCATCGACATGACCACCGGGTCGGTCGTGCACGAACCCGGCCCGGCAGGCACTCTCCGTTTCGCCGATCTGCCCGACGGCGACAAGGACGTCGAGATCTGGCTGCCGCACAACGAGACCACCGAACTGGTCGCGCTGCGCACCGACGCCCCCATCGAGCCCGCACCGGACCGGGGCCGCAAGGTGTGGCTGCACCACGGCAGTTCGATCAGCCACGGATCCGACGCCGCGGGCCCCACCAGCACCTGGCCCGCACTCGCCGCGTCCCTCGGCGGCGTGGAACTGATCAATCTGGGCCTGGCCGGCAGCGCGCTGCTCGACCCGTTCACCGCGCGGACCATGCGGGACACGCCGGCAGACCTGATCAGCGTCAAGATCGGCATCAATCTCGTCAACGCCGACCTGATGCGCCTGCGTGCCTTCGGCCCGGCGGTGCACGGCTTCCTCGACACCATCCGGGAGGGGCACCCGACCACGCCGTTGCTGGTCGTGTCGCCCATCCTCTGCCCGATCCACGAGGACACGCCCGGCCCTGCCGCCCCGGACTTCAGCAACATCGGCGAAGGGAAGCTGAGTTTCCTCGCCATGGGCGACCGCGAGGACTCCACCCGCCTGACGCTCGACATCATCCGGCAGGAACTCGTCCGCATCACCACCGAACGGGCCGCCGAGGACCCCGACCTGCACTACCTCGACGGCCGCGCGCTCTACGGCGAGGCGGACTTCGCCGAACTGCCCCTGCCCGACCAGCTCCACCCGGACGCCGCGTCGCACCGTCGCATCGGCGAGCGCTTCGCCGCCGCGGCATTCGCCGCCACCGGCGTCTTCGCGGACAACAGGGCCTGAAAGGGCCGCTGTTCAGCCCGTCGGGCCGGGGCCCGGGGCGCCGAAGGTCCGCCGGTACGCCTCGGGCGGCAGCCCCGTGACACGAGTGAAGTGCCGCCGCAGCGTGGCGGCCGTCCCCATGCCCGTCCACACCGCGATCCGCTCGATGCCGGCGTCGCTCGACTCCAGCAACTCCTGCGCCTGCCGCACACGCTGACTGAGCAGCCACCGCAGCGGCGCCGTTCCGGTGACGGCGTGGAAGTGCCGGGCCAGGTTGCGGCTGCTCATCCCCGCCTGCCGGGCCAGGTCCTCCACCGTGAGCGGCTGGTCGAGCCGGGCCAGTGCCCAGGGAAGCAGGTCGGCGAGCGGGTGGTCGCGGCCGTGCGTCACCGGCGCCGGAATGAACTGCGCCTGGCCGCCGTCCCGATGGGGCGGGGTGACGAGTCGTCTGGCGAGCGCGTTGGCCACCGTCGCCCCGTAGTCGGCACGGACGATGTGCAGACACAGATCCATGCCGGCGGCCTTCCCCGCCGAGGTGAGGACGTCGCCCTCGTCGGTGAAGAGCACCCCGGCATCGACCCTGACGCGCGGATACCGCGCCGCGAGCACGTCCGTATGGGCCCAGTGCGTGGTGGCGCGGCGTCCGTCCAGGAGTCCCGCCGCGGCCAGGACGAAAGCGCCGGTGCACAGGGACACGATCCGCGCTCCCGCCGCGTGGGCGGCACGGACGGCGTCGACCAGATCTCCTGGCGGGTCCATGTCCACGCCACGCCACGCCGGGACGACCACGGTGTGCGCGTCGGCCAGGGCTTCCAGCCCCTGGGCGGTCTCGGCCCGGAACCAGTTCCCGACCCGGGCCCCGTCGGCCCCGCAGACGGTGAAGGAGTACCAGGGCCCGGCCAGGTCCGAGTGGTCCGTGCCGAAGACCTCGCAGGCCGCGGCGGCCTCGAAGAGCATGCTGCCCTCGGTGAGGGCCATCACCACGTTTCGCATGTCCGAAACTGTACGCCCCTCGTCGTTTCAGCCACTGGCCGCATGCGGGGCGGGCGCGGAACATTGTGTCCGAGGGGCACTTCGCCCCTCGGACGCAAGGAGACAGCGATGAGCCACACCTCTGCCGTATCTGCCGCACCGTCAGCCGGCGACCTTTCCGTGCCGCCTGTGGTCGCTGTCGTCGGTGCCTACGGACACACCGGCCGCTTCGTCGTGGCCGAGCTGCTGCGCCGGGGCATGACACCCCTCCTCGTCGGACGGGACCGGACGAGACTCGACGCGCTGCGGGACCTGGCCCCCGGCGCGCCCGTACGTGTGGCGACCACCGAGGACGCGGCTTCCCTCGACCGTGCGCTCGACGGCGCCGGCGCGGTCGTCAACTGCGCCGGCCCGTTTCTCGCGACCGCTCCCGCAGTGGCCGAGGCGGCGCTTCGCGCGGGCCTCCCGTACCTGGATGTCTCCGCCGAACAAGGCGTCACCGCCGCCCTGTTCGACACGTACGGGGACGAGGCCCGGGAAGCCGGAGTCGTCCTCGTGCCGTCCCTGGCCTTCTACGGCGGTCTGGGCGACCTGCTCGCCACCGCGGCCCTGGGCGCCTGGCCGGACGCGGACGAAATCACCCTTGCGTACGGACTCGACAGCTGGCACCCGACGCCCGGCACACGGCTCACCGGAGAGAGCAACGCGGGGCAGCACCTCACGTACACGGGAGGCAGGCTCCAGCCCTTCGGCTACTCCCCGGACGTCTTCCCGTGGCGTTTCCCGGAGCCGCTCGGCACCCAGGACGCCAGTGCGTTCCCGGCGGCCGAACAGGTCACCCTCCCGCGCCACGTGCGGACACCTGAGGTACGCGCGGTGATGAACCTCGCGCCGCTGCAGGACCTCCGCGCGGAGGACACCCCGGCGCCCGTCCCCGCGGACGGCAGCGGGCGCTCCGCACAGACCTTCCTCGTCGAGGCGGTCGTCCGCCGCGGCCAGGAGACACGCCGTGCCGTCGCAGGCGGGCGCGACATCTACGCGGTCACGGCACCGCTCGTCGTGGAAGCGGTCGCGCGCATCCTCGACGGACGCTGCAAGGCAACGGGCGTGGCCGCGGCCGGTGAGGCGTTCGACGCGGGGAGCTTCCTGCGTGCGCTGACGCCCGAGCACCTCACCCGGCTCGACCTGCCCGCCGACGCGGACCGATCCGCTCAGCGGGCGTCCGCCGGTACGCCGCGGAACGTACGACGGTAGGCGAGCGGAGTCACACCGATGGCCGTGTGCAGGTGCTGCCGCAACGACGTGCCGGTGCCGAAGCCGACCTGCGCGGCGATGTCGTCCACCGGAAGATCGGTCGATTCGAGCAGATGACGTGCCCGGACGACCCGCTGCTGGATCAGCCAACGCCCCGGACTCATCCCCACCTCCTCGCCGAAGCGGCGGGCGAAGGTGCGCAGGCTCATGCGCGCGTGGCCGGCGAGTTCGGTCAGACTCAGGGGCTCGTACAGGTGCTCCAACGCCCATTGGCGGGTGGCGGCCGTACTGTTCGCGGACGCCCCGGGCACCGGCTGTTCGATGTACTGCGCCTGCCCGCCGTCCCGCCACGGCGGAACGACGCAGGCGCGCGCGACGTGGTTGGCGACGGCGCTGCCGTGGTCCTTGCGCACGAGGTGCAGACACACGTCCACCCCTGAGGCCGCACCCGCCGACGTCAGGACGTCGTCGTCGTCGACGAAGAGCACATCCGGATCGAGCGCGATGTGCGGGAACCACTCCTGGAACAGCTGGGTGACGGCCCAGTGCGTCGTGGCCGGCCGGCCGTCGAGGAGACCGGTCGCGGCGAGGACGAACGCGGCCGTGCAGATGGACACGATGCGCGTGCCCTTCGGTACGGACGCGAGGGCCGCCGCGACCGGCGGCGGTACTTCCCGGGTGATGCGCGAGGTGTCGAAGGGCGGGATCACGACGGTGTCGGCCGTGGCCAGCGCCTCCGGTCCCTGCTCGACGGTGACCGAGAAGTCGGAGTTGGTGTGCACCGGACGGCCGTCGACGGTGCAGGTCACGACCTCGTACCGGCCGCCGGCGGCCCCGAAGACCCGGCTCGGAATACCCAGCTCGAACGGGTATACGCCGTCCAGTGCGAGAACGACGACGCGGTGTGGACGTCCCATGGCAGGATCCTGTCGAAAGGTGGCAATCATGCCATGGTACTCAACCGGGGCCGCCGCGATGCTGGACGTATGAGTCACAGCACAGCGAACAGCGCTGCCCCCTCCGTCACCACCATGCGTGCCATCAGCCAGAACACCTACGGAACCCCGGATGTCCTCGAGGAGGTCAGCCTGCCGCGGCCCGTCCCCGGACCGAGCCAGATCCTGGTGGCCGTCCGCGCGGCAGGCGTCAACCCCACCGACTGGAAGCACCGGGAGGGCGGCCTCTTCCTCGACCGCCTGCCGCTCGTACTCGGCTGGGACGTCTCCGGGACCGTCGAAGCCGTCGGCTACGGCGTCACCCTCTTCAAGCCCGGTGACGAGGTCTTCGGGATGCTTCCGTACCCGTACGGTCTGGGGTCCCACGCCGAGTACGTGACGGGCCCGGCGCGGGCCTTCGCCCACAAGCCCGCCGGTATCGACCACATCCAGGCCGGAGCCCTCCCGCTCGCCGCTCTCACCGCGTACCAGGCACTCGTCGACACCGCCGGCGTCAGCGCCGGGCAGCGGGTCCTCGTCCACGCGGCCGCCGGCGGCGTCGGCCACCTCGCCGTCCAGATCGCCAAGGCCCGCGGCGCCCACGTCATCGGTACCGCGAGCGGCGCCAAGCACGACTTCGTGCGCTCACTCGGAGCGGACGAAGTGATCGACTACCGCAGCGTCGACTTCGCCGAAGTGGTCCAGGACATCGACGTCGTCCTCGACCCCATGTCCGGGGACACCCGCGCCCGCTCCCTCGGAGTCCTGCGCCCCGGCGGCATTCTCGTCTCCCTGCTGCCGGGCACCGACCCGGACGAGGCGGCCCGGGCGGCCCAGCTGGGCGTACGTGTCGAGACCCTGCTCGTCGAGGCGGACCGGGCCGGTATGGAGGCGATCGCGGACCTCGTGGAAGCGGGCTCCCTGCGTGCCCACATCGAGGCCGCCTTCCCGCTCGCCGAAGCGGCGAAGGCCCACGCCCTCGGAGAGACCGGCCGGACCACCGGCAAGATCGTGCTGGTCGTCGGGTCCCAGGACGTCTGACCGGGCGGCGCGGCCGTGGACGGACCGGTTTCCGGCCGCGGCCGCGCGCACGACCGGTCCGCCCCGTCGACAGGCCGCCCGGATTCAGGTTAGCGTTACCTAAGTTCCGACCGGTCGCCTGCCATCCGAGCGGCGGACAGCCCTGCCCAAGTGCCGGGCACGGACCACGAGATGGCCGGGACCTGCGACGACCGGTGACTGACTGCCCATGCTCTGTACGAGGCTGACGAACGCGCACATCCTCACCATGGACCCGGACCGCCCCGTCGCCCGCGAACTGGGCGTCTGGCACGGCCTGATCGTGGGACTCGACGACGAGGTGGCCGCCCTCCCCGCACGTGAGGTCATCGATCTCCAGGGCGCCACCGTCCTGCCCGGGTTCATCGACAGTCACGTACACCTGGCCTGGACCGGCCTCAGGGCGAGCACGCCCAGTGTGGCCCCGTGCGAGCGGGTCGAGGATGTCCTCGCCGTCGTCGCGGAGGCCGTCTCGCGGACGTCCGCGCCCGGTGCCTGGGTCGACATCGCCGGCTACGACCAACGGGCCCTGGGACGCCATCTGACCGCCGCCGAACTGGACCGGGTCAGCCAGGGCCGCAAGGTGTTCCTGATGCACGACTCCGGACACGCCTGCGTGGTCAACAGCGCGGTCCTGGAGCTCCTTCCGGACGGATTGCCGCAGCAGGAGGGCTTCCTGGCGGAGAGCGCCATGACCGCCGCCAGGAGACTGCGCCTGCCGTACTCCCAGGAGGAGCTCGCCGACGCGATCGAGTACGCGGCCCGAGGCTGTCTCGCCGAGGGCATCACCGCCTGCGCGGAGGCGGGCATCGGGGGAGGCCTCCTGGGCAACAGCCCGGTCGAAGCCGGGGCGTACCAACTCCTCCGGGAGCAGGGCCGGCTGCCCCTGAGGGTTCAGCTCATGGCCGCGGGAGACACCCTGCGGTCACGCGACGCGCACCGCGACGACGGCATCCCGCGCGCCCTCGACCTGGGCCTGCGCACCGGGTTCGGCGACGACTGGCTCTCGCTGGGGGCGCTCAAGATCTACACCGACGGCGGCATGATGGCGCGCACCGCGGCGCTCACCTCCCCGTACGAGGGCATGACCCACACCGGGCAGCTCCAGGACGACCCCGACCGTCTCGCCGACCTCATCGTGGACGGCCACCTCGCCGGCTGGCAGCTCGCGGTCCACGCCATCGGCGACCGTGCCGCCGACCTGGCACTGGACGCGCTGGAGCGGGCGCAGAGCCTGAGGCCCCGGCCGGACGCGCGCCACCGCATCGAGCACGCCGGACTGATCCGGCCCGACCAGCTGCCGCGCTTCGCCCGCCTCGACGTGAGCGCCGTGATCCAGCCCAACTTCCTCCGCTACTTCGGCGACGACTACGCGGCCGTCATGGGGGAGGAGCGGGCGGCGTGGATGTACCGGGGCCGGGGATTCCTCGACCACGGCGTCACGCTCGTGGGCAGCTCCGACCGGCCCGTCACGGACGGTTCGCCGTTGCGCGCGATCCAGTTCATGGTCGAGCGGGCCTCCACCTCCGGCCTGCTGATCGGACCGGACGAGGGCATCACCGTCGACGAGGCCCTGCGTGCCTACACCGTCGCCGGTGCCCACGCCTGCCGGTGGGACGACACCGCCGGCACCCTCACCCCGGGCAGACGCGCCGACCTGGTGGTACTCGGGGACGATCCGAGGCGCGTCGCACCTTCGCGGATCGGGGACATCGAGGTCGTGGCCACGTACGTGGCCGGCCGTGACACCAAGGAGACGGGAAAGCCGTGAGTGAGCGAACGAAAGCGCCCGAACGATGGGCGGGGCTGTGGCAGACGCCGGCACCGGCCGCCCGGTGGGTCATCTGGAACACGGACGGGGCGAGCATGGTCTTCGACAGGGAGCTCAACATGCCCGCCGAGGTGGCCGACTCGGACCTGCGTGAGGTCCTGCGCAGAATGCGTGAGGCCGGCGCACCCGAGGACGACGAGTATCCGGGCCGGGCGTGCGCCTGAGGGCTGTCCCGAAACTGCTGGTCGCCTCGTGCTCCCTGCCACCCCGTTGATCCCAACCAAGTCGCACGCGGGCCGGATACACTCCGGTGCGCTCAGTGATCATGGATCACGCGCGCGTATGCAGGGGTGGAGGCGCTGGGGAGCGATACCCGGCAACTCGTGCGGGGGGAGGTACGGCCCGCCGTGTCCCGAAGGCGCGGCGACGATCCTCTCCCTCGCCTTTCTCCTGACGTTCGTCGGCGACGGCCTGGGGATGTTCGCCTTCAGCGGTTCCGGGTCGGTTCGCTTCGGTGGGCGTGCCGTGGTCGTACTGGCGGTCAGCGCGGCCGTTTCCCTGTGGCCTGGCTGGCAGTTGTTGTCCTGGATGACAGGTTCCTAGATCCTGCGCGCTTCGATCAGGTCTCCGGGGCGCCGTCCGTCCACCTGCCCGGCATCGATCAGTCACTCGACGAATGCGCGCGACACTCGGCCTCAGCCTCGACACCAGCGGCCCGCAGCCGAAGGGCGAGAAGAGTCATCTCGGGCATCGTCCCTGCGAACGTGCCGGCCCGGATCTGCTGGAGCGTCCTCTTCGTCCGGGCCAGGTCTCCGCCGACCTCGGCGCGCAGAACCTTCATCACGAGGACCGGACTGGCGAGAGGATCACCGAGTACGAGCCGTGCCTCGCCGTGCTCGGCCAGAAGACGCCGGCGCAAGTCGTCCGGTACGGAACCTCCTCCTGGCCCGCACTCGTACAGAGCGTCGCCACAGACGGAGCAGTGGTAGCCGATGTCCCATTCAAGGCTGTGCCCGACCAACGCCTGAACGCCGACGCACTCCATCTCCGAGCCGCAGCCCGAACACAGTCCCGGGTACCTGACAGACGCGATCAGCACGGCTTGTCCCCTCCACTGGCACGATCTGGACGACCCGGACTCCCGGGCCCTGAGGTTGATAGGCAAGCTATAGCGGCCCACCGGGCCCCGCCTTGCTCGTCGACCGCGGCCACCGGGTAATCCGGTTGCTCCGTCCCTACGCCTCCGGCAGAGTCCTGGTCATGACCGCCTTCACCGCGCATGACGGGACCAAGCTTGCCTACCATGCGTTCGGGGAGGGCGCTCCGGTGCTCTGCCTGCCCGGCGGACCGATGCAGGACTCCGTCTACCTCGGGAACCTCGGCGGCCTCACCGCGCACCGGCAGTTGATCATGCTGGACCTGCGCGGAACCGGACAGTCGGCCGTACCCGAGGACGTCTCCTCCTACCGCTGCGACCGGCTCGTCGACGACGTCGAATCCCTGCGCGTCCACCTGGGTCTCGACACGGTGGACGTCCTCGCGCACTCGGCAGGCGTCAATCTGGCCGCGCTGTACGCGGAGTGCCACCCGGAGCGCGTCGGCAGACTCGCGCTGATCGCGCCGAGCGTCATGGCCGTCGGCATCACGATCACGGGTGAACTCCGGCGCGGGACGGCGCTGCTCCGTCGGGACGAGCCATGGTTCCCCGAGGCCTTCGCCGCCCTGGAAGCGATCGTTGCCGGCAACGCGACGTCCGAAGCGTTCGAGGCCATCGCGCCGTTCTTCCACGGCCGCTGGGACGAAGCGGCCCGGGCGTTCAGGGCTGCGGAGGACGGGCAGAAGAACGCGGAGGCGGCGGGCTTGTTCGCTGCCGAGGGCGCCTTCGACCCGGACGCCACGCGGGCGGCGCTCGCCCGGTTCACCGCGCCGGTCCTCCTGCTGGCCGGGGAGGTCGACCTGAACTCCCCTCCGCCCGCCGTGGCCGAGTTCGCCGGTCTGTTCCCGCACGCCGAGCTGGTCGTTCAGCCCGAGGCCGGGCACTTCCCGTGGCTCGACGACCCCGGCACGTTCGTGGCGACCACCGCGGCATTCCTCGGATGACGGGCGCCGCACCGCTGATCACGCCGTGGCGTCGGTCGGTTCCTCGTCGGAATGGATGATCGAGACCTCGAGCTTGCGCAGCAGTCGCGCCAGCTGGCGGCACTCGGACGGTGAGAGCCCGCTGAGCATCCGGCGTTCGTTGTCGAGGTGCTCCGAGAACACGGTGTCCACCGTCGACAGACCCTTGTCCGTGAGACGGGAGTAGACGACCCGGCGGTCGTCGGAGTCCCGTTCGCGGACGATGAGGCCGTCCTTCTCCAGGCGGTCGATCCGCAGCGTCACTCCTGCCGATGACACCAGTCCGGTGTCCGCGAGCTGTCCGGCCGTCAGCCGGTAGGGAGCTCCGGACCGCCGAAGGGCGGTCAGCACATCGAAGCCGGCCACGGACAGGCCGTGACGCTCGATCGATGCCGTCAGCCTGGTGCTGTAACGCAGGAAGGAACGGTGGAGGCGCGCGAGGACCTCGAGCGGACTGGTGTCCAGCTCGGGGCGTTCGCGCGCCCAGTCCTCGATCACGTTCGCGACGGCGTCCCGGTCCACCGGCCTCGATGCAGCCATGCCCATCCCCTCGTACAGCGCCCGCCAGCTTCTCACGGCACTGAGAATCTTACCGCTGAGGCGATGGGCCGGACCGGGGGAGGGGCCGCGCAGCCCGAATCACCTGCGGGAACGTCGCCTCAGCAGCTGGATCACCACGACGGTGACGAGCACCGCTGCCGTCGGCACGGCAGCCTTCCTGAGCAGCACGGGCAGTACCGCCGCTCCGAGGTCCACCGCCTCCGGCTCGGGCGAGTGGGCGGGCGACCCCACGGCACCCGTCGTCGCCGTGACGGAAGCGGAGCCCCCGGAGTCCCGCAGCAGCTCTTCGAGACGGGTGGCGAACTGCTGGACGATGCGGTCGCCGACCTCGGTCATGATGCCCCGGCCGAACTGCGCGGGGCGGCCGGTGATGTCGAGGTCCGTACGTACGCGCACCCGGGTGCCGAGCGGGTCGGCGGCCAGCGTCGCGGTGACCGTGGCCGACGCGGTACCCGAGCCCCGGGTCTCGCTCCCGCTGAGGTCGAGGTGCATCGAACGGGCGGACCCGTCGCGGCTGACGGTGCCCTCACCGCGGTAACTCATCTGCACCGCGCCGACCTTGACCTTGACGCGGCCGGTGAACGAGTCACCGTCGAGGGTGTCCAGCACGGCGCCGGGCATGCACGGTGCGACCCGGCCGAGGTCGAGGAACAGCTTCCAGGCGTCGTCGGGACCTGCCGGGACGGTGAAGGAGTGGTCGAGCTGCATGGGGTGTCCAATCGGAGGAGCTGCCGGCCGGGGCCGGATTCAGGTGCGGAACGAGCTCGGGCTCAGGTGCGGTCGGCCGTACGGATCAGGTCACGGACCCGGCTGGGGGAGAGCGGTCCTCGGCGTACGACCACACCGAAGGGGCGCAGCGCGTCTTCGACGGCGCCGGCCAGCACCGCCTGCGGGGCGATCGCGCCGCCCTCACCGAGTCCCTTGACCCCGAGATCGTTCATGGGACTGGGGGTGAAGGTCTCGTCCATGTCGAGGTCGGGTATCTCCGAGGACGTGGGCACCAGATAGTCCATGTACGTGCCGGTGCGGGGCTGGCCGTCGGGGCCGTAGACCATCTCCTCGTACAGGGCACCGCCGATCCCCTGAGCGATGCCGCCGGTGACCTGTCCCTCCGCGATCATCGGGTTGACGATGTTGCCCGCGTCGTGGACGACGACATAGTGCAGGATCTCGATGCCGCCGGTGTGCGCGTCGACCTCGACGACCGCCGCATGTGCTCCGGCCGAGACCGCGAAGCCCGGTGGGCGGAAGTGCACGGTCTCGCTGATCTCGGTCCCGTACCGTCCGTCGACGGGTTCCGGGGTGCCGGGCAGCGGGGCCCGCCCGGCCAGCTCCGCCAGACCGATGGACGGGCCGCCCGGCTCCTTGGACGTCACGACGCCGTCGCTCAGGCCGAGGCCGTCCGCGTCGACGCCGAGACGGCGCGCCGCCGCTTCGACGATCTTCTCGCGAACCAGCCGGCCAGCTCGGTGGGTGGCGTTGCCCGCGTTGACCAGGGCCCGGCTGGCGATGGTGCCCACACCGAACGGGGTGGCTTCCGTGTCGCCGCCGACCACGTCGATGACGTCGAACGGCACCCCTATGGCGTCCGCGGCGATCTGTGCCATGGACGTGCGGTGCCCCTGCCCCTGGGAGGGGGCACCGATGGCGAGGCGCACTCTGCCGCTGGGGGCGATGTCGATCCGGGCGGTCTCGAACGGTCCGAGGCCGGTGGCTTCGATGTACATGGCGAATCCGATGCCGACGTGCTTTCCGTCCCGGGCGCCTGCGCGCTGCCGTGCGCGTACCCCCTGGACATCGGCCTTGGCCACGGCGCGGCGCAGCAGCTCGGGATAGTCCCCGGAGTCGTACGTCTGCGGTCTGCCCGAGCGGTCCACGAGTCCGGTCGCGTACGGCATCGCGTCGGGCCCGACAAGGTTGCGTGCCCGCAACTCCTCGGGCTCGATGCCCAGTTCCGCGGCCAGCCTGTCCATCGCGCGTTCCATGGCGAAGACCGTCTCCGGGCGTCCGGCTCCCCGGTAGGGCGTGGCGAACGTGGTGTTGGTGAGCACACCGACCACGTCGATGTCCACGTTGGGGATGCGGTACGGGCCCAGCAGATGGCACAGCGAGTTGTACGGCACGACGAGGCCGGTCATGTTGTAGGCGCCGAAGTTGACGGTGATCCGGTCGCGTACGGCGATGATCAGGCCCTCGGAGTCCGCGGCGAGTTCGATGCGGTGGATCTGCTCACGGGCGTGGGAGGAGGCGGTGAGGTTCTCGTTGCGGTCCTCGCGCCACAGCACGGGGCGGCCGATGCGGCGGGCGGCATGGGGGACGATGAGTTCCTCGACGTAGAGGATGCCCTTCTGGCCGAAACCGCCGCCGACGTCGGCCGCGATGACGTGGACGGCGGCGGGCTCCAGGCCGAGGGTGTGGGCGATGGCGTCGCGCAGCCGGTGGGGGGTCTGGGTGCCCGACCAGACGGTCAGCCGGCCGCTGTACGGATCGACCTGGGCCGAGATCGCGCGGGTCTCGATCGGAGAGGCGACGTACCGGTGGGCCTCGAACCGCTCGCTCACCACGGCGTGCGCGCGGGCGAACGCCGTGTCCGGGTCGCCGGCACGGGCGGCGACGGTGACCGCTGTGTTGTCGGGCAGCTCCTCGTGCAGCAGAGGCGCGTCCGGGGTCAGGGAGCGCTCGGGGTCGACGAGCACGGCCAGCGGGGAGTAGCGCACGTCGACGAGTTCCAGGGCGTCCTCGGCGAGGTAGCGGTTCTCGGCGAAGACCACGGCGACGGGCTGGCCGACGTAGAGGACCTTGTCAGCGGCGAGCAGCGGCATGGGAGTCATGCGGACCACCGGGTCGAGGAGTTCGGCGAGCCCCGGCGGGGTGCGCAGTTCCTCCTTGTTCAGCATCGCGGGAAGGTCCGCCACGTCGTCGCCGGTCCACACGGCGACGACGCCGGGCGCGGCCAGCGCCGCGCTCACGTCGACGGAGTCGATGCGGGCGTGGGCGTGCGGACTGCGCAGGAACGCGGCCTCGACGGCGGCGGGCAGGGCGATGTCGTCGACGTAGCGGCCGTTGCCGCGCAGCAGCCGGTCGTCCTCGACGCGCGGAACGGAACGGCCGATCCAGCTCCCGTCGCCGTGCGGGTGAGGGTGGGAATCGTGGGACATGCTGGTCACTCCCCGAATCGCTCGTCGAGTGCCCGGCACACGGCACGGCGGATGTTGCGGTAACCGGTGCACCGGCACAGGTGCCCGCTGAGTGCGTCGGCGACCTGTTCCCCGTCCGGGCGGTCGGACTGCTCGGTGAGGGCGGTCGTCGTCATCACGAACCCGGGCGTGCAGAAGCCGCACTGCATGCCGTGGCACTCGTGGAAGGCCTGCTGCACGGAAGTGAGAGGGGCGTCGCCGGGGGCGAGGCCCTCGACCGTGCGGATCTCGGTGCCCCGGCACTGCACGGCCAGAATCAGGCAGGTACGCACCGGTTCGTCGTCGACAAGGACGGTGCAGGCCCCGCAGACCCCGTGCTCGCAGCCGACGTGCGTGCCGGTCAGACCGAGCCGGTCGCGCAGGAAGTCGCTGAGGAGCAGCCGGGACTCGACCTGGGCGGTGACCGGCCGGCCGTTGACGGTGAGGGAGATCTCGTGCCAGGCGGAGGGCTCGGCGAGCGGCGGCGTACGGGCCGCGAGCGGAGTGGGGACGGACGGGGTCATCAGCAGCGCTCCCAGGCGGTGGTGCAGGCGCGGACGAGGAGATGGGCGGCGCCTTCGCGCCGGTACTCGGCGGTGGCATGGATGTCGTCGGAGGGGGCGAGCCCGGCCAGCACGGTGCCGGCTGCCGCTGCGAGGGCCTGCCCGCCGGCATCGCTGCCGACAAGCGCGTTCTCGGTGGCGACCAGCCGTACGGGGACGGGGGCCGCGCCGCTGAAGACCACACGGGCGGTCCGGACGGTGCCCGTCCCGGGGCTCCGTTCCAGAACGACGGCCACGCCGACGGTGGCGAAGTCGCCGTGTCTGCGGGTCAGTTCCTCGAACGCCCAGCCGTGATCCGCCGGGAGCGGGGGGAACACCACCTCGGTGAGCAGTTCGTCCGCCTCGACGGCGGTGGAGAAGGTCGCGACGAAGAAGTCCTCGGCGGTGACGGTACGGGTGCCGCGTGGCCCGGTGATCACGAACCGGGCGTCCAGCGCGAGGGCCGCGGTGGGCAGCTCGGCAGCCGGATCGTGGTGGGCGAGACTGCCGCAGACGGTGCCGCGGTTGCGGATCTGCGGGTGGCCGATCCGCTCGATCGCGGCAGCCAGCAGCGGCCAACCGTCCCGTAGCGCCGGGTCGGCGGCGGCGCGGGCCTGCCGCACGGCTGCTCCGATGCGGAGGTTGCCCTCCGCGTCGACGTGAAGACGTCCGAGCTCCGGGATGCGGGTGATGTCGACGAGCACCTCGGGTCTGGCGAGGCGCATGTTCAGCATGGGGATCAGGGACTGGCCGCCCGCCACGACCTTGGCTTCCCGCTCCTCGTCGGCGAGGAGGGCGACCGCCTCGCCGACGGTGCTGGGGGCGGTGTAGTCGAAGGATGAGGGTTTCAACCTGCTGCCACCGGTCCTCTCTGGTCGTCGTCGCGCCGTTCCGTTCGACACGTACAGATCTATCTAGTACCTAAAATGATTTACACTAAAGTTTCTTCTTGGCAAGAGGCTGTCCGAGATTTCCCGATCCGGGATTCCTAGTCCGAGGTGAGCGACATGCGACACGTCATCGACCAGGCAGTCGCCTGGCAGCGCTCCGGAACCCGCTTCGCGATGGCGACCGTCCTGCGGACCTGGGGCTCGGCGCCGCACGCGCCGGGCGCGTCGATGCTGGTGTCCGAGGGCGGCCGTATCGTCGGCAGCGTCTCCGGCGGCTGCGTCGAAGCCGCCGTCTGTGCGATCGCGGAGGAGGTGCTCGCGGGCGCCGCCCCGACCGTCGAGCGCTGGGGGGTCGGCGACGAGGACGCCTTCGCGGTGGGTCTGACCTGTGGCGGCACGATCGAGGTGCTGATCCGTGAGGTGGGGCCCGAGGTGCCGCTCGGCCGTGTCGCCGCCGATCTGGCGGCCGGCGTGCCGGTGGCTCTCGTGACTCCCCTCGACGGCGGCGGACTGGCCGTCGGTGGTGGGACGGTGACCGGCTCCCTGGGTGACCCGCATGCGGACCGAGCGGCGGTCCTGGCCGCCGACGGCATGCTGGGACGGGCCGCAAGTGGGCTCGTGACCAGCGGAAACGCTGCGGCCGACGGCGCTGCCTGCGTGCCGGAGCGGGAGCTGCTGGTGCAGTCGTTCGCGCCACGGCCGCGGTTGCTGATCTTCGGTGCGGCCGAGTTCGCCCGGCCCCTGGCGGGCATCGGCGCCGCGCTCGGACACCGCGTGACGGTCTGCGACGCCAGGCCCGCCTTCGCGGCGCCCGAGCGCTTTCCCGGCGCCGACGAGGTGGTCACCGACCGGCCCGAGCGCTGGTTCCGCACCCAGGAGGCTCTGGTCGACCCGGGAACCGCGGTGATCGTGCTGACCCACGACCACCGCTTCGACGTGCCGGTCCTCGCGCTCGCGCTGCGCAGCCGCGCCGGATACGTGGGCGCCATGGGCAGCCGCCGTACGCATCAGGACCGGCTCGAACGGCTGCGTGCGGCCGGTACGACCGACGCGGAGTTCGCGCGCCTGCGTTCGCCGGTCGGCCTGGATCTCGGCGGCCGGGGACCCGAGGAGACGGCCGTGTCGATCATGGCCGAGATCGTCGCGGTGCGGCGCGGCGGCACCGGACTGCCGCTCACCTTCCGGACCGGTCCCGTCCACACAGTGTGACCAGTTTTGAACGACTGTTTTTATGAACACTCGTTTAATGTGAGGGCTGTGGATCCAGAGAGCAAGGGCCGCCGACGAGCGGCCGGAAGTCCCGCCCCCGATGGGCAGTCGGCGGCAGCGCCGCGCCGCCCCGGCTCCCATGACCCGGAAGGCAATCGCCGCGCGGTCCTCGATGCCGCCCGCCGGCTGTTCGGCGCGCACGGCTACAAAGGTGTCGGGGTCCGCGCCATCGCGGCCGAGGCCGGGGTGACACCCGGCCTGGTGATGGCGTACTTCGGTACCAAGGACGGTCTGTTCCGCGAGGCGGTCGGGAGCGGAGCGGGTGTCACCGGCGATGTGCTCGGGGCAGGCGCCACGGGCGATCTGCCGGCCGCCCTTGCCCAGGCCTACCTGGAACGCTGGGACCGGCTGCCGGCCGACGATCCCTGGCCGGCGCTGATCCGCTCGGCGGTCAGTCACCCGCCGAGTGCCGAACTGCTGCGCACGATCCTGGACAAGCAGGTCGGCGAACCGCTCGCGCGGCTGCTCGGCGACTCGGCCGAGGCGGAGGTGCGCATCGCCATGATCCGCAGCGTCCTCTTCGGCGTGATCATGGAACGCTATGTCTTCGCGCACGATCCGGCGGTCTCCGTCCCGACCGGGGACCTCGCCCCCGCGCTGACGGACGTGCTCACCACCGCCTTCGGCGACGCCCTCCGCCCCGCCCGCGGACAGGAACGCGGGGCAGAGGGTGCGGGCGGGGCCGCGTCCACCCGCCCCGAGAGGCCGGGGACCGAACGCCCGGAAGCCGGACGTCCGGAGGTCCCGCGCCCGGAAACGCGGCGGCCCGCGCCGACACCCCCGGGCGCGGACGACTCCGCCCCGTCCCTGTTCGACAGGCTGAGCGAGTGCGCCCGGCGTCATCAGGAGCTCGTCGGCAGGACCGTCCGCGAGTACGGCATCAGTCTGCCCGCCTACGAGGTGCTCGCCACGCTGCGCGACGCGGGTGAGCCCTACCGCCGGACGATGGGCGAGGTGGCGGCCGCGGGTGCCGTCCGTGCGGGCGGCCTCACCCAGCACGCGGACCGTCTCGAGGCGGTGGGCCTGATCCGGCGGGAGCGCGACAACGACGACCGCCGGATCGTCCGGCTGTGCCTCACCCCGGAGGGCATCGCACTGTCCGACCGGGTCTCTGCCGCACGGTCGGCCCAGGAGCACGAGCTGCTCGCCGGGTTCGGGCCTGCGGACCGGCGCCGGCTGTCGGGGCTGCTCGGCGCCCTGGGGAAAACGCTCGGGGCCGGTGTCCCGGAGCAGTGATCACTGCTCCGGGACACCGGCCCCTCACGTGGAACGCCGGGCGTGTCAGGAGTTGAGCTCCTCCAGCGTCCTGTTCTTGGTCTCGATCGCGAACCAGGCGATCGCGGCGCCCACCGCGGCCACCACGGCGAGCTGCGCGAAGACGAGCCCGAGGCTGCCGCCCGCTCCGATGATCGCGCCCACCGTTATGGGGCCGAGGATGACGCCGCACCGGTTCCACAGGCCACCGAACGCCGCCCCCTTGGCCCGGTTGGCCGTCGGGTACAGCTCGGGGGAGTACAGGTAGAGACCCGCGTTGATCGCGTACAGGAAGAACGTCGTGCACGAGGCGAACACCGCGACCTGGCCGCCCGAGGTCGCACCGAGCAGGGCGAGCACGCCGAGCGAGAGCACGGTGCCGACGAGGGCGCTGATCAGGGCGGGCCTCCGGCCGATGCGGTCGATCACCATGGCCATGATGAACGTGCCGAGCAGACCGGTGATGTTGCTCAGCAGGGTGTAGACGAGCGCGGTGGTCAGATCCAGGCCGAACTGCTTCGTGTAGAGCGACGGCAGCCAGGTGGAGATGCCGTGGTTCACGTAGTAGGCAACGAACCACAGACCTGACAGGACCGCCGTACGCCGCAGGTAGCGGCCCTGGAACAGGTCGCGCAGACGCCCCTGGGAGGCCTCGTCGGGCGCGCCGGCGGCCGGTGCGGGCAGCGGCTCGGCGGTGACGCGGGCGACCTCGGCCTCGATGAGGCTGATGGCCTCCTCGGCCTCCTGGGTACGTCCACGGGCCAGCAGCCAGCGCGGGGATTCCGTGACGTGGCGCGGAAGTGCGGCGGCGATCAGCACCGGGAGACCGCCGATGACGAACATCGCGCGCCATCCGAAGTTCGGGACCACCCAGACGGCGAGCAGGGTGGCGGCCGCCAGTCCGGCAGGGAAGATCATCTCGTACAGCAGGACGAAGCGGCCCCGCTTGTCGGAGCGGGCGATCTCGTTGATGTACGTGGCCGCTACGGGCACGACACCGCCGATGCCGAGCCCCTGGACGAACCGGAACAGCGAGAAGGTCTCGATGCTGCCCGAGAAGGCGACGGCAAGGCTGGCTAGACCGGTGATCGCAACGCCCAGGGCGACGGTGCGCACCCGGCCGATGCGGTCGCCCAGCCAGCCCGCGGCGATGGCGCCGAGCAGCATGCCGATCGAGGCGGAGGTCACGGCGAAGGTGGCCTGCCCGGTGGTCAGGTTCCATTCCTTCATCAGGACGGGCAGTGCGGAGGCGGCCAGCAACTGGTCGAACGCCTCGAAGAACGTGACGGCGCCGATCAGGAACCGGACTTTGACGTGCCAGCGCGATTGCGGCAGTCGTTCGAGTCTCGCGGCTATGGAGCCGAGGGCTGGCTTGCCGGCCACAGTCGTCATGGAGGGGTTCCTTCCGCGGGCAGAGCAGTTGCGGAGACAGTAGGTTCCAGTATCTAAGCGGTCAATGGTTAAGAGCTTAGGAATCTTGTTTCCAGCAACTTGGTGTTCATCATCGACGCCATCGATGGCGTGCTCAAGGCATGGAAGGCAACGATTTCGCCCTGGGCCCTTGCGGAAGAATAGTTAAGCGCTTAGATTTCTAGCACTTCGACGGTTCCCGGTGGCGGAACGCACCCCGTGCTTCCTCACCCGCGGCCCAGCCCTGCCCGCCCCCTCGCCCGGAGGTACACCCGTGCCGCACATCCCCACCGACATCCTGATCGCGGGCCAGTGGCGACGCGGAGCGGGCGAGTTGCTCGACACCGTCGACCCGGCGACCGGCCGCGTCCTCGCCACCGTCCACACCGCCTCGGCCGACGAGGTCGACGAAGCGGCCGAAGCTGCGGCGAAGGCAGCGGCGGACCCGGCCTGGCGGGACCTGCTCGCCCACGAGCGCGCCCGGCTGCTGCACCGCATCGCCGAGCTGACCGAGCAGGCGGCGGACGACCTCGCCGCACTGCAGACCGCCGACACCGGCAAGACGCTCACCGAGACCCGCGCCCTCGCGCTCAGTGCGGCAGGCACCTTCCGCTACATGGCGGCAGCCCTGGAGAGCGCCGAGGACTCGGTCACGCCGTCCCGCGGCCCGTACGTCACGATGAGCGCGTACGAGCCGCTGGGCGTCGTCGGCGCCATCAACCCCTGGAACTCTCCCGTCGCCAGCGACGCGCAGAAGATCGCGCCCGCGCTCGCCGCCGGGAACGCGGTCCTGCTCAAGCCGGCTGCCTGGACACCCCTCGTCTCCCTCGCCCTCGGCCGCCTGATCACCCAGGCCCTCGAGGAGTTCGGTCTGCCCACCGCCCTGCTGTCGGTGCTCCCGGGCAGCGGGCGGGTGGTCGGTGACGCCGTCGTCCGCCACCCCCTCGTCGCCCGCATCGGTTTCACAGGCGGTACGGAGACCGGCCGGTCCATCGCCACGCTCGCCGCCCGCAAGCTCATCCCTGTATCCCTGGAGCTCGGAGGCAAGTCGCCGACGATCGTGCGCGCCGACGCCGACATCGAGCAGGCCCTGGCCGGCGTGCTGTTCGGGATCTTCTCCTCCAGCGGCCAGTCCTGCATCGCCGGCTCCCGGCTCTTCGTGGCCCGGGAGATCTACGACTCCTTCGTCGGTGAACTCGTCGAGCGCGTCCGCAAGCTGCGCGTCGGACCCGGCACCGAGCCGGGCACCCAGGTCGGCCCCCTGGTGCACCACAGCCACCGTGACTCCGTCGCCGCCTACGTCGACCTCGCCCGCTCCGAGGGCGCACGGGTCCTGTGCGGAGGCTCGGCGCCCGAGGGCGAGCGGTACCGGGACGGCGCGTACTACCTGCCGACCGTCCTGGAGGGACTGCCCAACACCTCCCGCACCTGCCAGGAGGAGATCTTCGGGCCCGTCCTGGTCGCCCTGCCCTACGACGACGAGGACGACCTGGTCCGCCAGGCCAACGACTCCATCTACGGGCTGGCCTGCGGCATCTGGACCCGGGACCTGCGAGCCGCCTGGCAGCTCGCCCGCCGGATCGAGGCCGGCACGGTCTGGATCAACACGTACAAGCAGTTCAGCGCCTCCACCCCGTTCAGCGGATGGAAGGACAGCGGCCTCGGAACGGAGAAGGGCCGCGACGCGATCCGCGCCTACCAGCGCCAGAAGTCCCTGTACTGGGGCACCTCCGGCCACCCGCTTCCCTGGGCCGGCTGACCCGGCACGCACCGACGCCCGTCCGTCCGTCTGGAGAGACTGATGCACCAACCACCCCCCGGCCCGATCGCACGGCTCCGCTCACTTCGCTACGTCGAGCTGCACACCCCGGCCTTCACCGAGACCGCCGACTTCTACGAAGAGGTCTGGGGCCTGGAGACCGTCGAGTCCGACACCGGCGCCCGCTGGCTGCGCGGTACGGGCGACGAGCACCACGTCCTCCACCTGGCCGAGCGGGAGAAGGTCGGACTCGGCCGCCTCTCGTTCGCCGTCGCGACCCCTGCCGAGGTCGACGAGGCCGCGCGGCGCCTCGACGCACGCGGCATCGTCCCCGCCTTCGGGCCCGGTCCGCTGCACCAGGCCGGCGGCGGCTACGGGCTGCGGTTCACCGACCCCGAGGGACGTCTCATCGAGATCAGCGCCCAGGTCGAGGCGGTCGTTCCGCGTGGCCGGGACGGCGCGGTGCCCGTCGGGGTGACGCACGCCGTGCTCAACACCACCGACATCGACGCCGCCGTCACCTTCTACTGCGAGGTGCTGGGGCTGCGCGTCTCCGACTGGTCCGAGCACCAGATGGCGTTCCTGCGCTGCAACGCGGACCACCACTGCATCGCCTTCAACCAGGCCGAGTGGACCTCGCTCAACCACGTGGCGTACGAGATGACCTCGGTCGACCACTTCATGCGGGGCCTCGGCCGGCTCCGGCACCACGGCATCACCCCCCAGTGGGGGCCCGGCCGGCACGGCCCCGGGAACAACACCTTCTCCTACTTCACCGACCCGTCCGGGCTGGTCTGCGAGTACACCTCCGAGGTCGCCCAGATCGTCGAGGACGCCTGGATCGCCCGGGTGTGGCGGCGGGTGCCGGACCTGTCCGACCTGTGGGGGACGGCGGGACCGCCGTCCAAGGAGATCCGCTGCCACATGGCGGGCGCGCCGGACCCCGGCCCGCTCGCTCCCCTCGACGCCCAGGAGGCCACCGCATGAGCACCGTACGCAAGGTCGGCATCGTCGGCTGGGGCGCGATCGGCCGGGTCGTCGGCACCGCCCTCGCCGAAGGGCGGGTGGGCGGCGCCGAGCTGGTGTGCGTCGTCGACAACCGTCCGCTCGGCGAAGCCGCACCGGCGCGGCAGGCCACTTTCGAGGAGGCCCTGGAGACCTGTGACCTGATCGTCGAGGCCGCGGGCCAGGGTGTCGTACGGGAGTGGGGCGAGCGGGTGCTGGAATCCGGCACCGATCTGCTGATCGCCTCCACCGGAGCGCTGACCGACGAGGAGCTCGCGAAGCGGCTGCTCGCGGCGGGACCCGGCCGGGTGTACTTCACCGGCGGTGCCGTCGGGGGCCTCGACCTCCTCCAGGCGGCACGTTCCCTGGGGCCGCTCGACGAGGTGCGCCTCACCACCACGAAGCTCCCCTCCACCCTCGAACAGCCCTGGATGGACGAGGACCTGCTGGCCCGGATGCGGTCGGCGACCGGACCGGTCGTGGTCATGTCCGGCACCGCCCGCGAGGTCCCCGTCAAGTTCCCCAAATCGACGAACGTGGCCGCTTCGGTCGCGCTGGCCGTCGGCGACCTGGACGCTGTGCGGGTCCAGGTCGTCGCCGACCCGGCGGCGCACCGCACACGCCATCTGATCGAGGCGTCCGGCGCGCACGGTGCGTACCGCTTCGAGGTCGCCCACCTGCCCGACCCTGGCAATCCGGCCACCAGCCAGGTGGTGCCGTACGCGGTCCTGCGCAGCCTCGCCGCGCTGGCGGGACGGACGGGCCAGATCCTGTGAGCGCCCGCGCCGACGTCCACCCCGACGTCCATGTCGAAGAGGCCGGTGACCACGGCCCCCTGCTGCTGTGCCTGCACGGGATCGGCTCGTCGTCGGCAGCGTTCGCCCCGCAGCTGGCCGAACTCTCCTCGTACGCGAGGGTCGTGGCCTGGGACGCCCCCGGCTACGCGAAGTCGCCCGACCCGAAGGGCCCGCTCGGCCTGGACGACTACGCGGACGCGGCAGCCGCTCTCATCCGTGAGCGCGCCTCGACCGCGCACGTCCTCGGAGTGTCCTGGGGCGGTGTGATCGCGCTACGGCTCGCCTCACGCCACCCGGAGCTCGTCGCCTCGCTGATCGTCGCCGACTCCAGTGCGGGCTCCGGCACGGACGAGGCGAAGGCGAAGGGCATGCGGGCCCGGGCCACCGAGCTCGCCGAGCTCGGCCCGCGCGCCTTCGCCGAGGGACGCGGACCGCGGCTGGTGTCGCCGGGCGCCCCCGGCGAACTCGTGCGCCGGGTCGTGGACACGATGGCCGCCTCGGTACGGCTGCCGGGTTACGCGTACGCCGCCGAGTCCATGGCCGCCGCCGATCTGCGCGCCGAACTCCCCTCGATCGCCGCCCCCACCCTCGTGCTCTGCGGCGAGGAGGACCGGGTCACCGGCATCGACGCGAGCCAGGCCATCGCCGGAGCCATCCACAAGACCGCCTACGTGATCGTCAAGGACGCCGGTCACCTGGCCAACCAGGAGCAGCCGGGCCACTTCAACGCCTGGGTGCTCTCCCACCTCCGCATCACCGCATCCATCCCCGAGTAGGAGCCTCCACCATGCCTCTGACCACCGACGCGTACGACAACGGCGACGACCTCTCCGCGTACACCGACTCCCTCATCGCCACCAAGGCCTCCCGTGTGGCGGACTTCGACACCCTCTCCTTCCAGGAGAAGGCCGGCGCACAGTTCCGTCGCGGCCAGATCCGGTACGTCGGCTCGGGTGCCACCGGCAACCACGAGAGCGACAGCCGGATCCTCCCGTCCGGCGGGTTCACCTTCTCCAACATGCTGCTGCCGCCCGGCGCCGAAGGCCCGGCCCACACCCACCACGACGTCGAAGAGGCCTTCTTCGTCCTGGAGGGCGAGGTCAAGGTCGGCATCCACCGCGGTCCCGACGAGGCCGAGTACCGCACCCTCGGCTACCGCGACATGATCGTGGTTCCCGCCGGTGTGACCCGTTCGCTCAAGAACGAGGGCGACACCGACGCCCTGTTCTGCGTCGTCATCGGCACGCAGAAGCCGCAGGTGCCGACCTACCCCGAGTACTCGCCGATGCACGGCGTCACCCGTGGCTGACCAGCCCCCCGCCGACGCACGCACTGTCGTCGTCACCGGTGCGGGCCGTGGCCTGGGACTGGCCATGGCCCGCCGGGCCGGCGCCGACGGCTTCCGGGTCGTCGTCGCCGAACTCGAACGGGAACGGGGCGAGCACGCCGTGGCGGAACTGTGCTCGGAAGGCATCGACGCCCGCTTCGTGCGCTGCGATGTGGCCGACCCCGACTCGGTGGCCGCGCTGGCCGCCGCCGTACGCGAGATCGGCCCCGTGTACGGCCTGGTCAACAACGCGGCCCTCGCCAACGGTGTGGGCGGCAAGGAGTTCCAGGACATCGACATCGAGGTGTGGGACCGGCTGATGGCGGTCAACGCCCGCAGCCCCTGGCTGGTGGCGAAGGCGCTGTACCCGCTCTTCGCGACACCGGGACGGATCGTCAACATCGCCTCGGACGCCGCGCTGTACGGATCCCCCCGCCTCGCCCACTACATCGCCTCCAAGGGTGCGGTCATCGCACTCACCCGGGCCATGGCACGCGAGCTCGGAGACAAGGGGATCACCGTGAACGCGGTCGCCCCCGGGCTCACCGAGTGCGAGGCGACCGCGACCGTGCCCGCCGAACGGCACGACCTCTACCGCATGAACCGGGCCATCTCCAGGCCGCAGCAGCCGGACGACCTCACCGGGATCGTCTCCTTCCTGCTCGGCGAGGAATCCCGCTACCTGACCGGACAGGTGATCGCCGTCAACGGCGGCTTCACCATGAACTGAACTGCAGGAGACACGAGTTATGGATCTGGGACTCGCCGACCGCACCATTGTGGTCACCGGCGGCAGCTCGGGCGTCGGCCTGGCCACGGTCCGCGCTTTGCTCGACGAGGGAGCCCGCGTCGCCACCTGCGGCCGTGACGCCGACCGGCTCGCCAAGGTGGCGGCCGACCTCGGCACCGGGCACGACCGCCTCCTGACCGGAGTCTGCGACGTCCGCGACGCCGACGCCGTGCGCGACTTCGTCCGCCGCACCGCCGAGGAGTTCGGAGGCATCGACGGACTCGTCAACAACGCCGGTCAGTCCCGGATGAAGGGTCTCGACGACTCCACCGCCGAGGACTGGCGCGACGAGCTGGAGCTGAAGTTCGCCGGGGTGCTCAATCCCCTGCAGGCCGCGCGCCCGCACCTCGCCGCCTCCGGCGCGGCGAGCGTCGTCAACATCAACGCGGTACTCGCCAAGCAGCCCGAGCCCCGGCTGATCACCACGAGCGCCGCCCGGGCAGGCATCCTCAACCTCTCCAAGTCCCTGTCGGCCGAACTCGCCGGCGAGGGCATCCGGGTCAACTCCGTCTGCCTCGGCCTCATCGACACCGGCCAGTGGACGAGGCGCTACGCGGCCGCCAACTCCGGCAGGAGCTACGAGGACTGGCAGGCGGAACTGGCCGCCGACCGCGGCATAGCACTCGGCCGGCTCGGCCGGGCCGAAGAGGTCGCGTTCGCCGTCCTCACCCTGCTCTCGCCCCTCGCCTCGTACATCACCGGCACCAGCATCGACGTCTGCGGCGGCGTCGGCCGCTCCATCCTCTGAGGAGACACCATGCGTTACGACAACGGAGGCGATCTCCTCGTCGCCGTCCTGCGGGAACTCGGCATCGACACCGTCTTCGGCATCGTCAGCGTGCACAACCTGCCGCTCGTCGAAGCCGTCGACCGCGAACTGCGTTTCGTACCCGTGCGGCACGAAGCGTCCGCCGTGAACGCCGCCGACGCCTACGGACGTGCCCGCGGCACCCTCGGCTGCGCACTGACCTCCACCGGCACGGGAGCCGGCAACGCGGCCGGATCGCTGATCGAGTCGCTCAGCGCCGGCAGTTCCGTCCTGCACATCACCGGCCAGGTGGAGAGCGAATTCCTCGGCAGCGGACGGGGATTCATCCACGAGACCAAGGACCAGCTCGGCATGCTGAGGGCGGTCTCCGCCCACGCCGCGAGTGTGCCGGACGCCGAGCAGGCGGGCCGCATCCTGCGCGAGGCGGCCCGCGCGGCGCTCACCGCACCGGGCGGACCGGCGAGCGTGGAGTGGCCGATCGACCTCCAGTTCGCGGCGCAGACCGACGAGCCCGCCGAGCTCCCCGCAGCCGCCGTACCGGCTCCCACGGAGAGCGAACTGGCCGCGGCCGGCGCCCTCCTGGCCTCCGCCCGACGCCCGCTGGTCTGGGCGGGCGGCGGCGCCGCAACCGCCGGCGGCGAGCTCGCCGGGCTCCTGGAGGCGACCGGAGCGGGACTGCTGACCTCGAACTCCGGTCGCGGTGCCGTGCCCGAGGACCACGAGCAGGTCATCGGCAACTTCGCCACCAGCCCCGCGGTCCGCGCCCTGCTCGCGGACGCGGACGTGCTGCTCACCATCGGCACGCACTTCCGCTCGAACGAGACAGCCGACTACACGCTGGAACTTCCCGGGGCGCACATCCAGATCGACATCGACAAGGACGCGCTGGGCCGGGTGTACCCCGCCACCCACGCGCTCCACGGCGATGCCGCAGCCGCCCTGACCGCCCTGCTGCCGCACACCCGGCCCGCGGAGAGCGGCTGGACGGACCGCGTGGGCGCCGTACGCACCGAGGTGCGGGCGCTCCTGCACGACAACATCGGACCCCAGGCCGCGATCTGCGACGCGATCCGCGCGGCGCTGCCCCGCGAGGCGGTCGTGGCGCGCGACGTCACGATCCCCTCCAGCAGCTGGGGCAACAGGCTGCTGGAGATGTACGACCCGCGGGACAACGTCTTCCCGCGCGGCGGCGGCATCGGACAGGGGCTCGGCATGGGCATCGGTGCGGCGCTCGCGCGGCCCGACGCACCCACGGTCGTCATCGCCGGCGACGGCGGACTCGCCGTCCACCTGGGCGAGCTCCTCACCCTCGCCCAGGAACGGCCCCGGCTGACGCTGATCGTCTTCAACGACGCCGGCTACGGAGTGCTGCGCAACATGCAGGACCGCTACAGCGAGCGCCGCTCCGGGGTGGACCTGGCCACTCCCGACTTCGAACTGCTGGCCCGCGCCTGCGGATTGCCGTACCTGCGGATCGCCGCCGAGGAGCACGCCGGCCCGGTGCTCGGCGAGGCCATCGCCTCCGAAGGACCGACGCTCGTCGAGGTCGATCTGGCGGCACTCGGCCCGATGAAGGTCCCGTTCACCCCGCCCGTGAGGATCCCGGGCCAGTAGCCCGGTCGCGCGTACTGCCGGTAAGGAGGCAACAGGCCATGAGCGAGCATTCGCTGCAGCTGGTCGTCCATCGAATGACCTGGGAGGCGGAGGGCGTACTCTCCGTCGAACTGACCCACCCCGACGGCAAACCCCTGCCCGCCTGGACGCCCGGCGCGCACCTCGACGTCCATGTCGGGGGCCAGGTACGCCAGTACAGCCTGTGCGGCGACCCGAACATGCCGGACGTCTACCGCATCGGTGTGCTCAACGAGCCAGCCTCACGGGGCGGTTCGAGGTTCGTGCACACACAGCTGCGCCCCGGGCAGCCGGTCACGGTCTCCGAGCCGCGCAACCACTTCGCACTGGAGGACGCCGACGCCTACCTGTTCGTCGCCGGAGGCATCGGGATCACTCCGCTGCTGGCGATGGCCGGGGAGGCGGCCCGCAGGGGGACCGCCTGGCGGATGGTCTACGGAGGCAGGGGGCGGGCGTCGATGGCGTTCACCTCGGAACTCGCCGCGCTCGGCGGTGATGTCACGCTCGTCCCGCAGGACGAGCTGGGTCACATCGATCTGGATGCCGCGCTCGCACAGCTGCCCGAGGGCACGCTGGTGTACTCCTGCGGTCCCGAGCCCCTGCTCGCGGCCGTCGAGGCACGCTGCCCCGAGGACCGGCTGCGCCTGGAGCGGTTCGCCGCGCCGACCGTGGAACGCACCGGTGACGACGAGGAGTTCGAGGTGGAGTGCCGCACCTCGGGCGTGACCCTCACCGTCGGCGCCGACACCTCCATCCTCGACGCCGTCGAGGCTGCCGGGATCGACGCACCGCATTCGTGCCGCGACGGCATCTGCGGGTCCTGCGAGACCCGGGTGATCGAGGGCACCCCCGACCACCGCGACTTCCTGCTCAGCGAGGCCGAACGTGCCACCTGCGCCACGATGATGATCTGCGTCTCGCGGTGCGCCTCACGGAGCCGGCTCGTCCTCGACCTGTGACACCTTCCCCCGCACTTTCAGGAGACACCGTGACCGACACCTGGCCTTACCTCGACATCCATCAGTCCCGTACGCACGAGCCCACCCCGTACGAGTACAAGCTCGCCGCGACCCTCGAGGAGGTCTTCACCGAGGAGGGCCACGAGCTGGCCGACGTGGTGCGTGGACTCAACGCCCGCCAGGTCCACGCCGGCGACGGCACACCGTGGACCGAGGAATCCTTCCGTGCCGAGATGAACCGACTGGGAGCCTGACCATGACGCTGACGTCCTCCGCCACGGCGGACCACATCTACGCCACCGGCCTGCGCAACCAGTGGCACCCCGTCGTCCCCTCGCACTTCGTCGCCCCCGGCGCGATGCGCAAGGTGACCGCGCTCGGCGAGCAGTGGCTGCTGTTCCGCCGCTCCGACGGCGCCCTGTCCATGCTCGCCGACCGCTGCCCGCACCGCGGCGCACCCCTGTCGCTCGGCAAGCACCTCGGCGACCGGGTCGCCTGCTGGTACCACGGCGTCGAGGTCCAGTCCGACGGGACGGTCTCCTCCGTTCCGGGTCTGCCGGGCTGCAGCCTGGAAGGCAAGAAGCTGGTCACCTCGCTCCCGGTGCGCGAGGTCGCGGGTGCGATCCTTGCCTACTTCGGCGACGAGGAGCACCCGGAGCCGGCCGAACTGACACTCCCGGAACCGCTGACGGACCCCGGGGTGGACGCGTTCCTGTGCTACGCGGAGTGGGAATCACCGTGGCGCTACGCCGTGGAGAACCTCCTCGACCCGATGCACGGCGCCTTCCTCCACCACGATTCGCACACGATGTTCGACGGTGACACGACGGCCAAGTTCCGCATCCGGGAGACCGGGCGCGGCTACTTCTTCGAGAAGACCGACCAGCGCGGCGTCAACTTCGACTGGGTGGAGCTCTGCCGCACCGGCGTGGACTGGGTCGACCTGTCCATCCCCTACCCGCCGTCGGCCGGTCCCGGCGGACCGTTCGGGATCGTGGGCATGGTCTGCCCGGTGGACGAGCGGCGCAGCGGCGTCTTCTTCTGGCGCTACCGCCGGGTCGAGGACTGGCAGCGCGCGTCCTGGCGCTTCCTCTACCGGACGCTGATCGAGAAGCGCCACTGGGAGGTCCTGGAGCAGGACCGCGTCATGCTGGAGGCCATGCCGGCCGACGCCGATCAGCAGGAGAACCTCTACCAGCACGATCTGGGTGTGGTGCGGCTGCGCCGGCTGTACCGCGCGGCGGCCGAGGCACAGTCGTCGGCGGGCGCCTGAGCCTGCCGCGACAGGAGCCGGGCCGGGCGCGACGGGTGTGACGACCGCGCACCCGGCCCTCCGCTGCTCGGGCCCGGTTCTCAGAACTCGACGGACTTCGCGTCTGCTGGGTGGCCAGGGCCCCCGGGTCGCGTCGGTCTCGCCGTACGGGAATCCTGCTGGGCCGCGAGCGTTGAATCATGCGTGAGCCCTTCGATCGCAGCGACCCGCTTCTCGTTCCTGGACCGCTCCCGCACCCGGGAGGGACACGACGGTCCGCAGGCGCTGCGCGACACCGTCCGGCTGGCCGGAGTGGTCGAATCTCTCGGATTTCACCGTTTCTGGGTTTCGGAGCACCACAGCGTGCCGGGCGTGGCCGGATCCGCGCCTACCGTCCTGGCCGCCGCCGTCGCGGCCGCCACCTCCGTCATCCGTGTGGGCACGGGCGGAGTGATGCTCCCCAACCACCAGCCGTTCGTCGTCGCCGAGCAGTTCGGCGTGCTCGCCTCGCTGTTCCCCGGGCGGATCGACATGGGGCTCGGGCGCTCGGTCGGCTTCACCGACGGCATCCGCAGGGCACTGGGCCGGGACAAGCAGGACGCCGACGACTTCGCGGGGCAGCTCTCCGAACTCCTCGGCTGGCTGGACGGCACCCAGCAGGCCCATCCCCAGGTGCACGCCCGGCCCGCCGAGGGGCTGCGCATACCCCCGTACGTCCTCGCGACCGGCGAGGGTGCGTCGATCGCCGCTGCGGCCGGGCTGCCCCTGGTGGTGGGCGACCTGCGTGGCCGGGAGAAGCTGCTGCACGCGGTCGACGTCTACCGCAGGGAGTTCCGGCCCTCGGCCTGGGCCCGGGAACCGTACGTGGTCGTGGCGGGGACGATCGCTGTCGCCGGGACGGCCGAGGCAGCCAGGCGGCTCCTGGTCCCCGAGGCCTGGTCCATGGCGTACGCGCGCACCCACGGCACGTTCCCGCCGCTCGCCCCGGCCGAGCGGATCGAGCAACTGGCGATGACCGAGAAGGAGCGGAGGCTGTTCGAGAGCGGGATGCGCGGCCACCTCGCGGGCACGGAGGAGACGGTCGCGTCCGAACTCGAGCTGGTCATCAAGGAGACGGGCGCGGACGAAGTGCTGGTCACCACGAGCACGTACGACCGTGAGGCTCTCGAGGACTCGCTGCGACGGCTCGCGCGGACAGCAGGGCTGAGCGGGACGGGCACCGCGCCTGCCGGCGGGACCGCCGGCAGTGCGGAGTGACCGGGGTGTCGAGGGCTACTCGAACCGCGCGGTGTCACCCGCTCCGCGGCGTACGATCTCGAGTTCGCCGTTCGAGAAGTCGATGACCGTGGTCGGCTCGGTGCCGCAGTCGCCGGAGTCGAGCACGACGTCCACCACGTGGTCGAGGCGTTCCTTGATCTCCCAGCCCTGCGTCATCGGCTCCTCCTCGTCGGGCAGGAGCAGCGTGCTGGAGAGCAGCGGCTCACCGAGTTCGGCGAGGAGCGCCTGAGCGACGGCGTGGTCGGGAATCCGGACGCCGACCGTCTTCTTCTTCGGGTGCAGCAACTGCCGCGGCACCTCTTTGGTGGCGGGGAGGATGAAGGTGTAACTGCCGGGGGTCGCCGCCTTGATGGCGCGGAAGACGTCGTTGTCGATCTGTACGAACTGGCCCAGCTGTGCGAAGTTCTGGCACACCAGGGTGAAGTGGTGGCGATCGTCGAGATTCCGGATCGACCGGATCCGCCCGATGCCGTCGCGACTGCCCAACTGGCAGCCCAGGGCGTAGCAGGAGTCCGTCGGGTACGCGACGAGCGCACCGGACCGGATGCTGTCGGCCACGCTGCTGACGGTGCGTCGCTGGGGATTCTCGGGATGTACGTCGAAATACTTCGCCATTCGCCGAGTCTAAGGGCTCGGGGCGGTCCCGTTCGGCAACAGCCGGTAAGGGCTGGAGCGACCGGACAGCACCGCGCCCCCGGAGCTCGCCGAGGAGCTCCGGGGGCGCACTGCTCGCTGTCAGGCGCCGGACGCGTCCAGCATGGCGGCGCGCTCGACGACCTTGATCCGCTCGCGGCCCTGCTCCGCTCCGAGCGCCTGCTCGTGGGCGTCCAGGCGGTGCCAGCCCTCGCGGGTGGTGTAGCGGACGCCGCGCTGCTCCAGGAATTCGACGACCGCATCGGGCTCGGGCTGCTCGGGGGCGGGCAGCCGTCCGGCGGTGTGGTCCTCCAGGAGGCAGGCGACCGTCTCGTTCGCATCGCCCTTGGTGTGCCCGATCAGGCCGATCGGACCACGCTTGATCCACCCGGTGACGTACACCGAGGCCATCGGCTCCTCACCGCTCAGGACCCGTCCCGCGGCGTGCGGGACGGTACCGGAGGCCACGTCGAACGGCAGCTTCGGCAGCTCCTCCGAGTAGTAGCCGACCGCGCGGTAGACGCTCTGCACGTCCCAGTCGGTGAAGCTGCCCGTGCCCCGGACGTTGCCGGTGCCGTCCAGCTCGGTCCGCTCGGTACGCAGGGCGGCGACGCGGCCGTCCTCGCCCAGGACCTCCACCGGGGACTCGAAGAAGTGGAGGAACAGCTTGTGCGGACGGTCGCCCGCGTCCCGGATCGCCCAGTTCTCCAGCGTGGAGGCGACCATGTTGGCCTGCTTGTTCTCCCGCCGGGTCGCGATCGAGCCGTCGTCGTAGTCGATGTCCTCGGGGTTGACGATGACCTCGATGTTGGGGGAGTGGTCCAGCTCGCGCAGCTCCATCGGGCTGAACTTGGCCTGGGCCGGACCCCGTCGCCCGAACACGTGCACCTCGAGCGCCTTGTTCGCCTTGAGGCCCTCGTACACATTCGCGGGGATCTCCGTGGGGAGCAGCTCGTCCGCCGTCTTGGCGAGCATGCGCGCCACGTCGAGGGCCACGTTGCCCACGCCCAGCACGGCGACCTTCTCGGCCTCCAGGGGCCAGGTGCGCGGCACCTCGGGGTGTCCGTCGTACCAGGCGACGAAGTCGGCGGCGCCGTAGGAGCCGTCGAGCTCGATCCCCGGTATGTCCAGGGCGCGGTCCGCGTCGGCGCCCGTGGAGAAGATCACCGCGTCGTAGAAGCTCCGCAGGTCGTCCAGGCCGATGTCGTTGGGGTAGTCGACGTTGCCGAACAGCCGCAGCTGCGGCTTGTCCAGGACCTGGTGCAGGGCCTTCACGATGCCCTTGATCCGCGGGTGGTCCGGGGCCACGCCGTACCGGATCAGGCCGAAGGGGGCGGGCATGCGCTCGAACAGGTCGATCGATACACCCGGGTCCTGGGCGGCCTCGGATTTGAGCAGCGCGTCCGCTGCGTAGATTCCGGCAGGACCGGCTCCGACGATGGCGACGCGGACGGGGCGTGTCATGGAGTGTAGTTCCTTTGGGCGGCTGGTCAGGGGCAGGATGCGGCGGAGTAAGGCTTGGCTTACTACGCTCCGCCCCACGGTATGCCCTGCGCCTGAGCGACCCTGGAGCGGGGCAAGTGTGCAATTCGGATATAGATGTGTATATAGACATCAAAGGTGCGCGAATATGTGAGCGGAAATTGCGTGAGCCCCATGGGGGCACCCGGACGCGAGCCGTCCTCCGGTGTCCCGCGTGCCCCGGACCTTCCGGGGAAGCGTGAGGGGGCGAACGACGCAGGACTTCGACGAGAGGAGCACGTGTCATGCCGATCGAGGGTGAGTACGAGCCGAGTCCGACGCCGTGGGTGCGTGAGCAGGTCGAGCTCATCGAGAGTTCGGGCGGCACGCAGGGGACCACGTTGCGCGGCATGCCCGTCATCCTCCTGACCACGCGCGGCGCCAGGAGCGGCAAGCTCCGCAAGACGCCCCTCATGCGGGTCGAGCACGACGGCCGCTACGCCGCGGTCGCCTCTCTCGGCGGCGCCCCCAAGCACCCCGTCTGGTACCACAACGTGGTCGCCGATCCCCACGTGGAGCTGCGGGACGGCACCGTGCGGCAGGACATGGTCGCCCGTGAGGTCACCGGTGAGGAGAAGGCCCTGTGGTGGGGCCGTGCCGTGGAGGCATTCCCCGACTACGCCGACTACCAGACCAAGACCGACCGCGAGATCCCCGTGTTCGTCCTGGCGCCGGCCGGAGAGCGGTAGCGCCACCGTCGCTCGGAGAGCATTCCCCGGGGCCGGGCGCCTACCAGGACATCGCCCCGACCCGGGAGGCGATGCGGTCGCGGTCCCAGGCGCCGTCCGCGACCAGCACCCGGTAGCGGCGGGTCATCGTCTCACCGGGTGCGAGGACCAGTTCGTCGTGGAAGGCGAACGACGGGGCCACGGCGGCGAACGGGGTGTTCCGCACGAACCAGTGCGCGGGATGAGCCCCGCCCGCGCCGGTGTGGTCGTTCTCGGGGGAGTGGACGAAGACGAGCGTGGCGTGGCCGTCCACCCCGTCGTGCTCACCGCTGTAGGCCAGCCAGTCGGCCTGCTTCCCCATGAGCTCCGGGCCCTCGCCGTCCGGTGCGAGGATCCGCCCGTCGCGGAAGGCGCGCGGCCCGCGCCAGAACAGTCCCGTGTACCCCGCGCCCGGACGGCCGTGCGTCGTCGGGCTGCCGAGGCGCAGCGGCTCCTCGCGCCGGTTGGTGACCGCTGACGACCACGTCAGCGCCCAGCTCCCGGTCGCCGCGTCGACATCGTGCACCTCGACACGACGGGCCTCCTCGGCCCAGACCTCGCCGCTGTGCGGATGCCAGGTCAGCCGCTCGGTGATGCAGGCCCCGCCGTCGTGCACCGACACCTCGTCGAATCCGCGGTGCGCCATCGAACCGACGCGCTCCGGCAGGGCGAGATAGCCCTCACCGTGCACATAGGTGTTTCCGCCCCACAGATTCTGTCCCGACAGATGCGAGGCGGTCATCTGCAGACCCTTGTGCCAGCGGTGGTCGTTGGGGCGGTAGTCGGTCACCACCCGGCCGGACAGCGTGCGCAGGGGATGGATGTACGGTTTCGGCGCCTCCCAGGGAGCCTCGGCCCGGTACACGTACCGCAGCAGTTCGACCCCGCTGCCGGCGACGGACACGGCGAGGTGGTCGCCGTGCACATGGGTGAGCTCCACGGTCCCCGTCATGCCGTGACCTCCACGGACTCCGCCGTCGACCGGGGAGCCCAGCCGGGAGCGTCGCCGTGCAACGCGCCGTAGAAGGGATCGCCGGGACCGATCTCACCCGCCCGGACCGTTGCCCCGGTGAAGGCGGCCTTGTAGAGGGCTGTGACCAGTTCCAGACTCTTGCGGCCGTCGGCGCCGCTGCTGCGGGGCCTGCGCCCGGCCCGCAGATCCTCCAGCAGCCCGCGCAGCTGTGCCTCGTGCGAACTGGGGACGTCCGCTCCGAAGTCCTGCCAGGAGGCTGCCTGCGCGGAAGGGACTCCGGGTGCGGGCGTGATCCGCCAGTCCGCGTTGCGATGCCCGTACAGATGAGTGAGCTCGACCGTGGCGTGCTCGCAGTCGATGCGGATCCGGCTGACCTCGTCCGGGCTGAGCACGCTGTTCACGACCGTGGCCATCGCACCGCTCTCGAAGCGGATGAGCGCCGTGGAGACATCCTCCGTCTCCACGTCGTGCACCAGCCGCCCCGCCATCGCGCGGATCTCCGTCCACGGGCCGAGCAGATCGAGCAGCAGATCCATCTGGTGGATGCCGTGCCCCATGGCGGGACCGCCGCCCTCGCTGCTCCAACTCCCGCGCCAGGGGACGGCGTAATACGCCTCGTCGCGGTACCAGGTCGTCTGGCAGTGGGCCACCAGGGCCCTGCCCATTGCCTGTTCGGCCAGCAGTTCCCGCACATGGCGGGAGCCCGACCCGAATCGGTGCTGGAAGACGATCGCCGCGTACGGCCCGCCGTCCTCGGGGCCCTCGGCCGCCTCGATCGCGTCGAAGTCCTCCAGCGAAGGACAGGGCGGCTTCTCGCACCACACCCATGCCCCGGCCCGCAGCGCGGCAACGGTCTGATCGCGGTGGAACCGGGGCGGGGTGCAGAGGGTGACCAGGTCGGGCCGCTGTTCGGCCAGCATGGCGGACAGGTCCGTGTACGGGTGGGGGATGCCCGCGTCCGCGCAGAACGCCTCGGCCGACGCCGCGTCGACATCGACCGCGGCGACGATCTCCAGCGGCTGTCCGGCGGCGAGCGCGGTCAGCGCCGGCAGATGGCTGCCCCGCGCGATCGCGCCCGTGCCGACGATCGCGACCCGGACCGGTCCCCGGTGTGAAGGGCGGCTGGGCATGACGTACCCCCTGGAGGATCACCTGTCGGATGGCAAGCGCCCGATAGCAAGCGCTTTCTCTCCAGGGAAACCTAGGCTCCGTACGCGAGCCGGGTCAAGTGCCCGGCGCCGCGTACGCGGAGGTCAGGCCTTCAACAGCTGGGGCAGCCGGGCGAGTTGCACCGCCTGCTGGAACGGTCCGCCGCCCTCGTGGTCGTTGAAGTCGTACACCTCGATCTCCTTGTCCGGGTGGGCGTACGCGTTGAAGGCGGCGAAGACCGTGGACGGCGGGCAGGTCTGATCCTCGAGGGCGACCGAGAACAGTGCGGGCGCCCGGCCGCGGGCCGCGAAGTGCACCCCGTCGAAGTAGGCCAGCGTCGCCCTCGCCTGTTCGGCGCGCCCCCGGTGCGTCTTGAGGTAGTTGCCGATCTCGCGGTAGGGGAGCCTGTCGGTCAGGCTGATCGCCCGGGGGAAGTCGCAGAGGAACGGGACGTCCGGTGCGACGGCCGCCAGGTCGGGTATCAGCCCGCCGACCGCGATGGCGAGCCCGCCGCCCTGGCTCGCACCGATCGCTGCGGTGCGCGACGCGTCCGTCAGCGGGTGCGAGCGGGCCGCCTCCACGGCACGTACCGCGTCCGTGATCAGCCGCCGGTAGTAGTACGCCTCGGGGTCCTCGATACCCCGGGTCATGAACCCCGGCAAGGACGGCCCGCTCCCCACGGGGTCGGCCGTGTCACCCGGTGCCCAGCCACTTCCCTGGCCCCGGGTGTCCATCACGAAGTGGGCCATGCCGGCCGATGCCCAGAGCAGGTACGAATGCGGCAGCCCGCGCCCGCCCCCGTACCCGATGAACTCGACGACCAGGGGCAGCGGTCGCGTGGTGCCCGCCGGCATGACGAGCCAGCCCCGGACCGGATGTCCGCCGAAGCCGGCGAACGTCACGTCGTAGACATCGACCGTGGTCAGACCGGTGTCGGTGCGCAGTTCGAATCTGGCATCGAGGTCGTGGGTTCTGGCCTCGTCGAGGGTGGCCGACCAGAAGGCGTCGAAGTCGGCCGGCTCCTCCGACCCGCTGCTGTAGGTGCGCAGTTCGTCAAGGGGCAGATCGAACAGGGCCATGCGGGACCGCCTTTGTCGCAAAGTCGATAGGAATGATCACACCGTACGACCGGCTGGGCGTCAGTCAAGATCTTGTCTTTTCCACCACGGGCACAGCGCGGCCCCGGGCTTCGGTACGCGGAACGGCGCCGCGTGCACGGTCCACGAGGCGGGGGAGCGGCTCCAGGGCGCGTCGCCGTCGCGCGCCCCGCAGGGCGGCGGTATTGCGCCGGCTGCACGGCCACGACACAGGCGCCGACCGGCCGGAGACGCGGGAAATCGCGTTGCCCGACCGGCCGGCGCCTGCCACGCTTCCGGCATGCCCGATACAGAAAACCGCAGTTCGCACCAGGTGGCAGCGCTCTTCTCGCACGGCCGCCTGACGGCGATCCCCCGGAAGGTGGCCCGCCGCGAGCAGCTGCTGGCCCACCTCGCCGACACGCTCTTCGAGCACGACCGCGCCTACACCGAGCGCGAGGTCAACGAGGCGCTCCTCACCGTGCACGAGGACTGCTCGGCCCTGCGCCGCTATCTGGTGGTCGCCGGGCTGCTGGTCCGCCCGAAGGACGGTAGCAGCTACCGGCGGGGCCGCTGAGAGCCTTGTCGAGGCACAGTCGGCTGTCCGGCAGGTGAGATGATCTCCTCATGGGGAGACGTTCGGGCATGTGCGCCCGGTGCGAGAGACATCGTCGGCTGAGGGGCGGGACCTGCCGCAGGTGCCGGTCCGCGGAACATCGGGCGGACCGGGCCGAAGCGGCCGCGGACATCGGCGAGACCGCTGTGGAGATGGGCGCCCTGGGGGCGTTGGGGCGCGTGTTCCGCGCCTTCCTGCGGGCTCTGCTCGACTGACCGGTCGGGTCCGGGCTCAGTTGAGGGTGTCGGGGTCCGGGCCCGTGCGCATGCCCCGGTCGAGGCCGGCGATCGCGTCCATGTCCGCGGGCGAGAGCTCGAAGTCGAAGACGTCGATGTTCTCCCGGATGCGCGCGGGCGTGACCGACTTGGGGATCACGACGTTGCCGAGCTGGAGGTGCCAGCGCAGGACCACCTGGGCGGGCGACTTCCCGTGGCGCTCGGCGATCGCGACCAGTGCGCTGTCGTCCAGCAGCGCGCCCTGCGCCAAGGGGCTCCACGCCTCGGTGGCGATGCCGTGCTCGGCGTGCAGGGTGCGCAGCTCCTCCTGCTGAAGGCCCGGGTGCAGCTCGATCTGGTTCACGGCCGGGACGAGGGAGCCGGCGTCGATCAGGCGGCGCAGGTGGGCGGGCTGGAAGTTGGACACTCCGGCGGCCCGGATCCGGCCGTCGGCCAGCAGCTTCTCCAGTGCGCGCCAGCTGTCCGGGTAGAGGTCACGGGCGGGCGTGGGCCAGTGGATGAGGTAGAGGTCCACATAGTCGAGGCCGAGCTTGGCCAGGCTCGCGTCGAATGCGGCGAGCGCCGAGTCGTACCCCTGGTCGGCGTTCCACAGCTTCGTGGTGACGAACAGTTCCTCACGCGGGATCCCGGAGGTGGCCAGGGCGCGGCCCACGCCGGTCTCGTTGCCGTACACGGCGGCGGTGTCGATGGAGCGGTAGCCCGCGTCGAGCGCGCCGGACACCGCTGCGGTGGTCTCGTCGTCGGGAACCTGGAAGACGCCGAAGCCGAGCTGCGGAATCGTGATGCCGTTGTTGAGGGTGACGGTGGGGACCGTGGACATGGGAGACCTTCCTGGGGTGCCGGACCGGCCGGACTGTGTCGATCTGCGTACGATGATTACTGGCGTCGACAATAATTGCATGCGCGGGTTAATGGCAAACGCGGGTAAGTCGGCGGGCTTCCTGGCGTCCTCGGGGCACGGTAGGAGCCGCCGCGGCGCGACGCACGCGGCCCGGGACCGTCCGGGCCGGGGCCATGTGCTGAACTGTCCGGGAAACAGCGGATCCAGGAGCACCCTTGAACAGCTATCACCACCCCGGCCTCGTCCTCACCGACCGACGGTTCACGGTCCCTCTCGACCACGCGGATCCCGGCGGCGAGACGATCGAGATCTTCGGCCGGGAGGTCGTGGCGGCTGCCAAGTCGGACGAGGACCTGCCCTGGCTGGTGTACCTGGAGGGCGGTCCCGGCTTCGGTGCCCGCAGATTCATCGGTACGGAGGCATGGCTGGGACGGGCGGTGCGGGAGTTCCGCGTGCTGCTCCTCGACCAGCGCGGCACGGGGCTCTCCACCCCGGCCACCCGGCAGACCCTTCCGTTGCGCGGGGGGCCGCGCGAGCAGGCCGACTACCTGGCGCACTTCCGCTCCGACAGCATCGTCCGGGACTGCGAACTCATCCGGCCCCGACTCACCGGCGGTGCGCCCTGGACGGTTCTGGGCCAGTCCTTCGGCGGCTTCTGTGCCGTCCGGTACCTGTCCGCCGCCCCTGAAGGGCTCAAGGCCGTCCTGATCACCGGCGGGCTGCCTTCCCTGGACGCCCATGCCGACGACGTCTACCGGGCCGCGTATCCGCGGATCGAGCGGAAGGTCGCGGCACACTACGCCCGCTACCCGCAGGACATCGACCGCGCCCGCGCGATCTCCGCGTACCTCTCCGAGCACCGCCCCACGAGCGGCGGGCACCGCCTGACACCCGAAGGGTTCCAGTCCCTCGGCATCCTGCTGGGCGGCGGGAACGGCAGCCACCAGCTCCACCACCTCCTGGAGAACGCCTTCGTCGGCGGCCCGCACGGCATCGAACTCTCCGACACCTTCCAGGAAGCCATGCGTACGGCCACGTCGTTCGCGGGCCACCCGCTGTACGCCGTGATGCACGAGGCGATCTACGGGCAGGGCAGCCGGCCGACCGGCTGGGCCGCCGAACGCGTCCGCGCCGAATTCCCGCAGTTCGACGCCGCGTCGGTGGGCGACGGCCCCGTGATCTTCACCGGTGAGAGCATCCACCCCTGGCACTTCGAGGTCGATCCCGCGCTGCGCCCTCTGCGCGAGACGGCCGAACTCCTCGCCGCCCGGACCGACTGGCCCGCCCTGTACGACACCGAGCGGCTCGCGGCCAACGAGGTGCCCGTCGCCGCGGCGGTCTACCACGACGACATGTACGTGGACACGGAGCATGCGCTGCGCACGGCCGCCGCGATCCGCGGCCTCCGTACCTGGGTGACCAGTGAGTTCGAGCATGACGGCCTGCGGGCGGGAGGGCCACGCGTCCTGGACCGGCTGCTCGCACTCGTCCGGGGCGAGAGCGACCGGTAACCCCCCGCCGCGGGCAGGTCAGCGCTGCAGGGCGTCCAGCGTCGCGTCCAGGTCGGCCGCGGTGCGCGGCGCACGGTTGTGCGGGAGCTTCGACAGCGCCGCCGCCATGCCGCAGGTGTTGGTCACCGCGGAGAAGACGAGACCGGAACCGATGCCCGCCGACAGCCAGCGTGCCGCCGGGAAGCGCCTGCCCGCGAGCAGACCGGCCACCACGAGCGAACCGGCGGCGAGCCGCACCTGGCGCTCCATGGGCCAGGTGGCGCGGCCGCCCTCCGGACGGTCCAGGCCGTGCCCGTCGCCCGCCCAGGCGGACGTGCCGCCGGTCAGCGTGACGGCTTCGATGTCGGCCCGGGCGAGGACCTCGCAGGCCTTCGTGGAGCGGACACCGGATGCGCACACCACCAGCAGGGAGCCGCGGGCTGAGGCGGACTTGAGCGCGGGTACCGCTTCGCCGAGCCGGTCGAGCGGAACGTTCAGGGCGCCGGGGACATGCCCCGAGGCGTACTCACCGGGCGCCCGCACGTCGATGACGGTGAACTCCTCCAGCCGGGCTGCGGCCTGGGCGGGGGAGAGGGAAGCGGGACTGGTCACGAGCGGGTTCCTTTCGTTCGTTCAACCGGGGCGCGGAGGGCGGCGGGGCCTCACTCACCCCGCGCGCCAGAATACCCACCGGGGTATGGCGGGCAGAGGTGGCTCGGCACGACCTGTCTCGGTCGGGCAAGCGGCTCCCCTGACTCACCCTGCCCTGATCCGTTCCCGGAATGCGCGAGGTCGCGGCCGTCCGTGGACTGCCTTCCGGGTGTAACGCGGGAGTGGGGTCCCCTCTTCCCGGCGGGGCCGGATTCCGCAGCCGATTGACAAAGTCGTTTGCTGATTCTGCAATGGAGTCATGAAGGAACAGAGTCAGGACGACCCCGAAGTCGATGCCGTACTCACCGGAGTGGGCCCCCGGCTGCGCCGGCTCCGCAAGGACCGGGGGGTGACGCTCGCCGCGCTCTCCGAGGCCACAGGGATCTCCGTGTCCACCCTGTCGCGGCTGGAATCCGGTGGCCGGCGCCCCAGTCTCGAGCTGCTGCTTCCCATCGCCCGCGCCCACGAGGTGCCGCTCGACGATCTCGTGGGGGCGCCGCCCGTGGGCGACCCGCGGGTCAGGGCGAAGCCCATCGTGCACGGCTCGAGAACCTCGCTGCCGCTGACCGGCCGGCCGGGCGGTCTCCAGGCGTACAAGGTCATTCAGGAGGCACCCTGCACGGAGGAGCCCGAGCAGCGCACCCATGAGGGGTACGAGTGGCTCTACGTGCTCAACGGGCGGCTGCGGCTCAAGCTCGCCGAGCACGACCTGGTCCTGGTGCCCGGAGAGGCGGCGGAGTTCGACACCCGGTTGCCGCACTGGTTCGGGCCCGTGGGTGACGAGCCGGTCGAGTTTCTCAGCCTGTTCGGGCCGCAGGGCGAGCGCATGCATGTCAGGGCGAGACCGAAGCGTGCGTGAAGGAGCTGTCGCCGACCGGTGCCGGGTGTTCCCAGACGGGCAAGCAACCGCTTAGTATGCGCCGGAGCAGTGGTAATGCCGACAGTGTTGTGGAGGCCCCTCATGCAGGCATGGCGAGTGCACCGGAACGGCGAGCCGAGCGAGGTGATGGAGCTCGAAGAGACGGACCGGCCCAGTCCCGGACCGGGGCAGGTGCTGCTCGAGGTGCGCGCGGCGAACATCAACTTCCCCGACGCGCTGCTCTGCCGCGGCCAGTACCAGGTCCGGCCCCCGCTGCCGTTCACCCCGGGTGTGGAGATCTGCGGCGTGACGGAGGACGGGCGCCGTGTGCTCGCCACCCCCGCTCTCCCGAACGGCGGCTTCGCCGACTACGTCGTCGCGGACGAGGCGGCCCTGCTGCCCGCCCCTGACGCCCTGGACGACGCGGAAGCGGCCGCACTGCACATCGGGTACCAGACCGGCTGGTTCGGACTCCACCGCCGCGCGCATCTGCAGGCGGGCGAGACGCTGCTCGTGCACGCGGCGGCGGGCGGCGTCGGCAGCGCCGCCGTCCAGCTCGGCAAGGCGGCCGGCGCCACGGTCATCGGAGTGGTCGGCGGACCGGAGAAGGCCGAGATCGCCCGTGGACTCGGCTGCGACCTGGTCATCGACCGCCGCAGCGAGGACATAGTCGCCGCGGTGAAGGAAGCCACCGCGGGACGCGGCGCGGATGTCGTCTACGACCCCGTCGGCGGCGACGCCTACGCCAAGTCCGTGAAGTGCATCGCCTTCGAAGGCCGCGTCGTCGTCGTCGGCTTCGCGAGCGGCGCCATTCCCACCCCGGGCCTCAACCACGCCCTGGTGAAGAACTACTCGATCGTCGGGCTCCACTGGGGCCTGTACAACACCAAGGACCCGGCAGCGGTCCGCGCCTGCCACGACGAGCTCACCAAGCTGGCCGCACAGGGAGTCGTCAAGCCCCTGGTCAGCGAGCGGCTCCCGATGGCCGACGCCGCGCGCGGCGTCCAGCGTGTCGCCGACGGTACGAGCACCGGCCGCATAGTAGTCCTGCCCGCAGGAGGTGCCCGATGACCACCATCGACGCAGCAGAGATCCGTCGGCGTACGCAGGAACTGCTCGCCGCACATCCGCCGGCCACGACGGACCGTACCGACTTCCTCAAGGCACGCTTCGACGCCGGTCTCGCGTGGGTGCACTACCCCGTCGGCCTCGGCGGACTCGACGCGTCGCGCTCCCTGCAGCCCGTCGTCGACGCCGAACTCGCCGCCGCGGGCGCCCCCGACAACGATCCGCGACGTATCGGCATCGGCCTCGGCATGGCGGCGCCGACGATCCTCGGCTACGGCACCGACGAACAGAAGCAGCGCTTCCTGCGCCCCCTGTGGGTCGGCGAGGAGGTGTGGTGCCAGCTCTTCAGCGAGCCGGGCGCCGGATCGGACCTGGCGGCCCTCGGCACGCGCGCCGTCCGTGACGGCGAGGACTGGGTGGTCGACGGGCAGAAGGTCTGGACGTCCAGCGCCCATGTGGCCCGCTGGGCGATCCTCATCGCCCGCACCGACCCGGACGTGCCCAAGCACCGGGGCATCAGCTACTTCATCTGCGACATGACCGACCCCGGTGTCGAGGTGCGGCCGCTGCGCCAGATCACCGGCGAGGCGGAGTTCAACGAGGTCTTCCTCACCGGCGTGCGCATCCCCGACAGCAGGCGCCTCGGCCCGGTGGGTGAAGGCTGGAAGGTCGCCCAGACCACCCTGATGAACGAGCGCGTCTCGATCGGCGGAGCCCGTATCCCGCGCGAGGGCGGCATGATCGGCACGGTCGCCAGGACCTGGCGCGAACGACCCGAGCTGCGCACCCACGACCTCCACCAGCGACTGCTCACGCTCTGGGTCGAGGCCGAGGTCGCCAGGCTCACCGGCGAGCGGCTGCGCCAGCAGCTCGTCGCCGGGCAGCCGGGCCCCGAAGGATCCGGCATGAAGCTCGCCTTCGCCCGCCTCAACCAGGAGATCAGCGGCCTGGAGGTCGAACTCCTCGGCGACGAAGGCCTGTTGTACAGCGACTGGACCATGCGCCGCCCGGAGCTCGTCGATTTCACCGGACGCGACGCCGGCTACCGCTATCTGCGCTCCAAGGGCAACTCCATCGAGGGCGGCACGAGCGAGGTCCTGCTCAACATCGTCGCCGAGCGCGTCCTCGGTCTGCCTGTCGAACCGCGCAACGACAAGGACGTCGCCTGGAAGGATCTCTCCCGATGACCGCACAGACCGAAGCAGCCCACGCTCCCGACCTTCTCTACTCGGAGACCGAGGAAGACCTGAGGTCCGCGGTGCGCTCGCTGCTCGCCGACCGGGCCGACGCGCCGACGGTCATCGCCGGTATCGAGTCCGACACGCCGTACGACCTGCGGCTGTGGGAATCGCTCGCCGCCGGCATCGGGGCGGCGGGACTGCTGGTCCCGGAGAAACTCGGCGGACAGGGGGCCTCCCACCGCGAGGCCGCCGTGGTCCTGGAGGAGCTCGGCCGCAGCGTCGCCCCCGCCCCGTATCTGACCAGTGCCGTCGTCGCCACGGAGATCCTCCTCGCGCTCGACACGCAGGACGGTCCTGTGGGCGAACTGCTCGGCGATCTGGCGGCGGGCCGCAAGGTCGCCGTCCTCGCCCTGCCGTTCGCCACGCCCGCCGCCGATGCCGCTGCGGCGATGACCGGCACTCTCGACCGTACGGTGACCGGTGTCGCCGAGGCGGTGGCGGCCGATGTGCTGCTGGTGCCCACCGCCGAGGGGCTGTACGCCGTCGACAGGGCCGGTGACGGCGTCACCGTCGAGTCGCTCGTTCCGCTCGACCTCACCCGTCCACTCGCGACGGTCACCCTCGCCGGGGCTGCCGGCACCAAGCTCGCCGAGGCCGGGCCCGCGGCCCTCGCCGTGGGGAGGGGGCTGCTGTCCGGAGCCGGACTGCTCGCCTCCGAGCAGCTCGGTATCGCCGAGTGGTGCCTGACCGAGACGGTCCGCCACACCCGCGAACGGCACCAGTTCAACCGGCCGGTGGGCTCGTTCCAGTCGCTCAAGCACCGGATGGCCCAGCTCTGGCTGGAGGTCGTCTCCGCGCGCGCGGCGGCCCGCAACGCCGCGGACGCGCTGGCGGCCGGCAGCCCCGACGCACCGCTCGCGGTGGCCGTGGCCCAGGCCTACTGCTCGAAGGTCGCGGTGCACGCGGCGGAGGAGTGCGTCCAGCTGCACGGCGGGATCGGGATGACCTGGGAGCACCCGGCACACCTCTACCTGAAGCGGGCCAAGGCCGACTCGATCGCGTACGGCACGGCGGGGCGCCACCGCGAGGCCGTCGCCGAGCTGGTGGAGCTGGCCGCACCGTAGGGCCTCTCGTCCGGATCGCACCAGGAGCGGGGGTACGTACTCACGTACCCCCGCTCCGTCGTGCCTGCCCCGGCCCCGACCTGCCCCGATCGCCTGGGTAACAGCAGACGCAGCGCAGTCGACGGGCGGACGACGACGGGTCCAACTCTTGGCAGGTACCTGCCTTTCGAGTCGTTCGCGGCCCCATACTCGTCGCGTCCACCCGCCCGCTCTGCCCGCTCACCGCTTCAGGGAGACCCCATGGCACACCTGACCCGCCGCAGAGTCGTCACCACCGCCCTGGCCACCGCCGCCGCAGGCGCCTTCATCCCCGCCCAGTCGGCAACCGCGGCGCCGGCCGCCCCCGCCGGCCGCCCCCACGGCCCGCGCCCCCTGACCCATGCCCACGCGCACAACGACTACCTGCACCCGCGTCCCCTCCACGACGCGCTCGCGCACGGGTTCACCAGCGTCGAGGCGGACATCTTCCTCGTCGACGGCGAACTCCTCGTCGCCCACGAGGAGGCCGGCCTCGACCCCACCCGCACCCTCACCTCGCTCTACCTCGACCCGTTGCTGGCCCGGGTCAGGGCGAACCACGGCTCGGTGTACGCCGGACACCGCCCCCCGCTGCAGCTGCTGATCGACATCAAGACCAACGGCGCCGCCACCTACCTCGCACTCGACGCGGTGCTCCGGCGCTACCGGCAGATCCTCACCCGCTTCAGCCACGGCAGGGTCCGCACCGGGGCGGTGACGCCCGTCATCTCGGGCGACCGCGCCGCTCGCGTACCGATGGAGGCACAGAGCACGCGCTACGCCTTCTACGACGGCCGGCTCGACGACCTGGGCACCGCGGCACCCGCCTCCTTCATCCCGCTCATCAGCAGCAACTGGACCCAGAGCTTCAGCTGGCTGGGCACCGGCCCCTTCCCCGCCGCCGAACGGGACAGGCTGCGCACCCTCGTCTCCGCCGCCCGCGCGAGCGGCCAGAGGGTCCGGTTCTGGGCCACGCCCGATGTGGCGGGGCCGGAGCGCGACGCCGTGTGGACGGAGCTCCTCGCCGCCGGCGTCGACCATCTGAACAGCGACGACCTGGCGGGGCTCGAAGCCTTTCTCCGCCACCGTGACCGGGACCGCCGCACCAGCCACTGACCGCTTCCCGGTGAGCGGCTCCGATCACCCAGCGTCAACACCCGTTCGGCGGACACGCCAGTCCGCCGGATGGCCCCTCCGCTGCGCCACACTGGCGGCCGAATGCCGCAATTCCGGCGCGGCGGAGGAGGTTGGCCATGGCCATTTCGATCTCACTGGTGCTGCTCCTGCTGATCCTTGCAGTGATCTTCCTGCGCAACGGCGGACTCAAGGTCTCGCACGCGATCGTCTGCGCCCTGCTCGGCTTCTTCCTCGCGGGTACGAGCATGGCGCCCACCATCCACGAGGGGATCGCAGCCACCGCGAACGTCGTCAGCGGTCTGAAGCCCTGACCCCACGCACTGTCCGGGTGCGGGAGAATGGCGGCTGACCGTGGCAGAGCGCCGCACCGGACCAGTGAGGGAACGCAGCGATGTCATTTCCGCCACCCGGACGGCAATCGGGCGCCGCCCACCACGAGTACTGCAACACGGCCCTGTGCTGCCGCTGCCAGCAGCGGCAGTGGACGACGAAGATGGGCGACGAACGCCTCTGCGGTCCCTGCGCCTCCTGCTGCCGTGACTGCGGCCGCGCTCCCGCCCCCCACCTGGACGGGCTCGACGACGGCCTCTGCGCCGAGTGCCGCGGCATGTGCGGCCGGTGCCAGCGGCAGCTGCCCCTCGCAGGCCCCTGCGTATGCCGCAAGTGGCGCGAGCGGGCCGGCGCCGACCCGGTGAACTACATCCTGCAGGCACTCCCGCAACCGCTGGTCCAGGCACTCGGCCACCGCACCCCGCAGTCCGTCCACGAACTGATCCACCGGGAACTCACCCGGCGGACCCCCGACCAGCTGCTGGACCGCCTCGAGCGCCGGTGGAACGTCCGATGGGCGCACGCCCTCCAGGAGAAGGACGAGGACGGCCGGCGCCGCTGGACGGCGCAGGAGGTCGCCGAAGCGCTGCTGAGCCCGGGCCACTGCACGAACCCGCAGTGCGAGGACGGCTACATGGTCACCACCGACACGCCGTGCGGACAGTGCCTGCGCCCCACCCACCGGTTCGTCACCTCCGTGGCCGACCGCACGTCGACCTCGTCCCACGCGAGGGAGACCGCTGCCCAGATCAGACGCGCCCTCCTGGAAGGCCGCTCGACCAAGCCCGGCAAGCCGCGTCCGCCGCGCTGACGCGCGTGCGGTGTGGTATAGGGGGGCTTATGCTGAATTAAGCGTGGCAATGAGCATCACGGCGTATGCCCCGTCATGAATGAGAACATCGAGGACTACGCCCTGATCGGGGACCTGGAGACTGCGGCGATGGTTGGCCGCGACGGGTCCATCGACTGGCTGTGCCTGCCGCGTTTCGACTCACCCGCTTGTTTCGCTGCCCTGCTCGGTACGGGCAGCAACGGGTTTTGGCGGGTTGCGCCCGTCGGAGCCGGCACGTGCACGCATCGCGCCTACCGCCCTGACACCCTCGTTCTGGACACCTTCTGGGACACCGCGTCGGGATCGGTGCGCGTGACGGACTTCATGCCCCCTCGTACGGGGTTTCCCTGCCTCGTGCGGATGGTCGAGGCGCTGTCCGGTTCCGTTCCCATGCGGAGCGAACTGACACCACGCTTTCACCAGGGCCGAATAATTCCATGGATGCATGCCAGCGAGCGCTTCACGGTGGCGACCGCAGGGCCCGACTCCACCTGGCTGGGCACGGACGGCCCCGTACAGGTGTCCGGTGGGCCGGACTCCACCGTCGGCGATTTCACGGTTTCGGCGGGGCGAGGGCTGACACTCCAACTGGTCTGGTCGCCGTCACACCTGTTGGACGCGCCTGCGGAGCTGCTGCTGCCCACGGAGACGATGCTCAAGGAGACCATCGGCTTCTGGCAGCGCTGGGCCTCCCGTTGTCGATACCGGGGACCATGGCGCGAAGCCGTTGTGCGGTCCTTGATCACGCTGAAAGCGCTGATCTACGCGCCGACGGGCAGTGTTGTCGCAGCACCCACCACGTCGCTCCCCGAACAACTGGGCGGAGAACGCAACTGGGACTACCGGTACTGCTGGCTGCGCGATTCCACACTTACGCTGTCCTGCCTGCTTCGAAGCGGCTACCGGGAAGAGGCGACTGCCTGGCTTGCCTGGCTGCTGCGCGCCACCGCGGGGGGCATGTCCGGTCTGCAGAGTGTGTACGGCCTGGGTGGCGAACGGCTGCTGCCGGAGACCGAGGCCCCCTGGCTGCCCGGCTACGAGGGATCCAGGCCGGTACGGTTCGGCAACGCCGCGGTGCAGCAGTTCCAGCTGGATGTGTACGGCGAAGTTCTGGACACCTTGTACTGGTCCCTCCGGGCGGGGATCGCGATGACGCCGCGCATGTGGAGTCTGGTGAAGGGCCTGATGGGATATCTCCAGGTCCACTGGCGGTATCCCGACCAAGGACTCTGGGAAGTCCGGGGGCCGCGAAGGCATTTCGTCCACTCCAAGATCATGTCGTGGGTGGCGGCGGACCGGGCGCTGCGCATAGGAGAGATGATCGGAAGGAACGGCAGTTCGAAGGAGTGGCGCGCCATGAGGGACACGGTGCACCAGGAGGTGTGCCGAGAAGGCTGGGACGGTGGGCGCGAGTCGTTCGTGCAGGCCTACGGCGGGACCGATCTGGACGCCTCGGCACTGCTGATTCCCCGACTGGGATTCCTGCCTGCCGGCGACGAGAGGGTACAGGGGACGGTCCGGGCCATGCGGGCACTCGACGAGGGCGGCTTCCTGCGCCGGTACATGCTCACAGGCCCCGGGGTGGACCGTGTGGACGGCATGCCGGGTTCCGAGTGCCCGTTCGTGGCGTGCTCGCTCTGGTACGCCGACGCACTGGCGGCCACCGGAGACCTGGACGCGGCCCAGGTGGTCTTCGAACGCGTGCTGGGTGTCCGAAACGATGTAGGGCTCATGTCCGAGCAGTGGGATCCGTCAGGGCACCGGCAATTGGGCAACACCCCGCAGGCCTTCAGTCACATCTCCCTGGTGGAGACCGCGTTCTCCCTGCAACGCCTGTCCCGCGATCACAGGGGCCGGGACGGTAAGGCATGGTCCTCGCACCGTGTCGCGGTGAGCAGCACCATGCCGGAATCTCCGTAGTCCGGCAGGGTGGGGTCGGCATCGATGCGGGTCACCTCCAGACGTCCACTGAATGGTGCGAACACTTCCGAGACGAGATCCCGGTCCACCGGACAGCCGGGCCACTGCGACGCCGGACCGATGCGGTACGTGGGCATGTTTTCCATGAAGGCGGCGATCAGGTGCCCGCCGGGTGCCACGGAGTGGGCGAAGAGCCGGCAGAATTCGGCGAACTCATCGTAGTCCTCGGTTGCGCCCTCGGCCACGAAGTGCATGGACGCGAGGCCGTAGGTGCCGGGGGCCACCGTCCGGATGTCGCCGCGGACGACACGGACCCCTCGCAGCGCCCCCGCCGGCGACGCGGGCAGGGCCGGATTCAGCCGTCTGCACAGCTCGTGGAAAGGCGACCAGGTCTCGTCCGGCCCCCTGGCCACCTGCCGGTTCAGATAGGCGACACACGGCGCACTCGCCTCCACGGCGTCGGTGTGCCGACTCGCTGCGGCGGCGAGCATGAGGGGATACAGGTTGGGGCCGGCGCCGAATTCCAGTGAACGGGCGATGCTGCCGGGCGCGAGGCGGCGGTAGAAGGCGGAGTGGTGAGCGATGACCGCCGCGTCGGAGGGATGCAGGTCACGGTAGTTCTCCGTGAGGTAGTCCTCGACGGGCCAGCTGTCCCAGTCGACGTGGTCGTTGAGTACCGGGTTCTCCCCGGCCGGATTTGCGGACACGTGCGGCTCACCTCCCGGAGCCGAGGGCGAAGCAGTGGGACAGTCCGGTCAACGCGTTGTTGAGCCGGTCGATGTCCTCGTCCGAATTCAGCGCCGTGATCTGTGCACGGAATCCCACACGGTCGTGGGGGACCAGTGGATAGGCGGCCAGGGTCACGTAGATTCCCTTTTCCCACAGATACAGGGCGACCGCGTCGATGTCTTCCGCGTTCCCGAGCGGGATCTCCACGATCGGCAGCCGGTCGGTGTTGAGCGTCGGCAGATCGAGTTCGCGGATGTGGTCGAGTACCCGGACGGTCTTGCGGTACAGGTCGGCGCGAATGGCATCCCCACGACGCTCGTTGACCTCCAGACCGGCGAGCGCCGTGGCGAGGGACGCGGTCGGTGAGGGGCCGGAGTACAGATACGGCGCGGCGTCCACCTTCAGGCGGTTCTTCAGACGGGTGGGCAGGGCCAGAAAGGCGAGCAGCGACGAATATGCCTTGGAGAATCCGCCGACGAGCACGATGCCGTCGTAGCTCTCGCCCGTGTGCCGGACGACGCTGTTGCCACGGGACCCGTACGGGCAGGCGTCGGCGGCGCCGCGTTCCCCGACCACGCCGAACCCATGCGTGTCGTCTACGTACAGCGTCGCGTTCCTGCCCCGGCAGATCGCAGCCAGGGTCGGCAGGTCGGGGATGTTGCCGCTCATACTGTTCACCCCGTCCAGACAGACCAGGACGGGCGACCCGGGCGGGATTCCGGCGAGCAGCGCGTCCAGCTCGGCGGGCCGGTCGGCTCGGAAGCGGTGCAGCGTCGCCCCCCTTCCCCTGGCCGACTGACACCCGTCGTACACGGTCCGGTGCGCGGAAGCCTCGACGAAGACGTGCCCCTGACCGGCGAGAATCGGGATGACGGAGGCGTGGATCAGGGTTGCGGTCGGCAACAGGAGGGTGTCCTCGACTCCGAGGAGTCCGGCCAGTCGCTCCTCGATGTCGATGTACAGTCGCGGGCTGCCGATCAGCCTCGACCAACTGGGGTGTGTTCCCCAGCGGCGGACGGCCGGCTCGATCGCCGCGATGATTTCGGGGTCGCAGTCGAAGCCGAGGTAGTTGCACGAGGCGAAGTCCACGAGCCAGTGGTCACCGCTGCGGATGTGCCGGCCTCGTACCTCGTCGAGCACGGCGTCGCACATCGGACTTGTCCGCCGGAGCCTGTCCAGCTCGCCCCAGCGTGCCTCGTTCTGCGAGTCCGCGGGCGCCGCAGCTATGTCATGCATGGCTGAGTCCTTCCCTGGCCGGGTCCTCATGGCGATGCGCCGCTCCGGCCCAGCAGAAGTTCGCCCTGCTCGACCGTCATCGGACGTGCGAAGAGATATCCCTGCCCGCAGGGGCATCCCATGGACGCCAGCAGATCGCGTTGGGCCGCGCTTTCGATGCCCTCGGCGATGACCTGCAGTCCGAGTGTGTCGGCTATGCGCACGATGCCCTCGACGAGTCCGAGCTTCTTGCTGTCCTCTGTGATGTTGTCGATGAACGACTTGTCGATCTTGATGACATCGATCGGGAACTCCCGGAGGTAGCGCAACGAGGCGAAGCCGGTGCCGAAGTCGTCGATGGCGATGCGGATTCCCATGCCTCTCAGCCGCTGCATGATCCTTCGGGTCTGGTCCTCCTCTGTCACGAGAGCGGTTTCTGTCAGCTCCAGCTGCAAGGAACCGGGGGCGAGCCCGGAGGTTTCCACAGCCTCCCTGACCCTGTCCGGAAAGGTCCGATCCCGGAACTGCACTGCCGAGACGTTCACACTGGCGAAGAGGGGCACCGAGGGCTCGGACAGGCTCTGCAGACCGGCGATGTCCCGGGCGGCCTTGCTCAGGACCCAGGCACCGAGCGAATTGATCTGCCCGCTCTCCTCGGCGATGTTGATGAACTGCTGGGGCGGGAGCAGTCCGTGACGCAGATGCGACCAGCGGACCAGAGCCTCGAAGCCGACGACGGCCTCGGCGTCGGCGAAATCGACGACGGGCTGGTAGCGCAGTGTGAACTGGTTCTCGGCTATCGCGGAGTCCATGGTCGACTGCAGTTCATGACGCTCCATCATGCGCAAGTGAAGCCGTGGCTGGAACCTGTGCCACCGACGTTTTCCCTCGGCCTTGGCCGCGTAGAGGGCCAGGTCGGCGCTGCTGAGCAGCTCCTCGGTATCCACGCTGTCCATGCTCGTGGCGACGCCCACACTGACGGACGCGCTCACCATCCCGCGCGCCAGGCGGAACGGTCGGCTGAGCGCCTGTACGACCTGGGCCGCCAGGAGTTCGGCATCCAGGGGACGCGTCGCGTCCTCCATCAGTACCGCGAACTCGTCACCGCCCAGCCGGGCCGCGGTGTCGCTGCGGCGCAGCGTGGCGGAGAGCCTGTTGCCCACGGAGACGAGCAGCTCGTCGCCGACGGAGTGGCCCATCGAGTCGTTGACCAGCTTGAAGTCGTCGAGGTCGATGAAGAGCACACAGACGAGTGTCGAATCTCGCCGGCTGCGCAACAAGGCCCGTTCGATCCGCTCGAGCAGCAGGGCCCGGTTGGGTAGCCCCGTGAGCGGATCGTGGAAGGCGCGTTGGGTGAGCTCGTGCTCCAACGCACGCTGCTCCGTCACGTTGCGAAGGGTGACGACGAGTCCGCGGACGGTCGGGTCCTGGCGCAGATTGCTGCACTGCGCCTCCACCTCGACCTGTCTCCCCTCGTAGGTGATCAACCAATGATCCCTGGCGCTCCGGATGCTGCCCTCGCGTGTTCTCGCCAGGGCCTGGGCCGCACGGTCGCGGTCGCGTGCCTCGACCAGCGACGGAAGTGGTACGCCGTTCAACGTGGCCCGCCCGAACACGGCATCCGCCGAGGGGCTCGCGTACCGCACCGTGTCGTCGTCGTCGATGATCAGGATCACGTCCGATCCGTTTCGCACGAGTGTTCGGAAATATGCCTCACTCTTGCGGCGGATGATCTCTTCCCGGAGAGTGATTCGCTCCATGGCGAGCCCGGCTTGCGAGGCCAGGATCTCGAGGGATCCGCGAATCTCGGTGAGTTGCTTTTCCGGGCCGGCGGCCAGGAGAACGCCGGTCCGCGGCCCGGAGGAGGGATGGTCGGGGTGGACCAACGGACACACCAGGGCGGTGGGCAGGTTGCCGAGGGCAGCCGCGATGTGCGGGTCGAGCTGGGCGGTGCTGACCTGCCGTGGGCTACTGAGAGCCGACAGGCCGGGGCTGTCCGACGGGTCGTCGCCCACCGTCGCGGCGAGTGGATCCTCCGGTACGTCGATGGTGTCGGAGAGGAGCAACTCAGCGTACAGATCCGCCGAATGCTGCGGTGACAGCAACATGCTGCTGTGCGGGACCGAGGGGCCGAAGAGCGTGTCGACCGCGGATTCGCAGGACAACGCGATCTGCCGCGGCCGGTCCCCTGCCACCAGTGACGAGGACACATCGAGCAGGGCACGTTCTCGGGTCAGCGCCTTGCGGTGGGCGACGACCATGCTCGAGAGCCGGAAGAGGACCAGCAGGTACAGAACGCCGGTGAATCCCGCGATGACGGTCGCGTCATCGGCGTTGCCCCGCAGTGCCTCCACGAGCAGGATCGCCGGTGCCACCAGGGTTGCTATGGCCAGCAGCACCAGCCGCCCCCGGGGCGGCAGAACGGCTTCGCGCTGTGGCGACCGGGCCGTGATCTCCACCATCGAGGGATGCAGAGCGGCCAGCCCCCATGCCGCGTAGAAGAAGACCCAGCCCATGTCCAGCAAGGTGCCGACCTGCCAGGTGCTGTTGAGCTGGAGGATGCCGTACAGGATGTCGAATCCGAGCACGGCGACCGTGCCGATGACGAGGAAATGCACCGAACGGTTCCCGCCCGCAGGTCGGCTGGACGTGAGCAGCCTGAGGAGCAGTGCCAGCACGAGTACGTCGCCCAGCGGGTAGGCCATGCTGATGGCGCGCTGCTGCCAGGTCAGACCTTCGACGTGAGTGAGGGGCTGCATGAGCCCCACCCAGACCAGCAGGGCCAGCGCCCCGGTGAAGATCAGTGCGTCCAGCAGGGCGGGCAAGTCCTTGTTCAGCCAGCGGTATCTGAGGAGCCCCAGGAGCCCAACGGCCAGAAACGGATAGGTCGCGAGGTAAGCGGCATCCGCCGCTGAGGGGAACAAGTCTGTGACGTGCAGGTACTCCTCGAGCACGTTGTAGATGGTGTCGCCGGCCGCGAAGGAGAGCAGACCCGCTGCAAGGAACCACCACGGCCAGCGGTGTGCTGGCCGGTGCAGGTGCAAACCCACGAACACAGCCGCGAACCCACTCAGTCCGATCAGGGCCCACAGGGGGGTACGAGCGCCGGGGAACGCGAGGTACAGCACGGCGAGGCACAAGACGAAAGCGGAGTGGACGGCCATGGGCCGGTGTGCCCGAAGCAATGGCAAGCGCCTCCCTGCGTTGCCGGTGCCGAGCCGCATCCCCCGTGGGCTCGGGCGCGGGAACCCGATTCGATCGTAGGCACGGCCCGCGCCCGGCTGCATCTTCTCGCTCACGTACCTGAATCGGAGGCCTGTGGCACAGCTGCCCCGACCGGCGGCGGTACTGGTACTTCGGTGCCGAAGTAGTCGACCGTTCCGGGATCGATCCCGAACAGGGCCCGCAGATCAAGGCCCTTGCGGCCCGGGCAGTCCGGGACGACCAGGGGTGCGTCGCCTGCCGAGCGGACAGCCGGCAGTTCGCCGCCCGCGAAGCACGGGTCGGCCTCGAACCCGGTCGCGCGCTGCCCTGCCCGTTCCTGTCCGGTTGCCTCCCGCCACGCGTTCAGTGCCGGATAGGAACGGCCTCCCCAGTCGACCGTCCACGCACCGTCCGTCGTCCGGTAGTTGTTGCCCTGGAGTGCGACGTCGGCCGGCTCGAGCCCGGGCTCCGCCGTGACCACCGGGCCGCTCTCGTTGACCAGGATGTTGTTGCGCAGGGCGACGCCCTGCTCGCCCCGTCGCAAGCGCAGGGCAGGCGCGGCGCCCCGGGGGGAATCGGGCATCACGACGGTGTTCTGATAGATCTGCAGATTCCGGATGTCCTTGCCGTGCACGGAGAGTCCGCCGTTGTGAGGCAGTTTCCGTCCATCGGACACACTGATGTTGAAGCGGATCGTATTGTCGCGATGCGCTCCGTTGGCTGTTTTTGCATAGGCGTAGTAGCCGGGGCCGTCATTGCGGTATGCCAGGTTGTACTGGATCGTCGAGGAGGAGACATTGGAGTCGAATCCGAAACCTGCCCCGTCGACGGAGGAGCCGGTGTGGTTCTGGTAGGCCACGTTGCGCTCGATCCGCACGGCTGTTGAGTCGTAGGCCCAGATCCCCACCGGCCCGGCAGGTGCCTCGGTCGAGGAGCGTGCTCCGTTGTCGTGGGCGCTGGACGCACGCACGGTGGCGTCACGAACGGACCCGAGGATGATGCCGCTACCCGTGTGGCGGTGGTCGGCCGTCGGGTCGCCGTCGTTGCGGAAGGCGTCGACTCCTTGGAGGTCGATGTTCCGGTGCGCGTAGCCGGGGTGCGCCGGGTCGAAGTCGGGGCCGTACACGAGGAGTCCGGCATCCTTGTTGGCGTGGAGCCTGGCCTGGCTGACGGACACGTCCCTGAACCCCGTTCTGTGGTCCTTGCCGCCGATCGCGATGCCCGCCCTGAAGCCGGAGACGTCGACACCGGAGAGTTTGACGGGGCCCAGCTTTCCGCCGCTCGGACGATCGTTGTAGAGGTTGATTCCGCCTTCGTCCTTCAGGGCGCTGCCCCGACCGGTCACGGTGAGGTCAGTGATCTCCACACCTGCCGTGTTGTGCACGGAGATGCCGGGACCGTCGGTGGCTTCGATGGTGGCCCGCCCTTCCCCGTACGAGCCGATCCGGACAGGTGAGTTCGCGCTACCCGCCTCGTTGTCCTTGATCGTGACGGTGCCGGGGTAGCGTGCTCCACCCTGCAGAAGCAGCCGGTCTCCGGGCTCGAGCGGGACACGCTCCGCCCTGGTGAGTGTCCGCCAGGCCCGGTCCGCCGACGTCCCGTCGTGCTGATCGTCGCCCGCCGGGCTCACGTAGTAGGTGTGTGCCCGTGGCGGTGAGTAGTGGGGCGTTTCGGCGCAGCTGCCCGCCCCGAGGGACAACACCAGGACGAGCAGGACGTTCGGCGCATGACGTCTCAGGGCGGGAGTGGCGACGGGCCGGCGCATCGGAGTCAGGCCCCGACGGGGTGGTGCACGGTGTGGTGGTGCAGCGCCCCCTCGGCGGATGGTGACCGGGAGGCGAACCAGCCGACCGTGCGTCGCAGCCCCTCGTCGAGGGGGACGCGGGGGGCCCAGCCGAGTTGGGCCCGGGCCCGGGCGATGACGGGGCGCCGCCGGGTCGGATCGTCGACGGGCAGCGGTCGGTGCTCGATGCGGGAGGATGAACCCGTGGCGGACAGCACGTGCTCGGCAAGTTCGCGCACGGTGTTCTCGCAGGGGTTGCCCAGATTGACCGGACCGCTGTACGAGCTGTCGATCATGGCGATGAGCCCGCTAACGAGGTCGTCGACGTAGCAGAAGCTGCGGGTCTGGCCGCCGTCCCCGTAGACGGTCAGGGGGCGGCCCTCCAGGGCCTGGCGGATGAAGGTGGACACCACACGGCCATCGTACGGCCGCATCCGGGGCCCGTACGTATTGAAGATCCGAACGATGCCCACGTCGGCGCCGAGGCTGCGCCGGTAGGCCATGGCCAGTGCCTCCGCGTAGCGCTTCGCCTCGTCGTACACGCTACGGGGTCCGATCGGATTGACCCGGCCCCAGTACTCCTCGGGTTGCGGATGGATCTCCGGGTCCCCGTAGACCTCGCTGGTGGACGTGAGGAGGAAGCGGGCATGGTGGCGCAGGGCCAGGCGCAGACAGTTCTCCGTGCCCCGGCTGCCCACGGTCAGTGTCTCGACCGGGAGGCGGCCGTAGTCCGCCGGTGATGCCGGGCTCGCCAGGTGGGCCACGGCGTGCACAGGACCGGGAACGTCGAAGGGCGCCGTCACGTCCGTATGCCTGCTGTGGAAGCCGGGGGCGTCACGCAGCCCGGCCAGGTTCTCCGGCTCCCCGGTGGAGAAATTGTCCAGGCACCAGACCGTGTCGCCCCTGCGGAGAAGGGCCTCGCACAGGTGGGAACCCACGAATCCGCCACCGCCGGTCACGACGATTCTCATGACGCACCTCCTGCCACCAGCACCGGACGATCGCTGGAGTCCGCAGTGGTCGATCCGTGCCTGTGGGTCTGTGGGCGGCCCAGGCCGTGGATGGCCCAGCCGGCCCGCTGCCAGACCGCCTCGTCGAGGCTGTTGCGCGCATCCAGCAGCAACGGTTCGCGTACGACGAGGGCCAGAGCGGCGGGGTCGATCTGACGGTATTCGGGCCAGGCCGTCAGATGCAGCACAAGCTCGGCGTTCTCGCATGCGTCGGGGACGGTCGGGACGTAGGCCAGGTCGGGAAACGCGGCGCGGGCGTTGTCCAGGGCCTGCGGATCGTGGATGCGAACGTCGGCACCCTGCTGGTCGAGGGCTGTCGCGACGGCGAGTGCGGGTGAGTCCCGTACATCGTCGCTGCCCGGCTTGAAGGCCGCGCCGAAGACCGCCACACGGCGGTCCGTCAGCGAATCGCCCAGGAGGTGCCGTGCGAAGGCGACCGTACGAAGGCGCTGCCGTGTGTTGATGCGGTCGACCTCGTGCAGGAACCCGACCGCCGGGCCGGCTCCGAGCTCCTCGGCGCGGGCCGCGAACGCCCGGATGTCCTTCGGGAAGCAGCTTCCGCCGAACCCCAGTCCAGGCTCGAGGAATCGCTCACCGATACGGGAGTCCGCGCCCATGGCCCGGGCGAGGACCGTGGCGTCGGCGTTCACGGCGGCGCAGACCTCGGACATGGCGTTGATGAAGGAGATCTTGGTCGCCAGGAAGGAGTTCGACGCGACCTTGACCAGCTCCGCGGTGGCCAGGTCGGTGCTGAAGAACGGCACCCCGGCCCGGATCATGGGGGCGTAGACGGTACGCAGGGTTTCCTCTGCCTCCGCCGAGCCGACACCCACGACGAGTCTGTCCGGTCGCATGGTGTCGGCGACGGCAGAACCTTCCCGCAGGAACTCGGGGTTCCACGCCACGTCACTGTCCGGGGCGGTCTCGGTGAGTCCGGCGCCGATGCGCGCCGCCGTGCCGACCGGCACGGTGGACTTGCCCACGAGGAGACTGCCGGGCTGCAGCCGTGGTGCCAGGGAGTCCACCACCGCGTCGACGTAGCGCAGGTCTGCGGCCTCGCTGTCGTGGCGCTGAGGGGTCCCGACACACAGGAAGTGAGTACGGGCGAAGGCGGCTCCCTCGTCCATCGAGGTGGTGAAGTGCAGGCGACCGGAGGCGACGGCACGGGCGAGCAAGGTGTCCAGGCCGGTCTCGCGTATCGGTGCGCGGCCCGCCGCCAGCATGGCGATACGGGCGGCGTCGATATCGATGCCGAGGACCTCGTGGCCGATGTCGGCCATGCACGCGGCGTGCACCGTTCCCACGTATCCGGTGCCGATGACGGTCATACGCATGATGTCACTCCTCACTGCTCGTCGGTGCGCCCTACTGGGCGTAGCCGAGGGGGTTGCGCCGTTGGAAACGCCAGGAGTCCCCGCACATGTCGGCCAGGTTCCGGCGGGGCCGCCATCCCCAGGCGCGATTCACAGCGCCCGCGTCGGCGACGAGTTCGGGAACGTCACCGGCCCGGCGGGGCACGACACGGAAGGGGATGGGGCTTCCGGAGGCCGCACCGAAGGCGGCGACGACCTCGAGTACCGATTGCCCCTTGCCGACGCCGAGGTTGAACACATGCATTCCGGAGGTGTCGCTCAGCCGGTCCAGGGCGATGCGGTGTGCCTCGGCCGTGTCCATGACGTGGAGGTAGTCGCGGATCGCCGTTCCGTCCGGCGTGCTGTAGTCGTCGCCGAACACCCGGAGGCGCGACAGCCGTCCGATGGCCACCTGGGCCACCGTCGGCATCAGATTGTCCGGAGTTCCTCTCGGATCCTCGCCGAGCAGGCCGCTCGGATGGGCGCCGACCGGGTTGAAGTAGCGCAGGCAGAGCACGGTGAACTCCGGTATCCGTGCGCAGACATCGGCCAGAATCTGTTCGCAGATCCACTTGGACGACGCGTAAGGGTTCGTCGGCCGGGCCGGAGTGGATTCGTCCAGTGGGCCGCGCCCGGCGTCGCCGTAGATCGAGCAGGACGATGAGAACACCAGCTGGTGTACCTCGTGTTCGTGCATCGCCCGCAGCAGTGCGGTCGTGCCGGCGACATTCGTGTCGTAGTACTCGATGGGCATCCGGGTCGACTCGCCCACAGCCTTGTGCGCGGCAAAGTGCACGACGGCGTCAATTGGGTGGCGGTCGAATACGGCCGACAGGGCGTGTCGATCACGGATGTCCAACTCGTACACCGCACCGACGAAACGGTCGGTGACCTTCTCGATGCGGTTGAACACCTGGGACGAGCTGTTGGAGTAGTTGTCGATCACGATCAGCTTGTAGCCGTGGTCGAGCAGCTCGACACAGGTATGACTGCCGATGAAGCCGGCGCCGCCGGTGACGAGAATGGTCGTCGGTGCACGCATGAGGGCAACTCCTTCCGATGAGATGGGTTTTCCGGCCTTCTCCACCGCACTCACCGGCCCAGTACGGCAGCGGCGTACGACGGATAGAAGACGATGGCCGTGGCGACGGGCAGAGCCGACAGGACACCGACGGTCAGGGACAGCCATGCGGTGCGCAGGGCCGAAGAGAAGGAGACCTTCGCGGCCCGGGCGTTTTCGCTGACGTGGAGCAGTGGGACGGCGAGCGCCACGGTGGCGTAGGCGGTCGCTGCGAGGATGCACAGGAAGACGTAGCCGACCGAGGGGCTGGTGAGCTCGCCGATCAGAGCGATCGATGAGAGAGCCGACGCCAGAGCGGCGAACGGAATTGTCAGCCGGGCGAGCAGTGGCTGCGGTCCCGTGTCGGTCTTGGGGGTGACCTTGAACGTCAGCGGCCGGGGACGCAGCCGCTGGATGACCGCTCCCAGCACGCCCAGGATGACGAACGGCCACCGTGCCAGTGCGAACAGCCAGGTCTCCCAACTGAGGAGCGGCGCGCGGCGCGGCCTCATCAGCCCACGACGGCGTATCAGCCACAGGGCCAGCAGCAGCCACACGGGCAGGGACCAGAAATGGATGAGGAAATCGAGGTAGTTGACGTTCATCCAGGGCAGACCGCTGAGTACCGCCACGGGCGGGAGCACGAGGCCGGCGACGATCATGGAGCCCATGAGCGGGTAGTACGCAAGGGCGTAGCCGAAGCGGAGCCGCAGGAGGAACGGCAGCCGTCCCAGGTGCCGCGGGAGGAGGTCGAGCATCATGCTGGTGAGGCTTCGGGACCACTGGTACTCCTGGGTGACCATGTCGGCGAAAGTGAGCGGACCGTCGCCGTGCGCCTCGGCATCGACGGCGAAGGCACCTTGCCATCCGGCCGAGTTGAGCAGGAACGTCGTGGAAAAGTCCTCGGCGAGCTCGGGCCCCAGGCCGCCGATGTCCTGCAGTGCCCGGGTGCGTACGGCGTAGTGCGAGCCGATGCACATCGGGGCGAGCCCTTCGCTGTGACCCAGCTGGACGGCGCCGTGCCAGACGGCCTCACGGTGGAGTCGTCCCCTCGCCGACCACGACCTGGAGTCGTTGGCATCGCAGATACTGGGTGCCGCGACGTACCCGATGGCCGGATCGGCGAACGGCCTGACCATCTCGGTGAGGTAGCCGGTGGAGGGCACATGGTCACAGTCGAGCTGGGCGACGACGGCGTAGCGGCGGTAGCCCCAGTGGTCGTAGAAGTAGCTGAAGTTCCCCTCCTTGCAGCGCGTCCGGCGGGGCCAGTCCGACCGGTGGTAGATATCCACATCGCGTCGGCATGACAGCTCCACGTCGTTCCGGCGGCACCAGAGGCGGATCTCCTCGGTCGGATCCTCGTCGCACAACCACACGTCGTAGTCGTACGGGAAGTCCTGGGAGCACATGGCCTCGAGAGTCCGGCGCACGGTGGGCCAGGGTTCGGAGGGGGCGCGTGTCACCGCGAATGCCACGGGGACGCGGGGCACCACGAGGGCCGGGTTGACCCGCCGGAGCCGCAGCGCGGTGACGAAGAAGTAGCTGGGCAGCCCTGTCAGGTAGAGCAGCAGGACGCTGTTGACGACCAGACCGGCCCAGCCCGCGCGGTGCACCGGCTGAAGCCACCACGACCAGAACCAGATGAAGGACAGGAACCAACCGGCAGTCACTGCGAGCAGGGCGGCCCGGTCGGGGCGCGGGAGGGCGGGTACGAAGGTGGAAGGGTGGGTCCTGCGGATCCGGTATGCGTGCCCGAAGACGGGGCCGCCCGCCGTGACCCGGACGACATTGCCTCCCGAGATCCGCGCCAGATACCGCTCGATCAGGGTGCGGTCTGCGGATTTCGTCTCGATGTGCGTCACGGCTGACGCCCCAGAGTAGGTATCGGCTGTAAGCTGGCGGCTTACGTTTACGACGTATATATACGATATTGCACCGATTGTGCCGGGTGGTCAAGGAGGGCCTGCAGGGGCCGCCAGGAGAGACCATGGGAGCAGGCGAAAGCGAGGTGGGCACGCGGCATGCCGAACGATTCCGGGGGCGAGAAGCCCCGGCGGCGGGCCTCCGACCGTGGGAAGTACGGGCACCTGAGCAGGGCACGGGTTCTTGCCAGCGCCTTGGAAGTGGTGGACCGGGACGGCCTCTCCGGCCTCAGCATGCGCAAGCTCGGTGCGGAGCTGGGGGTCGAGGCGATGGCCCTGTACCGGTACGCGCCCAACAAGGACGCCTTGCTCGACGGTCTGGTGGAAGCCTTCGACCAGGAGCTGGAGGACACTCTGACCGCGGACGCAGGGAACGCCGCGGACGCCGCGGCGTGGCAGGAGGAGCTGCATCGCCGTGCACACGCCACCTATGAAGTCGCCATGCGCCACCCCAACGTCGTGCCGCTCCTGGCGACCCGCCTCCTGTCCACGCCGCTCGCCCGCCGCCCGGCGGCCGTGCTCCGCAGTGACGAGCGAGTCCTGGCCCTGCTCGACGACGCGCGCATTGCCGAGCCCACAGCAGTGTCCCTGCACCGTGCCTTCACCGCGTGGCTGCTCGGCTATCTGCTCGTGGAACTGCGCGCAATGGTCGATGCGCCCGAGGAGACAGACCCAGGCTTCCGGCTCGGACTGCACCGCATGTCCGTGCAGGAGTTTCCGCGATTGAGGGCGACAGCGCCTTCGCTGGCCGGCCGAGGCGGGCCGGAAGGGCTGGCGTCAGGCCTGGAAGCGTTGCTGGAAAGATTCAGCGGCTCGGCCCCGGCTTCGATGAACAGGATCCGCAGCGAACCAGGAGGTAGCCCGCGCTCAGCGGGCGGCTGAGCACGGGCCTGCAGGTGACCGGTGTCCCGGTACCGCTCATGTGAAGCCGAAGATGCGCGCGATGAAGTACGCGGCGACGACGGCCGAGCCGAGCAGTACCACCGCGGCCCAGAAGGCCGGATGCTCCCAGATGCCGCCGTCCGCGCGTTCGACATGTGCCTCGCTGATGCACCCTTCACCCGGAGGCGTTTCGCCCGGGGGCATGCGGGTGCGCGCGGATGACAGCGAGACCGGGGGAGTCTGTGAGATAGCCATACCTCCACGATCCTCCCGCTGTGCCCGCCCCGCATCGCAGGTCCTGGAGGGGCGCCGGTACCTCCGTACGGAGTCTGCCTGCCCTTCGAAGCGCTGCGGCACCCCGGTTCGGGGCACCGTCAAGGAATGCCTGGAGTATCTGCGCCCGCGCCCGTCATCAAACTCGTGCAGCGCACCACCGAGCCCGCCGCGGCGCAGCTGCTGCGGTCCACCGCCGCGGCCGTCATCGCCTTCGCCGTGGCCGAGGCTGTTCTGCCCGAGCCCCACCCGGCGCCCCTGACCGCCCCGCTCACGGCTCTGCTCGTGGTGCAGGTGACGCTCTACGCCACGCTCACCACCGGGATCCGACGGGTGAACTCGGTCGTCGTCGGAGTGCTGATCGCCAGCGGCTTCAGCTCCCTGGTGGGGCTGAGCTGGTGGAGTCTGGGCCTGACGATCTTCACCTCGCTGCTGATCGGGCGCTTCGTCCGAGTGAACGAGTTCGTACCCGAGGTGGCCATCAGCGCGATGCTCGTTCTCGGCGTCGCACAGGTCGCCGACACCGCATGGGAGCGGGTGTTCGAGACGCTCATCGGCGCAGGGGTCGGGCTCCTGTTCAACCTCCTGTTCGCGCCGCCCGTCTGGGTCGAGACGGCGGGCGTCTCCATCGGCGGCCTGGGGGAGCGGATGGGCAGCATGTTCCGGGCACTGGGCGAGGAGATCGGCGGCAACCACCCGGTGCCGGAAGCCGCTGCACGCCTGCACGAAGCACGCAGGCTGGACCACGACATCGTGGAGGTGGACGCCTCGCTGCGCCAGGCCGAGGAGAGTCTGATGCTCAACCCCCGGGTACGGCAGGGGATGCTGTACCGCGTGGTGCTTCGCACCGGACTCGACACCCTGGAGATCTGCGCCGTGGTGCTCCGTGTGCTGACCCGCACCCTGACCGACCTGGCCAAGGCGCGTACGGACGAGTCACTCTTCCCCGAGGACGTGGCCGTATCCCTGCGTGAGCTGTTCGGACACATGTCGGACGCGATCGAGGGCTTCGCGGTCATGATCACGACCCCGATCGCCGCCAGCGGGGAGGAAGCCGAGGAGCGCCTCGCCGAGGCACTCGAACGCAGCCGCGCGACCCGCGACCGGGTGGCGGACCTGCTGCTCGAGGACGTTCAGGAGTACCCCAGGCAGTGGCAGCTGCACGGGGCGCTGCTCGCCGAGGTCGACCGCATCCTCGACGAACTCGACATCGGCAAGCGCACGGAACGCCTGGGTGAGGAGCTCGACCGCCATTCCGCGGAAATGCACGAGCGCCATCCCCGTATCCAGTCGGTGCTCCGCCGGCTGCGCGGGGCGACGCAGGCCAGGCCGCGGGCAGAGGTCTGAGGGGGCCTCACCCCTCCTCGGCCTCACAGACCTTGGCCAGCCGGTTGAGCATGGCCCGGTGGCGCAACTGGATCAGTGCGTCGACGGCCACGTTGTGCAGTGCGGCGCCCGCGCCTCGCAGGGGGTGCTCGTCAACGATCAGCAAGGTGTCATCGCCCCACGGGCGGACTTCGAACGCGACCCTCGCCGTACCCAGCTGCCCGCTGTCGATCTCGAGTTCCAGGATCCGCGGCGGATCGCATCGGCGCACGACTGTCTCGTTGTCCAGAGCGAAGGGGCCGATCCTGACCCGGTACGCGATGGTGGAACCGACTTCCGGCCACCGACCCTTCGCGGGACGGGAGTCCGCTGTGCCGACCACCCACCGGTCGTAGCGTTCCCCGTCGGACAGGACGGCCCAGACCGCGTCCCCGCTCCTCTTGATCAGTTTGTGCCGTACAGCCATGAGTACCTCCGGCCTCTGGCGTGCGGTCGTCCCCACCCGCACTCCCAGCGTAGGACGGTCCGCCGGGTCCGGCTCCCCCGCTCGGCGAGGCGTGAGTCCGGCAGCCGCCTCGCCGGAGGCGGCACTGGGCCATACGGGTGAACGGGCTCGTGGGATGGTCCGGTGTGCGCAGCTGTCCTCACCGCGGTCGGGGGGCGGGACCGTCGGTCCCGTCCACCTCAGGGTTCGTACGACGGCGGTGGCTGGTGTCGCACCACGGGTACATCCGGCTTCGCCGGCAGGTGCAGACGGCGACGACGAACCGGTTCGAAACGGCCACACGTCCGTCTGCACACGTGACTTCCACGGGCCCTTCGATCAGCAGAGGGCCTTCGTCGTCGACAGAGATCCTGCGGGGACGTTCAGGGGTGTTCGGCACGGATGACCACCAGTTCCTCAGTCGTGTCGCTCCGGCCCACCAGGCCCGACTCCCTCAGCCACCGGAGTCTGGACCGCAGTACGGGCCCGAGGGGTACGCGGGCGCGGTCGCTCACACGCGCGTACAGACCGGCGTCCGACAGGCGGCGCAGGGTCGCGTCGCTGTCGCACAGGCCGGAGTGGACCATCAGCAGGCGGCCGCCGGGACGCAGTGCTGCCGGAGCCGCGGCGCAGACACGGTCGAGGACCGCGCGTCCGTCGCACCCGGCGTCCCAGGCCTGGGCGGAACCGTGCCCCGGTAGTCGGCCGATGGGGGACGGGACGTAGGGCGGATTGCAGATCACCAGGTCGTAGGACCTGCCGGGCAGTGCGGACAGGAGGTCGCTGCGCTGCACGGTGATGCGCCGGCGGTACAGCAACGCGTTCAGCCGCGCGGTCACCACGGCCCGCCACGCGATGTCCACGGCGGTCACCCGCGCCCCCAGCCGTGCCGCGTGCAGGGCGAGCGCACCGCTTCCCGTACCGAGATCCAGGACGTGTGTGCCGGGAGCGATCTCCTCCCGGTCCAGGGCCGCCATGAGAAGGCGTGTGTCGTGCTGCGGTGCGTACACGCCGGGGAGTTTCAGCAGCCGAGTCGGACGGGCCGGCTTCTCGGTAAGTTCCGCGGACATTCCGGACTCCTTGGCTCCGTGAAACGACTGGGGTAGTGGGTCCGACTCGATGGAACGAATCCATGGCTCCGCGGATCCGTGTGAAGGGAGCGGCTGGATCAGGCTCGCCAGTCCGCCAGCAGCCGGTCCCCGAGCCTGTCCTCCAGACAGGAGGTCGCGGTGACACCGAAGGCGATGTCGGATGCCAGCTCCGGTTCGTCGTCGAGCAGCCCGCCGATGACGTCACGGCGCACCACTTGCTCGTGGACCGCATCGGCTTCGACGTGTTCCGTGTAGAAGAACTCCGCGGCCGCCCCCGCACCCGTTCTTTTCATGGCGTGGGCCAGACGGCGGGAAGCGGGTGAGGAGGTGATCTCGACAGCGGCGAAATGCCCCACCAGTGCCCCGCGCAGCCGCCGGTGCAGGCCGAAGAGCGACATCAGGTTCACCAGGGCCAGCATCTCCGCGCAACCGTCGTCCAGATACCGGCCGTACGTGCTGTCGAGACCCAGATCGTCCATCAGGTCGGCGAAGAGCTGTGCGTGGACGCGGTCGGCACGTCCGCCTCCGAACTCGTCGTACTCGATCGCGGCCATGCCTGCCTTGGCCCGTCCGCTCAGCCGTGGCAGCACCCAGGCGTGCGGGTCGGCCTCCTTGAGGTGGTAGAGGGAGCGCTGCACCGCGTAGGCCCGCATGTGCCGCAGCTCGCCTTGGTCCTGCAGAAACCAGGAGATCCCGGTCCCGCGGACCGGTTCCACCAGCAGCCCGGCCAGTACATCGTCGAGATCGGCCGTTCCTGCGGCGTCACGGCGCAGCGCCGCGAGGAAACGGTCCTCCAGCTCGGCGCGTACGGTGAGCAGACCCGGATGCCACTCCAGCTCGGGTCGCACACCGGCGAAGCCCCGGTAGTGCAGCTCGTAGCAGACGTACAGAGCCAGATGCAGGTCCTCGCCGTACGGATCGGTGTCCCCGGCGGAGCCGGGATCCGGCAGAGGCGCGTCACCGCGCAGAAAGCCGATCACGCCCGCCGACACCGGGCCACGCGTTCGCGGAAGAGAAGGTCCAGTGCGTTGATCGGACATGGGCACCTCCTGCCCCGTCATCCACGGAAACCACACACGCATCATGATCGACTGTACGCCGGAGGTCCCGCCGCAGCCTTCCGGCGCATGCCGGGCCCGCCGGTCAGGCAGACAATCGGGGAAGGAGCGGGAACCCGTCCCGCTCGAAGGAGCACGTATGTGCGCTGACCGGGACCTCCACGGCGGCGATCCGCCGGACGGTGACGCCGCGTACGAAGTGGACCGCAAGGTCCAGGACGCGCTGGACCGGCTGACGCTGCTGATCAACGCTGCGGAGGCACTGGCCAGCACCCTGGACGAGGAGACCGGCCTGCGCCGGCTGTGCCACACACTCGTACCCGGGCTCGCCGACTGGTGCGCCGTCGACCTGGTGGACCGGCGGGGCCGATTGCGCAGGATCGTCGTCGAGCACCGCGACGCGGACCGTCTCTCGCCAGGTCTGTACGAGGGACTCCTCCCGCCGACCGAGGGCTCCGCCGCGGCTGCGGCACGAGCCCTGCAGGGCGCCGGCCCGATACTCCTGACGGAGTTCCTCCCGCCGCACAGTGCCGCCGACCCGCTGCACGCGCGCGAACTCGAACTCTTCGACCACATGACGGCCGACACCGCAGTGATCGCTCCGCTGCGGGCGCGCCGTCAGGTGCTGGGCGTCATCACGCTCGTACGGACCACGACGGAGGCCCGGCTCGACGAGGACGTGCTCTCCCTCGTCGAGGACCTCGCCCATCGGGTCGCTCTGGCCGTCGACAACTCACGCCTGCACTTCGAGGCCCAGCACACCGCCGAACGCCTCCAACGCTCGCTCCTGCCCGACCTGCCGGCCGATGGGGCCGTGGAGCTCGCCGCCCGGTACCAGTCGGCTGTCGCGACGGCTCAGGTCGGTGGTGACTGGTACGACGCGTTCCTGCTGCCCGAAGGCGCCACCACGCTGATCATCGGAGATGTGGCGGGCCACGACCTGCGCTCCGCGGTGACCATGAGCCAGATGCGCAACATGCTGCGGGGCATCGCCTGCGACCGCAAGGAGCCGCCCGGCAAGATCCTGGCGCGGCTGGACGCGGCCACCCACATCCTCTACCCCCAACAGACGCTGACGTGCATCTACGCCCTAGTCGAGAAACAGTCCCCCGACGAGCCCTGGCAGCTGCACTACGCGGTGGCCGGCCACCCCGAGCCGCTCCTGGTGACCTGGGAGGGCGAGACCCGATTCCTCGACGGCGGGAGGAGCATGATGCTGGGCGTCGACCCGGACGAGCACCGCCCGGACGACACAGAAGTGCTCCCCCCGAACTCGACCGTCCTGCTCTACACCGACGGGCTCGTCGAGCGCCGCGACGAAATGCTGGACCGGGGCCTTGCCCGACTGCGCCAGCACGCCGCGGCACTGGCGCGCGAGCCCCTGGAGACCTTCTGCGACGAGCTGCTCAACGGACTCGCGACGGCCGGTACGGATGACGTGGCCCTGATCGCGGTCCGTATCGCCGCACCTGCCGCCGGCCCCGCCACCGCCACCGCGGAATGACGGGACCGTCAGCCGGGTCCCTCCCCCCGTGTCCACTCCAACAGCCGGTCCGCCGTCCATGAGGTGATGACACGGTCGGCCGGGACCCCGCACTCCTCCGCCCGCGCACAGCCGTAGATCTGCCAGTCCAGCTGGCCCGGCGCATGGGCGTCCGTATCGATGGAGAAGAGGGCTCCGGAGGCGACCGCCCGCCTGAGCAGGCTGCGTGGGGGATCGAGTCGTTCGGGCCGGCAGTTGATCTCGACCGCCGTCCCCGCTTCCGCGCACGCCGCGAAGACCTCGTCGGCATCGAACTCCGACTGCGGGCGCGTCCGCCCGCCCACGAGACGCCCCGTGCAGTGACCGAGTACATCCGCGTGCGGATCGCGTACCGCCGCGAGCAGCCGCTTCGTCATCTCCGCCGCTCCCATGCGCAGCTTCGAATGGACCGAGACGACGACCACGTCCAGACGTTCCAGGAGCTCGGGTTCCTGGTCGAGGGAGCCGTCCTGCAGGATGTCGCACTCGATGCCCGTGAGCAGACGGAAGGGTGCCCACTGCTCGTTCAGCTCCGCGACCACGTCCAGCTGACGGCGAAGACGCTCCGGAGACAACCCGTTGGCCACGGTCAGCCTGGGGGAGTGGTCGGTGAGCACGGTCCACTCGTGGCCGAGCTCCGCCGCGGTCCTGCCCATCTCCGCGATCGGACTCCCACCGTCGGACCAGTCGGAGTGCGTATGGCAGTCGCCACGCAGGGCCGCGAGCAACGACTCACCCCCCTGGGCGAGCGGCTCCGAGGCTTCCTTTTCGAGCCGTTCCAGGTACCGGGGTGTCGCACCCGTCATCGACTCCCGGATCACTTCCGCCGTCCGGGGGCCGATTCCGCGCACCGACTCCAGGGAGCCCCGCGCCACCCGGTTCGCGAGCTCGCCCTCGCCCATCGCCGTGACCGCATCGGCAGCCGTGCGGAAGGCCTTCACCCGGTACGTGGCAGCCTGGGACCGCTCCAGCAGGAACGCGATCCGGCGAAGGGCCGTGGACGCCTCCACGGTCAGAGCCCGGCGGTGTGGTCGGGGTGCCCGTGGGTACGCCGGGCTTCCTTCATCTCCGCCTCGTACAGATGCTGCCGCCCGGCCACGAGATCCTGCCGCAGCCGGGCCTCCACCTCCACGAACGGCCGGTAGTAGGTCGTGTTGTACGCCTCGACGACCTGGTAGGTCCAGCAGCCAGGGATGACGTTGCGCCCCAGGATCTCGCGCTCCACCAGGTCGGCATGGGCGGCGTGACCGGCCGTCCGGAGCAGCTCCACAGCCCGGTCCAGGGCGAGGTCCGCGCCACCTGTCAGCTGATGGAAGTCGTACAGGCGGCCCCGTGCCCGCTCCACCGTCTCCAGCGCTTCGGTCAGGGCCCCGAGGGCCTCCACGGTGGTGTCCCCGACGGTCGGCGGGCGCACGTGCCCGTCCTCGGGCCCGCTCTCCTCGTGTGGTTCACGCATGACTACGACTGTGCACCTCCTTCCGCCGACTTCGTCGTGCCGGCGGGCCGAAGGGGTGAGGACTGCGCCCTCGTCGGCCTGCCGCCCAAGATGCGCGGAGCCCTGCTGTCGTGAGACTGGATCCCATGGCAGAGAAACAGCGCACACGTGCCGGGCACGCAAAGAAGGCGGCAGCCTCACGCCCGTCGTCCCGGCGAGGCCCCGAGCATGCCGCCCGTGTTGCCTGTCAGAGCCTGGAAAGGCTCATCGGCCATCCCACGGAGGGGGTGTCCGCCGTGCGGCGGAGCGAGGACGGATGGTGCGTCGTGGTGGATGTGCTGGAAGTCCAGCGCATCCCCGACACGACGAGTCTGCTCGCCTCCTACGAGGTGCAGTTGGACGAGGACGGCGAGCTCTTGGAGTACAGCAGGGTCCGCCGGTACCGACGGGGCGCCGCCGACGAGTGACCCGTGTTGCCCCATCAGCCGGAAGGAAACTCCATGACCACCATGTACGCCGACGAAGTAGCGCCGTGCCCGCCGCGTGCGGGAACCCTCTACGACGTCCTGGAACTCATCCTCGACCGGGGGATGGTCATCGATGTGTTCGTCCGGGTCTCGCTGGTCGGCATCGAGATCCTCAAGATAGACGCCCGCATCGTGATCGCGAGCGTGGACACGTACCTGCGATTCGCCGAGGCCTGCAACCGCCTTGACCTGGAGCGCGACTCGGGCAGCAGGACCGTCCCGGAGCTGTTCGGCATGGGCGCGGCCAAGTCCGTCGGCAAGCACAAGGTGCGCAAGGCCGCGGAGTCCGTCGGAGACAGCGTCCGCAAGGCGGTGGGCGGCGGTGACGACGACGACGATTCGGACGACCAGGAAGAGCAGCACGAGCGGCCCAGGAAGCGCCGGGCGCCCGCCCGTGAAGGTGCGAGCCGACGACGCCGCGCGGAGGCATGAGCGTGACAACGACAACGACCGGCGTGTACGTCTACGCGATCGTCCCGACGGGCGGATCGCTCCCCCGGAAAGCCGCCGGTGTGGGGAGCCCGCCGGCCGCGCTGCGGCTGATCGGCGAAGGGCCGGTCACCGCTGTGGTGAGCGATGCGCCGCCGCAGCTCCGCGCGCGGCGGCGGGACCTCATGGCCCACCAGGACCTGCTCATGGGACTCGCGGACATCGGTCCCGTGCTCCCCATGCGCTTCGGGATGATCGCGGCGGACGAGGACACCGTACGCAGAGAACTGGACGCGTCGCGGGAAGCCCATCTCGCCTCCCTGCGGCACCTCACCGACGGTGTCGAGATCAACCTCAAGGCCCTTCCGGCCCAGGACGCACTCGCGGCGGTCGTGGCCGAGGAGAACCAGGTACGGCGGCTCCGGGAAGAGGTTCGCCGGCGCCCCGGCTACGAGGCGAGTGTCCGGCTCGGGGAGGCCATTGCCACCGCCCTCACGCGCAGGGCCGCGGAGGCCGGCAAGAAGATCGTGCGCACGCTGACGCCCATGGCCCGGGCGGTGGCAGCCGGGCCGGAGGTCCACGGATGCGCGCTGAACGTGTCGTTCCTCGTCGACCGGAGCGACAGCGACCGCTTCCGGGCAGAGGCGCAGACGTTCGCGAACACCCACCGCGCGCTCGTAGAACTCCGGATCGCCGGACCACTGCCCTGCTACAGCTTCGTCACTTCCCGGCCCGCCCGGGCATCGGTGGCGGGGACCTGAGATGGGGCTGATCAGCGGGATCCTCCTGCTTCCTCTCGCACCGGTCCGCGGCGTGATCTGGGTGGCGGAGAAGGTGAACGAACAAGCTGACCGCGAAATGCACGACCCCGGTGTGCTCCGTGCCCAACTGGCCGCGCTGAACCAGGAGCTCGAGGACGGCAACGTCAGCCTGGAGGAGTTCGAACGGGAAGAGGAAGAGCTGCTCGAACGGCTGCACGTCGCTCGGGTCCGCTCCGTGCAGAACGATCGAAGGTGACTGACTCATGGAAGACCAGACCAAGGTGACTCTGGCGGCCGCGGTGGTCGGCGGATATGTGCTCGGCCGTACGAAGAAGGGCCGTCTGGCGATCACCATCGCGACCTATCTTGCGGGCAGGCGGTTCGGTCTGGAGCCACGCCAGCTCGCCGCCGAAGGGATGCGCAGGCTGGGGGAGGTGCCCCAATTCGTCGAGCTGCAGGAGCAGTTGAAGGGCGAGGTCCTCGAGTCGGGCCGAAAGGCCCTGACGGCCGCAGCGGACCGAGGCATGAACACGCTCGCTGATGCGCTCAGCGACCGTACGGCCCGGCTCACGGAACGCGGCGAGGAAGGGGAAGAGGAGGAGTACGAAGAGGAAGAGCCTGAGGCGGAGTACGAGGACGAAGAGGAAGAACCCGAGGGGGAGTACGAGGACGAGTACGAAGACGAAGAACCCGGGGAGGAGGACGAGTTCGAGGAAGAAGAGGAGGAGTTCGAGGAGGAGCCGGACGAGTTCGAGGACGAGTACGAAGACGAAGAACCTGGGGAGGAGGAGGAGTTCGAGGACGAGGACGCCGGAGAAGAGGACGAAGAGGAGCCGGAGCCGAGCAGGTCCCGCGGCTCCCGGCGGCCGTCGAAGCAGGCTCCCGCCAAGAAGCCGGCGGCGAAGAAGGCTCCGGCGAAGAAGGCTCCGGAAAAGAAGGCCCCAGCCAAGCGGGCGCCTGCGAAGAAGGCCGCTCCGGCGAAGAAGGCCGCTGCGAAGAAGACGTCCCCGGCGAAGAAGAGCGCTGCGAAGAAGGCCGCCCCGGCGAAGAAGTCCGCTGCCAAGAAGGCGGCTCCGGCGAAGAAGACAGCCGCGAAGAAGACGTCCCCGGCGAAGAAGTCCGCTGCGGGGACGAAGGCTGCGAAGAAGTCGGCTCCCGCGAAGAAGTCCACGGCCAAGAAGTCGGCACCTGCCAAGAAGTCCACGGCCAAGAAGTCGGCTCCCGCCAAGAAGTCCACGGCCAAGAAGGCCCCGGCCAAGAAAGCCGCGTCATCAAAGCGAGCCGCGTCCAAGCGCACCGAACGGCGGAGGTAGCCAGTCATGGCCAGGACGGACAGAGACGAACCGGAGGCCGAGGAGTCGGGCATGGACCGACTCCGCGGAGAAGCGTCGAACTTTCTCAGCGCGCAGGTGGAGAAACTTACGGAGAAGGCCGGCGGAAAACTGACCGGCCTCACAGGGCAGCTCACGGACATCGCGGAGAACGGGGGATCGCTTCCCGCGATCGGCTCCCGTGTCCTGAAGGGCGAATCGCCGGTGAAGGCGTTCGTTTCGGAGAAGGCCAAGGGCGTCAAGGACAACGTCGTGGACAAGGCGAAGCAAGCCTTCGGCGGAGGAAAGAGCAAGCGCAAATCCAGCGGCAGCAAGATCACGAGCATCATCGAGGTCCTCGATGTGGGTGTGTCCCTGCGGGACGCATATGACTACTGGACGCAGTACGACAAGTTCAGCAGCTTCGCCAAGGGCGTGCGCGACGTCTCGACGAGTGACGAGGTGACCAGCGACTGGAAGGTCAAGGTCGGTCCGTCGTCCCGCAGCTTCAAGGCGACCGTCCAGGAGCAGGTGCCCGACGAGCGGATCGTCTGGACCTCCGAGGGCGCGAAAGGCACTACCCGAGGCGCTGTCAGCTTCCACGAAATCGCTCCGAAGCTGACGCGGATCGTCCTGGTCGTGGAGTACTACCCCTCGGGGTTCTTCGAGAAGACAGGCAACCTGTGGCGCGCCCAGGGGCGCCGTATGAGGCTGGACTTCAAGCACTTCCAGCGGTACGTCACGCTCACCGAGGAAGAGCCCGAGGGCTGGCGCGGCGAGATCCGCGACGGCGAAGTCGTGGAGAGCCACGAAGACGCCGTGGAACGGGAGGAAGCCGAATCCGAGGAGGAAGAGCCCGAGGAGGAGGCCGAGGACGAGGAAGAGGGCGAAGAGGAGGACGAGGAAGAGGGCGAGGAGCCCGAGGACGAGTACGACGACGAGGAAGACGGTGAGTGGGAGGACGAGGAAGAGGAGCCCGAGGAGGAGGAAGAGGAGCCCGAGGAAGAAGAGGAAGAGGAAGAGGAAGAAGAAGAGGAGGAGCCCGAGGAGGAGGCCCCCGCGCCGAAGAAGCACCGAAACCGGAGGCGCAGCCGTGACTGACGCGGACCTCATGCAGGGCGGTTACCAGGTTCCCGGACCTCAGACGACCAACCTCGCCGACATCCTCGAACGCGTTCTCGACAAGGGCATCGTCATCGCCGGCGACATCAAGATCGACCTGCTCGACATCGAGCTGCTCACCATCCGGCTCCGTCTGTTCGTGGCGTCCGTGGACACCGCGAAGAAGGCCGGCATCGACTGGTGGGAGACGGATCCGGCGCTGAGCTCGCACGCCGCCCGCAATGCGCTCCAGGACGAGAACCGCGAACTTCGCGAACGCCTGGAGGCACTCGAGTCGAAGGCGGACGAACTACCGGCGGGGCACGACGCAGCGGCCAGGCACTGAGCAAGGAGAACCGAGGCACATGACGGAGTCGGGAGCCGGATCTTCGGACGGCAACGCCATCTACGTATTCGCTGTTTGCGGGGCCCCGGTCCAGGCCGCGGTCGCGCATCTGCCGGGCGTCGCTGCGGACGCACCGGTACGCACCCTGCCGTTCGGAGAGCTGACGGCCGTCGTCCAGACCGTTCGCGCCGCCGAATTCTCCGACGAATCCTGGCAGGCACGCCTGTCCGACACGGTCGAGCTCGAACGCTACGCACGGGCGCATCACCACATCGTGACGGCCGCCGCAGCGGCCTGCCCCACCGTTCCATTGCCGCTGGCCACCCTCTACCACGACGAGGAGCGGGCCAGGCTGGCGCTCACCGGTGAGGCCGGGCGCTTCCGTGCCGCGCTCGCCCGAACCGCGGACCACTCGGAATGGGGGGTCAAGGTCTATGCGGCGGAACGCCCCGCGCAGGACACCGAACGCCCCGCGGAGGACGTGGACAGCACTCCGCGCCGTGCGGCCGTGCCCGCCGACCGGGCCCGTCCGGCTCCGGGAGCGGGCCTTGCCTATCTGGACCGCAAACGGGGAATGCAGGCCCGGCGCGAACAGCGACAGGAAGAGGCTCTCCGCATGGCGGAAACGGTGGACGCGGAATTCCAGAAGGTGGCGGCGGCTGCCCGCAGGCTGCGGCCGCACAGCCCCGAACTGGCCGGCGATCACCGGGTCCAGGTGCTCAACGCGACGTATCTGGTCGCGGAACGCCGGTCGGGCGAGTTGGAGACGCTGACGAGGACGCTCCAGGACAGCACCGGCGCGCAGATCGAGCTGTCGGGGCCCTGGGTTCCCTACTCCTTCGTCGGCGAGGTGTAGCGGATGGTGCACGACGTCGTGCCCTGGAACAATCCCGAACCGCTGACCGGCCCCATCGGCGTACCGCTCGTCGACCTGCTGGACCGGTTGCTGGCAACCGGTGTGGTGGTCAGTGGAGACCTGGTGATCGCGATCGCCGACGTCCCGCTCGTACGGCTGTCGCTCCATGCCCTGCTGTCGTCCGTCAACGAGCGGATCCCGTCACCCTGGGCCGACGGAGGTCCGCTGTGACCGCCTCCAGGGTCGACGTGGATTCGGACCAGCTCGGGCACGACCTCGTCGCTCTCGTTCTGACCGTGGTGGAACTGCTGAGGCAGTTGATGGAGCGCCAGGCCATTCGCCGCATCGATCAGGGGGACCTCACCGATCGGCAGGTCGACGAGATCGGGACCACGCTCATGCTGCTCGACCAGCGCATGACCGAATTGTGCGAGCAGCACGGCGTGCGGCCCGAGGACCTCAACCTCGACCTGGGGCCGCTGGGGACACTCCTGCCGCGTAGTTGACGGGTTCAGACGGTCAAGAGCGTCTTGACCATCCCGTCCTTCTTCTCCTGGAAGGTGCGGTACGCCTGCGGCCCCTCCGCCAGGGGCAGCCGGTGTGTGGCGAAACTGTCGACGCCCAAGGGGTCGGAATCCTCGAGCAGCGGGAGGATGTCGTCCACCCAGTGCCTCACATTGGCCTGGCCCATGCGCAGCTGGACCTGCTTGTCGAACAGGGTCATCATCGGCACGGGATCGATCGCACCTCCGTAGACACCGACGACGGAGACGGTCCCGCCGCGGCGCACGGCGTCGACGGCCGTGTGGAAGGCGGCCATGCTGTCGAGGCCGGCATGCTCCATGACCTTGGCGCCCAGTGCGTCGGGCAACCGTGCCGTGATCCGTTGGGCTCCCCTGGCGAAGGGCGCTCCGTGCGCCTCCATACCGACGGCCTCGATGACGGCGTCCGTGCCGCGTCCGTGGGTGAGGCGGCGGATCTCGTCCGCCACGTTGTCGTGCTCCCTCAGGTCCAGGGCGATGACGCCACGTGCGCGCGACCTGGCCAGCCGCTCCGGCACCAGGTCCACGCCGATGACTTGCTCCACACCCTGATGGAGGGCGATCCGCGTAGCCATGTCACCGATCGGGCCGAGGCCGAGAACCGTCAGGCTTCCGCCCGGCGGCACATCGGCGTACGCGACCGCCTGCCACGCGGTCGGCAGCACGTCCGACAGGTAGACGAAGCGGTCGTCCGGCGGGCCGTGGGGCACTTTGACGGGCAAGGTGTTGCCGAAGGGGACACGGAGCAGTTCCGCCTGGCCGCCCGGTATCTGCCCGTACAGCTTTGAGAACCCGAAGAGTGACGCCCCCGTACCGCGCTCCCGCACCTGCGTGGTCTCGCACTGCGAGTGCAGGCCCTTTTCACACATCCAGCACGTACCGCACGAGACGTTGAAAGGGACCACGACGCGGTCGCCGACCGAAACCGCGGTGACCGCCGGGCCGACCTCTTCGACGATTCCCATCGGTTCGTGGCCAAGAATGTCGCCGGCATCGAGATAGGGGCCGAGGACCTCGTACAGATGCAGATCGGACCCGCAGATGCCCGTAGATGTAATGCGCACGATGATGTCCGTGGGATCCATGATCTTCGGATCAGGCATCGTCTCGATGCGTACGTCGCGCTTCCCTTGCCAGGTGAGTGCCTTCATCGTTGCCTTCTCTCCCTGGTACGCAGGGATACGGCGCACCACGTAGGAATGGCCCCCTCCCTGTATACGCTGCCGGCGAATGGATGGCGCATCGGAGTGAAAGTGCGTTGTGGGCATTGCGGTCACCGCAGGCATATGCTCAAAAGTGCCCCCATTTCGAGCTGTGGGCCGTACGTGCGGAGGAAACGATGATCATTATTGGAGCAATTCTCCTCATCCTCGGCCTGGTGACCGGGCTGGGCGTCCTGTGGACCATCGGCATCATCCTGCTGGTCATCGGGGTCGCTCTGTGGCTCCTGGGGTCCTTGGGTCATGCGGTCGGCGGCCGCAACCACTACTGGTGAGCTCCTGGCTGCGTGTCCCGGCTGGTTTGAACCACGCGCTGCCGGGCAGAGCCCCAAGTGGCGCGGGAGCGCTCCCACGCCGGTGAATCCCCCCACTCCCGAAGGTGGAGATCGAACATGAATTGTCATGATCGCGTCAAGTTAGACACCTGGGTGCTTCGCCTGGGCGGCGTGTTCGTCGCCACGCTGCTGTGCCTGCTCCCCTGGACCGGGACGGCGAACGCCCACGGTTCCGTGATCGACCCGGCTTCCCGCAACTACGGTTGCTGGCTTCGCTGGGGCAGTGACTTCCAGAACCCTGCCATGGCGCAGGAAGACCCCATGTGCTGGCAGGCGTGGCAGGCCGACCCGAACGCCATGTGGAACTGGAACGGGCTGTACCGCAACGGCTCGGGCGGCAACTTCCCGGCAGCGGTGCCCGACGGCCAGCTGTGCAGCGGCGGCCGGACCGAGAGCGGCCGCTACAACTCTCTGGACACGGTGGGTGCCTGGAAGACCACGGACATCGCCGGCGACTTCACCGTGAAGCTGTACGACCAGGCCAGCCACGGCGCCGACTACTTCAAGGTCTACGTCACCGAACAGGGCTTCGACCCCGCTACCCAGCCGCTGACCTGGGGCGACCTCCAGCTGGTCGCGGAGACCGGCAGCTACGGCCCCAGCCAGAACTACGAGATCCCGGTGAGCACCTCCGGCCTCAGCGGCCGGCACGTGGTCTACACGATCTGGCAGGCCTCGCACATGGACCAGACGTACTTCCTGTGCAGTGACGTGAACTTCGCCTGACGCCCAACTGGTCCGCCGGATCCCCCTGTCCGGTGGGACCACGCGCGCGGATCCCGCTGTACGGCGGGATCCGCGCCGCCGCCCGCCCGCCGCTGCGAGGGGGGAACGGGTTCGATTGGCGAGGAACGCCCGTTCGGCCTACGGTCGATGGGTGAACGTTTCCGTTCACCAATGGCCCGAACGGGGCCCGTTACCGCTCGAAATGCAGAAATGCTATGACGGAATCACCGGCGAATACCTCGACACTTGCCGAATCCCCGACGCGGGGCCGCGGCAAGGGGATGGCACTGTTCGTCATCGCTTCGTGCCAGCTGATGGTGGTTCTGGACATCACCATCGTCAACATCGCACTTCCCCACATCCAGACCTCGCTGGGCTTCTCGACCGAGAGCCTGTCCTGGGTCATCAACGCCTACACGCTGACCTTCGGCGGACTGCTCCTGCTCGGCGGTCGGCTGGGCGACATCCTCGGGCGCCGGAGAGTCTTCATCTTCGGCGTCCTCCTCTTCGTGTTCGCCTCGCTGCTGGGTGGACTCTCCCAGGATTCCTGGCAGTTGCTCGCAGCCCGTGCGCTGCAGGGCGTCGGCGGTGCGATCGCCTCCCCGACCGCGCTCTCGCTCATCACCACGACCTTCCGTGAAGGACCCGAGCGGAACAGGGCGTTCGGTGTGTTCGCCGCAGTCTCCGCGGGCGGCAGCGCGATCGGGCTGCTGGCGGGCGGAATCCTGGTCGAGTGGCTCGACTGGCGATGGGTCTTCTTCGTCAATGTGCCCATCGGCCTGCTGATCGCCCTTGCGACGCCCCGCTACATCCGGGAGTCCGAACGCCACCCGGGTCACTTCGACGTCCTCGGTGCGCTCACTTCCACCATCGGAATGGTGCTCCTCGTCTACGGCTTCATCCGCGCCTCGGAGGACGGCTGGAGCGACAGCCTGACCATCGGTTCGTTCCTCGCGGCTCTGGTGTTCCTGGGTCTGTTCCTTGCCGTCGAGAGCCGGTCGAAGCAGCCCATCACCCCCTTGAAGATGTTCCGCGACCGCAATCGCGCCGGCACCTACGGAATGATGCTGAGCCTGGCGGCGGCGATGTTCGGCATGTTCTTCTTCCTGACCCTCTTCGTGCAGAACATCCTGGACTTCAGTCCGCTGCAGGCGGGCCTCGCCTTCCTCCCCATCAGCGTGGTCATCGCCATCAGCGCGGGGATCGCTTCGCAACTGCTGCCCAGGTGGGGGCCGAAGCCCTTCATGGTGGTGGGTGCGATCCTGGCGGCTCTGGGACTCGGCTGGCTCACGTTCACCGACATCCACAGCAGCTACCTGGGGAGCATCCTGGGTCCGATGCTGGTCTTCGGCTTCGGCATGGGCATGCAGTTCGTGTCGCTGACGCTGATGGCCGTCTCCGGAGTGGCACCGCGAGAGGCCGGAGCAGCGTCCGGCGTCCTCAACGCCACCCAGCAGGTGGGCGGTTCCCTGGGGCTGTCCATTCTGGTCACGGTCTTCGGTACGGCCAGCCGCAACGAGGCCACCGACCAGGTGCCGAGCTTCCTGGCCGAGTCGACTCCCGCCCAGCAACTGGAGTTCCGCAGGACGGGAGAACTCCCCGCCCCTTGGGGCAACGAGGTGCTGGCTTCAGGAGTCTCCAGCGCGTTCGTCGTCGCCGCGATCATGGCCGTCGTCGCCGCACTGATCGCCCTGTTCGTCATTCAGGTACGCGCCTCCGACCTGGAACGCCTGCGCGGCGGAGCGATGATGCCGGGTGGCGAAGTGACTGGTGAGGAGGCACCCGGGGAGGACCGGCCGGACACTGACACTGCCGCGGGCGCTCCCGCGCCGGTACGGAATCGGGGCGGAGACGCGGACCGCGACCCGGGTGGCTGAGGCGCGACCGAGCAGGTGTGACCCCGCCGGCGGACCCGGTGGGGTCACAGCAGGTTGACGAGCCGTATGTAGCGCACCCAGTCCCAGTTGACCCCGGGGTCGGTGTGGTCGCTGCCCGGAACCTCGTGGTGACCGATGATGTGCGCACGGTCCTTGGTAAGCCCGTAGCGGTCGCAGATGTTCGCGGTCAGCCTGGCCGACTGCTCGTACATGGCGTGCGTGAAGTACGCAGGCTGATCCACCCAGCCCTCGTGCTCGATGCCGATGCTGCGGGTGTTGTGGTCCCAGTTCCCCGCGTGCCAGGCGATGTCCTTCTCGCGTACGCACTGGGCCACGTATCCGTCCCCCGAGCGCACCACGTAGTGGGCCGACACCTTCTTGGCCGGATTCTGGAAGATGCCGATGGTGTCGGCGAAGGTCTCCTGGGCGACATGGATGACGACGAAGTCGACGGGATACGCCGAAGGCCGGCTCGACACCGTGTAGTTGGAAGGGGAAGCCGGAGCCCAGTGGGCCGAGGGATAGTCCGTGTCGCCGGTGGGGACGGCGGCTGCTCGGACCGATGCCGGTAAGAGGGCCGCGGCTGCTGTGACGGCTGCACTCTGGAGAATCCTTCTGCGGCGCATCGACACTCCTGTTCGGGAGACGTCCGTAGTCCGTGACGGGCCGTCCGATGTACGGCAGAGTAACCGGCCGTCTCACCGTAGGGCTGCGATACGGACGAAGGAAGAGGGCGACTTCCCGTGGAGGAGCGGACGTGCCCACGCGCGTGCAAAGGCACCGGGCGCAGCCGTCGTCGAACCGACGGCTGCGCCCGGTGACGGTGTGTCGTGCGGGATCAACCGGTCAGCGGTCGGGGCAGCTTGAGCAGGGTCACCGAGGTCTCGATGCCGCTGTCCACCAGACGGCCGTTCGCGTCGAAGGCCTCCGCGCCGTCCGTCATCCCGAAGTCGTTGTCGTTGATGAGCGCAAGGGTGTCGCGGCCCGTGACCGCCACCCCCTCGATCTTGCCGGGCACGCCCGCGACCGTGCCGAGGTCGACGACCAAGGTCTTGCGCAGCACCCGCACCCCGGATGCGGAGGGATCGTCGAGCTCCTCGTACGCGGGCGAGGTTGCCGGGTCGTCCCACACCGAGCCCAGGATGCCGCTACCGCCGGGCAGCGTCACCCTGTGGAGCCGGGCCGACCTGTCGGTGCGCTCCTCCACCAGCAGGCTGTCGCGGCCGATCGCGACGACCGAGGAGATCTTCAGTTCGGACGTGTCGTCCTCGCCCGGGTCGACTACCTCGACCGGGTCGAAGCGGTAGGCGTACTCCGCCGTCACCTTCTGCTTCTTCGTCGAGAAGCGAAGGAACCGCACGTTGCGGGAAGACTCGCCCGCGTCCTCGTCCGGAAGCGAGAGCGGGCTCTGCACCGCGAGCACCAGGTCCCCGCCGGGCAGCAGCGCCAGGCCCTCGAAACCGCGGTTGATCTTGCGGTGCAGCAGCACGCCGGGCAGCGCCTCGACGACGCGGTAGTCCGCGCCCTCGAGCTGCAGGCCCTGCGGTACGTAACGCGTCAGGACACGGCCGCGCGAGGAGACATGGACGAGCGACGGACCGTACTCGTCGACCAGCCAGAACGAACCGTCCGGCGCACGGACGATGCCCTCGGTGTCCAGCCCGTTCGGGTTGTACGCGAGAGGTGTCTGCGCGTCGAAGGTGTACGGGGCCTCGTCGCGGCTCGCCTGGTTCGCCAGCCCCGTCACCGCCTGGCCGGAACGCGTCGTCAGCGGCAGGGAGTCCACCACCTCGACCCGCCGGCCGTCGACGCGGATCCTGACGATCGCGGGGTCGAAGCCCGGCACGGGGAAGGTGCGCCGCTTCTTGCCGTCCACCTTGATCTGACCGTTCGGACCGCGGTCCGTCACCGTCCAGAACTCGCCCCTGCGGCCCGTCGGGAAGAGGTCGCTGCCGATGCCGCCCAGCATCACGTCCCGGTCGTCGGAGACCGTTCCCGGCAGCAGGCCGTTGCTGAACGCGGCCAGCGGTACATCGCCGAGCACCGCACTGCCGGTGACCCGCGCCGTGCGCTCGGGGCGGCCGCCGGATCCGTGGCCGTCCTGCGAACCGGCCGCGGTCGCCGCGACACAGACCGTGGAGAGCAGGGCGAGCGGCAGCCCGACTGCAAGGGATCGACGGACAACGCGCGCGGACATGGGGCCTCCTGGTGGCACTGACGCTCGGTCGGTCGTCAGGCTCTGCCCCCACGCTCAACGTCTGGTGACATCGAGTTGAACGTGGGGACAGCAGGTGAGGAACGGGACAGCCGCTCAGACGTCGGACAGGGCCCCGGCCAGCGCGCCCGCCGGATCGTCGTCCGCCGGCCCGGCCGGAAGCCACCGGCCCCGCTCCTTGCGGTACGGCCACCAGCGCCCGTCACGCCCGTACCGCAACTGCGCACCGGAACCCGTCGCGGTCCAGCGGTTGTTCGCGGCGCGCAGCTGCGGGCCCTCGCCCTCCTCCCACGCGGCGGCCAGCTGCGCACGGGCCCGCGCGAGCTCCTCCGGGCCCGGCAGCCACTCCTCGTCGAACACCGCCAGGGCCGCCGTCCCGCCGTACCGCCATGCGCGCACAGCGGCGTCGAGGTCCGCCCGCTGCCGTCCCGAGGCCGAGGCGAGGCGGGCGGACACCTGCCCGTCCGGCCGGGTAGCGGCAGCCAGCCGCACCGCGTCCTGTTCCGGCGTCAGCCCGCTTGCCACGGGCTGACGTTCGTGACCCTCGGCGAGGGCATCCGCCAGCATCGCGAAGGCCCGTACGGCGCTGTCTGCCGCCAGTACCTCCAGAGAGGAGGGATCGACGCCCGCCACCGGATCCGTCTCCGAGTCCAGCGACGGCGGCAGACCCGGTTCCGCGGGCAGCGGCGGGGGAGGGGGCAGGGGCGGCAGGATGTCCCGCGCGGCGAACGCCTCGTCGGCCCGGACTCCGCGCGGGAGACCCTGACCCGTCAGGGCGTCCGGCTCCGGGTCCGTACCGTCCGCCTCACGGACCGCACGCGCGGCGCTGCGCACCTGGAGCTCGTCGAGCAGCCGCCGTTCGCCACGTCCCCGCAGCAGCAGCAGTACGAACGGGTCCTGGTCCAGGAGCCGCGCCACCTGGTAGCACAGCGCTCCCGTGTGCGGACAGTGGTCCCACGCCTCGCAACTGCACTCGGGCTCCAGGTCGCCGATCCCCGGCAGCAGCTCGACCCCGGCTGCCGCCGCGTCCTCCACCAGATGAGGGGGCATCTCACGGTCCAGCAGCGCGGCGATGTGCCCGGATCGCTCCGACGCCATGTCCAGGAAGCGGTCCCAATCCGCCTCGCTCAGCTGCTGGAGGAGCACATCACTCCGGTACGCGGTCGAGTCGCGGTCCTGCACGACCGCGGTGATCCGGCCCGGCCGGACGGACACCGCGCCGACCCTGCCCTCGCGGGCCAGTCTGCGGCCCTTCTTGAGCTGTTGACCGTCCAGCGCCGTGTCCTCCAGTGCCTTCAGCCACGCCTGTCCCCACCAGGACGACGCGAATCCCCTGCCGTGTGCGGCCGGAAGGGCCGCGAACGTACGCTCCGGTCCGTAGGTGTCCTTCATCGTGCGCCCCCTCGGAGCTCGACCAGGTCGGCCAGTTCGGCATCGGTCAGTTCCGTCAGCGCCGCCTCGCCCCCGCCGAGGACGGCATCCGCCAGCTTCTGCTTGCGGACCAGCATGTCGGCGATCCGGTCCTCGATGGTTCCCTCGGCGATCAGCCGGTGCACCTGCACCGGCTGGGTCTGCCCGATCCGGTACGCACGGTCGGTGGCCTGCGCCTCCACGGCCGGATTCCACCAGCGGTCGAAGTGCACCACGTGCCCGGCCCGGGTGAGGTTGAGCCCCGTACCCGCCGCCTTGAGCGACAGCAGGAACACCGGGGCATCGCCCGCCTGGAACCGGTTCACCATCGCCTCCCGCGCGGCGACGGGCGTGCCACCGTGCAGGAACTGGGTGGGGACCCCGCGGGCGGCCAGATGCTGTTCGAGCAGCCGCGCCATCTGCACGTACTGGGTGAACACCAGCACGCTCGCCCCCTCGGACAGAATCGTGTCGAGCAGCTCGTCCAGCAGCTCCACCTTGCCCGATCGGTCCGCGATCCGGGGTTTCTCCTCCTTGAGGTACTGCGCCGGGTGGTTGCAGATCTGCTTGAGCGCCGTCAGGAGTTTCACGACGAGTCCGCGGCGCGCGAAGCCGTCGGCGCCGGAGATCTCGGCGAGGGTCTCCCGCACCACCGCCTCGTACAGACCGGTCTGTTCCGCCGTCAGTGACACCGCGCGGTCGGTCTCCGTCTTCGGCGGCAGTTCCGGGGCGATCCCCGGGTCGGACTTGCGGCGCCGCAGGAGGAACGGACGCACCAGCGCGGCCAGCCGCTCGCCGGCGGCAGGGTCGTTGCCGCCCTCGACCACGCCTGCGTACCGGGTACGGAACGTACCGAGCCTGCCCAGCAGTCCGGGGGTCGTCCAGTCGAGGATGGCCCACAACTCGGAGAGATTGTTCTCGACAGGGGTACCGGTGAGCGCGACGCGTGCTCCCGCACCGATGGTCCGCAGCTGCTTGGCCGTTGCCGAGTGCGGATTCTTCACGTGCTGGGCCTCGTCGGCGACGACCATGCCCCACGACGCCTGGGCGAGCCGTGCCGCGTCGAGGCGCATCGTGCCGTACGTGGTGAGGACGAACTCGCCGTCCGCCAGGCCCTCCAGGGAACGCGCCGGGCCGTGGAAGCGGCGCACCGGCGTGCCCGGGGCGAACTTCTCGATCTCCCTCTGCCAGTTGCCCATCAGGGAGGTCGGGCACACCACGAGGGTCGGTCCTGCGGCGCGCTCGATGCCCTGCCGGTGCAGATGCAGAGCGATCAGGGTGATGGTCTTGCCGAGCCCCATGTCGTCGGCGAGACAACCACCGAGGCCGAGCGACGTCATGGTGTGCAGCCAGTTGAGGCCGCGCAGCTGGTAGTCACGCAGGTTCGCGGCGAGGGCCGCCGGCTGACCGACCGTCTGCTGGTCCCGCGACTCCGGGTCGGCGAGCCGCGCACGCAGGTCCTCGAACCAGCCCGTCGCCGAAACCTGCACGCGTCGTCCGCCGATGTCGGCGGTCCCGGTCAGCACGGCGCCGAGAGCGTCGATGGGCGTGACCTTGCGGTCCTGCGCCTCCCGGGCGCGCCGGGCCTCCTCCGGGTCGATGAGGACCCACTGGTCGCGCAGCCTGACCAGGGGCCTGCCCGCCTCGGCGAGCCGGTCGAGCTCCTCGCGGCTCAGCCTCCGGTCCCCGAGCGCGAACCGCCAGTCGAACGCGAGCAGCGCGTCGGCGGACATGAGCGAGGGCGTGTCCGATTCGGTCCTTGCGGGGCGGGCGGCCCCGCCCTCCTCGTCGTCCGGGCCGAAGGCGTCCGAGGGGCCGATCACCGCGCGTGCGGTGAGCTTCCTGGCGAGCTCCTTGGGCCAGTGCACCTGAACTCCCGTCGCGGCGAGGGCGCGGGCCGCGGGGCCGAGCAGCTCCGCGATCTCCTCGTCGGCCGGCTCGACCGCGTCCGGCACGGCGGCCGACAGCAGTGGTGTCAGCGGAGGCCAGGCGCGGGCGGCGCGGCGCAGCGCCAACAGGGCGTCCATGCGGGCGCGGGGGCCGAACGACGAGGCGCCGGGGGAGCGAGCTGCCCATACATCGGCCGCGTCTGCGACGAGGGACGGATCCTGGACGCTGTGGATCTGCAGGACGGCACGGAACGAGGGCCGTGCGTCCGTATCGTCCGCCGCGTCGGTCGCCCCCGCGAGCCCCAGCACCTCGATACGCAGCGAGAGCCGGACCCCCGCGTCGTTCCCGGCGGCCACATCGGCCGCCCACGGCCGCAGCCCGGGCAGGTGCTGCACGGCCGGGGCCGCGAACGCGGGCCCGCCCGTGACGAGTTCGGCGGCCGGGGTGCGTGGCAGCCCGTCGGCGACGGCATCGAGGAACGAGCGCAGCAGCGGCTCGGGCTCGGCGAGCATGACCGGATCCGCTGCCGCGTCGAGCGGAACCGCGTGAGCGGTGGGCGGCATGGAAGCCGCCAGGATCCTGATCCGTTCCAGGTCGTCGGCGGTCAGCGGGCCCGCGCGCCAGGCGTCGTTGTCGCCCGGGCTCAGCCCCGGCAGGAGCAGTCCGCGCGCGACGAGTTGAAGAGCGAGCATCGCGGCGGCGCCCCAGAACGCCGTCGCCGCGGAGGCGTGCGCGCTCGCGCGCGCCCGTGTGAGAACGGGCAGCGCGTCGCGCACCGGCATGGCCAACGCCTGCACGGTGCAGGGGCGGGCGTCGCTTCCGACGACTGTCAGCTCCGTCGAACTCCCTGGACCACCGGGAGGGGTGCTACCGTCCGGGTTCCAGAACGCGATCAGGCCGGTACGGGCCGGATCCGCGGGGAGGAAGACTGCGGAGCAGCGGGACAGTTCGACGATTTCGTCATGTGTTGTTGCCGCAGGGAGCCTGTGCACAGCGATGTCAGATTCCTCAAATTTGACTAGTGAGCCCGGGGTCGCCGAGGGTACTCCATCCACGGCCCGTTCCGGGAGAAATGCACAGTGATCCACCTCACTCATTTCTGCCTTCTGAAGCCTGGGGTGCAGCCGGCACCACCACGGGGGGAGGGGGCTGGCCCCCGTACTTCCGGGGTGGTGACGCCATGGCAGCCGCAGGCCCGCCATCCGTACGTTTGACGAGGTCAGCGTAGATGCCCAGAAACCGGAGACGTCATGCCCCAGGCGGTAGCCACCGTTGCGCAGCACACCCGTGACGGATCGGAGGGCCCGGGAGCTCCCCAGGCCTCCGGCAGTGATTTCGCGCCGCTCCTGAAGGCCGTGAAGAGCCAGGGACTCCTGGAGCGCCGCACCGGCTGGTACGCGGCGGGCATCGCCGCCAACCTGGTCGCCCTCGGAGGTGTCATCACCGGCATGGTGTTCCTCGGCGACACCTGGTGGACCCTCTTCCTCGCCCTTCCGCTGGCCATCCTGTGGACCCGTACCGCCTTCTTCGGGCACGACGCCGGCCACGCGCAGATATCCGGGAACCGCAAGGCGAGCCGCGGCGTCGGGCTGATCCACGCCAACCTGCTCCTCGGCATGAACGAGGCCTGGTGGAACGACAAGCACGTACGCCACCACGCCAACCCCAACCACATCGACAAGGACCCCGACGTCGGGGTCGGCGCCCTGGTGTGGACGCAGAAGCAGGCGGCACAGCGCGAGGGCTTCGCCCGCTGGCTCACCCGTAACCAGGCGCGGCTCTTCTTCCCGATGCTGCTCCTCGAGGGTATCGCCCTCAAGATCTACGGCTTCCAGTTCCTGCGGCGCCAGCCCGTCCGCGAGCGCGCACTCTCCGGTCTGCTGCTGGCCGGCCACCTCGCGCTGTACGCGACGCTGCTGCTCACCACGATGTCGCCGGCCAAGGCCGTCGTCTTTGCCCTCGTGCACCACGCACTCTTCGGCCTCCACCTGGGCATGGCCTTCGCGCCGAACCACAAGGGCATGGAGATGCCTGACCCGGACGGCGACCGCTGGGGCCACCTGCAGCGCCAGGTCCTCACCTCACGCAACGTCCGCGGCGCCGTCCTCACCGACTGGTTCCTCGGCGGCCTGAACTACCAGATCGAGCACCATCTCTTCCCGAGCATGCCCCGCCCCCACCTGCGCCTGGCGCAGCCGCTGGTCAGGGCCCACTGCCGGGAGATCGGGATGCCGTACGCGGAGACCGGCCTCATCGAGTCCTACCGACAGGCCCTGGAGCACATGCACGAGGTCGGCGAGCCGCTGCGCTAAACGGGAGCGGCCTGCTGGAACCGATGGGCGGTCGCAGGCGTTCTCACACCAGGAGCGGCTCCGGCCGCGGAGGAGGCACGGATCATGTCGAACGGTGCAAAGATCGCCATCGGGGGAGTGGTCGCGGCAGTCATCCTGATTCCGTTCATCGGATTCTGGTGGTCACTGCTGGTCCTCATCGGGGTGCCCACGGTGGGCTACCTGATGCTCGATCCGGCCCAGCGGCGCAGGCTCCGCAGGATCAGCCGCAAGGAGATAGGACGCTGAACAGCACAGTCGTGGCCGTCAGCAGCAACGGCGTGTACGCATTCACCAAACCGAACCGGGACAGCGTCACGCTGCTGGCCGGGCTCGGCGTGGAGGGCGATGTCCACGCCGGTGTCACGGTCAAACACCGGTCGCGAGTCGCACAGGACCCGACGCAGCCCAACCTGCGTCAGGTCCACCTGATCCATCAGGAGCTGTTCGCCGAGCTGCGGGATGCCGGATTCGACGTCGCGCCCGGTGACCTGGGAGAGAACGTCACCACCGGTGGCATCGACCTGCTCGCCCTCCCGGCGGGCACGCTGCTCCACCTCGGCGACGAGGCCGTCGTCGAGGTGACGGGCCTGCGCAATCCGTGCCTGCAGATCGACCTCTTCCAGGACGGACTGCTCAAGCAGGTCGTCGGGAGGGACGAGGACGGCGGCATCGTCCGGAAGGCCGGGATCATGGGCATCGTCAGGGTCGGCGGAGTCGTGCGGCCCGGCGACCCCGTCAGGACCGAGCTGCCCGCCGAGCCGCACCGTCCGCTGGAGCGAGTCTAGGACCTCTCGTCCGGCCCGCCCGGTGCTGGTCCGCGGGCCGGCCGCCTGCTCCCGCAGGTCGGCCCGTGGCTGCCGGTCACCCCGTAGCGGACCCGGGGCTCAGGCCGGCCGGACAGCCAACTCGTCCAGTGACTTCAGCAGCCCCGGCAGTTCGGGGCCGCGGCCGACCGGCAGGACCTCGCCCGGCTCCTCGTCCAGAAGGACGAACGCGATGTCGTCGGTTCTGGCCACCAGGGACCAGCCGGGGCCGTCGACGCGCAGCATGCGGGCCCCTCCGGGGGCGAACGCGGAGCGTATCCGGCCGGGCGGGGGCGGGGCCGTGACGTATGCGAGGGCCTCTTCGAGCGCCCGGCGAACGCCGGGGTGCTGCCGGGAGCCGGTGCCTTCCGCGGCTTCCCCCGCGTCCCCCTGTCCACTCTCCGATGCCTGTGCCTCCGGAGCCTGCCCGTCCTCCGACGCGTTCTCGTCCTCCGACGCGTTCTCGTCCTCCGACGGCTTTCCGTCCTCGGGCGCGTTTCCGTCGGGCCTGCTGAACGTGGTGTCGTCGTCGATCTGCTCGCGCCAGACGGCCCACTGCAGGGCGATCTCGTCCGCGCCGAGACGGCGCTGGGCCGCTCCCCACACCTCGGTGTCCGGCGGTGTCAGGGGTGCCGGGTCGGTTCCCTCGGCAGACGGGTCCGGCAGCGGGTCGTGCGGCGCGGGAACGCCGGGCGCCGCGACCGCCAGGGCCAACGGCCAGCCCGGCAGTGCGCACACGACCGAGCGGTCGTCGGGGGAGAGGTCGTACTCCATGCCGCAGTCCCAGGAGGCGATGGCGACGGCCACCAGGGAGACATCGTCGACGACGACCGTCCAGCGGGCACCGCCGCCGTCCTGGCCGAGCACCAGACCGTAGCCCTCGGCGTACGGTTCGATGCCCAGCGCACCGCACGCGGCCACGTAGTCGTCGCCGAGCACGCTCGGGAACTGCGCGGGGGTCAGCAGTACCGCGGTCAGCACAAACAGTGCGTCGTCGTCGGCGACCGCCTCGTCGGTCCCGGCCACAGCACCCTCCTCTTTCCTCACAGCTTCGTCCGTCGGCGCACCTTAACTACTCGGTAACCCTGCCGTCGAGGCCCTGACAAGGGATATTGCCCGGTGACAGGCGGTCTCCGCAGCCGCTGCGGCACGCCGGAGCACCCCTCGCACCGTGGTGCCCGTCCGCCCGGCCCGCGTAGGCTTGTGCCTCCGGCCGACGAGGGGACAGCCAGGGTGAAGCGGTTCGAACGGCTCAAGGAGATCCAGCGTCTGGACCCGGAGCGGGACTTCCTCGAGATCTACCGGCTCACCGTGACGTACGAATTCCCCTGGGACATCACCCGCGCACTCGAACTCGCCCTGTACCGCACCTACGCCGTCCCCAGCATCGGCCGACTCCTCGCGGAGACAGGGGAACTGACGGAACGTTCACAGAAGCGGTACGACGACACCGCACTTCTCCTCGACTCCGTCGTGGAGCACGGCTTCGACAGCGAGGCAGGACGCACGGCGGTCCGGCGGATCAACCGGATGCACCGCAGCTACGACATCAGCGACGACGACATGCGCTACGTGCTGTGCACCTTCGTGGTCACCCCGAAGCGCTGGCTCGACACCTACGGCTGGCGCAGGCTGTCCGACCACGAGCTGCGCGCCGTCGCCGTCTACTACCGCACGCTCGGCACACACCTGGGCATCAAGGACGTGCCGCAGACGTACGAGGACTTCGAGCGCACCCTCGACGCCTACGAGGAGGAGCACTTCGGCTGGGACGAGGGCGCACGCTCGGTCTCCGACGCGACGCTGGCTCTCATGGGCTCCTGGTACCCGCGCCCGCTCGCACCCGTCGTGCGCAAGGCGGCGCTGGCCCTCCTCGACGACTCGCTGCTGCGCACGTTCCGCTACGAACGCCCCGGCCCCGTCGCCCGGGGACTGACCCGCGGAGCGCTGCGCCTGAGGGCCCGAGCCGTACGGCTCCTGCCGCCCCGCTCCACCGCGCACTACGCCCGTCAGAACCCCGAGATCAAGGGCTATCCGAACGGGTACGAGGTCGCCGGGCTCGGGACGTTCCCCACCCCGGGCGTCCGCGGGTGCCCGGTCCCGCACGGGCGGCCCTCAGACACTCCGGTCGAGTGAGCCGAGGGTGGCGCGGAGCCACCTGAGCTCGGCCTCACTGGTCGCCCGGGCGATCGTGAGGATGCCCTGGCGGAACGGATCGTCCAGTTCCTCGGCGCGCAGCGGCCGGTCCCCGGCGTAGAAGAAGCTCGCGGGCTCGTCCAGGAAGGCCAGCCGCCGCCGGAGCACGGCGGCCTGGGCCGGTGGGTCCGGCAGATGACGCAGGAACGCCAGGAGCGTGAACCAGCGGTTCTCGTCGGTGATGTCGCCTCTGGCGGGTTCCGCCAGACGGTGCCGCAGCTCCGTCCTGCCCGCCTCGGTCAGTGTCAGGACGTGACGGGGTGCGGCCGTGCTGCCCGGCTGTGTCTCCCGGGCAAGCAGCCCCGCCTTCTCCAGTCGCTTGATGGCCGGGTACAGCGTGCTTTCCGCGACCGGCCTCACATGTCCGGTCAGGGCAGTGATGCGTTTGCGCAGTTCGTAGCCGTGCAGGGGGGTGTCGTACAGGAATCCGAGGATGGAGAGCTCCAGCATGCCCGCATTCTGCCTCATGTGCGGGGTACATCGTTGCAGTGATACATCTCTGCCGTTATACATCGGCGACGATGTATGCTCCAGGCGAAGCGAGGCGTCGACGAGTGGGGGACCTGTGTACGAGGCGAAGTTCGACCAGCGGGGGAGTGTCGTCCGGTGGACCGAGTCGGGCGGGAGGTCCGACGGCGCCGGTGCGGCCTCGGTGTACGTGCACGGGCTCGGAGCGATGTCCTCCGTCTACCACGCGCACATCGCGGCCGCCCCGGCGCTGTCCGGCCGCCGCTCGCTCCTCGTCGACCTTCCGGGGCACGGCATCAGTGACCGGCCCCAGGAGTTCGGCTACACGCTGGAGGACCACGCGGACGCGCTGGCCGCCGCGCTCGACGGAGCGGGAGTGCGCGGCGCGGACCTCATCGGCCACAGCATGGGCGGCGCGGTCGCGATCGTCCTCGCGCACCGGCGTCCGGAACTGGTACGGCGTCTGGTCCTGACCGAGGCCAACCTCGACCCGTACCCGCCGGTCACCGCGGGGAGCAGTGGCATCGCCGGACTGTCGGAGGAGGAGTTCGTCCACGGCGGGGGCTTCGCCCGGGTGCTGGCGCGAGTGGGTCCGGCCTGGGCCGCGACCATGCGGCTCGCCGACCCGCTCGCCCTGCACCGCACGGCGACCGGCCTGGTGCGTGGCACCGACCCGACCATGCGCCGGATGCTGATGGAGTCGCCGGCCGAGCGTGTGTACCTGCAGGGCGCGCTGAGCGGTGAACTCCCGGGAAGGGAGGAGCTGATGGGCGCCAGCGTACGGGTGGAGACGGTCCCGGAGGCGGGACACGTCCTCATGTTCGACCGCCCGGACGCGCTGGTGCGGGCCGTCGCCGAGCGCCCCGCGTGACGCGCGGACGCTCAGCGCGCGCGTACGGCGAGAACCAGGAAGCGGTCGTCCTCGTCGGTGTACGAGTCCAGCCCCCACCCCGCGTGTGCCAGCAGGGGGACGAGACGCGGCTCCGCCCGTAGATCGTCGTCCGAGATGCTGCGGCCGTGCCGCGCGGCCAGCGCGGCCCGGCCGATCGGATGGAACAGGGCCAGTCGGCCGCCGGGGCGTACGACACGTGCCAGCTCGCCCAGCCCCCGCTCGGGACGGGTGAGATGAGAGATCAGGCCGGCCGCGAACACCGCGTCGAGCGTTCCGTCACGCACCGGCAGCCGTGCCGCATCGGCCACGAGCAGGGCGCCGCTGCCGGCCCGCCCCGCCCGTACCGCCGCATCCAGCATGGCGGGTGTGAGGTCGGCGCCGAGCACCGTGCCGCCGGGTCCCACCGCGTCACGCAGGTGCGGCAGCGCGCGCCCCGTACCGCAGCCCGCGTCGAGAACGGCGTCGCCGGGGCGAAGTCCGAGTGCGCCGACGGCGGCGGCGTACGCGGGCCCGTCATCGGGGAACCGGCTGTCCCAGTCCGCTGCTCGGACCGAGAAGAAGTCCTGTACGTGTGTGTGGTCGTCGGCCATACAGACATGATCGCGTAGTCCGTATCCGAGCGAAACGGCACGGAACGGTGCGCACGTTCGACCCTGGCTCGATCGTTCGGGAACATCTCTCTGTCATATTTCAGCAGCTTTCGAAATGCGCCCCTGGCATGCGCCCCTGAGCGGGCTAGCGTCCCCGATTCATGGGACACCTGGACCACGCCACCTTCGGCTGGCTGACACCCGCGCTGTCGTACGCGATGGCATCGATCGGCGCCGCACTCGGGCTCCGCTGCACCGTGCGCGCGCTCGCCACCAGCGGCCGTTCGCGCCGCAACTGGCTGTTCACCGCCGCATCCGCCATCGGTACGGGCATCTGGACGATGCACTTCGTCGCCATGCTCGGTTTCGGCGTCACCGGTACCGACATCCGCTACGACGTTCCGCTCACGCTGCTCAGCCTGTTGGTCGCCATGGTGGTGGTCGGGGCCGGAGTCTTCGTGGTCGGCTACAGCCGTGACCGCTCGCGTGCGCTCCTCATCGGCGGTCTCACGACCGGGCTCGGAGTCGCCAGCATGCACTACCTCGGAATGGCCGCCCTGAGGCTGCACGGCACCGTCGCGTACGACCCGCTGCTCGTGGCGCTCTCGGTGACGATCGCCGTCGTCGCCGCGACAGCGGCCCTCTGGGCGGCACTGAACATCAGGTCGCCCGGGGCCGTGGCCCTCGCGTCACTCGTCATGGGCGCGGCAGTCAGCAGCATGCACTACACGGGAATGCTGGCCGTCGGAGTCCGGGTCGCACCGTCGGGATCCGAGCTCCCCGGAGCGACCGTGATGCAGTTCATCTTCCCGCTCGCCGTCGGCCTGGGCTCGTACCTCTTCCTCACCTCGGCGTTCGTCGCACTCTCACCGGCGGCCCGCGAGCGCGTGGAGGACGCCGCCGAACGGGCCCCGGCGGCAGTGGCTCCCTGACGCCAGGGCGGCGGCAACGCCGTCCCGGCGACCGGACGGCGCGGAATTCCGCCGTACACAGCACTCGGGGCACTGAGCTCCACACCTGGAACGAGGAGGCCATGCGCACACCCCGCACGACGACCCCGGACCCCGGTGCGCACGGCGAACGGCCCGCGCCACCGCCGCGCGGACGACGCGCGCACGCAGGCCGGCCGGCCGACGAGCGCACCGACCACCGGGCCGGGTCGCCGGCGCCGGACGATCCCCCGGCGCGTCGAGGGTCCCTGCGCCCCAGGACCGTGCGGGCCAAGGTCATTTCCCTGCTGATGGTCCCGGTCGTCTCGCTGCTCGCCCTGTGGGGATTCGCCACCGTCACCACGGCGCAGGACGTGGCCCGGCTGCGCGAACTGCAACGGGTGGACAGCACCGTACGAGCCCCGGTCCAGGCGGCGGTCGCCGCCCTGCAGACCGAACGCGAGGCGGCACTGCGCCAGTCGGTGGCCCCGGGTACCGGGCACGCCGCCGACCTGAAGCGCCAGGCGAAGCACACCGATGCCGCGCTCGGAGCGCTGCGCCTGGGCGACCGGCACACGGTCGCCGACGCGGGCAACCTCCCCGAGGGGGTCGCGGGACGGCTCAGCACCTTCCTCGAGCACACCCAGCGACTCCCCACCCTGCGCAGCAGCCTGCTGGACCCTCCGGCCGGCGGTTCCCGGGACAGGGACGCCGACCGGCGCGCCGACGCGGCCGCCGCATTCACGCAGTACTCCGAGGCCATCACCGCGGCGTTCGGTGTCTCCGGCGCGCTGACCGGAATTCAGGACGCCGAGCTGGGGTCCGAGGCCCGCGTCCTGCTCGAACTGGCGCGGAGCGGTGAGATGCTGGCGCGCGAGGACACGCTGCTGGCCTCCGCCGGACTCACCGGGACACTCGACGGTGAGCGGCTGCGCAACTTCACCGGCGCGGTGGCGACCCGCCGGAGCCTGGCGAGTACGGCCGGGGCCGATCTGCCGTCCGCCGGCCGAAATGCCTGGCGCTCCCTCACCGAAGGCGGCGCGTATCGCAGGATCACGGCAGCCGAGGACAAGGTGCTCCAGGCGGAGCCGGGCCGTCGGGCCGCGCAGTCGGTGTCCCCCGCGGCATGGGAACGCGACGTGACAGCCGTACGCGAGGAGCTGAGCTCCATCGAAACCGGCGCGGTCGACCGTGCCGCCGACCGAGCCGACCCCCTCACGCGCGCACTGCTCAGCCCCGCGGGAGCGGCCGTCCTCTTCGGTTTCTTCGCCGCCGCCGCCTCACTCATGATCTCCGTGCGCATCGGCCGGGCGCTCGTCGTCGAGCTCGTCAGCCTCCGCAACAGCGCGCTGGAGATCGCCCGGCGCAAACTGCCCCGCGCCATGCAGCGACTGCGCGCCGGCGAGGAACTGGACATCCGGGCGGAGGCGCCGCCCGGCAGGCCTTCAAACGACGAGATCGGTCAGGTGGGCGAAGCACTCGACACCGTCCACCGCGCCGCACTCAGCGCCGCCGTCGAACGTGCCGAACTGGCCAGCGGGATCTCCGGAGTCTTCGTCAACCTCGCCCGCCGCAGCCAGGTCCTCGTCCACCGCCAGCTCACCCTTCTCGACGGCATGGAGCGCCGCGCCGACGACCCCAACGAGCTGGGTGACCTGTTCCGGCTCGATCACCTCACGACCCGGATGAGGCGGCACGCGGAGAGCCTGATCATCCTCTCCGGGGCAGCACCCGGGCGCGCCTGGCGGATGGCCGTACCACTGACCAATGTGGTCCGTGCCGCAGTCTCCGAGATCGAGGACTACTCACGGGTGGAAGTGCGGGCGCTGCCGGACGCGGGCGTGAAGGGGGCGGCCGTGGCCGACCTCACCCACCTCCTGGCGGAACTCGTCGAGAACGCCGCACAGTTCTCCCCGCCGCACACCAAGGTGCGCATCAGCGGCGAACCGGTGGGCAACGGGTACGCCCTGGAGATCGAGGACCGTGGGCTCGGCATGGGCAAGGAGTTGCTCGGCGAGGCGAACCGGCGCATCGAGCAGTCGGAAGCGCTCGACCTGTTCGACAGCGACAGGCTCGGCCTCTTCGTGGTGAGCAGGCTCTCCGCCCGTCACCAGATCAAGGTCCAGCTGCGCACCTCGCCGTACGGGGGCACGACGGCGGTGGTGCTGCTGCCCACCGCACTGCTCCAGAGCGGACTGCCGGCAGGCAAGTCGGCCGCTCCGGAGGGCGCCGCCGACCCGGGGAGCGCCACAACGGTGGCCCGGGACGACGACAGCAGGGCACAGGCACCAGGGCCACGCGCCGCGGCCCCACGCCCCACCGCGTTCCCCGCCCCGGTGGCCGTGCCCGCGATCGAACCGCGTACGCCCGTCGAGGCCCGTAGGGGGCCGAAGGCCGCACCCGCGCCGGTCACCACGCTGCACCGGCGCGCACGCCCCTCGGCTTCCACGGGGCCCTCGGGTCCCACGGGTTCCACGGGTCCTTCAGGAGTCCCGGGTCCCTCCGGTACCTCGGACGAGGACGGCGAGCTGCCGCGTCGCGTCCGGCAGGCCAGCCTCGTACCCCAGCTGCGCGAGAAGCCGCGCCCGGAGCGCGGAGACTCGCGCGACCGAGGGACCACACCGCCCGTCGAACGCACGCCCGAACAGGCCCGCGACCGCATGACCGCCTACCGCAACGGATGGGTCCGCGGCGGCGGGGCCGCACCGGGCCGCAGCACACCCGGACCCGCTTCCGGTATCCGGCCGTACACCGAAGGAGACCAGGCATGATCGCGAACGAGAGGGCGGCGGCTTCCCGCGGCTCCGGCGAACTCGACTGGCTGCTGGACGATCTCGTCGCACGGGTCGGCGAGGTCCGGCACGCAGTCGTGCTGTCCAACGACGGGTTGGCCGTCGGTGCGTCCAGTGCCCTCAGCAGAGAGGACGCCGAGCACCTCGCGGCTGTGGCGTCCGGCTTCCACAGCCTCGCGAAGGGTGCGGGCCGGCACTTCCGGGCCGGGGGAGTGCGCCAGACGATGGTCGAGATGGACGAGGGCTTCCTGTTCGTCGCAGCGGCCGGCGACGGTTCCTGTCTCGCCGTGCTGAGCACGGCCTTCGCGGACATCGGCCTCGTGGCCTACGAGATGGCGCGCCTGGTGAAGCGGGTGGGCGAGCACCTCGCCACCCCGGTGAGGCTCGCAGAACCACCGGCGACCGGCTGAGGGGGCGGACGTGCGCACGGGCATGAGCGACGACGGAACGGCGCAGGGCAGTCAGTGGTACGACGCCGAAGCAGGCCCGCTGGTCCGCCCCTACGCCGTGACGGGGGGCCGTACCGATCCGGGTCCCAGCGGGGTGCGCTTCGACCTGATCGCGCTCGTGGCGGTCGACGAGGCGGCGCCGGACGGTTCCGACGAGGGACTGCTCGGCCCGGAGCACCGGGCCCTGCTGACGCTGTGCCGCAGCGAGACCCAGTCGGTCGCGGAACTCTCCGCGGACGCCGACCTGCCCGTCGGCGTGGTGAGAGTGCTCCTCGGCGATCTGCTCGAAGCCGGCTTCGTACGGGTCAGTCGTCCTGTGCCCCCGGCACAGCTGCCCGACGAGCGGATCCTGCGTGAGGTGATCGACGGCCTGCGGGCGCTGTGACGGGACCTCCGAGAAGGCCGTGTGCCCGGCCCTCCCGCGTCTGCCGAGCCGACCTGGGCACCCCTGGGGCACCCCGACCACCTGGAACACCTCGAATGCCTGGGATACGGCGAATATCTCGAATGCCTCAAACTCCGAGTCGAATTCCGACCGGAGTGACCGGACGTGAACATTGAGCGGGCCTGTCCGGTCACATCGTTCAAAAACCGTTCACTCCCTTCGGCGGCAGCCGCTCCTTGCCATGCTGTCGCCGCTACTTGACGGCACTCGCGAGAGAAGTGATGGATGTCCTCCGAGCATGTGGACAGCACGGGTGGGGAACAGACCGAGGACACCACGGCCCTCGCTCTGAAGATATTGGTCGCCGGCGGTTTCGGGGTCGGCAAGACGACCCTGGTCGGAGCCGTCAGTGAGATCCGGCCGCTGCGCACCGAGGAACTCCTCAGTGAGGCAGGGCAGTCCGTGGACGACACCGGCGGAGTGGACCAGAAGACCACCACGACCGTGGCCATGGACTTCGGCCGCATCACCATCAGGTCCGGCCTGTCGCTCTATCTGTTCGGCACCCCGGGGCAGGACCGTTTCTGGTTCCTGTGGGACGAGTTGTCCACGGGGGCGCTGGGAGCGGTTGTGCTGGCCGACACCCGACGGCTCGAGGACTGCTTCCCGGCAGTCGACTACTTCGAACACCGCCGCATTCCGTTCGTCGTCGCCGTCAACTGCTTCTCGGGTGCACGCACTTACGGGGAGGAGGACGTCTCCCGCGCACTCGACCTCGACCGGGGTACGCCGGTCGTGCTGTGCGACGCGCGCGACCGGGCCTCCGGAAAAGAGGTCCTGATCCGCATGGTCGAGTACGCCGGGCGGATGCACACCGCCCGGCTGCTCGACTCCGTGGGGCAGGCCGGCGCGCACTGAGCCGGACGGAGCGAACCGTGCCGGCCTGCCGGCACGGTCTAGGAGGCCACCTCGGCCATGGCCAGCACCTTGTCGATGTGCACGCGTACGACGAGTTCGCCGGCCACACCGTTGCGTGCCCCGAACTCCTCGGCCGCCTCCGCGCCCATGTACCGGCCTGCGATACGGGTCGCCCAGCGGCGCAGTTCGCCGAGGTCCTCGCTCAGGTCCGCACGCCCCTGGAGCACGGCGAACGCGAACGGGGGCCGGTCGTCGTCCACGCAGATCGACACCCTTCCGTCCCGCGCGAGATTGCGGCCCTTGACGCTCTCCTTTCCGGTGTTGAAGACCAGATCGTCACCGTCGAGCAGGAACCAGACGGGCGCGATGTGCGGGCTTCCGTCCGCTCGTACGGTCGAAACCTTGGCGGTGCGGGTCCCCTCCGAGAGGAACGCCCGCCATTCGTCCTGGGTCATGTGGTGTGCCATGAGCCCATCTTCGGACGAGATCCGGAGCATGGCGCGAAGCGACGCCCCGGAGAGGGGGAGGCGCTTGCCCGCGAGGGACCCGTGCGCGAGGCTTGCCCATCGACGCGGGGAACGGACGAACGGGGAGGATGAGCACATGCCGATGGACCGGGGACTTGACTGGCTCCTTGACGATCTCACCAGCCGGGTGGAGCACATACAGCACGCTCTGGTGCTGTCGAACGACGGGCTGGTCACCGGAGCCAGCGCGGAACTGGCACGCGAGGACGCCGAGCACCTGGCGGCGGTCTCGTCCGGACTGCACAGCCTGGCCAGGGGATCGGGGCGTCACTTCCGGGCCGGAAGAGCGCGCCAGACCATGGTGGAGTTCGACGAGGCAATGCTCTTTGTGACGGCGGCGGGCGACGGCAGCTGTCTGTGCGTGCTCAGTTCCGCGGAGGCCGACGTCGGCCAGGTCGCCTATGAGATGACCTTGCTGGTCAATCGCGTGGGCGAGCACCTCGGCGTTACAGCACGGCAAGGTGCAGAGCGCGCCGACAGCCTCTGAGCTGCGCTTTTCGCTGAGTATTCGGAGTTATCCACAGGGGCAGCGGGATCTGCCTCCCCTGGTTACCGTGGTCACAGAGAGTATTCGACCACACGGGGGAGGCCAGTCATGGCTGTCAAGGAAGCGGCGCGCACCGGCCGCGCGGGAGCGGAGCGCACGGACGCGGCAGCGGGCGGGGGCGCCGGAGCGGGTGGAGGCGCGGGAAGCACACTGGCCGCAGGGCGCGCCGCGCAGGCGCTGGAGTTGAAGCGCGGCGAGTTCGATCTTGCCGTCCATCTGGGGCTGATCAGCGCGGACGCGCCGGCGGGCGGCGGAAGGCCGCGGGTCCGTAGGGAAGAAGTCGACAGGCTGCAGGCCATGGCCGGCTTCCCCGAATCCCTCCGGGACAGGGTGCGCACGGCGGGGACGGCGGAGGGCGCCGCCCTGCTCGGCATCAGCAGCGTCCGCTTCACCGGGCTGGCCCGGATCGGGTGCGTCTCGCCGGTGGCGTTCTATCTGAACCGTTACCGTGCGGTGGTCTGGCTCTACCTCGTGGACGAACTCGCGGGATTCGGTGCCAGGGAGCCCGAGCTGCTCGCCGGAAAGAGCCCGGTCGGGATGCGGACCATGCTGGAGGGCGGCGTAGACCGGCGTGCGCGCAACTGGCGTTCGCGCAGGATCGACCGGTTGCTGAGCCGGACGGAGGATCCATGGGCGCGTGCCGCGGTGCAGGCGTCCGCTCTGGACGCCGTGCAACTCGCGGAAGTGGTGGACGACCCGTACGAACGCGCCTACCTTGCGCGTATCCGGCCGGAACCTGTCTTCGGACGGCCGGGATCCGTGTCCGGCAGGGAGACCATGGGGCAGCTGATGCTGGCCGACGATCCGGACGAGATCCTGTGGCGGCGGGTCAACCTGGCCATGGAGCTGGACCGGGCGCGCGAGCGCCGCTCTGCTCCCCGGCCGGGTGGCGAGCCTGGGAGCGCGCCGGTACCTGTGCCCGCGCCAGCGAGGGAAGCGGTCGACCGGGTGCCGGGTCGCACCGTTGCGTCAGCCGCGGCCGGGGCGGGTCTGCTTGCCCGGATCGGACTGGGCAGGCGACGGAGCCGAGATCATTAAGTGCTTGCGACCGGCCCGTTCGCACAGGCATCTTTGCCCCATGCTGATCAGAGAAGCCACCACGGAGGACTGGCCCGCCATCTGGCCGTTCTTCCACGAAATCGTCTCCGCAGGTGAGACGTTCACCTTTCCCCCGGACCTGGAGAAGGACGATGCCAGGGGCTGGTGGCTCCTGTCCGCCCCGAGTCGTACGGTCGTCGCGGTCGACGACGCCGGGACCGTCCTGGGCACGGCCAAGATGAACCGGAACCACATGGGCAACGGATCGCACATCGCCAGCGCCAGCTACATGGTCGACTCCCGGCACTCCGGCCGTGGCGTGGGCCGGGCCCTGTGCGAATACACCGTGGAGTGGGCGCGGGAAGCGGGCTTCCGCGCCATGCAGTTCAACGCCGTGGTGGAGACCAACACCCACGCCGTACGGCTGTACCGCTCGCTCGGATTCGAGGTACTGGGGACGCTTCCGGAAGGCTTCAACCATCCGGCCGAGGGCTACGTCGGACTGCACATCATGCACAAGGCCCTCTGAAGCGCCCGCCGACCCGCTCAGTCGCCGACACCGGAGATCGTGCGACCCGCGGGTCCGGCGTCCTCCACACCGCTCCTGGTCCCCGGAGTGACCACGGTGCCGGCCCAGGACAGTGCCTTCCAGCCATCTTCGGGCGTGCCCTCGACCACCACGACTCCCGTGTTGTCGAGGGCATGGGCGGCGGCGAACTCCACCGAGACGTTGTGGGCACGGGCCGCCGTCCACATCCTGATCGCCGCGCCATGACTGATCAGAGCAGCCGTGCCCGCAGGAGCCGGTCCGGCGGCCGACGCGGCCTCAGCGACCACCGCGTCGAAGCGGGCCAGGGCCTCGGCGCCGCTCTCGCCCCCTGCCATACGCCTCGCCGTGTCGCCGGCGGACCAGGCGAATGCCGTCGTCAGATACTCCGTCACCGCCGCCCTGTCGGCGCGCATCTCCAACTCCCCGGCGGACAGTTCGCGGATGCCGTCGCGGATGCGGACATCCAGACCTCGTTCGGCAGCCAGGGGCGCCGCCGTCAGCTGCGTGCGCGTCAGCGTCGATGCGTAGAGGGCGCGAATGTCCTCACCGGCCAGGGCGGCCGGAAGTTCGGCTGCCTGACGCAGGCCCAGGGAGGTGAGCCCGGGTCCGGGCCGTGCGGTGTCCAGGAAGTGGCCGAGGTTGGACGGCGTCTGACCGTGACGGATCAACAGCAATCGCATAGAACGGGTCGGGCTCCAAGGCGGGGCGCATCGTGCGGCAACAGATATATGTACTGGTCACCCTCTCATCGAGCCATCCCGGGCCGCACCCGCCCCGGCCCCGGCGTGTCCGCCATGTCATAAGTCGCGGTGATGTGACAACAGTTGGTGTGTCCGATGCTTCGTGGGGTGGGTGCACACCCTGGTGGAGAGGGCAGTACTGTGCGCCCCACCGCCAGTCCGGCGGGGAAACTCGTATGGAGGAAGAATCCATGACCATACCCAGGAGATCGTGGCGTGGCGCGGGAGCATTCGCGGCCGCTGCGGTTGTCGGCCTGGCCGGCGGAGTCATCTCCGCCGCGCCGGCCGCAGCTCACACCCCCACCTGGGTCGTGACCTGCTCCGACGTGAGCGTCGACCTGACCGCATACTCGAGCGACGTGGCCAACGTCGTGACCGTCTCCGTGGTGGGCGGCAAGGAACTGCTCCCCGCGACGACGTTCGGTCGGGAGTTCCACACGAAGACGCCGCTCCAGCTGCCGTCGCACGACAAGGAGCTGACGGTCCGGCTCGTCGTCAAGGCCGGAGACGGCGAGAAGTTCTCGCGCGACGAGACGAAGCAGGCCCCGGTGTGCGAGGACAGCACTCCGTCGCCGACGCCGACCGAGGCGAAGCCGACGCCGAGCACTGAGCCTCCGGCCACGCAGACCCCCGAGCCGAGCGCCACGCCGAGCGAGACCGCTACGGAGACCGCGCCCGCCCCGGCGGAGCCGAGCCCCAGCGCGCCCGACCTGGCCGAGACCGGTTCGTCGTCCGCGACGCCCGTCATCGGCGGAGCCGCGATCGCGGTTCTGCTCGCCGGTGGCGGCATCCTGTGGTCCGTCCGTAAGCGCCGTTCCGCGCAGCACTGACGTATCCCGGCAGTCCGGCCCGACGGACCAGTTCCGGGAGGCAGGGTGAGGGGCGTACCGCATCGGAAGCGATGCGGTACGCCCCTCAGCGCGTTCCTCGTGGCTGCGCCGGATCCGGGGCGTCCCGTTCGGGTCAGGGGCCGGGTGCGGCCGAGACGGCCGTCGCAGCGGTGGCGGGATCCGGGGAGGCCGGGCCCATCTCGCACCAGACGGCCTTGCCCTCTCCCCGGGGTTCGATGCCCCAGCGTGTGGCGACCGCGTCAAGGAGCAGCAGACCGCGTCCAGAGGTCGAGGTCTCTCCCGGAGTGCGACGTCGCGGCCAGACACTCGAACGGTCCTGGACCGACAGCCTGATGCGCCGGACAGGCTCCGGCAGGACCTCCAGCGTGAGAACGGCCCCGCCCTCCGTGTGCAGCAGCACATTCACCAGCAACTCCCCGGTGACCAGCTCCGCGTCGTCGGCCAGTGAGGCCATGTCCCAGTCCGTCAGCGCCTGGCGGACGATGGCGCGCGCGTCCGAGAGCCCCTCCGGGTCCGCCTGATGGATGTACTGGTGCAGCCGCGGAGCGCGTGGCGACCCCAGGTCCGGGCTGCGTCGCAGCACCAGCAGTGCCACGTCGTCCCCCGAACCCCACCGCTCCCAGAGCCGGTCCGACAGATGATCCGCCAGCGCCTCGGCGCCCGCAGGCCCATTGCTGATCTCGTGAACGAGCGTGGCCACGCCCGAGTCGATATCGGCGCCGGGCTCCTCCACGAGTCCGTCGGTGTACAGGACGAGCGTCTCGCCCGGTACCAGGTCGAGCCGGGTCTCCGGGAACTCCTCGTCCTTGAACGTCGTGGAGATCCCCAGCGGCAGACCACCGCGTACCTGGGGGCTGGCGACCCTGCCGTCGGTGTGCCGGATGAGCGGGCCGAAGTGCCCGGCCCGCACCACGCGCACGGTGCCGGTCGCGAGGTCCACCTGTGCATACGCGCACGTTGCGAAGCGGTCGGTGTCCAGTTCGGCCAGGAAGCGGGAGGCGCGAGCCAGTACGGTCGCCGGCGGGTGCCCCTCGGCCGCGTACGCGCGCAGGGCGATACGCAGCTGGCCCATGATCGCGGCAGCGTGCGTGTCGTGGCCCTGTACGTCGCCCACCACGACGCCGAAGCGGTGGTTGGGCAGCGCGATCACGTCGTACCAGTCGCCGCCGACCTGGCGGCCGCTCCACGCCGCGTGGTACCGGACCGCGATCTCCCCGCCCTCGATGTCGTGGATCCGCCGCGGAAGCATGGCCGACTGGAGCCCCGTGGCGAACTCGCGCTCCTCGTCGAACAGCATGGCCCGCTGGAGCGACTGGGCCACGATGGCGGCCAGCCCCAGACAGAGAATGCGCTCGTCCGCGCTGAACACCGTGCGTTCCCGGTAGAAGAGGGCGAGCCCGCCGAGGGGGCGCGCCTGAGCGACCAGCGGAAGGTAGGCGGCCGCGCGGAACTTCAGCCGGCCCATGTGCGGCTCGAGCACCGGATAGCGCCGGATCAGGGAGTCGAGTGAGGTGATGAACCGGGGCTTTCCGCTGAGGATGGTGTCGCCCAGGGGGAGGTTCGCGTCGAGCTCCCCGGAGCCCAGTCCGCCGAGCACCTCCACGGAGTCGCCGCTCAACGCGATGATGTTGAGCGCGGAGTTCTCCACCAGTCCGAGTGCCAGTCCGTCCGAGCCGAGCCCGGCCAGGCCGCCCGGGCCCGTGAGTGCTGCCGTGACGTCGTCGACGGTCACCGCACGTGACATCGCACTCGTTGTGCGTTCAACGATGTTGGTCTGGCGTTGGCGGCGCTTTTCCAGATCCTGCACGAAGGCCGAATGGGTGACTTCCGCCGTCGCGTCCCGTACCACCCCGATGACACGGTGTGCGCGGCCGTCCTCGGAACGCAGGATCCTGGCCTGGACGTGAGTCCACTGACGGGTGCCGTCCGCCAGGGGCACCTGGAAGTGCACGCTGTAGGAACTGCTGCCGCTGGAGAGCGCCTCGTCGATGGTGACGTCCAGACGCGCTCGTTCCGACGGATCCAGCTGCTCCACCACGGCCCCGGGCCGTGAGTCGAAGGTGTTCGGGTCCAAGCCGAAGACCATCAGCCCGGCTTCGTCGATGTCCAGGGTCCCGGCGTCCAGGTCCCACTCGAAACTGCCGGTCCGGTTCATGGCGAGGCGCTCCGCCGTCCCCGTTTCGCTGCTACCGGACCCGTCGGACCGGAGGGGAGGTGGAGCCTTGGAGCCTGTTCGCCGTGGATCGTCGGTCATTCCTGCTCCGGAGGTCGCCCGGCGGGGCTGCTGGACGTCGCGGCCCGTAGGTCTCAATTGTCGAGCCCGCCGTGCGGGAGTGCCACAGCGGTTCGCCGGGGCACCCGCCTCCGGAGCACCGAGGAGGCCGTCGCAGAATGGCAGGCAGAGATCTCCCACGACCGGTGGATGCACCGCCCATGCCTGACCGGAGCGCATATATGAATGACGACGAGCCCGTCCTGCTGCATACAGAGGGTCACAGCCTGCACATCACGCTCCACCGCCCCCGGGCCCTGAACGCGCTGACCCACACCATGGTGCGGAGTATCGACGAGGCCCTCACCCTCGCCGAGCAGGACGACGCCGTCACGGCCGTCGTGATCAGCGGGGCCGGGGAGCGCGGTCTGTGCGCCGGCGGCGACATCCGGTCCATCTACGAGGACGCGCGGGCCGGCCGCCGCGCATCAGTGGACTTCTGGCGGGACGAGTACCGGCTCAACGCCCGTATCGCCCGTTTCCCCAAGCCGTACGTGGCGCTCATGGACGGCATCGTGATGGGCGGCGGGGTAGGGGTGTCCGCCCACGGCGACGTCCGTATCGTCACCGAGCGCTCCCGTGTGGCGATGCCCGAGACCGGGATCGGCTTCGTCCCCGATGTGGGCGGCACCTATCTGCTGGCCGCGGCACCCGGTGAGCTCGGCACCCACCTCGCGCTCACCGGGCAGGCTGTGGGCGCCGCCGACGCGCTGCTGTGCGGGCTGGCCGACCACTTCGTGCCCTCGGAGCGACTGGCGGAGCTCACCGCCGCCCTTGGCCTCGGTACGACGCCCGCGGAGGTGACGGAGACGGTGCGGCGATACGCGACGACGGCACCCGAGGGGGAGCTCGCGCCGCACCGCCCATGGATCGACGCCTGCTACGGCGCCGACACCGTCGAAGAGATCATCGGCCGCCTCCTCGACAGTGGTGAGCCCGCGGCCAAGGAGACCGCGGGAACACTCCTCGCCAAGTCGCCCACCGCGCTCAAGGTCACCCTTGCCGCCGTGCGCCGCGCCCGGCGTCTCCAAAGCCTCGAAGAGGCACTCGACCAGGAGTTCCGGGTCTCCTGCCGGGCCTTCGCCGGACCTGATCTGGTGGAGGGCGTGCGCGCCCAGATCATCGACAAGGACCGTCGTCCGAAGTGGCACCCGGCCGAGCTCGGTGACGTGACCGACGCAGATGTAGCCCGCCACTTCGAACCGCTCGGTGAACTCGAACTCGGCCTGGCATCGGCCTGAACCGGCGTCACCTCCGAGCGGTCCGTACGCCGCTCAGAGGTCGCCCGGCCCGGTGACCGCGCGGAACGGGATGCCGAGAAGCCCGGCGGCGGCCTTGAAGTCCTTCGCGCGGTGACCCGTGCAGAGGGTCCAGTGGTGACCGATGCCCGTCGAGGACCAGGCGTCCGTCCACTCACCGGGGTCGAAACCGAAGTCCACACGGGACGTCGTGTTGCCGATCTTCAGCAACGGGCCGGGGACGACCTCGCCCTCGGAGACGACGAACACGAACGAGCCGTCCGCCTCCTGGCCGATCCCGAACGTGGTCACCGGGCCGTGCTTCACATCGAACTCGACGCTGACGCCCCAGCCGCGCTTCCCGTGGTAGACGCCGAGCCCCCGCAGCAGCGGGTCCTCGGCGCTGATCGCCAGATGGGCCGGGCCGTCGTGGCCCATCTCGACCACTCCGTCACGGAAGTTCAGGGCCTGCAGTTCGGTGAAGGACCCGCCGGCACCGAGCGTGTCGGCGATCAGCATGGCCAGACTGGTGCGGAGCTCGTACTCGCCGGCGACCGGGATGCCACGGGCGGTGAGCAGGGAAGCGCCGAGGATCATCCCGGCACCGAGCCGCTCGTGGATCTCGCCGTCGAGTCCGCGATGGTAGAAGGCGAGGCTGTCGAGCGAGAAGTCCTCGACGAGCCGGTCCAGCCCCACGGACACACGGGCCGCCCAGTCGAGATCACCCTCGTCGACGGACTCGTCGAGGGTGAACACGCCCCGGGCCAGCGCGACGCGCTCGGCGGCCTCCTCATCGGTGACCGCCGCGACCCGTACCCGCAGGTCATCGAACTCCAGGACCTCGACATGGCCGCCGAACCGGGAGGACACCAGGGTCATGTCCGTCGACACATCGAGCATCCCCGGATAGAGATGGCCCATCAGCCCGTGCCGGCCGTGGCGCATCGCGCCCCGTACGGCTGCCGCCGAGATCCACCTGCGGATCCGGTTCCACGCGTTCTCGTCGCGCAGATGTCCGGAGACCGAGCGGAAGGCGATACCGCTGCGGCGGAACACGTTGGCGACCTCGGGCAGCGGGCACTGACCGCAGTAGGCCAGCCACTTCCCGGTATCGGTGTTCGGATGGTCCATCGCCTCGGTCGGCTGAAGATCGATGACCAGCACCGGTGTATGGGTGCGCTGGGCGATCGGCAGCACCATCGAAGCGGTGAGATACGTCGTCAGGAACGTGACGACGATGTCGCAGTCGGCCCTGCGGAGCTGCTCCGCCGCGCCGGCCGCCTCCTGGGGATCGGAGATGAAGCCGGCGTCGACCACCTCGCATCCCATCGCCTCGAACCGCTCGGTGACGTAGCGCGCCGAGTCCTGGAGCTGGTCCAGGAGACCGGGGAATTGCGGCCAGTAGGCGGCCAGCCCGCCGGAGACCAGGCCCACGCGGGTAGGGCGGCGTGCGGTGCGGACGAGAGGGGCGTCGACTGCGGCGGTGGTTTCGTCAGCCATCGGAATTCCTTCCTTCGTCTTCTGCGGAGCGGTCGGCGGCGGTCGGGGTGCCCGCCGTACGCGTCGCCTCCAGACGGTCCTCGGCCCTGTCCCAGGCCGCCGGGTCCCCCTGCGGGCTGTAGTGACGCAGTTCCTGGGTGCGCGCGACGAGCCGGCGCATGTCGGCCAGGTCGCCGACCAGGCCGTGGGCCCGCGCCTGGAGCAGTACGTTGCCGAGCGCGGTCGCCTCGGCAGGCCCCGCGGTGACCGGCAGACCCGTCGCGTCCGCGGTCCATTGGCACAGCAGCTCGTTGCGCGAACCACCTCCGACCAGGTGGATGCGGGTCAGCTCGCGGCCCGCCAGCCCGGCGGCCTGCCGCAGTGTTCGGCGATGCGCCAGAGCGAGGCTCTCCAGCACGCAGCGCACGTACCCGCCGGGGCCGTCCGGCAGAGCCTGACCGGTCCGGGCGAGAGCGGAGTCGATGCGCGAGGGCATGTCACCCGGGGCGAGGAACGCCGGATCGTCGGGATCGATCACCGCGGCGAACGGCCTGGCCCGCACCGCGTCCGCGAGGAGCCGGGGAAGGCTCGGGGACCGGCCGTTCCGCTCCCAGGTACGACGGCACTCCTCCAGCAGCCACATGCCCATGATGTTGCGGAGATAGCGGACGGTGCCGTCGACCCCGCGCTCATTCGTGAAGTTCGCGGCCCGCGACTCCTCGGTCAGGACCGGCGCATCCAGTTCCAGACCGGCCAACGACCAGGTACCGCACGACACATAGGCGAACCCGGGTTCCGTGGCAGGGACCGCGGCGACGGCCGAAGCCGTGTCGTGCGAGGCGACCGTCGTCACCGGAGTCCCCGCGGGCAGACCGGTGAACTCGGTGACGTGCGGCAGGAGCGTCCCCGCCGGGTCACCCGGCTCGCGCAGTGCGGGGAGCAGCGAACGCTCCAGCCCGAGCCGACCGATCAGCGCCTCGGACCAACCCCCGGTACGGGCGTCGAACAGCCCGGTCGTCGACGCGTTGGTCACCTCCGCACCCACCGTGCCGGTCAGCCAGTACACCAGCAGGTCAGGCATCAGGAGCAGCGTCCGCGCCGCCTCCCACTGCGCGGTGGAACGATGGGCGGCGAGCTGGAAGACGGTGTTGAACGGCAGATGCTGCAATCCGCTCACGCCGTACAGCTCCTGTGCCCCGACCTGGGCCACCACCTCGTCGGCAGCCCGGACGTTGCGGCTGTCCCGGTAGTGGAACGGCACCCCGAGCAGTGCCCCGTCGGAGTCCAGGAGTCCGTAGTCCACGGCCCATGTATCGATGCCGACCGAGGCGACGGGACCGCTGCGCGCCGCCATCCGGAGACCGTCCAGCATGCCCTGGTACAGGGCGAGCACGTCCCACCGGAGCCCGTCGGGCAGCCGGACCGGGGTGTTGGCGAAGCGGTGCGCCTCGGTCAGCACCAACTCGTCGGCACCGACCCGGCCGGTGATCACCCGGCCGCTGGTGGCACCGAGGTCGACCGCGGCGAACACCGGGTCGTTTCGTGAAGTCGCAGACATGGAAATCTCATCCGATCCGGGCGGGGCCGTGTCCCGCACGTGCGCAGACGGTGCGAGACACGGCTCACCGCGCGTGGTCAGCGCAGGAAGGCCGCCGCCACACCGGCGTCGACGGGAATGTGAAGGCCGGTGGTGTGGGTGAGATCCCCACCGGTCAGCGCGAATACGGCGTTGGCGACGTGCTCGGGAAGCACCTCCCGCTTGAGGAGCGTGCGCTGGGCGTAGAACTCGCCGAGCTTCTCCTCCTCGATGCCGTACGTCGCCGCGCGCTGGGCACCCCACCCCGCGGCGAAGATCCCGGAGCCACGCACCACCCCGTCGGGGTTGACGCCGTTGACCCGGATACCGTGCTCGCCGAGCTCGGCGGCCAGCAACCGCACCTGGTGGGCCTGGTCGGCCTTGGTCGCCGAGTACGCGACGTTGTTCGGACCGGCGAACACGGCGTTCTTCGACGCGATGTAGACGATGTCGCCGCCGAGCTTCTGGGCCTGCATCGCACGGGCGGCCTCGCGCGACACGAGGAACGAGCCGCGCGCCATGATGTCGTGCTGGAGGTCCCAGTCCCGGGCAGTGGTCTCCAGCAACGGCTTGGAGATGGAGATCCCCGCGTTGTTCACGACCAGGTCCACGCCGCCGAAAGCGAGCACCGCGGACTTGAACGCGTCGGCGATCTGCTCCTCGCTGGTGACGTCGACCGTCACCGCGACGGCCCTGTCCGGCCCGCCGAGCTCGTCGGCGACCGCCGCCGCGTTCTCCGCGTTGAGGTCCGCGACGACGACACAGGCACCCTCCGCGACCAGCCGGTGCGCGATGGCCTTGCCGATGCCCGAGCCCGCGCCGGTGACCAGCGCGACCCGGGTGGCGAGCGCCTTCGGCGGCGGCATACGGCGGAGTTTGGCCTCCTCCAGTTCCCAGTACTCGATGCGGAACTTCTCGGACTCCTCGATCGGAGCGTAGGAGGAGACGGCCTCCGCTCCCCGCATCACATTGATGGCGTTGAGGTAGAACTCCCCGGCGACCCGGGCGGTCTGCTTGTCCTTGCCGAAGGAGAACATCCCCACCCCGGGCACCAGCACGATGGCCGGGTCCGCGCCACGCATCGCGGGCGACTCGGGTGTCGCGTGACGGTCGTAGTAGGCGCGGTACGCCTCGCGGTACTCCCCGTGGAGCGACTGGAGGCGGGCGACCGCCTCGTCGAGCGGGGCGTCGGCCGGCAGATCGAGGACCAGCGGGCTGACCTTCGTACGGAGGAAGTGGTCCGGGCAGGACGTACCGAGTGCCGCGAGGCGCGGGTGCTCGGCGCGGGAGAGGAAGTCCAGCACCGGTTCCGCGTCGGTGAAGTGCCCCACCTGCGGGCGGTCCGTGGACGCCAGACCGCGGATCACCGGAGCCAGCGCCGCGGCACGCTCCCGGCGTGCTTCGGGCGCCAGGGCCTTCCGGCCGGACAGTACGGGGCCGAACGGCTCCGCCCTGCCGTGGACCTCGAGGAACGTCTCGGCCGTACGGATCATCCAGAGGGCGTTGCGCTCGCACTCCTCGGAGGTGTCGCCCCAGGCCGTGATGCCGTGGCCGCCCAGGACGACGCCGACCGCCTGCGGGTTGGCCTCCTTGACGGCCGCGATGTCGAGACCGAGCTGGAAACCGGGCCGACGCCAGCCCACCCATGCCACCTTGTCCCCGAAACACTCCGCGGTGAGCTTCTCGCCGTCGGCGGCGCACGCCAGGGCGATACCGGAGTCCGGATGCAGATGGTCGACATGCGCGGCCTCGACCAGCGCGTGCATGGCGGTGTCGATGGACGGAGCGGCGCCGCCCTTGCCGTGCAGGCAGTAGTCGAACGCCGGGACCATCTCGTCCTCGCGCTCCACCCCCGGGTACACGTCCTTGAGCGCGCGCACCCGGTCCAGCCGGAGCACGGCGAGGCCCGCCTCGGTGAGCGTGCCGAGGTCACCGCCCGAGCCCTTGACCCAGAGCAGTTCGGCCTCGCCGCCGGTGACCGGATCGGTCTGCGTGGCCTTGGCCGAGGTGTTGCCGCCGGCGTAGTTGGTGTTGCGGGGGTCGGAGCCGATCCGGTGGGCGCGCTCCAGGAGCGCGGCGACTTCGGCGTGCGTCGCGGACGTCATGAGGGTTCCTTCGGGGTGATGGGCGGGCGGGTGCCGGACGGGTACGCGGGCTGCGGGGCGAGGTGCGCCGGAGGCTCAGGCGCCCCAGCCGGCCTGCTCGCCGCCGACCCGGTCGGCAGCGATGCGCTCCTGGTTGCCGGAGGCGAGGTAGGCGGCGAACGGGTCGCGGGCGAGGCCGAGCTCCTCGCGTACGTCCGCGAGCAGCGGCCGTACGTCGGTGTTGTACGCGTCCATCAGCGCGCCGTTGGCAGCGAGGACGTCGCCGGAGCGCTGCGCGGCGGCCAGCGCCTCGACATCGATCAGCAGCGCCTTCGCGGTCGCTTCCTGCACATTGGTGACCGAGCGGATGACTGCCGGGATCTTGGCCTCGATGTTGTGGCACTGGTCGAGCATGAAGTTGACGTTCGTCTCGGGCTTCATGCCGCCGTTCTTGACCACTTCGTGCATGATCCGGAAGAGCTGGAACGGATCGGCGGCGCCCGCCATCAGGTCGTCGTCCGCGTAGAAGCGGGAGTTGAAGTCGAACGCCCCGAGCTTCCCCTCGCGCAGCAGGAACGCCACGATGAACTCGATGTTGGTGCCCGGCGCGTGGTGGCCGGTGTCCACGACGACCTGGGCCTTCGGGCCGAGCTTGAGGCAATGGGCGTACGAGGTGCCCCAGTCGGGGACGTCCGTGGTGTAGAACGCGGGCTCGAAGAGCTTGTACTCCAGCAGCATCCGCTGGTCGTCGCCGAGCCGCTCGTAGACCTCGGCGAGCGCCTCGGCCAGCCGGTCCTGACGGCCTGAAATGTCGTCCTGGCCCGGGTAGTTGGTGCCGTCCGAGAACCACAGCTTCAGGTCGGGCGACCCGGTGGCATCCATGATGTCGACGCATTCGAGCAGGTGGTCGGTGGCCTTGCGGCGCACCTTGGGGTCCGGATGGGTGACCGAGCCCAGCTTGAAGTCGTCATCCTGGAACACGTTGGAGTTGATGGCGCCGATCCGCAGCCCGAGCCCCTCGGCGTACCGGGTCAGTGCCGCATAGTCCTCGACCCTGTCCCACGGAATGTGCAGTGACACCTTCGGAGCGACCCCGGTGAAGCTGTTCACCTGCGCCGCGTCCGCAAGCTTCTCGAACGGGTCGCGCGGGACTCCGGGCTGGGCGAAGACCTTGAAACGGGTCCCGGAGTTGCCGTAACCCCAGGACGGCGTCTCGATGACCTGAGACTTCAGGGCTGCCTTGACGGCCGACACATCAGACATGAACACCTCGTAATCAGAGTCATCCGGCGACCGGTCAGGATCGGGGATGTGAATCGTTTCATCCGGAACGTACGCTAGGTTTGGCCGATGCTGCTAGTCAAGCAGCTAGTCAAGTTTTGTGTCGATTGAATCAATTCACCGAAAGCGCTTGCTTCCTTCGCGGTTGACAGGTGACCAAAAGGTCACATATTTTGGATTCATGGACGCGGTGTTCAAAGCCCTGGCAGACCCGACGCGGCGCAGTCTGCTCGACGAGCTGTTCCGTGACGACGGGCAGACACTGAGTGCGTTGGAAGCCCGCTTCGAGATCACGCGGTTCGCGGTGATGAAGCACCTCAAGCTGCTGGAGGCGGCGGGCCTGGTCGTCACCAGGCGGCGAGGCCGGGAGAAGCTCCACTTCCTGAACCCGGTGCCCATCCGGCTCGTCCACGACCGGTGGGTGAGCAAGTATGCGGAGCCCTGGGCCGCAGGGCTCAGCGGCCTCAAGAGCCGACTGGAGAATCCCATGGAGAAGATCTTCGAGATTTACATCCGCACCACTCCCGAGCGCCTCTGGGAAGCCATCACGGACCCCGAGATCAGGAGCAAGTACAACTTCGGTGCCCGTGTCACCTCCGACTGGACGCCGGGATCACGTTTCGAGATGGGCGCCCCGGGCGCCCCCGGCCCGCTCGGCGAGGGGCAGAACCTCGAGGTCGACCCGCCGCGCAAGCTGGTCCAGAGCATGGTGGCGCTCTGGAGCGAAGAGGTGAAGAACGAGGGGCCGACCCGCATCACCTGGGAGATCGAGCCGATCGGTGACTCCTGCCGGCTGACCGTCACCCATGACGAGCTGCGCGACGGCGCCAACGACGAGCTCTACGGCGGTTGGCCGATGATCCTCTCCGGCCTGAAGACCTGGCTCGAGACGGGTGAGCTGCTCACCACGCCGGGCTCCCTGCTGTACACGGGTAACAGCTGAAACCGGTACCTCGTCGGCACGCCGGATGCCGCGCTCCCCGCGGGGGAGCGCGGCATCCGGCGCGAGCCGCAGTGGTTCAGCGGCCGGACGAACCGGTCAGGCTCGGCTGGAGCGCCCGCACGAGAGCGAAGAGCCTGTCCTCGTTGCCCGAGAGGCCCGCGCTCCGCAGCGCCTCGTCGGCCTCCTCGATGGGGGAGGCGAGCAGCGGCATGTACAGCGGGGCGTCCGCCGGGTCCGCGAGCGCGGCGCGGGTGGCCGCAAGTAGCCGGACGTACGCCTGGGCCGCGGCGATCTCGTCATTGCGCATCTCAGCATCTCCTGGTCAGAGGTGTCGGACCGTCAAGCATCCCCCATGGGTCTGACAATGCCCGCCCGAGCCGTCCGGCGATCAGGATCGGACGCCCTGTGCGCGAGGACCTGCGGCCGGTGGTTCGACCTCCAGGAAACGCCGTCGGCGCGGACCGCGGTACGACAGAGCTGTCCAGCCCAGGCGCGACAGCACGGTGACGCACCCGGCCAGCGCGCGCTCCTCGTCATGGACGGCACCACTGCCGGGCGGGCCCACCCACTCCACTCGTACGGAGCCGCGGGACTCGCCCTCGCACACCCGGTACCCCGTGGCCGTCCGCTCCCCGGACGCTCCGACCGCGGAGGCGGCCACTCCCGCGGCCTCCAGGGCCAGTGCCACGGCCCGGACCGGCCGGTGCAGCTCCCACTGGGCGGGTACACGCTCGGGATCCGCGTGTCCCGTATTGGTCAGCCGCCGGATCTGCAGCATCCCTTCGAACGCGGTGCGCACCACGCCCGCACGCTCGCCGACAGGTCCGGACAACGGCGGCCCGTCCCCGGTGAGAGGCTCGAACGCGGTCTCCCGCGAGGTGCCCATATACCAATCCCCTTCGCCGGTGCGTTGCGGTTCTCTGCCGTGCGGTTCTCTGCGGTGCTCTGCGGTCAAGTGTGCGCCGGCCCACCGACAACGGCGGCTGGACCGGGAGTTGTCAGGCATCGATAAGCTCGGCATACCCGCCCGCTCCCTCCGGAGGAATCACGTACTGTGCCCGACCATGAACCAACCGGCGTTCCGGCCACCGAGCGGGAGGATCTGCGCGCCGACTGTGCGAACTGCTTCGGTCTCTGCTGCGTCGCGCTGACGCTGACAGCGTCAGCGGACTTCGCGATCAACAAGGACGCCGGGGAGCCCTGCCGCAATCTGCAGGACGACTTCCGCTGCGGCATTCACACGCAACTGCGGCCCAAGGGGTTCTCCGGCTGCACGGTCTACGACTGTTTCGGCGCAGGCCAGAAAGTTTCCCAGGAAACCTACGACGGCCGGGACTGGCGGGCCTCTCCGGACACCGCCCAGCAGATGTTCCAGGTCTTCCCCGTGATGCGCCGGCTCCACGAGCTGCTCTGGTATCTCACCGAAGCCCTCGCCCTGCCTGCCGCCGGCCCCCTGCACACGGAACTCCGCAGTGCCCTCGACAGCACCGAGCGCCTCACCCGCCGCTCGGCCGAAGTCCTCTCGGAACTCGACGTGTCGGCACACCGCGACGAGGTCGCGTCGTTGCTGCTGCGCACCAGCGAGCTCGCGCGGTCCGCCGTTCCCCGGCGCAAGAAGCGCAACCACCGGGGTGCCGACCTCATCGGATCGCGCATGCGGGGCGCCGATCTTCGGGGAGCGGATCTGCGTGGTGCCTACCTCATCGCGGCCGACCTGCGTGGGGCCGACTTGCGGCTCGCCGACCTGATCGGCGCGGACTTCCGTGACGCCGAACTGTCCGGCGCAGACCTCACCGGAGCCCTGTTCCTCACCCAGGCCCAGCTCAACGCGGCGAAGGGCGACACCGCCACACGGCTTCCGCCGTCCCTGACGCGTCCCGCGCACTGGTCCGGCCGGGGCACAGGACAGGCCTGAACACCCTGTGATCGCCGACCCGCCCGTGTCACGCGGGGCGGGGGCCGTCCTCCCCGTGTCCGGTGGCAGCCGTACCGTCCTGCTCAAGCGCCGCCTTCAGGCGTTCCAGCGTGGTGCGGATGTTGCCACGCTGGAACTCCGCGAACGTTTTCCCGCGCGTCGCGATCCGGTCAAAGGTGTTGGCGAGCAGATCAGGCCACGCCCGGCGGTCGTCCGTCCATATCTCCGTGACCCGGGTGGAGCCTTCGACCGCCTCGAAGCGGTACTCCCACGTCGCGATCGGCCCGCGCAGCCGTGGCCGCTTGGCCCCGATCGCGTGGACACGGAACGCGAACCGCTCGCCCTCATCGGCGGCTGTGACCGTGCACTTCGTCGTCCAGCGGAAGGCGCCGCGCTTGTTGCGGCCCTCGAAGACCATGCCCACGTGGGCGCCCCGGTGCTCCCCGAGCACTGTCGCGCCCCGGTTCTCCGGGCTCCAGCGCCCCATCGCAGTGGGGTCGCTGAGCTGTTCGTACACGGCCGAGGGGGCCGCGTGGATCACGATGCTGTCCGACACGGACATGGTGCGGGGCATGGGGGACTCCTTGTCCACGGCCGTCCTGGGACACCTGCCGCAGGCCGGGCGGATCGCGGGCGAACGGTTGGCGTTGGTCGTTCGTCGGACAGTGTGGCCTACGCGCGGAACCGGCCGGGACACCGGACCCGATGTGACTCGTAGCGATGGTTGTCACTTCGCAGCGGTGTTAGTGGGGTAATCATGGCCAGCTGGTCCGACACACTGGTTCGATGGAGCACGATGATGAACAGCCGTTGCCTGGCGGCAACGTAAGTACGCGGTCTGAAGGTTGAGTCCTGTTTCGTATCCCTGTTTCTTGAGTAGCTTTGGGACCTGGCCTGGCCGGGTTTCCGAGGGTGCCGGGCAAGCCCGAGAGCGGGTGTGTGGGGGCTGCGGTGAACGACTGGGGCCGGAGCGCTGTCCAGCGCCTTGTACTGCTCGGCTGCATGTCGTTCCAGGCAGTGGAGCCGTGACCGCAGGTTGCGCAAGCGGGTGGCCGCGGAGTTGAGTGGTGCCGGCCGGGCCCAGTGCCCGAGTGCAGGGCCACTTGGGTGGCGGGGGTGCCGGCGTTCGAACCCCGTCGCGGGTGGTGAACCGGGGGTGGATCCGGTCCCAGGCCGTTGTCTGCGCGGTGCCGTATCGGTCGGTGACCTGCGTGGTGGTCGTGTCCGGCTCTCCCCAGGACTCCCTTTTGGCACAAGCGGAACTCCTTGCCGTGCTTGGGGGACCGCCCGACCTGCGGCGGTGAGATCCACGGCACGGGGACGGGCTTGCGCATCACCCGGTCCGACCGCATCCGGCCGAGCACCTCGGCGGGCAGCCCGAGAAGGAGGTGGGTCGTGCGCGGGGCGTCGTAGCCGGCGTCGAAGACGATGAGGATGTCCACGTCGCTGCCGTGTTCGCGTCCGCGGAATCCTCGTACGAGTGATCACGTCGAGGCCGGACCATTCAGAACAAGCTGAGTGCCGGTGAACTCACCTCTTCAACTGCTGTCGGCGATCAGGCCCCGCTCCGGGTCGGCCGTGAGCCTGGCTCGGAAAAGTGTCGGGTCGCAGCCCTTCCCATTGGGCTGGGACTTGCGCAACTCGACATCCGTACGCTCGTCGAAAATGACGCGCTTGCCGTCGTCCCGCGAAGTGACCGTGAACCGCACTTGCACCGTCACCTCGCCGGTGTCCCCGTCGAGCGCCACGCTGGTCAAATGGGGCGCCGAATCGTCGCTGTTTTTCGCCACGGTCCCGCTCTCGCAGACCTCTTGTGCGCACAATCGGGCGACGAGCGAGCCCGAGTCCGTGTCCGAACCCTCTTTCCCTGATTCTGCGAAGTCGGCCGGTTCCCAGCCCACGGCGACTCCCGACTCCCCGCCGATCTTGGTGCACGGCCGTTCTTCGCCGATGCCCGTGCAGCCGGTGGCCAGCAGACCGGGCAGGGCAACAAGGAAAAGCAGCCGTCGTCTAATCGCGTCGCGCTTCATGTCTCCCCCAGAATGTCGCGAGTACGACGAGTCGGCGGTGATAACGGTTCCCCCAGGGGGAGCGCCTGGTGCCCGGAACGGGTACGCAAGGTGCGGGTGGCCGTTGGACCACGGGGGCCCTGCGCCACTTCCGCCCGAAGGTGGAACGTCGGAACGGCTTGCCCTTCTCCCACACGGACAGCAGTCCATCCGGGCCCTTCTATCGGGCCAACAGATCCCGCCAAGCGGCACTGGACCGTGTCTCCTTGAACGTCTACATATCGGGCGCTTGCGGTTGGTCCATGGTGGTGCCGTCAGGTCTCCGCCCGAAGGCGGCTTCGAGAACGGCGGGGAGGTCTGCCTCAGGGACTGTGGCGCGCACCTCCGGGAGGACTCGCCGAAAGGTGTCATCGTCGATGGCGCCCATGTGCTCCTGACGGAGTTGGTAGATGATCTCGACGAGATCGGGCCTCAGCCGCATCCAGGCACGGGAGGTGCGGATTTCTTCATCGACCTGTTGCATGAACCAAGTCATGACCCCGTACGGGAGGTCCACGTGCCCTCCGTGAGGGTTGAAGCACACTGTCGGCTCCCGTGCCGGATCCTCGTCGGGGACGATTGCGATCACGAGATTCCGATGCTCGGCCACGAGGTCCAATTCCAGGTACCAGGCATCATCGGGCACGGAGTACATCGCGGTGATCGCGTAGTCGCCGTCTGGGTGTCGGAAGGCCATTGCCGCATGCTGTCACGCCGGAGGTGCCTCGTCGCAGGCGGCGGTAGATCAGGTCAGGGGGCTGAGATGACTGCTCGATCCTGCGTCGGAGATGCGATCAGGCACATCGAGACCACACGTCCACCTGACACATGCGGTAGAACTCTCTACTTCATCAAGCCCCGGCTGCGCGTCGCGCGCAGACCGTGTTTGCGATCTCGCGTTGTGGTCGGGTAGCCGGAGACCAGCAATGGTCTCCGGCTACCCGACCACACGCATTCACGAGAGAATTGTCTGGCGACTGTGTCTATCGACCGTCGTCGGTTCCTAGAGGAGCTTGAACGTGATCGCTGGCAGGCGCCCTCGCCTGACGCCACCCGTCTCATTGCGACGGCGCATGCTCTGCGGAGTCGGGGGTGGTCGGGACTCTGACCGTTGAGGACCTGCGCCTGCTGATCGGGCAGGACATTGGGCTGCCGGTGAGTCACAGCACCTGAAACTGCGTCAACAGAGGTACAAACACCCTCTCAAAGAGTGTTTTGTCCCGGTGGGGGTGATTGGCAACTTTTTGGGTAGCGAAGTGAGCTGGGATTCCTGAGATCAGGGTTGTTATCCGTGACGTGAGAGACGGCTGACGCCATTGCCGGGCGTGTTTCCGCCCGTTCGCTCCTGTCTGATCCCAACGCGCCCCCGCTTGAACTCGTTTGCGCCCTGGGGAGGCGGCCTGCTCGACGGTACTACCGAAACATGACGCGACACCGCCCGTATCCAAGCGACCTCTCCGATGCCCGCTGGACACTGATCGGGCCCACACTCACCACATGGCGGGCCGAGCGCCGAGGCAAGGGTCTCGACATCGGCCGCCCGCCCGAGCATGACCTGCGCCGCGTCATGGACGCCATCCTCTACGTCGATCGCACCGGCATTGCCTGGCGATACCTGCCCCACGACTTCGCGCCATGGGAGACGGTCTATGGCTACTTCGCCGCCTGGCAGAAAGAGGGCGTCTTCGACCAACTCAACGGCCTCCTTCGGCGCCTGGTCCGGGAGACCGAAGGCCGCGACGCCGAGCCAACCGCTTGCGTGCTGGACGCACAGAGCGTGAAGACCTCCGCGAACGTGCCTGCGGCCGGCCAGGGCATCGATGCCGGCAAGAAAATCGCAGGTCGCAAGCGCCATATCGGGGTGGACACCCTCGGCCTGCTCCTGGCTGTCTGGGTCACCGCGGCAAGCGTTTCCGACAACGCCGGCGGCATGCACCTGATGTCCCACATCGCCGCCACTCGCCCTCGCGTGACCAAAGCATGGGCCGACAGCGGCTACCGCACCAAAGCCATCGACCACGGCGCCCGCCTCGGCATCGACGTGGAAGTCATCCAACGCCTCCCGGGCGTCAAAGGCTTCAAGGTGATCCCGCGACGCTGGGTCGTCGAGCGGACCTTCGGCTGGCTGATGCATCACCGCCGCCTGGCCCGCGACTACGAAACCCACCCTCACCGTTCCGAAGCCATAATCCACGTCGCGATGATCGACCTCATAAGCCGCAGACTCACTCGCGAATCCACCCTGAACTGGCGCGACACCTGAACCTCGAACCAAACAACCTCGCCGGGACAAAACGCTCTTTCAGACGGAGCTGCGGGCCTCTTCGTAGTCCGGCTCCGGTACCGGGCCCTTCTTCTTTCCGGCAGCGGGCAAGGCAATCAGCAGCACAACTGCTCCGAGGAGTGCGATCACCCCGATCCAGCCCGCGCCTACGTGCATGGCATGGATAAACGCATCATCGGCGGCCTGAGCAAGAGTGGGCCGGTGGACAGCGGTGGTGATGTGGCGGGCCTGTTCGGCGGAAACTCGCGCCTGATCCTGCACCGGACCGGGTGCACCCTTCAGCGAAGGCTCGATCGCACGTCGGTACTCGATCGACATGATCGTGCCGCCCACTGCGATTCCGATCAGACTGCCGGTCTGTCGCACGGTGTTGGTGACGGCCGATCCTGCACCGGCCTGTTCCAACGGCAGGTTGCTGATCAATGCGGCCGTAACGGGGCCGATCACCATGCCGATCGAGAGACCCTGTATCAACAACAGGATCTCGATCCGGAGCAGTGGAGTTTGCAGTCCGAGGAACCCGTACCCGCCCATGGTCAGCGCAGCCACGGTCAACGCCGGCACGCTGACAAGGCGTAGCGACAGGCGGCGAACCAGGCGCGTGCCAAGGGGCGCCCCCGCGAGCGCGCCGAATGCGGTCGGGATATTGGCCAAACCCGCCTTCATCGGCGAAAACCCGAGCGCGCCTTGCAGGTAGAACGCGTTGTAGAAGGTGATGGCGGCCACAGCGAAGAGCAGCAGTCCGAGCGCCACATTGCCGCCACCGAATGCGCGCTGCGCGAGCAGTCGCGGATCAAAGCCGGGCACCTTCACACGCAGTTCGGCGAGTACGAAAAAGGCCAGCAGAACAAGACCGGCAACGATCGGTGCCCAGACATCGGTGCGACTCCATGAAGCCACCTGCCCTGCCCGGATCAGCCCGTAGGCCAACGCCACGAGCCCACTGATCGACAGCAACATTCCAGCGGGGTCCAGCGGCCGCGGCGTGGGGCTTCGGAAATTCGGAACCAGCACGGCGAGCCCGACCGATGCCAATACCGCGACCGGGACATTGATCAGAAAGACCGATCCCCACCAGAAATGATCGAGCAGGAATCCCGCCAGTACCGGGCCGGCAGCCATTCCGACACCGGCCGACGTCGAGAAGATTCCGATCGCGGCAGCCCGCGCGGGACCGGTGAAGGTCCACATGAGGATGGCCAACATGGCGGGCGTGATCAGCGCGCTGCCCACCCCCATGGCGGCTCGAGCTGCAATCAGCTGGCCCGCATCGCTTGCGTACGCCGCCCACAGAGAGGACCCGGCGAAGATCACCAACCCGCTGGAAAACACAGTTCGGTGACCGAAGCGATCGCCCAGTGTGCCTGCGGTGAACATCAATGTGGCGAAGGCCAGAGTGTATGAACCGGTCGCCCATTGCAGCTGACCGGGATTGGCCCCCAGTCCATGAACAGGGTCCGCAAGGGTCTCCAGCGTGGTACTCAGGACGGTATTGTCCAGCCAAATCAGCAGCGAACACAACATAAGAACGGCAAGAATTAACTGCTGCCTGAACTTCGGCAACGTCGGAGGCGTGGTCATGAACACCTTCGGATAGTGATCGGCGGGAACGTGAACGACTGGACCATAAACAAACTCAACGACGCCGTCAAGCTAAGGTTTTCTTGTCGATACTCTTGCGACTGAACGGACTTCATGCCCCTCTGCGAGATTTGCGGACCGAACAATTCTGTGCCCTCTGGCGGATTTGCAAGTCGCAGAATTTCCCGACTTCCGAAGGGGTTGCGACTGGGGGGATTTCATGCCCTCCGTGAGCTGTCGCACCGCATCCTGCGACCCCAGTTCGGTGCCCACGCAGAGCCACAGCTCCGGCCCGCCCAAGGCTGCCGGAACACTGGCGCTTACCTGACGCTTCACCGAGCACCATTTCCGCGTCATTCGACATGACGTTCACTCGAGGACTCCGCGCCAGGCCGTCGCCGCCCGGCTGTGCGCCCTCTCCGGTTGCAGCACCTCTTCCCGCCCGCTACTCGAAGTGCGCGTCCGGAAAGAGGGCTTGACTTCGAGTGCGCTCAAAATGGTGGGATCCCCGGCATGCCCGCACCGGATGCGGCAAGGACGACGAGGGGGAGCGAACCATGAGTGGATCACCGGTCACGCTGATCACCGGAGGCGGCAGCGGCATCGGCGCGGCGACAGCCCGGCAGCTGTTGGAACGGGGCCATCGGGTGGCCGTCACCGGGCGCAGCGAGGACCGGCTCAGTCGTTTCGCCGAGGAACTCGGCAAGCCCGACGAGCTGTTGACGCTCACCGGCGACGCGGCGGACCACGAAGCCGTTCAGTCCGCCGTCGATGGGACGGTCGACCGGTTCGGAAGGCTGGACGCCGTCGTGGCCAACGCGGGATTCGCCACCCACGACACCCTGGCGGACGGCGACCCCGAGGCCTGGCGGGAGATGGTCCTCACCAACGTCCTGGGACCTGCCCTGCTGATCAGGGCGGCACTCCCGGCGCTCAAGGAGACGCGGGGACGCATCGTTCTGGTCGGCAGCGTCGCCGGCTTCGTCCACACGCCGGGAAATATCTACGGGGCGACCAAGTGGGCGGTCACCGGGTTGGCCGAGAACACCCGGCGGATGGTGACGGGCGACGGTGTGGGCGTGACCCTGGTCGCCCCGGGGCGCGTGGAGACCCCGTTCTGGGACGGCCTCGGCAGTCTGCCCGAAGGGCATCTGCTGACGGCCGATCAGATCGCCGACTCCATCGTGTGGGCCATGAGCCGGCCCGAGGGTGTCGACGTCAACAACGTCATCATCCGCCCGATCGGCCAGCCTGTCTGACGGCAAACCCGTGCCGCGCCCCCCGACCAGGGGGCGCGGCACGGGATCGGGCCGAGGGCTTCGGCCCCGTCGGTCAGGCGCGCCACTCCGCGGTACGTTCCGGGGACGCGTCGGCCAGCGCCTTCAGGATGGCGTCCGCGTCGCCCCGGTCCCCGTAGACCGGTGTTCCCGGCTGCTGGCGCCACGACTCGTCCAGACCGCCGGTGTCCACGGTGTCGAAGCCCAGCTCGGAGATGAGCTCCCGTACCGCCTGCTTGGCGGCCGGGTCGTCACCGGAGACCGGGAGCGCCTGGCGGCCAGGGGTCCCCTGGGGGAGTCCCCTGTCGAGGATGTCCTGGGCGTACGTGCCGTTGAAGGCCTTGATCACCGGGTGGCCGATCTGCTGCTCGGTCCACCGGCTCTCCGGCAGACCGTCCTCGATGGCGGCGATCCGTCCGTCACGCTGCGGGTAGTAGTTGCCGGTGTCGATGACGGCGGCGCCGGGTGCGGCCCCGTCGATGAGCCCGGAGGGCAGGTCCGGGACTTTCCCGAGAGGGACGGTCACCACGACGATCTGGGCGTCGCGCGCCGCCTGTGCCGCTGTGACCGCGGTGGCACCCGTCTCGTCGACGAGTGCCTGGAGAGTGTGGGGTCCGCGAGAGTTCGCGACGGACACATCGTGTCCGAGTTCGGTAAGACGCCGCGTCAGGTTGCCGCCGATGTTGCCAGCCCCGATGATGCCGATCTTCATGGGTCCGACCTTCCGATGCCTGCTGCCTTGGGTGAAAACGTCTCGCGGGACCACCAACCCCGTCCGGGCGGCGCCTATTCCGACCGCTCCGAATCGGTTCTGCGGGCCGACGGGCGGATGGAACCCGTACACGCGGGCACGCATGGGAGGAGAACCGGAACCGCAATGCCCCATGTGGAGGTGACGCCTGTGCTGCACGGCGTCGATGTCAGTTCCCACCAGACGGCCTTCGACACGGACGGCCTGGACTTCGTCTTCATAAAGGCGACCGAAGGACGTTCGTACATCAATCCGCGCCTCGCCGGCCAGGCGGCACGCGCCAGGGGGGCCGAGTGCGTGGTCGGCTTCTATCACGTTCTGTGGCCGGGAAACGTCAAGGAACAGGCTGCGTATTTCGTCGCCGGTGCGCCGGAGAAAGCCGGGGATCTGCTGGCCGTCGACTGGGAGACGACCGGCGAGGGTACGCGTGCGAGCAACGCGGACAAGGACCGCTTCATCCGTGAGGTGAAGCGCCTGCGACCGAACCACCGTGTCCTGCTGTACTGCAATCGCTCCTTCTGGCTGAACCACGACACGACCTCGTACGCGGGCGACGGCCTCTGGATCGCCGACTACGTAACGGCGGGAAAGCCGCGCATCGAAGCGTCCTGGCGCATTCATCAGTACACCGACCGGCCGCTTGACAAGAACGTGGCCGCATTCTCCTCGCGCGCGGCGTTGCGGGCCTGGGCCAAGGGCTGAACCCCCTCCGTAGGGGAGGCTGTGTGGGGGAGACACCCGCTGTCTGCCCGCGGTCCGTGCGTCAACAAGAGCATCGTGGCCGTCGGCCAATGGAGTGTCCTTTGCCAGCCACTGGTGCAGTGCGGACAGGGATGTCCCGCAGTACCGCCACGGGGGAGTCCATCCTGGTCGCCGAGTCCGCAACCGGCCGTCGACCGAAGGAGTGCCGCAGTGACGACGAGGGGCCCCGCAGAATCGGTGGAATCCGACACCGCCTTTCAGGACGAGTTGCCCCTACGGCGGAAGCAGCCGGGGAATGTGGTCATCAAGTGGCTGACCACCACTGACCACAAGACGATCGGCACGATGTACCTGCTCACGTCGTTCGCCTTCTTCCTCATCGGCGGTGTTCTGGCGCTCGTGATGCGTGCCGAGCTGGCCAGGCCGGGTAATCAGATCGTGTCGAACGAGCAGTTCAACCAGGCGTTCACGATGCACGGCACGATCATGCTGCTGATGTTCGCGACGCCGCTGTTCGCAGGGTTCGCGAACTGGATCATGCCGCTGCAGATCGGCGCACCCGACGTGGCGTTCCCGCGGCTGAACATGTTCGCGTACTGGCTGTACCTCTTCGGGTCGACCATCGCAGTGGCCGGCTTCGTCACCCCGCAGGGTGCGGCAGACTTCGGCTGGTTCGCCTATTCCCCCCTCACCGATGCGGTGTACTCGCCCGGTATCGGGTCCGATCTGTGGATCATGGGGCTGGCCTTCTCCGGCTTCGGCACGATCCTCGGCTCGGTCAACTTCATCACCACGATCATCTGCATGCGCGCCCCCGGCATGACGATGTTCCGCATGCCGATCTTCGTATGGAACGTCCTTCTCACCGGTGTTCTGGTCCTGCTGGCTTTCCCCGTCCTGGCGGGCGCCCTGCTCGCCCTCGAGGTCGACCGGAAATTCGGTGCGCACATCTTCGACGCGGCCAACGGCGGAGCATTGCTCTGGCAGCACCTCTTCTGGTTCTTCGGCCATCCAGAGGTGTACATCATCGCTCTGCCGTTCTTCGGCATCGTCTCCGAGATCTTCCCGGTGTTCAGCCGGAAGCCGATGTTCGGCTACATCGGTCTCATCGCGGCCACGATCTCCATCGCCGGCCTCTCCGCGACGGTGTGGGCGCACCACATGTACGTCACGGGCGGTGTGCTGTTGCCGTTCTTCTCGTTCATGACATTCCTCATCGCGGTACCGACCGGTGTGAAGTTCTTCAACTGGATCGGCACCATGTGGAAGGGATCGCTTTCCTTCGAGACCCCCATGCTCTGGTCGGTCGGATTCCTCGTCACCTTCCTCTTCGGCGGCCTCACGGGAGTCATCCTGGCTTCACCGCCCCTGGACTTCCACGTCTCCGACTCGTACTTCGTGGTGGCGCACTTCCACTACGTCGTCTTCGGCACCGTGGTCTTCGCGATGTTCGCCGGATTCCACTTCTGGTGGCCCAAGTTCACCGGCAAGATGCTGGACGAACGGCTCGGGAAAATGTGCTTCTGGACACTGTTCGTGGGCTTCCACGGCACGTTCCTGGTGCAGCACTGGCTCGGCGCGGAAGGCATGCCCCGTCGTTACGCGGACTACCTCGCGGCAGACGGCTTCACCGCGCTCAACACCATCTCGACGATCTCCTCCTTCCTGCTCGGTCTGTCGGTGCTGCCCTTCCTCTACAACGTGTGGAAGACCGCCAAGTACGGCAAGAAGGTCGAAGTCGACGACCCGTGGGGCTACGGCCGTTCGCTCGAATGGGCCACGTCCTGCCCGCCCCCGAGGCACAACTTCCTCACGCTGCCGCGGATCCGTTCCGAATCCCCGGCGTTCGACCTGCACCACCCCGCGGTCCGCGCACTCGAAGAAGTGGTCAACCGCCCCGCGGACTCGAAGACGGTGGCGCCCGGGGACAAGCAGGCATGAGGCGGAGCCCGAACAACGGCCGGACGAGAGGAGGACTGCGTGGAACCGGACAAGGACAGCGCCCGGGGCCTTGCCCAGATGGAGGGCTACCTGCTGTGGAACGCCGAAGTCGAGGAGGCCAGACGAGGAGCCTCCCGCTTCACCCAACAGCTGCCCTGGCTGACCACCGCCCAGTTGGAGGACGTCGAGCGGGTCTACGTCGCCGACCGGGTGGCCCTCTCCCGGCAGTCACTTCTGAGGATCGCCGACCGCGCCGGCGAACTCCGCGGTGAGTACACCGCACGGTACGAGCGGCTGAGAGCCCGCTGTGTGGCAGCGTCCGTCGTGGCTGTCGGCGCGGCGAGCGGTACCTGCACGGCCCTCACCCTGATCGGCCGGTGACCGCGGCCCCGGGCGCTCGGCGCAGCACCCGGGGCAACGGCCGCGGTCAGTGACGCACCAGACAGAACGGATGACCCGCCGGATCGGCGAAGACGCGCCAGCTCCGAGAGGCGGGCCGGTCGTCCAGCACGGTCGCGCCGAGCGCGAGCACCTGCTCCTGGGCGTGGTCCAGGTCGGGGACGCCGAAGTCGAGATGGGACTGCTGCGGGTGTTCGGGATCCGGCCACCGGGGAGGGCGGTACGGCTCGACCCGCTGGAACGCGAGCACGAGACCGGCCGGAGCATGGACGGTCGCCCATCCCTCGCCGGTCTCCCATCGAGGATCGGGCTGGTTCACCCTGCCGCCCAGAAGAGTCCCGTAGAAGTCGGCGAGCACGACGGGATCGGGACAGTCCAGCACCACACACTGCAGTTCTGCGATCATGGTCCGCATCCTACGAGCCGGCCCGAAAACCCTGAACGTGTCGAGCCCGACCCCTGGCAGGATGCCGGCATGAATGATCACCGGCGTACCGAACCCTCCAGAACGGCCGACGACCGCACCTCGCTCACCGGCTTCCTGCAGTACCAGCGCGAGACGCTGGAACTGAAGTGCGCCGGACTGACCACGGACCAGCTGCGGCACAAGGCGGTCGCACCCTCCGGCCTGTCCCTCATCGGACTGGTCCGGCACACCGCCGAGGTCGAGCGGATATGGTTCCAGGCCGTGTGGAACGGCGAGGACTCCGAGGCCTACTGGCCGGGTACCGTCAACGGCACCTTCGCGGAGTTCGACAGCGACCAGGCCGACCCCGTCGAGGCGTTCACCGTCTGGCGCACCGCCTGCGCGCGGTCCCGCGAGATCGTGGACGCCGCCGAATCGCTCGATGCCACCGTGAAGTGGCGCGACGAGCTGTTCTCGCTCCGGTACATCCTCACCCACATGATCGAGGAGTACGCCCGGCACAACGGTCATGCCGACCTGCTCAGGGAGCGGATCGACGGCTCCACCGGGGAATGAGTGAACGCGGACGACCCCCCGGACACACAGCCGTTGATCAGGCGGCCGGGACCACCGGGCGCGGCGCGGGCCACGCCCGGTCGAGCGCGGACAGTTGCGCGGCGAGCTGCTCGGCGTGCGAGGCGGGAAGTCCGTCCGTGTGGTGTCCCAGCTGCACGGCGCAGGCCGTCGTCGTGTCGATGAGCTGCTCCAGGGCACTCGCCACCTCCCCGGATCCGGCCGTGTGCCGGGCCACCGCCGGAAGTTCGGCCGCCGACAGGTCGATGGCTGTGCGTGCGGCGGCCAGCGACCGGTAGGCGTCGCGCCGCAGCGCGTCCCGCCCGTGGTGGTCCTCCGGAGCACCCAGTACGTGTCGCAGGTACCGGTGCGCCGCGCCCACCGCACTGTCGAGTGCGGCCCGGACCCTGTGGCCCCGGCTGCCGGGCAGCGGGACGTGGCCGACGAGCAGCACCGTCGCGCAGGCGAGGAGGGACTCGACGACCCGGCCCCAGGCGGCCGGCGGTTCTCCGCCCAGCAGCACGAGCGCGAGTACGAGTACGGTCACCACCGCCGTCTGCACCGCGAAGTGCCGGGTCGCGACGGGAAGCAGCGCCCCGCAGAGCGCGACCACTGCGACCAGGGTGAAGGGGCCGGGCAGCAACAGAGCCAGTACACCGAAGACGGCGGCACCGGCGACCGTCCCCACGGCCCGGCACAGCACCCGCGACGCCAGCGGTCCCAGATCGGGCTTGACCAGGAACACGGTCGTGGCGGGCAGCCAGTACCAGTGCTCGTGATGCAGGGCCTGCGCCACGACCGTGCTCGCCACGCAGCACAGCGCGACCCGTACCCCGTACTCACGTCCCGCGGCACTCCAGGCCCCGCTCAGGGCGGAGCGGTACGAACGCCCCATCCGCGTGCGTACGGGAGCCCCCGCGGGGCAGTCGAAGGCCGTTGCGGCCCGCAGGATCGCATCGTCCAGCGCCCGCAGCGCGGCATCGGTACGCGCCGGGGCCGACAGGGGACCGCAGGAGCCACCCGTACGCACCGCGTCGGCCAGCCGACGCGGACCTTCCACGATTCCGGCGGGTAGGGACACCCCGGCCCAGGCCAGCGCGGTCGCGGCCTCGGCGAGCGGCAGAGCCGCGGCGTACTGGGCGTGCAGCCTGCGCTCGGCCGCCGAACTCGCACGCCGACGCAGCCTCGGCCCCGTCAGCGCGTCCTGCGCATGGTCGAGGGCCGCGCTCAGCGCAGCGCGCCGGGCGAGAGCCTCTGGTCCTCCCGCCGCCTCCAGAAGCCCGGCCACCGCCCCGTACACGGCGGCAACCGCCTCCCGCTCCCCGTCGAGGCGGTACGGACCGCCGCCGGGCCGGACGGGGGACGGCAGGACCAGACGGAGCAGGATGAGCCATCCCGCACCGGCCAGGAACAGCAGGGCACGCTGCGGACCCGTCTCGGGCAACGGCATGCCTGCCCCGATCACGGCCGCGACCAGTAGCTGCGTGCCGCACGCGGACGCGACCGGACCCGTCGCGCTGACCGCTCCCGCGATCAGTCCCAGCACCCCGAGCAGGAGCGGCAGAACGACCATGGACGGGCCGGTTCCTGCGGCGGCCGTGGCCACGGTGCCCAGCAGCAGACCGGCCGAACCCGCCAGGGCAGGGATCCCGAGCCGGGAGACCGCCGCGCGCCGGCTGCCAGGACGGTCGTTGATTCCTGCCAGCATCGCCCCCAGCGCGGCCGGGATCCCGGCTGTCGGCCGATCGGCGAGAACCGCCACGAGCAGCGGGGCCACGGCCAGGGACCCCCGCAGGACCGCGTTCCACGGGACCGGCCCGCGCTGCGCCCGCAGCACATGGGCGAGCCACGGGGGGAGGGGAGGGAAGGTGGAGAGAAAGGCAGGTGTGAACACCGGGCTCCTGTCCGCGCAGAGGATCAGCAGATCGCCGGCGGACACCTTCGGCCTGGGCGCCTCCCCAGCGTAGATCCTTTACGTGGAGGGGGTGCTACCCGCTCGTTTCCGGAACATGACGGCCCGCCGGACGCGCGACCTCACAGGGCGGCTCCGAAGTTCTGCGTCCACACAGGGCCGCCGGAGGAGTCCACACGTCCGACCCCGATCTCCTTGAACGCGCAGTTGAGGATGTTCGCCCGGTGGCCGGGGCTGTTCATCCAGGAGTCCATCACCGAGGCCGGAGTGCTCTGCCCCTTCGCGATGTTCTCGCCGTAGGTGCTCCAGCGGTAGCCCGCCGCCGTGATGCGGTCGCCGGGGTCCGAGCCGTCGGGGGAGGTGTGCGAGAAGTAGTCGCGCGACACCATGTCGGCGGAATGCCGCGACGCGGCCGTGGCCAGTTTGCTGTTGCTGCGGACCGCTGCGCAGCCCTCCTTCGCCCGCTCGGCGTTGACCAGGGCGGTGACCTCCTCGGCGGCCGAGGACGGCGGTGGGTCCGCGGGCTTCGGCGCCGGTGCGGCCGGAGGCTTCGAGGACGGTGCACGCGTGCTCGGAGCGGCCTTGGGGGTGGGGGAGGCGCTCTTCTTCTTCGTCCGGGACGGCGACGGAGAGGGCGACGCGGAGGACGGCGAGGGGGAAGGCGAAGCGGACAGCGATTCCGGCGCGGACAGCGAGGGGGAGGAGCCGGCCTGAGGCGCGACAGCCGTCGCCGGACCCTCGTCCTCCCCATCCGTGTAGAGGTGCACCGCAGTGCCTCCCCCGCCCAGGACCATCACCGCCACCAGCCCCGCCGTGACGGTGGTGCGACGGCGGCGCCGCACCTGACCCCGTCGCCGCTCGGCACGCCCCGGACCGGAGAGGTGGGTGGCTCCGGCAACCGGCAGGAAGTCCGTACCGGCCACGGACGCTCCCGCGGCGGCGGACGCCGCCAGGGGAACGAGAGCCAGACCCACCAGCAGTCCCTCGGCCGGCACCATGCCCGACCCGTGCCCCGAGCACACCGTGCACTCACGCGCGTGGCGGGCCATACGCTTGCGCCAGAGGGCTGACGGCACTCCGTCCCACCCGGCGGTGAGGTCCTCCAGCAGGATGCAGCGCGGGCGCGCGGCCAGCGCGCGCACCACCACCCTGGCCCCTTCCAGCTGGGCCTTCATCCGCTGTACGCGTACCGCGGTGTGCTGCGGGGAGAGTTCGAGCGCGGCGGCGACCTCGGCCCTGGACAACTCGCCGGCCGTCTCCAGCCACCACAGCGAGAGCAGCGCGCGGTCGTCCTCGTCCAGCCAGCGAGTGGCCTCGGCGGCCTCGCGCCGCTGGCCGGTCAGACCGAGGCGGACGATGGTCAGCTCGACGAAATCGGCGCCGGGATCGACGACGTCGTACGCGTCCTCCATCGGGTCCGCGGATATGTCCCCGGTTCTTCGCTCACGCCAGTGCCCCCGTATCTGGTTCATGGTGATGGCCACGAACCACGAACGGAAGCTCCCCGGGGAGCGGAGCGAGGGGAGACCGTTGAGCATGCGCAGCACACTCTCCTGCACCACGTCGTCGACGTCCGCGTGGCCGTTCAGGGCACGGCCGACAATGTTGTAGACCAGCGGCAGGTACGACGCGACGAGTTGGTCCTGGGCCTGCAGGTCCCCCTGTTGCGCCGCCTTGATCAACGCCGTCTCGCGTGCCTCGCCCATGGTGTGCTCACTCTTCCGGGATCCTGTTCCGTCACTGCCCACACTCGGGAGACGGCGTGCGGCGGGGACGATAACAGGAATCCCGGGCCCGGTCTTCCGAGCTTCTTCCCCGCAGCAGCCGGCCGCGGCGCGGCACACCGCACGCCGGACCTCGGTGGCACGAACGTGTCACCCGGTCCGGCGTGCGGATATGAGTGCTGCGGAAGGGGCCGGCGAGGCGGCCGGCGTTCTCCCGTCAGGTTCGGGGCGGGTCGTCCTTGTCACGGTCGGCGCCGAGCTGGTCCTTGAGCTTGTCCTGGCCGGTGTCGACCTGGCTGCGGTACTTCCCCTGGGTCTTGCCGTCGACCATGTCACCCGCCTTGTCGACGCCCTTGCCGGCCTGGTCCTCGTGCCCCTTCAACATTTTCTTGATCTTGTCCATTGCGGACATGGCTGCTCTCCTCCGGTCGGCGTCCCCCTCCCGTCAAGGGTCACCGCACATCGCGGCGACCGCATCCGCGGGAGGCCCCCGGACGCTCTTCACACGTCCGGACCGGGTCCGGACGTGTGAAGAGCGCCTGGGTGGGCAAATACCGGGTTACCAGGAGGAGGTGGTGGCAGTGGGCCGCATCCAGATCGTCCGTCGTCCGCCGCCCCCCACGGGGCCGCCCCCGCTGGACCTGCGCACCCCGTCCGGGCGGACTCTGCCCTACTGAGGAGCGCTCCGGTCGTTCACTCCTGCCGTAGCGGTGTCCCGAAGGTGCAGTGTGTGAGGCTTTCGCCATGAGCATTCCCGGACAGCCGTCGGCCGACCTGCAGTCGGACCGGCCGCATTCCGCCCGCGTATGGAACTACCTGCTCGGAGGGAAGGACAACTACCCGGCCGACGCGGCGGTGGGCGAAATGATTCTGCGGATGTTTCCGGACATCGCGGGCATCGCCCGTGACCAGCGCGCCTTCCTGGCCCGCGCGGTCCGATTCCTGGCCGGCGAGGCGGGAGTCCGTCAGTTCCTCGACATCGGCACGGGGCTGCCCACGGCGAACAACACGCACGAGGTCGCCCAGTGGATGGCTCCCGAGTCCCGGATCGTGTACGTCGACAACGACCCGCTCGTCCTGACGCACGCCCGGGCGCTCCTGACCAGTACGCCCGAAGGCGCCTGCGCGTACATCGACGCCGATGTGCGCGACACGGGCCACATCTTCGAAGAGGCCGCCCGGACCCTGGATCTCGGCGGGCCGATCGGCCTCACCCTGCTCGGCATCATGGGTCAGCTGCCCGACGAGGAGGACCCGTGGGCGCTCGTCGACCGCCTGCTGGCAGGGCTGCCGTCCGGGAGCTATCTGGCGCTCGCCGACGGCACCGACACGAGCGACTCGTTGAACAGCGCCATCGAGGCCTACAACGAGAACTCGGCGAGCTCCTACCATCTGCGCAGTCCCGCACGCATCGCCGAGTTCTTCCACGGCCTTGACGTGGTCGAGCCGGGCATCGTCAGGACGTCGGCCTGGCGCCCCGACCCCGGTCAGGACCGGCCCGACGCCCCGCAGAGCCACGCGGTCAGCGGTGTCGGACGCAAGGCCTGAGCCGAAGGGCGGCACGGGCCGGCGCGGGCGGGCGGAGCGTAAGCTCCCGAGTCATGATCGATCATTCGTCGAACCCCGGTACGGCGGGCACGGTCCCGCGGCGGAACTGGGCAGGGAACATCACCTTCGGGGCCCGGCAGCTGCACACCCCCGCCACGATTGCCGAGCTCCAGAGCATCGTTGCCGCCGGGAGCGCGGTGCGGGCGCTGGGCACCGGCCATTCCTTCAACACGGTCGCCGACACCGACGGCGACCTGATATCCGTAGCCGGACTACCCCGCTCGATCGAGATCGACAGCAAGGCCGGCACCGCGACGGTGAGCGCGGGGCTGCGCTTCGGCGAACTGACCGAGACGCTGCACCGAAGCGGATTCGCTCTGCACAACCTGGGCTCGCTGCCCCACATCTCGGTCGCGGGCGCCTGTGCGACGGGCACCCACGGCTCCGGCGTGGGCAATCGTTCCCTCGCGGGTGCGGTGCGCGCACTGGAGCTCGTCACGGCGGACGGCACCATGGTGACGCTGCGCAGGGGGGACCCCGATTTCGCGGGCGCCGTGGTCTCCCTCGGCGCGCTGGGGATCGTGACCCGCGTGACGCTGGACCTCGTTCCCGCGTTCGACGTTCAGCAGTGGGTGTACGAGGGGCTGCCCCAGGAACGGCTGCTCGCCGGCTTCGACGATGTGATGGCCGAGGCCTACAGCGTGAGCCTGTTCACCCGCTGGCGGGACGGACCGATCGACCAGGTGTGGCTCAAGCAGCGGGTGACCGGGGACGGACACCGTACGGCGCCGCCCCAGTGGCTCGGCGCGACGCTCGCGGACGGGCCGCGCCATCCCGTTCCCGGTATGCCGGCGAAGCACTGCACGCCGCAGCAGGGCGACCCCGGACCCTGGCACGCCCGGCTTCCCCACTTCCGCCTCGAATTCACCCCGAGCAACGGAGAGGAACTCCAGTCGGAGTACTTCGTCGCCCGACAGGACGCGGTCGCGGCCTACGAAGCCCTGGACCGCATCCGGGAGCGCATCGCGCCGCTTCTGCAGATCGCTGAGATCCGCACGGTGGCCGCCGACGACCTGTGGCTGAGCCCCGCACAGGGCACCGACTCCGTGGCCTTCCACTTCACCTGGGTGCCCGACACGGCAGCGGTCACGCCCGTCCTGGCGGCAATCGAGGAAGCACTGGCCCCGTTCGGGGCCAGACCGCACTGGGGCAAGGTGTTCACCACCCGGCCGGGGACGCTGCGCACCTTGTACGGGCACTACGCCGATTTCGAGCTGCTCGCCCACCGGTTCGACCCCACGGGCACGTTCCGCAACGAGTTCCTCGCACACCACTTCCCCGGTACAGGCAACGGCACGGACGTCGCCGAGACGGGCTGAGCACGAGCGGAGTCCCCGCAGCGGTCAGAGCGAGCCGGGCCGTTCATCCGGCCAGGCCGGTCGGCGTCGCGCCGGATGGGGCGCGAGTTCCTCCACCAGGGCGGCGAGCTCGTCGCACGCCAGTTCCGTCTCGCGGCGGATGTTGTTGTGCTCCGCGACGATCGCCGCCAGGAGCAGCGCGGTGAGCGCCACGCAGACGTTGAGGATCGCGAGGTTGAGCATGATCTCGAGCCAGGAGTGGCCCTCGAACGGCCCCACCCGGTCGGTTCCGGAAATGATCGCCATGACGGAGACCAGGAGGGCGCACGGGGCGCTGCCTGCCAGCTGGAAGCGCAGCGAGGCCCAGACGAGCGGCGGGAACACGAGGTAGATCATGGACAGCGGACTCCTGGTGGCGACCACGGCAAGCACCACCGTGACCACCGCCAGTGCCGCGGGCTCCGCCCACCGGTCACCACGCCGGGGCATACGTGCCGTACGCAGGACGAGCAGCAGCGGAGTGACCATGAGTACTCCCATGGTGTCGCCGGCCCACCAGGCCGACCAGACGGGCCAGAACTTCCCCGACGGGAGATTCCCGTTGAGCAGCAGGACTCCGGCACCGACGGTCGCACTGATGAGCATGCTGCCCATGGCTCCCAGGAAGACGAGGGCGACGCCGTCGCGCAGGCGGTCCAGTTCCTTGCGGAAACCCACCGCGCGGAGCGCGAGAAAGGAACACACGGGGGCCAGCGTGCTGCCTACCGCGATGCCGACGCTCGAGAGGCTGAGTTCGCCACTGATCGAGACGACGCTGAGCAGTGATCCGACCGCGATCGCGGGCCAGACCCGGATACCCAGGTACAGCAGGGCGGCCACGGCGATGCCCGTAGGGGGCCAGAGCGGCGACACGACGGCGCCGTTCACGGTCACCTGCCTGAACAGACCGAGCTGTCCGGACGCGTAGTAGGCAGCAGTGACGCCCAGCATCTGCAGGGCGAACAGGGTCCGACGTCTCGATTCCTCGCTGCGGATCACGCATCTCATCAGACACCGCCCGTGACGGCAGGCGGCCGTGACACGCGCGGCCCGGCCCCTACGTCACCTGGCGCCTGTCGGGCGAAGCTCGTGACGCAGGACGAGGACGGCCACATCGTCCTCGTGGCCGGTGAGGGCTCCTGCCCGGAGCACCCTGTCGGCCAGTTCCTCGGCCGTGGCCCCGGCGTGGGAGCTCACCAGCCGCCTGACCCGCTCCAGGCCGTCCCCGATCGACAGCGAGGGTCCTTCGACGACCCCGTCGGTGACCAGGACGAAGGATCCGTCGGCGGCCAGCGTGCGCCGCGTGACCGGATAGTGCTGGTGGGCGTCGATGCCCAGGGGGAGTCCTCCCGCGTCCGCCGTGATCCCCGACCGCCCGTCGCTAGTGGCCCACACACTGGCCACATGGCCGGCCCGCGCGCTCTGCAGGTCCCCGGTCAGGGGGTCCAGCCGCAAGAACGAGCATGTGGCGAAGAGACTGGAGTCCACCGAGAGAATCAGGTCGTTCGTCCGCCCCATGACCTCGCCCGGATCGCTGGCCGAGAGGGCGATGGCGCGCATGGCGATGCGTATCTGCCCCATGAAGGCCGCCGCCTCGACGTCGTGACCCTGGACATCCCCTATGACCAGTCCGAGCGAGCCGTCCGGAAGCAGGAACGCGTCGTACCAGTCGCCGCCGATGTCCAGCCCGTCACGGGCGGGTGCGTATCGGGCGGCGATCTGAAGCCCCGGCAGCGAGGGCAGCGCAGCAGGCAGCATCTTGCGCTGCAGGGCGCCGGCCAGCTCGACTCGCGCCTGGTGCAGCTCCACCTCCTGCCGGGCACGGGCAGTCAGGTGCTGCAGTGTGCTGAGCAGGTCCTCGGCGCTCGCTGATCTGGGAGTTCGACGCCGGTTCATGGGCCGCTCCGCGGTGCGTTAGTACGTGCATCCTATTTCGGCGGGGAAACTCCTGCGACCGCTGCGGTTCCGGTGCGAGGGCGACGAGCGAGTCCTCAGTCGTTCCGGCCCAGGGAGGCCGTGAGCCGTCCGAGGGTCTCCTGCAGGGCGAGGATCTCCTGGACCGACATGCCCGTGGCTCCGAGGATCGTGCGCGGAACGGGCAGCGCGCGCTCGCGCAGCGCGGTTCCAGCCCCGGTGAGGTGGACGGTGACCGACCGTTCGTCCTCCGGACTGCGTTCGCGCTTGACGAGTCCGGCCGCTTCCAGCCTCTTGAGCAGCGGGGACAGCGTTCCGGAGTCCAGGTGCAGCCGCTCACCGATCGTTTTCACCGGGAGTGGGCCGTGCTCCCACAGGACCATCATCGCGAGGTACTGGGGGTAGGTGAGGCCGAGTTCCCTGAGCGCTTCGCGATAGACGCCGCCGAAGGCGCGGGAGGCGGCCTGGAGCGAGAAGCAGACCTGGTGGTCCAGCCGGAGGAGCTCGGAGTCCGGGAGGTCCGTCAGGTCGGGAGCGGCGATCGGCGGTGGCGTCATGAGTCCAGAGTAACCTGCCGCCCATCATTGAGTTGTGCACAATTAAGTTATGTGCAATTCTCTTGGAGGTGACCGGCCCGCGGTCGCCGTCGTACGAGAGAAGGTCATTCCATGGACGCGCTGTACACCGCTGTCGCCACCGCGAACGGCCGTGAAGGCCGGGCAGTGAGTTCGGACGGCCAGATCGACCTCGGCCTCGCCCTGCCGCCGGCCCTCGGGGGCAACGGGAAGGGCACCAACCCGGAGCAGCTGTTCGCCGCCGGATACGCGGCCTGCTTCGCCAGCGCGATGAGCTCGGTCGGCCGCGAGATGAAGCTCGACACCAAGGACGTCTCCGTGACGGCCGAGGTGTCGATCGGGAAGGACGACACGGGCTTCGGCCTCGCGGTCGTCATGCGCGTCGAGCTGCCGGAGGCTCTCGAGGGCGAGACCGGCCGTCGGCTGGTCGAGGCCACGCACGCCTTCTGCCCGTACTCCAAGGCCACCCGCGGGAACATAGAGGTCGAACTCGTCATCGAGTAGTGGACCCGGCTCGCACCGCCTCCGTGCGCGCCACCGCCCCTCGACCGCATGTGCGGTCGAGGGGCGGTGGCGGTTCTGCGTGAGCAGGGGAGACAGGAGTCGAACCTGCGGCATCCGGTTTTGGAGACCGGCGCTCTGGCCTCTGAGCTACACCCCTTCGGTGTGATCATCCTGGCAGCGGTCACCGCCTGCCGACAAGCGGTTTTCCGCGGGGTGGCGTCCGATCCCTGATGCGCCCCTCGGCGGCCGGAGGGGGACGCGTAGACTCTGCTCCCGTTTCCGCTGATTGGCGGGCATTACCTATCGATGGGCAATTCGCCGTGAGTTTCGTAGACAGATCCGACGCGCCGATCTACGCCGGCCTCGTGGAGGAGCAGGGCGACGTTCCCGCCGAGGTGCGACGGGTGGCCGAGCAGACCCTGCGAGAGGTGGACCGGGCGCTCGACTTCAGTGCGGTACGCGCACCGGCGTCCTTCCGGTAGTCCCCGACCCGGTGCCGGCAGTCTCAGTGGACGGAAGCGGGCTGCTCCGGAGGCGGAGCCCTTGCTAGGTTGCAGCTGCCGCCACCGCAAGGTGGACAGGGCACCCGCGCCTCGGCGTTCTTCGTCCTTCGGAGCATTGCGTGACCATCACCCTGCACGGCGCAGCCACCGTCCTGTTCCAGGGGGACAGCATCACCGACGCGGGCCGGACGTCCGACCCGGACCACCCCCTGGGCCGGGGCTACGCGCGGCTGGCCGCCGACCTCGTACGGTCTGCGCGGCCGGAGAGCGACATCACCTTCATAAACCGGGGAATCAGCGGCAACCGGGCTTCGGACCTCCGTGCCCGGTGGCGCGAGGACGCCGTCGATCTCAAGCCCGACGTGGTGTCCGTGCTGATCGGCGTGAACGACACCTGGCGCCGCTACGACTCGGGTGATGTCACCTCGTTGCGTGCGTACGAGGAGGACTACCGGGCCATCCTCACGCAGATCCGGGAAGGTTCGGACGCGCAGCTGATCCTCGTCGAGCCCTTCCTGGTTCCGGTCACGGCCGAGCAGTGGGCCTGGCGCGAGGACCTCGACCCCCGGATCCACGCGGTCCGCCGGCTTTCCGAGGAGTTCGACGCCACGCTGCTGGCCGCCGACGGTCTGCTCAACCAGGCCGCGCGGACCGCGGGCGGCCCCGAGCACATCGCCGGGGACGGCGTCCACCCGACCCCGCTCGGGCACGCGGTACTGGCCGAGGCCTGGACGGCGCTCGTCGGCCTGTAGCCACCCGCACCGCTCCCCACCCGATGGGCCTGATCGCGTCGGTCCCCGCGGGGCCGGTCTGATCAGGCCGAGCCGGGGCGGACGGTGCCGGGCCCCGAGGAGTACCCCTGGGCAACGGGAATCCGGGCCCAGACGGTCTTGCCCGCGCTCGTCGGACGAGACCAACCCCACGAGCTGCTCAGCGCGTTGATGATGCGCAGACCCCGTCCGCGCTCCAACGACTCGTCCGCGTCGCGCAGTACGGGGACATCGGGGCTCGGATCGTTCACCGCGCAGACCAGTGTGCTGTCCTGACGTGCGAGGCCGAGCCACGCCGTTGACCTGGCGGCGGGCTCCCCGGACGTGGGCAGCGCGTGACACACCGCGTTGCTGACCAGCTCACCGGCGACGAGCGAGACCTCGTCCGCGCAGGACCGCAGACCCCACTGCTCCAGCGCGTCGCGGACGAACAACCGTGCCCGCTGCAGACTTTCGGCATCGGCGGCCAGGCTGTGCGTCGTGAATCCGGCTGCCCCGATGCCGAGATCCCGCGCCCAGTTCCGGCGAAGTGCACTATCACTTTCGGCCAGATCCGACGACTCGGCGTCCTCTCCGTGAGCGAGTGCGTTCTCCGCATGCATGAGCGCTGATCACCCTCCGGTGAAAGCCGATTGGTGGTGCCAAGGTGGCCGGACGCCCACTAGTATCCTCGCCGTCCGCCCTTCCGTGCAATTGCATCCGAAATTGCACCCCCGGATGTGAGCAGGGGACAACTGTTCACCCGGTGCGGGCCCTGGCCGCGCGCCAGGAGTGGTCCGAGCAACTGCCGTACAAGGAGTGCACCCCATGCAGCACATTGACAACGGCGTTCCCGCCGACTCCCTCACCGATGTGACCTGGATGAAGAGCCATCACAGCAACCCCAGCGGAAACTGCGTCGAGATGGCGCTGCTGCCCGGCGGCGATGTGGCTGTACGCAACTCCAGGCATCCACAAGGGCCCGCCCTCGTCTACACCGAGGCCGAGGTGCGAGCCTTCCTCGCAGGCGTCAGGGACGGTGACTTCGACAGCGTGATCGGCTGAAAGCACGCCAAGTTCTCGTGCTGACCCGGTCCTTCCCGGACTCCCTGATGGCACACTGGCGTTGAGACGTCCGCCTTCAGGAGCCCGCATGCCCGGCATGGAACCGCTGCAGTCTTCACGGAAGCCGGCACCCGCACCGGCCGCAGGGCCGTCAAGTCCCACGGCCCTGCGTCTGGTTCTGGGTGCCCAGCTTCGACGGATGCGGAGCGAGGCCGGCATCACCCCCGATGACGCCGCCGCCCGGATTCGCTGCTCCACGGCGAAGATCAGCCGGATGGAGACGGGGCACTCCCCGTGCAAGGAACGCGATGCCGTCGACCTGCTGGCGCTCTACGGAGTCACAGATCCGGACCGGGCAACCGAGTTCGTCGAACTGGTGCGCGTGGCCGGACAGCGTGGCTGGTGGCGCAGCTACGCCGATGTGCTGCCGGACTGGTTCGAGCCCCTGGTGGGTCTGGAAGAGGCAGCCGCGTCCATCCGGACCTACGAGGGGCATTACATTCCGGGGCTCCTGCAGACGGCTGACTACGCCTACGCCGTGGTGCGTTCGGGCCACGCCATCGAGCCGGAGGAGACGACGAGGCGGCGCGTCGAACTGCGTCTCAAGCGACAGGAACTGCTGCACCGTCGTGACGCGCCCAAGCTCTGGGTGCTCCTGGACGAAGCGGTTCTGATGCGGCCCACAGGTGGCGCCCGCGTGATGCGTGAACAGCTGGCCCACCTGCTGGAGATGACAGAGCTGCCCAATGTGATCGTGCAGGTGGCCCCCTTCGAGGTGACCGCCCACACGTCGCCCGGCAACGGCATCACGTACCTGCGGTTCGCGATGAGCGGACTCCCCGACGTCGCCTACATCGAGCACCTGACCAACGCCACGTCCGTGAACAAGCCGGAGAGCACCGACGAGTACCGGTGGATCCTGGACTCCCTCAGTGCCCAGTCCCCGAGCCCCGTCGAGAGCCGGCACCTGCTGGGGCAGGCGCTCAGGCGCTACACCTGAGCGGAGCCGGCGGAACGGCGGGCCGACCGCGTCACGTCACCACTTGCGGGCGACGCCGCCGAACTCGATCCACTCCTGGGTCTCCTGCTTCGGCGCCAGATCCGAGTCGGGCCGCCAGGTCGACACCTCCACCAGGCCGGGTTCCAGCACCTCCAGCCCTTCCAGGAAGACGTGTACGTCCTCCTCCTGGCGGACCCGCCCCCACCGGTTGCCCGTGCTCTTCGCCATGAAGTCCGTGACGAAGTCGCGGGTGGCGGCGTCCTCGCTCACGAGCTGGCACACCACCAGGAAGCTCCCCGGAGCCAGCCGGTCCGCGACCCGGCGTACCAGCGCGGCGGGTTCGTCCGAATCGGGGATGCAGTGCATCACGGACACGAACAGCGCGGCCACGGGCTCGTCGAAGTCGATCAGGCGGGTGACCTCGGGGTGCTCGAAGATCGTTTCGGTGTCACGCATGTCCGCCTGGATGACGGAAGTCCGGCTGTTCTCCTCGAGTATCGCCTTGCCGTGGGCCAGGACGATGGGGTCGTTGTCGATGTACACGACGCGGGCCTCGGGGTCGACGAGCTGGGCGACCTGGTGGACGTTGTCCTGGGTCGGCAGGCCGGATCCGTGGTCGATGAACTGACGGATCCCGTACTCGGAGGCCAGGTGGTGCACCACACGCCGGAGGAACCGCCGGTTGTTCACGGCGAGGACCTTGGTGCTCGGAACAACCTCCAGGAGCTGTTCGCAGGCAACCCGGTCGGCGGGGTAGTTGTCCTTGCCGCCCAGGTAGTAGTCGTACATCCGCGCCACGCTCGGCACGTTCACGTCGATGTTCTTCGGAATGGAGGTGTCCCCGTTGCTCATCCAGCCCCTCGCCAGGTCAAAGAAGGAATTTTCGTAGCCGTGAGGGGTCATGCTAGGGACCTCGTCGTGGGGCTGACAGTCCTCGGGGGAGTGAGGCGGCGGCGTACGGAGGTGAATCGGCCAGATAGAGCGGCTGCGGTGCGCCGGCTCCGCCCGACTTTCCGGCGCCGAAGCGTGCGCGGTCACGGGTGTGTGCCGCGCCACGACGTGAAGTCTCCCTGGTCAGATGGCCGACAGGGATCGACCGTGAGCACCACCGACGGCCTTCCGGGCGTGCAGGCACGCAACGACGGTGCCCGGGTCGCCGTTTCAAAGCGGCCGGAAATCGCCTGACGTTCCGTCCGTTTCCACGAGAAGCCCGTACTCCTGGCCGGTGTTCCTGCGGCGGACCATCGCGACTCCAGTCCGGCGCACTATCGTGAACGGCATGTCCGCCCCTGAGCTGATCCGCATCGTCTCCCGCGACTCACCCATGGCCCTGGCCCAGGTCGAACGCGTCCGGACCGAACTGGCGGCGCTCCATCCCGCCACCGTCACCGAGGTGATCCCGGTCAGGACGACGGGCGACAAGTGGATGGGCGATCTCGCCCTGGTCGAAGGCAAGGGTGCCTTCACCAAGGAGGTCGACGCCGCTCTGCTCGCAGGCGAGGCGGACCTCGCCGTGCACTGTGTCAAGGACGTCCCCGCCGACCGGCCGCTGCCGGCCGGTACGACGTTCGCCGCCTTCCTCGAACGGGACGACATCCGCGACGCCCTCGTCCACCCGGGGGGACTCACCCTCGGGCAGCTCCCGCCCGGAACGAGGATCGGCACCTCCTCCGTGCGCCGTGTCGCCCAACTCGCCGCCTCACACCCCCACCTGGACTGCGTGCCCTTCCGGGGCAACGCCAACCGGCGTCTCGCCAAGCTCGCCGCAGGCGAGGCAGATGCCCTCCTCCTGGCCGTCTCCGGACTCCGGCGCATCGACCGCGCCGACGTGATCACCGAGATCCTCACAGCCGACGCCATGTGCCCCCCGATCGGCGCCGGAGTCCTCGCCCTGCAGTGCCGGGAGGACGACACCGCCACCATCGACGCGGTCAGCGGACTCAACCATCCCGACACCTACCGGGAGACCACGGCGGAGCGGATGTTCCTCCACGTCCTGCAGGGCCACTGCAACTCGCCGATCGCGGGCTACGCCACGGCCCACCGCAACGGCGATCTCTCCCTTCGCGCCTGTGTGTTCACCCCCGACGGCAAGACGGTGCTCAACGCGCACGAGTGGGCAGGACCCCTCGACGCGGCGACCCTCGGCACCTCCGTGGCCGTCGCCCTGCTGCGTCAGGGCGCACGCGAGCTGATCGACAACATCGCGCACTGACCTCTCCGAACGGCGAGGCCGGTCCCGGCGACATGCGAGGGCCTCGCCGTACAACCCTTCTGCCTCACGCGCGGTCAAACAGGACGCCAGGAAGGAACGGGCCCTTTCCGGACATCCCCCCGGCGTCTGCCCGGTCGTCCTTGAGTCAAGGAGCCGCTCGTGCGCACACACCGTTCGGCCGCCGTTGCCGCGGCCGCAGTTCTCCTCTCGGCCGGAGTGGTCATCGCCGCACCTACTGCCTACGCCGGTACCCCCGGCGGAACGCACGCAAGTGACCGCAACAGCGACTTCAACGGCGACGGCTACGAGGACGTGCTCATCGGCGCTCCCGGTGGGACCGTCAGCGGGAAGAAGAGTGCGGGATACGTGACCGTGCAGTACGGCGCGTCCACCGGTATCGGTACGAGCCGTGCCGCGCTCATCAGCCAGTCCACGTCCGGAGTCGCCGGATCCGCAGAGACAGGTGACCGTTTCGGCGCGGCCCTGGCGACCGGTGACCTCGACGCGGACGGCTACGACGACGCGATCGTCGGCACCCCGGGGGAGGACCTCGCAGCCGCCGCCGACGCAGGTCGCCTCACCGTCCTGTGGGGTTCCCCGAAAGGGCTGACCGGTGCCGCGAGCGACTGGCTGGATCCCACCGTGCCCACCGCCGGGAAGAAGTTCGGCAGCGCCCTCGCCGCGGCTCGCTTCAGCCCCGACATCCCGGGTGACCACCTGGCCGTACTGGATCGCGACGAGCTCCACCTGTACGCGTACGACACGGCGTCCAAGGCCGGGACGGCGCCCTTGCGACGCACCGAGCGGAGCCGCCCCGCCGCGCGGGCGCAGGAACGGCAGATCCTGCCCAAGTCCCTGACCACGGGCGACTACGACAACAACGGTCTCGCCGACCTCATCGTCTCCGGAGTCACGGGGGGAGCCGAGCCCGGCTACGGCTGGTCGTCCTTCTTCTCGGGCCAGGACGAGGGACTGGTGTACGAGCGCGACATGCGCGGAGGCCCGGTCGCCGCGTCCGGCGACATCGACAACGACGGCTACGACGACCTCGTCACCGGCGAGCCGAACAGCCCCGACGACGGCGGCGAGACCCTGAGCGGTGGCCTGGTCGGTGTCTACTACGGCAGCCCGGACGGCCCGCTCGGCGTCGACGGAGCGGGCAGCCCGCCGCAGTGGTGGACGCAGGACTCGGCCGGCGTGCCCGGAACCGCCGAGCGCGGTGACGGCTGGGGCACCGATCTGTCCGTGGCCGACACCAACGGCGACGGCTACGCGGATGTGGCTGTGGGCGCGGCCGGCGAGGACATCGGCACGGTCGCGGACGCGGGAGCGGTGTGGGTGCTCCGGGGAGCCGCCGCAGGCCTGATCGCCACCGGCGCCGCCTCGTGGGACCAGAACTCGGCCCAGGTACCGGGCGCGGCGGAGAAGGGAGACCGCTGGGGCGGCCAGGTCAGGCTGAGCGACCCGAACGGGGATGGCCGCTTCGGTCTGCTGGCCTCCGCCCCCGGTGAGAACACGGGCGACGGCGTGGTGTGGGTGCTCTCGGCAGGATCCGGCGGGATCACCGCCGCCGGATCGTGGACGTACGGAGCCGGCTCGCTCGGCGCACCGGCCGTGGACGCCGCGTACGCGGCCGCGATCGACGAGTAGTCCACAGCCCGCAGCGGGCGGCCCGGCGGAACCCCATGTCCGCCGGGCCGCGCCATGAGGTCGTCGGGATCGACGGCCGTCCTGTCGTCGCCCGGATCGCGCCTGCGGCTTTGCGGGTGGGCAGTGCACGTTCACTCGGGCATGCGCCGCCACAGGTCACCCGACGCGGAAGGGAAACTGACCTGTCGTCAGAAGTGCGGAACACAGGACGCAGGGGAACCGCGCCGGGTATTCGTCCGATGCGTGGTTCGCCGTCGCCCGACCCTCATCCTGCGCGGAGCGGTCGGCAGGGAACCCGCGTGACCCGGCGAGTGGGCGGGGCTCTCAGTCCGCCGGATGCGATGCTGCACATACCGTCGTGGTCACCCATTTGCAGTACCTGCCCCCGACCGGCCCCTCAGCCGATGCGGGCCGCCGTTCCGGCATCTTGCTCCGGCCGGGCATGCCGGACCGGCCGCCCAGCGTTCGCGGAGCGAGGATGCTGAGAGGCACCATGCACCGGGGTGCGCCCCAGCGATGTCCCCAGGGCACTGCGCCCGCCAGGCACGAGGAGAAACCCATGGCCCAGTTCGAGGCGACGGTCGAGATCGACCGCCCTGTCGAAGAGGTTTTCGCCTTTCTCGCAGACGGCGAGAACGACAGGAAGTTCAGCCCGCGTGTGCAGGAAATCTCCAAGACCCCGGCCGGTCCGACCGCCGTGGGCACCGTGTTCCGCAGCACGGTGAAGGACGCCGGCATGACGACCCGGAGGGAGTTCCGGATCAGCGAGCTCGTCGCACCGACCCGGATCCGGTGGAACGAGATGTCCAGCAACCTCGTGACGGCCCGCGAGGGCGGCTACGACCTCGAGTCCCTCGCGGACGGCCGGACCAGGGTGCGCATCTTCAACGACCTCGAGGGCCACCGCGTGGGCAAGCTCCTGGTCGGCCTCGCCGTTGCCGCGGCACGAAAGGACGCCCCCGCGTTCGGACAGCGGATCAAGGCCGCGGTGGAGGCGTCCTGAGAGAGTCCTGACGTACTCCCGCCCGGGCCCGTCACATCCGGGCACCCACGGCGGCGCCGTTGCGGGGTACGAACAGGTCCGGTGCGGAGGGGACGGAGCCGTCGGCCGCGCGTGCCCCGGTGACGGCGCCCGTGTCCGTGCTCAGGACCGAAGCCTCGTTCCACGTACCGCCGAGGTTCCATGAGTTGCCGTCGGCGACGGTTCCCGTACCGAGGGCGGCGGCCTTGCCGTCGGCGACGGACAGGTTGCGGGTGAGTACGGCGACCGCTCCGGAGGTGTCGGCGTCGAAGCCTGTGCCGCTGTTGCGGAACGTGGTGTTGCCGGTCAGGGCGAGGGCGCCCGGATTTCCGTTGTCGGTGATCCCGTGCTTCGCGTTCTTGAAGGCGAACGAGTTGCGCAGCGTGTGCCCCATCGCCGGCGCCGGCGTTCCGCCGCCGAGCTTGAAGCCGTTGCCGTCGCCGGCGAAGTCGGGGAAGTCCCAGCGGTTGAACCCGTTTCCGTGGACGATCGTGCTGTCGATCAGGATCGGGGACGCGAACTTCCAGGCGTCGAAGCCGTCGTCGACGTTGTTCCACAGTCGCGCGCCGCGCACGACGTTGCCCGTTCCGCTGCCCTCCTTGATGCCCAGGCCGTCCGCGCTCTCGCCGTTCTTCCGCGGGTCGCGGTTGCCGTAGCTGTCGAGGTCGAGGATCTGGTTGTCGCTGGAGTCCCCCTGCAGCTGGAAGCCGGTCTCGTAGTTGTCGCGGGTGGTGAGCCGGGAGAAGACGTTGTTGTCGCAGCCGTCGCAGTAGTAGCCGTACGGACCGTTGACGATCTCCAGGCCCGATACCCGCCAGTGGGACGCCTCCTGGTGGATGGCACCGCGCTCGGCGCGCGGGATGCTGCCGCCGACCGGTGTGTGGGACGCGGGCAGCTGCTCCCCGTCGATGACGACCCGTTCACCTTGGTACGCGCCCAGGGAGATCGGCAGGGACGCCTCACCCGAGGTGGTGATGGTGATGTTGTCCACCAGCGCGTAGGTGCCGCCCCGGATGGCGATGGTGTCACCGGGGCGCGCCTTGTCCACGGCCTTCTGGATGGTCCGCAGGGGGTGGTCGAGGGTACCGGCGGCGGAATCGTCCCCGTCCACGGCCACGACGATGGCCGACGAGGCGGTGGCAGCCTCAGCGGGTACCGCCACCGCCGAGAGCACGGCACTCAGCACCACCACCGTGGACATGCTGACGACACGCATACGAGTTCCTTCTTCCTGGCCGACGGCTGACAGGAAGACAGTGGTCGCCGATGCCCGAAAGGTTGCCGGTCAGCGCTCCGAGAGCTCCGAGGGGGCCTCCTGGACCACCCAGCCGTTGCCGTCCGGGTCCTCGAACGACATGAACGAGTTCCAGGTGTCGCCCTTGCCGTCCTCCCAGCCCGTCGCGCCGACGTGGCGGATGGGGGAGACGTCCACGCCCCGCTTCACCATGCCCTCGCGCGCCGCCTCGATGTCCGTGACGCAGAGCTGAATGCCCTGCAGTGCGCCCGGAGTCATCTGCTTCATACCGGGCGCGGCGGGCATCCCTTCGAGCATCGCGATCGAACAGCGTGAGCCGGGCGGGGTCAGCTGGATGATGCGCATGCCCGGGGCGACCTCGTCGTCGAGGTCCAGCTTGAAGCCGGCCTTGTCGGTGTAGAACTCCTTCGCGCGGTCCATGTCGGTGACAGGGACGGGGATGACCTCGATGGTCAGGTTCATGGGAAGCTCCTCAGAAGTACGGGGGTGCGGTGGCCCGCAGACACCGGGGCGGGTCCACCGTCGCCCACGAAGGAGCTGCCGCGCACGCCGAAACGCCGGACGGGACCGGACCGACATCCGGGCGACGGACCGGTCCGGGCAGGACCGGACCGACGTCCGGGCGCCCGGAGGATCAGCCGATCAGCAGGTCCCGCTTCAGGTCGTGCAGGTCCTTGCTGCTCAGACCGAGCGCTCGCTGCTCGTAGGTCCGGAAGGAACCGAACGTCCGGGTGACCTCCTGGAAACCCGAGTTGAGATACTCGGCGCGGACGTCCAGCAGCGGCTTGTAGACCTCCGCCTGCTGCGGCGGCATGGATGCGAGTGCTGCCGCATTGGCTTCGGCACGGTAGTCGTTGGAGGCGAGGTAGTCCGCCATCACCGTGTTGCGGGGCACGCCCAGCGCGGTGAGGAGGGCGGCGTTCGCCCAGCCGGTACGGTCCTTGCCCGCGGTGCAGTGGAACAGGACGCCGCGCGCGTCGTCGTCCGCGATTCCGGAGAACACCGTGCGGTAGGCCGACGTGGCGGTGTCGCCGCTGACCATGAACTTCTCGCCCTCGACCATCATCGCGGTCGCCTCTGCGGCGGTCGTCGGCATGGTGGTGAAGCCCGGAGAGCCGGCCAGCACGTCGGCGACGACGTGGGTGGCGCCCGTGGGGACGCGGTCGGGGGCGGCGCCGCGTTCCGACTCCATGCGCAGGTCGAAGACCGTACGGATGGACAGGCGCCGGAGCTTGGCGAGGTCCGCGGCGGTGAGCTTGTCGAGGGCGTCGGACCGATAGATCTCGCCCATCTTCACCCAGTGCCCGTCCGCGGTGCGGTAGCCGCCCGCGTCACGGAAGTTGACGGTGCCCTCGAGCTGTATGAGCCGGTCGGCGAGGTGCAGGGAACCGCCGCGCGAGGGGACGAGATCGAACCACTGGCGGTCCTTGGCGGGCAGCCCGCGCACCGTGACTCGGCCCGTCGAGCCGCCGGTGGCGACGGTGCGGCCGTCCGCGCGGACGGCGACCTGACGGACACCGGGGGCCGTCCACTCCACGGTGAACGAGCCGTCCTTGTTCGCCGTCACCTCGGCGGCGCTGAACGGGATGCGCGTGTGGGAAGAGCGCTCGTGGCCGGCGGGGGAGTGGCCGGCGGCGGTGGCGGCGGGGGCAGCCAGGCCGACGAGGAGGGCAGCGGCCAGGGCGGTGGAGGAGGCCCTGACACGAGTCATGTGCGTCATGAGGGCATCGTCGGGAGCGCTGAAGAGATCGGCGGGAACGATCGGTGAACGCCGCCCGAAGGCAGGTCGAACGTGTTGCTTTCCCGGCGAGAGGCCCTGGGGGCGTGGGGGCTTGTGCCTCCGTGGGCCCGGTCCTTCGGCAGGGGCGGTGCACGCGGCCCGCGGCCGCGTCATGCCTCCGTACAGCTGAAGTCCTCCGGCGAGGTCCGCAGCTTGTCCAGCAGTCGGCGCAGAGTCGTGAGCTCGCGTTCGGAGAGGTCCGCGAACAGTTCCCGTTCGACGGTGTCGAGCGCGACGTCCGACTTCCGGAGCCGCGAGTTCCCCTCGGAGGTGATCTCCACGATGTGCCGACGACGGTCGGCGGGGTCGCGCCTGCGGCGTACGAGATCGTCGCCCTCGAGATCGTTGAGCAGGGCGACGAGGACGCTCGGGTCGACGTCGAGCCTCTCGATGAGGGCCTTCTGCGTGACCGGCCCGTCGGCCAGCTGCAGGAGCGTCATCGTCTTCCGGGGGGTGAGCCCGGTGGTGGCGAGGGCCTTGCGGATCACGGTTTCGGTGATGCCGCCGTGATAGGCGAGCAGGAAGCCGAGGCGGTGGTCCGGGTCGCCGGGCGATGCGGGCGACCCCGCCGGTTCCTGGGTGACCCCGTCCTGAGCTGCCATACCCATACCGTATCAGGGTCTCCATTGTGGAACCGGATAAATCATTGATACGCTTCAATCATATTTCGGCATCCACCATTGAAGACATCAGACATTGGGGCACATCATGTTCATCGCCTACGCGGCAGTCGGCATCCTTCTCGCCGTGGCTCTCAGCGCCTCGGCCGTACTGACCTTCACGCGCAACGAGGCCGTCACGGCCTCGATGGCCAAGGTGGGCGTGCCCGATTCCTGGTTCCCGAGGCTCGCCGCGCTCAAGGCCGCTGGCGCCGTAGGACTCCTGGTCGGTCTCGCGGTGCCCTTCATCGGTGCCGCCGCCGCAGTCGGTGTGGTCCTCTACTTCATAGGGGCGGTCATCGCCCACGTACGCACGAAGGACTTCGAGATCGCGGCGCCCGTGATTCTCGCCCTGCTGGCCGCCGCCGCGCTCGTGCTGAGACTGCTGTCGGCCTGAGCCCCGGTGCGCAGCGGTGTGGCACCCCCGGCACCTGCTCCGGGCCCGCCCGGTGACCGCCCCCGCTGAGCGTCCTGTCATCCTTCACGGATCCGTCGGACCTGGCGTCAGCCAGGCCGATTGCCGAGACCGGAGTGGTGCAGAGCCTCCCCGGCGAAAAGTGGGGAGCCGGACGTGGAAGCAACGCCTGCCCGAGACGTGCGAGGCGCCCTGCCTCCCGGCCTCGCCGATGCGATACGCGAGACCGCGTCGGAGATCGCGGCGCTGCTGCGCGGTCGTACCGAAACCGGCGGCCCGGTTCCCGGTTCGACGTGGACGCTCGGCGAGGCCGCAGCCCACCTGGCACAGGCCAACGAGCTGATGGCGGACATCGCCTCGGGCCGCGAGCGCAGTCACGGTGACGGGACGGCCCCGAGTCTGGCGGCGGCCAACGAGCGCGCGCTCGCCCGGTTCGGCGAGCGCGCCGGTGACCCGCTGGCCGACATGATCGTGGCGCAGGCCGATGTGTTCCTCGGCGCGGCGCAGCGGTGTGCGGCCGACGAAACAGTGGCTACGCCGCTCGGCCCCATGAACATGGCTGTCTTCGGTTCCTATCTGCTCACGCACATGCTCGGCCACGGCTACGACCTCGCCCGTGCCGTCGGGCGGCCTCATATGGTCGACCGTGCCCGGGCCGAGCTGGCCCTGCCGTTCATGTTCACGGTCATGCCGCACGTCGTGGATGCGGCCGCCGCCGGCCTGACCGCCCGCTTCGGGATCAGGCTGCGCGGCGGGACACGCTTCACGGTGACCTTCACCGACGGTGCGGCGGCCGTGAGCCCGCGCCCGGAGGGCCGCACGGAGTGCACCATCCAGATCGAGCCGGTCACCTTCCTGCTCATCGCGCTCGGCCGTTGCGACCCATGGGGGGCCATCGCCCGCGGTCGCATTCTCGCCTGGGGCCGCAAGCCCTGGCTCGCACCGCGGTTCCCGACCCTGTTCAAGGCGCCCTGAAGGGGGCCGGGCCGGCCGTCCGGACCTGCTCACCCTGGCTGCCGCGGACGGTCACGCCTCGCGGTTCGACGCGTCCACCGGGGCGCCGGCAGCGCGCAGCTCGTGGACGATGCGGGTCAGGTCGGCGGGGGCGGCGGCGAGGCGGACAGGTTCACCCGCGTCGTCGAGTTCCGCGATGTGCCAGCTCCTGGGGGCGGTGTCGCCGTCGCTGCCCCGGATGCGCCGCACATCCTTCACGGTGAGTCGCTCCACCGGTATCCGTCGTGCCGCGAACCTGCCGGGTCCGGGATGGGGTGTCACCGCGGGCGGGCCGTCCCCGAGCACGATGTGGGTGCCGAAGCCGTGCGGGTTGTAGTCGGTGTGTTCCAGGAAGCGGGCCGCCAGATGCACCTCCCGCCCCGGCCGTCCGACCTCTTCCGCCACCCCGTTTTCCGGCTTACGGACACCCGTGGCGCGCCAGGCCAGGGCGAAGAGGGCGACAGTGGCCGACACGCCCGCTGCCGCCCACGCGACCGTGCCGGGATCCGTCGGCGGGGCCGTTGGGTGGAGGTAGCAGAGCGGCAGCAGCCACAGGGCAGTTGCTACGAGCGCGCCCCCGAACGGGAGCGCCGATGGGAGGACCTCGTCATCGGCCAGCCGGCGCCCGCGCAGGCGCAGCAGCGACTGCGCGGCCGGGTAGCCCGCGGCGAGGGCGAACGCGGCCGCGACGACGGCCGCCTCTCCGGCAATGGGCATGTGCTCCCGCCACACGTGACGCTTTCCGGCGACCTCCCTCACCTTGCCGCGCCAGACGGTCAGTTCGACGCCGTCGCCGGACCGGAACGCCTGTGCGTCCTGGCGTGACACGGCGACCCGCCGCACGGGCCGGTCGTCGGCGAAGTACAGCCAACTGCTCTGCTTGGGCCGGTTGGCCTCGGTCCTCACGATCACGGCCGGCAGCGTGGTCAGGCACTCACGGCGCTCCGTCGCGGGCGTCGCCGCGGTGCACGGGGTTGCCGACTCCCACTCCCGCTCGTTCGACGCGGCGTCCGGCACGAACGACGCGGCCACGCCCGCACACGCGAGCAGGAGTGCGCACAGACCCAGCAGCCCGGCCCAGGCCCGCCCGGCCGTGCGGGAGGAGATGACGGGGAGGTGGGCCGACTCCGGTGCTCCGTGACGGCGGTGCAGTGCGCGGAGCCCGTCCAGCTTCGCGTCGAAGGCCGGGTCATGAAGGGACCAGCTCCGCGGCAGGGGCAGGACCCATCGGTGTCCGTCGCGGAGCAACACGCTGACTCGCCGGGCTTCCTCGCCCCGTGAGGTGTTCGTGTACTTCAGGTGGACGCGTACGTCGGCGATGTCGTGCCAGGGCACGCTCCGACGGTGCAGCAGCGTCCGGTAGCGCAGTCCGCGCGCGTCGGCCTTCACCTCGGCGGTGACCCTGTGGAGCGACACGATGCCCACCGCCGCGAGCAGCAGGCCGATGCCCAGTTCGGGGCCCGGACCCCAGTAGGCCGTGCGTACGGCTGCCAGGACCGTGCCGACCGCCCCCAGTCCGACGAAGAACCAGAGGGTGCGCTTCCAGAGGGGACGGCAGGTCACTTCGAGGGCATGGGGCATGTCCGGAATCCTTCATCATCCCGGTCGACCGCGCCTGGGCATGGCCCGGCAGTCTGTCGGCCCGCAACGCTGCCGACCGGACGCATGGGCAGCCCGGTTCGTCGCGTGCATCGCGCCGTGGTCCGTGGGTACGCGTGCCAAGGGCGTTCGGCACGCGCGGGTTTGGGCGGTCCTGATCCCCGGGCAGGTGCCCTCGCGAGGCATCGACGACAGCGGGACGGAACCCGTGCCCGCGTCCGGCGCCCAGAGGGCCGTCCACGCTCGCTCTGTGCAACGCGGACCGGTCGATACCGACGAAGCGGGGCGAACCTTGCATAATGCGGCATCTGACGCCCCGACAAAGAGCTCACGAAGGAGACGAACCCCGTGGCTTTGAAGCGCGAAGAGCGTGAACAGTTTCTGGCCGAAGCCCATGTCGCAGCCCTGGCCGTGGACGCGGGGGAGCCCGGACGGGCTCCGCTCACCGTGCCGATCTGGTACCAGTACGAGCAGGGCGGCGACATCTGGATCATGACGGGACGGCACTCCCGCAAGGGGGTTCTGATCGCCGAGGCGGGCCGGTTCAGTCTGATGGTCGAGCGAGTCGCACCGACCATCCGCTACGTCTCCGTCGAGGGCCCCGTCACCGCGACAACACCCGCCACCCGCGAACAGCTGGTGGAGATGTCGGCGCGCTACCTTCCTGCCGAGAAGGTCGAAGGCTACGTCGACTTCGCCTGGCGGGAGCACGGCGAGCAGGTGGTCATCCACATGCGACCGCAGCGCTGGCTCAGCTCGGACCTCGGCCAGGTCTGAGCGGGATTTCCCCGGCCGGAGCGGGGCGGGCCCTCGGGGGCCGACCCCGCCCGGAGTGCTTCCACTCCCTTCAGGGAATACCCCCGGGGGGTATGTGGTTATGAGGTGTGGACACCGCAGGAACGGACCACCGGACGGGAACGGGATGAACGCCATGGACCACACCGCGCACCGTGAGGGCAGCACCCACGACCACCACGCGCACCGGAGTACGGCCGGGAAAGGGGCGGGCGGAGTCACCTGGAGGACCGCGGCCAAGGCCACGCTGCACTGCCTGACCGGGTGTGCGATCGGCGAGATCCTGGGCATGGTCATCGGCACCGCCCTGCTCTGGGGCAATGTCCAGACCATGGTTCTGGCGATCGCCCTGGCGTTCGTCTTCGGCTACTCCTTCACCCTGTTCGCAGTCCGCAAGGCGGGCCTGGACCTCAAGACCGCCGTCAAGGTGGCGCTGGCCGCGGACACGGTCTCGATCGCGGTGATGGAGCTCGTCGACAACGGCATCATCGCCCTGGTCCCCGGTGCGATGGACGCCGACCTGTCCGACACCCTGTTCTGGGCGGCGCTGCTGGGCGGGTTCGCCGTGGCCTTTCTGGTCACCACACCGGTCAACAAGTGGATGATCGGTCGCGGAAAAGGCCACGCCGTCGTCCACGCCTACCACTGACACCCCTACCACTGACATCCCGCGCACCGCAGGCGGCGCCGAGTGGGTGGGGAATGCCGGCTCGGCGCGAAGCGCCCTTGCTCAGTCGATGACCGCGGTGGCTTCGACCTCGACCAGATGGTCCGGTACGTCGAGAGCCGCGACGCCCAACAACGTTGCCGGCGGTACCGGGGTGACCCCCAGTTTCGCGGCCGCCCGGGAGATGCCGTCCAGGAGCAGGGGCATCCTGTCGGGGGTCCAGTCCACGACGTGGACCGTCAGTTTCGCCACGTCGGCGAAGGAGCCACCGACTTCGGCCAGTGCGGTGCCGATGTTGAGGTAGCACTGCTCGACCTGGGCGGCGAGATCCCCCGTGCCGACCGTGACCCCGTCGGCATTCCAGGAGACCTGCCCGGCGACGAAAACCAGTTTCGCCCCGGTCGCGATCGACACCTGCCTGTACGCGTCGACTTCCGGCAATCCGCTGGGGTTCACCAGGGTGATGGCCATGCTGCCCGCCTCCTTGTCGTGAGAGCCCGAGGGCTCATCTCCACCGGACCGGGCCGTACGCGCCGTCGGTCTCTTGTGGTTACTCAGGAACCGTAGGAGAGTGGCCGCTGACATGGAAGAACGCACTTTTCGGTGACTGGGGAACCTCATGGTGACCAAGCAGTTCAGGGGCTCGCCCGAGGAACAGGCGGACCTGACGCGCGCGGACTCCCTGGCGCGGGAGATCTTCTCGGACGTCGCCAACAAGTGGGCGCTCCTGATCATCGACGTCCTGGGTGAAGGCACGCTGCGCTTCGGTGAGGTGCGGAACGGAATCGAGGGCATCAGCCACAAGATGCTCACCCAGAACCTGCGCATGTTGGAGCGGAACGGCCTCGTCGAGCGGTGCGTGCACCCGACCGTGCCGCCACGGGTCGAGTACACCCTCACCGAGTCGGGCCGGGCACTGCGGGAGACCGTCCACAGAATGTGCGACTGGACCCACCAGTACCTCGGTCATATCGAAGCCGCCCGTCGCCGCTTCGACACGTAGACCGTCCGGACGCTCCGGATTTTCCCGGGCCCGGGGGAGTGCATCCGCTGATCCGAAGGCGCCGGAGAAGCGGACACCGAGCGGACACCTCGGCGGCAGCCCTCCGGGGTAGCGTTCGGAATAATCCGCCCCGGGTCGGCCGAGAGCCAACGCCGCCAGGCACAATTCATATGTAACCAGTCTGACGACCAAGAGGATCACCATGATCACGCTGAAGAAGGAAGACGGCCCGGCCGACCTCGACGGGGTCACGCATCTGTCCATCGGGGTCTCCTGGGACCCGACCGTCGGGGCCAGCGGAGGCATCCTGGGCAAGCTCCGGCAGAAGGCCGGAACCGATCTTGACCTGATCGCCATCGCGATGCAGGGCGCGGAGCCCGTGCGGCTGGCCGGGCTCGACTCCCTGGACCCGCTGGGCAACGGCTCCCTGGTGCACAGCGGGGACAACCAGACCGGGCGCGGCGACGGTGACGACGAGACCGTGACCGTGGATTTTGCCCGGGTGCCGTCCAACATCACGTCCGTCGTGTTCATCGCTGCCGCGTACAAGAAGCGGAGCGCCTTCCAGAACGCGCGGAACATCAGCTTCAAGGTCTACGACGCGACCGGTGGCACCACCCAGCAGGTTGCCGACATCTGGCCGAGCCTGCTCACCGATGACAACGGCTGTGCCGTGGCCAAGGCCATGCGCGAAGGGGCGGGCTGGAAGCTCCAGGTGATCAACGAGACCGGCAAGATCAAGCAGGGCGACGAGCGTGCCCTCATGCGTTTCGCCGTGAGCAAGTAGAACGTTCCGACGCTGCCGCGAGTCCCGGGGAACGACGGCGAGCAGTTCGAACTCGTCACGCGCGGAAGCCAGTTGCGTGCTCGGCCAGGGTCCGGGGGATTCCCCCGGACTCGGCCGCAGCGCGTAGTCCGCTTCGATCAGTCCGACGTACCTCCGCCGATGCCGATGCCGATGCCGACGCCGATGCGGTCCGCGGTCGTCGGCGGGTGCAGCCGTCGGCTCAACTCTCCGGACCAGCCCACGACGTCCGGCGTGGCCGCGAAGGGCGCCTCGACGGCCGGTTGAACGCCACCAGTGTGTAAGCCACCTGCGCCACACTGGACTTGGGCTCAGCTCTGACCTCCAGCAGGGCGGCAGATCCGCCCGCCGCAGTCGTAGGCACCGCCGACCGGCGTCGGCGCGCCCGGCCTCGCCCGCTTTCGAAGCCCCGGCCGGGCTACAGCTCCTGGGGCGGCAGCGGACGCTCGAAGAACGTCTCCAGCACGATGGTGGCCTGCGTCCCGCTGACGCCCTCGATCGCGTAGATCCGGCGCAGCACGTCCTGGAGCTGCTCCGTGGTCGCGGTTCTGACCTTCACCAGCAACGAGGCGCTGCCCGCGATGACGTGCGCCTCCTGGATCTCGGGCAGCGCTGCGAAGTGCTCCGCCGCATCGCCCATCCAGGCAGTCGAGTCGACCATCACGTACGCGAGCACGCCGCGCCCCACCGCCGCAGGGTCCACCTCGATCACGGTGCGCCGGATCACGCCGCGCTCGCGCAGCTTACGGACGCGCTCATGGGCGGCACCGGCGGAGAGGCCGACGGACTGGCCGAGGGCGGCATAGGGCTGGGTGGCGTCCTGCTGAAGCTGCGTCAGCAACGCACGGTCCACGTGATCCACGACACTCCATTCGGTAGGTACTTGAAAGGACCATACGCGATGCTGTGATAATCACGATGAGCCGAACACCATTCGGCTCACACTTCAGGGGAGGAACGCACATGACCACCCGACACCCCGGGTTGTACGAGTGCCTCGACGACCGCTTCCGTACCGGTCGGTGCATGAACGGCGATGACGACCTCGAGGTCCTGTACACGGGCTGCCGCTGGGCGGAGGGGCCGATCTACCTTCCGGCCTGGCGCCAGCTGATATGGAGCGACATCCCCAACGACCGCATGCTGCGCTGGGACGAGACCACCAATACCGTCAGCGTCTTCCGCGAGCCCGCCGGGCACACGAACGGCAACACCCTGGACCTCGAAGGCAGGCTCATCACCTGTGAGCAGGGCAACCGGCGGGTCACCCGCACCGAGCACAACGGCACCCTCACCGTGCTGGCCGACCGCTGGCAGGGCAGGCGCCTCAACAGTCCCAACGACGCGGCGGTGAAGTCCGACGGCTCGATCTGGTTCTCCGACCCGGACTTCGGCATCACCAGTGACTACGAGGGGTACCTCGCGGAGAGCGAGATCGGGTCCTGCAACGTGTACCGGATCGACCCGGCCACGGGCGACGTGAGCCTGGTGGCCGACTGCTTCGGCGCCCCCAACGGGCTCGTCTTCTCCCGTGACGAGCGGCAGTTGTACGTCTCCGACACCCGGGCCGGCTTCATCCGGGTCTTCGACGTCCGAGCCGACGGCCGCACACTCTCGGACGGCGAGGTGTTCGCCACGGCCGACCCCGCGGCCGGAAGCCGGTTCGACAATCTGCGCTTCGACGACGGCGGCCGTCTGTGGGTTGCCGCCATGAGCAACGGCGTGCACTGCTACGACCCGGACGGCACGCTGATCGGCCGGCTGAACGTACCGGAGACCGTGTCCAACATCTCCTGGGGCGGGGCCAAGCGAAACCGTCTCTTCATCACCGCCGAGACCAGCCTCTACTCGGTGGTCATGGCCGTCGCGGGGACGCATCCGACCGGTCCGGGGCGGCGCCCCTGGCTCGACGGGCCCTCGGCCGCCTGAGTGGGAGCAAGGGCGGGGGCCCTTGTCGCGACTGAGCCGGTGACACCCCCGCTCCCCGCTGTTCGTCGACTGCCGGATACCGTCTTGACCCTCACACCGTGTCAGGTGGTCAGCTCGGAGACGTCATGTTCACCATCGGAGACTTCGCCAGGCACGGCCGCGTATCGGTCCGGATGCTGCGTCACTACGACGCGACCGGCCTGCTGCGTCCGGCCCATGTCGACCCCGCCACCGGCTACCGCCATTACACCGCTGCCCAGTTGGCCCGACTCAACAGGGTGATCGCGCTCAAGGACCTCGGCTTCACTCTCCAGCAGGTGCGGGACATCGTGGACGAGAAGGTCACCACGGAGGAACTGCGGGGCATGCTGCGGTTGCGGCGGGCCGAACTGGAAACCGCGGTGGCCGCGGCAGGGGCGCGGTTGGTGCAGGTCGAGGCGAGGCTCCGGGCGATCGAGAGTGAGGGGCGCATGCCCACGAACGATGTTGTCATCAAGGCCGTTCCCGCGGTGCGGGTGGCGGAGCTGACCGCGACTGCCGCGAGTTTCGAGCCCGAGGCGATCGGCCCGGTCATCGGGCCGCTCTACGACGAGCTGTTCCGGCGCCTGGGCGCGGCGGGTATCACCCCGACAGGACCCGGGGTCGCCTACTACGAGGACGCTCCGGAAGGCGACGGCCGGATCAGCATCCATGCCGCCGTCCAGGTATCCGCGCCCCTTCAGGACGGCGTCGTCCGGGTCCTCGACCTGCTGCCCCTCGACCGGGCGGCGACCATCGTCCACCGCGGCTCGATGGACACCGTGGTCCCCACGGCGCAGACGTTGGCCCGCTGGATCGACGCCAACGGTTACCGGTCAGCCGGATATCCGCGCGAGATCAACCTGGAGTGCCCCGAGAACAGGGACGACTGGGTGACGGAACTCCAGGCCCCGGTGATCCCGGCCTGATTCGCCGCACGCCGCACGCCGCACGCCGCACGCCGCACGGCCGCAGTCCTGCCCCGGGATGTTCCCGCGGTTGTCAGTCGACGCTGTTCATGAAGTCCAGCATCCGGCGGTTGGTCTCTTCCGCATGGTCGATCTGCGGTCCGTGACCTGTCCCGGAGATGATCTCTGCCCGGGTCCCCGGTACCAGGCGGGGTACGCGCTCCATCTGCCGCTGCGGGTGCAGGAGCAGGCTGCGCCTGCCGAGCGCGAGGTAGAGCGGTGTGCGGACAGTGGACAACTCGTCGTCGGTCAGGGGGAGTGGGGCCGGGCGGCGGATGCGGTAGGCCCGGACGGAAGTTCTGACCATGGCGCGCAGCTCCCGCCTGACGAGGACCGGTTGATCCAGCCAGGCGGCCAGCCGTGGACGGAGGGCTCTGGGCGCGAAGGTCGCGAAGAGGCCGGCGAAGATCCAGACGAAGAAGCGCAGCCCCACCTTCTCCAGGCCGCCCGGGTCGAGCAGGGTGACCGAGGCGAGGCGGTCGGGTGTGCGGTGTGCCTGGTTCAGGGCGAGCCAGCCGCCGTACGAGGCGCCGACGAGGTGGACACGGTCGAGCCCCAGCGCGGCGAGCGTCTCGTCCAGCCACTGCGCGGCCCGTTCCGGCTGGTGGATCGGTTCGCGCTGCACACTGCGTCCAGGGTCGCCCGGGGTGTCGATGGCGTAGACGGGGCGGTCGGCGCTGAGCGCGGGGGTGTTGGGGTACCACGTGGCGGAGCAGGAGCCCGCCCCGTGCACCAGGACGACGGGGGTGCGGGACAGGGCGGCGGGGTCCTCGGGGCCGTAGCGGTAGACGTGCGTGGTCCCGAAGGTGGTCTCCACGTCCTGTTCCGCGCGTGCCGGCGCCCCCAGGGCGTAGGCCGCGTCGCAGGCCGCGAAGTAGCGGTCCCGCCAGATTTCGCTCACATAGCGGCCGACGTCGGCCTGAGGACGGACAGCGGTCTCGGACACGGGCACCTCCGGGTTCGGAACTTTTACGGTACGAACGTATCACCATGATGGTACCGCTGTATCATCAACGGTCGGTGACGGGTCACGACAGGGCCCGGCAGGGGCACATCAGCGAGACGACGAGCGGAGAACAGGCCGATGCCCAAGCGGGTGGACCATGCGGAACGCCGTACCGAGATCGCCGAGGCGCTCGTCCGGATTGCCGGGAGGCGCGGGCTACACGCCGTGGGGATGCGCGATGTGGCGGCCGAGGCGGACGTGTCACTGCGGCTGGTGCAGTACTACTTCGAAACCAAGGAGAAGCTGCTGCTCTTCGGGCTGCAGCACCTGACCCAGAGATTCGGGGAGCGGGTCGCGACCCGGATCCAGGACACCGTGGACAGCCCCGGCCCGCGCGCCACGATCGAGGCGCTGCTGAATGCGGCCCTGCCCACCGACGAGGAGAGCCGCACATTCCACTTCGTGTACACCTCGTACGCCATGCTGGCCGTCAACGACCCCGCACTTGCCGCCCAGCCCTTCATCAAGGACCCCGACGCGGCCGAGGACGCCGTGACCGAACTCCTCCTGCGGGCACAGGAGGCGGACCTGCTCCGGCCCGGTGTGGACCCACGGCTGGAGGCGGCCGGTCTGCTCGCCATGTCCGCAGGACTCGGCACGGGCATCCTCGTCGGCCAGCGCAGCGCCGAGTCGGCCGTCGCGGTCCTGGACCACACCCTGGACCGGATCTTCCGGGACGGTGGGCGCGGCCTCCTGGCTCGGCCGACGGACGAGTGACGTCGGGTTGTGTGGACGTCCACGTACGAGCGCGGCGACGGCGATCACCCGCACGCAGGGTCCCCGGAGGCTGGAGGGACGTGTGGGGGACCTGTGCAAGGCCATCGAACCGAGCCTCGCGGACCGGATCGTTCACCGGGTCGCGGAGACGTCTACGCCATGGGCCACGGCGACGCGATCGCCTGGAACGCCGGGTCCGCTGTCTTCGGCATCACAGTCGGCCGCTTCAGCAAGCAGCACGGCAAAGGCGAACTTGCCGAGGACGACGCCTACCCGGCCGTCGTCCCGGCTGACAATGCTCCCATCGGGTGTGCGCGGTGGGAGCACCTGTCGTCGTCTCGGGCCGGGCGCCAGGCCGAAGCCCTCCCGGCGGCGACGCTCAGGATCCGCCGAGGCCGGTGCAGTACGTGATCGTCGCATCGTCCGCTGCCACCGCGTGGCGAGCCTCCGCCCGCCGGACACGACGCACGACTTCGGCGGGTCCGCTCGACGACAGGAGAGCCATGGCTCCCGGCCAGTCGGTGAGCCCGAACCGGTCCACGATGCGGCTGGCCCCGTTGCTGAGCAGGGCGGCAGCGGTCAGATCGAGGGCCGGGCAGCTTCCGGTTACCGCCTCGTCCGCCGCACGCGGGTCGTTCTTGGCCACCCAGAAGCCGCCCGCCCGGTTCCGGTTGGCGCGCAGGTCCCGCAGGACCCCGTGGTACTCCTCGCTGCCCTCCGGGGCGGCCTCGAGCGCGGGCAGGAACGACCGGCTGATGGTCACCTCCCGGGGGTCGGTCACGACGAGCGGCGCACCGTCCGCTCTGTCGAGTACGACGAAGGAGTCACCGAGCACCAGGTACTCGATGAGTCCGTCGGACACGCGCAGGACGGCCACGGTCGCAGAGGGGGCGATGGGGTCGGCGACGTCGCAGGTGTCACGGTGATCGTCCGTCACCTGCTCGATGGCCTCTGCGAGCAACGCCGGGAGACTCCGGTACCGCACGAGTGACAGGAGGCCGAGGAGTCTGCCTCCGAGACGGCTCGCGTACCAGGCCACGCCGTGCCGACACGTCGCTTCCGAGCCGGGGATGCCGGCGCCGTCGATCAGCACCGCGGCCGTCGGTACGGCGCCGGTGAAGTCCTCGTTCGCACGGCCGGCATGCGCCGCGGCGCTCGTCATCGATACCCGCATGGCCCGCAGACGCCTCCTGTCGATGGAGGCGTCGACAGTAGCAACCGCCCGTGCAATCAGGCGTTTTGTGCTCCGAAGCTGATCAACTCCCCATGAGTTTTTCCTCGTTGAGGACAAAGTATGGACGGTTCGGTGCGATGTTCGTACGCTGGGCGTCGATTTCGCGCGGCAGACCGCTTGCAACGGAGCGGAACGCCATCGCACCACTCGTACGTGCACGAACTCCACTCCGCGGACGCGGGCCGCCCCGGTCGCGCCGCACCGCAGCGCCCAGCAGGAGGAAGAGTGACGCCACGCAAGTACCCGAACCTCCGTAGTCATCGCCCCAGAGCACGAAGAATCACCGGGCTGCTCCTCTCGGTGCTTCTCACCAGCGGCCTCGCCGCCGGCACCGCCGGTGCGGACGAGAGGCCGTTCGCGGACCTGCCGCCCCAGGAACCCGGTGTCACACTCCGCGTCTTCGACATTCAGTCCCCGCTGGACGCACTCTGCGACCTCAAGCCCGCCCAGACACCCAACGTCGACAAGCTGATCCCGACAGCCGACTGGTCCTCCACCGACGGCTTCGGATTCACCGACAACTTCGTCTCGCAGATCATCGGCAACATCAACGTCCCCGCCGACGGCACGTACGCCTTCCGTCTGATCAGTGACGACGGCTCCCGCCTCCTCATCGGCGACCAGCAGGTCATCGACCACGACGGACTGCACGGCGCCGAGCCCAAGGACGGTGAGATCGCCCTCGCCCCCGGTTACCACGCCCTGCACATCGACCACTTCGACCGCGGCGGCGGCCAGCAGGTCACCCTCCAGTGGAAGCCGCCGGGGGCATCCGACTTCACCCTCGTCCCGAACTCCGTGCTCAGTACCGACGCCGGTGTCGTCCGGGTCACGGCCCCCGGACGCAAGGAGTGCGAAGGCACCTACGACACCCCCGGCGACGGCCTCCCGCTCACCTCGGTCAACCCCGGCTACACCCTCACCGACCTGCGCCCCGCCGGCTTCGAGCCCCAGGTCTCCGCGATGGACTGGCTGCCGGACGGCAGACTCGCCGTGACCACCTGGGGCGGCAGCACCGAGACCAAGGGAGAGGTGTACGTCCTCGACCACGTCACGGGAGACACCGGCCCGGAGAAGGTCACGTACAAGAAGATCGCCGGCGGCCTCAGGGAGCCGATGGGGATCAAGTACGTCGACGGGAAGCTGTACGTCTCGGAGAAGCACCAGCTGACCGAGCTGTCGGACATCGAGGGCGACAACACGGCAGGCGAGATCCGCAAGGTCGCCGAGTGGCCATACGGAGGGAACTTCCACGAGTTCGCCTTCGGCCTGCTCTACGAGGACGGGAACTTCTATCTGAACCTGTCCGTCGCCATCAACTACGGCGGTGCGACGACCGATCCGCAGCCGGCCGCGAACCGTGGCACCACCATCAAGGTCAACAAGGCCACAGGAAAGGTCAGTTACCTGGCCGGTGGCTTGCGCACACCGAACGGGATCGGACGCGGCCCCGAGGGGGAGCTGTTCGTCACCGACAACCAGGGCGGCTGGCTGCCCGCCTCCAAACTGGTCCACGTCAAGCAGGACCGGTTCTTCAACCACTACACCAACCCGGACGGCCCGTTCGACGACCGTACGGTCACCAAGCCGGTGCTGTGGCTGCCGCAGAACGAAATAGCCAACTCGCCCAGCACACCGATGCTGTTGAAGAAGGGACCCTTCGCTGGGCAGCTGCTCTTCGGTGACGTCACCTACGGCGGAATCCAGCGCGCCGACCTCGAGAAGGTGGACGGCGAGTACCAGGGCGCGGTGTTCCGGCACACGCAGGGTCTGGAAGCAGGCATCACCCGGATCAGCACCGGGCCGGACGGCGCCATCTACGCGGGCGGCCTCGGCGCCGACGGCAACTGGGGTCAGGAAGGCAAACTCCGCTTCGGCCTCCAGAAACTCACACCGAACGGCAAGAGCGTCTTCGACATCAAGACCATGCGCGCAACCCGCGACGGCTTCGAACTCAGCTACACCAAGCCCCTGTCGGAGGAGACCGTCGCCAAGCTGACGAGCGGCGCCTACTCGGTCGAGCAGTGGCGCTACGTCCCCACCCCGGCGTACGGGGGCCCGAAGGTCGACGAGGAGAAGCTCCCCGTCGCGGCCGCCCAGGTCTCCGACGACCGCCGCACGGTCAGGATCACCGTGCCCGGCCTGAAGACCGACCGGGTGGTGCACGTACGCTCGCCGCGCCCGTTCGCCTCCGCGGACGGTGAGCAGCTCTGGTCCACCGAGGCCTGGTACACGCTGAACGCCCTCCCTGGCCCCGAGGCTCCCGTCACCGGGTACGACGCCGAGTCCGCGCGACTCTCCGGGGGAGCGGGCATCGACACCGAGCACGCCGGTTACACCGGGGGCGGCTTCGTCGACGGCTTCGGCACCGAGGGTGCCACCGCCACCTTCGACGTCGACGTACCCGTGAAGGGCGCGTATGACGTGGGGCTCCGCTACGCCAACGGCCCCAACCCCTTCACCGGCACCAAGACGATCGGCGTGAGCGTCAACGGCGGGCAGGCGCGGCAGACCAGCCTCCCCTCCACCGGCGCCTGGAACCGCTGGTCCACCGGGACCGAGCGGCTCGACCTGCGCAAGGGCCGCAACACCATCACCTACACCTACCGGCCCGAGGACTCCGGCCACGTCAACCTCGACATGATCGAGGTGCGCAGGCCGGGCAGCCGCATCGACCTGTTCTCCGGCGGCAGCGTCTCCACCGGCTGGCAGCACACCGACGGCCGTGGCGTCGAATGGCCGCGTACCGCCGAGAACTCCATCGAGGTGTGCTGCGGCGACATCCGCACCAAGCAGGCCTTCGGCGACTTCAGACTGCATGCCGAATTCCGGGTGCCGAAGCTGCCGGACGATGTCACCGGGCAGGATCGCGGCAACAGCGGCATCTATCTCCAGGAGCGGTACGAGCTCCAGATCCTGGACTCGTTCGGAGTGGAGAAACTCGCCGCGAACGAGGCCGCGTCCCTCTACAACAAGAAGGCCGCCGACCTGAACGCGGCGACCGCTCCCGAGACCTGGCAGACGTACGACATCGACTTCCGCGCGGCCCGTTTCGACGCCGCGGGCAAGAAGACCGACGACGCCAGGATCACTGTCGTGTGGAACGGCAAGAAGGTCCACGACAACGTGGCCATCGACGGCCCGACCGGGGCCGGTGACGCCGAATCGGCATCGGCAGGCGCGATCCGGCTCCAGGACCACGGCAACAAGGTCCGCTTCAGGAACCTCTGGATCGAACCGCTCGGCTGACAGCAACCGGGGCGGTCCAGTGACGCAACCGGTCACTGGACCGCCCCGGCATCAGGCCGCCGGGACGGTGCGGCGCAGACCGGTCACCTTGGAGGCGGGCAGGCGTCCGGCCTTGGAGGTGCCGACAAGAGTGTCGCCGTCGACCTCCAGGGCGAAGACCAGGTTCACACGCATGGGCCTGGTGACGGCCTGCTTCCAGGTGAGCCGGTCGCCGTCGAGGGCGACGTCGCTGAGCGGGACCTCCTCTCCCGCCCCGTGGGCGACTCCGGTCAGGACACCGTCCCTGTCGAGGAGTTCGACCACGGCCTCGATCCTTCCGATGGGCGTGGAGATGGACAGATCCCAGGTGCCTTCGACGTGCATGTCTTCTTCTCTTCCTGACGGGTGTGCTGCATGACAGAGGGGGAGGGTGGTCAGAGGCCGGTGGGTATCGGGCCCTCGTTGCGCCAGACCGTGCCGCGGCGCTCGTGGGCGAACAGTTCCTCGACGGCGTGGGCGATCCGGGGGCCCACCTCGCGCTCCAGGAGGTAGAGGCCGAGGTCGAGCCCGGAGGTGACGCCGGCACCGGTGACGACGTCTCCGTCGTCGACGACGCGCGCCCTCACCGCGTGGACACCCGTGGCGTCGAGCATGTCCAGGCCCATGTGATGGGTGGTGGCGTGGCGTCCTTCCAGCAGGCCGGCCATCGCCAGGACGAGCGATCCGCCGCACACCGCGCCGACGACCACCCGGGGGTCGTCCATCGCCGCCTTCAGAAGCGCGGGCAGCTCGGTGGTGAGCGTGCGGCCCAGCAGTACCGGGATGAATGCGTCCTGTTCCCACTCACCCGCACCGGCGTCATGGTCGGGGACCTCGCCGGGCACTCCGACGCGGCCCGAGGCGCCGGGAACCAGGATCAGGTCCGCCCCTGCGGGGTCGAGTGCGGCAGTGGCGCGCAGCGCCAGGGCTCCGGTGCCGCTGACCACCTCGCGCGGCCCTTCGGCGGAGACGAGTTCCACGCTCACCAGGCCGCCGGATGAGGTGCCGCCGGCGTACAGCACTTCGTAGGGCGCGATGACATCGAGAGGGTCGAAACCATCGAACAGGACGATCTGGGCGCGCATGGGTGGGGTCCTCCGGGTCCGGCCGGCCCGGTCGGCGCCGGGTTCACCCTTGACGCTAGCCAGCTGCCACTCCGCCTCCCAGAGGCATTGATGACACCCTCCAACGGAATAACGCCAAATCCAGGAGCGACCTTCTGACCTGGGGAATCAGAGATTGTCCGGCGCTGGATCCCGAGACTGCCAACCGGTGGATCAGTTCATTCCGGTCATACGGAGAGGTACCTTCTGGGCATGCATACTGTCGCCGTCCTCGCCCTGGACCAGGTGATCCCGTTCGACCTCTCCACCCCCATCGAGGTCTTCACGCGCACCCGTCTCCCGGACGGCCGCCCCGGATATCAGATCCGGGTGTGCGCGGAGCAGCCGGAGACCGACGCGGGCGCGTTCACCCTGCGCTCACCCTGGGGGCTGGAGGGCCTCAAGGGTGCGGACACGATCATCGTGCCCGGTACCGCCCGGCCCACCGTCCCGCCGACTCCGGCTGTCCGCGACGCACTGCGGACGGCCGCCCAGGACGGCACGCGCATCGCTTCCATCTGCTCCGGCACGTTCCCGTTGGCCTCCACCGGGCTCCTGGACGGCCTGCGCGCCACGACCCACTGGATCGCGGCCGAACTCCTCGCCACTTCCTACCCGGACATCGAGGTCGACCCGGACGTCCTCTACGTCGACAACGGCCAGATCCTCACTTCGGCAGGCGCCGCCGCAGGCCTGGATCTGTGCCTGCACATGATCCGCAGCGACTACGGCTCCGCCGTCGCCGCCGACGCGGCCCGGCTGTCCGTCATGCCTCTGGAGCGCGAGGGCGGGCAGGCGCAGTTCATCGTCCACGACTACGCGCCCACCCCTCGGGGCAGCACTCTCGAACCGCTCCTCGCCTGGCTCCAGGAGAACCTCGGCACCGAGCTCACCCTTGCCGACATCGCCGCCCACGCCGGGGTCAGCACCCGAACCCTGATACGCCGCTTCCGCGAACAGACGGGCACCACCCCACTCCAGTGGCTCCACCGAGCCCGCATCCGCCAGGCCCAGCACCTTCTGGAATCCACCCATCACACCGTCGAACGCATTGGTGCCCAGGTCGGCTTCGGCTCACCGACCGCTTTCCGCGACCGCTTCAAGAAGTCCACCGGTGTCAGCCCTCACAGTTACCGCAGGGCCTTCAGCTGACAGGGGAGGCCCAAGGTCATCAGCGCATCAGTGTCTCGAAGCCGGAATCATCGCAGTACTGCACGACGCGGCCCTCCGCCTCGGAGTCATTGTTCTTCATCGCTGCCACCGTCGCCTCCGCCAAGGTGCGGCCTCCGCCGACTGCCTCGTCCTGGAGCGGTCGCATCGCGAGGAAAGCGTCCTGAGCGACGGCCCCGATCTCGTCGAACCCCGACGGATCCGGGGTGTCCGTGTCTGCCGCGTTCCGCGCCCTCTGCCATGTCCCGAGCTGCGTGCAGTAGTTCTCCCGCAACTCCGTCAGCCGCTGCTCGTCCTTGCCCTCGGACGAGGAGCATCCCGCCGCCACCGCCACCAGGGCGATGACAGGGACCACCGCCTTCAGTACGCGCACCACGTTGACCCCCCGGCTGAAACCGCGTCAGCTCTTCGCTGTCGCCCGCAAATCCCGCTGCAGGATACCTGCATGGGACACCTTGGTCATCGGCGGCGGTCGCCTGACCTGCCTGCGCACCGAGAGCGAGCCCACGAGAGCCGAGTCACCGGCCTTCAAGGCAGGCATGGACATCCTGATGGGGCGAGTGAGGCGCCTTGCCGTGGGCGGCAGGCTCCGGGTGGACGAAGAACTCGCGGCCATGATCATTCATGCCACGGCGCGCGGTGCGGTGCTCACCTGGCTGTCCCTGCCCGAGAACGGGCGCAACCCCGCCCTGCTGACCACCATGCGTGAGTCCATGGTCTCCGCCGTCACCAACGAGGAACCGGCCGTACAGGACGCGGGCCCGGCCGGAGCCGCCCGCGCCCTGCGCGCTGCGCTGCCCGAACAGACGCCCCTCAGCAGCGGGGAACAGCACCTGCTGGGGGAGTGGCTGAACCGCCTCGCCTCCGACGGGTGAACCGCCCGGGCATGCGCTCCGACAGTTCGTCAGTGGCCCCCTGCGGCGAGTTCCTGCAGCATGCGTCGCTGATGACGATGGCCGACCGTCTCGTAACCGACCACGGTGACGAACGGGGCGAGCATGATGATGACCAGACACACCGCGATCGCTACTCCGGCGGCGGACAGCAGGACGGCCGTGAGAAGTACGGCGAGAGTGACGGAGATCAGGAGCAGGTGGAAGCGGTCCGCGGCGGACAGCAACAGCGTGTGCAGCAGATAGACCATCAGCAGGTAGAGGCCGACCGGGATGGCCAGGGACAGGACGACGGCGACGTCACCGAGCTCCGAGTGGTGTTCCAGTTGCAGGCCGGCCATGTGGAGTCCGGCGCCGGCCCCGGCGATCCCCATGAACAGCGGGATGTGTCCGTAGCCGAAGAGGTATCCGCGGTTGCGGCGGTGCACGAGGACGTCACCGAAGGGGGTGGAGAAGTACACCCACCACATGCCGAAGGTCAGCCCGACGCCGGCGACGACGACGGCGATGGCGTTCCCGCTCCAGTGCAGTCCGTCCACGCCGCCGAGGAGGTCGCCCGAGGAGGCGACGGTACCTACGACACTCTCGCCGAGAACGATGATCGCGAACAGGCCGTAGCGCTCGGCCACATGGTGGGGGTGCCAGGGGGTTCCGCCCGCGCTGCCCTGCGTGAGCACCGGAACCGCCAGTTCCAGTGCCCCGAGCACGGCGAAGGCGACGAACGCGACGGCGAGCGGCGGCTGCGTGAATCCGACCACGACCCAACCGAGCTGGGCGGTCACGATCCAGCGGATGTTCGCCATGCAGACGGCACGGTACGAGGGGGATTCCCGGGCGGCGCGCCACCACTGCAGCACGATCGCGATGCGCATCACGACGTATCCGAGCACCATCACGCGCAGCTCGAGGTGTCCCCCCTCTTCGACGGAGTGGAACATGGCCGGCAGGCCGAGCGAGAACACCACGACGCCGATCATCTGCACCATCGTCAGGGCCCGGTCGAGCCAGTCGTCGGTACCGAAGGCGGAGGCGAACCAGCTGAAGCTGATCCACGCCACGCTGATCGCGAACATCGCCAGTACGAACGCGGTGACCGCCTGCCCCGGATGCCCCTCGGCCGCCATGTCGGCGAAGTGGGAGGCCGCCGTGCCGACCGCGACCACAAAGGTCAGGTCGAACAGCAGCTCCAGTGGGGAGGAGGAGCGGGCGAGCTCTTTCGGGTCACGACCCGTCATGGGCACAAGGCGGTGCGCCAGCTTGCCTTTGTCGGTACCGGCGGGGTGCGCGGAGTTCATGGACGGCATTATGTTTGCTGATCGCTCGCTATTCGGTGATCCCCGGCCCGGGTCGGACCATCTGCAGTCGCGCGTGTCAGGCCCCGCGGGCTCGGAGTGATCCGAACGAGAGGCGCTAGCATGCGTCCCATGCCGGACGCCCTGCCCCGCCCCGAGCAGTTCACCCCGCAGACGGCGCCCGCGGCGCTCGAGGACCTCCGGGCACGGCTGCGGGCGACGCGCTGGCCGGACGCGCCCGAGGACGCCGGGTGGTCGCTCGGGACCGACATCACCTACCTCCGTGAGCTCGTCGCCTACTGGGCGGACGAGTTCGACTGGCCGGCGCAGGAGGCGGCGCTGGCCCGGCTGCCCCACTTCCGTGTCCCCCTCGGCGGCCTCGGGATCCACTTCGTGCACGTCCGGGCCGCCGCGTACGCCGGGTCCGCTCTGCCGCTGGTGCTCAGCCACGGCTGGCCGGACTCGTTCTGGCGCTACGCGAAGGTCATCCCTCTCCTCACCGACCCCGGCGCGCACGGCGCCGATCCTGCCGACGCGTTCGACGTGGTGGTGCCCGACATGCCGGGCTACGGGTACTCCGACCGCCCCACCGGCACGCCCCTCGACTCCATCGCCGTCGCAGGCCTGTGGGCCGAGCTCATGGACGTCCTCGGCTACGAGCGGTTCGGCGCTGCGGGCGGGGACATGGGCAGCCACGTGAGCCGCTACCTGGCGCTCGACCACCCCGACCGGGTCGTGGCCGTCCACCGCACCGACGGGGGACTGCCCGTCTTCACCGGCGACCCCGCGGACCTCGCACCCGAGGAGAGCGCCTGGATCGACAGCGCCGCGGCCTGGGGCGCGACCGAGGGCGCCTACGCATCCATGCAACGAACAAAGCCCCAGACCGCGGCTTTCGGCCTCAACGACTCGCCGGTCGGGCTCGCCGCGTGGATCGTCGAGAAGCTCCGAGGATGGAGCGACTGCGACGGCGACGTCGAGCGGAGCTTCACGAAGGACGAGATCCTCACGAACGTCACCCTCTACTGGCTCACGGGGACGATCGGCTCGTCGATGCGGATGTACCGCGCGAACGCCGCGATCCCGCGCACCCAGCATGCCCGCCGGGTCGAAGTGCCCTCGGGCTTCTCGCTCTTCCAGGGCGACGTCGTCCGCCCGCCGCGGGCATGGCTCGAGCGCACGACGAACGCCGTGCGCGTGACCGAGCCCCCGCGCGGCGGGCACTTCGCGCCGTTCGAGGAGCCCGAGCTCTACGCGCAGGAGCTGCGCGCGTTCTTCCGCCCCTACCGGGCGGCGGTGGCGGGCTGAGGCGTCACCGCCCTGGTCGCACACCGCCGAGTCCCGCACAACCCGCAGGGGACTCGGCCATCCACGTAGCCGAGCGTGGAGCTCAGAGCCCGGTGACCTTGGCGCTCGCCGACAGCTCGTAGACCAGGGTGAGCGTCCGGTGGCCGTTGGGCGGGAGGGTGACGTCCCATCGGGCGATGCCCTCGGCGTCGACCGCATCGGGCGCCGGGGAGCAGGCTTCCTCGCGCATGCGGACCTCCACCGCGGAGACTTCGGAGATCGGGAGCCGCTCCCGCAGGGCGACCACCTGGTCGCCCTGTTCTCCGGGGGCGGAGAACCGGGACAGGTGCAGTCGGATCGTGCGCGTCATGACGGTCCGCTGGGTCATTCCGGTGGAGTCGCGCGACTCCTCGGCATGCCGGACCACCCGATGGTCGTCGCAGCTGCCGAAGGCGAGCTCCACGGGGGCGCCCGGGGCGGTGAAGTCCAGCGTCCCCCGGCCGCTGAATCCGCTGTCGCGGACCAGGTCCACCGGTCCGGCGAGCAGTGCATGACCCGCCAGGTTGTCGAATCGCACCACCCGTGTGACCAAGGGGGACAGCTCGGGCGAACAGGCGTACTCACTGTGCGCGGCCGTGGTGAAAGCGGACAGCGGCACGCGGTGCGCGTGGCCGTCACTGGGCACGGAGACCTGTGCCGGGGACCGCAACACCCGTGCCTCGCCGCCGTCGTCGACTCCCGGCAGGCCGAGCACCGGGGACGGGCCGAGAGTCCCGATCTCCTCCTCGCGCAGCTCGATGTCGACCGTGCGGCGCTCCGCGACGGAGCGGTCCGTGAGCGTCAGCCGGTCCTCTCCCAGGCGCGGCGGATCGGTGGCCAGAGCAGAGCGTGCCGTCGACAGCGTCAGCCGTACGTCCGACCAGTCCTCGCCGGTGCGCTGCCAGACCATCGCGTCGGTCTCCAGCGTCAGGGAGTCCCCGTCGAGCACGGCCCGGTAGGCGGGACGCCACAACGCACACGGGATGAGGTGGCTCAGGCGCAGCCCGACGGGCCCGGCAACCGCCGTTTCCACGGTCAGCTCGATATGGCCGACGAGCTCGGCGGGCTCGTCCTCCGATACGTGGAGGGCTCGCTGCGCCTCCCCGATCTCGTCGACGAGGGCGGCCAGCCGGGCCTCGGCGGCACGGAGTTGCTCACCGCACGAGCCGCGTTCCTCGTCCACCCGGTCCAGCTCGCGTGCCCAGCGGGGTCCGTCGGTCTCTCCGGAGCCTGCACCCTCGCCGATCTCCCGCAGCAGATCGGTGGCAATGCGGCCGAGGAGATCCCGGCGGGCCTGCAGGCGGTCGCGCCGCTGTGCCAGGGCGAGCCGTTCCTCTTCGAGCGTGTGTACCCGCCGACGCAGGGCGGAGTCGTCATCGGTGTCCGGGAGCGGCCCGCGCGGCGTCCAGCTGCGGGTTATCCGCACGTCGAGTACGGCCGCCGGGTGGTCGGCGGTCAGCTCGGCATGGAGGGTCCGGTCGACGGCCATCGCGCTGACGGGCCCGAGACGCAACCGCTGGACTCCCGCCTCCAGTTCGAGGACGACGGCACGCTCGACGTGGGCGCGGTCCTCCAGACAGGTGACGGCGGTGACGGGCAGGGCGATCGGCTGGGGGGCTGTGGTCATGGGTTTGTCAGCTCCTGCGGTTGCCGCCGATGAGGGCCTTGCCGGCCGGGATTCGGATCTCGTAACCGCCGTCGAGCACGGCGGTGCCGCCGACGGGCAGGTCCACCCGCCAGACGCGGGTGCCCGGGGTACGGCGATCGGACCCCGGGCCGTCCTCGGGTGTCGTCCAGTCGGCGCGTTCCACGATCCGGACATCCGGTTCGGAGGTGACGGGCACCCGTTCCCGGACCTCGAGGGTGATGGGCGCCGAGAGGCGGTTGGCCAGCTCCACATGGACGCGGTGGTCGAGCACGGTGGTGTTGTTGCGCAGGCCGGAGGTGGACTCGTGGAGGTTCGTACGGCGGGTGACCTGTACACCCTCGGCCGGTCCGAGCCCGATCTGACAGACGCCACCGGGGGCGACCGTGGGCAGTGCGGTGGTCAGCAGGAAGTCGTCGTCGACGGTGACCTCCACCGGGCCGGCGAGCAGAGCCTGGTCGGTGGCGTTGGAGAGTACCAACGTCGCGTACACGGTCGTTTCCAAGGACGGCAGGCACAGGTACTCGGTGTGCAGACCGACCGGGATCTCGCCGACGGTGATGGTGTGCCAGGTGCCGTCCGACGGGATGTCGGCGCGGGCGGCGGGGTCGAAGCGGTGGTCGAAGGAACCCGCCGACTCGCGGGGCCGCACGGAGTGCCCGGGCAGCCGCAGTGCGGACACCGACTCGGCACGGCGGCGGTACTCGGCAGCCACCGGGTCGAACGGAGAGCCGGGGAACAACCGCCCCCTGCGACCGCCTGGCTCGTCGGGGCCGTACAGGACGAGGCCGGCGTAGTCGAGCTCGGCGCCGCTCGGCTGCGGCGGACCGGCCGCCGGTGCAGGAGGTGGCGGCGGCGGTGCGGCTCCACCAGGAGGCGCGGGTGCCATGGGGGCGGGGGCAGCGAAGGTCTGGCCACCGGATCTCCGTCTGTCCGGGGCCTGGACCGGCTGTGCGGCGGCGGGCATGGCGCCGGTGAAGGCTTCCGGGAAGGCGCCGCCCGCGCTGCCCGGCACGGGGAACGCACCGGTAGGCGCGCCGTAGGCCTGCGGTGCCGGCGACAGCGGTGGTGGCGGCGGCACGGGCCAGGATGGGGCGGCGACGGGCACCGCGGTGGTCGTGGCCGGCCGGGGGCCCGCCGCGTCGTACCCGGCGAACAGGTCCGCGAGGCCGGCCGGGGGCTCGCGCCAGCCAGAAGGCGAGGAGGCGAGCTGACGGCGTCCGATCCGGATCGAGCGGAGCTTCGGCAGCTCGGTACCGCGCCGCAGGTCGGCCGTGGCCAGGGCGATGGACACGTCGGTCCAGTCCTCGCCGGTGCGCTGGGCGACCGAGGCGCGCAGCACCAGACGGCCGCCGAGGTCGCCCTGACGGTGAGTGAGACGGTAGGCCGGTACCCAGACGGCGCCCGGCACCCCGTACTCCAGTTCCAGTTCGACCTCAGCGTCCGGGTGCGCGCTCACGTCACCGGCGCCGGAGAGGTCGACGATCACGAAAGCCGAGACCGTGGTCTCCACGTGTGCCGACGGCGCGTCGGTGGAGGCGCGGGCAAGCCTGTCCGCGGCGATGTCGAGCTCGTGCTGGATACGGCGCAGCGCCTCCTCCGCCTCGACGAGGCGGGTGTGCAGTCCCGTCAGCCGCTCGTCCACGAAGTCGGCGAGTTCCAGCCACGCGTCGACCGGGGTGCGACGGTGCGGGTCGTCACGCTTGCGGGCCGGCGGGACCGGGTGCAGAGCCCTGACCTCCTCGATCAGGCTCAGCAGATGCTCCCGGCGACGCTGCGCCGCCGCGTACTCGTCCCGCAACTGCTCGACCTTGTGCTGCAACTCGTCGGGCGCGGAGGTGCCGAGCGGCTCGGCCTCGACCTCTACCCGAGCTTCACTGACGCGCACCCCGGGGGCACCCAGAACACGGGCCCGCAGCGACCCCGGGTCCAGCGAGCGAGGGAGTCCCGTCACCCGCACCCTGCCGTCCGACGGCACGCTGCCCCGGGCCAGGCGGCGACAGACCGCACCCTGCTCGTACACCACCACCGAATCGAGGGTCGACCCCCACCTCTGCGCTGCCTCGGCCGTCATGTCTTCCGCTCCCCCCGGTCGGTGCTGGGCGAAGCCTACGCCCGGGCGCCCAGCGCCTCCGCGTCGAGTCCCGGAGCCGGCGGACATTCCCGCCGCATGGCGACCTGCTCATAGGGGAATTGGTGAGCGCGGTCGAGCGGGACGGGCCGTCTACGGCCGGAAGTACTCCGACATCAGGCTGCTGACCCATTCCGGCTGTTCGATGTTCACCGCCTGGAACTCCGCCATCGTCGGCTTCAGGTCGATGACCGGGGTGCCCGAAACCGCGTCGAGACCCACCACGGTCAGTTCGCGGCCGCTGACGGATTCGATGGCGCAGCACGTAACCCCGATGCGGTTCGGTCTGCGGGGGCCGCGGCCGGCGAAGACACCGACGGGCGGGAGGTCGGGGCGGCCGCGGTAGGGGCGGGGTTCGCGGTGGTCGTCGTGTTCCGGGAACTGGTCGAAGACGAAGAGGACCTCCACGTGGGAGAAGCCCTCCAGACCCTGGAGGCACGCTTCGCCGAAGCGCTCGTCGACCGTGATCGTGCTGCGGACGGCACCCCAGTTGTCCGTGTGCTGGACGTCCGTCCTGTTGTTCCGGACTGTGCCTATCGGTGTGACCTCGAAGCTTGGCATGGCAAGGTTCTACCTCTTGTCGAGGGTGGTGCCCAGATCAGGCCGGCCGTTCAGGCTCCACCGGGGGACCCGCTGCCGAGGGCCCAGGCCTCGATGTCGCGGTAGTGGATCGGTCCGCTGCTGCGGCCGACGTTGCTGCCGACCAGGTGCAGGCGTTCGGCAGGCCATCGGTGGCCGGTGAATCCGGTGAGCGTGGCGGCGATCTCCACCGCAGAGGACCGATCACCCCGGCGTGCACGCGCCAGTGTCAGGTGCGGGCGCAGGGGCCTGTCCTCGAAGGCGACACCGCATCTCTTGACCGCGGTACGCACGTCGGCCGCGAGCATGTGCAGCTCATCGAGGTCTCCCTCGATCCCGCTCCACAGCACCCGGTCGTCGAAGCTTCCGCTGCCGCGCAGTGCCAGGCGAGGTGGTCGGTGGTGCGCTGCGATTTCGGCGAGAGGCGAGCGCAGCAGCGGAACCGTCTCGGCCGGGAGCTCCCCGAGGAACGCCAGGGTGATGTGCCAGTCCTCGACGCGATTCCATCGCATCTGGGGGTGCGTGTCGTAGGCGGGGCGCAGCTCCCGGGCGAGTTCTTCCTTCGCAGGGTCCGGCGGGGCGAGGGCGATGAACACGCGAACGGTCGCGGGCTGGGTCTGTTCGTTCACACCGGACTTCGTACCTTATCCGGACGGTCGATGCGATGGGCCAGGGAGGACATGGTGGGGCAGGTGGGACGCGCTGGGTCTCTTTGCCGTCACAGATCGTCAGCGAGGAAGTGCCGGACATCGGACGCGAGTGAGGCCATTTGCTCTCCGGCCTCGAGCCAGGTGGTCACCGAGGCGCACCATCCGCCGGCGGCGTCGGGCCAGGGGCGCACGGTCCAGGTCAGCCCGACGTGACCGCCTGGCCGGAAGGCGGCCGACACCGTCAGATCGCCGTCATGCGTCTGCCAACACCGTTCGCCGTCCCATCCTCGGAAGTCCGCGGCGAGTTCTTCGAGGAAGGGTGCGAGGTCGCTGTCCCAGGACCAGGCAACCACCTCCTCGACGCGAGCGGTCAGACCGGGAGCCCGAAGTTCGACGGCATAGTGCACGGAATCCTGGTCGAAGCTGAAACGGTCGCAGAGCGTCACGCCGACGGCAGGGTTGTCCTGGCTGCGGATCGCCACGCCAGGCTGATTCTCGATATCGCAGTCGGGAGGTGTCATGCGCGAAACGCTAGGTCGGCGCTGCCTTCCACGTCTTCCGAATTCTGTCTCCGACGTGGTCGAGTGCGGCCTCAGCGATCTCGTGGACGTGGCCCGGCGTGAGGGCTGCGCGGGACCGGATTGCCCACGCGGGCGCGGCCGCGTCTCACCGCTACTGTGTGGCGTTTGAGTGTCTGGCCGTCAGCGGCCGCAACCGACTGGAGTGGGGGGTGCCATGAGTGAGATGTGGACCGGCGAGAAGGTACGTCTGCGAGGTGTCGAGGCGAAGGACTGGGAGTGTTTCCGTGACCTGGCCCAGAACACCGTCGACGTCCGCAACGCCGACATGGTCGAGCCCCCACGCTCGGACGAGAGCTTTCGTTCGTGGACTGCTGAGCGTGCGGGGCGTCCGCCAGGGGGTGAAGCGTTCCGGCTGGTCGTCGAGGTGCTGGACGACGGTGCGTTCGCAGGGGCTGTGACGGTCGGAGAGACCGATGCCCGTGCGGGACGATTCAAGACGGGGATCGAGATCAGCCGGGATCACCGCGGGAAGGGGTACGCGGCTGAGGCCACCGAACTGCTCCTCACCTACATGTTCGCCGAGCAGCGCCACAACAAGTGTGAAGTAGAGGTCTACTCGTTCAACGACGCCTCCCTCGCCCTCTACCGCAGGTTGGGATTCGTGGAGGAGGGGCGGCTTCGGCAGCATGAGTTCTTCGCCGGCAGCTACCACGACGTCGTGCTGCTCGGCATCACCGCCGCCGAACACTGGGCCGGGCACCCGTACCCGGCTCTGCGGTGACCATGTGCTCCAAGTCCCTCTCGACCGGTGGGGAGAACCTGCGCGGACGGAGGCTGGCGTGAAGATCTGAACAGTGGTTCACTTGTTGCGTGGCCTACCGCAAGACACCCGCTGTGCAGGACCGCCTCGCCGCCGCCAGAGAGCATCTGGTGGAGCAGGCGACCGCCGTCGTGGCCGATGTGGGCTGGGCCAACGCATCCGTCACCGTGGTCGCCGCTGCGGCGGGGATGTCGGTCGGCTCGGTCTACCAGCACTTTCCTTCCAAAGGCGCGCTGGCCGTCGAGGTCTTCCGCCGCGCGTCCGGACGTGAGGTCGAAGTGCTCGGGAAGGTCCTCACGGAGGGCGGCCGGGACCCGGTCGAGCGGCTCGCGCTGGGCGTCGACGTCTTCGCCCGCCGCGCCATGGAGTCCCGCGGTCTGGCCCACGCCCTGCTCGCCGCGCCGGCCGAAGCGGCGCTCGGCCAGGAGCGGCTGAAGTTCCGGCGCCGCTACCGCGAGGTCTTCGCCGAGGTGATCCGCGAGGGCATCCACACAGGTCAGCTGCCCGACCAGGACCCGGAGGTCACCGCAGCCGCGCTGACCGGGGCGATCGGCGAAGTGCTCGTCGACCCACTGTCCGCTCCCGCCGAGGGCGCCGACGCCGACCATCTGGTCACCGAGCTGGTGGCGATGGCCCTGCGCTGCGCGGGTGCTGCCGCACCGCTCGACGCCAGGGCCGACCACGACGCCGACGCGGACGCCGACCGGCTGTGACCGCGCCCTGGTACGACCCCGAGTCCGGAGGACCGAGATGACCACGACAGCAGACGCCGCACTGCGCAGCGACCCCACCGCACGCACCCATGAGGTGACCAACCAGCCGCCGCCGCTGGTCGGCCACGATGTCGCCGACGACGCCGTACTGCTGGAGGGAGTCCGCCGCGAGGGCGCCGAGTGGTACGTGGAGGACCTGCACCGCCTGGGCCGGCTGGCCGGCTCGGAGCAGGTCCAGCGCTGGGCCGAGGAGGCCAACCGCAACGAGCCGGTGCTGCGCACCCATGACCGCTACGGCAACCGGATCGACGAGGTGGACTTCCACCCCTCGTACCACGCGCTCATGGACGTGGCGATCAGGGAGGGTCTCGGCGGCGCGCCGTGGGCCGACGCCCGGCCCGGCGCCCATGTGGCGCGCGCGGCGGGCTTCATGGTGTGGAGTTCGGCCGAGCAGGGGCACGGCTGCCCGGTCTCGATGACCTACGCGGTCGTCCCCGCCCTGCGCTCGGCGCCGGAGCTGGCCGCTGTCTACGAGCCGCTGCTGACGAGCCGGACGTACGACCCGGGTCTGCGTGCCCCCGCAGGCAAGAGCGGTCTGCTCGCGGGCATGGGCATGACGGAGAAGCAGGGCGGCACCGATGTACGGGCCAACACCACCGTCGCCACCGAGCAGCCCGACGGCACCTGGCGGCTGCGCGGCCACAAGTGGTTCACCAGCGCTCCGATGAACGATGTGTTCCTGGTGCTGGCACAGGCTCCGGGAGGGCTGTCCTGTTTCCTGGTTCCGCGAGTGCTCCCGGACGGCAGTCGCAACACCTTCCGCATCCAGCGGCTGAAGGACAAGCTGGGCAACCGCAGCAACGCCAGCAGCGAGCCGGAGTTCGACGACACCGTCGCCTGGCCGGTGGGCCGTCAGGGGCAGGGTGTGCGGACCATCATCGACATGGTCACGATGACCCGGCTCGACTGCATCCTGGGCTCCGCGTCCGGGACCCGTGCCGCACTCGCGCAGGCCGCCCATCACATCAGGTACCGCTCCGTGTTCGGCACCAAGCTGATCGACCAGCCCCTGATGCGCAACGTCATCGCCGACCTCGGCATCGAGTCGGAGGCCGCGACCACCCTGGCGCTGCGGATCGCGGGAGCGACCGACCGCGCACAGCGTGGTGACGCGGGGGAGCGGGTGTTCCTGCGGCTGGCCACGGCGGTCGGCAAGTACTGGGTGTGCAAGCGCCAGCCGGCGGCGGTCGCCGAAGCCCTGGAGTGTCTCGGCGGCAACGGCTACGACGAGACGTCGGGGATGCCCCGGCTGTACCGGGAGGCCCCGCTCAACGGCCTGTGGGAGGGCTCGGGCAACGTCAACGCACTCGACGTGCTGCGCGCCCTGACCCGCGAACCCGAGTCCCTCGACGCCTTCGGTGCCGAGATCGAGATCGCCGCAGGCGCGGATGCACGACTTGACGCGGCCTGGCGGCAGTTGCGCGACGAACTGGTGCTCACCGAGGACGCGGCCGTGCGCGCCCGCAGGCTGGTCGAGCGCATGGCGCTGGTGCTGCAGGGCTCCCTCCTCGTCCGGCACGCCCCGGCCGCCGTCGCGGACGCGTTCTGCGCCTCGCGGCTGGCCGGTGACCAGGGCCTGGCCTTCGGCACGCTCCCTGCCGGCACCGACCTGTCCGGCGTCATCGCCCGGCTCCCGGGGGCTGCCGGCTGAGCTCCGTTTCATTGGCCCCGGGACGGTCATCAGTGCAGAGGGAGCATCGATCGCGGCCCCTACAGCACCGTCGTGCGGTGGTGCTCAGCGGAGAACGTGCTGCTCCGGGACGACTGGCATGCCCGGTCGGCCACCGTGTCACAAAAGTGAGTCCACGGTTCGTCATGGAGGAGAGCGGCATCCCATGACGGACTGCTCACCAGTGCTACTCACCACAGAATCGGAGAAATCGTGTTCGCCGCCTATGTCACGGTCACCATCCTCGGCGCGGTCTTCAACGGCGCCGCGGCCGTCACCTACCTGATCGGCCACGAATACCCCAAGACCCAGGCGGACATGAAGGGGATAGCCCGGAAGTGGGTACCGGTGCTGGGCATGCTGCTGGCGGCGGGCACCGTGGGGCTGCTGGCCGGACTGGCCGTCCCGCTCCTGGGAACTCTTGCCGCCTCGGGCCTCGTGCTGTACTTCATCGGCGCGATCTTTGCCCACCTGAGAGTGGGGTCCCGCAACATCGTGGGCGGGATCGTGTTCCTCCTGACCGCGGGGGCCGCCCTGGCACTGGGCCTGGCCCACCACGGCGCCTGGTGACCCGGGCTCGGAGTTCGGCACAGAGGCCGAACTCCGAGCCGGCCCTGGGGCTACTCGCTGCCGTGCAGCTTCGGCATCACGTAGTCGTTACGCCGGGTCGATGCGGGAGATGCCGCCGGCAATGGCGAGCACGTACAGCTCGCCCTTGCAGCCCTGAACCAACGAGACGGTCTCGCCGCCGTTGACTCCGAGGTCGCTCACCCCGGTCACCTTGCCGTTCTCCAACTGCAGGGCGCGGACGGTGCCGTCGCAGTAGTCACTGAACACGTACTGACCCTTGAGGTCCGGGATCGCCTTGCCCCGATAGACGAATCCGCCGATCACCGAGCAGCCCAGTCCGGTGCGGTCGTACTCGTGGATCGGCGGTACGTGGTTCGCGGGCTCCGTGCCGCCCCGGAAGGGGTGGGTGCCCTCCATCTGGGACCATCCGTAGTTCTCACCGCCCTTGCTGCTCGCAGGGGCCCAGTCGATCTCCTCCCAGTCGCTCTGGCCGACGTCACCGATCAGCAGATCGCCCGTACCCGCGTCGAAGGAGAACCGCCACGGGTTGCGCAGCCCGTACGCCCAGATCTCGTCCCTGGCGTTCGGGTCGTTGACGAACGGGTTGTCCGGCGGGATCGCGTACGGCTTGCCGCCGCTCGGGTCGATCCGCAGCATCTTGCCGAGCAGCGTGTCGAGGTTCTGCCCGTTGCCGTGCGGATCGCCGCCCGCGCCGCCGTCACCGAACGCGATGTAGAGGTAGCCGTCGGGGCCGAACTTGATGTCGCCGCCGTTGTGGTTCGAGTAGGGCTGCGTCTGGGTGAGGACGGTGCGTCGGGTGTTCGGCTGGATCTTGCCGCCCCGTACGGCGAACTCGTCCACGGTGCTGGTTCCTTCAAGGTTCGTGAACGAGATGTAGAAGTGCGCGAACCTCTTGTCGAACGCGATGCCCAGCAGGCCGCGTTCGCCGTCGGTGGTGGTCTCGCCGGAAATGTCGAGGACGGGCTCACCGAGCCCCTTGGGGCCCAAGACCCTTACGGTGCCCGCACGTTCGGCTATCCAGACCGTACCGCCGGGCCCGGCGGTACCGGCGGACGGATTCTGGGCCGTGGCGACCTTCTTCAGTGTGACCTTCGCTGCCTGACCTGGGGCGCCGGGCTCGTCGGCGGACGCCGTGGTCAAGGCGAGGGAAGCGACGAGGCAGATGGCGCCGATGATCGCCGAGCTTCTGGTGCGAAATTTCACCGTGACTCCTAGAGGCGGCGAATGGGGAGGTTCACCCGGCTGCTTGGGGCAGAGATAGGTGGGCGTCGCCCGCGCCAGCACGCAACCTGGGTGGGGGAAGAGTGTGCTACTGGCCACGGATGAGGATACTGGGACGGCGCTGGTTGGTATAGACCAAGGTCTCGTCCATCTGCCTCCGCACCGGACCGGCGGGTCCGGCACGCCCTATTTCCTGGTCAACGCCGCGGTTTCCGGCCGCTGTTCGCCATCGCCCTCACGGTGCCGGACGCGAAGCGGGCCGGCCTCGACGGCGGACGGCCGGGCTGCCGGCGCCGGACTCGCGGTATGGCCGAAGGTGCGGCGGCCGTCGAGAGGTGAACGGACCGCGGCGCCGTCACCTGCCCCGGCTCAGGTGCAGGGCCGGGTAGGGAAGACTCGTTCCAGCAGGGTGTGCAGGGAGTCCCGCTCCTCGTCGGTGAGCCTGTCCAGGCCCTCCTGCGTGGTGCGCATCTTCGCGCGAATCGTGTCGGCGACGCGCTCGCCCTCCGCGGTGAGGATGACATTCTTGATGCGCCGGTCGCAGGGGCTGGGCTCGCGGCGCACCAGGCCGCGCTTCTCCAGCCGGTCGACGATCCCGGTCATGTTGGAGGCGTCGCAGGTGAGGGTGTGGGCCAGGGCGCGCATTGCGGCGGGGCCCCGGCGCAGCACGGTCAGCGCCTTGCCCTGGCTCGCGGTGAGGTTCTCGCTCGCTGCCGCGATGGTGAAGTCGCCGTAGTAGGCGCCGAGGGACACCGAGAGCAGCTCCATGAGCCGAGCTGTATCTACGCGGGCAGTTCCTGTCATGGCAGTCACTTTACCCCAGGAAACTTGACAATCTCAAATATTTAGTTTTACCGTCTTCTCATTGCTTGATGTTATCAACCATCAACGTTATCAAGTACCTGCGAGGAGCACCTCAGTGTCCGTCACCGCGTCTTCGGCCCACCGTGCGGCCGAGATCCTGTCCCGGCCCGTCACGCTGAACGGCCTGACCGTCCCGAACCGCATCGTGATGGCACCGATGACGCGCATGTTCTCCCCGGGCGGCGTTCCGGGTGAGGACGTGCGCTCGTACTACGCCCGTCGCGCCGCCGCTGGTGTGGGTCTGATCGTGACCGAGGGAACCTACGTCGGCCACGACTCGGCCGGACAGAGCGACCGTGTGCCGCGCTTCCACGGTGAGGAGCAGCTGGCTGGATGGGCGAAGGTCGCCGACGCCGTTCATGCGGCGGGCGGCACGATCGTCCCGCAGCTGTGGCACATCGGCATGGTGCGCAAGCAGGGCGAGGCCCCCTACGCCGACGCCCCCGCCGTCGGCCCCTCCGGCATCCGCGTCGACGGCACCGAGGGCACCGGCAAGGCGATGACCCGGCAGGACCTGGACGACGTCATCGGTGCTTTCGTCGAGGCTGCCGCAGCTGCCGAGCGCATCGGCTTCGACGGCGTCGAACTGCACGGTGCCCACGGCTACCTCCTCGACCAGTTCCTGTGGGCGGCGACGAACCGCCGTACCGACGCCTACGGCGGCGACCCCGTGGCCCGTACGAAGTTCGCGGCCGAGATCGTGGCCGCGGTCCGCGAGGCCGTCTCGCCCGGCTTCCCTGTGATCTTCCGCTTCTCGCAGTGGAAGCAGGAGGCCTACGACGCGAAGCTCGCCCAGACCCCGGAGGAGCTGGAGGCGATCCTGGCCCCGCTCGCCGCGGCCGGCGTCGACGCCTTCCACGCCTCCACCCGCCGCTACTGGCTCCCTGAGTTCGATGACTCGGACCTGAACCTGGCGGGCTGGACCAAGAAGCTCACCGGCAGGCCCACCATCACCGTCGGCTCGGTCGGCCTCGACGGCGACTTCATCCGCGCGTTCGCGGGCGAGGGGGCCGCGGTCGGCAGCATCGACAACCTCCTCGACCGCCTGGAGCGCGACGAGTTCGACATGGTCGCCGTCGGTCGCGCCCTGCTCCAGGACCCGGAGTGGGCGGCGAAGGTCCTGGCCGGCCAGGTCGACGGGACGAAGCCGTACGACGCGGCGGCGCTGAAGACGCTGAGCTAAATTCCGCGAAGCAGATCCGCCGGTAATGGAGGCGGCCTGAGGTGATCCTTCGCGCAGCCCCGGAGCGCGAAGGATCACCGGCTCTCCGCTTGGCGCATGGTGCTGTTGACGGCCGCGATCGGCGGCCCGGAAAACGGTTCGACGCCCTGGGGGAGTCCTGACACAGTTGCGCACTATGCCCGATGCCGAGCTTGTGACCGCCGCGGACCTGGAGCTCATGCAGGGTCTGGCGCAGCGTGTCACCGTCGCCCGCCCGGACCTCGTCAACAGCGACGCGACGTTCGGCGAGCTGGCCTGGAACTGGGGCAAGGGGCACGCCGCCGACGGCGCGAGCCGGCCGCATCGGCTGTGGTTCTCCGGTGGGGATCTGGTCGCGTGGAGCTGGGCCTGGCTCCCGCACCGGGCCAGGCGGAGCGACGGGTCGGTGAAGGACGCCACCGGCGCCTATCTGGTGTACCAGGTACATCCCGACCACGCCGGGCTGGTCGACGAGGTCATCGACTGGTACGACGCGACGGCGGCGGGCATCGAGCGCACGGTGATGCCGAGCGCCGCCGATGAGTTCGCCCTGAAGAGATGGGCAGCGCACGCCTATGAGACCGATCCGGCCTCGCTCGGCGACGCCGGGTCCTGGACCCAGCTCAATCAGCGCGACCTCACCGACCTGGAACTACCGGTACTGCCGGACGGATTCCGCTTCCGCACCGCCGACGAGGCCGGGCCGAAGGCCGCGGTCCAGGCCCATCTCGACGCCTGGGCTCCCTCTACGTACACGGCCGAGGGCTACCAGGGCGTTCGGCAGACGGCGGCGTATCGCGGCGACCTGCACATCCTGGTGGAGGCGCCGGACGGAACGATGGCATCCTCGACGATCATGTGGCTCGACGAAGCGAACAAGACCGTTGAGTTCGAACCGGTCGGGACGCATCCGGAGTACAGGCGTCTGGGGCTGGGCAGGGCGATGCTTCTGCACGGGATGCATCTGGCACGTGAGGCGGGGGCCACTCGCGTGATGGTCGCCTGCCTGGGTGCGCCGGGGCATCCCCAGGCGCGGGGGCTGTACTACGGCGTCGGTTTCCGGGAGTTCTCGCGGGACGTGCCGCTCATCAAAACCAGGACCGCGGGGTGAGTGCTGGTGTCCGGTGAACGGCTCGACTCGGAGTGGGTGCGTGGCTGGTGCGAGCGGACTGCTGCAGCGATCAGGACTCTGACGTCGTCGTTTCTTCAGACACACGGGTTTCCGCCAGGTGAGAACGTCGTCGCTCCGTCAACGGAGGAGAGCCACAGGGCAACGGATGCGCTGGTGGAATTGACACCGATCCCCTCCGACCTGACCACCCTCTATTGGGTGATCAGTGAGGTCTCCCTGCCGGACGTCGGCAACGGTTACTTCATCCACTCGGCCTCGACGGTCGCGGAACACTTCCAGCAGTACGGATCCGTCCAGATCGACGACGAGCCACCCGCTCTCGTCTTCGCCAGTGATGGCGGCGGCCAGTTGTTCGCGGTGACTGGGAGTGGGCGGGTGTGGAGGTCGACCACGGCTTCCTGGTTCCACGACTTCGAGGTCTGCGCGGCAAGCATCCAGGAGTTCCTGGAACACATCGGCAGAATGGCTGCCGGGCAGGACTGACCTCCCTGTGTCTCGACCAGAGGCAATTGTTCAGCGTGGCGCGGGCGACCTGACAGCAGGCGCAGACGGAGGCGGGCTACGTTGCCACAGACGGCCCACGGACCGGCTCGGGAGAGAGTTCATCGCGGGCCGGTGGATCTCGGGCGCGGCACCAGGCGCCAGGCCATGTCTGAGCGGCGTCGAGGGGAAACCGATGAACAGGGCAGGACGTCCGGATCGTGGAGCGCAACTGGGCGGCGACCTCGCGGTTGCCCCCGTCGCGCTCGCAGATTGCTCGTCGACGGAGGCGGCCCCGGCGGCGGCCGGAGATTCACCCGGTCCTCGCCCGACCACGCCCACCGCGGCATTCGCGAGACTGATGGAAGGCAACGCCCGCTGGGTGAGCGGAGACCTCCACCACCCCGACCGGGATCCGGACCGGCGTCAGCTCCTGGCCCAGGAGCAGGAACCCTTCGGGGCGATCCTCTCGTGCATCGACTCCCGGGTGCCGCCTGAGCTCCTCTTCGACACGGGGCTGGGTGACCTCTACGTGATGCGCACGGGTGGGGAGGCGATCGGCCCGGTGGTCACCGGTTCCGTCGAGTACGGGCCCATGACCAGTGGAACCACACTCATCGTGGTCCTCGGCCACCAGCGCTGCGGCGCCATCAAGGCGGCGTACGCATCCATCCGTGACAGCAAGCCGCTGCCTGGCAACCTGCAGGCGATCGTCGAGGCTCTACGGCCGGCCTACGAACATGCGGCCGGGGAGGGCGGCTCCGACCCGGTCGAGGCCATGGCCCGCGCCCAGGTCACGTTGACCGCTGCCGACCTGCGCTCCAACAACGACCTCGCCCCACTCGTGGGAAGGGGCGACCTCGCCGTGGTCGGTGCCTACTACTCGCTCGACACCGGCAAGGTGGAGGTACTGGGCGGCGCGCCTTCCTGAACCGGCCGACACCCTGGGTTTCTGGATTCCTCGGGAAGAGACTCAGCATGTAGCGTCCGGCTCCATGGATGATGTGAAGATCGTTGTTGAGCGTCGGTTCGCTTCGGACCCGATCGACTACGAGCGCCTCGTCTCGCTCGTCGAGTCCACCCGTGAGCGCGTTGTGCTGACAGAGGCAGACACGCCGGTGAGCGTGTTGTTCCCGGCGGAGGCAGTGGCCGAGCTGGAGCACTGGGCCCGCGCCGACTACCCCGTACCCGCATCGCTACCGCAGGACGAGGAAGGGGAGGACGCGAACGGGACGACGTGGGACGTCGGCCGGCTTCGGGTCGAGCCGTTGGCCAGGCCGCAGGAGTACGGCCCGTACACCCGGTACGTGCGCGCCGACGGCAGGCGCGTCCCCTTTGCCCGGGGCGGGACAGTGATCGCTGTACAACTGCCCGCCGACGAGGCGGCATGGCTTGCGGACAAGACCTTGCATGCACGCCAGGGATACATGGACCCCGAGCAGGCAGCAGCATTCGAAGAATTCCTGGCCCGACAGCCCCCGGTCGGCGAGCAGGAACGTTGAGAAGAGCCCAACCATGGAACGGGAGCCGAGGCCCCACCGGAGCTCTCGGCGAGACCGCGGTTCGCGGCGGACCGGGTTTGACCTTGACACGGTGACAAGGTCTTCACTCCTTGCCAAGGAGGTGATCTCGATGACGATCACGATTCAGGACGCGGACGCGGTACGAGCACTCCAGGGGCTGGAGGACGACCGTTCGTCGGTGCGGCTGCGGGCTGCTCTGGCGGTCGGTACGACGCCCGACCGGCGCTTCGTCGCCAAGCTCATCGAACGCTGCGCGATCGAGCCGGAATTCTTCGTCCGCGACATGCTGACCTGGGCGCTCACCCGCCACCCGGTGTCCATGACGCTGCCCGAGCTGCTCGGCGAAGTCCGCTCGAAGCGTGGGCAGGCACGGAGCCAGGCACTGCACACGCTGTCCAAGATCGGGGACCCGCAGGCGTGGCCGGTCATCACGCGGACGCTTCTGTCCGACGCCGACGACGAGGTGGCGCGAAGCGCCTGGCGGGCCGCGGTCGTGCTCGTACCGGAAGGGGAGGAGTCCGCGTTGGCCACCGTGTTGGCGACCCAGCTCGGGCGCGGCGAGCGGGAGACGCAGCTGAGTCTCAGCCGGGCACTGGTCGCGCTGGGTGAAGCCACCGTGCCGGCTCTGCTTGCTGCGACGACGGCCCCCGACCCGCGCGCGCGTGCGCACGCGCTCGCCACAGAACGGATTCTGCGCGACCCGGACGCCGGGTTCGAGTCCGCGATCGAGGAGGCGAAGCGCGTCGTGGCTCTCGGCGGGTCCGGCGAGGAGGGACGATAGGGCGTGTTGATCGGTGAGGTGGCGCGACGGTCCGGGGTCAGTGCCCGCATGCTTCGGCACTACGAGTCGCTGGGTCTGGTGCGTCCTTCCGGTCGCACCGGCTCCGGCTATCGGGAGTATTCCGGGGAGGACATCCGGCGGATCTTCCACATCGAAAGCCTGCGGTCGCTGGGTCTGTCGCTGCGTGAGATCGGGCGCGCGCTCGACGATCCCGGTTTCACACCCTCGGCGCTCGTAGGCGACCTCATCCGTCAGACACACGAACGCATTGCCGCGGAGACCGAACTGCTCACACGGCTGCGCCGGATCGATGCCGCGGACCCCGCCGGCTGGGAGGACGTACTCCAGGTTGTCGTGCTCCTCCAGGCACTGGGATCCAAGAGTGCCGACGCGCGCCAGCGCGCGGCCCTTTCCTCGGTCGGCGAGGTTCCGGTGCCGGTGGATGCCCTGGTCGAGGCGGCACTGAGCGAGACGGACCCGATCGTTGCCGGGGCCCTGCGATGGGCGCTCGCGCGATCGGGCGACGGCGGCTCGGCACTGCTCGCGGAGGGCCTCCGCTCACCTGTGGCCGCGGTACGGGAACGTGCCGTTCAGTCCCTTGCCGAGATGCCCGACGATGAGGCCGCCGCGGGGCTGCGGGATGCCCTCGCGAACCACGACGCAGTGGTCCGCGGACATGCGGCTCTGGCGCTCGGGACACGTGGCATGGCCGATGCGGTTCCGACGCTCATCGACATGATCGTGGAGGGAAGGAACGACACCGACGCAGCCGATGCGCTGAGCGTGCTGGCGAAGGACACCGCGACGGCGGACCGGATCGCGACCGGGCTCGTCGAACGCCTCGCCCACGACACCGCCGAAGCGTCTGCACGTGGACGGCTGACCCAGGCTCTGGCAGGAATCCCGGGGACGAGAGCGTCGCGGGCACTCGAGGAGCTGTCGCAGGACGCGGACCCTGCTGTCGGGCTGACCGCGGCGTACCTTCTTCAGCTACGCGACGCACGGTGACGGACCGATCCGCCGCCGAATTCCGCAGGCAGGTCCGTTCACGGAGATCCGGTCCGGTACTTCCAGGCGATCGCGTCGACCACCTGCCGGTGATCACGCCATCTCCCTCCCCCGCGAAGGGTCCGGTCAGGCAACAGGGGCTCGATCCTGGCCCACTGGGCATCGGTCAACACGCTCAAGACAACGACAGGCGCCCTCCGCAGCAACGCCTCAGAACCCGGCCATGGACTTGTCGAGCAATCCGCCCAGCGCCCCGTAGATGCTGCAGCGAACCGAGTGCCTTGCCCTGCGACGGAGCCCGAACCCCACGATGAACGACAACGTGAGGAGCCCACCGAGAACGATCGCCACGACCGGGTTGTAGACGAAGTGCGCAAAGCACCCGACGCCGGTCCAGACCAGGATCGGCAGGAGCGAACCGCGCAGCACCGTCCAGAACCTGATCCGGTCCGGCCCCGACGGCAGAACGCGTCCATGCCACACCTCGATGTGGTTCCTGGTCACACAATGCTCAGGTGGCATGAAGCCATCCCACCACCGACAGCCCGGAGCCAGTGCAGTGATCCGTAAGAAACTGCCTAGATGATCTATTCCAAGGGGTCAGTGTTCGTAGGCGATCAGTGAGCGTAGGACGGTTTGTCCGGTGGCGTCGTTGTGCCAGATCGCGGCGGTCAGCGCGAGGATGCGTTGCATGACGCGGGCTATGACACCTCCGGGTGTGCGCCCTCGGTGCCGTTCGAGGTCAAGCTGACCCTTGAAGGTCTCGTTGATCGATTCGATGACCTGTCGCAGCGGTTTGAACAGGGCTGCGCCAGGCCGTTCCCGTTCACCTTTACGGGCAGGCCACAGCAACTGGAACCACACCACCAGGAGGAACCAGTGTCATACCCGCCACTGTTCACCCCCGAGGAGAAGCTCGCCGCCGCGAAGAAGCTGTTGAGCCTCCCGCGTATCGTCGTGGTCTGCGGCTCAACCCGTTTCATGACCGAGATGAGCGAGGCCGATCTGCGGGAGACGAAGGCCGGAAAGATTGTCGTCAAACCGGGCTGTGACATGAAGTCGCCGCACGAGCTTTGTTCCGATCCTGTCGAGGCCGAGGCGCTGAAGGTTCGACTCGACGATCTGCACCGGGCGAAGATCCGGCTCGCTGATGAGGTGCTCGTAGTCGGAGACTACATCGGAGACAGCACCCGAGCCGAAATCGCCTACGCCCGGTCGCTGGGCAAGCCCGTGCGGTTCACGCACCCCGAAGTCGACCCTGACGCCTGACCGCCCGCTGCCACCTCGACAACCAGGGCCGGCAGCCCGCCGCCTGTCCGTCTCGCGGTGGCATCGGCCGCCGCCCACCCCACAACCCTTCACAGGTATCCCTTGGAATTGATCATCTAGGGCTGTGAAGACATCGCGTGTGGGCGCAGGACCATGAGTGAGGCCTCCAGGGTCGCCACCATGGCAAAGGGGAACCGGTCGAGCTCAAGACAGAGCGCGACGTCGTCGGGATGGACTCCCTGACGCACACCCTCCGTCAGCTCGACTGCGGCGCGCGACGCGGCAGCGCGGTGGAGGAACTCAGCAGCATCTGTCCTGGCCTCGGCAGCTCTCCCAGCGATGTACTGGGCGCACGCCAGGTCTTCATCGGCTTGTCCGTCTTCGCCGGTGACCACGAACGTGACAGTGTCGCTCTTGCGCGTCCGCAGGAGCCGAGCCGTTGCCTCCGCCACCACGAAGCTGGCGCACAGCACCAGAGACGCCTCCTTGACCGCAAGGGCACCGACCGTCCCTGCCGTGGTCTTCTGCACAACGGTCCGTCCGCCGAGGTCGATGGACCGCAGCATGCCCGGTGAGTTGACGGTGTCGAACCCGGGCGCGGACGCACCGTCCTTGATCGCCACCCAATCCGGGTGGCGGGCCTTCAGAGCCACGGCCTCGTCCAGCGACTCAGCAAGGACGATCTTTTCGGCGCCCTGGGCAAAGGCCCAAGCAGCCACGGTGAAAGCACGCATGACGTCGACCACGACCGCCACGGGCGGGGTTTCGACCAGATCAGGGATACCGAGGAAACGAGTGTCCATGCCGGTCATGATCGTGCACGCCCGGCCCGAGGCGCCCGGAGTATGGTGCGCATCACAATGGGTGTCACACCGGGCCACGCGCAAGGCCGAATCGGCCAACTGCGTTATCTCTTACGAGATGCCCTGGGTACGACGGTGCGTGAGCGGGCATTGCCGGCGGCCTGAACAGATGGGTTGGCGCGCCCACGGGATGGCGACCCTCGGACGTTCAACTGCACCGTTCGGCTCGGAAGGTGACACAGTCGCGGCTACTCAGTCGAGGCAGAACTCGTTGCCCTCTACGTCCTGCATCACGAGGCACGACTCGTTGTCGTCATCGGCAGCCAGCAGTCGCACGCGTACCGCGCCGAGCGGGACCAGTCGCGCGCATTCGGCCTCAAGTACGGCCAGACGCTCTTCACCGACGAGCCCGGTGCCGACCCGCACGTCGAGGTGCACCCGGTTCTTGACGACCTTGCCTTCGGGGACGCGCTGGAAGTACAGCCGCGGGCCCACACCCGAGGGATCGCTGCAGGCGAACCAGGAATCCCGCTCCTCAGGCGGCTGCGAGCTGGTGAAATCGTCCCACGTGGCAAAGCCCTCCGGGGGCGGCGGTACGACGTACCCCAACGCCTCGCACCAGAAACGAGCGACGCGCTCAGGACTTGCGCAGTCGAAGGTGATTTGAACCTGCTTGATCGACGCCATCGGTCCACCATAGAGGCAGGTTCCTTCGTAGTCGCGACGGGACCGCCCCTGGAGCGCCTGTGGTGCAGGGCCCGAGTCCTGGCGGCAACACCGGCTCCAGCCGGACGCAGGAAATGCGGGCGACAGCCACGGACCAGGCTGACACGCTGACGCACATGACCACGCCGCCGACCGCGAGACAACGACTTGCCGCGCTGCCCAGGTATGCGGCTCTGAAAGGTGAGGACTTCACCGGCCAGAACCTTGCCTCGGCTCGCACGTCTCGATTGCGGTTCACCCGCTGTACGTTCACCGGGGCGGATCTGCGCCACGCCACGCTGGACGGGTGCTGGTTCAAGTTCTGTGACTTCAGCGGCGCAGACCTGCGCGGTGCCTCGTTGCGCGAGGTCAGCCTGGCCGGATGCGACCTGCGTGGTGCTGACCTGCGCGACACCGATCTGACCGACGCCAGGTTCGGAAGCGTGAACACCGGCATGCCTCCGTTCGGGCTGACCGACATCACCGGCGCCCGGTTCGAGGAAGCGTCCCTGCGCAATGTACGAGCGGAAGGCGTCATCGGATGGCCACCGCCCGGGCCCGGGGGAAGCAGCCGCGGAAGCCTCCCGTCCGCAGTACCTCCACGCCTACTGTGACCCGTATGACCATGGGGGACGAACTGCTTCTGCTCGCGATGGGGACCGGTCGACGGCATCCGCGGATTCGGTCCGAGAACCGGCTGCGGATCGCCCTGAGTGCCGCGGAGCTGGCCGAACTGTGCCTGGCCGGCCGGATCGCCTTCGGCACCCGCCGTATCGAGATCCTCGACCCCGCGCCCGTCGAGGACCGCCGCCTCAACAACGTCCTGCTCGGCCTCGGCCGGACCGTCCCGCCGCCCTCCCTCCACGACTGGCTGCGCCTGGCGCCGCGGTCCCTCATCACCGAATACTTCTCCCGGCTGGAGGACCAGAAGGCGCTGAGGTCCCGCCGCCGACGCGACGCGGCCGGACGTACCCGGCACGACATCCTTTCCGTCGACGTGCTCCGCCGCCGAGGTGTCTTGGACCGTCTCGACGCAGTGACCCGCTCGGGCCCCGGGATGCCGCCCGCCGACCCGCGCGACCTCGCGCTGGCCGTCCTGGTCCGGGTGGCGGACATCGCCCCTGCCGTGTACCCCGGTGTACGGGGCGCCGCCGCACGTCGTCGCCTGGCCGCCCGTACCGCGACCGGCACTGCCCTCCTCGCCTCCACGCAGGCAGCCGCCCCGTTCGGCGAGGGAGACGCAGAGTCTCCGGCCGCCCAGACCTTCCTGCCTGCGGGCCAGCTCGCGAAGGAGCTCGTCAAGCTCTACTCCGAGGTGACCACCGGCGACCAAGGACTGGGCCACTACCTGGACTCGGGCGGCTGGTCCGACGGTGGCGCGGGCAGCCACCACGACTGAGGCACAGGCTCCGACCGGACGCTGGTGAGGTCTGGGTGGTCCGGACCGCAGGTACGCGGACATCACCGGGTGCGTGTCCGTCTGGTTGAGTCGTCTCGACTGCCGAAGACCCAAACCCATCACGTGAAGAGACCTTCAAAAGTTGTTCTGGAGCTGGTCGTTGGTAGGAGGACGGCCGGACAGCACGTGGATCCATCGGGGGAACGGGAAGCAGTGTCCACTTGATACGGTGCGCCGATGTCGGCGATCAAGAAGTTCCAAGTCACCTTTGACTGCGCAGAACCTGAGCGTCTCGCTCGTTTCTGGTGTGAGGTGTTGGGGTACGTCGTACCGCCGCCCCCGGAGGGCTTTGCCACGTGGGACGACTTCACCAGCTCGCAGCCGCCTGAGGAGCGGGATTCATGGTTCGCCTGCAGCGATCCCTCGGGTGTGGGCCCGCGGCTGTACTTCCAGCGCGTCCCCGAAGGCAGGGTCGTCAAGAACCGGGTGCACCTCGACGTGCGGGTCGGCACCGGGCTCGTCGGTGAAGAGCGTCTGGCCGTACTTGAGGCCGAATGCGCGCGGCTTGTCCCGCTCGGCGCGGTACACCTACGCACGCTGTACGACGGCAACGATTCGTGCATCCCGATGCTGGACATCGAAGGCAACGAGTTCTGCATCGACTGAGCTCTCTTCGAGCCGGCGAGGTGGGAAGTTGCCCCCTCGGCTACCCGGGACAGCGGAGCGAGCTGCCGAGGCGTCAGGTTCGCATGCCGGTAGACCACTACTGCCGCTGCGACCGCGTAGGTTCGCCGGGTTGGTGCCCCATCCCGCGCAGACCAGCGACCAACGCAAGGAACGCGCCCGTAGCGAGAGGGGCATCCGCCGGGGCGGACGCCCCCTCGCAGTCGCAGTCTGAAATCGAGTGGGCCCCTACATCACCTTCGCCAGAACAGGTGGTGCGTCACGCCGCTCGGGCTGGGTACGACCTCCAGGTGGAAGCGATCGAGCAGCTCATCGGGGGACTCCCAGAGTCGTAGTCCGGACCCGAGCTTTATCGGCGAGACCGCCACATGCATGGTGTCGACGAGGTCGGCATCAAGGAACTGCCGGATGGTGGTGACCCCGCCGCCGAGTCGGACGTCCTTGCCCTCCGCCGCTTCCCGCGCCTGTTCGAGGACCGCAGCCGGGTCGCCGTCGACGAAGTGGAACGTGGTGTCGGAGAGCGTGAACGATGGACGCTCGTGGTGGGTCATGACGAACACCGGAGTACGGAACGGGGGCTCCTCCCCCCACCAGCCACGCCACTCATGGTCCTGCCAGGCCCCGCGCTGGGGCCCGAACTTGTTGCGGCCCATGATCTCGGCGCCGATGTTGTGTGCGAAGTCTCGCGTGAGGTAGTCGTCGAGGCCACGGCTCCCGCCGTGATCCGTGCGCATGGGCCAGCTCGCCGTGGCGCCGGCCCAGGCAAACAGCCTCTCGGGGTGGTCGAGGCCGAACGGTTGCTCGAGACTCTGGTGCTCACCGGCGCCGATTCCGTCATTCGAGACGTTGAAGTTCATGACTTTCAGTAGTTGATCCATATGTTTCCTCGTCAGGTCCTGTCGCGTCATCGTGTGGCGAGGCGCCGCACATCAAGGCGTCGAACGGGACGTGGCCGGATCGACAGCCACTCACAACTTTTTCCAGGACGGGTCAGGAAGCGGCCCCCTCGGCGGTGTTGCCGTGGCGCACGCGGACGGCTTCGAGGTAGCAGCGGTGGCGGCCACGACAGCTCACATGCGTTGCAACGGGCGTTGCCGCACATCTGGACCGCCGGAAGGGGCTCGTTCGTTCAAGGTGCGTCTCCGGGAGGCCGCCGGGTCACTGGAGTCCGGTCGCGCCGCTCACCATGCGTTGATGACCGGCGCGTCGGGTTCGTGCTGCCGCCAGACCTCGTTCAGGCGCCCGAGCCGGTCCGCGGCCGCGATGCCGCGCAGGGACGCGACCTTGCCGTCCCTGACTTCGAACGACACGGCACCCACGACCCGGTCGTCGACCACGGCCAGGACGGCCGGGGAGCCGTTGACCAGCGCGATATGGATCGACGGCGAGCCGCCCGCCAGCCGCCGCTTGGCCGGCGTGGGCTTGAAGCCGGCCCGCACGTAGGAGGCAACACGCTCGCGCGTCGTGTACCGCAACAGCCGTTTGCTCAGGCCGGCGCCGTCCGAGACCGCTGTGACGTCATCGGTGAGCAGCGCCACCAGCCGTTCGGTCCGTCCCGATGTGGCTGCGGCGAGGAACTCCTCGACGACCTGGCGTGCGGACGCGGGGTCGGCCTCATGGCCGCGAGGGCGCTCTGCGGCGACCCGGATCCGCGCCCGGTGGACATGCTGCTGGCTTGCGGACTTGGTGATGTCGAGGATCCCGGCGATCTCGGCGTGGCTGTACGAGAAGGCCTCACGCAGGACGTAGACGGCCCGCTCGACAGGCGAGAGGCGCTCCAGGAGGGTCAGTACGGCCAAGGACACCGATTCGCGCTGTTCGAAGGTGTCGGCAGGGCCGAGCATCGGGTCGCCATCGAGGAGAGGTTCGGGCAGCCAGGCACCGGCCGCACGCTCGTGGCGCGCCTGCGCCGAGCGGAGCCGGTCGAGGCAGAGGTTGGTGACGACCTTGGTCAACCACGCTTCCGGCACCTCGACCCGGCCATGGTCTGCGGCCTGCCAGCGCAGGAACGTGTCCTGCACGGCGTCCTCGGCGTCGGCGGCCGAGCCGAGCAGACGGTACGCGAGCGAGGCCAGCCGGCCCCGGCTGGCCTCGAACGTGTCGACGGCTGCTCTGTCCATGCGGAACAGCCTATGCGGCTGCCCTCACGCCGGCCCGGTCAGGCGCGGTGGCCGTGCGGCGCTTGCGCTTCGGCATGCCGAAGGTGGGGTGGGCGATGCCCCACCCCGCCCCCTTGAGTACGCCCGACTTGAGCCGCGCGGCGGTCCGGCCGCCCAGGTACCAGGACTTCGACCGGACGTCGCCGTCCACCATCTGGAAGATTGCGTCCCGGCGGCCGAGGCTGATGTGGTTGCCGTAGTACTTCAGCCCGGTGGTGGGGACCTTGCTGCCTGTCAGGCGCGCGATGATCGCGGCGGTCGCCTGCATGTTGGTGAAACCGGCCGAGGCGCAGGACATCGGCAGCGGCCGGCCGTTCTCGCCGATCGCGTAGGCGCAGTCACCGGCGGCGTAGACATCCGGGTGCGAGACCGAGCGCATGGTGCGGTCGACGACGATCTGGCCGGTTTCGGCGACCTCCAGGCCGCCGGCGGCCGCGATGGGGTGCACGGCGAACCCGGCCGACCAGACGGTCACGTCGGCCGGGATGGACGTGCCGTCGGCGGCGATCGCCCGTGTCGGCTCGACGGCTTCGATGCCGGTGTGCTCGTGGACGGTGACGCCGAGCCGGTCGAAGGCCTGGCGCAGGTGGCGGCGGGCCTTGGGGGAGAGCCACGCGCCCAGCTCGCCGCGGGCGGCCAGCGCGACCGAGAGGTCGGGCCGGGACTCGGCGAACTCGGTTGCGGTCTCGATCCCGGTCAGCCCTTCACCGACGACCAGCACGGTGCCGCCCTCGCCGAGCCCGGCCATGCGCTCGCGCAGACGCAACGCCGACGACCGGCCGGTCACATCGAAACTGTACTCAGCCGCGCCGGGGACGCCGTGGTGGGCCACGGAGCTGCCCAGCGCGTAGAGGAGCGTGTCGTACGCGAGCTCGCTGTCGCCGTCCTCGCCGGTCACGGCGACGGTCCTGCGCCCGGGGTCGACGCCGGTGACGCGCGCCAGGCGCAGCCGCACCCCGGTGCCCGCGAACACGTCGGCGAGCTTGCTGGACGTGAGGTCCTGGCCGATCGCGAGCTGGTGGAGCCGCATCCGCTCAACGAAGTCGGGCACGGCGTTGACGACGGTGATCTCGGTGTCGGCGGGGGAGAGCCGGCGGGCCAGGTTCCCGGCGGCGAAGGCCCCGGCATATCCGGCGCCGAGTACGACGATGCGGTGCTTCATGACGTTGCTCCTGTCTCGTTCGCGTGCCCCTTGAACGAGATAGCGCCCCGATTGCTGACAGGAGATGAATGTGACGTGGGTCACGTGATCGAAGTGGGCCTCTGGGCTTCCGATAGATGCTTCGGAGCCGCATACGTCGCCCGCAGGGCGCGGCCTTCCCGACGGCCTCAGGTGTGCGACGGCGACGTCAGTGCCATGTGCTCGGCCTGCTCCAGCCAGGTGATGTACCAGTGGGCGAAGGTCACGGGTTTGCTGTCGCCGTCGAGGAGCGGCACGAGGCCGACGTCGTCCGCTCGGCGGTCGGACCAGATGGTCCCTCGGTGGCGGCCGCTGATGACCAGCCACTCCCGCTGGGCGCAGCCCAGATGGGAGATCGGGATTGCGCCTACGGTTCTCTCGGGCGCGAACATGAGGGCGGCCCACTGCTCGTCCCACGCTTCGAAGGCGTCGTCGAAGTCCTCGATCTCATCGAAATCCTCTTCCTCGGGGCGCTGTGCAAGGAGTCCCTCAAGAGCCTCGGGGGCCGGGCCCTGGTCGGGGAATGGCTGGGCGATGGTGTCGAGGTCGGCCAGATCGGCACCGTCGCCTTCCCAGCGCCACCGGCCCTGTACGCGCCGCACCGGGAAGAGGCCGTAAGTGGGGCCGGCGCCGCCCGCGGCGACCTGGCGGAGGAAGGTCCGGTATTCCTCGGGCAGCCTTGCGCCTATCTGCTCTTCGAGGTCGGCGAGATCGCTTTCGGTGAGCGGCTCCTCCAGGGTCCACTGGTGTCCGAGAGACCCGAACACTTCACTGCTCGCCGGCTGAGCGCCCAATGCGCCGACTCGTTCGCGGATCCCTGCCCACTGATCAACCATGTGCTGACCGTACGTGCCACCACTGACACCAGTCGTCGGTCGTCAACTCCTTGGTTCCTCGCGGCCACCCATGAGAGCTCAGTGGTCAAGGGAAGTGCTCAGTCGCCGGCGCTGCGAGTGGGCGTCCCGGTGGGTCCGTCCCAGCTCTTGTTTCATCTATCGATATTCGATAGATTGCCATCGTCATTCGATGGAAGGATGGGTCATGGGAAAGCTTGCAGTGCGTGCGCTGCGCGCCGTGCTTGCGGTGGTGCTCCTCGGCACCGTGTTCGTACAGGCATCGATGGTGTGGGTGTTGGTCAGCGGGAACGACCCGGAGGACGGGTCGCTCCCACTGACCCCGCTGCGCCTGATCACCGTCCTCGGCATGGTGTCGGCCCAGGTCGCCCTGGTCTGCGTATGGCGGCTGGTGGCGATGGTGCGACGCGGGACCGTGTTCTCCCATACCGCCTTCCGGTACGTGGACGGCGTGATCGGCGCGATCGTGGCGGCTGCCCTCCTGTGGTTCGCGGTCACGGCCATCAATGCGCCTGGCCAGCGGGAAGACCCGGGCGTCACCGTCATCATGGGCGGGGTGGGTGTGGCCATCCTGGGCGTCGCGCTCATCGTGCTCGTGCTGCGGATGCTGCTCGCCCAGGCGGTCGCGCGCGACGTCGAAGCGGCGCAGATGCAGGCCGAGTTGAACGAGGTGATCTGATGCCGATCGCCGTCGACATCGACGTGATGCTGGCCCGGCGGAAGATGTCCGTGGGTGAGCTAGCGGACCGCGTCGGGATCACTCCCGCCAACCTGGCGGTACTCAAGAACGGCCGCGCCAAGGCGGTGCGCTTCGCGACGCTTGCCGCGCTCTGCGAGGTGCTCAAGTGTCAGCCGGGCGACCTGCTGCGCTGGGAGGCCGAGGAGGTCGAGGAGGCCGAGGAGGTCAAGGAGGCAGAGGGCGCCGCGGGCGGATGAGGTGCCCCGAGGCGGGGGTGAAACGCATCGCCGCCGGCCTCGGGTGCGACGCGCGCGACGCCGGCCGGCCGCTCGCCCGCCTCGGAGTCACCGTGATCACGAACCCGCCGGATCGCGCAGAACCGTTTCGCCCGTTGATCTACGCAGGGATGAGGACGGTTACCCATTCCGCTTCACGTGGCCGGTACCCGTATCGGTCCCTCAGTCCCGACACGATCGCCGGGACGTGACCGGCTCCGTAGACGATGGCCACCCGGATCGGCTCGTCGCCGCGCTCCGTGTAGATCTCGCCGAGCGCTTCGAGCAACCGCTGGTCGCGTCGATCCGAGATCGCGTGCATCACGGGGTCGTCGGCTGCCAGTTCCGCCCGCAGCGTCGACGGCAGATCCTCGACCACCAGGTCTTCATCGAGGAAGGCGCGCGGACCGCGCAGCGCGAACACCAGGCCCATCACGGGAGCCGTGACCATGAGCATCAAGTACATCCCCCGCGGCAGTGTCTTCAGGTCCGCGACCGCCTCCGCCGCGGTCACATCCGGGTTGATGACCTCCACCCCCTCGGGAAGCAACAGCTCCGCGCGCTGCTCCTGCAGACCGTTGCGCCGCCGACGTGGGGCGAACCGGTAGGCGAGCGTTAGTGTGCTCACTCCGACCGACCTCCCTCGGATTCCCTCCATGACTATGAGGTCGCATTCCCTGAGCCTGAGCCGGACCTGGGAGTAGAACGTCGGCGAAGCCACATGCACCATCGGGAAGATCACGAATTCAAGTGGTGTCCCTTTCCGTCTCATGGTGATCACAGCAGATCGGACGGCGTACCCGGTCACCTCGATGATCTGCATGATTCCCCCGCGAGCCCGGCCCGGTTGCTCTTCCACCCGTACCAGGACACGAGCCCGCCCGCGGCCGTGGTTCCCTGCCGGTACAAGTTGCCGCCGGACTGCGGAGGCACCCCACGAAACCTCAACCGTCGGCGCGGCTCGGCCACGGTTTCCCCTTACCGTCCGCACGGTTCGAGTACGCGTGGCGGGAACTGACCTCTGCGCAAAGAGCGTGCTACCGGGGCCTGTTGTGCGCGGAGGTCTTGCCCGTACCCTCCCACCAGTCGTCGGCGTGGGCAGGTCCGTGCCGCAAGGGAGGCTTTCGTTCTCCAGGTGTACGCCGTGGTGTCACGAACCCACCCCCGCCCGGTACCCCGGGACCGCTGTCCTTGGGGCGCCCCCGATACCCCCCATAACCCAGAGGTCGTCACCCATGACAGAGCTTGACCGTCGCAGGTTCCTGCAGATCGCCGGAGGCACCGCGGCCTTCGCCATGCTGAACGAGAGCATCGCGAGGGCCGCCGCCATTCCGGCGCAGGGCAGCACAGGAACGATCCAGGACATCGAGCACGTCGTCGTCCTGATGCAGGAGAACCGTTCCTTCGACCACTACTTCGGGGCCATGAAGGGGGTACGAGGCTTCGGGGACCCCCGGCCCGTGCTCCAGGACAACGGCAAGTCCGTCTTCCACCAGTCCAACGGGACGAAGGACATCCTCCCCTTCAACCCCCAGGTGGCGGACCTCGGGATGCAGTTCCTGGAGGGGCTGGACCACGACTGGGCCGGCGGCCACCAGGCCTACAACAACGGCAAGTACGACAAGTGGGTACCGGCGAAGACCGCCACGACCATGTCGCACATGACACGGAACGACATCCCGTTCCACTACGCCCTCGCCGATGCCTTCACCGTGTGCGACGCCTACCACTGCTCCTTCATCGGAGCCACCGACCCCAACCGCTACTACCTCTGGTCGGGCCACACCGGCAACGACGGCACGGGCGGTGGACCGGTCCTCGGAAACCAGGAGGCCGGCTACGGCTGGAAGACCTATCCCGAGCGGCTGGAGTCGGCAGGGGTCTCCTGGAAGGTCTACCAGGACATCGGCGACGGCCTGAACGCCGCCGGGTCCTGGGGCTGGATCAACGACGCCTTCCGCGGCAACTACGGCGACAACTCGCTGCTGTACTTCAACAACTACCGCAATGCGCAGCCCGGAAGCGCCCTGTACGAGAAGGCCCGCACCGGCACGAACGCCAAGGCGGGCGACGGGTACTTCGACCGGCTGCGCGCGGACGTGGTCAACGGGACCCTCCCGAAGGTCTCCTGGATCGCCGCCCCCGAGGCCTTCAGCGAGCACTCGAACTGGCCGACGAACTTCGGTGCCTGGTACATCTCGCAGGTCCTGGACGCGCTGACGGCGAACCCTGAAGTCTGGGCCAAGACCGCCCTGTTCATCACCTACGACGAGAACGACGGCTTCTTCGACCACGTCGTTCCGCCGTACCCTCCGGCCTCCTCCGCCTGGGGCCTCTCCACGGCAGACGTGTCGAAGGACCTGTACAAGGGCGGCGGGGGTTACGCGGCGGGCCCCTACGGGCTCGGTCCGCGCGTGCCGATGATCGTCGTCTCGCCGTGGAGCAAGGGCGGCTACGTCTGCTCCGAGACCTTCGACCACACCTCGGTGATCCGCTTCATGGAGAAGCGCTTCGGGGTGCAGGAGCCCAACATCTCGCCGTGGCGCCGCGCCGTATGCGGGGACCTGACGTCGGCCTTCGACTTCGCCCGTGCGGACGCGGCCCCCGCCGCGCTGCCCTCCACGGCCGGGTACGTGCCGCCGGACAAGGACCGCCACCCGTCCTACCACCCGACCCCGCCGGCCACGGGCACCCTCCCGAAGCAGGAGGCGGGCTCCAAGCCGACCCGCGCCCTCGGCTACAGCCCGTACGTGGATGGCCGGGCCACCGTCTCCACCGGCAAGTTCACCCTGACCTTCGCCGGCGGCCCCACCCTGGGCGCCCACTTCCACAGCACCTCGGGCAACCGTACGGACGGCCCCTGGCCCTACACCGTCGAGGCGGGCAAGACCCTCTCGGACACCTGGAGCACCAGCAGCTCCACCGGCAACCAGATCGATCTCACGGTCTGGGGCCCGAACGGCTTCGTGCGCACCTGGAAGGGCCCGGCGAAGAAGGCCGGCCCCGAGGTCACCGCCCGTCACGTGGCGGCCGGTGGCAACCTGACGCTCAGCATGACCAACTCCGCCTCGGCCGCGGTCAACCTCACGGTGACCAACGCGTACGGCGGCGCGGCTCAGACCTTCAAGGTCAACCCCGGTGCGACCGTCTCCCACACGGTCGACCTGCGTGCCACCGCCCGCTGGTACGACGTCAAGGTCGTCTCCGACGCCGACGCCGGCTTCCTGCGCCGCTTCGCCGGTCACGTGGAGACCGGCGCTCCGGGCGTCTCCGACCCGGCGATCAGGACGGTCTGAGCGGTCCTTCAGGTTGCGCACCAGCCGCCGTTCCAGGTCCGGAAGGTCGTGGGCGTGGTGTGTGTCGTCGTTCCGTCACACCTGGCCGCTGGCGTGTTGATCCAGCAGCTGCGGAACCCCGAGAGGAATTCCGCAGCTGCTGGAACCCATGAGGTGACCGGCCGGCCGTCACCCGTGCGGCCCGCCGGTCCTCGGCATTCACGAGCGGGCATGGGGTGTCGTCGGTCGTGCGCCGCATCAGCGTTCGCCGAAGGACCCGTGCCGTCCCGCCCCGGCCGAGAACCGCGCCGCGCCCTCCATGCTCTCGCCCAGCACGCGCGTCCCGTGGCGGAGTTCGACCTGGACGGCGGCCTGTTCGTCGAGGCCTTCCTGGTCGAGGACGGAACTCCGGTCGGCCCGGAGGCAGGCCTGCGGGAAGCCGGCGATCGAGGCGGCCAGGGCCTCGGCCTCCACACGTGCCCGGCCCGGTGGGACGACACGGTTCGCGAGTCCCATCTCGTACGCCTCGGAGGCGGTGACCGGGCGGCCGGTCAGGATCATGTCCATCGCGCGGCTGGTGCCGATGAGGCGGGGGAGACGTACGGTGCCGCCATCGATGAGCGGTACGCCCCAGCGACGGCAGAAGACGCCGAAGACCGCGTCCTCCTCGGCGACCCGCAGATCGCACCAGAGTGCCAGCTCCAGACCGCCGGCGACGGCATGGCCTGCCACCGCCGCGATCACCGGCTTGGACAGCCGCATCCGCGTCGGACCCATCGGCCCGTCGCCGTCCTCCGTGACGTGGTTGCCGCGCTCCGTGGCGAGCGCCTTGAGGTCCGCGCCCGCGCAGAACGTGCCGCCCTCGCCCCACAGGACCGCCACCCGCGCTGTTTCGTCCTCCTCGAACGCCCGGAATGCGTCGGCGAGTTCGGTCGCCGTCGGGCCGTCCACCGCGTTGCGGACCTCAGGCCGGGAGAGGACGACGGTGGTGACGTGCTCCTTGCGTTCGATCCGGACCGGCATCGCGAGACCCCTTCGTGTGGCGAAGCCAGCAGGTTACTCCCGAGTCACCCCGAGGGGGCAGATCCCTTGCTCCCGGCCCGAGGTCGTTTCCGTCCCGGTCCGGGACCGACCGACGCGGGGTACATGAGCCACCCGCCCAGCCAACCCCTGCAAGGCCCGTCCCGCCGAACACCTCACCCCGTCACCCGCCTGGATCTACCATCAGGTCAGGACGGTGACGTTCTGCCCACACCCTCGGGGAGCCACAGATGACAACACCGGCCACCGACCACACGCCGGACTATCCACCGCGGACCCCACCCCCGCCGAAGCGGCCGGTCTCCCCGCCCCGCCCGGAGACTGCGGGTCCGAGTGAGGACCTGGCCGAGGGGCGGATGCCGGCGCGATCCGGGCGGCGCGGCGTGGGCATGGTGAACCGGCGGGGTGCGAACTGGGTGCTGGAGTCGGCACCGTGGGCTGCGGGGAAGGCCCGGGTAGCGGTGGTCGGCCAGCTGCAGAAGTGGGGCTACCTGCCGACCACGGGCACGGTGACGGCCGTGGAGGCGGTCGTGACACTCCTTGTCGACGCGGCGACCACCGACCCCGGAACCCGTATCACCGTCCATCTGTCCGACCAGGACGGGCAGGCGTGCATTCTCGCCCTCTCCCACAGCACGACCCTGACCTCAGGTCACGAGGACGGTGGGGACGATGTTCTGCACCGGATCACCGCCCACCCCGCGGTCACCGGATGCGGGACGGACACCGGTACCGACGGGCGCCGCACCTGGGCCGTCGTCGGGCTCCGACCTGGGTAGCTCGCGCTGCCCAGGCAACGGCACCCAGGGGCTTGACCGTGTCGGCATGCCGGAAAACCCCTGGCACACCAGAATCCGTGGGGTCGATACTCGCTCCTCATGAGGCGTGATGACCCCGGTCGAGACATTTCTGCCAACCCGGCCTTGCGGCGCGTACTGGGACGGCTCGGCGGCCCGGAGCTGTTGGACCTGTTGAGCAGTGGTGTGTCCGGTGGTGACCTGACCACCTTGCTGCTCGAGGTGTTCCGGCGGCGGGCGGACCGGCTCTCGCCTGCGGAAGTGATGCGGCGCTACCGCAGCGATCGGTTCGTCGCACCGGCACCGACCAGCTTCACCGCACTCCGTCGCACCGAAGACGCGTTGTTGTCCGCATTGCCCGACGCGTTCGAGATGCTCGTGCTGGCCCCTGTCCTGCCTCTGGCAGCTCATTCGTCCGTCGCGACCGTCGATCCGCGCAAGGTGATCGCAACGGTTCGCGGCAGCGAGGTCGCCGCCGACCCGACGAACGCCTTGGCTCTGGAGGCATCCCTGCGACGTTCCCTGGCCCTGGCCGCCGCTCCTCGTTCACCAGCGCTGGTCCGGCTGGCAGCCAGTCAGAGAGTCGCTCGGGCACAGCACTTCGGCGATCCCGGCATGCTCGCCCATTTCCAGATCTTCGGCCTGGTGACCGCCGGCCGAGACACGGGCAACCGGTCCTTCGAACACCAGCAGTTGGCCGAACACCTGAGGTTCGCGGCTGCGGCGTTGGCCGCCGCCGGCGCGCAGTACACGCAGGTCCGGCTCACCTGTCTGGAGGACGCGAGCCGGCCGGTCATCGAACGGGTACGTGGTGACCTCGCCGCCCTACCAGCAATCAGTGTGGTCGAGGACCCCGAAAGGACGACCGGACGCGGCTACTACACGGGCATGTGCTTCAAGATCTACACCAGTGTTGAAGACCAGTACCTGGAAGTCGCCGACGGCGGATTCGTCGACTGGAGCCAGCTCCTCACCGGAAACCGCAAGGAACGCCTCCTGATCAGCGGCTTCGGCGTCGATCGCATCGCTGATATCCACCGAACGGAAGCGGCCTCAGGGGGTGCCGGCCCGAACGCGTGAACCAGGGGCTCGTGGCGAAGCGGGAACGCCGCCGGGTCTTGTGGTGGAACTCAGCGCCACGCGTGGCGGATCTTCAACCGCCCGAAACCCATGGTCCCGGAGATCCGGATACTCGGCCCGCCGAGGCGGGAGCGCCGCCGGGCCTTGTAGCGCGTGTCTTTCCACCCGGTGTGCAGACCCTCCACATCGACGATCGCGTCGCGAGGCACCGTGATCCTGGCCTTGCCGGTGCCGAGCTGCAACTCGATGTCCACCACCGAATGCTCGATGACCGCCCGGGTCAGGTCCAGGGACACACTTCCGAATGCGGATTCGACCTTGAGGGTCCGAGGTACCCGCCATGCGCCGCGCCGCCGGATCCGTCCGCCGGCGGCGGCAATCGTGGACGTGGTGGCTGCCTTCTCCTCCGGGAGCGAGGCCAGAGGCGACACGAGGTCGCCGCGTGTCCTGGCGGTGAGCACCTGGTGGAGGCGTTCGTCCAGATCCTCGTGAGAGAGGTGCCCTTCGGTGTACGCCTCCTGCAGGCGCCGCACGGCCGTGTCGCGGTCGTCTTCGCTGATCAGTGACGGCAGGTCTTCCGGCAGGGAGGTCACCGTCTCACTCTAGTGCCGTGGTGGCGATGCGAACACGCCAAGGTCCTCAGCGATCAGGCCATTTGATCGGAGGACCGATCCCGCGACCCGGATCCCGCCGTGCGCATCCCTCAAGGTGCGGAAAGCCGAGTGTCTCCCACGCGGCCCCCGCACGCCGTCAGTTCACTCCTCGGCTTCTCAGCCCGTAGCGGCATTGAGGAGGTCCAGAACGCTCTGCTGGCAGCCGTAGTCGGTGGTGGCGCTGCCCCCGGTCCAGTGCGGGCCGTACTGGTCGAGCGCGTTGCGGTTACGGTCGTAGGCGCTGTTCGCCCAGCGGGTGAGGGCGGCGGCATAAGGGCGGTCGGACAGCTGGCGGTTCAGGGTGCCGAGGCCGCGGACGTAGGCACCCTTGAAGCTCGGGCCGTCTCCCGTGCAACTGTCGCCCTCGCCGGGTTCGCGCAGTACGCCATCGGTCTGGAGCCGGACCGAGGAGGCGTCGGCCAGTCCGCGTGCGGTGGTCAGGAGGCCGGAGTCGCCGGTGGCCTTGTGGAATTCCGCCAACGCGCCCAGGATGACGCCCTGGTTGTACGTCCAGGTGGGCTGACCGTTGTTGGCGCAGGAGTCGTTGAGACCGTCGTTGATCATGCGGTCACCGTTGATCATGCCGCTCCGCTGGAACCAGCTCCATTCGTTCCTTGCCCGCTCCAGGTAGACGATGTCGCCCGGGATGCGGTTGTGCAGGGCGGAAGTGAGCTGGAGGAAGAGCTCGTTGGTGATGGCGTTCTTGTAGTTGCCGTTCGTGTTCCACCGGACCCCACCGCCACAGGTGCTGTTCCAGTTGGCGTACATGTGGTCCGCGTCGGCCCGCGCGGTGTCGAGGTAACGGCGGTCGCCGGTCAGGTCGTACGCGGCGATCCAGGCCAGACCCCACCAACCGGTGTCATCGAGGTACTCGTTCCGGAACTGTCCTCCCTGCGCGTTGAGGTTCCTCTCGTACGTTTCGGCGATGGCGTAGGTGTAGCTGCCCATGCCGCTGATACGGATGTTGTCGATGATCGCGGTCAGCGCATTGGCGCTGGTCCACCAGCCGTTGCCGCCGAAGAGTTTGGTGCCCCGGTCGAACGACATCATCAGGGCGGTGGCCGCAGCGGTGCTTCTGCTGCCCGCGTTCCAGGTGGTGCGTGCCCAGGGGGTACACGCGATGGCGCCTCCGGCAGGCTGCCCGCAGGCCCGAAGAGCGCCGACGCCCTGGGTGTTCCAGTCGTCGACGTTGTACATCTGGGTGCGCCAGCCGCGCCCTCCGGCGGGCACCGCGGTGTCGCCGAGACGGCTTCCCGACGCCCAGGTCCGGCCGCCGTCCATGGATCGGTCCAACCAGACTTGGTCGTTCGGTCCGCCGTTGTCGATGGACGCCCACCCCATCGCGTCGGCGTCGTCGAAGTGCAGCGCGATCGACCGCGAGGAGACCGTGGCAGTCACGGGGATACGGTCCTGGGGACTCAGTCCCGGATCCCGCGCGTCGCAGTACTTGTTGCACACGACCGTCGGTGCCGCGGCGGCGGTGGACGACATCCCGCCTACGAGGAGCGTCGATAACGTTGTCAGCGTGGCGAGGAGAGCGATGGATGCCGTTCTCGGTGGCTTCATGGAGGAGGCTCCTGAAACATCTGGTCGCAGTGGGGGGTGCGCCGTCCAGCATGAGAGCGCTCTCCGAAGCTAGCCAAACGTCATGGCCACGTCAATGGATCGGGCGCCGTGGGAGAAGGCGTCGAACGGCCTTTTCGTGAGGGCGAGTTCATGCGCCGGTGGAGCTGTCCGAGCAGGTGGACGACTGCACGTCACGAGGTGGGGAGCCTCGCGCCACCACGATGGTGCGTCGACGTCGTGTGCACAGTTTCGCGCCAACGCCGGGGAGCTGTAAGGCGTCAAGGTCTGCCCTCCCGGTGGATGCGGAGCCCTGTGAGCGCGCGCCGCAAAAGCCATCTTCCGTGGTGGATTGGTATCTCCTGGGCCGTTGCCGTCGCTGTGGTCGGTAGCATCAGCCTTGATAGGCGTTTGAGACACAGCGAAAGCCGAGGACTGCATGTCCGAAAACACTCCTACGTCCACCATCAGCGCGGACTACACGCAGCGGATCACAGAGGATCTTGCGGCGAACCGGAAGGAACAGGACCGGGCGCGTGCCGAGTTGACCCGTCTGCAGGACGAGCTCATCCAGCTGGAGGAGGGTGAGCAGGTCCTGGTCAAGATGCAGGACGTGCTGAGCGGTTCCGGAAAGCCGGAGGAGCGCAAGGGCAAGGACCGCAAGGAGGCGTCCGTTCCCGCAGCCCGCCGCCCCAAGAGCAAGCCTGCGTCGGAGAAGAAGGGACGCGCGCCGAAGTCCCAGGCGGTCCAGGAGGTTCCCGCCGACGGGGCCGCGGCGTCCAAGGGCTCCGGCGAGCCTACGTGGCGTGAGTTGGTCACCGGATACCTCGCCGGTCAGCGGGAACCGAGGTCTGCCGCCGAGGTGGCTGCCGCCCTGACCGAGTCGCACCCCCAGCGCAAGCCCCAGGTCGCGGTGGTGCGCAACACGCTTGAGCAGGGGGTCGCCAATGGGCTGCTGGAGCGCTTCAAGCAGGGACGCTCCGTCTATTACAGCCCCGTCCCTGTATCCGCTGCCGCCTCGAGTCACGACGGGGCCGGGGAGTCGGCACCGTAGGTCCCGCCTCAAAGGCCGGTGGAACAGCAGTGGGGCATGGCGGGAGAATCAAGCGCGACCTGCTCGAACAACGATGTGGCCGGTGCGACACCTGATGATCGGTCGGGCACGTTGAGCGTTGGCGTTGTCGTTGAATCCCGGCCTGACCACCCTCGTCCTGATGCCGCCCTGGAACGTGGAGGAACGGCGGCGGGGCGCTTCGGCGTCATGCGCCCGCCGCCGTCACCGGCCCGGTGTCGCGGCCGGTTCCGTCGGCGCCGCCTCCCGCGGTGCCGACGGAGTCGAGGGGTTGCTCAGGGCAGAACCCACTTCTGGTTGGCACCGGTGTGGCATGACCAGAGGTGGACCTTGGTTCCGTCCGCCGAGGAGGTTCCTGACGCGTCGAGGCACTTGCCCGACTGTGGGTTCCTCAGCGTGCCGTTGGCCTGAGGTACCCACTTCTGGGCGCCGGTGCCGTTGCAGGTGTAGAGCTGGACCTTCGTGCCGTCGGCCGATCCGCCACCACTGATGTCCATGCACTTGCCCAAGGCCCGCAGCGTGTCGTCCGCGACGACCGTCCACTTCTGGGCTGCCGAACGGTTGCAGGTCCACAACTGGATCTGCGTGCCGTCGGCACTCGCGCCGCTCGCGACGTCGAGGCACTTGGCACCGATACCGGTGATGGCACCCTCGCGGGGTCCGGTCGAGGCTCCCAGTTCCTTGATGCGGATGTTGCGGAAGGAGACGTCGTCGCCGGCGCCGTGGTTCTGCAGGCCGATGTGGCCCTGCTGGAGGCTGCGGGCGGGATCGGTCTGGGTGAAGTCATTGATCTTGCGGCCGTTGAGGAAGACCTGGAGTCGTTCGCCCTCGACCCGGATCTCGTAGGTGTTCCACTCTCCCGGCGGGTTGAGCGCCGCGTCGCGGGCGGGCAGGTCAGCCGATTTGAAGCCGTAGACGGATCCCGTGGTGCGGTCCGGGGAGTCCGTCGCGTCGATCTGGATCTCGTAGCCGTTGTTGACGGCCGACCACGGGTCGTCGGAGGCCGGGAAGCCCACGAAGACGCCGGAGTTGTCGTCACCGGCCTGCCGCCAGTCGAGCTTCAGTGAGTACGACTTGTACTCCTTGGCCTCGTACCAGAACAGACCGAGGCCGCCTTGGGAGGTGAGAGTGGCGTCGGAGTCGCTGAAGGATCCAGGTCCGGCCTGCTTCCACCCTTGGCTGCCGGAGGGGCCGTAGAGGGACGTGTAGCCCGTCTCCGGTCGGCAGTCGGCCTCCGTCAGGCGCGCGGCCCAGCGGATGCCCCCGAGCAGATGGCGGCGGAAGGCGGGATCGGTGTAGGAGTCCTCCGTGTGGCCGCCGCCTGTGTAGAAGGCACGACCGCCCTCGTAGTCCTTGCACCAGGCGATCGGGTGGTCGCCGCCCATCGCGCCGCCGCTGTACGTGGACTCGTCGAGCGATGCCAGGACGTGTGCGGTCGTTCGCGGGTTGGTGCGGTAGTCGTACCACTCGTCGGTCCGCTGCCAGGTCCGGCCGAGGTGCGAGGTGGCGTCGTGAGCACGGTCCTCCACGGTCACCGTGGCCGGCTGGATCTGCGGGTGGGACCGGAACAGAGCACCGGCAAGACCGCCGTACCAGGCCCAGTCGTACTCGGTGTCGGCCGCCGCGTGGATGCCGACGTAGCCGCCACCGGCGTTGATGTACCCCTCGAAGGCGGTCTGCTGAGAGGCATTGAGGACGTCGCCGGTGGTGGAGAGGAAGACCACAGCCTCGTAGCCGGCCAGGCCGGCGGGGTTGAAAGCAGCCGCGTCCTCGGTCGCGGTGACGGTGAAGTTGTTGGCGGCGCCCAGCTCGCGTAAGGCAGTGACGCCTTCGTCGATGGAGGAGTGGCGGAAGCCGGTGGTCCTGGAGAAGACCAGCACGTCGTACGCCGGGTCGGCCGCCGCGGGGGAGGGGAGGTGGGCGGGCGTTCCGGGCTCGGGTTCGGCGGCGGTGGAGACCGCCGTGGGCAGGGCGGCGGCGCCCAGGAGAGCGCTCGCGGCCCAGATGGCGAGGCGCTTGTGTCGTCGGCTCATGGCAGGATCCACTTCTGGTTGGCACCGGAACCACAGGTCCACAGGTGGAGCTTGGTGCGGTCGGCGGAGGACGCTCCGGCCGCGTCCATGCACTTGCCCGACACCGGGTTCTTCAGGGTGCCGTCCGACTGCGGCGCCCACTTCTGGGCTCCGGTGTTGTTGCATCCGTACAGCTGGATCTTCGTCCCGTCGGCAGTGCCGCCCCCGCTGATGTCCAGGCATTTGCCGAGCGCGCGCAGAGTCCCGTCCGTGCCGACCGTCCACTGCTGGGCGGCCGTCCCGTTGCAGCCGTACAGCTGGATCTGCGTGCCGTCCGCACTGGCTCCGGCCGCCACATCGACGCACTTGCCGTCGATGCCCGTGATCGGGCCGGTCCGTGCCTGGGTGCCGTCGGTCGTGAAGGTGAAGTCGTCGACATCGAAGAGGGATCCGCTGCCCCCCTTGAAGACGAGGTGGAGGGTGGTGGTGCCGGCAGGACGGTTGGTGAGGTTCGCGGACACGTCCTGGAAGGATTCCCAGCCCCCGGTGGCGGGGACGGCCGTCGATCCGAGCAAGGTGCCTGTGGGTGAGCCGGCCCGTACTTCCAGGGTCCCTCCCGCGGCGCCGGAGGCGATGCGGGCGGTCAGCTTGGTGGCGTTGGTGAGGAGGTACGGCTTGAACGAGATCCAGTCGCCGTTCTCGATGTAGCCGACCGCCTTGCCTCCGTGTGCCGCCGTCTTGTCGACGATCGTGACACCGGCGGAGTCCCCGAAGTGCTCGGCCTGGCGCTGGCTGCCCTGGCTGAGGTTCTGGTCGTGGGTGGTCAGCGCGGGCTGTCCGTTCGCTCCTCCGTCGGTGTACTCGGCGTCCCAGACGCCGAAGATGTTCGCGTTGGGGTCGTGCTCACCGTCGGCGATGGTCTTGAGGGTGCCCGAACAGCCCGTGGCGGATGTCTGCAGGTGGCCGTGGCTGTCGTGTCCGATGATGAAGTTGACCTTGACCCTGGAGCAGTCGATCGCACTGTCCTCGGGGTCGGTGACGGTGACCTTGAAGGGGACTGCGGCGCCCATGTCGATGATGGTGCCGTCGGTGGGCAGTTCCAGGGTGACACTGGGCGCCGTGTTGCCGACGGTGATGATCACTGAGGCGTTCGCGGTCTTGCCGGTGCCGTCGGAGACCGTCAGTTCCGCGGTGTAGCGGCCGTTGGTGGTGTAGGTGTGCGAGGGGTCGGCCGCGGTGGAAGTGCCGCCGTCACCGAACTTCCAGGCGTAGGTGAGGGGGTCGCCGTCGGGGTCGGAGGTGCCGGCGGACGAGAACTTCACGGTGAGGGGGGCCTTGCCGGAGGTGCGGTCGGCGGCCGCCTTGGCGAGCGGGGCCCGTTCCCCGGTGACGTACTCGATGCGGTACACGGCGCTGTTGGCGTCGCCGTTGAAGTAGCCGGTGCCGTAGTCGAGGACGTACAGCGCACCGTCAGGGCCGAAGGCCATGTCCATGATCTGGGTGCCCTGCCAGGGGAAGGCGTTGATCGACTGGACGGCTCCGTCGGCGCCCTGCTCGATGCGTTTGATCCACTTGCGGCCGAACTCACCGGCGAAGAAGTCGCCGTCGAAGTGCTCGGGGAACTTGACCGTCGAGGTCGAGGCCGCGTCGTAGTGGTAGACGGGCCCGCCCATGGGTGACTCGGAACCACTGCCGAACTCGGGGACCGAGCCGCCGTCGTAGGGGATCCAGGCGGGCTGGGCCGGAGGGAGGTCCGTCAGGCCGGTGTTGTTCGGCGAGGTGTTCCTGGGGGCCGAGCAGGAGAAGGCTGCCCCGGACGTCGAGGTGGCGAAGTCGTAGTCGACGTAGGCGCTGTTCTTGCCGACGCAGTAGGGCCAGCCGTAGTTGCCCGCCTTGGTGATCCGGTTGAACTCGACCTGCCCGGCAGGTCCGCGGCCTGCGTTCGCGGTGCCGGCGTCGGGGCCGTAGTCACCGAGGTAGACGGTCCCGGTGGGCTTGTCGACGGACATCCGGAAGGGGTTGCGGAAGCCCATGGCGTAGATCTCGGGCCTCGTCCTCGCGGTTCCCGGAGCGAACAGGTTGCCCGACGGGATGGAGTAGCCGCCCGCCGCGTTCACCTTGATGCGCAGCACCTTGCCGCGCAGGTCGTTGGTGTTGCCCGCCGAACGCTGGGCGTCGTAGGCGGGGTTGCGGTTCGGTCGCTCGTCGAGGGGGGCGTACCCGTCGGAGGCGAAGGGATTGCTGTCGTCGCCCGTGGAGAGGTACAGGTTGCCCTGGGCGTCGAAGTCAATGTCGCCGCCGACATGACAACACAGGCCGCGGCTGGCGGGGACGTCGAGGACCTTCGTCTCGGACACGGTGTCCAGGGTGCCGTCGGTCCTGAGAACGAAACGTGAGAGCCGGTTGACGCCGTCGAACGGCGTGAAGTCGGCTGATGAACCGTTCGCGGGGGCGTCCCCGGTGGGAGTCGAGAGCTTCGGGGCGTAGTAGAGGTACACGAAGCGGTTGCCGGTGAAGCCCGGGTCGACGCCGATGCCCTGGAGGCCCTCTTCGTCGTGCGAGTAGACGTCGAGCCGGCCGGCGACCTTGGTGGTACCGGCGGCGTCGGTGAGGCGCAGGGTGCCGTCCCGTGAGGTGTGCAGGACGGACCTGTCGGGCAGGACGGCGAGCGTCATCGGCTCACCGGTCTCGGCCACCCCTTTGGCAAGGGTGACCTGCTGGAACTCGTCGGCTGCCGCAGGCGCGGCTTCGGCCGGTCTCTGCTGGGCGGTGAGGGTGCCCGCGGCGGCGAGCAAGGTGCAGGCCAACGCCGCGAGAGCTCGGGTGAGTCTCCTGTGCACGCGAATCCTCCGTGTGGTGACGGGGTCAAGGTGGAGCACAGGCGCGCGCCGTCGCGCCGGGAGGCCGGGTGCCCCCAGGGGGAGGGGAGGGCACTCGGTCCTTGTTGTCCGGTTCAGATCAGGAAGGTAATGGCTTTTTCTCCGGCCAGATACCCCTTTGACACACCGAGTCGCAACTTTCTCTTGTGGAGAGACAAAGCGGCGGAGCGGGCGCCCTCGGCCGGTGGCCGGGTCCGGCCGGGTGGGACTGGACGGCGTCGCGGGCGCGTTCGCCACGCCGGCCGATCCCGAGGCACGCCAAGGTCCTCATCGACCCTCCCGGTGCGTGACGCGCCTCCAGGGGATCTGCCCGGCCCGGATATTCGCCGGTGCGGATCGACTTCCTTCGCGATCGCCCTCCCCAGGTCTGTTTTCTGCCTTCGGGGGCACACGTGTTCCAACCAACGGAAGGAGTCACATCATGCTGGCCATAGCTGCGGCGGTGCTGTTCTTCATCGCCTTTCTGATCAACGCTGCCGACATAGCGACGAACGAGGTCTTCGCCTCGGTGAACGTCATGCTGCTGGGCCTGGGCCTGTTGGCCCTGCATGTCGCAGGCATCGGCAACGGGTGGAGAACAGGCCGCCGACGGTGACACCGCCTGACCGGTTGCAGTCCGCCTCGGACACTCGCAGAGAAGGAGAGAGCGCGCGATGACCCCGTTCACGACGACCGCAGCTGCCGACGCCTCAGCTGCTCCCGCATGGCTGCACGTGCTGGTGATGGCGGCGGCTGTCCTGATCCTCATCTACAGCCTTGCCCGACGCAGCAGCTGACCTGGCACCCCGAAGACAGGCGCTGCGTGGCGGGCAGCGCCGGTGCGGTGGTGTGCAACGGTTGAACTCGAAGCGCTCGCCATGCGCTCGCTCCGAGGACCGGCGGCGAGGACCGGGCAGGTCCTCGCCGCCGCGGTGCGTCCGGAGCCACTACCGCGAAGGGTCGAAGTCCCGCAGGTTGTCCAGGTCGTAGGTGGTGGCGCCCAGGGTGAGTTCGCCGCCCGATGCGGTGGCGGTGGGCGGAGTGCCCCTGCCGACGGCGAGGACGATCCTGAAGTCGGCGTCCTTGCCCGTCCGGGAGACCTTGAACGCGCCCTTCTCCGTGGACAGTTCGGCGCCCTCCGGACTCAGCACCCAGCCCTTCAGCCAGCTGTCGCCCTTCTTGAACAGGAAAGTCCGTGCGCCGGACTCCTCCTCGCCGAAGGTGATCGCGGTGCCTGCCTCGGGTGCGAGCTGCCAGGCGTACGTGTGCGAGGCACTGTCCGCGAAGGAGTCGTGGACAGCGACGACGGAGTCCGCACCGACGGCCGGGCGCATGTCCACCGCCAGGTCCCGACGTGCCTTCGTCACCTCGTAGTTGAGGCGGCTGTCGAAGGAGACGAAGCCGCCGCCCTGGCCCGGGTAGCCACGGGACTCGAGCGTCTGGCCCTTGCCCGCGATGGAGTCCGTGCTGCGCTTCTCCGGGAAGCCGTCGATGAGCGGCTTGGAGAACAGCTCCCGCTTGGCGTAGTTCTTGGCCGGCTGCTGCGCCCAGGTCACGTCATGGCTGACCAGGGAGAGGGCGAAGGTGTCGAAGCCGCCCCAGCCGATGTGGTTGTCGTTGCGGTTCTGCGCGCCGACCAGGACGTCGTCCTTGTCCTGGTACCGGTTGCGGAACAGGTACGAGCCGCCGTGGTCGTCGAGCAGGGCCTGACGCACCGCGGCGGGGGCCTCGTCCGGGTCCTGCGGAGTGACACCGTACGGGTAGTTGAGCAGTTCGTAGGCTCCGCCTCCACCGCCCGACTTCTCGTACTGCCACAGCCACGCCGCCTGCTGGTCGGCGGGCACCTGGGTGAAGATCAGGCCCGGCAGGGGGAGCGCACCCGTGGTGGTGCCGACCCCCCATTGCAGGCGGGCCTTGTCCGGCTGCAGCGAGCTGCTGTGCAGCAGGAGGCTGGCGAACCCCGGACGCTGCCACTTCGCCTTGAGCGCACCGATGCCCGAGTCGATCGAGCCGGTCACGCCGGGGCCGCCGACGCCGAGCCCGTAGCTGAAGTAGTCCAGGCCCTCCTGGTCCCAGCCGGTCTCCGAGTAGGCGGTGTCCAGGTGCCTGCCCATCGCGTCGATGAGCTGCGGGATCCGGTACTCCTGCAGGTCGAACGGGCCGTCGCCGCGCACCGCGAGGCGCAGCGCCAGTTCGCCGCCGCGGACCACCGCCGTCCAGTTGCTCTGCTTGACCGGCAGATCGAAGTTCGGGTGGTACGAGACCTCCAGGTAGGCGGCGACGCGCTGCAGCACCTTCTGCGCCTCGGTGCGCTGCTCGGGGGTCCATGCCGGGTAGGCCCAGTCGTAGGCGGCCGCCAGCGGAGCCGCGGCGTTGGCGGTCTCCAGTGCTGCCGCCCCTGCGTATGCGGTGCCGTTGACGAACGGCATGGTCCGGCCGGACTCGATCAGCGCGTCGTAGGCGGTCTGCGCGTACGCCGGGTCCTGGCTGACCTGGTAGAGGAGGGCGGCGTCCTGCGCCCAGGACGCCTGTGCCTCGCCCGGGCGGTAGTTGTAGGCGGGCAGGCCCTTGGCGACGCGGCTCACCAGGCCGTTGTACGTGGATCTGGGCGCGCCGTCCTGCTGGATGGCGCTGCGCACGTCGGCGAGCTTGCTGTCGGTCACTCCCATCCGTGGATGCTGCAGACCGGCCAGGCTCGCAGTGGCCAGGACCTTGCCGTCCTTGCCGGTGACGGCGAAGCCGGTGGCGCCCCCGCAGGCACTGTCCGACAGCGTGACGCCGCCAGTGGTGGCGTGGAAGGTACCGACCTTGCGGGCCTTGTGGAGCTTCCCGTCGGCGACCTCCGAGCCGCCTGCGTACACCGTCAGCGGAGCCTTGCTGCCGGCCTTCAGGCGCCAGGCCAGGCGGGCGCCCTCCCTGTCCTCCGTGGCCGTCAGCACATCGATCCGCTGCTCGTCGAGGAACACCGACGGGGTGGTGACGGTCTCCGGGGCGGTGGTGCCCAGCGTCGAGCCGTCGGCGGCCAGCGCGACGACCTTGTACGTGTAGCGGCTGCCCGGCCGGGCGGAACCGTCCTCGGCGGTCCACGCGTCGGGGACTTCCCGGATCAGGGTCTTGCTCCCCGGAGTGAAGTCCGCGCGGGTGGAGCGGTGCACCTGGTACGAGGCGGGGGTTCCCCCGACCGCGGCGAAGTACCAGGAGAGCTGGACGGCACCGGTCGGCTGGACGTTGGCACCGACGGCGTTGCCGTCGATGTGCTCGACCCTGACGTTGTCGATCAGCATCCGTCCGGTGGACTGCTCGAGGGCGAGCAGCAGGTTGACGGCCTTGGTCCCGGGCCGGGCCAGGACAACCGCATTCGCCTTGCGCCAGCCCGTGGTGCCGGAGATCCGGCCGACGAGGGCGTCATGGCCGAAACCGCGGGCCCACAGGTCGCCGCCGTAGCCGGAAAGGCCGACGGCGCGTTCGTCGAAGCTGATCCGGTACGCCTGGAGTCCGGTGTTGTCGGCGACCGGGATGTCCTGGCCGACCGCGGCCTTGTCCGCTGCGCTGCCGAGGTCGAGCGCGAGGGCCCGGCTGCCGTCGGGGCCCGCACCATCGATGACGGTGGCGCGGCCGCTGTCGCGGTTCTCGCTCTGCGGCCACCCGACGATGCCGCCGTCGGCCGCGACCTGCTCGAAGTCACCGTTGACGACCAGGGATTCGGCCGCATAGGCGTGCGGCGCAGGAAGGGATACGGCGAGTGCTCCCGCCATGGCCGCGCCGGCGACGGCGGCCCGGCTGACGCGGGAGGGTATGGCTCTGGGCATGATCTCTCCATTGAGGTCGTGGCGGGTGTACGGGGCATTGCGGTGGGAAGGAGCGGCGTCGGCGGACGCCGGAGCCGTGCCGGATCTCGGGTCAGCCCTCGCCGCTGCCCGTGTACAGGTCGAGCTCCCCGTCGAGTTCGATGGCCAGCACGGTGGCGTACGGGTCGGAGACGGTCGGTACCTCGATGCGGACCACGCCGGGGACGCGGCGGCTCGGGAATCCGCCGACGACCCGGTGCCCGAGTTCCTGGCCCGTCCCGAGGACGGAGATCCTCTTCACGGTGTTGTGCACTCCGCGGAGTTCGACGAAGACGCGAGGCGTGTCGAAGCAGACGAGGAAGAGCGTGCGGCGGTCCTTGGAGAGCATGGACGGGCCGTAGTGGTGCCCGTACGGCAGGCCCGCCTCCGTCGGATACACGGCCTCCTGGTTGCGGCTGATCCACCGGCCGAGCCCTTCGAGGCGCTGCGCGTGCTCGGGACGGATCGTGCCGTCCTCCCTGGGGCCCGTGTTGAGCAGCAGGTTGCCGCCGTGGCCGATGGTCTCTGCGAAGACCCGCACCAGCTCGCGCACGCTCTTGTGCCGGGTGTCCTGCGGCTGGTAGCCCCACAGGTCGTTGATCGTGTAGCAGAGTTCCCAGGGTCCCTCGGGCCGCGTGATCGGCACCCCGAGTTCGGCCGTCGCGAAGTCGCCGTGGCCGAGCATGCGTCCGTTGAGGACGGTTTCGGGACTCGAAGCGAGTATTTCCTCGCGGAGTTCCTTCATCCGCCACTGCCGTTCGTCCCGCTCCCACGCGCCGTCGAACCACAGCAGATCCGGCCGGTAGCCCTCGATCAGCTCGCGTATCTGGCCGCGGTGCACCACCTCGAGATAGCGCTCCCAGCGCTCGGGGTCCTCGTCACCCGGTGCGGGCATCGCATAGCGGTTGTCGACCCAGGGCCTGTGCAGCTTCGACGGCCGGACACTCGGGTAGTCGGGGTGGCTCCAGTCGTTGTGCGAGAAGTACAGACCGACGCGCAGGTCGTGCCGGCGAAGCGCGTCCGCGAACGGGCCGACGAGGTCGCGGGCCACCGGACTGCGCCGGGGCACCGAGAGATCCGTGCACGCGGTGTCCCAGAGTGCGACGCCGTCATGGTGCTTGGTGGTCAGTACGGCGTACTTGGCACCGGCCTTACGGAAGAGCTTCGCCCAGTCGTCGGGGCGATAGCGGGAGGCGGTGAAGCCGTTCAGCTGAGCCATGTACGTCTCGTACGGGACGTCCCCGCCGAAGAACGACCACGACTCGCCGACTCCGTCGACCGCGTAGATCCCCCAGTGGACGAAGATTCCGAGCTTGGCCTCGGAGAACCAGGGCTGCATGGTCACGCCGTGTGCTCCAGTTCCGTGCGGCTGACCGGGTGTGCGAAGGGCAGTCCGGCGGCGAACCGGGCGACCTCCTCCACGGCGGAGTCCGCCATGCGCTGCAGTTCGTTGCCGAACGATCCGGCGTAGTGCGGGGTGAGCAGGACATTGGGCAGGTCGTAGAGAGGGGAGTCGGCGGGCAGCACCTCGGGCTCGGTGACATCGATGACCGCGTGCAGCCGTCCGGCCACCAACTCCTCGGTGAGCGAGGCCTGGTCGAGGAGCGAGCCGCGCGAGGTGTTGATGACGGTGGCTCCGTCGCGCATCAGGCCGAGCCTGCGGCGATCGAGCAGATGGCGGGTGGTGGGAAGTTCCGGCGCGTGCAGACTGATGACATCGGACGTCTCGCACAGTTCGTCGAGTCCGACGGTGCGCACACCGAGATGTGCGGCCTCGGCGTCCGAGAGGTACGGATCGTGGACGACGATGTCGAGCGCGTACGGAGCGAGCAACTCGACGACACGGCGGCCGATGCGCGAGGCCCCGATGATGCCGACGGTGCGGCGGTAGTTGCCGACCTCGGGGAAGGCCGCACGCCAGTCGTGCTCGGTGCGGACGCGGCGGTACGCCTCGCGCACCTCCAGGATCCGCTTGTTGGAGAACAGGATGGCGGCCACGGTGTACTCGGCCACCGGCAGGGCGTTGGCCGCGGCTGCCGACGACACGGTGATCCCACGTTCCCAGCAGTCGGCTGTGACATGGCCCTTTACGGTCCCGGCGGCGTGCACGACCGCGCGCAGCCGGGGCGCCGCGGCCAGAACCTCCTCGTCGAGGACGGGGCAGCCCCAGAAGGTCAGCAGGACCTCGGCCGCTCCGAGCGCGGCCACCGCCGTGTCGTCGGAGAAGTCGTACGCCACGAAATCGGGGTCGCAGTCGGCGACCTGTGCGAGCCGGCGCCGCGTCCGCTCACTGAGGAGCGAGGGGGCGAGCGAGGGCTCCATCGCCAGCAGCACGCGGGGGCGGCGGCGGGATTCCGCGGCCGGCGGTGGGGACTCTTCCGAGTCCGTGGTCAGCGCGGTCATGCTGCGACAGTAGGGATGGGCGTTTCGATCGTCAAGATCGAACGATCGAAAATCCGAAAATGCGCTGAGCGATCGCCGGAGTAGGCTGCTCAGGCAACGAAGCAGCCGTACGAACCCAGGAGCAGGTGTGCGATACACGGTCGGCGAACGCCACGAGCGGATCCTTGAACTCGTGCGCGAACACGGGACCCTGCGCGTCACCGATCTGGCCGATCACTTGGGCATGTCCACCGTGACCGTGCGCCGCGACGTCGAGGTGCTGTCGTCGGCCGGACGGCTGGACCGTGTTCGCGGCGCGGTCTCGTGGCCGGGTGCCCCCGTGTCGGCCGGGCGGGGTCCGCTGCAGAACCCGATCACCGCTCCCGCACCCGTCGCCGCAGGCGAGGGGCCTGCCATCGGGCTGGTCGTCCCCCAGTCCCAGCACTACTTCGGCGAGATCGTGCGAGGCGTCAGGGATGCCGTGCAGGAGGCCGGAGGCCGTCTCGTGCTCGGCTTCTCGGGGTATGTCCCCGGCCAGGACGAGGTGCAGGCCCGCCGACTGCTCGAATCCGGAGTGGCCGGACTGCTGCTCACTCCCGGCTGGATGTCGGACGGCGCCGAGCAGGACGCGCCCGACCTCGACTTCGGGGTACCGACGGTGCTGCTCGAACGCCGGCCGGTGCCGGGAACGCGGGCCGCCGAGTTCGACCACGTCTGCTCGGACCACTACGCTGGCGCGGGCCTCGCGGTGCGGCACCTGGCATCACTCGGGCACCGGAACATCGCGCTCGTCGCGGGCGCGAGCGCGACGGGTGTGCAGGTGCGGGACGGCTATGAGACCGCACTGCGGACCATCGGAATCGCCGAGCCGCCGATCGATCCCATCGACCTCTACCTGGGTGCCCTGGACATGAGCCGTGTCGAGGCGGCCGCCGTGCAGCTGGCCGAGGCGGTCGCGGAGGGGAAGGTGACCGCGGCGCTGGTGCTCAGCGACACCGACGCGATCCTCCTGGTGCAGCAGCTGCGCGCCATGGAGCCGCAGCTCAAGGTGCCCGAGGACGTGGCGATCGTCGCCTACGACGACGAGGTGGCGGCCCTCTCGGATCTCCCGCTGACAGCCGTGGCGCCCCCGAAGTACGAAGTCGGCCAGGCGGCCGTGCACCTGCTCCTCCGGCGGATCCGGGAGGCGGCCGACGCCCCCGGACGGACCACCGCCCGCAGGCACCTCGCGCTGTTGCCCGAACTGCGCGTGCGGCGATCCTGTGGCGCAGGGCCTACGGGCTAGTTAATTCGATCGTTATGATCGAAGGATCGAAACATCGATCCCACCCCCTTGACTGCGATCGGAACGCTCGCCACTATTCGGAGCGTCGCCCGGAGCGCCGAGACATCGGATCTCTGAGGCCGAGTTCATTGCCCGACCACCCGACCACCCCGTGACGATCCGCGCCTGCCGCGACGATCGGCGCGCACCGGCCGGGTGTGGTCACGGTCGGGCGCGCAGCGAGAAGGGGATCTCCATGTCGGTGACGACGAAGGGGCCGGAGGCGCAACCGATAGCGGTCGTCTCGAAGCCACCCGGGAAGGCGGAGCGGCCGAAGAGTGCGCTGCGCCACCGCCTGCACCGGGACCGGGCGCTGCTGTTGCTGATGGCGCCGGGGGTGGTCTTCTTCCTGATCTTCCAGTACGGCGCGTTGTTCGGGAACGTCATCGCGTTCAAGGACTACATGCCGTTCCTGGGTGTGGTGGACAGCCCATGGGTGGGATTCGCGAACTTCCGGACCCTGTTCGGCGAGGCGGCGTTCTGGGACGCGGCCCTGAACACCGTGGTTCTGTCCCTGGTGCAGTTGGTGTTCTACTTCCCGATCCCGCTGGCACTCGCACTGCTCCTGCACAGCCTGATGCAGGGGCGGGTGCGCAGGTTCGTGCAGAGCGTGGTGTATCTGCCCCACTTCATCTCGTGGGTGATCGTGGTCGCCCTGTTCCAGCAGGTGATCGGCGCGGACGGAGTCATCAACGGCACGCTCGGCGGCTCCGACGGCCACCTGGTCGATGTCATCGGCAACCCCGATCTGTTCAAGCCGCTCATGGTCATGGAGCTGATCTGGAAGGAATGCGGCTGGGGCACCATCATCTTCCTCGCCGCGCTCGCCCAGATCGACGAGGGGCTCTACGAGGCCTCGGCGCTCGACGGAGCCGGTCCCTGGCGGCGCTTCTGGCACATCACGCTGCCTTCGCTGCGGGCGGTGATCTTCCTGCTGCTGATCCTGCGGCTCGGCGACATCCTGTCGGTCGGCTTCGAGCAGATCCTGCTCCAGCGCGACGCGTTCGGCCCCGACGTGGCCGAGGTCATCGACACCTATGTCTTCTACCACGGCATACGTGACCAGAACTGGGGCGTGGCCGCAGCGGCCGCGCTGTTCAAGGGCGTCATCGGCGCCTGTCTCGTCTTCACCGCGAACAAGATCGCTCACAGGATGGGCGAGCAGGGGGTGTACCGCTGATGAGCGCCGATGTGATGCAGCGCGCCGAGCGACCCGCCTGGATGGAGGAGCCCAGGCCGATCACCCAGGGATTCAAGGGCCTGACCCTGGTCTTCACGGTACTGGTGGTGATCGTCCCGTTCTGGGTGGTGCTGGCGACCAGTTTCGCCCCCGACAAGCAGGTGATCGCCAATGGCGGCTATGCGCTGTGGCCCGACCGGTGGACCACCAACGCCTACGACTTGATCTTCTCGGGTGGCCAGATCACCCGGGCGATGCTGGTCTCCGGAGGCGTCACGGTCATCGGTACGACGTTCAGCCTGGTGTGCACGATCATGCTGGCCTACGCCCTGGCCCGGCCGGGAGTCGTGGGCGGCAAGCCCGTCATGCTGCTCATCCTGTTCACCTTCCTCTTCCCAGCCGGCATGATCCCCAGCTTCCTGGTGGTCAACGGCATGGGCATGCGCAACACCTACTGGGCGCTGTTCCTGCCCGTACTGATCAACGCGTTCAACCTGGTCGTGATGCGCGGCTTCTTCCAGGGCATCCCGGCCGAGCTCTTCGAGTCGGCGAAGATCGACGGCGCGGGTGAGCTGCGCACCCTGGTCACGATCGTCCTTCCGCTGTCGAAGGCGGTGATCGCGGTGGTCGGCCTGTTCTACGCCGTGGGCTACTGGAACGACTTCTTCCGCGCGATCCTCTACACCGACCAGGCGACGATGTGGCCGCTGCAGACCTGGATGCGCACCTATGTGGTGCAGAGCCAGAACTCGCTGATCTCGGTCCAGGGCGGTGTCAGCGAGCAGATCCAGTTCGCCCCGCAGACCGTGAACATGGCGGTCGTGGTGCTGGCCACCGTGCCGATCCTGTGTGTCTACCCCTTCATCCAGCGCTACTTCACCAAGGGCGTCCTGACCGGCGCCGTCAAGAGCTGAGCGCGACCTCCGCACCACCTCCGCACTGATTCACCCGTCCCTGTTCAGGGACCCCTCATGAAGGATCGGTTCCCCATGTCCTCCGGCATCTCCCGCAGATCCGTCCTGCGCACGATCGGCATCGGCACCGCGCTGGCCGCCACGGGCTTCCCGCTCTCCGCCTGCTCCACGTCCGACGGCGGCAACGCCCTCACCAACGACGGCAAGAAGCTCGCGCCGTGGCCGACGTACATACCCCAGCCGGACGCCCCGAAGCCCGACCTCGCCCCGAGTGACAAGGGTGTGCAGCCGGCCTTCTTCTCGTACCCGAAGGAGCTGAAGCAGTCGGTCGCCGAGAAGCCCGGCGACGGCTCCAAGGTGAAGGTGTGGACGATCACCTGGGGTGCGCCGCCCACCGCGAAGGCGAAGCACAAGCTCTGGCAGGCGCTGAACAAGGAGCTCGGCGTCGACCTGGACCTGGTCGTGATCCCCGCGATGGAGAGCCAGCAGAAGTTCGCGACGCTGGTCGCCGGCGGGGAACTGCCGGACATCATGTGCGTGTCGGCCAACCTGCCCAACCCGACCGAGCTGATCGCCGCAAAGTGCCAGGACCTCACCGAGTTCCTCTCGGGCGACGCCGTGAAGACGTACCCCAACCTCGCCGCCGTCCCCACGTACGCCTGGAAGGCCGCCGGTCGCATCGGCGGCAGGATCTACCGGATACCGGTCGAGCGGGCACGTATCGGCCACTCGCTCTCCGCGAACCTGGAGCGATTGAAGCAGGCCGGAATCTGGGTGCCGGAGATCGGCGGGATCGCGGTCGACGACTTCACCAAGGGCCTCCAGCAGCTCTCCGGCCGCAAGCAGTGGGGCATGGGTGTGGCCGGTCTCGGTGCGTTCGGCTTCAACTCGATCATGCCCGCCTTCGGTTCGCCCAACGCGTGGTCGGTGAAGGACGGACAGTTCAACTCCTACATCGAAACCGATGAGTTCAGGGCCGGTCTCGAGCAGCTCGCGAAGTGGAAGCAGGCCGGCGTCTACCGCGCGGACCCGCTGTCGCACGACGCCTCGCTCGGCATCGACTTCCAGACCGGCATCACGGCCACCGTATCCAGGGCCAACGTCGACTTCACCGGCAACGCCGTCGCCATCAAGGATGGTTTCACGCTCGAGACCGTCCGTCCGTTCAAGCCCTCCAACGGAGCCCGGCCAGGACACTGGTTCTCCCCGGGCGCCGACTACACCACCGTCCTGAAGAAGGCCTCCAAGGACCGCATCAAGCTCCTCCTGCGGGTGCTCGACTACATGGCCGCCCCGTTCGGCACCAAGGAGTACGAGCTCATCACCTACGGCGTCGAGGGCACCCACTTCGAGCGTTCCGCCGACGGCAGCCCGGCGCTGAACGAGACGGCGCTCAACGGCGACAACAAGGACACCCTCGGCATCGCCTTCATGGCCTGCTCGCAGCAGGTGCTCTTCCTGCCGGCCTCCGTCCCGGCCGCGGCCGACCTCGTCGAGCGCCGTCACGCCTTCCAGACCGAGATCGCCGAGGTCGGCATCGCGGACCCGTCGGTGGGTCTGCTCTCCAAGACCATGAACGCCAAGCTGAACGAATTGCAGCTGCTCAGGGAGGACGCCATGAAGGCGATCATCATGGGCCGCAGACCCCTCTCCAGCTGGGACACGACGATCAAGGACTGGAAGGCCAAGGGCGGCGACCAGGCCGCCGACGAGTACGCCAAGGCGCACGCAGCAGCCCAGGCCTGACCCGCACCTCCGGCAGGGCCCTCCCCCCGGGCTTCCATGGGGGAGGGCCCGGCCGACACGCACCACGGACCCCAGCATGTCTGGGCGGCGGGACGCCGCCAGATGTGACATGCACTCGCCATGATCCCCACGTCAAGGCACGTGCACGAGCCGCCACTCGTTGCCGACAACCCCGACAACGACGACGCAGGCATTCCACGACAAAGGAGTCGGAAGAATGGCCAAGCGCCAGCAGCACACCCCCCATGCCCGCCGCGCACGCCTCACTGCCGCAGTCGCCGCACTGCTCTGCGCCGCGACCCTGGCCCCCGGACCGGCCCAGGCCGCCGCGGCAGCTGTGGTCGACCCCCACACCCCTGCCGGCGTCCGCCCCAACGGCGGGAGCTCTCACGGCACGCTCGTGTTCAGCGACGAGTTCCTGGGCACCTCGCTCGACACGTCCAAGTGGTCCGCCGTCGACTCGATGCGCCGCGACGGACAGTACTTCGACAGCTGGTGGAAGCCGTCGAACGTCAAGGTCAACCCCAACCCCGGCTCCGTCAACGGCGGCAACCTGTGGATCTCACTGTCGAAGCTGAGCTCCACCGAGTACGCCACGGGCCAGATCGAGGGCCGGGGGAAGTTCGAGTTCACCTACGGCACCGTCGAATGGCGCGCCCAACTGCCGCCCAACAACGACCTCTTCGGTGCCCTGTGGCTGATGCCGCCCGGCGGCATCAGCGGGGTGGACGGCACCGCCCGCGACGGCGGCGAGTACGACGTGGTCGAGAGCTTCCACGCCGACGACACCTACGGCAACACGATCCACTACGACGGCTACGGCGCCGACCACAAGTCCTCCGGAGTGACGGCGAACGCCCCCGGCCTGCACAGCGGCTACCACACGTACGCGGTCGAATGGCGGCCGGACCGGATCATCTACCGGTACGACGGCGTGGTCGTACGGGACATCACCGATCCGAAGCTGATCAGCCAGGTCCCGATGTTCCCGGTGATCTCCAGCGAGTCCGCCGAATGGGCCGCCGGCTCGATCTACGACGCCCCCCTCGACCACCGCTCGAACATGTACGTCGACTACATCCGCGTCTGGCAGTAGCCCCTGTCGCACAGGCCCGGGCCCCGGGCCCACACATGAACCCACCGGCCCGCCGGACGGCGGCGGGCCGGTGCCCTTTCCGACCCCAGGAGACACGATGCAGAGCCGCACACTCTCCCTTTCCCCCCGCCCGCGAGGACTGCTGCGCAGACTGGCGGTCCTCGCGGCGGCACTGATGGCCGCTGTGCCGGTCGTCAGCAGCCCCGCCGCGGCCGACGAACCGGCGGCCGACGCCGCGAGTTACCCGGTCTACGTCAACGAGCGCGGCGCCAACCGGCCCGACCTGGTGCAGTACGGTTCCACCCGCTCCACCGTCGTGTACGACGTGTTCGCCTACACCTGCGACACCGGCGGGTGCTACTCCAACGGCGGTGCGCTGCCGAGCCAGGCCACGTACGAGGCCAAGGTCAAGGAGTACATGGGCGCCAACCAGTTCGGCGGGGTGGCGACGGCGCCCGTCGTACTCGACTTCGAGGCGATCGAACTCACCCAGGTGGCGACAGGTCAGACGGCCACCAACGCCTACAACCTGTGGCGACAGCTCCTCACCTGGACCCGCAACGCCGCACCTCAGGCCCCCATCTGCCACTACGGCTACGACTGGCTGACCCAGAACCAGGCCCTGATCAAGCAACTGCACACGGACAACCTGCTCAACTGCTTCGCACCACGCGCCTACTTCAACGACGGTCAGTCACTCGCCAGTTGGGACAGCAACCTCGACGCCTCCGTCGCCCGTGACCGCGCGATGGCTCCGAGCCACCCCATCTACCCGTACGTCAGCCCGACCGCCTTCCCCTCCGAGACCTTCGTGCCGGGCAACACCTGGGCGCACATGTTCGCCGCGGTGAAGGCCAAGACGGACGGCGTCGTCGTCTGGGAGCCGAGCATCCGGGACGCCAACGCCTGCGCCTGGATATCGCAGCACTCGTACGAGATGGGTGTCATCACCGGGACCGGCAGCACCGGCCCGTTGAGGGCCTCGGCGACGATGCCGAGCGGCAGCTGCATCGTGAACCGCGGCACCACGACCAGCATCCCGGTCACGATCACCAACACCTCGACCACGACCACGGCCGCCACGCAGATGCAGAGCTTCACCGGGACCACGGGCTTCTCCGGCAGCTGGCAGTACTGGAACGTGCCGTCCCTGGCCCCGGGCGCCACCTGGAACACCACCCTCCCGATGACGATCGCCGCGACGCAGACGGCAGGCACCGCACTGCTCCACATCCGCACGGGCCTCAGCGACACCCGCTGGGCGGTGATCGTCAAGTGAAGTGAGGCATGACCCGCACATGGATCCACGGGCTCCGCCCCTTGCGAGGGCGGAGCCCGTGGATCGTCGCTCGGGCCCGGGACGGCCGGGCGACGACGGGACGGACCGATGCCGGCGAGTCGTCGGCGCTCACCGTGTCTCCGTCACTGGTAGATTTTCATGGTGAGTACGACCGAGCCGAACGCCTCCCACGTCCAGTTCTGCCTGGACCTGCCGCCCCGGGTGGCGAACCTTGGCGTCGGAGTGCACGGGACCACCGGCCTGCGGGACGTCTTCCGGCTTCCGGACCTCTGGCAGCTGCACCTGTACCGGTACGCCGCCGAACTGACCGTCGACGGTGTGGTTCATGCCATCCGGCCCGGCCGGGTGAGCCTCGTGCCGCCCGGGGCGGTCGTGGAGTTCCGTTACGGCGGGCGGTCGGAGCACCTCTACGTGCACTTCGAACTCCCGCATTCCGGCAATCCGTTGACCGTTCCGGTCATGCAGGACGCCGGCGCCGAGACGCCGATCCTCACCGACCTGCTGCAACAGGCCGTCGCGGCGGCCCCGCGCAACCCCGCCCGGGCCGCGGCCGAGGTGTGGGCCGCGCTGTGGCGGGTCGCCGGCCTTGCGGCGCCGGCGGGCGGGGTGGAGGAGCGGGGGCACGCCGCGGCAGCCGCGGCCGTGGCGCACATCGAGTCCCACCTGGCGGGACCGCTGACCGTGCCCGAGGTGGCCGCGGCCGCCGGGATCTCGCACAACCACCTCATCCGGCTGTTCCGGGCCGAGACCGGCGGCACGGTGGTGGCGTACATCCGCCGGCGCAGGATGGAGCGGGCCAGGCACCTGCTCCGGGAGTCGACGCTGTCGATCCCCGCCGTGGCGGCCCTGGTCGGTATCGGCGATCTGCAGGCCTTCAACAAGGCATGCCGGCGCGAACTGGGCGCGTCCCCGCGCGCGATCCGCGCCGCCAGCGGCTGACCTCAGTCGCGGCCCGCGCCCCGGTAGAGGTCCAGTTCACCGTCGAGTTCCACGGCCAGAACGGTCGCGTACGCGTCGACATCGGCGCTCACCGGGGCGTCGATCCAGGTGACGCCGGGCACTTCGCCGAGACCGCCGATGACCTGGTGGGGCAGCTCGGTGCCCGTGCCGACCACGCTCACGCGCTTGACCGGCGTCCGCAGGCCGCGCAGCCCGATGGTTTCGCGCGGGGTGTCGAAGCAGACCAGATACAGGGTGCGGCGGTCGGCGGACAGTGTGCTCGGACCGTAGTGGTGACCGGCGGGCAGGCCGGCCACGGTTCCGTACACGGCACCGCGGTGCTTGTCGATCCAGCCACCGAGGCCCTCGAGGCGCTCGACCTGGGCGGCAGGGATGGTGCCGTCCTCCTGCGGGCCCACGTCGAGCAGCAGATTGCCGCCCATGCCGATGGTCTCCGCGAAGTAGCGCACCAGCTTGCCGACCGACTTCTGGTTGTCGTCCTGGTGCTGGTAGCCCCAGGAGTCGTTGACCGTCAGGCACAGCTCCCACGGCCCGTCGGGGGCCCGCAGCGGAACACCCTGCTCGGGTGTGGCGTAGTCGCCGTAGCTCAGCATGCGCGCGTTGAGGACGGTGTCGGGGTTGCCCGCGAGGATCTCCTCGGAGAGCTCCCGCATCTTCCACTGGTCCTCGCTGCGCTCCCACTCGCCGTCGAACCACAGCAGGTCGGGGCGGTAGCGCGAGACGAGCTCGCCGACCTGGGCGTTGCGGTACGAGAGGAAGCGCGCCCAGGCCTCGGGGTCCTCGACACCGTCCTTCGGCGTCACATAGCGGTTGGTGCCCACGTCGTCGTTCGGCGGGTCGGGGTGCACCACGCTCGCGTAGTCGGGGTGGTTCCAGTCCGAGTGGGAGTAGTACAGGCCCACCTTGAGGCCCTGCTCCCGCAGTGCCTCGGCGTAACCGGCGATCAGGTCACGGGCGGCCGGGGTGTGCTTCACGACGTTCAGATCACCCTGCCCGGTGTCCCACAGAGCCACCCCGTCATGGTGCCGGGCGGTGAGCACCGCGTACTTCGCGCCGGCCTTCGCGAACACCTCGGCCCACGCCTTCGGGTCGTAGTTCGAGGCGGTGAAGCCGTCGAGCTGCTTCATGTACTGCTCGTGGGGGACCTTGCCCGAGTAGAAGGACCAGGACTCGGGAACGCCGTCGACGGCGTAGATCCCGTAGTGGATGAAGATGCCCAACTTGGCATCGGAGAACCAGGGCTGCATCGGCATGTGCTCACGCTAGGCAGGGAGCCGGCTTCCGCGCGTGGGGCGTAGTCACCACTGGTGGTCGGTTTTCACCCTACGAGGTCTGATATCCCGGCAGTGGCCGTGGGGGAGGCAGGGAGACGTCCGATGGCTGTCGAGCACTGGCGCTTCCGCTCAACCGGCGAGCGGAGTAAGTGGGTTGGTGAGGCCCTGCGGTGCGGACCTGGAGCTGTGATCGGGTCATTCCCGGGATCCTGGCGGTCACCTGGCCCGTTTTGGGGCTTGACTGAGAAGAAAGATCCGATGAATATTCATCTCGTTCGCTGTGGCCCCGCAACCTGCCTAGATCGCAAGGACAAACACGTGAAACTGCTGCGTCTCGGTGCTCCCGGTGAAGAGCGCCCGGCCGTCCGCACCGGCGACGGTCGGGTGCTCGACCTGTCCTCCGTCACCCCGGACATCGACGGTGCCTTCTTTGCCTCGAACGGAATCGACCGTGCCCGCGCGGCACTCGCGTCCGGCGAGCTGCCCGCACTGGACGCCGAGGGGGTACGCATCGGAGCCCCTGTCGCCCGGCCGGGCAAGGTCGTCTGCGTCGGCCTCAACTACCGCGACCACGCGGCCGAGACGGGCGCTCAGATTCCCGCACGGCCCGTCGTCTTCATGAAGGACCCCGGCACCGTCATCGGCCCGTACGACGAGGTACTCATACCGCGCGGCTCGTCGAGGACCGACTGGGAGGTCGAGCTCGGCGTCGTCATCGGCACGCGGGCCCGCTACCTGGAGAGCCCGCAGCAGGCACTCGGTCACATCGCCGGGTACGCCGTCAGTCACGACGTCTCCGAGCGCGAGTTCCAGCTCGACTACTCCCCGCAGTGGGACCTCGGGAAGTCCTGCGAGACCTTCAACCCGCTCGGCCCCTGGCTCGTCACCGCCGACGAGATCGACGACCCGCAGGACCTCGCCCTGCGGCTGACCGTCAACGGCGTGAAGCGCCAGCGAGGCAGCACCCGCGACATGATCTTCCAGGTCGCTTTCCTCGTCGCGTACCTGAGCAACTACATGGTGCTCGAGCCGGGCGACGTCATCAACACCGGCACCCCCGCGGGCGTCGCCCTCGGCCTGCCCGGCAACCCGTACCTGCGCCCCGGCGACACCGTCGAGCTCGACATCGACGGCCTCGGCAGCCAGCGCCAGACCTTCGCACAAGCCTGAGAGGCCCGAACGTGACCTCAACTGCCCCGAGAATCATCGCAGTCGACACGTACGACATCCGCTTCCCCACCTCCCGGGAACTGGACGGCTCGGACGCCATGAACCCGGACCCCGACTACTCCGCCGCCTATGTGGTGCTCCGCACCGATGCGGGCGACGGCCAGGAGGGCCACGGCTTCAGCTTCACCATCGGGCGCGGCAACGATGTCCAGGTCGCCGCGATCGACGCGCTGCGCCCGCACATCGTCGGCCGGTCGGCCGACGCACTGTGCGCCGATCCGGGATCCCTGAACCGCGACCTGATCGGGGACAGTCAGTTGCGCTGGCTCGGCCCCGAGAAGGGCGTGATGCACATGGCCATCGGCGCCGTCGTCAACGCGGTGTGGGACCTGGCGGCCAAGCGCGCGAGCAAGCCGCTGTGGAGGTTCCTGGCGGACGCCGAGCCCGAATGGCTCGTCTCCCAGGTCGACTTCCGCTACATCGTCGACGCGCTGACCCCCGAGGACGCGCTGACGCTGCTGCGCCGGGGCCGCGAGGGAGCCGCCGGCCGCGAGAGCGATCTGCTCGAACGCGGATACCCCGGCTACACCACCTCGCCCGGCTGGCTCGGCTACTCCGACGAGAAGCTCACACGGCTCGCGCAGCAGGCCGTCGCCGACGGCTTCACCCAGATCAAACTGAAGGTCGGCGCGGATCTGGCGGACGACGTCCGCCGCTGCCGTGCGGCCCGCGCCGCCGTCGGCCCCGACATCCGCATCGCCATCGACGCCAACCAGCGCTGGAACGTCGGCGAGGCGATCGAATGGACCAGGGCGCTCACCGAGTTCGACCCGTACTGGATCGAGGAACCCACCAGCCCCGACGACGTGCTCGGCCATGCGTCGGTACGCAAGGGCGTGGCACCCGTCAAGGTCGCCACCGGCGAGCACGTCCAGAACCGCATCATCTTCAAGCAGCTGCTCCAGGCCGACGCCATCGACGTCCTGCAGATCGACGCCGCACGCGTCGGCGGTGTCAACGAGAACCTTGCGATCCTGCTGCTCGCCGCGAAGTTCGGCGTGCCGGTCTGTCCGCACGCGGGCGGCGTGGGCCTGTGCGAACTCGTCCAGCACCTGTCGATGTTCGACTACGTGGCCCTGTCCGGCTCGACCGAGAACCGGGTCATCGAGTTCGTCGACCATCTGCACGAGCACTTCCTCGCCCCCGTGCAGATACGCGAGGGACACTACCGGGCTCCCGACGCCCCGGGCTTCTCGGCCGAGATGCACGCCGCCTCGATCGCTGAGTTCAGCTACCCGGACGGCCGGTTCTGGGCCGCGGACCGAGCGGCCCAGGGTGCTGGGCAGGCCGCATACAACGCCGTATCCAAGACTGTGCACAAGGAGGTCCTGGCATGAGTGAGCTGATCGGGCTCAAGGCCGTCGTCACCGGAGGAGCGTCGGGCATCGGTCTGGCCACCGCCAGGCTGCTCGCCGAGCGCGGCGCCCGCGTGGCCGTGCTCGACCTCGACCCCGGCGCCGTCGACAAGCCGCTGCGCGGCTACCGCGCGGACGTCAGCGACGACGACGCGGTACGCACCGCCGTCGCGGCCGCCGCCGAGGATCTCGGCGGGATCGACATCCTGGTCAACAACGCCGGTATCGGCGCCGCCGGCACCGTCGAGGACAACGACGACGCGCAGTGGCACCGCGTACTGGACGTCAACGTCCTCGGGATCGTCCGCACCACCCGCGCCGCCCTGCCGTATCTGCGGTCATCGGCGGAGGCCGCGATCGTCAACACCTGCTCGATCGCCGCAACCGCCGGCCTGCCGCAACGCGCCCTGTACAGCGCGAGCAAGGGTGCCGTCCTCTCCCTGACCCTCGCCATGGCCGCAGATCACGTACGCGAAGGAATACGGGTCAACTGTGTGAATCCGGGCACCGCCGACACCCCCTGGGTCGGCCGGCTCCTGGACGCCGCGGACGACCCGGTGGCCGAACGGGCGGCGCTCGACGCCCGACAGCCCATGGGCCGCCTGGTGACGGCCGATGAAGTGGCAGCTGCGATCGTGTACCTGGCGAGCCCGGCCGCCGGATCCGTCACCGGAACCTCGCTCGCCGTAGACGGGGGCATGCAGGGCCTGCGCCTCCGACCGGTCCAGAACTGAGAGGCGGCCCGCACATGCGAGGCAGCACGCTCGGCACGAGCGATATCGCCGTCACCGAACTGGCCTTCGGGGCGGCGGCGATCGGCAACCTCTTCTCGGCGGTGGACGACGTCCAGGCGACGGCTGCCGTCGACGCCGCCTGGGACACCGGCATCCGCTACTTCGACACCGCCCCGCACTACGGCCTCGGCCTGTCCGAGCACCGGATCGGCGCGGCACTGAGCATCAGGCCACGTGACGAGTACGTCGTCTCGACCAAGGTGGGCCGCCGCCTGGAGCGGACGGCGGCGGCGGGCGACGACCTCGCCAACGGATTCGCCGTGCCCGCCACCCATCGTCGTATCTGGGACTTCAGCGCCGACGGCGTACGGCGCAGCATCGAGGCGAGCCTGGAGCGACTCGGCCTCGACCGGATCGACGTCGTGTACCTCCACGATCCGGACGACCACGAGGAGCAGGCCTTCAAGGAGGCCTATCCGGCGCTGGAGCGGCTCCGCGCCGAAGGTGTGGTCGGCGCGATCGGTGCGGGCATGAACCAGGCGGAGATGCTGACCCGTTTCGTCCGCGAGACCGACGTCGACGTGGTGCTGTGCGCCGGCCGCTACACCCTCCTGGACCAGGGCGGTCTCGACGAGCTCCTCCCGGAGGCCGACGCGCGCGGCAAGAGTGTCGTCGTCGGCGGAGTCTTCAACTCGGGGCTCCTCGCCGACCCGAAGCCGGGTGCCACCTTCAACTACGCGGCCGCGTCCCCGGAGGTCCTGGACCGCGCGCTGCGCATGAAGGCCGTCGCGGACCGGCACGGCGTTCCCCTGCGCGCCGCCGCCCTGCGGTTCCCCTTCGGGCATCCGGCGGTGGCCGGCATCCTCGTCGGTACCCGATCGGCGCACGAGGTCCACGACGCCGCCGACATGCTGGCGCGCACCGTCCCCGACGCGCTCTGGGCCGAACTGCGGGCCGACGGCCTGCTGCCGGAGCACGTCCCGGTCCCAGAGGCGGAGTGGGAGAACCGGGCAGACGCGGACGCCGAGGCCCGTACGACCGAGGAGCCGTCATGAGGATCGCGCTGCACACCAAGGTCCGCGCCGACCGGATCGACGAGTACGACGCGGCGCACCGCGAAGTCCCCGAGGAACTGACGGCGGCGATCCGCTCCGGCGGCGCCACCTCCTGGACGATCTGGCGCAGCGGCACCGACCTCTTCCACCTCCTGGAGTGCGAGGACTACGCCGCGCTGCTTGCCTCGCTGGAGACGCTGCCGGTCAACATCGCCTGGCAGGCGCGGATGGCCGGACTCCTCGACGTCGTGCACGACTACTCGGCCCAGGGAACTGAGGCCGGCCTGCCCGTCGTGTGGGAGCTGTGAGCGCCGGGGAGATCACCGGCGTCAGCGCAGCGCGCTCTTCGCCTGCCACTCGGCCCACGGCACGTTCCAGTCGCCGAAGCCGTTGCCCGGGGCGACGATGCCCTTGGTGTTCTTGCCGGTGATCTCGAACGGGTCGCCGGGCCGGACCTGGGCGTAGAGCCAGGCGGCGTTCGTGTCGCTCATGCCGATGCAGCCGGAGCTCATGTTCGCGTTGCCGAACCACTTGTCGTTCCACGGCGCCGCGTGCGCGTACATGCCGGACCAGGTCAGCCGCATGGAGCGGTCGACCATCTTGTCGTAGGCGTCGCCGAGGCCGACGGTCTCGGAGTTCATGTTGATCGTGCCCTCCTTGGCCATCAGGACGGCAGTCCCGCGCCAGGAGCGTTTGTCGCCGCCGGGGGTACCGCCGGAGACGGGGATGCTCCGCACCGCCTGCCCGTTCCTTTCCAGGGTGAGCTGCTTGCGGTCGAGGTCGACCTTGACTATCTGGCCCCCACCGACGGTGAAGGCGGTCGAGTAGTCGCGGACGAACCACCCGCCGTCACCTGAGTCCGTGCCGTTCAGCTCGGCGCTCAGCGTGACCTTCGTGCCGGGCTGCCAGTACTCCTTGGGCCGCCAGTCGATCCGGTCACGGCCGGACCAGTCCTCCAGCCAGGACCAGGAGCCCTCGGTGGGATTCGACGTGGTCAGCTTCAACTGCCGCTCGACGGCCGCCTTGTCGGTGACCGGGTTGTCGAAGACCAGCGAGACCGGCTGGGCGATGCCGACGACCGCCTTCGTACCCGGCCGCCAGTCGACCTTGTTGACCTTGTCGGCCTCGGCCGTGGCGAACACGGACGTGATCGTGCTCTTCGTCCCGGCCTTCGTGGTCGTCGTGGCGGTGACCGTGTACGAGGTGCCGGGGGCCGCCTTGCGTATCGAGACCCACGTCGCCCCATCGGCGGCCACCTTGCCGGCGAGTGCGCGCCCCTCGTCGTCCGTGACGGCGACCGAGGTGAGCGTGCCACCCGCCGCGGTCACCCTGACCGTGCCGCCGGCCGGTACACCGTTGCCCTTCGGCGTCACGGTCACCGTCGCGGGGCGGTCTTCCGCGGCGCTGGTGCCGCCGCCCTTGGCGTCCTGCGCAGCGGAGCCGGAGCCTGCTCCGGAGGAGCAGGCAGCGAGCGGGGCCAGCAGTACCGCGACCGCCGCGGTGCGCACACATATACGGCTCAACGGAGTCTCCGTCCATGGTGGTTCGGATGTGGATACCGAGACAGTAGAACCAGGAAAGCCCAGGTGAGCGGCGCTGCGGCCATGTGACGGCCACTGCAGGACAACGGTCATCGTCCGGTCACATTCGCCGCGCGGAGCGGTCACGGACGGCTGTGAGCATCCTGTGCACTCCCACAGAGAGGCTCACACCGTGTCAGCACTGCTCGTGACGGCTGCCCGCGGCCCGGAATCCCCGTTGGGGCTCATCACCGCCGAGAAGTACCGCTCGTTCCTGCGCTCCGGCGCGGGCTCCGACCTCGGCGCAGGATTCCTGCAGTGCCCCTCGTGGGCGCAGGTCAAGGACGGCTGGCGTTCCCAGCTGGTGGGCTGGGGACCGGACCCCGCGGCCGGCCGGCTGACCGGCGTCGCGCTCGTCCTGCTGCGTCAACTCCCCGGAACCCGCAAGTACTTCGCCTACCTGCCGGAAGGACCGGTCGCCGACTGGGCCGACCCGGGCATCGACGGCTGGCTCGACCCGCTGCTGAGACACCTGCGCGCGTCGGGAGTGTTCGCCGTACGGATCGGCCCCTCGCCGGCGTACCGCCGCTGGAACGGAGCACGGCTCAAATCGGGGACCGGGCCCGGCCGCAGGCTCTCCGACGTCCTCGCGAGCGAGGTGGATCCGCTGGGCACGGCCGTCGCGGAACGGCTCCGGGCCCGGGGCTGGAAACGGTGCGGCGGCGAGGACGACGAGGACGCGCAGCCACGCCACGTCTTCCGGATACCGCTCACCGGGCGCACGACGGACGACCTGTGGGCGGGGCTCAACCAGGAGTGGAGGCGCAACGTCCGCCGGGCGCAGAAGTCGGGCGTCGAGGTGGTCGTCGGCAGCGCGGCGGACCTGCCGGAGTTCTACCGGCTGCTGCGCATCACCGAGGAACGCGACGGCTTCCGCCTCGGCCGGTCCCTGGAGTACTACGAGCGTCAGTACGCGGCCCTCAACGCGGAGGAACCGGGCCGCATGCAGCTCTACCTCGCCCGTCACGAGGGTGAGGTACTCGCTGCCCACACCATGATCCGCTTCGGCCGCCGGATCTGGTACCAGACCGGCGCCTCCGCCGACCACCGCCGTGAGGTGCGGCCCTCCAACCTCCTGCAGTGGCGCATGCTGCTGGACGCCCAGGCACTCGGCGCCGACGTCTACGACATGCGCGGGGTACCCTCCACCCTCGACCCCGACGACCGTCCGTACGGGCTGCTGCGCTGGAAGCTCGGCACCGGTGGTGAGGTCGTCGAAACCCTGGGGGAGTGGGAGAGACCGTTGGACGGCACGGCCAATCACGCGCTGTACCGCGCGTTCCAGACCTATCTGGCGCGACGATGAGTACCACCGCGACAGCCGGGCCGACGGCGAAGCAGCCTTCCGCGTTGCGCAGCGGCGCGATCATGGCGGCCGGGTCGGTCGTCTCACGCGCCACCGGATTCCTGCGGTCCGCGGTCGTCGCCGCGGCACTCGGCCTCGGGATCGTCGCCGACGGGTACGCGGTGGGCAACTCGGTCCCCACCATCGTCTACATCCTGCTGCTCGGGGGCGCCCTCAACGCCGTTTTCCTGCCGGAGCTGGTCAGGGCGGCGAAGGAGCACGCGGACGGGGGCGCGGCCTACACCGACCGGCTGCTCACCCTGTGCGTGCTGGCCCTGCTCCTCCTCACAGGCACGGCGGTGTGGGCGGCGCCGGCGATCGTCGGGTTCTACTCCGACTACCCGCCGGACCAGCACACGATGACGGTTTCGCTGGCCCGGTACTGCCTGCCGCAGATCTTCTTCCTCGGCCTGTTCACCCTGCTCGGGCAAGTACTCAACGCGCGTGGCCGCTTCGGAGCCATGATGTGGACACCGGTCCTCAACAACGTCGTGGTCATCGCCGTGTTCGGCCTGTACCTGGCGACCGGTGCGGGCGGAGACCTGACACCGGGGGAGCGTGCCCTTCTCGGCTGGGGCACCACGGCCGGCATCGTCGTCCAGGCGCTCGCCCTGCTGCCGTCGCTGCGGGCCACCGGGTTCCGGTTCCGGCCCCGGTTCGACTGGCGCGGCAGCGGCCTGACCCGGCCACTGCGTTCCGCGGGCTGGCTCGTGCTGTTGGTGCTCAGCAACCAGGCCGCCTACTGGGTCACCACCCGGCTCGCCACGTCCGCCGGTGCCCGCGCCGCCGCCGAGCACATCGAGGGCGCGGGGTTCAGCGCGTACAACAACGCGTACACGCTGTGGATGGTCCCGCACGGCATCGTCACGGTCTCCCTGGTGACGGCGCTGATGCCGCGGATGAGCCGGTCGGCTGCCGACGGCGACACGGCAGCGGTCCGGCGGGACGCCGGATACGCGCTGCGCACGAGCGGAGCCCTGATAGTGCCCGCCGCGTGCGCACTGCTCGCCCTGGCACACCCCGCGACGGCGCTGGTCTTCCAGTACGGCAGAACAGGACCGGAGGACATCGCCGTTCTCGCCGGGATCCTGATGGCCTTCGCCCCCGGACTGATCGCCTTCTCCGGCCAGTACGTGCTGTCCCGCTCCTTCTACGCCCTGTCCGACACGCGCACCCCGTTCCTGCTGAACCTGATGATCGCGGGCCTCAACGCGGGGCTGTCGTGGGCGTCGTACCAACTCCTGCCGGCGCGCTGGGCGGTCACCGGTATGGCAGGCGGCTACTCGCTGGCGCTGTTCGCCGGCTGGGCCCTGACCGCACTGGTGCTGCACCGCCGCCTGACGCCCGGCAAGGTCCCCGGCGCGGCACCGCCCCGGCCACGGCTGTGGCGCTCCGCCACCGTCGCCGCCCAGGCCGGGATGCTCGTCGCGGCAGTGCCGGCCACCCTCCTCGGCCTCGGCGCCACCCGGCTGACGGCCCCCGCAGGGCCCGCCGTCGCCGCCGGAGCCGGCGCGCTCACCGTCGCCGCGGTCTTCGTGCTTCTCGCCCGCCCTCTACGCCTCGCCGAGGTCGACTCCCTCGTCACCGGCGCGGCCGCCCGGCTCCGCCTCCGGCGCTGAGACCCGCGGAACCGTGAAGCGCTCCGAGCGCGTGAACCCTCCTGACCCATTCACCACGACCCCCAGGGACGCCCCGCACATGCCCCGCGTGCTCCTGATCGAAGACGACCCCTCCGTACGCGAGGGTGTCGAGCTGGGACTGCGCCGCCGCGGCCACGAGGTCCGCACGGCCGCCACCGGCGAGGCCGGACTGGCCGCACTCCGCGAGTTCCGGCCCGACCTGCTCCTGCTGGACCTGATGCTGCCCGGCATGAACGGTGTGCAGGTCTGCCGCCTCGTGCGGGAGGACAGCCAGCTGCCCATCATCATGCTCACCGCCCGCGGCGACGACTTCGACGTCGTCATCGGCCTCGAGGCCGGCGCCGACGACTACATCGTCAAACCGGCCCGCACCGAAGTGATCGAGGCCCGCATCCGCGCCGTGCTGCGCAGGATGGAGGCCCCGGACAGCGGCCGTCCCGCCGTCGAGTTCCACGGAGACCTCGCCGTCGACCGCGCAGGTCTCACCGTCGCCAAGTCCGGTGAACGCATCGCCCTGGCGCCCTCCGAGATGAAACTGCTTCTCCATCTGACGGCCGCCCCGGAGCAGGTGTTCAGCCGGCAGCAACTCCTTGAGCACGTCTGGGAGCACAGCTACCACGGCGACGCCCGCCTCGTCGACGCCTGCGTCCGCAGGCTGCGCAACAAGATCGAGGACACCCCCGGCAGCCCGCGCTACATACAGACCCTGCGGGGCTTCGGCTACCGCTTCGGACCCCTGTGAACACCCGCCGCAAGAGTCGCCTGCGCCGGATCGCCACCTTCGGGTTGCGCACACGCCTCGTCCTCGCGTTCCTGCTCGTGGCCGCCGTCAGCGCGGGGACGACCGCGGCACTCACCTACCGCGAGGCGCGCAGCGCCGTCCTCGTCAGCGCCCAGGACACCGCGGTCGTGTCCTTCCGCGAACAGGTGGAGACGCTCGCACCCTCACTTCCCGTCGATCCGGTGATGCTGCGTGAGCTGCTGTTCGTCCTCGCGAGCAAGGCGAAGCCGCACCCGTGGATCGTCTTCGCCGAGTACGGCTCGCTGCGGGTCTCTTCGAGCACCAGACCCACCTCCTCCGTCATCACCTCCGAGCTGCGCCGCACCACCCTGACGACCTCGCACGGCAGCTTCGAGAGGGTCGTGAAGGACGGTGTCCCGTACCTCACGATCGGAGTGCCGGTCCTGACGAGGACCGGCGGGGGCGGCACCGTGCCGACGGGGCTGGTCATGTTCGCCGTGATGCAGATGAGCGAGGAGCAGGCCAATGTCGACGCCCTGGTCACCGCCGCGCGCGACGGCGCTCTGCCCGGCCTCGCCATCGCCCTGGTGCCCGCGCTGATCGCCGCGCGCAGTGTGCTGCGCCCGGTTCGCGAGCTGCGCAGAGCGGCCCGTTCCATGGGCAGTGGCCGGCTCGACGCGCGGATCAAGGTCTCGGGGAGCGACGAACTGGCGGATCTGGCCCGTACGTTCAACGAGTCGGCGGGGCAGCTCGAGAAGTCGGTCGACGAACTGCAACAGGCGGAGGCCCGAGCCCGCCGGTTCGCCTCCGACGTCTCGCACGAACTGCGCACCCCGCTCGCCGGGATGCTCGCCGTCACCGAGGTGCTGGACGAGGACGCGGACGGCCTCGACCCGGACACGGCCCAGGCCGTCCGGCTGATCAGCGCGGAGACCGGCAAACTGGCTGTCCTGGTGGAGGACCTGATGGAGATCTCCCGCTTCGACGCACGCGCGGCCGAGCTGAACACCGACGAGGTCGACGCCGCGGAGACCATCGGCAGGACGCTCCTGCACCGGCGCTGGGACGACCGCGTACGCACCGAACTGCCGGACGGGATCCGGGCCCGTCTCGATCCGCGCCGGTTCGACGTCGTCGTCGCCAATCTCGTGGGCAACGCCCTGCGGCACGGCTCGGAGCCCGTAACGGTCCGCCTGAGCACGCGGACGGCCGCCGACGGGGCGGGAACCCTGGTCCTCGAGGTCGCCGACAGCGGGCCCGGCATACGGCCGGAGGTACTGCCCCACATCTTCGACCGCTTCTACAAGGCCGACGCGGCCCGCACCCGGTCGGCGGGCAGCGGTCTCGGCCTGGCGATCACCCAGGAGAACGTCCGGCTGCACGGCGGCACGGTCCGTGCCGGGAACGGTCCGGACGGCGGCGCCGTCTTCACGGTCGAGATCCCCCTCGACGGGTCCACCGGCCACGAACGGGACAACGGCATGGACGGATCCCGCAGCGACGAGGCAGGGCAACGGGCCTGGGCAGGGGATCCGTCGACCGACGACACGGAGAGGGCAGTGGGATGAGGGCGCTCCTGCGCACGGCGGCATTGCTCGCGGCCTGGCTCCCGCTCGCAGCCTGCGGCATCCAGGAGACGGACGTCATCGCTGCCGGGGGCGCCGCGACCATCGACGTGCTCCCCGCCCGTCAGGTCCGGATGCTTCTGTTCTTCTCCCACGACTCCGTGCTGATGCCCGTCCCCCGGACAGTCGGCGAGAGCGAATTCACCGGGGACGAGATGGGCCAGGACAGCAGTGGGGAGGCCGCGCGGCCTCCCACGGAGAAGACCATGACCGCGCTGCTGGCCGGCCCGAACGAGGCGGAGAAGCTGGCGGGCATGGTCAACGAGGCATCGCTGCCCGCCCCAGGCACCCAGGCGACGACAGAGGTGACCGACGACGGGGTGGACGTCACCCTGGAGGCCCCGCTCGACGGGCTCACCCGGCCCGCCGAGCTGCAGCTCGTCTGCACGGTGGCGTTCGCGGAGAGCACCGATGGCACTGTGACGGTGACGCTGCGGGGCACGGACGGCACACGTACTCCCATGCGGTGCGACCCCCAGTCCGCACTCGCACCGACCGCCTCCGGAGCGACCTCGCGTTGAAGCAGCCGGGAGCAGGGGTGGTCGGGGAGCGGGGGGTGGTCGGGCACACCGAGCACTCTGCCGGCGGGCCTTGCCGAAGCGGCCGGGCCGACGGCGTCGTATTCTTGGGCCGATCATGGAGCGTGGCATTCGTAAGGCTCCCGCGCAACCGGTCGACCACCGCAGCCGACAAGACAGTGGAACACCCATGAGCTCCACGCTGATTCGCTTGATCGAGCCCTCCGACGGCCCCGTACTCGCCGACCTGCACACTCGGGACAAACAGGCGTATGCGCGCTGGCTGCCCGCGAGGCCCGCGGAGTTCTACACACCCGACGGGCAGGCCGCGGCCATCGAATCCCTCCTGGCCGCCCATGGCGACGGACTCGCGTGGCCCGGCGTCGTGGTCTCCGACGAGACCGTCATCGGGCAGGTCAGCATCAGCTCGATCCTGCGCGGCCCGTTCCAGAAGGGGTTCCTCGGCTACTGGGTCTCCACTCTCCACCAGGGCCTCGGACACACGAGCCGTGCCGTCGGGCTCGCGCTGCGGATCGCCGAGGACGAGCTGAACCTGCACCGGCTGGAAGCACACACCCAACTGGAGAACCTCGCGTCCCAGGCGATCCTGCGCAAGCACGGATTCCGTTCCTGGGGCATCGCCCACGACCACTTCTACGCCGAGGGCGCATGGCGCGACGAAGTGTTCTGGGAAAGAAAACTGACCGGCACGCCCGCCCCCTAGCCGGACCGTAGTCGCCGTCCGCGGTGGTGTCGGCAGGGGCCGCGGCGCGGCGCAACGCGGCGGTCGCGGCTCCGAAGGCCTGGTCCACCACCAGGTGTTCGCCGCAAGACAGGTTGAGGGTCTCCTGCGGTGTGCCCACCGCGCCCTTGTCGGTCCAAGGACGCGGTGCCAGGGTCGGTGCGAACTTGCGCTCCGTGAACGGTGCTTCCGGCGTCGCCGGCCGCCATGGGTACCGGCGCTCGGCGGAGTCGGCGACCTGCCGCTGGAGTTCGAACAAAGAGCAGCATTGCGGGTAGTGCAGTTGTTTTTCGCCTAAGTATCGTTTTACGGCCAAATGCTCCCCGAATGCGGATTCCCCTCTTTCACTTCCACTACTTTTAGTGACCTGCCGATCACTATTGGTATCCGTCGGCAGCTTGGCAACAGGAGGCATGCATGTCAGCATCCGTCGTGAACGTCTGGGGCGATCTCGACCCGCGCAACCGGGCGTACCCCGAGGCGCCGGAGCCCGATGAGACCTGGGAGCTCCGTGACGGTGGCACCGCGTGGGTCTACCGCGTTCCGGGCCGGTCGGCGATCGAGCGTCCGGTGATCCTCTCCGACGGCTTCTCCAGCCTGCCGAGCTCGAAGAACGAGCTCTACTTCGGCCTGGAGGGCGACGGTTCGCCGGACTACAAATTCATCTCCGCCCTGCACGAGAGCGGCCACGACCTCGTGCTGATCGGCTACGAGGACCGTACGAGGTCGATCATCGACAACGCTTCGGTGTTGACCGAGGCCATCTTCACCGCCATCTCCCGGCAGGAGGGCAGCGCGCCGCTGACGGTCGGCGGGTTCAGTATGGGCGGGCTGATCGCCCGGTACGCGCTGGCCAATCTCGAACGCCAGAAGATGGACCACCGGACGGCGCTCTACGTCTCGTTCGACACCCCGCACCGAGGGGCGTGGCTGCCGGTCGGCATCCAGAAGCTGATCCCGTTCCTGCTGGGCGACTCGCGGATGCTGGGCCTGGTGAGCAGCCCGGCCGCGAAGCAGATGCTGCGCTGGCACACCAGCACCGTGCAGGGCGAGCCCGATGTGCACCAGGACCGCAAGGACTTCCTGAGTCAGCTGGACAGGCTCGGCGGCTGGCCGAGGATCCCCCGGCTCATCGGCGTCGCCAACGGCGACGGCCAGGGCACGGGCAACGGCATCAAGCCCGGCGAGGTCGCCCTGTCCGCCGAAGGAGACCTCAGCGGCACGGAGCTCTACACCCAGCCGTCCGGCAGGGGTGCGCTGGTCGCGGATCTGGCCAAGACCGGCACGGACCCGATCCGCATCCACACCGACACCATTCCCGAGCTGGACGGCGCCCCCGGCGGCACGCTCAACAACTTCGACCTCGTGGCCCAGCTGCTCAGCGCACTCGGCGCACCCAGCACCGCGCACTACCCGTCGACGTGCTTCGTCCCCTCCGGCAGCGCGGTCGACATCGCCGACTTCGACCTGTCGACACCGGAGGCGAACCCGTTTGCCGACCTCGGCAAGCTTCCCGCGGAGCAGAGCGGCCTGGACGACTTCCTGTTCGCGCGCAAGAGCGGGGCGCACACGTCGATGACGCCCGAACTGGGGGCGTGGATCGTGGGGCAACTCCCCTCCTGACCGGGCTCGGCACGGTCGGCGTCGGCAGCAAGAAGAAGGTGCCGCATACGTGGCGGACACCGGACCGATCAGCTGCCCTGGCCGTGCCGCACCAGTGAAACGGCTCCGGTCGGGACAGGCTCCCCGCCGGGGCCCTTCGCCGTGCAGGCAGGGGGCATTGAGGAAATCACGAACAGCCCCGGGTCGGCGACCGGAGGGATGGACAGTGTCAGCCGGGCGTTATGCCGTAGTGCTCGCGCGCCTCGCCCACGTTCGGCACTGCGGGGAACCCGACGTCGCCTGCGCTGACGGTGATCGACCCGTCCTCGGTCACATATTCCTGCGGGGTCCCCCAACGGTCCTCGAGGTCGGGCGATGCGGCGTAGGCCCGAAGGGCCGCGTCCACCACCGCGATGGCTTCGTCCTCAGTGGCTGCCTCGATCGCCACGTCAGCACGCTGCCAGCCGCCGCCGAAACTGTTGCTGCAGTCCCACTCCGCGGAGGCAACGCCGGGGACGGACATCGTCACCTCGGTGAGGGCCTCTTCGCACTTGGCGGCACCGGACGAACACGCCGAGACGGGGAGCACCAGCGCCGCTGCCGTGATGGCCGGCAACAACCGCATTCGCCCACGTCGTATCACTCTGTCAGTCCTTTCTGCAGCGTCCATGATGCCAATCGCCTCGTGTCGTGATGTGGCCCGGACGACGACACGGTATGTCGTGGGTGAGCGTGACGGAGGGGTGCGGATACCTGGGGAGGAGTGGGTACGCCTACTCAACTGCATTGCGTGGGTAAGGTTGGGTAAGGCCGAGTGCTGAGCGCGGTGTTGGCCGCCAAAGGAGACTTCGCCGAGGTCGAGCGCGCACTCCCGTGCCGACAGCCAGATCGGCTTCGGAGAGCAAGGAGCACCGGGCCGGCCGGCCGGTGACTGCGGCGCAAGGAATACATGGTGCTGCGACACCTCTGGTGTCAGGGACAGGCGCCGCGAGATGATCACCCAATGGCGGATGTGGTCTTCTTCGATCTGGACGGCACCCTCGTCGACCACCGAAGGGCGGTGTGGAAGCGATTGGCCAGATCGTCCAGGACGCACCGAACGCCACGGCTTCACCGGACGACCTGGCGACGTTGTGGTGGACGCTCGAGGGCCGCCACATGGGGGAGTACCTGGCCGGTCAGTGCTCCTTCTCCGAGCACCACCGACGCAGGATCCGTTCCTTCCTGCCGGCGCTGGGCGAGCCGGTTCCGGAAAGTCCCGGCCTTCTGGACGCCTGGATCGCCCAGCGCTACCTCCCGGTGTTCGAGAACTCCTGGCGGAGCTATCCCGATGTTCAGCCCTGCCTGGAGAACCTGAAACGGCTTCCCCGGGGACCGCGACTCGCCGTTCTCACCAACGGGGACCCGGAGCAGCAGCGTGCCAAGATCGCCCGCTTCGGCCTCCTGGACTACTTCGAAGCCGTCCTGACCCCGACCCAGCTCGGTGTGGCCAAGCCCGTCGCCTACGCGGCCGCCTGCCGGTGGATGCGGACAGACCCCGCGCAGGCGGTCAACGTGGGCGACATGTTGGAAAGCGACGTGAACGCGGCCGCCCTCGCCGGGCTCACCGGCATCTGGCTGGACCGCGGCGTCGACTTCATCACCGGTGGACCGTCGCCGGTGGCGGACGAGGCGGTGCTCCGCATCGAACGGCTCACCGACCTCCCCGGCCGCCTGTCACGCACGAGCGCCTGACGGGACTCCCCACCCGGATGTGAGCCGCCCGACGGGTCGGCCAGGTCCGGGACCGGTGGAGCTGTCCAGGATGAGCGCAGCCTTGTCAGGGGGCTACAGGCAGCTGGCGCTTGTGCTCGGTGAGACGGTAGCGCTTGGTGATCGTTGCGAAGGCCCGCTCGTCCACCGGCTTGCCCTCCAGGAAGTCGTCGATGTCGTCGTAGGTGACCCCGAGCGCGTCCTCGTCGGCCTTGCCCGGGTCGAGGGTCTCCAGGTCAGCCGTCGGGAGCTTCCACACCAGCTCGGCGGGCGCGCCCAGGGTGTCCGCGACGGCGCGCACCCGGCGCTTGGTCAGGCCGGTCAGCGGGACCAGGTCGGCGGCGCCGTCGCCGAACTTGGTGAAGAAGCCGGAGACGGCCTCGGCGGCGTGGTCGGTGCCCACGACCAGCCCGTCATGCGCACCGGCCACCGCGTACTGGGCGATCATGCGCTGCCGGGCCTTGATGTTGCCGTGCACGAAGTCCTGGTGGTGGGCGTCGCGGAAGCTCACGCCGGCGGCCAGCGAGGCCTCGATCGCGGCGTCGCTCGCGGGCTTGATGTCCACGGTCAGCACCTGGTCGGGGCGGATGAAGGACAGCGCGAGCTGCGCGTCGTGCTCGTCGGCCTGGGTCCCGTAGGGCAGCCGCATCGCGTAGAAACGCGCCTCGTGCCCGGCGGCGCGGGCCCGCTCGACGGCGAGCTGGCACAGACGACCGGTGGTCGTGGAGTCGACGCCGCCACTGATGCCGAGGACCAGGGAGCGCAGACCGGTCGACGTCAGCCGCTCGGCGAGGAAGGCTACCCGGCGTTCGATCTCCCGCTCGGCCTCGAAGGTCTCCGCGACCTGTAGTTCCTGGGCGATCTTCTGCTGCAGGGCGATGGACGCCGGCTCGCTCACGTCTGCTCCTTGTTCCGGTTCACGATGGTGCTGTCGCGGCACCCTAGCTTCAATCGCCGACCCACGTGTCCACCGGCCCGCACACTCATCGGTCTCCAGCCCGCGAGGCATGCGCCCGGCGACGAGACCGTCCGCGCCCTCCACAGGCCGGTGGGCGAAGCCCCGCCCCGACGTGATTCCGGTGCGGTCCCTGTGGGCGTCCAGCTCTGGAACCGTTCCCCCCGATCCTGCGTGACTTCCTGACGTGTTGTCGGCTGGCGTGGAGAGGACCGCATGAGAGCGCGGACGATGGTGAGCGTGCTGGTATCGACCTGTGTGGCGCTGGTGGCGTGCGCGTGCGGTCCGGACGAGGCGAAGGAGGACACGGGCGCGAAGCCTCCGCAGCCGTCCGCGTCCACGCGGTCCGACGAACCGTCGCCCACGCCCTCCGTGTCCGCTCGGACCGAGAAGCCGTCGGCCGGGCCGACCGGCGACCAGCCCGCGCCCAGGACGCAGGAGGGCGCGATCCAGCGGTACGAGCAGTACCTCCACGCCCTGGGCCGTGAGGACATCGACACGGTCTGCGATGTGGCCGGACCCGCTGCGAAGAAGGCACAGGACCAGGGCCTCGGTCCGTGTACGTCGACGTACGCCGCGGTGTTCCAGATGATCTCGCCCGCGCAGAAGGAGGCACTGAAAACCGCGACGGTCGACCCGCAGCGCATCGTCGTGCGCACGCCCGCCAAGATCGAAATGCCGGTCGAAGCCGTCAGGTCCTCCGCCTCCTTCTCCGAGAACGACCTCGGCAGCTACACCCTGGAGTACCTCAAGAACGATTGGTACATCACCGACTGAACCCGACGCATCGGACGCGGAGTCGTCTGACGGACGGCCCCGTGCGCACACCGTCCGGCGGCCGTCCGGCTGCGCCCGACGATGAAGTCAGTCCGCCGTGCCCCGGCACGTCAGGAAGCGGTGCGGGGCGACCGCAGACGGTCGTGGAGGGTCGCGAAGGCCGTAAATGTGAGGGGAAGGGTCGCGGCCGCCGTGACCAGGATCCCGACGATGACGGGGGCGAGAATGCCGGCGTAATACGCGGCGAAGAAGTTTCCCGTGGCCTGTTCGAGCAGGGATCGGACGAGGGGGCGCAGGGGCAGGGCGAGCTGCACCACCAGCCGGAGCACCCCGGCGGTCAGCGCGGCCAGAGGCAGCGCAAGGGCGAGGACGCGGACCCCTCCCGCGCGCGTCCACGTCAGCGACCAGGACCGGCGCAGGGCCGCGCGGGGGCCGAGACCATCGGCCGCGGCGGCCGGGGCGAGTGCGAGCGCGAGGCGCAGCAGCACAGCGGCGACCATGGCAACCGCGGGGGAGGCCTCGACGAGTGTGTGGGGCCACGACCCGCGTTCCAGGGGCTCCGGAGTATCGAGCTGGGTGCCGGTGAGACTGTTCGCCACGACTCCGACGAGCAGCGGAAAGGGCCATACGATCAAGCCGCGCAGCGTGTACACGGCAAGCACCGGTCGCAGCCGCGCGGGGGCCGCGGCACGTGACCGGTCTCCTCCTGAGAGGGCTTGAGCCCCCGATGCGACCGCCCGGGAGCAGACGGTCTGCAGGGCCGCGCTACCGATGCCGAGGAGGAGCAGGAAGAGCGGGAGCGTACAGAGGGCGACGAGTACCAGGCCGGTGCTGTCGTGCAGGTAAGGGTCCTCGACGTGGTGGTACCAGATACGTTGGTTCCGCATACGGGTGAAGACGGGCCAGGCGAGCGCGAATATCGCGGCCGTCATCAGGAGTCCGGCCAGTCCACAGAGGCCTGCGACGCGTAGCGCCGCACCTGCCAGAGTTCCCCGGTGCCGCCGCAGGACGCCGAACGTCGTGGCGGTGAGGCCGAGTCGCCGGTTCGTGCTCGTCCTCGTCGGTGGCATGGTGCGGTCGCGCTGTGCGGGCAAGGGGCGAGCCTTCTGTCCGTTCCGGGTCCGTTCCCGGCAAGGACGCCGGGCGGACTGGGCACGGTTCCCCGGACGTCCCCCGGCCTTGGCAGCACTGCTGGAAGTGCACGAGGACACCGCGGGTCTCGAAAAGACATGGCGGGCTGCATCCGCCGCTGTCGAACGGGCCCGTCATCGCCGATACCCGGGTGCGCGCAGACGGACGATGCTGGGACACTCCCAGCATGCCGATGATTGAAGCCGCGCCCGGAGTGTCGATCCAGTACGAGACCTTCGGTGATCCAGCGGATCCGGCTGTCCTGCTGGTGATGGGTTTCAGCGCCCAGATGATCGCCTGGCACGAGGAATTCTGCCGTGCACTCGCAGAGCGTGGACGCTACGTGATCCGGTACGACAACCGTGACTGCGGGCTGTCCACCAAGTTCGACGAGCACCCCGTCGACACGGGTCGGCTCATCAGCACGGTGAGCTCGGGAGATATCGCGTCCGCCCTGGCGATGGTGCCCTACACACTGACGGACATGGCCGACGACGGTCTCGGCCTGCTCACCGCGCTCGGAGTCGAACGAGCTCACGTGGTCGGATCCTCGATGGGCGGCATGATCGCCCAGACGATGGCCGTCAACCAACCGGCGCGCGTGCTGACCCTGACGTCGATGATGTCCTCGACCGGCGAGCCCGACTACGGCCGGTCCAGTGCCGAGGCCCAAGCAGTGCTCTCCAGCCCGAAGCCACCCGATCGCGAGGGGTACGTCGCAGCGGCGGAAAAAGAACTGACGTGGGCTTCCAAGCGTTACGGCAACCCCGCACCTTTTCGCGAACTGGCTGCCGATAGCTACGACCGCGCCTACTACCCAGCCGGAGCCGGGCGGCAACTCGGAGCGATGATTCTCGCCGGCTCACGCGCCGACGCACTCCGCAAGCTTCGAGTGCCGACCCTGGTGATCCATGGCCTGGACGACACGCTGATCGACCCCAGCGGCGGAAGGCGCACGGCCGACCTGATCCCCGGAGCGGAACTCCTGCTGCTCCCCGACATGGGGCACGACCGTCCGCGCGAGCTCTGGCCGGAGATCATCGACGCCTTGGACGCGCACACCCGCTGAGCTCTCCTTCTCCCCGTACGTCCCGGAGCCGGGGACACCTCGGATTGCAGTCCTGCCTGCACACCGAGCGGTCGGTCCACCGCCGGGTGGCGGACACGAGTGCGGACCACGTGATCGGTACGGCATCACGGAAGAGTTGCCGTACCGAGCCCCGGTGGCGCCGTGTACCGGTGTCGGCTGGTTGGAGCAAGGCCACGCGCAGATTCCTGACCGGCGGGTGAAGCTGGACGTCCCACCGCGCTCACGTCTGAGGAGTCCTTCCGTGCCAGTTCCCGGCTCCCCGCAGGTCCGCCTCCCCCTTGTCGCCCTGCTGGCCGCTGCCTGCATGGCCGGGCTGGTGCACGCCCCGGCCCAAGCCGCCGCGGACGTCCCCGCCGACGACAACCGCGCACTGCGACGCCAGTTGCAAGAACTCACCACAGCGCCCGGCGGACCGCCCGGAGTGATTGCCGTCCTCAAGCGCGAGTCCCGCACCGAGGTCTACCGGGCCGGCGTCGCCGAGGTCGGCACCGACCGTCCGATCGAGGTCACCGACCACATGCGCATCGCCAGCACGGCCAAGGCGTACAGCGGCGCGGTCTCCCTCCAGCTCGTCGACCGCGGGAAGCTGCGGCTGAGCGACACCATCGGCAAGGTGCTTCCCCGGCTACCGCGCGCATGGCATCGGGTCACGCTGCGCCAGCTCCTGAACCACACCAGCGGACTCCCGGACTACACCACGGACCCGGAGTTCCTGGCCCTGCTGGCCGAGAACCCGCGTCGCCACTTCGACTCCCGCCGACTGCTCGACTTCGTGGCCGACGAGCCGTTGGTGTTCCGTCCGGGGTCCCGGTACGCGTACTCCAACTCCGACAACATCGCCGTGGCGCTGATGTCGGAGGCGGTGACAGGCCGCCGCTACGAGGAACTGCTCACCCAGCTCGTGTACCGCCCGTTGGACCTGCACAACACGAGCCTGCCGCGGGGTTACCGGATGCCCGAGCCGTACATGCACGGCTACGACGTCACCCCTCCCGACCCGCCCGAGGACGTCAGCGAGGCACTGAGTGCGTCGGGCGTGTGGGCATCGGGCGGCATCATCTCGACGCCGAAGGACATGACGGCCTTCATCCGCGGTTACGCCGGCGGAAGGCTGATCTCCGACCGGACACGCCGACAGCAGCTCAACTGGGTGAACGGCGCATCCGAACCCGCGGGTCCCGGAAGGAACGAAGCCGGTCTGGCCCTCTTCCGGTACACCACCCGCTGCGGAGTGGTGTACGGCCACACGGGCAACTTCCCCGGCTACACACAGCTGATCGCAGCCACCCCGGACGGGAAGCGGTCGTTGACGGTCTCCCTCACCACCCAGGTCAACAAGCTGAACAAGCCGGAACTACTGGAGCGGCTGCGGACCGTGGAGGAGAACTTCGTCTGCGCGTTGTTGCGCAATCGGTAGGCAGGACGCGGGAGCGCAAACCGGTCCTCCAGCGGCCGGCGTCGTGCGGCGGGCGCGGTGCAGCAGCGCGGGTGAACCAGCCCGGAATCCGGCCCTCTCAGGAGTCCAGATCGGCGACGAGGCCATCGAGAGCCCCGTGAAGGGCTTCGGAGTTGGCCGGGCCGAACCACGTGGTGCGGATGCGTTCGTTGTTTCCGTTCGGGGTCTCGTAATCGGCGGCGAGTTGGTGCAGGGAGCGGGTCTCGTCGGTCAGGGAGCGGCCCACGCCCTGGAAGAGTCCGCGGATGTAGCGGTCGGCGTCGTCGGAGGCGATGCCCTGGCCGACAGCCCACGACGTGAGCGTGGCGAGGTACGAGTAATGGGTGGACAGCGTCCCTGTCAGCGCGGAAAAGACGTTGAAGGCCGCCTCGTCCGCGACGGGCAGCACCCCGCCCAGGTGCTCGAAGAGGGAGTTCACCGCGGGGTGCGAGGGACATGTCACCGTGACGGAGCGGCGTTCGCGAACGGCGGGCAGGGGGATGGCCCGTACCAGCGGGGCGTCGGTGGCGAGTAGCCGGCGCAAGTGGTCGCTGCCGACGCCGGCCATCGCGTTGACCACCAGCTTGTCGCCGTCCACCCTCAGGTCGGCGAGTGCCTCGTGCAGGTCCTGGCGGCGTACGGCGATGATCACCAGCTCGGAGCGGTCCACCACCTCCTGGTTGTCGGCGCAGACCTGTACGTTCCCGTAGCGCGCGGACAGCTCCGCTGCCGTCCGGGTTCCCCGGGGGGAGAGGAACACCTCTGGCTCCTTGTCGCCCCCGTCGCAGAGGCCCGTCACGAGGGCCCGGCCGATCTCGCCCACTCCGATGATGCCGATGCGCTTCACTGTTCTCCCTCCATGGTGCGTGCTGGTCGTGAACCATTGGCCCGGGCCCACGACATCGGGCCCGGGTCCGTGATGACGTCGGGCCTTGTCCGGAGTCCGCGTCGAGGGCACTGCGGTGTTCTCAGCCCCGCCCCGACACCCCCGGTCGCCTCCGAAGGAACGTGACCGCGAGGAGCGCTGCGAGGCAGGGAGCCATCCCGGCCCACCCCAGTGACGGCGGCAGGCCGGTCTCGCCGGAGGTGTCCATGGTGAGCAGCCCGGTCAGCCCGACGCCTGCGCAGAGCACGAACATCACGGTTGCGGCTGAGCGGGCCCAGCGCGTGCCCGCCTTGACGGCCCAGGCCGTCCAGAGCCAGGCGATGACACCGAGGGCTCCGATGACGGTCAGCAGGACCAGATAGGTGGTGACGGCCGAGTCGACCAGCGTCTGGGTGTAGGCGGGATAGCCGGCCCGGATGTGGTCGGCCAGCAGATGGGTAGTGGCACGGTCTATGTGCGGGAGGGCCGTCGCGGCGACGGTGAGCCCAAGTCCCGTGTGCATCGCGCCGATTGCCCGTCGTTCGTGGCGAGTCTTCGTCATCGGAGTGCAATTCTCCCTTCCGGTCACGCGGTGAGCGAGGCTCGGAGGAACCCGAGAACCTCCGCCCGCGCTGCCTCGGCCTGGTGTTCCACGCCCGGCAAGGTGAGGAACGCGTGCCGCGCTCCGGGGTACTCGGTGAGACGTGCCGGTGTCCCGGCTGCCCGCAGTCGTTCGGCGTAGCTGCGGCCGTGATCGGCCACCGCGTCCTGGGTCGGCACCACCACGAGAGCCGGGGCCAGCCCGCTCAGATTGTCGGCGTACAACGGCGAGAGCGCACGGGCGTCGGTTCCCGGTGGAACGGAGAGCCTCTGGAAGAAGCGCAGTTGAGGCAGGGCACGGGTAGGGCTGTACCCGTACTCGGCGATCGAGGCGTAGTCGAACATCGCCTCGGTCACATCGACGGCAGGGTTGACCAGTACCTGCGCCCTGAGCATCAGGGCGGTCTCTCTGGCCCGGATCGCCACCAGGGCACTGATCAACGCGCCGCAACTCTCGCCGAACACGGCCGTGCGCGTCGGGTCGATGCCCCACTGCGAGGCGTGCTGCACCACATGCTGGAGTACGTCCCAGCCGTCGTCGACGGCATCCGACAGCGGCGTTCCCTGGTCGAGGAGGCGGTGCTCCACCGAGACGACGAGTGCGGGCAGTTGAGCGGCGAGATGGCTGTTGGCCCAATCGCACTGCACCGCCGTGCCCACGAAACTGCCTCCGTGCACGTGCAGCACGAGTGGCAGCTCAGCCCGGTCGGTGTCCTCGCCGTCACGCGCGGGGGCGGGCCGGTACACGCGGACCGGGAGCTCGCGGCCGGGCAGCGCCACCGTCTGCCAACGGATCGCGGTGCCGGGATCCGGATCCCCGAGGATCGCCCGCGCCGCACCGGACGCGCGCCAGCGGTTCTCCGCGTCGCGGTAGGCGACCAGTTGCTCAGCCGTCATCGCCGCCCAGTCCGGCTCCGGCGGCCGCTCAATGGCAGTGACCTCACTCATGTCTCCTCCTTGGTCGTGCCTGTGGACCGGTGATTTTGAAACCTACACCGTAGGTTTGCGCTCCGTACGATAATTTCTACGGTGTAGATTTGGCAAGCAAAGGAGTGGACGTGGCCAGACGGACCCGAGGTACCTCGGCGGGGCTCGACCGGGAGCGCATCGCCGCCGCCGCCATCGCACTGGTCGACCGTGACGGCCTGGAGCGCTTCGGGGTACGGCGGCTCGCGCAGGAGCTCGGGGTCGACCCGATGTCGGTCCACCACCACATCAAGGGCAAGGCGGCGCTGCTGGACGCGATGTCCGAGGCGGTCCTCGCCGAGGTGGCGGTTGCCGCGGACGATGAAGCGTCCCACGGGTGGGAGGAGATCGCCCTCCGGACGGCGCACGGCTACCGCGACATGGCCTACCGGCACCCCCGGGTGTTCCCACTGCTGGTGGCGCGCGCCCAGACCTCACCGGTCGCCATCTCCGCCCTGGAGGAACTGGTCACCGTGATGCGTGAGGCCGACCTGCCCGACCAGGTGGTCGCGGACGCGCCCATGGTGCTGTTCAGCTTCCTCAACGGGCACCTGCTGGCGCGCACCAGCGACGAGCCCGGCGCCGTGCCCGCGTTCGAGGCCGCCACGTACCCGGCCATGGCCGCTCTCACCCCCCTCATGGCCGACTTCGGATCCCTGGCGGAGTTCGACCGGATGCTCGATACCGTCCTCGGCGGGATCAAGGACCGGGCAGCCCGTCACCAGGCCTGATCGCCGTCGTTTGCGGTTGGTGAGCAGGAAGGAGTGTCACTTGGTGATGACTCTGTTCGAGGGCGAGAGTCTGTTCATCGAATGCTCTGCCGGACACCCACGTGCTTCGGTGCAGGGCAGGCAGGGCAGGGCGCAACTCGCAACAGGAGGCTCGTCCGTATGACTGGTTCGAATCCGGCAGCAGATCGCGGCCCGGGTGCTGAGGTCTGGCCACTCATCCGCGCCGAGCGCGCCGCGTTGCTGGTTGATCTTGAGGATCTGTCCGACGATCAGTGGGCGATGCCGTCACTGTGCAGCGGACTGTCGGTGCGTGAGGTGCTGGCTCACCTCACTGCGGCGGCGAGTCTCAATTCGGTGCGCTGGCTGGCGGGTGTGATCCGCTGCCGATTCGACTTCGACAAGCAGGTGGCGATGCGGCTGGCCGAACAGCTCGGTGCGAGTCCGGCCGAGACACTTGACCGGTTCCGGCGTGTTGTCCCCAGCAGAAGCAAGCCTCCCCTTCCCGTAGTGGCCATGCTCGGCGAGACGATCGTGCACGCGGAAGACATCCGGCGTCCGCTGGGCGTTCGCCGCGACTACCCGATTCAGACGGTCACGCGGGTGGCTGAGTACTACCAGGGATCGGATCTCGTGGTCGTTGCCAAGGGGCGCATCGGCGGCTTGCGACTCGTCGCGAATGACGGTCCCTTCAAGACCGGATCCGGGGCGCTCGTGTCCGGTAGCACCTTGGCTCTGACGATGGCCATGACCGGGCGCGAGGCGTACGTCGACGACCTGGAGGGCGACGGAGTCGAGCTCCTCCGCGAGCGCTGCGGAACGGGCTGACAGCGAAGGCGGTCGCCCGCGAGCCGGCGGACCGCCGAACCCTGCTCGCGGGTGTCAGCCGCACAGTGATCGCGGCGGATCGTTGCGCACGGGATTCGGGCTGTCCGGCCACCGTGGAGCGCCGGACCCGCGGTGTGGCCGGAGGCGGCGGCCGGTCGCGCGGGCGGACAAAGATCCCGTCTTAATAAAAGGTAAAAGAAAAGTCGTGTCAGGGTTCTTGACCGCGCAGGTAGGGCGCGGCAAGGTTCCGGAGAGCGCTCTCCCGCCGGTTCGTTTCTTCAAGGAGCACCCTGATGCCCGCAGTTGGCATACACCCCGTAACGGCACCGCCGCCCAGACCTGCCCGCAAGGGACTCGTCGGTGCAGTGGTCACTGCACTGGCCGCCGCTCTGCTTGCCCTGACACCCGCTACGGAAGCCGACGCGGCGCCCGTGCTGCTGTCGCAGGGCAGGCAGGCGACAGCATCCAGCCAGGAGCACTACGGCACGCCGGCCGGCAGTGCCGTCGACGGCGATCCCGGCACCCGTTGGTCGAGTGCCGCCTCCGACCCCCAGTGGCTGAGCGTCGACCTCGGTGCCCCCGCCACCCTCGACCGGGTCGAGTTGAGCTGGGAGGCCGCCTACGCGAAGACCTACCGCATCGAGCTGTCCTCCAACGGCACCGACTGGTCGACCGCCTACTCCACGACCACCGGAGCCGGCGGCACCGAGACGGTCGACGTCTCGGGGACCGCGCGCTTCGTCCGCATGCTCGGAACCGCACGCGCCACCGGATACGGCTACTCCCTCTGGGAGTTCAAGGTCTTCGGCAGCACCGACGGCGGTACGGGGCCGGTCATTCCCGGCGGGGGAGACCTCGGCCCGAACGTCCACGTCTTCGACCCGTCCACGCCGGGCATCCAGGCCAAGCTGGACCAGGTCTTCAGCGAGCAGGAGTCGGCCCAGTTCGGCAGCGGCCGGCATGCCTTCTTCTTCAAGCCGGGCACGTACAACAACATCAACGCGCAGATCGGCTTCTACACCCAGATCGCGGGTCTCGGCCTGAAGCCGGACGACACCACGTTCAACGGTGATGTGACCGTGGACGCCGGCTGGTTCAACGGCAACGCCACCCAGAACTTCTGGCGTTCGGCCGAGAACCTGGCCCTGAACCCGGTCAGCGGCACCAACCGCTGGGCCGTCTCCCAGGCTGCCTCGTTCCGCCGGATGCACGTGAAGGGTGCCCTGAACCTCGCCCCGAACGGTTACGGCTGGGCCAGCGGCGGCTACATCGCCGACAGCAAGATCGACGGCCAGGTCGGCCCGTACTCCCAGCAGCAGTGGTACACCCGCGACAGCAGCATCGGCGGCTGGACCAACGGTGTGTGGAACATGACCTTCTCGGGCGTCGAGGGCGCTCCCGCCAACAGCTTCCCCGAGCCCCGGTACACCACGCTCGAGACGACCCCCAGCTCGCGCGAGAAGCCCTTCCTCTACATGGACGGCAACGAGTACAAGGTCTTCGCACCGGCCAAGCGGACCAATGCGCGCGGCACCACCTGGGCCGACGGCACCCCGCAGGGGACGTCCATCCCGCTGAGCAAGTTCTACGTCGTCAAGCCCGGAGCCACCGCCGCGACGATCAACGCCGCCCTGGAGCAGGGGCTCAACCTGCTCTTCACCCCCGGCATCTACCACGTCGACCGGACCATCAACGTGAACCGGGCCGACACCGTCGTCCTGGGCCTCGGGCTCGCCACCATCATCCCCGACAACGGTGTGACCGCGATGAAGGTCGCCGACGTCGACGGAGTGAAGCTCGCCGGCTTCCTCATCGATGCCGGACCGGTCAACTCGCCGACCCTGCTGGAGATCGGCGGACAGGGAGCCTCCGCAGACCACGCCGCCAACCCCACCACCGTCCAGGACGTCTACGTCCGCGTCGGTGGCGCCGGCCCCGGAAAGGCGACGACCAGCATCCTCGTCAACAGCGACGACGTGATCATCGACCACACCTGGGTGTGGCGCGCCGACCACGGTGAGGGCGTGGGCTGGGAGACCAACCGCGCCGACTACGGCGTACGGGTCAACGGCGACGACGTACTGGCGACCGGCCTGTTCGTCGAGCACTTCAACAAGTACGACGTCGAGTGGTTCGGGGAGAGGGGCAAGACGATCTTCTACCAGAACGAGAAGGCGTACGACGCACCCAACCAGGCCGCGATCCAGAACGGCGACACCAAGGGCTACGCCGCCTACCGGGTCGACGACTCCGTGAACACCCACGAGGGCTGGGGCATGGGCAGCTACTCGAACTACAACGTCGACCCGACGATCCGTCAGGACCACGGCTTCAAGGCCCCTGTGAAGCCCGGCGTCAGGTTCCACAGCCTGCTGGTGGTCTCCCTCGGCGGAAACGGCCACTACAACCACGTCATCAACGACACCGGGTCGCCCACCTCGGGCACCTCGACGATCCCGTCGACCGTGGTGTCCTACCCCTGATGACCCACCGGTCCGCTCCGGCCCACCGGAGCGGACCGGACGCAACGCCCTCCGGGCCGGGGTCCGTTCCCGCCACCCGGTCCGGAGGGGCGCACGGACACGCGCGAGAAGCCAGATGTCCCGCCCCGCGGAACGGACGGGCAGACCTCCCCGCACACCGGGTGGCGCGGGGATCCTCGTCACGCACCTCCCGCCACCCGGAACCCCCGACCTGTCAGGAGTCGATGTGTCACAACTCTTCTCACACCCGACGCCGGTACGCCGCCGCGCCGGCGTGCCCCTCATAGCCCTCGGCGCGCTGCTCGCGTCGTCGCTCACCCTCACCGCCGCCCCTCCCGCCCAGGCCGCCGAGACCTTGCTGTCCCAGGGCAGACCCGCCACGGCCTCGTCCCAGGAGGGCGAGGCGTACGGGGCGTCAGCAGCGGTGGACGGCAACCTCACCGGGACCCGCTGGGCCAGCCAATGGAGCGACCCCCAGTGGATCCAGGTCGACCTCGGCAGCAAGCAGGACCTGAGCCGAGTCGTACTCACCTGGGAAGCGGCGCACGCCAAGAACTACGAGCTCCAGGTCTCCGACAACGGCACCGACTGGCGCGCCCTGAAGACGGTCACCGGAAGTGACGGCGGCACCGACGACGTAGCCGTCTCCGGCTCCGGCCGGTACGTCCGGATGCTCGGCACCGCTCGAACCGGTGGTTACGGCTACTCGCTGTGGGAGTTCCAGGTCTACGGCAACGGCGACGGCCCGCCGCCCGCCGGCGGGGGCGCGGTCGCCGTGACCGGCTCGCAGGGCAACTGGCAGCTCACCGTCGGCGGCAAGCCCTACCAGGTCAAGGGGCTCACCTGGGGGCCGTCCGTCGCCGACGCGGCCCGCTACATGCCCGACCTGAAGTCCATGGGCGTGAACACCATCCGGACCTGGGGCACCGACGGCACGACCAAGCCCCTGCTCGACGAGGCTGCCGCCAACGGCATCCGGGTCGTCAGCGGATTCTGGCTCCAGCCCGGCGGCGGCCCCGGCAGCGGCGGCTGCGTCAACTACGTCACCGACACGGCGTACAAGAGCAACTCGCTCACCGAGTTCGCCAAGTGGGTCGAGGCCTACAAGAGCCATCCCGGTGTCCTGATGTGGAACGTCGGCAACGAATCGGTGCTCGGCCTCCAGAACTGCTACAGCGGCACCGAGCTGGAGAACCAGCGCAACGCCTACACATCCTTCGTCAACGACGTCGCCAAGAAGATCCACTCCATCGACGCGGACCACCCGGTCACCTCCACCGACGCGTGGACGGGCGCCTGGCCCTACTACAAGCGCAACGCCCCCGACCTCGACCTCTACTCGATGAACTCCTACGGCGACATCTGCGGCGTCCGCGGCGCCTGGGAGCAGGGCGGCTACACCAAGCCCTACATCATAACCGAGGGCGGACCGGCCGGCGAGTGGGAGGTCCCTGACGACGCCAACGGAGTACCCGACGAGCCCACCGACGTACAGAAGGCCGACGGTTACACCAAGGCGTGGGGCTGCGTCACCGGACACCAGGGAGTGGCGCTCGGTGCCACGCTGTTCCACTACGGACTGGAGCACGACTTCGGCGGCGTCTGGTTCAACCTGTTGCCCGACGGCCTGAAGCGCCTGTCGTACTACGCGGTGAAGAAGGCGTACGCCGGGTCGACGAGCGGCGACAACACACCGCCCGTCATCACCAACATGGGTGTCACACCGGCATCCGCTGCCCCGGCGGGCAAGGAGTTCACCGTCCGTGCGGACGTACGGGACCCTGACGGCGACCCGGTGACGTACAAGATCTTCCTCAGCGGCAACTACGCCAGCGGCGACAAGCGGCTCGTCGAGGCCCAGTGGCGGTCCACAGGCAACGGCACCTTCGCCGTCACCGCGCCCGAGAAGCTCGGCGTGTGGAAGGTGTACATCCAAGCCGAGGACGGTCGCGGCAACGCCGGGATCGACACGAAGTCGGTCAAGGTCGTCGCACCTCCCGTCGACGGCACCAACGTCGCGTTGAACAAGACCACCACCGCCTCCTCCTCCCAGGCGTCCTACGGTGACTGCCCGTGCCCGGCCGCCCTCGCGACGGACGGGAAGACGGAGACGCGCTGGGCCAGCGACTGGAGCGACCCGCAGTGGATCCAGGTCGATCTCGGGGCGCCGACCGCGTTCCGCAAGATCCAGCTGGTCTGGGACCCCGCCTACGCCAGGTCCTATGACGTGCAGGTCTCCGACGACGGCACCAACTGGCGCACGATCCACACGACCACGGCGGGCAACGGGGACATCGACACGATCGACGCCCCCACCACCGCCCGGCACGTACGTCTCCAGCTGAAGGCACGAGGTACGGACTGGGGCTACTCGCTGCACGAGTTCGGCGTCTACAGCTGATCACAGCGCAGCCGTGTGCCGTACGACCGGCAGGGCCCGACCGTCGCCACCACGGTGCGGCCGGACCCTGCCCTCACACCGAGCGCGTCGGCATTCACGGTTGCAGTCCGGCCGCAACGCTGCCGGCCCATCCGGATCGAACCCCTGCGAGCCGGGTGGCCGGCGTCCGGCCCCCCGGCTCGCGCGTTCACCTCACCGACCGGCCTGCAGAGCCGTCCAGGTCGCCGAGCCCACGATGCCGTCCACCGTCAACGACCGGCTGCTCTGGAAGTCCCTGACCGCCTGCGCAGTGCTGGGGCCGAAGCTGCCGTCGATCCCTACGGTCCGGCCCAGTGCGGCCGTCAGCGACCGCTGGAGCCGCTTGACGTCGGCGCCCGAGGACCCCTCCTGCAGGACGGGCTTGGTCCCGGCCGAGAGCAGCGCGGTCCAGGACTGACGGCCGATGACCCCGTCGGACGACAGACCGCGCGCACTCTGGAAGGCCTTCACGGCGGTTTCGGTCTTCGTGCCGAAGATGCCGTCCGCGGTACCGGCGGCGAACCCCTGTGCGTTGAGCAGTGTCTGCGCCGCCGCGACCTGGGGGCCGGTGGACCCGCTGCGGAGCGTGTCGTAGGCCGGGAAGTCGAGGTTGACCGGCACGCCTGTGCTGCCCCCGACGAGCTGCATGTAGTAGGTCCAGTTCCAGTTCGGCCCCGGGTCGGTGTGGTCGTTGTTCGGGACCTCGGAGTGCCCGACGATGTGCGCCCGGTCCTTGGGGATGCCGTACTTGTCGGCCAGGTAACGCGTGAGGGTGGCGGACGACCGGTACATGGCGTCGGTGAACCAGGCAGGGTTGTCGACGTACCCCTCGTGCTCGATGCCGACGCTGTAGGCGTTGCCCGAACGCGCGTGGTAGGCGGTGTCCTTGTCGCGGACGGTCTGGGTGACCTGCCCGTCGGACGAACGGATCACGTAGTGCGCGCTGACGTTCGAGCTCGGGTTCTGGAACCAGCTGATGGACCCGGCGTACGACCCCTGGGTGACGTGGATGACGACGGCGGAGATCGCGGCGGACCGGCCCACGGTGTAGTTCCCGCTGTTCGCGGCCACCCACAGTGCGGGCGGGTAGTCGGTGCTCAGGGGCCCCACGGTGGCCGAGCCCCCCTCGTCCAGGGCGGGCACGTCCGCGTAGCGACCCCGCTCGGGACGTACGGCCTGCGGGCGTACGGCGACGGTCTCGCCCGGGGTCGCCGTGGCACGGACGCCGTTCGTGAGGAAGTCGTAGACGGAGTCCGCGTAGAGCCGGGCCGTGCGGTCGTCCGCGCTGCCGCTGTACTCGGCCACCGCCGGGTACCAGGCGCCGGCGTCGTCGCGGTCCTCCGCGTCCAGTCCCAGCCGGTCGGCGTACGAGCGCAGGACGGCGGCGGCGCCACGGATGTTGGCCGCGGTGCTGTGCCGCAGCGCGTCCGGTGCCGCGCCCGTCAGCTCGGCGGCCCGCTCCAGGGTGTGCGAGCGGGGGTTGCTGACCAGGTGCATCACGCCGTACCCGTTCGCGTGACTGGGCTTGCCGTCGTGGGAGTCGAGTCGGCTCTCGCCGTACCCGATCGCCACGAGCAGATCGCGGGGGACGTCGAACTCGGCGCCTGCCCGGGCGAAGGACCGGCCGACGGTGTCGTGCGCGGCGGGCGCCGCGGCGGCGGAAGGCCCGCCCGTACCGGTGAACAGGACGGCGACGGCGGTACTGAGTACGAGCGAGGTGGTGTGTCTCCATGATCGCGGGCGTCGGTACATCGGTGGTGTCCCCTCGTCGGCGTCGAATCAAATGGTGTCGGCCGACGATCCGGGTAGGACTGCGGCACGACGTTCCGGTGCGTGTTGGGAGCCACTTCAACCGACATTGCATGCCCACGTCAACAGGCTCATGTCCCGCTGTGATGTGCGGACTTCGACCTCATGGGGCCCTGCCATTGGTGGCACCAATAACACTTCCCCTTCCCTCTTGACCCTTGAGGTGTACTGGCCATCCACTGGGTGCGCCCTACTCTGCCCGCCTGCCGGGTGCGTCGATCGAAGGAGTGCCGGATGAGCGTCCGGGGATGTGGTGCCCTGCGCAGATCGATGGTGGCAGCGACCGCCGCCATCGGGTTGCTCCTGGGCCTGCCGCAGGGCGCCGCGGCCGGTCCGGGATCCGCCCAGGACAGCCGGGGCGGCCGGGACGGCGGGGACAAGGGCCGCTGGGTCGAGGGCCGCCTGGACGCCATGACGCTGGAGGAGAAGGTCGGCCAACTCTTCGTCACCTACGCCTACGGCGAGACTGCCGAGGACACCGACGCCGACGACGTGGCCCGCAACCGTACGTGGCTGGGGGTGGACAACGGCCTGCAGGCGGTGAAGAAGTACCACCTCGGCGGGGTCATCTACTTCGCCTGGACCGACAGTTTCCAGAACCCGGGCCAGGTCGCCGACCTGTCCGACGGACTCCAGCGGGCCGCGCTGGGGAGCGGCGCCCAGGTGCCGCTACTGATCTCCACCGACCAGGAGCACGGCCGGGTCGTCCGGTTCGGCCCGCCCGCCACCCAGTTCCCGGGCAGCATGGCGCTCGGGGCCTCCGGAAGGCCGAAGGACGCCTACAAGGCGGGGCGGATCAGCGGTACGGAGCTGCGCGCCGTCGGCATCAACCAGGACTACGCCCCCGTCGCGGACGTGAACGTCAACCCGATGAACCCCGTCATCGGCGTACGGTCCTTCAGCAGCGACCCCCAGCTCGCCGCCGACTTGACGGCCGCCCAGGTACGGGGCTACCAGAAGGCCGGTACCGTCGCCACGGCCAAGCACTTCCCCGGACACGGCGACACCGACGTCGACAGTCACACCGACCTGCCGGTGATCACCCACACCGAGGAGGAGTGGGAGCGGCTGGACGCGCCGCCGTTCCGCGCGGCCATCGACGCCGGCGTCGGCTCGATCATGACCGCACACCTCCAGTTCCCCTCGCTCGATCCGTCCGGCACCCCCGCCACCCTGTCGAAGCCGATCATGACAGGCCTGTTGCGCGAGGAAATGGGCTACGACGGCGTGGTCGTCACCGACTCGCTGGCGATGGCCGGGGTGCGGAAGACATACCCCGACGCCGAGGTTCCCGTCCGTGCCCTCCAAGCGGGCGTCGACATGCTCCTCATGCCCCCGAACCTCGACCTGGCCTACCGGTCGGTGCTCGCCGCAGTCGCCTCCGGGGAGCTGACGGAGGACCGCATCGACACCTCCGTGCGCCGGATCCTCACCCTCAAGCAGAAACAGGGAATCGCCGACGACCCGTACACCGACCGGGCCGCGGTCGACAGCGTGGTCGGCAACGCGCGCCACCTCAAGGAAGCGCGGACGATCACCGACCGCACCACGACCCTGATCAAGAACGACGGAGGCCTGCTGCCGCTGACCGCGGACGGCAACCGGGTCCTGGTCACCGGTTCGACCGCGACCGTCACCCAGACCCTCGCCGGTGCGGTCACCGCGCAGGGCGGGACCGGGACCGCCCTCGCGACGGCCGCCAACCCGACGACGGCGGACATCGCCACAGCCGTCACCGCCGCCGCCGGCCAGGACACCGTGGTCGTGCTCACCAACTCGGCCCGCACCAACCCCGGCCAGGCCACCCTTGTCCAAGCCCTGACCGCCACCGGCACGCCGGTCGTCACGATCTCGGTCGGAGTCCCCTACGACATCGCCTCCTACCCGCAGGCAGGCGTCCACCTGGCCGCGTACTCCAACAACGCGATCGCGCTGGAGTCCGCCGCCCGCGTCCTCTTCGGCGAGGTCTCGCCCCGCGGCAGCCTCCCGGTGAGCATCCCGCGGGCCGACGCCCCGGGGACCGCGCTGTTCCCGTTCGGCCACGGCCTGACGTACACGAACTGACGGACGAGCGCTGCGCCCGTCCGATTCCCCTACCTGGCCCTACGAGGGAGACCCACCACCGTGAGACGCAGAGACCTCCTGACGGCGTCGGCGGCGCTCGCCGCCACCCCCGCCCTCGCCACCCGGGCCTCGGCCGGCACCCCCGACGGCACGGCCGAGACGGGCAGACACGCCCGTGTGCGCACCGGCTTCGAGCGGCTGCGCGCGAGCGGCTACGCCTCGCTGGCCGGACAGCGGGTGGGCGTCATCTCCAACCCGACCGGCGTCACCCCCGACCTCGGCCACATCGTCGACGCGATGTCCGGCGACGGGAAGGTGGACATGGTCGCCGTGTTCGGCCCCGAGCACGGCTTCCGCGGCATCTCGCAGGCCGGAGAGGGCGAGGACTTCTACACCGACGCCAAGACCGGGCTGCCCGTCTACAACGCCTACAACAGCTCCACCACCATGGCGGGGCACTTCTCCGAACTGAATCTGGACACCGTGGTGTTCGACATCCAGGAGATCGGGGCCCGCTTCTACACCTACATCTGGACGATGTACCTGGCCCTGGAGGCGGCGGCCGAACTGGGTCTGCGCTTCGTGGTACTCGACCGCCCGAACGTCCTGTCCGCGAAGGACGCGCACGGCCCGGTCCTGCACCCGGAGAACTCCACCTTCGTGGGGCTGAAACCCATCGCGCAGCAGTACGGCATGACCGTCGGCGAACTGGCCGGTCTCTTCAACGACACGTTCGTCCCCGAGGCGACCGGCGGCAAACGCGCCGACCTGCACGTGGAGCGGATGTCGGGCTGGAAGCGCCGGATGCGGTACTCCGAGACCGGCCTGCCGTGGGTGCCACCGTCACCGAACATGCCGACGGTCGCCACGGCCGAGGCGTACGTGGGGACCTGCTACTTCGAGGCCACCGCCCTGTCCGAGGGGCGCGGCACCACCATGCCGTTCCAGATGGTCGGGGCGCCCGGCATCGACCACCGCTGGCAGGAGGCCCTCAACGCGCTCGACCTGCCGGGGGCCCGCTTCCGGGAGGCGTACTTCAACCCCACCTTCTCCAAGCAGGCCGGCAAGACCTGCGGCGGCGTGGAACTCCAGATCACTGACGTGGACCGGTTCGACCCGATCCGAACCGCGCTGGTGATGATCCTGGAGCAGCGCCGTCTCTTCCCGCAGTACGGCTGGCGCAGCCAGGACGGCGGCAGTGCCTACTGGCTCGACAAACTCAGCGGTAACCGCGAGGTGCGGCTCGCGGTGGAAGCGGGCGCGCCTGTCGACGACATCGTTTCCCTGTGGCAGGACGACCTCGCCGCGTTCCGCACCCGGCGCGCGCGACACCTCTTGTACTCCTGAACTCACTGAACTGCTGCTCCGGAGCTACTGAGCTTGCAGCCGTGGTGTCATTACGAATTCTCGGGAAAGGAGAGCCGCTTCAGGGGCGGATCGAACAGTTCGAGCTCGGCCGGAGTCGGGGCTTCGAACTGAGCCAGGCACTCACTGAGCAGCTCGGTGGTCAGCACGACCGAGCCGGGTTCCTGGTTCCGGAGAGCGATGCGCCGCTCCAGTTCCGCTATCGGCACGTCGAGGTAACGCAGTTCGACCTCGGCCCCGAGCGCACGGGCGCGGAGCCGCTTCTCATCGCGTTCCGGACGTTCCCAGAACCCATTCTCCAAGATCACAACGACTCCGGAGGCCAGCAAATCCTGGGCGTGCTGCCACAGGCGCCGTTCGATGCGGTCCCGAGCCTCACTGTCGAAGAGGTCGAGACCGAGTTCGGTGAGCCACTCGTCCGGGCACAGGCGCACGGCGGACAGCTCGCGCTCCAGCCGCCTGGCCTCTGTGGTCTTCCCGGCGCCGGGAAGACCACAGAGGAGTACGAGTCTTGGTCGACGGTCGTCCATGACCACCTCTGTCTCATCGAGAACGCGTGGAGATCACGCACTGGAGATCCATTGTGGACAGCACGCCCTGGAAGGCCTGGGTGGCCGATCCCTCAGGTCGCAGTCAGACGGAACCTATTGCGACGGCGCTGCCCTGGAACCGCTTCTCCGCGTCCATCGCGTGTGCCTGACAGGCCAGAAACGGCTTGTTGCTCACGCCCGTGACCTCGTGGCTCACAGGCTCGAAGCACGTGGCGCCGAGCTTGTCATGACCCCACTTCAGTGAGCAGCCCGCGACCGTGCACCAGGAACGGTCGCCGCTCACACGGAGGGTGTTCCCGTGGTCGGGGCAGACACCCCAGGGAACTCCGCACAGGCTTTCGGTTCCAGGGATGACGTAGACGCGGACGAAGCTGCCTGAAATCCTCTCCAGCGCCTCCCATGCCCGACGGATGTCTCCCGCCGCGTCCTCCAACTGGTAGGCGACATCCTGCGTCTCCGGAGCGGACCACAGCCGCGAATAGGTGTCTTGCACCAGTCCCTGCACTGTGTGCAGTTCGCGCATCACCTCGTGGAGTTCGGCGGCGGTCGGTGCCTGCTGCTGGTCGGTCATGGGGCTAGGTCCTCCTGGGTGTGCCGTGTCCACCGAGTATCCCAACGGCCGCTGACAACCGGGTCCTGCCTCTGTCCGGCTGCCGACGCAGTTCTCGCCGGGTGCCTGCCCGCAGCGTTCACCACCCGACCAGATCCATGGACCTTCGGGCCAGCCAGTCCGTGAACGACACGGGCTGACCGCCCAGGTTCAGAGGCAGGATCTGATCGCAGGTGGCCCTGCCGTCGAACCACAGTGAGCCGCGGAGCGGACCGGAGACCACGAGCAGGGTCGAGAAGCCGCAGCCGTTGTCCTGGATGAATACAGCGCCGGACGTCTTGCGTTCCTCGAACACCTCGTATTCGGCATCCCACTGCTCCCATGCCGCCCGGTAGGCGTTGTGGTCCGGGAAGTTCTCCGTCAGCGGCTCGCGCGCGTCCAGCTCGTCCTCGTAAGCACGGTAGGAGTCGGGATGTGGGAAGGCGGTGGTCAGCAGGTCGTAGTTGGTGTGCGAGTCCCCGTGCCAGCCCCAGCCTGCCGCGGATCGGCCCAGGCGGTTCACCGTGCCGCCGGCGTTCTGCCGGAGCAAGTACGCGCGGTACTGATCCGGGAAGCCGATACCCAGCTCCGCTTCCGCTTCGCAGATCTCCGCTTCGGACAGCGGCGCCGCCGGGCAGGCACTCTGCCCTGACGGGGGAGAGCTGAGCTCGTCCAAGCGCCGCCCCCGGGCAGTGCGTCGTGCCTCCGCAGTCCAGTCGGTCGTCATACGGGTGAGGTTAGACCGAGCGACCCGTTGGACGAGCAGGCTCGTGCTGCTGTGCTGCTTTGTAGCACCGAGCGTTCTGCGGCATCTCGGCTCAGCACCCGGAGAGTTGGACGTCAACAACGCACCGCCGACCGAGCGGTGCACGGCCCGACGTCACCCCTGGGGCAGCCCGTAAGCAGGCCGCGGCACGGAGGCGAAGGGCGGCAGGGTGAACCAGTCAGGAACCGCTCGTCGCAGCGTCTCCGGGCCCTGTACTGCCACAGCCCCGGAGCGCAGAGCAGCGGTCCATTCCAGATCGCCGCGCCAGATCTCGACCATGTGACGCAGGCTCGCGGAGACAGTGACCGTCACATCGAAGCCCGGATCCACATCGCAGACGTCGGCTTCGGCAGCGGTGATCACCAGCCACCAGTGGCAGGCGTTCGCGGCCACGTCCGAGAACACGAACCGGACCACGGTGCGCCCGGCCGGGACGACATCGTGGTCGATACGCCGGTGCATGTCCCACATCAGCAGCTTGGGGTCGAGATCCGCGTCGCCGAGCTCGCCGATCCACCGGATGCCCCAGACACTGAGGGCCTCGACCACCGGCCGGAGCTCGTGACCCGCCGGGGTCAGGACGTAGCGCACCTGATGGCCCTCGGACCGTCTTTCCGCGATTCCGGCGCGCACGAGCTGCTGCAGCCGCTTGGACAGCAGCGTGGGCGACATCCGCGGCACACCCCGCCGCAGCTCGTTGAAGTGCTCGGTCCCCGTCACCAGTTCGCGCACGATGAGGAGCGTCCAACGTTCGTCGAGCAACTCCATCGCTTTTGCGACCGGGCAGAACTGGTAGTACGAAGACCCCATGGATACAGGCTAGGACCCTGGTGAGGGCTCGGCCACCGGCCAGGGACGAAGATACGGACACCGGCTGAGCGGGCTCCGGTACAGATCCCGTACTGGAACAGGCACCCGAACCTTCCTAGCCTTGTTTCTACGGGGGTGGTGACGATCCCGGCAGGGCCACGGAATCCGGAGGCGAGCTGTCATGACCGAAGCAATCGACGCAGTCGAGGCCGATCGCGCACTCAAGACGAAACACCGCAAGATGTGGGCACTGGGCGACTACACGGCCGTGGCCACCCAGCTCATCCCGGACCTCGGACCCGATCTGGTCCAGGCATGCGGTATCCGCAGCGGTCAGCGCGTCCTGGACATCGCGGCCGGGTCGGGCAACGCCGCGATTCCCGCAGCCCTGGCAGGGGCGGGCGTCGTGGCCTGCGACCTCACGCCCGAGCTCCTCGATGCCGGGCGCAAGCTCGCTGCCGAGCGGGGCGCGGAGGTGGAGTGGCGTGAGGCCGACGCGGAAGCTCTCCCGTTCACCGACGGAGAGTTCGACACCGTCATGTCGTGCGTCGGGATCATGTTCGCCCCGCATCACCAGGTCAGCGCCGATGAGCTGATCCGTGTCTGCCGCCCGGGCGGGACGATCGGCCTGCTCAACTGGACTCCGGAGGGATTCATCGGACAGATGTTCGCCACCATGAAGCCGTTCGCCCCCGCGCCTCCGCCCGGTGCGCAGCCCCCGCCGCTGTGGGGCCGGGAGGAACACGTCCGTGGCCTTCTCGGCGACCGGGTGACCGACGTCGAGGCGCACCGGCGGACTGTACGGATCGGCCGTTTCGGGAAGCCGGCGGACTTCCGCGAGTACTTCAAGGCCAATTACGGCCCGACCATTGCCACCTATCGGAACGTCGCCGACGACTCCGGCCGTGTCGCCGCGCTGGACGCTGCTCTCGACGGCCTCGCCGAGAGGGCGGGCGAAGGCGGCATGGAGTGGGAGTACCTGGTGGTCACGGCCCGCAGGCGCGACTGAGGGACGGCGTGAGCCCGGAAACGCTCGAGACGGATGGCGGAGGCACGCGCCACTTTCGCCTTCGACTGCCGGTGCATTCGTGTCTCGCCGTTCAGTGGTGCTCGACTCCAGGACTGGGAGCGGGCCACGACAAGAGCATCCCGCTCCCGTGACGGACCGGGCCGGTGGTTCCGCACTGCTTCGCGGTTCCGTCCGCACGTTCCGGCTTGTGCGCGCCCGTTCGTGTGCCGCGGCGGTGTGGCTTCATAGCTGCTTCGACTCCATGGCGTGCCATGGGGAGGGTGACGAAAGATCTTGGCGTCGGAAAGCTCCGCCGGATTGCACACCGGCGTGCCGCGCAGCGACGCCGTCGGCAAGCAAGGCGCAAATTCCGAGAAAGCAGTCCCAAGGCTCGCAGCCCCATGGACTGGTTCGGCTTGGTGGTGGTCAGCTTGCCGGGACTGGCTGCACTGGCCGCGCTGCTGTTCACCTGGATGCAGGTTGGGCAGGCCAGCAAGGAACTGCGCATCAGTGAGCAGGGACAGATCACCAACCGGTTCAACGCGGCCGTCACCAACCTGGGATCCGATTCCGTGGATGTGCGCCTGGGGGGAATCTACGGTCTGGAACGCATCATGCAGGACTCCGTCCGCGACCACCCCACGGTCGTCTCGGTCCTGACGGCGTACGTACGGCAGCACGCCCCCATTTCAGGGGCCGATGCCAAAATACGGCAGACCACTTCGCCAGAGGTTCCCCCAACGGATATCGAAGCGGTGATGAACGTCTTGGCCAAACGGCCGCTCGGTGCCGCCGAAGTATTCGGGCTCGACGTGAGTCGTACCGATCTGAGGGGGCTGAGGTCCGGGCAGGGTGGCAGTAAATTCGCTTCGATGGATTTTCGGGAGTCGGACCTGACCGGCGCAAATCTGAATGGAGCCAACCTTGACGTCGCGGACCTGACCAACGCCATCCTCCGCACCTCAATTCTGACCGATGCGCGTTTATCGGGCGCTTCCCTGACCGGCGCGGACCTGACCAACGCAAATCTGAACGAGGCGTGGTTGAACAGCGCCGAAATGGCTGACGCGCGCCTCACAGGCGTGAAGCTGAACGGAGCCTTCCTCACCAGCGCAATCCTTACCGGGGCGAGCCTGAACGGTGCGGAACTGGTTGGCGGGCACCTGACCTTCGCGACGCTGAAGGGGGCTGACCTGACAGGAGCGGACCTGAGGGAGGCTGACCTGACCGGCGCGAACCTGACTCGCGCGAACCTGAGCAAGGCCGACCTGACCGGTGCGGACCTCACCGGCGCGGACGTGACCGGCGCGCGCTTCTCGGGTGCGAAGCTGAAGGGAGTTCGTGGGCTGCCGCCATCGCAGCGTTGAGTCCACGGTCGACCGCATGAGGGATTCCTGTCCGACGGCGAACTTGACGCCGAAGACCGTTCCCCTCGAAGCCGGATCAGTGGCAGTCGGCTTCAGGCGTCGCTCTGTCAATCACCGGGTACGTGGTCCACACACGAAGAGAACGGGTTTCGTTGCACGCAGGCGAACAGTGCATGCCACTCTGTTTCTTCCTGACTGGCACCCGCAGCCACCGTCGCAGCGCACGATGAACCCGACAGGCCCCAGAGGGATCCGTCTGACCAACCGACCTGACGCGTTCGGTTCTCGACGGTCTCGGCACATGCTGCCGACGGCTTGTAGCGCTTGATCTCCTTCATCAATTCCAGATACTCGGAACTCTTGAGAGCCTCGATCTGCTGCTTCACCTTCCTGAGTGCGTCCTTCTTCTCTTCTGGTGAGGCATTCGGATCTTGGGAAGTCTGAAATGCCTTAAAGGTTTCCTCGATCTTCTTCTGAATCTTCTTTCGATCCTTCGGATCCTCCGGCGCCGATTCCGGGGAGTGGAATTCTCTCAGCCCTGCACTGTTCTCCCCCACGTCCTTCAAGGTCCACTTGGGCCCCTGCGGCGCATGCGACTGTGGCGGCGGCGGGTCCAGGGTTGCGATCACCGCGCCATTCATCGCCTTCACGATCCCTATGTACGCGGCTCGGTCCTCCGGCGTGACATCCGGATCCTGGATCGCTTTCAGCGTTGAGGTAAGCCCTCCCGTGATATTCATGTAAGTGGCCCGATCCTCCGGCGTCGCTTTCGGATCATCGATGAGGGCCATCATTTTGGTCAGGACCTCCTTCACCTCCTGCTTCACCTCCTTCGGCGCTTGGGCTATCCGTGCCTCCACCTCCGCCTCGAGCTCCCCGGGCTCTTTCGGTTGCGGCGACGTGTCCGGGGACGGCGAGTCCGACGGCGCTGACGTATCGGGAGACGCCGACGTGTCAGCAGATGGTGGAGTGTCGGCAGACGGGGGAGTAGCCGGCTGCTGTGTGTCCCCGGGCGGGGGCGTCTCCGGCGCCTGCGGGTTCGGCGTCGGGGGTTGGGTCGAGGTTGCGGTTGTGGCACCGGCTACGCCGTCAGGCGCTGCCGCGGATGCGAAAACACCCGGCAGGACAAAGGTGACAGCCAAGCAGGACGCGCCGACGATGCGGGAGATTTGTCGCCGGGAGGTTTTGGCCATGACGGCTCCAGATGCTCTCGGGACGTGCTCTTCTACCTCGGATGTGCGTATGTCGGCCCGAGGTCACCGGAGGAATCACAGCTCAACGGGCGCATGCAGGTCATAACCACTTTTGGCTCCCGTGCCGCATTTCGCAACTCGGGTGCATTCGCACCCCGCAGAGAGCGATCGATCAATAATTGTTCAAATCTGAACCCTTTTGAGTTTCTCTTCCGTCGAGCGGTGAGCTCCTTCCAGCCTCAGCTGGAGGTGTGGGGTGCACGGTCAGGACCGACTGGACAGAAGCGGATGCCAGGCGACCGCGCAGAGCCGCAAGCGGGCTGCCGTGGAAAGGGCGAGTCTCGCCACCAACTGAGCGCTCACCAGACGTTGTCGCCCTTCACCACACGCCAGCGTGAGGCCCGAAAGCTTCGTGCCTAGGTGCCCGGCCGATAGCGCATCGGGTGGTCCTTGGGCACTTCGACGATGAAGATTTTTACGCCGTCCGGATCGGCGGCCCACATCTCGATCAGTCCCCAGGGCTCTCTTTCGGGAGGCCGTAGCATCTCGACACCCTGCCGGACGAGCTGCTCGTAAGTCTCCTGCGCGTTTCCGACCTGTAGCCACAGTTCCAGCCCTGGGGACGGTGGGGTGTCGCAGCGGCCCGAGACCTCGAGGAAGCCACCGCCGAGAAAGTAGACGGTGCCGCGCTCGGGGCCGGTGCCGAACTCCCTGTACACCTCCAGGCCCAGCTTCGTGCCGTAGAAGTCCCGTGATCGCTCGGGATCGGTGGGCCGAAGGAGGGTCCTGCTGCTCAGCACATGCACCATGTGAGATCTCGCCCTGTCCGGAGATGGTCGATTCCAAAGGAAGCCTGGGAGACGGGTTGACGCCAGGTCAGCCTCGCACAGCGACGCTCTCGTAGGGTCCGCTCCGGGGGCTGATCCGGGTGACAGCGCCAACGGCACGTGACGCGGAGCCCTCCCGATCGTGAGCCGGCACGGCCGGCGCCGGGAACGACGATGCGATGCCCGGCAGGCGTGGCCCGGCTCCGTACCCGCCGATGCTGCCACAGCCGTCAGGGGGTTCTTGTCCCTGGACTTGCGCGCTGGCTGTGAGGTGCCCTCGTCTCGACGCGGACGGCTCCCGCGCCCGACGATGGCGGCCCGTTCAGCGGGACTCGGCAGCGACCGTTCACCACGTCTGGCTTGTACGCGACTTGTCGGCATCTGGGAGGCGTTGCGATATTCACCAGTCGTTGGATTGTCGATACTTTGCGTGATGACAGTGGGTCGTTGCAGAGGCGGCTCGTGGCATCGAAAGGAATGACGCGCATGAAGCGACGCATGGCTACAACCCTGGGAGCGCTCGCGACCGCAGCAGCACTGGCCCTCACGGTCCCGAGTTCCGCATACGCGGCCGAAGGTGTGCTGATCATCAATGGTGGCGAGTACAAGGACCCGTCAGGCTGCTACTCGATCTCCTGGTACCCGTCGTCGGTGACCAACCACACCGATGCCATCGCCGAGGTGCACTCCGGGCCCAAGTGCACGGGGTTGGTGGAGGAGCTGGTCTATCCGGGCAAGACCTACCACTCCGAAACTGCCGGGAGCGTCTTCATCCTCTGACGTCTCGATCGGCCACCCGCCGGCTATGGCCTCGCAGTGCTTGCGCCCACCACCTGGCGGCGGGTGGTCCGGGCGCAATGCACCCGCTCGCGCCGCGAGCAAGGCCTGAGCAGGGCGGGGACCGAGGTGATGCCCGGGTCCGCTCCGGTGTGCCCCGGCACGCCCGCCACAACCGTGCTGACCGAGCCGTCCGACGCTCAACTCACCGATACACCCGGTGCCAGAACCAAGCCGGCGGTCGCGAGGAGTACCTCAGAGCTGGAACTCGGCGGGAGACAGTCCCAGCGCTGTGCAGGCCTCCCGGATGATCATGTGCTCGGCATGGGAGAAATCTCCGTCAGCCCCGGCGACAACGATGCCGGTCTGGATCACCGCCCTCGCTTCGGTCGGCTTCTTCGCGGTCTTGGCGATGTCCTGCATCGCCTCGGCCTTGCCCTGCTGGAAGTTGTGGGTCAGCTGGTCCACATGCTTGTTGAAGCGCTGGCGCAGCTGCTCCGGAGGGAAGTTCTGCAGCACCTCGTTGCTGAGGATCATCGACTCGAGGTGCTGTCGCTCGGCCGGGTCCACACGTCCGTCCGCAGCTGCGACGAGTGCACACATGGCCATGCTCGCGTCCCGGTACGCGCCACTCTTCAGCTCGGTCTTGAGGGAGCCGAGCTGCGTCTTCAGCGCACTCACCAACTGGGCGCGTGGACCACCGCCGGACCCTGCCCCGCGGCTCGGTCCGTGGGCTGCCCCGCGGCTGCCCTGGGCCTGCTGGAGAGTCTTGGCCTGGTCCTTGAGCCGGTCCCACATGGCCATGGACGTCACCTCGGTATTCCCTGAGTCATCGGTCGCGAATCTGCTCGCGCGTTCACCGGACCAACGGCTACCTCAAGGCAAAGGTTCCGCAAAATGCGCTGCCGTCTCATGGCCTTAGCCCGGATTGGGCTCGGCCGCTCGTGGGGTGCAGGCCACCCAGACCGCAGGAGGCCCGGCAGCAGGCCCAGCACCAACCGCCCGGCCCGGCGCCGTGGTTCGACCCGGGCCTCCTGCCGAGCTTGCGCTCCGGAACGACGGCACGCTCGTCTCCTACACGCAGTCGGACCAATCACTGGCCACTGTCGTGAGGCTCTTCGCGGAGTACGGGGACACCAGCATGTACTCGTGTGGGCCCTCGCGAAATTCCCAGTCGCTGATCTCACGTAATTCTCCTGGCCCTGGCCTCACGCGAGGTTAAGTTGGCCGGCATGAACGTGCGGGGGCGGAAGTATCGGTACGTGGGGCCCGCTGCGCTGAGGGCTCTGGTCCGGCCAGGGGGCGAGGGCCGGTGCATTCGCTCGGCATCGGACTTCGACGACTGGGCTTCGGCACTGACACGCGAGGAACTGGCCGAACCCTTCACCTTCGTCGTCGATGCCACAGGTGTACTGCGAGTCGCCCCGCGTCGGAGCGAGCACGTGGTGTGTGCCGGTGGGGGAACGGTTCTTGGTGCAGGGGAGATGAGTGTCGGCGACGAGTCCGGACGATGGGTGGTCGCCGAGGTCAGTAACCAGTCGACCGGATACTGCCCGGACACCAGCTCGTGGCCGGCCGTCGCGGATGCTCTGGACTCAGCCGGAATCGGGCACCCGCCCGGGTTCACCCACGAGGTGGTCTTCCGGCGCTGTCTCGCCTGTGGCCAACTCAACATCGTGCGGGAGGAGGACTTCGTCTGCGTCTTCTGCGAGGAGGATCTGCCTCGGAAGTGGAACGTGGACGGGCCCGGACGTTAGCCGATCGGGGATGTGACGGGGTCGTCGTCGGAGCTGCTGCGGGCAGTCAAGGCCTTGCGCTTTCCCTGCCCAGACCGTTCCGAAGGGGCTGGCAACGTCGGTCTACTTCGCCGGGCTCGAGCCGTTCAGGCCCGCGTACCGGTGCGCCACTCCGCCGGGAAGCAGGTATTCGGCCAGCAGGTTGCCGGCGCGGCGCGATGGCAACTCCATGTCGTGCAGGAGTTCATCCGCACAGTGGATGTCGTAGGGGCCGAAATCGTAGCCCCCGGAGCCCGGCAGTACCTGCTCCTGCCAGGCCAGGCGAGCCTCGGTGTCCTCCCGCATCTCGTGCTCGCCCGGGGTGGTGCGCAACGTCTCCCGGAAATAACTGGTCAGCCAGTGCGCGGTGAGTTCCACGCCCATGATGTTGTTGAAGACCTGCCGGAAGCCGACGAACCCCAGCCGGTCGACACTGGGTGGCACGATTCCTCGGTAGAGCCGCAGCCGCCCGTCGGCATCGTGCACACGCACGCTCGGGTCCAGGAACGGGAATGCTTTGTGGTGCCCCGTCGCGAACACGATGACATCCGCGGCCACTTCCTGGCCGGTCGCCAGGCGGAGCCCCTTGTCCGTATACGCCTCGACGGCGCTGACCTTGGAGGCGATCAGGCCGCGCCGAACGGCCCGTACGTAGCCGCGTGGCATCACTCCCGCGTGGGCCAGATGGAAGGGGAGCGCGTGAGTGGGCCGCAGCTGTCTCGGCAGCCGGTACTGCCCGTTGGAAAGCAGCATGTCGCGGGTGATCAGCCACCACAGAGCCCGCTTGACCCGCTCGTCGATGCGGTCGATCGCCGGGACGCAGGCCGGGTCGTGGTAGCGGGGCAGGAGCGCCTCACCGAGCCGGGTGAACAGGATCCACTTGTAGCCGACCAGACCGAGAAGAAGCCGCTCGGGGATCATCCAGTTCACCTTGCGCTGCACGATCGTGGCCGAGGCCGCCTCGGGTGCTGCGCGGGTGACCAGGTCCAATGCGGACTTGCCGCCGCCCACGACGACCACGCGCCTGCCGGCGAATGTCCCGGCCCGTACCTCGTTGGAGTGCAGCACGGTCCCACCGAACAGCTCACGCCCGGGCAGCTCGGGCAGTTGGGGATGGTGATGAGCTCCACTGGCGACAACGACATAGTCGAATGTCTCGCGATGAGGCTCCGCCGTGTCGTCCTCGGCGGACCGGGAGTCGACCGACCAGCCGGAAGCACCCACGCGCCCGGGCCCCTCCACCGGCCGGATGGAGATCACCTCGGTCCCGGGCCGGACGCAGTCCAGTACACCGAAGGTCGAGGCGTAGTTCTCCAGGTAGCGTTGCGTGTCCACCGCACTGGCGAAGTGCAGGCGGTTGGGCAGGTCCGCGAACTCGAAGAGGCGGAGCGCGGACTGGTTGGCCAGCCCGTCGTAGCAGCCCCCCGATGACCAGATTCCGCCCACCTGCTGGTACTTGTCGAAGACGGTGACGTCGAAGCCGTTCTCCAGAAGCACCTTGGCGGTGACGATTCCTCCGGGGCCGGCCCCCACCACACACGCTCTCATCCGCTGTCACTCCCCATGGGCGATCGCCGTGTCCAGCTCGCTCATCATCCCGGCTGCGGACCTCCGTGCCCAGGGCGCCCTCGGATGACTGAGGCATCAGATGCGGCTGTTGGGCGTGTCGCCCTCCCGCCCGGCTCGAACGACCGAAAAGACCGGTACGGCTGCTGTCGAGGAGCTGCCGATAATCCAGTGGCGTCCCCGTCGACGAGCCTCATAGCTTGTGCGTTCGTGACTGGTGATCCGAAGATGCGCCCGAACCGACACGACCTCGGCCGAGTGTTCAACGAGGTGCCGGAGCTCTACGATCGAGTCCGGCCGGGATACCCCGACGAGTTGTTCGCGGACCTTGGCGCCATCACCGGTATGGACGGACGGTCGTCGGTGCTGGAGGTGGGCTGCGGTACTGGCCAGGCGACGCGCTCGCTGGCAGCGCTCGGATGCTCAGTGACCGCCGTCGAGCCGGGCGCCGACATGGCCGCACTCGCCCGCCAGCGGATCGCCTCCTTCCGCAACGTCGGAGTCGAGACGTCGATGTTTGAGGAGTGGGACGACCGCGGTCGACGCTTCGATGTTCTCGTGGCTGCGTCATCGTGGCACTGGGTCGACCCGTCGATCGGCTGGCAGCAAGCGCACGACGTGCTCCGTCCCGCAGGCTGGGTGGCGCTACTCGGCAACGTCGTTGTCCGCCGACCGGGGGAGCCGGAGGTGTACGCCGAGACCGCCGACATCCACGAGCGGTTCTGCCCCGGGGACCCCGGCTGGAGTCATCCTCCCCTGGAGGACGACGTGCGCACCACCGACGAGGGCTGGGGCCTGGTAGAAGGTCCCGGCGGATTGTTCGGCCCAACGGTCGTGCGCTGGTACCCGACCGTTCAGTGGTTCGACGGGGACGGCTTCGCCGATCACCTTCGCTCGTTGTCGCTGTACCGGAGGCTCGACCGCGACGTCCGTGAGCCCTTGCTCGACGCGATCGCCGAGCGCATCCGCACGCGGATGGGCGACCGAGCATCACGCCGTTACCTGAGCGTCCTCCGTGTCGGACAGCGCGCCGAGTGAGCAACGTGCAGTTCATGCAGGCTTCGGTATCCACGTGCCGGTCCGCCGCCCCAAGGGCAAGTCCGAACAAGCCCTCCACGCCGCAACCCGCACCACGAACACCCTGATCAGGGGGTTTGCTGAGGTCAGGAATTCTCCGCCGGTGAAGGATTGCATGAGCGGGGCAGCAGGCAGTCGCTGCCCTTCGCGGCATACCCGCGGGTGGCAATTCCCGAGCCGCTCGTTCGCCGCAGGCGGTGGCGGTCCGAAACCGACAGGTCCAGGTGCCCAGCCCATCAACGCACGTACCGAGCGGCAGGAGGGGCCTCGATCCGCGTTGTCGGACGTCTGGGGCAGGATGGCTCCATGGCACCGCAGATCTTGTCCCTGTCGGAGTCCTGGCGCCTGATCGACGCCTGGCTTGTGACGCACGTGGCCTCCGATTTCGCGCTCCTCAATCCACCGGCGACACCGGACGAGATTCGACATGCGGAACGGATCCTCGGTTGCCCGACTGCCCAGTGATCTCGCCGAGTCTCTGCAATGCCACAACGGCGTGAGTGCGTGGACGACCATCCTGCCGGAGCAGTCCCCGCTCGCAGTGAGCGGCATCGTGGACCATTGGCAGACCTGCATGGACGTCGCTGCGGAGAATGACGGCCTGACCCCCCGTGCCTGGGAAGTCGATCCTTGGTGGCACCCGCTCTGGGTTCCCTGGGCTGAGAGTGCGGATGGCGCGGCACAGGTCATCGACCAGCGTCCTGGCCCTGACACGGGGCGTCTCGGCTGGGCAGGCCACAGTGGTGGTGGCGATTTCACCGATTCCTGGCCCGATCTGGCGAGCCTTCTCCACGCGGTCGCGCAAGCGCTTCATGAAGGTGGAGATGTGCGTGGACTGCACCCATACCTCACCACGCAAGGTGGGTTGTGGTGGGACGAAGAGGGCTGCGGCGAGCTGCATGGTCACCCGCTGAGGACCGCCCCGATCGGGCTGCCCTGACCGCCAGTCATTGCAGACCGTGTCGAGCGGACGCAGGTGCAGGCCGTCAGTAGGGGAGGCCCTCCGACGCTGCGCGCAGGGCGGCGAGGAGGCATGTGGCGATTTCGCTGCCGGATGCCCCGGGCTCCTCCGCGTACTGGCGGGCGAAGTCCTCCGAAGCGGCTCGGAGCGCGCCGTTGAAGGTTGCCGCGTGCACTCGGATCCGGAGGTCGTCGGCGCTGACACCGGACCGGTCGGCGAGGAGCTGGCCGAGGACGGGCAGGGCGTCGTCGTGGGCCTGTAGCCAGACGGCGCGCAGGGCCGGGTCGGTGGACGTCATGCGGATCAGGTCGAGGATGACGGGGGCCACGTCGGGCAGTTCGCCGCTGCGCAGGGAGCGCGTGACGAAGTCCAGCAGGCCCATGTCCGCCGGCCACTGACGCAGTTGTTCGATGGCGAACTCGAGCCCTGCGGAGAGGAGCGGCAGTACGCAACTCTCCTTGGTGGGGAAGTGGCGCCACAGGGTGCGGGAGGAGATTCCCACGGCCCGGGCGATCTGTTCGCCCGTCGTACGAGTGACGCCGTGTGAGGCGAACAGGCGGACGGCCTCGGCGGCGATCTCGACGCGGAGAGCGGCCTTGCGTCGTTCGGCGAGCGACGGCCTGACATCTGCCCGAATCGTCTGCTCACGTACCGCTGATGGCGCTTCGTGCACCCTCGCACCCCCGGCTTTCGTCCCAGCACCGCAGCATAGCGAGCCCTTCGAAAGTGACGCACGCAGACGTCTTGTCACTGAGTGACACCCAGACCTACGCTGCCGTAAGTGACCAGCGAGTAACAGTGCTGTTCCTACCTGGATTTGTCATGCACAGGCCGCATTGGAGCGTCCAGGCGTCGTCGACCGCTAAGGATCGGCCCGTCCCGGCAGCTCGGTCGGCCACATCGTTCCGATGGCACCAACCTGCCCCCCACACGCAAGGAGCCGCTCATGCCCTCTGCCAGCAGGCGCGCCCTGCTCACCGGTGCTGCCGGACTCGCAGCCGCGAGCTTCCTGACACCAACCCCCGCAGCGGCCGCGCCGACCCGGGTGAGACTCGCCAGGGAGGAGCACCGGGCGGTCATCATCGGCTCGGGCTTCGGTGGCGGCGTGACCGCGCTGCGGCTGGCTCAGGCCGGCGTGCCGGTGACCGTGCTGGAGCGCGGCCGGCGATGGCCCACGGGGCCGAACGCGGAGACCTTCCCTCGGGTGTCCGGCCTCGACAAGCGGGCGCTCTGGTACGGAACTCTCCCGGCGGCCGTCCGGCCGCTCGCTCAACTGATCGGCGCACCACTGGACTTCGCGCCCTACGTGGGTCTCCTGGAGCCGGTACTCGGGCAGAACATCCTTGGCGTCTGCGCTGCCGGGGTCGGCGGCGGCTCCCTCGTCTACCAGGGAATGACGTTGCAGCCTTCCGAGGCCGTCTTCAACACCTGGCTGCCCCAGGAGCTCGACTTCCGGCGCATGAACGAGATCCACTACCCGCGGGTCGCGGGCATGCTCCGCGCGGAGACCGCGCCCGACGCACTGGTCGGCTCGCCCCACTACTACGCGGCGCGTGTCTTCGCCGAGCGGGTCCGCCGGGCCGGGTACGGCCTGGAGAAGATCCCCATGCCGATCGACTGGGACTACGCCCTGGCCGAGCTGCGCGGCGAGATGCAGCCGTCCTACACGAACGGGGACTGCGCGCTCGGCGTGAACAACGGCGGCAAGAACTCCGTCGACGTGACCTACCTCCGACAGGCCGAGGCGACCGGGAAGGTGACCGTCGAAACCCACCACAACGTCACCTCCGTGGCGCGGGCGGCGGACGGCCGGTGGGAAGTGCATGTCGACCGTACCGATGACGCGGGAACCGTGCTGGAGCAGAAGATCCTCTCCACGCGCGCCCTCGTCATGGCGGCCGGCAGCCTCAACACCAGCAAACTCCTCGTCCACGCCGGTGCCACCGGCGCCATCCCCGATCTGCCCGACGGTCTTGGCGAAGGGTGGGGAACCAACGGCGACCGCATCTACGCCTGGACGAACCTCCAGGAGGACTTCGGGGCAGAGCAGGGAGGTCCGGTCGTCTACGGCAGCAAGGAGTGGGACGACCCCGGGACGGCGAACACGATCATCCAGGCGTCGCTGCCGCCGCTCGGCATCGACGCACGGACGACCATGCTGGTCGGCTTCGGGGTGAGCGCCGACCGCGGCCGGTTCCGCTACAACGCTTCCACCGACTCCGTGTCACTGCACTGGCCCTTGGGCGGCGACGCCGCCAGCCACCGCAACATCCATCGGCGCGTGACCAGGGTATCCAAGGGGCTCGGCGTCCTCACGGACACGAACGCCCTGGTCAACAGCACCTGGCACCCGCTGGGCGGCGCCCCGATGGGCACAGTCTGCGACCTGGAAGGCCGCGTTCTGGGACAGCGCGGTCTCTACGTCCTCGACGGCGCCCTGATCCCCGGTACGACCGGCGCCTGCAACCCCTCCATGACCATCGCCGCCGTGGCCGAACGGGCCATGGACGCGATCACCGCGCACGACATCGACACGATCATCTGACCGACGGACGAGGAGCACATCATGAGCCGCAAGAGAACCCGTTCCCGTTCCACCCTCACCCCCGCCACCCCCACCCCGGCGACCGGCCGTGGCGACAGGGCCGGACTGCGCCTCCTGGCCGGCGTTGTCGCCGCAGGCACCGTCTGCGCCGGCCTGTCGGCGGTACCGGCCTCCGCCGCCGCACCGGAACCCGTCGTCTCCCGCGGGGTCACCATCCCCGCCTTCTACACCCCGCCGTCCGAACTGCCCTCCGCCAACGGTGCGTTGATCCGTACCGAGGCCATGCCGCTCGGGCTGAGCATCCCCGGCCTGGACGGCCGCGCCATGCCGGGCACCGCGACCCGTCTCATGTACAAGTCCACCGACTCGGCCGGGCTGCCCGTCGCCGTGACCGGCGCGTACATCGAGCCCTCGGCGGCCTGGAAGGGAACCGGCCCGCGCCCCCTGGTCGCGGTGGCCTCGGGCACCATGGGCCAGGGCGACCAGTGCGCCCCGTCCTTCGCCCTGCAGAACCCGCTCACCCTCAACGGCGACACCGTGTCCGTGGGCTACGAGGCCCTGGCGATCTACCGTCTCCTTTCCACCGGGGCGGCAGTCGTCGTCACGGACTACGTCGGCCTCGGCGCCACCGACCGCCTGCACACCTACGTGAACCGCCTCGACCAGGCCCATGCCCTGCTCGACGCAGCCCGCGCAGCCCGTGCCGTACCCGGCGCATCGATCACCCCGTCATCCAGGACCGGCCTGTACGGCTACAGCCAGGGCGGCGGTGCCAGCGCCGCCGCCGCGGAACTCCAGCCCTCCTACGCGCCCGACGTCCCGCTCGCCGGAACCTACTCCGGCGCACCCCCGGCGGATCTCACCTCGGTCATGAAGGGGATCGACGGCAGTGCGCTCGCCGGTGCGCTGGCCTGGTCGATCAGCGGCTTCGCCCAGGCCGACCCCGACCTGCGCGCGGTCGTCGACGCGAACATCAGCGCCACCGGCAAGGCCGCCCTGGCGGACGCGTCGACCATGTGCGTCGGCGACGCGCTGTTCGGCTACGGCTTCACCAAGAGCAGCAAGTGGACCACCAGTGGCAAGTCCATGGGGGACATCATCGCGGCCGAACCCCGCGCGAAGGCCGCCCTGGACAAGCAGCGCATCGGCAGGCTCAAGCCGTCCGGACCGGTACGTCTGGCCACCGGCATCCAGGACGACATCGTTCCCCACTCCCAGGTCCGGCAGCTCGCCCTCGACTGGTGCAACAAGGGCGCCAACGTCACCTACGACGCCATCGTCCTGCCGAACCTCGGCGACAAGATCCTCACCAATCACCTGGTACCGCTGATCACCGACCAGGGCGACGCGATCTCCTGGCTGACCGACCGTCTCTCCGGGAAGGCGGCCAACTCCAACTGCTGGACGATGCCCATCCAGCTCTGACCCCTCCACCAGCTGACACCGCGTCCACCGGAACGTCGTCCCGGTGGACGCGGTGGCGCTGAGCCCGGCGCACAGCAGCAAACCCGACTGTTCACGCCGGGACGGACGACTCCTTCCCGCTGCAGGCGCAGGGGGAAGGAGCCATCCGTCGGCCGCCGGGAGCTCTTGCGTCAGCGGGTGCCGAGCAGGGCGCGCCAGGTCTCCGGGCCGATGACGCCGTCTACCTGCAAGCGGTGGTTCTTCTGGAAGGCGATCGCTGCCGACTTCGTCTTCGAGCCGAACCCGCCGTCGACCGTGAGGCCGTAGCCATAGACGTTCAGCTGCGTCTGGGCTGCCTTCACCGCGCGGCCGGACTTGCCGTACTGCACCGTACTGATCAGCTTGGACCACGTGTTCGGGCCGATGACGCCATCAGCGGCCAGGGACCGGGACTTCTGGAACCTGATCACCGCGGAACGGGTCTTCGCGCCGAAGATGCCGTCGGACTCGACCGTGTAGCCCCGCGCGGTCAGCAACTGCTGGGCGGACCGCACGTCCGCACCCTTGGAACCGCTCTGGAGGATCGGCCAGGAGACACCCGGGGAGGGCAGCTGCCCACCGCCTCCGCCACCACCCGGCTTGACCGGGCGGAAGGGGTCGTAGTTGTCGCTGCCGATTCCGTACTTGAACATCGCCCCCCCCCGCCAGGCGTCTGCGAGCTCCGCCGCAGGTCAGGCCCAGAGCGAGCCCTGGACGCTCTTGGCTCTCCAAGCTGAGGTCCCCGATACGTCGGCGCAGCCGGCACTCGTATAGTCGCCGCATGGTGACTGCGACTGTCCGTGAGTGGCACGACGAGGAAGGGTGGGGAGTCCTCGACTCTCCCGAGACGCCCGGCGGTTGTTGGGGCCACTACTCCGCCATCCAGACGAGGGGCTTCCATACGCTGTCGCCGGGACAACGTGTAGACCTCCAGTGGGAAGCCCCTGGCTACAAGCAAGACGGCTACACCTACCGCGCAGTGAACATAGTGCCTCGGCCGGCCTGACATCCACATCTGACATCAACAACGGCAAACAGCAGCAACTACGCCCAAGGGGCTGCACTGGAGGTTCGGTGCGGCGTCGCACGACGGCCCAGGTTCCGGCTCAGCCCTTGCGGATCAGCGAAGGGATTCGGCTCGCGCGACGAAGCGGGCAAGCTCCTCGGCTCCGCCGCGGGGCAGGTCAGCGACCGCTGTCTCCGGCAACGTAGTAATCACGGTGCGCAGCCTCGTGTTCAGGTCTGGCAGCAGGGCCCAGGCTGCGGCAGGGGCCCTGACGGCAGCGAGCAGCAGATCGCCCCCGTAGAAAGAGGCGTCAAGCAGCGGCTCTTCGAGCAGCAAGCGCACTGCGAGTGGAAGGACGTAGGGCAGCGCCACCTGCTGGGAAATGAGGATGCGCAGGTCTGCCGGACCGAATTCGCCCAGGCGCACCTGCCGCAACGCATGCACTTTGCGCATCAAGTGGGTCGCGTCAGCGGCAGGGGGCGTCCAGCAGGGCCGGTCCAGTTCATCGAGTGTGCGGTCCAGGTGCAGCAGATGGTCCATGGCGTCCATTCTCACCACAACAGGCAGTGGGACCTTCGGCTCAGGTCATGGGCGTGAATGCCAGGGCTGCGGTTGATCAGCCCAGTTTCTCCTAACTGCCCAAGCCCGGTCGGCGACCGACCCGCTGGTGGAGAGGAGGACACGTTCGGCGATTTCCCGGATGGATGGACTCTGCGCGTCTCTCCGCGATGTGATCCCTGATCACCTGCATGATCTCAGGATGCCGCCGCTCGCGCGGGTGGCCCCTGCACCGAGGCAACAAGCCGCGCAGGCACCACCCGCGCACATTCCCCCGACCCCGACCCGACGGCCGCACAGCCGTCCTCACCATTCAGGAGCAGCCCGTGATCACCGAGCAAGAAGCCCGCGACGCCATCCGGCACGCCCTCGGCGACGTCGCCAGCATCGACATCGAGACCTTCCCTGCCGGGAACCTGTCGATCACCATCACCAAGGGCGAACACGCGGCGACGATCGACGGCCATACCGAAAGCGGCTGGGGCTGGAGCATCGACCCCGTCGAGGACGACGGATTCTCCGGCCACGAGAACACTGCAGACACGCTCGAGGAAGCTCTCGTGAGCATCCACGCCGCCCTCATCTGAAACGACAAGAGCCGACAGGGTGTGCCCCAAAGCCCACCGCACACGTACGGGGAGCACGCCCTGTCGGCCACGTCTCCTCGGCCCGCCGGTCAGGGGCTCCTCACCGGGTGCCGACCGGTCCGGCCACCAGGAGTGGTCGCCGCCAGCGCCGGCGCGGACGGCAGGACCGGTGAACGCAGCACCACCGTGTCGAAGAGCGCCGCGCAGTCGACCCCGCCGGCGATCTCACCGGAGACCGCCTTGGACAGGGCCGCGAGGGCACTGGTGCCCGCAACCGGCTCCTCCTGTGGTCAGCCCCGCCCCTGGAGCCGTTCCGGGCGGCTCGAGCCGGTGGAAATGTTGCCGGCACCCTGTTCGCGGAATCTATCCGACGTCAGCTCGAAGACGCGTACTCGTCTGTTGCAACTTGGATCGACGGTCTCATGGAACGGATGCATCCCCAGTTTGGCCATGACTCGCTCGGACGCGTCGTTGCCCACCTGAGCGATGCTGATGATCCGCTTCAGTGCACAGTCCTCGAACCCGAAGCGAACCACTGCCGCAGCGGCCTCGGTGGCCAGTCCCTGTCCCCAGTGGGCCCGCCCCAATCGCCAGCCGACCTCGACTGCCGGCAGCACCTCCGGGAGGAAGTCGGGAACTGATAGGCCGGTGAACCCGGTCAGCTCGTGGGTGGATCGGATCTCCACGGCGAACAGGCCGAAGCCCTGTTCCTCCCACCCTCGCTCCATTGCTTCGATCCCGCTGCGGGTCCGATGTTCGTCACGGACGCTGCCGTCACCGATCCACCGCATGACTTCGGCGTCAGCGTTGATGGCGGCCAGGGGAGCAACATCTTCCGCACGCCAGCGGCGTAGGAGCAGGCGGGGAGTCTCAAGCGTGACCATCCGAGCATTCTGGACCAGTCCCGAGTGCTCCACCGTTCTCATCAGCCGCTTTCGATATTAGGGTGTGCCGGTGATCTTCAAGAGGAAGCAGAAGGGCGCGCGTCTCGCCGCCGTCGTGTCCGAGCTGGAAGATGCGGTTGCCGCTCGCGATGGCGACCGCACCGGCCATGCTTTTACTGCCGTGATGAGCGGTGCGCAGTCGGCGTCGGATGCTGAACTGATACAGGCCGGGCCTCGATTGGCGGCGCTGATCCCTTCGTTCCCGCCCACAGGACCGCGGCCGACGCTGGCGATGGCTGCCGGATTCTGCGTCGAGCGCGGGGCCGATCCGGCGGCGTGCGCGGAGCCGATCCTCAGCGCCGTTCACAAGGACTTGCTCGACGCCCTGGAGTTTGCCCGCCGCTGGACCGCCGGCGGGGCCGAGGACGAACTGCCGGAGCCGGACGAGAAGATCATCGACGACGCGCTGCTGGCCCGCCTGGGCGGCGACGCGTACGAGGCCACGCGGCTGGCGCTGGCCTGGTGCTCGGCCGAGGAGTGGCAGCCTCCCGCGCTGGCCGTGCTGTGCCGCAGCGCTGAAGTGCGTCATCGGTTCGCATCCGCGATACTCCCAGTCTGCCGCGACGTGGAGGCCCTGGAGCGGCACGACCTCAAGTGTCTGTCCTACGCGCTGGCTGTTCTGGACGACGAACCCCTGCTCGTGCTGCACGGGCCGACCGGGAGGGGGTTCGAGGTGCGCATCGGCGGCATCGGGGACAACTTCCAGCTGCACACGCTCCTGGCCCATGTCCTCGTGGGCGGCGGCCACGTGCCCGGCAACAAGCCTTCGGTGGAGAGCGTTCGCCTGGCCACGGACCCCGAGCCGGCCCGGGGACGCAGCGAGACCGTTTCGACCGGGACCTTCGAACTCCTCGCCCCGGACGGCGCGCGAATCTGGAACGAAGGGCTGCCCGACGACATCCCCGTGGTGGAGGGACGCCGCCTGCTCGTGCTCGACGAGCCCATGTACGAGCGCAGTTGGAACGCTGACCGTTTCTTCCCGCATCTCCCGGGCACGGCCGTGCTGACCCGCGTCCTGACCACGGACGAGACGCGCACCTGGTTCGCCCGCACTTCGGCCGGTTCCGGCTCGCAGGAACTCGGGAGGAAGTGATGAGCACGGCCTGACAGCCCGGACGCCGGGCGACTTCGCGTCGACCCGATTCGGTCATGCAGGGCGAGGGATGACGCCCCGTGAGTGAAAGCCTCCTCGGCCTTGCCGCTTCCTCACCACCCGCTGCCGCGTCCAACGCCTTTGTCAGGGCATCTCAGGCTTGGCCCGTTTCGAACCGGCTGATGCGACCGTCGGTCGTCACATCGAACCTCCAGGCGGTGCGCATCTCGCCCCAGGTGTTGTTCCGATAGTCGACGATCAGGCCGCGACCGCCGTCGGACTCGGAGGCGACCGACATGTGGCCGCCGGAAGAGAAGATCTCTTTGTCCGCCCATTCGGTGAGATTGCGGTCCGAGCCGTCGTCGGACATGGTCGCGCCGGGGGCGAGGAGCGCCTCGAAGGCGTCCCGGTCCCCGGCGTTGACGGCGGAGACGAAGGCGCGGACGGCGGGGTCGGTCAGCTGGGCCGGGTCGATCACGGGGGCCTCCTGGTCGTGCGGGTTTACGGTGCTCGTGTGCGACCAGGGAACACCGTGGACAGGGCCGGGGCGCCGACCCTCACTCATTCGAGTCCCCACCGCGTGTCACCGCAGCACGGACACCGACCGCTTCCAGGGAAGCCGGCGTCCTACTCCCTCAGGAACATCGTGCGCCACGTTCAACCGGACGGTGTGGATGAGGGCCTGTGAATGAGGGCCACACGCCGAACCACTGCTCGGCGCCGTACTCCTCGAACCTCTCCACCTCGGTGAACCCCAGCTTCGCCGCGAGGCGCATCGAGGGGCCGTTGGCGGTCTGGGTGCAGAGCACCACCGGCTCGCCGGGGAGCGCATCGGCGAACCAGGCGAGTGCCGCCGCACACGCCTCGGCGGCGTACCCATATCCCCACGCCTCCGGCAGGAATGTGTAACCGAGCTCGGTCTCACCTGCATCCGGACGGACGTGCCCCGGACGTTCTGCGTCGCGCCGATCGAGCGTGACCATGCCGATCATCGCTCCGTCGAGATCGATCACGAAAAGGCCGTGGCGCCGCCCCGGCACCTCTGGCACCGCGCGTTCGAGCTCGTCGCGCGGTCGAGGGCCACCGAGGTAGGTGTGCACCTCGTGCGAGGCGAACAGCTCGATGAACGCCGCACGGTCTCGGGCCTCGGACTCGCGGAGTACGAGCCGTTCGGTCGTTATCCGGGCAGGCGGCCAGGCGACGGGTCCGAGTCCAGTCATGGCGGGAACCTATCGCACCTCTTTGGCATTGAAGCGCGCCTTCTTCTGCCGATTCCCGCACGTGTTCATGTCGCACCATTTGCGGGTGCGGCTCTGGCTGGTGTCGAAGAAGGCGGCCCGGCAGGTTGGTGATGCGCACAAGGCCAGTCTTCCGTCTCGTTCGCCCGCGATGATGCTGATCGCGTCGGCGGCGATCACGCTGAGGGCGTCTTCCACGCAGGAAGCCGAGTTGAGCCGCCATCGCCGCTCACCCTCGGGCGTCAGGACGGCCGCGGCCCGACCCTGAATGCTGCAGTCATTGATGACGTGGACAGCAGACACAGGGAGAGCGTCCTGGGTCGCGCCTCCTGTCGCGGCGGCGTGAATCGACTCCCTCAGTTCCCGAGCGAGGTCGAGCTGGGCAGTGGTGCAGGAGTCCACGGCGAGGCCGTTCACTGCCAGCCAGTCGATGAGTCGCTGCGGAGTGGGAATGCGCTCCACAGCGTCGCCACGACGCTCCGTCAGAGTCGCCGTGAAGCTGGTCGCCAGCACGCTACCGAGGCGAAAGTCAGGGAATCCAGCACGCATGGAACCACCTTAGCCGGTTGCGCGCCGGCGTGACGAGATGTTAGAACCGGCTTAGCCGGTTCGCGAAGGGTACAGCCGGTTCTGCGATGGCCAGGAGGTGTCATGTCCCGTCTAACCAGCGACGTGCAAGCATTTGAAGCCCACGCAACCGACGCTGACCTCGACGATCTGCGCGCGCGATTGGCCGCGGCGCGACTGCCGGAGGCCGAGACGGTCTATCGCGCCGCGCCCGACCCTCGCCGTTGGGAACAGGGCGTTCCCCTCGCCGATCTCGTCGATGTCGTGAACTATTGGCGCACCGGCTACAACTGGCGGTCGTTCGAAGAGCGCCTTCACCGGATCGGTCAGTTCCGCACGACCATTGACGGTCTGGGAATCCACTTCCTGCACCGCCGATCCGCGCGCGCAGACGCCACACCTCTGATCGTGACCCACGGCTGGCCAGGCAGCATTGCCGAGTTCATCGATGTAGTCGACGAGTTGGCCGATCCGAAAGATGCAGACGCGCCGGCGTTCCACGTCGTGATCCCGTCGCTTCCAGGCTTTGGCTACAGCGACAAGCCGGCCACCACAGGGTGGGGAACCGAAAAGATCGCGGCCGCATGGGTGGAACTGATGGGAAGGCTCGGCTACGACAAGTTCGCAGCCCACGGCGGCGACTGGGGAGGCAACATCACCACGGTTCTGGGCGGCAGGTTCCCGGCGCACGTTCTCGGCATCCACACGACGTTCGCGGAGGCACCGCCCGGGTTGACAACGGACGGGCTGACGGCGGTCGAGCGCAGGTGGACCGAGGAAACCCGCCATTTCTGGCGCCACCGCGCGGCGTACGCGAAGCAGCAGGCGACCCGACCGCAGACCATCGGCTACTCGCTCGTCGACTCACCGGTCGGGCTTCTTGCCTGGATCCTTGACAAGTTCGCCGAGTGGTCAGACACCGAAGACAGCCCGTTCGAGACGATTTCCATGGACAGGGTTCTTGACAACGTCACCCTGTATTGGCTGACGCGGACCGGTGCGTCGTCGGCCCGCATCTACTACGAAAGCCACAACTCGCTCGACCCCGAACTTCGGGTCGACGTCCCGTCAGCGATCAGCATGTATCCCCGCGACATCGAGAAGTGTCCGCGCCCCTGGGCGCAGGAGCGGTACCGACACATCACCCGATGGAGGTCGCCCGAAGTCGGGGGACACTTTCCGTCGCTGGAGGTTCCCGAGCATTTCGTCAAAGATCTACAAGAGGGCCTCGGGGCAGTGCTGGCCGCTCATCGGTGAACGCGGCTGGGTGTCGGTACTCGATCACCGCCTGATCCGGCGGAAGGCTTTGCCCGACGGCTTCAACCAGAAGTTGGCCCGGGCCGTATCCCCTGGCCACCCGACCCCCGCCGCTGGTTGCAGTGGGGGTCGGACGCCGGCGCTCCGAAACGGATCCTCTATTCGGTGCGCAGAGCCGTGGCCGTTCGGGACTTCGCGGCCCAGCCGGCGGGCAGGAGCGCGCCCAGGGTGGCGATGAGCAGCCCGCCGAGTGCGAGCGGGAGCAGTTCGGCCCCGTGGTAGACGGCGATGACCGAGTCGGGGAGGCGGAGCCCCGCGCTGTCGCCCATCGCGGGGAGCACCCAGCCGTGCAGGGTTACACCGAGCGGCACGCCCAGAGCGCCGGCGACCAGTCCGGTCAGGGCGACGGAGGTGAGGACCATCGCGATGGTCTGCCGGGGGGTCATGCCGAGCGCCTTGTGGACACCGATCTCCCGGACGCGTTCGCGGGTGTCGAGCAGCACGCCGTTCAGCACACCGAGCGCCGCGACGGTGACGAGCATCAACGTGAGGATCGCGGACAGCGCGTTGAGCGTGACGACCATGTCGCTGCCGGCGCCGAGCCCGCCGACGCGCGCACTGACCCCCAGCGGTGCCAGGTCCTTGTTCAGCGCGCGAGCCGGCCGCGCGAACGGCCGGGCCAGGCCCAGGGCGACCGGCTGCGGCAGCGGCAGCCGGCCCGCCAGGCGTGCCGCCCACCGGCCGCGCTCCGTCGACGCGGCATGCCCGACGGCGAGAGCGTCGACCGTGCGCAGCCGGCCGGCCCTCCAGGCACTCGCCCACGCGGTAGCGGCCACGAGGCCGAGAACCCCGGCGATCACGGTCAGGTCGACCCAGGGGGCGACGGCCAGTGGGGAGGCGGCGCCGTAGACCTCCCCGGTTTCGGCCAGTACGGGGACGGCGAGCAGGTGGCCGGCGAGGACGCCGAGTGCCGTGCCGGCCGCGGCCGGGATCAGCGCCTGGGCCACGTAGGCCCGCACGACCTGGGCCGGGGTGAAGCCGACGGCCTTGAGGATGCCGATGCGGCGCGTTCCCGTGCCCACCGCCGACGCGACGACATTGCCCACGGTGAGCACCGACATGACCAGGCCCAGAGCGCCGAACGCGATGAGGAACGGTACGTAGAGGGCGGTGTCGCGCTCGGCGGACTCCCTGACGGTGAGCCAGGACTGCTCGCCGACGGCCGCTCCCGGAGGGAGGGTTTCCGCCACCGCCCTGCCGCCTGCGGTGATCTGTGCCGCGGTGTCGGCTTCGGTGAAGCGGTAGAGCATCTGGTAGCCGCCGCTGCCGGGCGAGGTGAGTGCCGGCATCTGGGCCGGGACCACCCAGGCGTCGGCGGTCTGTGTGATCGAGCGGGCCAGACCGACCACCGTCAGCGACGGCTTGCCCGGCAGAGCGGGGAAGGCAACCTTCATGCCCATGGTCGGGATGAGCGCGGCTCCGGCAGACAGGACGATCTCGCCGGGGCGGGTGGGCCACCGCCCGTCGAGCAGCGTCACCTCGTCCACGTCCCGGCCGGGATCGCCCCGGCCGACCACGGTCATAGGCCAGCCGGGGCCGGACCGACCTGCCCGCGGGGTGACCGTCGCCGTACGGAACGGCCCCGCCGCGCCGCTCACCCCTTCGGCGTCCCCGGACTTCGACAGCTGCCCGTCACCCACCTTGCCGGCGTCGAACCGGACGGACAGGTGCGCGCCGTGCTGCTGGGCGAAGGCATCGTCGAAGGGCGCTCCGGACACTGCCAGGAGCGACCCACCGAGGATGGACGCGGCCACCGCCATCATGGTGGCGAGCCCGATGACCAGCGTCTGTACCCGGCGTCGTCCCACCCCAGAGCGCACCACCTTGCCGAGCGCGCTCATCGGACGGCCTCCCGGGCGACGGCGTGCGATCGGACGTCCTCGGTGACCCGGCCGTCGGCGATGCGGACCGTACGGTTCGTGCAGGATCGGGCCAAAGCCGGGTCGTGGGTGACCACGAGGATGGTCTGGCCCTCGGCATTGAGGTCGGTGAGCAGCCTGCTGACGTCCTGTCCGGCGGCCGTGTCCAGTGCCCCGGTCGGCTCGTCCGCCAGGAGCAGCGGCGGCCGGTTCATCAGCGCCCTGGCCACCGCGACGCGCTGCCGCTCGCCCCCGGACAGCCGCCCTGGGTAGGCGCGGGCGTGCCGGTCGATGCCGAGGGTTTCCAGGAGTTCCGCCGCCCGGCGATCCGCGTCCCCACGTGCCATGCCCGCGAGCCGCGCCGGCAGTACGACGTTGTCGGTGACGGACAGATCGTCGAGCAGGTTGAAGAACTGGAAGACCATGCCGACCTTCGACCGCCGGTAGAGCGCCGACCCGGCCTCGCCGAGGCGGTCCACCCGCACGGAGTCCACGGTGACGGTCCCCGTATCGGGCCGGTCGAGCCCCGCGATCAGATTGAGGAGCGTGGACTTGCCGCTTCCGGAAGGGCCGAGGATCGCGACGGCCTCGCCCGGCTGCACGGTCAGCGACACCTCGTGCAGAGCGGGCGGACCGTCGTCGTAGCGGCGGCTCACCTCGCGTAGTTCGATCACCGGCGTGGTCATGGAAGGGCTCCTTCGATTCGGGCATCGGACTCCCCGGACGCTAGGAGCGAGCCCGGCCGCTGCGCGTCGCCCGCCCGGACCCTTTGCCGTACCGCACCGGGATGATCTGCCGGAGCGTCATCCCTGCGATGTAGGCGCCCGATGTATGCGAGGCGCCGGGAACGACCACTGAGGCGGACTCCGAAGGCTCGGGAGGCGGCGACAATGAGCCGGTGATGAACGTACGTACGACGCTGGAGCGGCTGCGGGAAGCCGCGCGTCAGACGGTCCGCGAGGCCGGGCTTCCCGGCGGCCCGCCGCCGCGGCTCACCCTGCGCGCCTGGCAGTTCGACGTACTGGTGGCCCTGACGCTCGGCATCGCCACCGTCTACTACGGCATCGACAACGCAGACAACGTCGTGGTGCGGGAGATCGCACCCGGCGTGGAGCGCGTCGTGCCGCGCCCGAACGGCCCCGACGGCATGGCCTTCATGGTGACCCTCTCGTTCATCGCCTCGAGTGCCCTGGTGCTGCGCCGCCGCTTCCCGCTGGCCGTACTGTGCGTCGTGACGGCCGCGACACTGGCGACACCGCAGAGTGTCCTGCGGCTGACCTTCTACGCGTTCGTCATCGCCGTCTACAGCGCCGCCGTGTACAGCCCGTACCGGGTGGCGACCCTGGCGGCGCTGCCGGTGTCGGTCGTCCTGGTCGGCACCTCGGGGAACTCGGTCACACCGATCGTCCCCAACGAGTACATCGCCCTGCTGATCCTGGTCCCGATGGCGGTGGCCGCCGTCGGCCTCCGTACCTGGAAACTCCGAACCGACGAGGGCCGCACCCGGCTCTCCGCCCTGGAACGCGAACAGGCCGAGGCGCTGCGCCGGGCCGTCGAGCACGAGCGGGCCAGGATCGCCCGCGAACTGCACGACGTCGTCACCCACAACGTCAGCGTGATGATCATCCAGGCGGGCGCCGCCCGAAAGATCATGCAGACCTCTCCCGAGCAGGCCGCTGAAGCGCTGCTCGCCGTCGAGGCCGGCGGGCGGGCGGCCATGACCGAGCTGCGTCACGTCATGGGACTGCTCACCATGAGCAGCGAGGACGAGGGGGCAAGCGGAGGTGCGGACATCGCCGGTACGGCGGCGGAGCTCTCCCCGCAACCCGGCCTGGACCAGCTGGAAACGCTGGTCGGACGGGTCCGGAACACCGGACTGCACGTTGACCTGAAGGTGACCGGCCCGCCCCGTCCCCTGCCGACCGGCGTCGAACTCGCCGCCTACCGCGTGGTCCAGGAGGCCCTGACCAACACGGTGAAGCATGCGTCAGGAGCCACCGCCGCCGTGACGGTCGATTACGGACCGGACCGGCTCCGGGTGGAGGTCACCGACACGGGTGGGCAACCCGGCGCGGGCGCGGCCGCCGGGAACGGCCGCGGCCTGATCGGCCTGTGCGAGCGCCTCGCCGTCTACGACGGAACGCTGGACACCGGCCGGCGTCTGACCGGTGGGTACCGTGTCGAAGCCCTGATCCCCTTGGAGACACCGTGACCGAGCCGCTGCGTGTGCTCCTCGCCGACGACCAGACCCTGGTCCGCACCGGATTCCGGTTGATCCTTGGTGCCGACGGCATCGACGTCGTCGCCGAGGCGACCAATGGGACCGAAGCGGTCGACGCGGTCCGCCGCACATGTCCCGACGTGGTCCTGATGGACGTGCGGATGCCCGAGATGGACGGCCTGGAGGCCACCCGCCGCATCCTCACCGGCGCCCTCAACGCACCCCGCGTCATCATCCTGACCACCTTCGACCTCGACCGCTACGTCTACGCGGCGTTGTCCGCCGGGGCCAGCGGCTTCCTCCTCAAGGACGTCACTCCCGAGCAGCTGACCGCGGCCGTCCGCACGGTCCGTACCGGCGACGCTCTCCTCGCGCCCGCCATCACCCGACGCCTCGTGGAGCGGTTCACCCAGCGCGGCAGCGACGTCGCCACCCTCCACCGCGACCTCGCCTCGCTGACCCCGCGCGAACTGGAAGTACTCGGCCTGCTGGCCCGAGGCCTGAGCAACGCCGAACTGGCCGCCCACCTGCACCTGGCCGAGGCGACCGTCAAGACGCACGTCGCCCGCATCCTCGCCAAGCTCGGACTCCGCGATCGTGTCCAGGCCGTCATCGTCGCCTACGAGACAGGGCTGGTGAGCGCAGGCGGACGCGAGGCCGCCCACCAGCCCACCGAGCAGACGTAGACCACGCCCTAGCAGATGGAACGGATCCGGTGGCGCCGCCACTCGCTCGGGGTGGTCCCATAGGCGGCACGGAAGCGTCGGGTGAAATGACTCGGGCTGCTGAAGCCGCACCGGGCCGCTACGGCGGAGACGGGGAGTGCGGCGTGATGGGGTGAGACAAGGAGCCGGCATGCCGCCTCCAGTCGCTCGCCGATGAGCCACTGTTCCAGGCGGATGCCTGCGCGTCCCAGTACGACGTACAACTGCCGCTTGGAGACGGCGTGTTCCGCGGCGATGCGCTCCGGCCCGAGGTCGGGGTCGGTGAGGTGGCGGCGCGCGTATGCCATGATCCGGGGCACCAGGGAGCTGCCCATGGCTTCTCTGACCCGTCCGTCCCGCTCGTCGTGTGCCGCCGAGGTCAGCAGGGCGCGTACGAGGTCGGTGGTGGCGTTCGCGAGGGCGCCGGCTCCGGGGTCTGCTTCGAGGCGTCCCGGATCCCGGAACAGTGACCTCAGATGTCCCAGCAGCAGGTCGTGCACGGGGCTGGCGCGAAGCCGTCCGGAGGCCCGTACCACGGTGTCGACCGGCAACCCGAGATGCTCCATGTCGACGGTTACGGCTTGCGAGGCGCCGTGTCCGGACCATCCGTAGGTGCGTGGCGCGAGTTCGTGGAAGACGCAGATGTCCTCCGGCCCGAGGGTGGACCGCGTGCCCGCCTGTTCGGCCCGGTGGATGCCCTGGGTCTGGAGCGAGACCGACACCACGGGACGGTCCCGGTGCTGGCGCACGTGCCTGGCCGTGCGCCGGACCTCAAGCCCCGAGCACCGCATGTCGAAGAGATCCAGGGCTCCCACCCGCCACCCTTCGATCCGCGCGCTCATCCCCGCATCGCACTCCTCGTGGACGATCTCGTTCGGCACGGAGCTGTCCGTCATCGCATGGTGGAACGCGTCCACCCTCTCGCGCGGCGCGAAGGCCTCCAGGTCCAGCAGCAGCACGAACCAGCCCTCCAGCACGGTCTCCGGGCGCCCATCCTCCCGGCAGCCCTGGGCACCCACTTTCCCGCTCGTGCACGGGAATGTTCTTCCCGTGCCCTCCTGGCAAGCCCTGCATTGAGGGGCAACAGGCCAGCACGCACAGGCCACCGGTCCCCGCGCCGGCCGTCTAGCTTCGGACGTGCGCCGCCTCACCCGTGCGGCGCACACCCTCGATCCGCAGAGAGGTCCGATCCGTGACTGACCACGCTTTTGTCGCGCCGGTTCTGGAGCCGCAGGCCGCCGCCTTCGCCGAGGCGACCGGGACGCCGCCGTTCCTGTTCCAGCTGCCGCCGGCCGAGGGCCGGAAGGCCGTCGAGGAGGTGCAGTCCGGCGATGTCGAGCTGCCCGCGGTGGACGAGGAGTGGGTGAGCGTCCCGGGCGGCCCGACCGGCGAGGTGCGGGCCAAGATCGTGCGGCCCGTCGGTGCGCAGGGCGACCTGCCCGTGGTCGTCTTCGTGCACGGTGCCGGCTGGGTCTTCGGCAACGCCGCCACACACGACCGGCTGGTGCGTGAGCTCGCGGTCGGAACCGGTGCCGCAGTGGTCTTTCCCGAGTACGACCTCTCCCCGGAGCACCGCTACCCGGTCGCCGTCGAGCAGGTCTGGACCGTCGCCCGCTGGGTCGTCACCGACGGCGACGCTCACGGGCTGGACGCCACCAGGATCGCGGTGGCCGGCGACTCCGTCGGCGGCAACATGAGCACCGTGCTGACCCTGCTCGCCAAGGAGCGCGGCGGCTTGACGCTTGCCCACCAGGTGCTGTTCTACCCGGTGACCGACGCCGACTTCGACACCGGCTCCTACCGCCAGTTCGCCGAGGGCTACTTCCTTCGGCGCGACGGCATGCAGTGGTTCTGGGACCAGTACACGACCGACGACAGCGAGCGTGCTCAGATCACCGCCTCCCCGCTGCGCGCCACCGTCGAGCAGCTCACCGGCCTTCCCCCCGCGCTGGTGATCACCGCCGAGGCGGACGTGCTGCGCGACGAGGGCGAGGCGTACGCCGCCAAGCTGCGGCAGGCAGGCGTCGCCGTGACCGCCGTCCGCGTCCAGGGCGTCATCCACGACTTCGTCCTGCTCAACGCGCTACGCGACACCCAGGGTGCCGAGGTCGCCATCGCGCTGGCCGTCGCCACCCTGCGCAAGGCCCTCGCCGCTCACTGACCCCCGGGCGGCCGACGGGCGGGGACCGGAGCGCCGTCACGAGACGGATCCCGGCCGCTGCCGGCCGAGCCTGCCCCAGCCCCGAGGAGACCCCATGGCCACCAGCGACATCACCCCCGAGGAACCCGCGCCCCCGATCCGGCAGGCCGGAGGCCGCCACCACGAGCCCGATCTGCGCGGCATGACACGCATCACCCTCAGGCCCATCGCCTCGCCGATGCCGCTCGGCTTCTACACCGTGGCAATCGCCTCGACCATCGTCGGCTGCCTCCAGCTCGGCCTGTTCGACGACGGTGCCGAGCGCGCCGTCGCCCTCACGATCCTGCCCGCGTTCTTCCTCCAACTCTTGGTGGGATATCTGGCGTTCGGCGCCCGGGACGTCCTGGCGGCAACCCTGATGGCGTGTTTCTCCGGGATGTGGCTGGCCAGTTCGCTGGTTCTGGCCACCGAACCGCCGGGCGGCGCCCGGGTGCTGGGCGTCCTGAACCTCTGCTTCGCCCTCTTCGCCCTGTTGATGGCCGGCGTCGCTATGCCCAAGCGGGCGCTGTGGCTGGTGCTGTGCACCGCCGTGCCGCGCTTCACGGTCGCCGCCGCCGCCAACCTCTCCGGCGCGCACTGGCTCGCCAACCTCTCCGGCGCGCTCGGACTGGTCCTGGCCGCAGTGGCGATGTACGCCGCCTTTGCCCTGATGTTGGAGGACATGCGGGGCCAGGAAGTGCTGCCGATCGGCCGCACCGGTCCCGCCCACCAAGCCGTGCACGGCGACCTGACGGTCCAACTGCGCAACCTCGAACGCCACGCGGGCGTCCGCCGCACCCTCTGAACCGGTCACACCAGCCGAGCGAACAGCGCGGCCCGTGTCTGTGCCCGTGCCCCCTTGCCGTGACACCACCGAGAGCGAGACACCCATGCATACGATGCCGGTCAGCGGCGTCACCCCCGCACCGGGGAGCGGTGACGGCGCCGACGTCGTCCTGCGCAACGCCAGGATTCACACCGGTGACCCGCTACGTCCCGCCGCCACCGCGCTCGCCGTCCACGCGGGCCGGATCACCGCGCTGGGCGACGACGCCGAGGTTGCCGCCCACGTCGGACCTCGCACCAGGGTCGTCGACGCCCTCGGCCGCCGGGTGGTCCCCGGCCTGAACGACTCGCACGTGCACGTCATCCGGGGCGGCCTCAACTACGTGCTGGAGCTGCGCTGGGACGGCGTCCCTTCCCTGCGCCAGGCGCTGGCCATGCTCCGCGAGCAGGCCGGCCGTACCCCCAAGGGCCAGTGGATCCGGGTGGTCGGCGGCTGGTCTGCCGAGCAATTCACCGAGCGGCGGCTGCCCACGCCCGCCGAGCTGAACGAGGCCGCCCCCGACACCCCGGTGTTCGTGCTGCACCTCTACCAGTCGGCGATCCTCAACCGGGCCGCCGTCCGTGCGGCCGGCTTCACCCGGGACACCCCCGACCCGCGCGGCGGCCAGATCGTGCGGGGCCGCGACGGCCGGCCCAACGGCGTGCTGCTGGCCGCGCCGAGCGCGCTGATCCTCTACTCCACCCTCGCCGCCGCCCCGACGCTGGACGCTGCGGACCGCAGGGTCTCCACCCGGCACTTCCTGCGCGAGCTCAACCGTTTCGGCCTCACCTCCGCGGTGGACGCCGCCGGCGGCTTCCAGAGCTTCCCCGACAACTACGCCACCGTCATCGAACTGGCCCGCGAGGGCGAGCTCAGCGTACGGATCGGCTACCACCTCTTCCCGCAGACCGCCGGGCAGGAGCTGGCCGACCTCACCCGCTGGGTGGAGACCGTACGGCCGGAGGAGGGCGACGAGTGGCTGCGGCTCAACGGAGCGGGGGAGAACCTGACCTGGGCCGCGGCCGACTTCGAGAACTTCTCCGAGCCCCGCCCCCAACTGTCCGCCGGGTACGAGGGCGAGTTCGAGCAGGCCGTCCGGCTGCTGCTGGAGCACGGCTGGGGATTCCGGCTGCACGCCACCTACGACCAGACCATCCGGCGTGACCTGGCCGTCTTCGACAAGCTCGCTGCCGAGGGCCTGTTCCCCGGAGGCAACCGCTGGCTCTTCGACCACGCCGAGACGGTCACCCCGGGCAGCCTGGAGCGGATCGCCGCGCTCGGCGGCGCGATCAGCGTCCAGAACCGGATGTCCTTCCAGGGCAGGGCGTTCGCCGACCGCTACGGCCCGGAGGCCGCTGCCCGCACCCCGCCGCTCAAGGAGATGCTCGCCTCCGGCCTCCCGATGGCGGCCGGCACCGACGCCACCCGGGTCTCCTCCTACAACCCCTGGGTCGCCCTGCACTGGCTGGTCACCGGCCGTACCGTCGGCGACCTGAGCCTCTATCCGCCCGACCGGCTGGTTTCCCGCGAGCGCGCCCTGGAGCTGTACACCTGCGGCGGAGCCCGGATCACCGGCGAGGACGACGTCAAGGGCGTCCTCAAGGAAGGCTGGTACGCCGACTTCGCGGTCCTCAGCGACGACTTCTTCGCCGTGCACCCGGACGACATCCCTCACATCGAGGCCGTCCTGACCGTCGTCGGCGGCCGGATCGTCTACGCCGCCGGCGAGTACGAGGGCCTCGACGAAGCCGTCCCACCGCTCAGCCCGGCCTGGAGCCCGGTCGCCCGCTTCGGCGGCTACCAGGCCACCCCGCCGCCGTCGACGCGCGGCGCCCGCCAGGCCGACCTTCTGGCGCAGGCGGTCGCCGACGGTGTGCAGCATCGGCAGTGGAGAGTCGCCCGTGGCCTCGCCGCTCCCGAGGAGCAGCCCGCCGCTCTCGACCCCTGCTTCGGCTCCTGAACCGCGCCGGGCAGCAACAGCCCGCCTGCTCCCGCACCACGTCGTGCACCGTCCACCCAAGGAAAGGGATCCCCTCATGTCCGACTTCAACTTCGACCTCGACGCAGTCACCGCCGCCCCCAGCCGTGACCTGCTGACGCCCGACAACGCGATGATGCTGTTCGTCGACCACCAACCGCAGATGTTCTTCGGCGCCGCCAGCACCGACCGCGTCGCCGTCGTCAACGCCACCGTGGGCCTGGCCAAGGCCGCCCGTGCCTTCGACGTCCCCGTGGTCCTGTCCACCGTTGCCGCCGCCTCCTTCTCCGGGCCGATCCTGCCGCAGCTGCGCGAGGTCTTCCCCAAGCACGACATAGTCGACCGGACCTCCATGAACGCCTGGGAGGACGAGTCCCTGGTGGAAGCCGTCAAGGCGACCGGCCGCCACAAGATCGTGCTCAGCGGCCTGTGGACCGAGGTCTGCCTCGTCCTGCCCGCTCTGTCCGCCCTCAGCCAGGGCTACGAGGTGTACGTCGTCGCCGACGCCTCAGCCGGCGTCACCCCGGCCGCCCACGAACACGCCCTCCAGCGGATGACCGCCGCCGGCGCCGTCCCCGTCACCTGGCTGCAGGTGCTCCTGGAGCTCCAGCGCGACTGGGCCCGCACCGAGACCTACGTCGCCACGACCGACGTGGTCAAGGAGCACGGCGGCGCCTACGGCCTGGGCATCGTCTACGCCCACTCCATGATCGACCCGCACGTCGCCGGCTGACCGGCACCCTCGGCCATGGACACCGACACCGGACTGCTCCTCCTGCGCCTCCTGACGGGTCTACTCATCGCCGCGCACGGAGTGCAGAAGGTCAGCTTCCTGCTGGGCGGCAGCGGACTGGCCGGCGGCACCGAGGAGTTCCGGCACGACGGCTTCCGCGGCGGGGCGCTCACCGCCCTCGCCGCGGGAGCCGGCCAAATCGGCTCCGGCCTGATGCTGGCCGCCGGAGCCCTCACCCCGCTCGCCGCCGCCGGAGCCATCGGCGTGATGACCGTCGCTCTCACCGTCAAGTGGCCCAACGGCCTGTGGGTGCAGCACGACGGCTACGAGTACCCCCTCGTCCTCATCGGCATCGCCACCACCCTCGCCCTCACCGGGCCCGGCCGCCTCTCCGCCGACCACGCCCTGGGCCTGCCCCACTGGCCCGCCTGGTCAGCCGCGGCCGCACTGGCCCTCGGCACAGCCGGAGGCCTTGCCGTGCGCGCCCTGCTGCACCACCCGCCCGCACCCGCGCCCCCGTCGCAGGCGCCGCCGAGGTCCCCGTGACCGCACCTGAGCACCATGCGCTGATGCCCGTGCCCCCGTACCCGGAAGGATCCGATCATGACCGGCCGTCCGCTGAGCCGACGCCGCACTCTCAAGAGCGCCGTCGGCGCCGCAGCACTCACCGTCACGGCGGCCGCCGGGGCGCCTTCGGCCGCCGCGTCCGCCGGCCCCGATGCGGAACAGACCGAGAAGCCGACCGTGGTCCTGGTCCACGGCGCGTTCGCCGACGCCGCCAGCTGGAACCCGGTCACGGAACGGCTCCAGCATCAGGGCCACCCGGTGATCGCCGCGGCCAATCCGCTGCGCGGCCTCACCCACGACGCAGCCCAGGTGGCCGCGCGGCTCGCCGCCATCCCGGGACCCGGCGTCCTGGTCGGCCATTCCTACGGCGGGGCGGTCGTCACCCAGGCCGCCGCCACCGCGCCCAACGTCAAGGCCCTCGTCTACGTCTCCGCGTTCGTCCCCGACGCAGGAGAGGTCCTCGGCGAACTCGCCGCGCGGTTCCCCGGTTCCCAGCTCGACGCCGCACTCACGCCCGTCCCCGTACCCGGCGCCGACGGCACCACCGCCATCGACCTGTACATCCGCCCCGACCGCTACCACGAGGTCTTCGCCCAGGACGTTGCACCTCCCACCACCCGAGTGCTGGCCTCGGGCCAACGCCCGCTCAGCGCCTCCGCGTTCACCGACCGGGTGAGCGGCGCGGCCTGGCACACCGTGCCGTCGTGGACCCTGATCTCCACCCGGGACCGGGGCATCGTCCCCGAACTCCAGCGGTTCCAGGCCGCCCGGGCCCGGTCCAGGACCGTCGAGGTGCCCACCTCCCACCTGCCGATGTACAGCAGGCCCGGCGCCGTCGTCGCCCTGATCCGCTCCGCCGCCCGAACCGTCACCGCCTGATACCCGCCACCTTCAAGGAGCCACCCATGTCGTCCCCCGAATCCACTTCGTCCTACGCACGTGACCTCGCCCAGGTCGAGGCGGCCAACGCCGCCGGCCGCATCCCCGTCGTCTTCATCCACGGCCTGTGGCTGCTGCCCACCAGCTGGGACCGCTGGGCCACGGTCTTCGAGGCGGCCGGCTTCGCCCCGGTCCTGCCGGGCTGGCCCGACGATCCGCACACCGTTCAGGAGGCCCACGCACACCCGGAAGTCTTCGCAGGCAAGAGCGTCGGCCAGGTAGCCGACCACTTCTGCGACCTCATCGGCCGTCTGGACCGCAAGCCGGTGGTCATCGGCCACTCCTTCGGCGGGCTGATCACCCAGATCACCGCCGGACGCGGCCTGTCGCAGGCTTCGGTGGCGATCGACCCGGCGCCCTTCCGAGGCGTGCTGCCGCTGCCGCTGTCCTCCCTGCGCGCCGCGAGCGCGGTGCTCGGCAACCCGGCCAACTACCACCGCGCGGTGCCGCTCACCTTCGACCAGTTCCGCTACGCCTTCGCCAACGCCGTCAGCGAGGAAGAGGCCCTGCAGCTGTACGACACCTTCGCGGTGGCAGCTCCGGGCGAGCCGCTCTTCCAGGCCGCCACCGCCAACCTCAACCCCTGGACCGAGGCGAAGGTGGACACCCAGGCGGCCGCCCGCGGACCGCTGCAGATCATCTCGGGCGAGAAGGACAACACAGTGCCCTGGGCCATAGCCAACGCCGCCTACAAGAAGCAGGCGCAGAACGAGCACGCCGCCACGGAGATCACCGAGATCCCTGGCCGGGGCCACTCCCTGACCATCGACAACGGGTGGCGCGAGGTCGCCGACACCGCGCTCACCTTCATCCGCCGCTTCGTCGACCCGACCGCCTGACATCTCCCTGGGCCAGAGCCCGACCTCGCTGGGCACGCCGTGCCGGCCCCCGGTCCGCACCCGCGCTCACACCGGACAGCCCGGGCCCACCACCCCTTACGAGGCGGGCCCGGTGTCCGAACAACCATGACAAGGAGAGACCCCGGACCAGGAGCGCGAGGCGCCCGGTCGGCCGCTCGCGCTTGCCGGCTGTCGAGCGGGGCCACAGCTGGCGGCCCCTCGGCCCCGCGCCACTCGACCTCACGGGTCGACGGCACGCAGATTCTCACCGCCGCCAATGTGCAGGGCTCGCCAGTCGCTGGGAGTGATTCCGAAAGCGCCCTTGAAGGCGCGACTGAAATGGGAGGCGTTCGGAAATCCCCACCGGTACCCCACCGCCGCAATCGACCGGTGACCTGCCCAGGGAGCCACAAGTTCGGCGCGGCAGCGTTCGAGTCGCTGCGAGCGGACCCAATCGCCCAGGTGCACACCATTTCGTGAAAGGACCTTGTACAGCTGACGGAGCGAGACGTGGTGGTAGGCCGCGACGCGAGCCGGCGTCAGGTCGTGATCACCGAGGTGGGCCCGGACATAGTCCATGACCCGCAGATAGAGCGTCTCGTCCGAAGCCTGGAAGGCCGCTCGGTGGTCACCGACGCGGGCCGTGATGAGAGCCCGCAGCAGTTCGATGCCCGGCCTTCCTGCCGCGTCCAAGCCGTGGCCGGGAGACGCCGTGGGTCGGGCCTGCTGGCGCGCAATTCGCCGCAGACAGGTGGCAGTAAGGTCGGCCAAAGGGTCCCGGCGGCTGAACAGTACCGCAGTGGAACGCTCCAACAGCCTTGTTGGCAAAGCCAGTTCCGTGTGCGGGATCCGGAAGTAGTGCTGATGGATCCCGTCCCTGTTCAGGAGGGAGTAGGGGCGGGTGGTGTCGTACAGCACCAGGTCACCGGGCCGCAGCACGGCCTCCCTGCCATCCTGCACAACCATGCTGCTGCCGGTGACCTGCAATCCGACGAACACGCTCGGCTCCATATCGTCCCGGGCAAGTGCGGGAGTACGCCGAACAGTGGTGGCATTGGCGCGCACCGAGCAGACGGTCAATGGACCGACACGGCTGATCGCGCCCACTGTGCGGATCAGCCGCGGTTCGGGTTGATGGGTGATCTCCACCCGCACCACGCTGCTCCAGATCACCTGGCGAATCGCCTCCGCACGCTCGCCAGGCGCCATGGACGTGCTGTCGATCAACATCAGCTGATTGCCTCCCCCCGGTGCCGCTCGGCGAGCCGGCGCCTGAGCAAAGTCAAACGGGTGACGGCATCGGTGACAAGTCGTAGCTGGACGGCGGGACGAGAGCTTCCGCTGGGGTACGAACCGGGGTCCACCCGGGCGGACCACCGCCACCTCTCGCGGCGGGTTCCCCAGCAAGTTCCACCTGAGCGCGGACGGCCGCTGCCGCCCACCGTCCCTGATCGTCACTCCAGGCCAGCGGGCAGACTGTCAGTCATCACTTTCGACTGACCGGCCTGCCGCGCGAGCCGTTCTCTACAGCTCGTCGGCGAAGGCCCCTGCCAGCTCACGCCATTCGGCCCGCGGCAGGCCCGAGCCGCCCTCGTCGGCGGTGAGCACCTGGAGTGCGACGTGGTCGGCACCGGCGTCGAGATACTCCCGTGTCCGGGCCCTCACACGCTCGGCGTCGCCGAGGGCGAAGAGCGCGTCGAGGAGGCGGACGCTGCCGCCTCCCTCGAAGTCACTCTGCGCGAATCCCAGGCGCAGCAGGTTATCGGTGTAGTTGGGCAGTTGGAGGTACATCCCCAGCATGTTCCGTGCAGTGGTGCGGGCCCGCTCGAGGTCGGTGTCGAGCACGACTGACAGCTCCGGGGCGAGCAGCGCGTCGGGGCCGAGAGCCTCGCGTGCCTCCGCCGTGTGCTCGGTGGTGACCAGATAGGGGTGCGCGCCCAGTGCCCGGCCGGCCGCGAGCTTCAGCATCTTCGGGCCGAGCGCCGCCAGGACCCGACGTCCGGAATCCACGGGCGGGGTGGCGGCGTCCAGTCCATCGAGGTAGGCCACCATCGCGCTGTACGGCTTCGCGTACTGCGGCACCATCGGGCCGTGGCTGACGCCCAGACCGAGGACGAATCGCCCGCGCGCGCTCGCGTCGAGCGCCGCGACCCGCGCAGCCACCTCTTCGGCGGTGTGGTCCCAGATGCTCAGGATGCCGGTGGCCACCGTGACCGTGCGGGTGGCGGCGATGACGGCCGCGGCGTCGTCGGGGGAGGGGCTGCCCCCGAGCCAGAGAGTGCCGTACCTCAGCTCTTCGAGCTCGGCGACCGCCTCCGCGATCGCCCCCTTGCCCGCGTCGTCTCCCCGCGCCCCGTGCAGGGCACCGCTCCAGATGCCGATTCGTCCGAATGCCTCGCGCGTCTCAGAAGTCATGGTGTGATCAACAGCCTTGCGTGCCCGCTATTCCCGGCCGCGCGGAGATTCATCCGTATGGATACAGCGCAGCGGCGCGGTCTTCGAGAGTGCCTCCCAGATGGTTCACCCGGTGTTCCCCTGGCGTGGGTGGGGGACGAGCGGTCGCGGTCAAGTTGGAGGGCGGGATCTCTCCCACCAAGAGAGCCCTTGCGCCGGCGAGATCAACCCGGCCGAGCGGGAAGCGCCACGCCCTCGCAGGCGAGGTTCCGTTCCGTGGTCTCTGTACGCAGTGGGCGCCACCCGGCAGAGGGTGCCCGGCGGCCGTGGCGCGGCCGGTGCTGGAGGACAACTCCGCCATTCATGCTGAGTCTTTGGTCGGCTGCACGGCGGCGCGTTGATGCCGCGTCGGGTGGTGGAGGGCAGTCACAGGGTTGAGGAGCGCAGTGCGATGAGGGCGATGGCGACAGCTGCGAGGACGGCTGCCGGTGGTGCTCCCTTGTAGTCATTGGCGCGCAGGTGTGTGGCGACTGCGCCGATGAAGTAGAGCGTCAGGGCGACGGCGGCGGCTATTCCGAGGGGCCCCCACCAGAGTCCGACGACGAGGCCGCCGGTGCCTGCTATCTGGGCGACGCCCAGGAACGGCAGTACGCCATAGGGCAGGCCAAGGGTGGACATCTGGTCGACGAGCCGCTTCGGCCGGGTGAATTTGGCACCTGCCGAAGCCAAGAGCACCGCCGACATGAGTACAGCGACGATGGCGTAGGTGATGAACATGGTGGGACCTCAACTGTTCAGCGGGGTGGAGTATCTGGACAATCGCCGACCTGGTCGTGCTTGCTTCGCAGGTCAGGCGTTTTCGAGCAGCAGGGCGCTGAGTTCCGCGGGCTTGGTGATCATGGCGTCGTGGCCGGTGTCCAGCTTGTGGACGCGTGACGGTTCGCCGTTGGGCTGAACCTTCGGGATGGGCCGACGTGTGACGTCCTCGGGCTCGTTGCCGATGCAGAGAATGTGAACCCGGGGGATGGACGCCTGTGCGGGGTTGTCCATCTCGGCGGGCTGCTGGAAGCAGAGGACCGACTCATCTGTCAGCGTGGTCCTGAGCCAGGCGATGTCGGCTGGCTCGGTGACTCCGAAGAGGCCGTGGGGTGCGGGGAACTCAGGCAGAGGCGGAATGCGCCAGGGCTCGGCACTGCCGGCGGCACCGTCGATCATGACCTGTGTGAGCGGCATGACGTCGATGGCGTTCTCGCCGTGCGTCGGCACCATCGCGTCGAGGTACAGCAGGCGGGAGATGCGCGCGGGAACCTGGTTCGCCACGCTTGAGATGACCATTCCCGCGTAGCTGTGCCCGACGAGGACGATGTCGTCCAGGTCGTTGGCGAGGATGAGGCTGACGATGTCGTCGGTGTGGGTGGCAAGGCCGATCTCGGGGCTGAGCAGGTGTGCCTTGTCCCCGTGGCCGGCGAGGGACGGCGTGAAGACACGGTGGCCCTGGGCGGTGAGCAGTGGGGCGACGCGGTTCCAGGACTGTCCGTCGTGCCACGCACCGTGTACGAGGACGTAGGTGGTCGGGCAGGTCATAACTGTCTCCTTGGCATGGGTGTGTATCCACTGGCGGGTGAACTTGGGTTCCACGCGCGTACTGCTGGGCGTGCTTGCGGTGCAGGGCGGCTGACAGACCCGGCACGATGACGGCTGAGGCGACTGTTCAGCCGGATTCGCTTCGCACGGTGGGTGCGACGTCCAGTACAGATCGACGGCCGGTTGGGCCCGGGCGGGACTGCCTCCCAGATGCGCCGGCGTCATCGGCAGCCCCAGACGGCCGGCACGGCGGGCGCAGTCCGGTGACCCTGCAACCGAGTACGTCGAGCCCCGCCCCGTCGGTGAGACGCAGGCGTCCTCGATGCCGCAAACTCGTTGCCAGGTGGTGGCGCCTGGGACGATGTCGGTAAGGGAAAAAGACGCCGAGTTCGACTTCGGTGCACTTCGAAGTGGTGCGCTGCATACCCTCGACGCTAGGCAGCCGTTAGGTACCTGAAGGTACCCTTCAGCTCGTGAGCCTCCGTCCCGGCACCGTCTTCCTCGCCGACTGCCCAGCGCGCCTGGCCATCGAGATCATCGCCAGCAAGTGGGCCGTGGTCACGCTCTTCGCTCTGAGCAACGGCCCCTTGCGCCACGGCGAGTTGGTCGAGCTCATCGGAGGCGTCTCGCGCAAAGTACTGACGCAGACGCTGCGCCGCCTCCAGGACAACGGGCTCATCGAGCGACGCGCGTACGCCGAAGCACCACCACGCGTGGAATACAGCCTGACCGAGCTCGGGCGCACCTTGGAGGAGCCCATCAGAAGGCTCACCGAGTGGGCAAGAACCAACGGCGAGGCCGTCGTCGCCTTTCACGAGACAGCTGAGGAGAAGGACGCATAGGTCCCGAAGAGCGGGGCGAGCTGCCGCAGCGTCAGGTTCGTCCGCCAGTACGTGGCCACCGGCAGGAGGAGGACCCGGTCCTCCAGAAGCGGGCTCCATGGCGGGCCCTTGGGAACAGAGTCTGCGCCCTCGCGTCGTAACGCGGAGGCAGAGACAGAGGCGATGGCGGTCCTGCCTCTTTGCTGAGCGGTTACAGCGGTGCCGACTCCACCCTGCCCGTGAACCGGCCACCCACTTGATCAGCGAGCCAGTGGACGCGGGCGATCTGGTCGCCGTTCCGGTCCGCGGCGTGAACGTGGACGGTGTGGTCCTGGGCCGCTTCACACCCAACAGTGCGGCGTCGATACGCAACGCCGTCCGTTCCATTGCAGCATTTCTTACCTGGCTCGACGAGCGCGACATCCTCTTGGCCAGTCTGGCCCAGGGCGACATCGACACGTGGCTGTCCGAGAGGCGGGATCGCCGACACATCCGGCTCTTCCTACGCTGGGCCCACCAGCGCCGCCTCACCGGAAATCACGAAATCTCAGACCGGCAGCGGGACGAGACCCACCGTTGGTGGAGCCAGAGCGAGCACTGGGCACATCTCCGACGCTGCCTGCACGACGACATGCTTCCCCTGGAGGTACGCGTCACCGGGGCCCTGATGCTGCTCTACGGGATGCCGATCACACGGATCTCCGTTCTCACGCATTCCGCCATCACTGCCGGCAGCACGCCCCATTTGCTCATCGGCGAGTACCCCGTCATGCTGCCGCCAGCCGTCCATCAACTCCTGCAACGCCAAGCCGAACACGCCGTACAACACTCGGCAGTAGGCCGCATCACGGCGCGCCCCAGCTGGCTCTTGCCTGGCTACGCCGCCGGAACACACCGTTCAGCGGCCACCCTCGCGCGCAAGATGCTTCTCCACGGCTTGCCCGCGCGCCCCAGCCGGAATGCCGGCCCTACATCGGCCGTAGCGGCGATTGGAAGTCGCCAGTGGGTCTGAGCGCCCTGCTGATCGGTACGCCGATTGCTGGTCTGCCGGGCTCGCTTAGCGCACCGTTCTGTTTCCAGTGCGATCGGATCGGGTACTCAGTGCCGGGGCGTGGAAGCCCGCTACGAAAGTCATGAAAGTCATTCGAGGGATGCTTGCGGAACGAGGGAGAGGATCGGCGTGTGCGCACACGAACCAGCCCGGTCTTGGTTGCTGACGCGGGGTCATCGAGCCTGCGTCTGACGGTCTTCGGGGACGGTGGTCAAGTCCTCAACGAGCACCACAGTGACTCTCCGCCTGGCGAGGGGGCAATCGGATCGCTGCGGCAGCTACTGAAGGAAGGGCCGGCTCCCACAGCTGTGGGTCACCGCATCGTCCACGGCGGATCGGAGCTGCGCAGCCACACTCTGCTGGACGACGATGTGCGTGCCCGCTTGAACCGGGTGGCAGACCTCGCGCCATTGCACGTCCCCCAAGCACTGACCGTTCTGGACGCGGCTCGGGATCTGCTGCCGGGAGTTCCGCACGTCGCCTGCTTCGACACCGTCTTCCACGCCGGCTTACCCGTTGCGGCACGGGAGTACGCGGTACCTTCCAGCTGGCGCGATCAGTACGGACTGCGCCGCTACGGCTTCCACGGTCTGTCCTACGCCTGGGCGCTGGCCCGCACCGCTGAACTCCTCGGCCGCCGTCCCGAGCAGCTGCACCTGGTGATGGTGCACCTTGGCGGTGGCTGCTCCGCCTGCGCGGTGCGTGATGGGCGCAGTGTCGACACGACTATGGGCTTTACGCCCTTGGAGGGTCTGGTGATGAGTCGTCGCAGCGGCAGCGTCGACCCTGGCGCCCTGACCTGGCTGATCACACGGAAGAATGTGTCTGCGAACGAGATCGAGGACGCTCTGAATCACAGGTCCGGTCTGCTCGCCCTCTCCGGCACTTCGGACGACACGCGCGACCTGGTCCGCAGCCGGGCGGCAGGCGACGAGCGCGCCGCACTCGCCCTTGACGTCTTCACCCACCAGTGCCGTCGCGGCATCGCAGGCATGGCCGCATCCTTGAGCCGCCTGGACGCTCTCGTTTTCACCGGCGAGATCGGCGAGGACCAGCCTGAGGTGCGTGAGGAGGTGTGCGCAGGGTTGTCTGTGTTCGGCCTCACGGGCGGCCTGCGACCACTGGTCGCCGAACGTCCCGAAATCATCAGCGAGCCCGGCGCGCGAGTTCCCGTTGTGGTCGTCCCCACCGGAGAGGCTCAGCAGATCAACATTGAGACCCGGGCTCTCTTGGCTCACCGCTGAGGCGGGCCGATGCCACCGCCACGTCGGCGTTCGGAGTTCACACAGGGCCGGACGCTTGCGGGGATATCCGATGCTTCGAAGAAGCCGAGGGATCAGGCATGACGAGAGTGACGGTCAGACGGTGGCCACGATGTACCGGCTCCTGTGGACATGTTCTATGAACGTTGCTCAGCCTGGGGTCGTGCGCTGCTGCCGCCCTCGCAACCAGCAGACAGCGCAAGCGTTGTGGGCAGCGGGCGAACACGCTGCTGCGCAGTCACGAGACCGGCGGGGGCGGAAGCGCGGCCCGCCTGCATCCGACGCCCGGACGCACACATCACGGTCGAAGGAGCGGACCTCCCGACTCCAGGGCCGGGTAATGCGCTTGCCCAGCTCCTGTACCAGGCATCAGCCGGATCCGCCCAACACGATCTTCCACACTCGGGTCGCCACCTGGAGGTTGAGCCGGTCCTCGACGTTCGCGAGGTCGTTGCCGCTGATGTCGCGGATGCGCTGGAGCCTGTAGCGCAGCGTGCTGCGGTGGATCGCGAGGGATGCGGCGGTCTCGTCGTAGTTGCCGCCGCAGTCGAAGTACCGCGACAGGGTCTCCACCATGGCCGCGTGGTGTCGGGCGTCGTAGTCCATGAGCTGCCCGAGCCACTCGTGGACGAACGCCTCCAGTTCCCGGTAATCGTTGCCAGGTCCCAGGATGCGGTAGAGGCCGAGTTCGTCGAAGAACGTCATGCCGTATCGCTTGCGGGAGTGGCGGCGCACTTCCAGGGCGCGCTGCGCCTCCTGATATCGCTGGGGGATGTCGTCGGGGGAATCGCATCGGGCGCTCACGCCGATGGTCCCGGACGGTGTCCCCGTCTCCAGGGTGAGCGCCTCGTACAGCGCTCGGGCGTGCGGCCTGTCATCAGCGAGCAGGACCACGTTCTCGGCACGTCGGGTCAGCAGTGAGCGCATGCCCACGGCAGAGGCCGCCCGGCCCACGGTCTGCGCGAAGGAATCGTCCGTCCGGTCCGACCAGTGCACCACGACGATGTAGTGGCTGCGGCGCAGGTCGTGTCCGACGGCCTCGGACCGGGCGTAGGCGCTGGTCTCGTCCGTTCCTGCCAGTAGGTCGTCGGCCAGCTCGCGGTGCAGCCTCAGTTCCACTTCGGCCAGGTTGCGCAGGTGCGCCAGCTCCGGGGCGAGCGACGTGGCGGCCTGTTCCAGCGCGAGCACGGTGTGTTCGTCTGCCTCGCCGTGGGGGTCGACCAGAGCCAGCGTGCCCAGGATCTCGCCGTGCGGGCGGACCAGAGTGATCAGTCGGTCCTTGATCCGCGCCGGCCCGGCCTCCCGGCCAACGGCGTTCAACAGTTCGTCCTGGCGCACGGGGTCCGGTTCCGGATAGGGGTCGGGTCGGCTGGGGCCGGCCCAGGACCTCAGTCGGCCGAAGCGGTCCTCGACCAGAGCGGGGAGTCCAGTCAGCCCGTGCAGGGCGTGGGTGACGGCCTCCTCGGCATCGGCCGAGGCGGCGACTTTGGCCATGCGTGCGTGAACGGTTCGCCGGTATGCCAGCTCAGCTACGACGGCGATCAGCTGTCGCTGGAGGGCTGCGCGTTCCTTCCTGAGCCGGTCCAGCTCCAGGACCCCCTCGCGACGGCGGCGGTGTGCGACCGCGACTGACAACGCAGCAGCGGTGTGCCTGACGAGTGTGGCGAGCAGGGACCGCTGGGCTTCGGTGGGCCGGGAGCGGGACGTCACTACAAGATAACCGTGGAGTCCCTCGAGTCCGCGCAGTCCCAGGGCCCGGCCCCGGGGCCTGCCGGGCACGGTCACAGAACCGTCCTGTCCGGCCAGCTCCCGCACCCTCCGGCCCACGGCCAAGGCATGATTCTTCCGGTTCCTCGGGCTGGGGACGAGGTCACCGTCCGCTTCGAGGTAGCCGGCCTCGGCGATGTACGGCCCGATGGCGGCTATGTGGTCCATGGCCAGGCGCAGGATCTCGCGTTCATCCGGGGTGTCGAACAGAGTGCAGGACAGCAGCGTGAGTTCGTGGAGGGCATGCTCGGTGGGGGGCTGAGCAGGGCGGTGGGGCTCTCCGCGCGCGGCTGCGGGGGCCCGCCGGGAGCTGTCCCGCGACATGCTGCCCTTTCGGTCGGAGCGGTACAGGTTGTGCGGCCGGCTCCTGGCCATGGGATCACTCCCGAGCCCTCAGAGGGCGAGTCGAGCGGTGTTTCGGCCACCCCGCTCACGAACCACCCCGTGCGAAATGTCCGTATTTCCACTCTAGTGCTCCTAGGGTGACCGGGCTCGTGTACTTCTGGCCGGCCAGGCGCAGGCGTGGAACCACGCGGTTCGCCATGCTGGGATGCGTTCGAAGTCCTCCGCGTGTGAACCGGCACGAGGTGCAGGGCGACGCCGGAGCTGAATAGCACGTCGGCTGCCCTGTACGAGGCGTACCGTCTGCCTGTTCGGGCTGGTGAACCGCCTAAGCCCCGCCGCGTCGGTCTTGTTCCTCGCGCTTGCGGCTGATCTTCAGAGTGCTGGTCGGGAAGCTGTTCGCATGATCGCGGTGACGCAGTACCTGGCGCGCCGCTGGGCGCCCGCGGAGGTCCTATCCATAGCTGAACGAAAGCGAACCGGAGAGTCGGCGCAGGCCGCAGCACCGGGAGGAGTTCCTCATGGCCAGGGCAGTGGGTATCGACCTGGGTACCACCAACTCGGTAATCGCCGTGTGGGAGGGCGGCGAGCCGTCCGTTGTGCCCAACACCGAGGGCAACCGAACGACACCGTCCGTGGTGGCCTTCACCGACACCGGGGAGCGTCTGGTGGGCCAGATGGCCCGGCGCCAGGCGATCCTCAACCCCAAGGGCACCATCTACTCGGCCAAGCGATTCATCGGCCGGCACTTCGACGAGATTTCGGACGAGGCGAAAGCGGTGGCGTACGACGTCGTCGAGGGCGACGGCGGAGCGGCCCGCTTCAAGGTGCGCGACAAGCTGTACGCGCCTGAGGAGATCAGCGCACAGGTGCTGCGCAAACTCGCCGACGACGCCTCCAAGCAGATGGGGGAGCGCGTCACGGAGGCGGTCATCACGGTGCCCGCCTACTTCAACGACGCCCAGCGCACCGCCACCAAGGATGCCGGTCGGATCGCGGGTCTGGAGGTGCTGCGGATCATCAATGAGCCGACGGCTGCCGCTCTCGCGTACGGCATGGACAAGAAGGAGCACGAGACCGTCCTCGTCTTCGACCTGGGCGGCGGCACCTTCGACGTGAGCATCCTCGATGTCGGCGACGGCGTGGTGGAGGTGCGCTCCACCGCCGGGGACAGCCACCTGGGCGGCGACGACTTCGACCGGCGCCTGGTGGACCATCTCGCAGACGGCTTCCAGAAGGAGAACGGCATCGACCTGCGGAATGACCCGCAGGCGCTGCAACGCCTGTTCGAGGCGGCGGAGAAGGCCAAGACCGAGCTCAGTTCTGTGACGCAGACGCAGGTCAGCCTGCCGTTCATCACCGCCGATGCCGCGGGCCCCAAACACCTCACCGACTCCGTCATGCGGTCCACATTCGAGCAGATCACCGGCGACCTCGTGGAACGGTGCCTGGAGCCGGTCCAGCAGGCAATGGCCGACGCCAAGGTCGGTGAGAGCGACATCGACGAGGTCATCCTCGTAGGCGGCTCCACACGCATACCAGCGGTCCAGGCCCTGGTCCGCCGGCTGACCGGCGGCAAGGACCCCAACATGAGCGTCAACCCCGACGAAGTCGTGGCCCTGGGCGCCGCGATCCAGGCCGGGGTGCTCAAGGGCGAGGTCAAGGACGTCCTGCTGCTCGATGTCACACCCCTGTCGCTGGGCGTCGAGACGCGCGGCGGGGTCATGACCAAGATCATCGAGCGGAACACCACCATCCCGGTGCGGCGTACCGAGACGTTCTCCACCGCCGAGGACAACCAGCCGGCCGTCGATGTGGTGGTCCTCCAGGGTGAGCGCGAGCGTGCTGCCGACAACCGCGTGCTCGGCCGGTTCCAGCTCACCGACATCCGGCCGGCGCCGCGAGGCGAACCCCAGATCGAGGTCACCTTCGACATCGACGCCAACGGCATCCTCAATGTCAAGGCGCGCGACGGGGACACCGGCAAGGAACAGGGCATCACCATCAGCGAAAGCTCCAACCTGGACCGCAGTGAGGTCGAGCGCATGGTCCAGGAGGCCGAGAGCAACCAGGGCCAGGACCGAGAGCTCCGCGAGGCCGTAGACGCACGCAACGAGCTCGACGCCGTCGCGTACCAGGTCGAGAAGCGCCTCGCCGAACTGGGCGACGCAGCCCCCGCGCACGAGAAGGCGCGCGCCGAGATGCTCGTCTCCGATGCCCGGGCGGCGGTCAAGGAAGAGGCAGGCGTGGAGCGTGTGCGGCCACTGGCCTCCGAACTCCAGCAGGTCCTCGCCGGACTGGCTGCCCAGCAGGGTGCCACCGCCACGGGAGGCCCGGGCCAGGACGCCGCCACCGGCGCTCCCCCGAGTGGTGGCAACGATGACGACGATGTCATCGACGCCGAGTTCGACAAGGGTTGAGGCCGCCATGCCCCGATACCCCCACGAACCCGAAACGGCCCCGGAAGGCGCCGCAGGCCCTCCCCGCGAGGACTCGCATGAACCCGCCCCGCCTCTCCGGCCGCAAACGACAAACGACGAAACGGGACCCGACGTCGTCGGCCCTGCAATCGCGGAGGATGAGTACCCAGCCGCGATGAAGGAACTGGAGGACCGCTGGCGGCGCGCGCTCGCCGACCTCGACAACCTGCGCAAGCGTCACGCCAAGGAACTGGAGCGGGAGCGGACGGTGGAGCGTTCCCGTACGGCTGCCGCCTTCCTGCCCGTCCTGGACAACCTCGAACTCGCCCTGTCCCACGCCGACGCCGATTCGGATGCGGTCGTGGAAGGCATCCGGACAGTCCGCGACCAGGCGGTGAACGTCCTCGAACTGCTCGGCTACCCGCGGCACGCGGAGACCGGCGTCGCCTTCGACCCGGCCCGGCACCAGGCGGTCAGCGTGGTCCATGACCCCGACGTCGAGCCGGGCACCGTCGTGCAGGTGCTGCGCCCGGGCTACGGCGATGGCGATCGGCAGCTCAGGCCCGCCACCGTGACTGTCGCGAAGCGGGAGTGATCTGTCATGGCACGGGACCCCTACGAAGTGCTGGGAGTGTCGCGGACCGCGAGCCAGGACGAGATCCAGCAGGCATATCGCAAGCTCGCCCGCAAACACCATCCGGACGTCAACAAGGATCCGGCGGCGGAGGAACGCTTCAAGGACCTCAACGAGGCATACAGCGTGCTGTCCGACCCGAAGACCCGGGCACGCTACGACCGCTTCGGTGAAGACTTCCGCAAGATCCCCGAAGACTTCGACGACCGGGTCGCGGCCGGAGCCGGTGGCGGATTCCGTACCCGGCGGACCGCCGGCGCGGGCGGCCCCGGCGTCCGGTACACCACCGGCTTCGGCGATGGATTCTCAGCCGAGGATGTCGACATCGAGGATCTGCTCGGCTCGCTCTTCGGCGCAGGCGCCGGCTCCGCAGGAGTACCGGGAGCCGACCAGGAGGCCGAACTGCCGCTCACCCTCGAGGAGGCGTACAAGGGCGGCCGCCGTACCGTCACACTCGCAGGACCCACCGGGCAGCCGCGGCGCTACGAGGTCGACGTCCCGCCGGGCGTCACCGACGGGCAGCGCATCCGGCTGGCGGGAGAGGGAGGGCGGGGCAGTGGTGCCGCACCTGCGGGCGACCTGCACCTGCGGGTGAGGATTCAGTCCCATCCTCGGTTCCGGCTGGACGGCCGCGATGTCCACGTGCAGGTCCCGGTCACCCCCTGGGAGGCGGCCCTGGGTGCGACCGTGCCGGTGCCCACCCCCGGCGGTGGCACAGCCAAGGTCACGGTGCCTGCCGGCTCGTCCACCGGCCGTCGGCTGCGGCTGCGCGGCGAGGGCATGCCGAACCCGCGCGGTGCGAACGGCGACCTCTACGCCGAACTCCGCGTCATGGTGCCACCCACGCTTGGCGACCGGGAGCGTGAACTGTTCGAGGAGCTCGCCGCGACCTCCTCGTTCGACCCCAGGAGGACGCGATGAACGACCGACCCACGGGAACGGCAGGCATCGGCCGGTCCGGTGCAGGCGACCGTCCGGTACAGCCGGTCACCTATGTCGCCACCGCTTCGACGGCTGTCCGGTATGCGCTCGTTCCCACCCCGAGACTTTCCTTGGAGGCCGTGGCCCGTCGATCGGGTCTCCATCCTGATCTGGTCCGCCGGTTCGTCGCCCTCGGGCTGGTCGACGCCGAACGCGACGCCGCCGGCCACCTGGTTTTCGACCGCGACGCCCCAGCGGCACTTGCCCGCATCCAGCGGCTGCGCTCCGGACTCTGCCTCAATTACGCATCCATCGGCCTGGTGCTCGACCTGCTCGACCGCATCAGCCTGCTCGAAACCGCCCTGCGCGCCCGCGGCACGAGGAGTGATACACCCCCATGGACATGAACCGTCTCACACAGAAATCCCAGGAAGCCCTCCAGGAGGCCCAGACCGAGGCCGGCCGCATGGGGCAGACCGAAGTGGACGGAGAACACCTGCTGCTCGCACTCCTCGATCAGGAGGACGGTCTGATCCCACGGCTGCTGCAACAGGCCGGAACCGATCCGGAGAAACTGCGCGCGGCCGTGCGCGAGGAAGTCTCCCGCCGCCCGAAGGTCACCGGCCCCGGTGCGGCACCCGGCCAGGTCTTCGTCACTCAGCGCCTCGCCGGCCTGCTCGACGCCGCTGAACGGGAGGCCAAACGCCTCAAGGACGAGTACGTGTCCGTGGAGCACCTCCTGCTCGCCCTGGCTGAAGAGGGGGCATCAACAGCCGCCGGACGTCTGCTCAACCAGGCCGGGATCACGAGGGACTCGTTCCTGGGCGCGCTGACCCAGGTCCGCGGCAACCAGCGCGTCACCTCCGCCAATCCCGAGGTGGCCTACGAGGCTCTGGAGAAGTACGGCCGCGATCTCGTCGCCGAGGCCAAGGAAGGCAGGCTCGACCCGGTCATCGGCCGGGACGCCGAGATTCGCCGCGTGACCCAGATCCTGAGCCGCAAGTCCAAGAACAACCCAGTCCTCATCGGAGATCCCGGTGTCGGCAAGACCGCCATCGTCGAGGGCCTCGCCCAGCGCATTGTCCGCGGTGACGTCCCTGAGGGCCTTCGCGACAAGATCGTGTTCGCCCTCGACATGGGCTCCCTGGTCGCCGGCGCCAAGTACCGAGGAGAGTTCGAGGAACGCCTCAAGGCCGTGCTCAGCGAGGTCAAGGCTGCACAAGGCGGCATCTTGCTCTTCGTCGACGAACTGCACACCGTCGTCGGTGCGGGCGCCGCCGAAGGAGCCATGGACGCGGGGAACATGCTCAAGCCGATGCTTGCCCGCGGCGAACTGCACATGATCGGCGCCACCACCCTCGACGAGTACCGCAAACACATCGAAAAGGACGCAGCCCTCGAACGACGGTTCCAACAGGTCCTGGTCGACGAGCCCAGCCTGGAGGACGCCATCTCCATCCTGCGTGGACTGCGTGAGCGCCTGGAGGTCTTCCACGGCGTCAAGATCCAGGACACCGCGCTGGTCTCCGCCGCCACCCTCAGCCACCGCTACATCACCGATCGATTCCTGCCCGACAAGGCCATCGACCTCGTCGACGAGGCATGCGCCCGGCTGCGTACCGAGATCGACTCCATGCCTGCCGAACTCGACGAGATCACCCGCCGCGTCACCCGCCTGGAGATCGAGGAAGCCGCCCTCTCCAAAGAGACCGACCCCGCCAGCAAAACCCGCCTGGAGGAACTGCGCAAGGAACTGGCCGACCTTCGCGGAGAGGCCGACGCCAAACACGCCCAGTGGGAGGCCGAACGGCAGGCGATCCGGCGTGTGCAGGAACTGCGCCAGGAACTGGAGCAGGTCCGCCACGAGGCGGAGGAGGCCGAACGCGCCTACGACCTCAACCGCGCCGCCGAACTCCGATACGGCCGCCTCCAGGACCTGGAGCGCCGACTCGCAGCGGAGGAGGAGCAGCTGGCCACCAGGCAGGGACAGAACCGGTTGCTGCGCGAGGTGGTCACCGAAGAGGAGATCGCCGAGATCGTCGCCGCCTGGACCGGCATCCCGGTCGCCCGCCTGCAGGAGGGTGAACGCGACAAGCTGCTGCGCCTCGACGAGATCCTTCGCGAGCGTGTCGTCGGCCAGGACGAGGCCGTCCAGCTCGTCGCCGACGCGATCATCCGCGCCCGCTCCGGCATCCGCGACCCTCGCCGCCCCATCGGTTCCTTCATCTTCCTCGGACCCACCGGCGTAGGAAAGACCGAGCTGACCAAGACTCTCGCCCGGGCGCTGTTCGACTCCGAGGAGAACATGGTCCGCCTCGACATGAGTGAGTACCAGGAGCGGCACACCGTCAGCAGGCTCATGGGCGCACCACCCGGATACGTCGGCTACGAGGAAGGCGGCCAGCTCACCGAGGCCGTACGCCGCAAGCCGTACTCGGTGGTGCTGTTCGACGAGATCGAGAAGGCACACAGCGACGTCTTCAACACCCTGTTGCAGATCCTCGATGACGGCCGCATCACCGATGCTCAGGGCCGCACCGTCAACTTCCGCAACACCGTGATCATCATGACGTCCAACATCGGCTCCGAGCACCTCCTCGACGGCGCAACCGCCGAGGGTGAGATCAAGCCTGACGCCCGCGCCCTGGTGATGGGCGAACTGCGCGGGCACTTCCGTCCGGAGTTCCTCAACCGCGTCGATGACATCGTGCTGTTCAAGCCGCTCGGTGAGCGGCAGATCGAACGAATCGTGGAGCTGCAGTTCGACGAACTGCGGCAGCGGCTCGCGGAACGTCGCATCAACGTAGAACTCACCGATGCGGCCCGAGAGCTGATCTCCCACCAGGGCTACGACCCGGTGTACGGCGCCCGGCCGCTACGGCGGTACATCTCCCACGAGGTCGAGACGCTGGTCGGGCGCGCCCTTCTGCGCGGCGACGTCCAGGACGGCGCGACGGTCCGCGTCGACGCCGAACACGGAGAACTGGTGGTCACCTACGACCAGCAGGACGAGGCCCGGGAAGCGAGGGCAGCGTGAACACCACCCGTACAACGACGGTGACCTGCCCGCACTGCGGGCGCGGCAACCGCATTCCTGTTGCCGCTGAGGGACGCCCCAAATGCGGCCACTGCAAGCAGCCGCTGCCCTGGGTCGTCGACGCCGGCGACGACGACTTCACCGAAGTCGCCGACAACGCCGTCCAACCTGTCGTCGTCGACCTCTGGGCCACCTGGTGCGGCCCCTGCCGCATGGTCAGCCCCGCCCTTGAACAGGTCGCCCGCGACCTCGCCGGACGGATCAAGCTCGTCAAAGTCGACATTGACAAGAACCCAGGAGTCAGTCGGCGGTTCGAGGTCCAAGCAGTGCCCACGCTGCTCGTCCAGGACCGAGGCGAGACGGTCGCCCGACAGGCCGGTGCCGCACCGGCGCACGTCCTGCGTCAGTGGGTCGAACAGGCCCTGGAAGGACGGCAGACCACCGCGGGTCGGTGAGTCGGCATGGCCCGGCCACCACAAGGGCTCTCCGGTAACGAAAGGAGCCATGAAATGAGTGAAACGACATTCTCCTCCTTCGATACCATGGTGGACAAAGCCAATCGGCTCCTCAGGGACATCGAGGAAGCCAACGGCTGGCCCAAGGAACGCCGGAAACAGTCGTACGCCGCTTTGCGCGCCGTCCTGCACCGGCTACGGGATCGCCTCTCCGTCGACGGCGCGGTGCACCTGGGGGCGCAGCTTCCGACTCTGATCCGCGGCGTCTACTACGACGGATGGAAGCCGTCTGGGACACCGGTGAAACTCAGTGGCGAGGACTTTTTCCAGCGCGTCAGGGACGACTTTCCCTACGCGGTGGACGGCGGCATCGAAAAGGTCGTGCGGACCGTGCTGGAGGCTCTGAAGCGCTACGTCAGCGAAGGGGAGTGGGATCACCTCAAGTCCGGCCTGCCCAACTCGCTGGCCGCCGTACTGCCGTAGCCCCACGAGAGGAGAACGTCATGGCAACGATTCCGGACCCGCACCTGGCAATGGTGCGGCCAGTGACGCCGCGTACCCCGCAGGGCTGCGAGGAGTGCCTCAGGGAGCATTCCCCATGGGTGCACCTGCGGCTCTGCCTCACCTGCGGGCACGTCGGCTGCTGCGACTCCTCACCCCTCAAACACGCCCGCCGACACGCGGGCAGCGCCGAGCACCCCATCGTGCAGTCCTTCCAACCGGGAGAGGACTGGCGCTGGTGCTACGTCCACGAGGCCTTGGTCTGATGAGTACCGCCAAGCAGAAGAATGGTGCGGTCCGCGAGACGCCGGACCGATACGGGGCGTTCCCGCGCCTGACACCGGAACAGCTTCAGGACCTGACCGCGCACGGTGAGCGCCGCAGGACCACGGAAGGTGAGGTGCTGTACCGGGAGGGCGAGCCGTTCCGGGAGTTTCTCGCGATCCTCAGCGGGACCGTCGAGATCCTTCAGGACCACGGCGGCCCGGAAGAGCGCACGGTGGCGGTGCACGGACCCGGCAGGTTCTTGGGTGAACTGGGGATGCTGGAGGGGCAGGCGGCGTTCGACACCGCCGTGGTGCGTGAGGCAGGCGAGATCCTGGCGGTACCGGTGGAGCGCCAACGCACCTTGGTCGGCCGCGACCCCGTACTCGGCGACCTGATCCTCCGCGCTTATCTGGGCCGACGGCATCTTCTCATCGGCCTCGGCGCAGGCTTCCGCATCCTGGGATCGTGCTACTCGCGGGACACGCTGCGGCTACGTGAGTTCGCTGCCCGCAACCGGCTGCCCCACCGCTGGCTGGATCTGGAGAGGGACAAGGAGGCTGAGGCGCTGCTGCGACGGTTCTCCATCCGCCCCGAGGAAACTCCGGTGGTCCTCTGGAAGGGCGAGCGGGTGCTCCGCAATCCGAGCAACGCCGAACTCGCCAGCCTCATTGGGCTGCCCGCCCCCACGGCGAAGGCCGCCCAGTGTGACGTGTTGGTGGTCGGCGCGGGCCCCGCGGGACTCGCCGCAGCCGTGTACGGCGCCTCCGACGGCCTCACCACGATCTCCGTCGACGCCGTGGCCACCGGAGGCCAGGCAGGCACCTCGTCCCGCATCGAGAACTACCTCGGCTTCCCGTCGGGCATCTCCGGAGGAGAGCTCATCGAACGCGCGGTGCTCCAGGCCCACAAATTCGGTGCCCGCCTCATGGTCCCGGCCCAGGTCACCAGGCTCATCCCGCAGGACGACGAGTACGTAGTCACCTTCACAGACGGGTCCCAAGTCCGGGCGGACGCCGTGGTGCTCGCCTCAGGTGTCCGGTACCGCAGGCTCGAGGTGCCCGGCATCGAACGTCTGGAGGGCATCAGCGTCTACTACGCGGCGACCGTACACGAGGCCAGTCTCTGCGAGGCGGACCCGGTCGCCGTTGTCGGCGGGGGCAACTCCGCCGGACAGGCGGCGCTGTTCCTGGCCCACCACGCGTCCGGAGTCCACCTCCTCGTCCGGGGCAGCGACCTCAACGCGGACATGTCGCGTTACCTGGTGGACCAGGTGGAACGGCACCCGAAGATCGAGGTGCTGCTCCACACCGAAGTCCGGGGCGTCTCCGGGAAGGAGAAACTGGAGTCGCTGAGCGTCGAGGACAACGCAAATGGTGAGCGCGGCACGCTGCGGGCCGCCGCGCTGTTCGTGTTCATCGGGGCTCGCCCGCGCACGGAGTGGCTGAGGGGCGTGCTCGCCCTGGACGAGAAGGGCTTCGTCCTGACCGGGGCGGACGCCCAGGCTGCTGCCGACGCGACCCGGTGGGACTCGCTCGGCCGTGGTCCATTGCTGCTGGAGACCAGCCTTCCAGGGGTCTTCGCAGCCGGCGACGTCAGAAGCGGCTCGGTCAAACGAGTTGCCTCGGCCACCGGTGAAGGTGCCATGGCGATCCGCCTCGTGCACGAGCACCGGGAGAATGCCGGCAACCTGGTCCGCACCGCAGGCCCTGAAGGGCCTCGGCCGTGACCGGCCAGTCCGTGCCTGGCACCGATTTTTCACTGAACAGACCCTCAGGTGGCTGGACACCGCCCAGGCCAGTGCCGCAGCAGTGAGTTTCTGCCCGCTTGTGATGTGACGCGCCGTCCGGGGTCTTGGGCTGAATGGCGGGCGGCGGGTGGCCACGGTGTGCGGGTGGCAAACGAGTACGCGTACCTGAGTTCGATGATGACGAGGGCCAACGGGCTGCTGGGGATCATCCGCAGGACACGCTCTCGCCACCGTCGGGAGCGGGGCCCCCGGTCTACGCGGGCACGGACCCGGGGTGCAGTACCACCTTGGTCCACCCGGACCGGCGCGTGTCGAAGTTCTCACTTCTCCGGGGCACCCGTCGCGGCCGCTCGTCGGCGCCACGGCACGAACACCTAGCTGGGTCGTGTGTCGAAAATGGATCCGGGACACTCCGGACGCCCGTGGGAGCGAGGCCCGGGGACGGCGCCTGTCGTGCGGTTCCCGGCGCAATCAGGTACTCAGGAATGGTGAACAAGGACGCGACCGACCCCTTTGTGCATGTGCGGGGCGCCAGTGAGAACAACCTGCGGAACATCGATGTCGACGTTCCGCGGGACGCGATGGTCGCCTTCACCGGCGTCTCCGGTTCGGGCAAGTCCTCGCTCGCGTTCGGCACGCTCTACGCGGAGGCCCAACGGCGCTACTTCGAGTCCGTAGCACCGTACGCCCGAAGGCTGTTGCAACAGGTCGGCGCACCGCACGTGCAGGAAATCACCGGACTGCCACCCGCCGTGGCCCTGCAGCAGCGACGCGGGTCGCCCAGCTCGCGATCGACGGTCGGCACCATCACCACGCTGTCCAATCTGCTGCGCGTGCTGTACTCCCGCGCCGGCACCTATCCGCCCCGGGCCGCGCGGCTGGAGGCCGAGTCGTTCTCACCCAACACCGCGGCCGGCGCCTGCCCGGAGTGCCACGGACTGGGCGTCGTGCACGACGTCGCCGAGGAACTGCTCGTCCCGGACCCCTCGCTGAGCATCCGCGAGGGGGCGATCGCCGCCTGGCCGGGCGCCTGGCAGGGCGCCAACCTGCGCAGCGTCGTGAGCGGCCTGGGGATCGACATCGACCGACCGTGGCGCAGGCTCAGGAAGAAGGACCGGGACTGGCTGCTGTACACGGATGAGCAGCCCTCCGTGTACATCGAGCCGGAGGAGGACCGCGTCGACTACGGCTACCAAGGCAAGTTCTGGAGCGCCCGCAAGCACGTCATGCACGTCCTCGCCGACTCCAAGAGCGAGAAGATGCGCGAACGGGCACTCCGGTTCGTCAGGAGTGTGCCCTGCCCGGAGTGTCACGGCAGCGGACTGCGGCCTGAGGCACTCGCCGTGACCTTCGCCGGACGTTCCATCGCCGAAATCAACGCGATGCCGCTCACCGATGTCGCGGCCCTGCTGCTACCCGTCGCAAGGCGGTCCAAGGCCGACGCCACCACGTCGACCGCCCGATCCGGGGAGACGACCGAGGTCGCGGTCCGGATCTGCAGCGATCTGGTCGCACGGGTCGACGTACTGCTCGACCTGGGCCTCGGATATCTCAGCCTCGGGCGCCGCTCGACGACCCTGTCGCCCGGCGAGGCACAGCGCCTGCGGATCGCCACTCAGCTGCGCTCCGGGCTGTTCGGCGTCGTCTACGTCCTCGACGAACCCTCCGCGGGCCTGCACCCGGCTGACGCGGAACCGCTGCTGGACGTGCTGGACCGCCTCAAGGAGGCGGGAAACTCGCTGTTCGTCGTGGAGCACGACATGGACGTCGTACGGCGGGCGGACTGGGTGGTCGACATCGGCCCTGGCGCGGGCGAGGGCGGCGGGCGCGTGCTGTACAGCGGCCCGGTCGCCGGCCTGGAGCGGGTGAGGGAGTCGGCCACGAGCCAGTACCTGTTCGGGCGCGCCGAGCCGCTCGATCACCGCCCGCGCACACCGCACGGATGGCTGCACCTGAGCGGCGTCTCCCGCCACAATCTGCACGACGTGTCCGTCGACGTACCGCTCTGCGTGCTGACGGCGGTGACGGGCGTGTCCGGTTCCGGAAAGTCGACGCTGGTGACGCAGGTGCTGGCGGAGGTCGTCCGCGGCCACCTCGGACTTGTACCCGAGGATCCCGACGAGGCGCAGTTGGAGGTCGACGTCCAGGACGCGTCGGGGGTCGAGTCGTTCGACCGGCTGGTCCGGGTCGACCAACGGCCCATCGGCCGAACTCCCCGGTCCAACCTGGCCACGTACACGGGGATGTTCGACGCGGTGCGCAAGCTGTACGCGGCGACGGACGAGGCCAGGGCGCGCGGCTACTCAGCCGGGCGGTTCTCCTTCAACGTGCCCGAAGGGCGGTGCGAGACCTGCCAGGGCGAAGGATTCGTCGCGGTGGAACTGCTGTTCCTGCCCGGCACCTACGCGCCGTGCCCGACCTGCCAGGGCGCCCGGTACAACGCCGAAACGCTGGAGGTCACCTACCGCGGCAAGAACATCGCGGAAGTACTGGCGCTGTCCGTCGACGCCGCCGCCAAGTTCCTGTCCGCCGTCCCGGCCGCCTCCCGCAGTCTGGAGACATTGCGCGAGGTGGGACTGGGGTACCTGCGGCTGGGGCAGCCCGCGACGGAGCTCAGCGGTGGTGAGGCGCAACGCATCAAACTGGCCACCGAACTGCAGCGAGCCCGCCGCGGCCACGCGCTCTACCTGCTCGACGAGCCGACGGCTGGGCTGCACCCCTCGGACGTCGCACTGCTGCTGCGACAGCTGCACCGGCTCGTCGACGCGGGCAACACGGTCGTCCTCGTCGAGCATGACCTGGACACGATCGTTACCGCCGACTGGGTCATCGACCTCGGGCCGGGCGGTGGCGACGCGGGCGGGCGTGTGGTCGCGGCGGGCCCGCCGGCCAAGGTGGCGAGGGCCCGCCGCAGCGCCACCGCGCCCTATCTCGCGGCCCGGCTCGCGGGCTCCCGACGACGGCGCGAGGGGGGCTGAATACCGGTCACAGGGAGCAGGCCCCGTACCGGGAGAACGAGGAGATCTGGCCGCGCCGCCTGCACCGGCCGGCGGGAGCCAGCGTGTCATCGCAGCGCCGACGCCACCCCGAGGGCATTCTGTGGGCACTTGCGGTCGCGGGGACAGACAACGAGAAGGATCCAGTCATGCAAGCCTCGTCGCAGGGCGTTACGGTCGTGGCGCTCCTGGCGGATCCGGATGCACCGACCGACATTGCGAAGCGCATGAGCCGGACCCTTCCTGCCCGGCTCGCCGACAAGTCCGGCCAGGGGCGACGGTTCGACATCGAAGTGATCAGTGAGCCCTTCACTTCGGGGACCGAGGACCCACCCGCCTTGATGCGCCGGATCATAGATCGTGGCAGTGCGGAGAATTGGGACATCGTCGTCGCCCTCACCGACCTCCCGCTGCACTTGCACGGCCGCAGGCTCGTCGCGGATATGAGCCACGAACACGGCTTGGCCTTGTTGTCGCTGCCTTCGTTGGGGGGCTTCCGGCTGCAGACGAGGGCGCGCCTTGCCGTGGAAGAAGCCGTGCTCGGCTTGGCGGGCCCGCAGCCCACCGACCCCGAGAGGCCTCCACGAAGGCAGACGCTTCCGGAGTCCGTCGACGGCCGTCTCGCACCCGTTCATCCGAGCCCGGTCGGCGAGGAGGAGAGCGCTGATCTCCGGTACGCCATCAGCGGGCCGCGCGGCTATCTACGGGTTCTCTTCGGTATGGTCCGCGCCAACCGGCCGTGGCGGTTGGTGCCAGGCCTTTCGAAAGCCCTGGCCGCCGCGCTTGCTACGGGAGCCGTCGCCACGGTGAACTCCACCGTCTGGACCCTGGCCGACTCTCTGAGCGTGCCGCGCCTCACCATCGCCACGGTCGGGTCCGTGGCACTCATGATCGGTTGGCTGATCGTAGATGCGCAGCTGTGGCATCACTCGGCACAGGGCTCGCCGGAGGCGCGGCAGAGGGCGCGACTCTACAACGTCTCGACAGTCCTGACTGTGGGTATCGGGGTGCTCGTCTGCTACGTGGGCTTGGTGGCCATCAATTTTGTGTGGGCGCTTTTCATCCTCAACGACCAAGTGTTCGCTTCCATGACACGAGACCCGTTGAACGCAACGGACTACTGGACCTTGTCGTGGTTCGTGGCTTCGACTGCCACAGTGGGCGGCGCGCTGGGATCAGGCCTGGAGAGCGACGAGGCGATCCGAGCAGCCGCCTACTCCAAGCGCGAACAGGAACGTCGCCACATGCTCCAGGACGAGCACGATGGCTAGCTGTACGAAGACGCACAGGAGCCGAGGGCGATGGCGGACGGTGAATCACGCCCGTCTCCTTGGCGGCGGTGACGCTGACGTGATGGTGCGGTCGGTGACCGGGCTGACGAAGCGCAGATCGACTCTTCAGCAGCCCATCGGCTCCTCGGTACTTGCCGGACCTTCGGTCAGGGGCGTCCGCAGCGGCAACCCCCTGTGTCAGGAACCGCGGCCGTCACCCTGCTTCTGGACTGTGTGGGAGGCCCTCCCACACGACGGACGGACCAGAACCAGGCCGACGCGAGCCGGCATGGCCTCCCGGCTGGGCTCACGCCCGTGACGTGGCCGCGGGCCTTCAGGGAAGTCCTTTGGTCCGGGCTCAAAATCGAGGAGACGCGGCTGGAGCCCCTGCTCGCGCTGCGCACGGCCGTCGGTGTGGCACTCGTCATCGGGGCGGCGCTATGGCTCGGCTCCCCTGCGTTCGCCGCATCTGCCGCCCTCGGCGCCTTCTCCGCGGGTGGGGCCACCTTCCAGCGCACCTGGCGCCCACGCAAGGTGATCGCGCTCGGCGCCGGCGTGGGGCTGGCGCTCAGTACCCTGGTGGGCTACCTGGCGGCGGGGCAACTCGTGACGTTCCTTCCGCTGCTGGCCCTGTGGACCTTTGTCGCGGGGCTGGCGTGGGCCGTCGGATCGACCGCTGGGATCGTCGCAGCGACGACGGTCGGCAGCATGCTGGTGACCATCACCCTGCCCACGAGCGTCGGACGAGCCCTGGAGCACGCCGGGATCATCGCGCTCGGCGGAGTGGTGCAGGCCGTGCTGATCTTGCTGTTCCCGATCCGCCGATGGGGGGCGCATCGTGACGCGCTCGCCGACGCACTGGCCGCCGTGGCGGACTATGCCCGCCGGCTCCGGCACGACCCGACCGCCCGGTTCGACCCGGAGCCCTTGATGACAGCCCGGGACGCGGCCGCCGTCACGCCGTCACAGGCTCGCACCCGCCCCGACGTCCTCCACGGCCCGCGAGGACTTGCCGAGCGCATTCTGCCGGCCATCGCCGCGCTCGCCGACCCGGACGTCGGCGCCCCGGCGGAGGGACCTGGGAGGGACCGCGCGCGGGAGCTGCTCGACGCGGCCGCCGACGTGTTGGATGCGGCCGCCCGATCGATCCGGCGCGGCACCCCCGTCGAGGTACCACCCAAGACTGTGAACCTCCTGCGTGGAGACGAGGAGCACGAGGTGCTCGAGGGCCCCGCGCGGCAGGCCGCCGAGAGGCTCGCGGGACTGCTCGGTGAGGCGCTGGAGATCGCTGAGTGCGGCAACGCGCGCAGAAAGACGCCCACGCAGCATGGCCCCGCGGGCGTCCAGTTCCTGGTGCGCCCGACCATGTTCCGGATGATCCCGGTCATCGTGCAGGCGGTCCGTCGTGAGCTCCGCCACGACTCGCCCGTCTTCCGGCATGCCGTTCGGCTGGCGGCGGTAGCCACGCTCGGCTATCTCATCGCCGCCCGGCTACCCCTGGGGCACGGCTACTGGGCGCCCATCGCCTCGGTGATGGTGATGCGTCCCGACTTCCACCGGACGTACGCGCGTGCGGTCGCCCGTCTCGCCGGGACCCTGGTGGGGGTCGCGCTCGCCACCGGAGTGGTGCGGGCCCTGGGCCCGGACGCCCATGTGTTCGGTGCGCTGGCGGTGGTCTCGGCGGGCCTGTCGTACACCCTGATCCGTACCGGCTACGCCTACTCCCAGTGCTTCACTGCCGCGTACGTCGTCTTCCTGCTCGGAATGGGCGGCCAGGCATGGGAACAGACAGTCCCGGAGCGGATGGTACTCACCCTGCTGGGCGGAGCCCTGGCAATGCTGGCCTACGCGGTGTTCCCTGCATGGGAGACGCCCCGGCTGCCGGAACGGCTCGCGGACTGGCTCGCCGCCAACGGCCGCTACGCGGCCGCAGTGCTCCGCAACTACGCCGAACCGACCAGGGAACGCCGTGCCGACATGCGCAGTGCCCAACTGGCGAGCAGAAAAGCGCGTGCCGCCTGGCAGGAGGCATACGACCGGGCAAGGCAGGAACCGGTCCGCCCCAGGGGCCTGACTTCGCGTGAGGCGGAGGAGGCACAGGAGGCACTCACAGGGTTCGACAGGGCAGCCACGCTCATGGAGAACCGCGTCCCGCAGGACGACAACCCTTTCGCTCTCGAGGCGGAGGGGCTCGCCGAGGCCCTGGAAACGGACACGGCGCAGGCGGCAGCCGACGTGCGCGAGCACAGGGATCCGGACTGGGGACGCGTGGAGAAGGCTCTCCAGGCGTGGGAGGGCGCCGGTGCCCGGAGCCCAGCGCTACGGCGCGAGGCGGACCTGCAGAAGCGCGCCCTGGAGGACCTTGCGACAGCCGTAAGCCGCACCCCTCTGGAGCGCGACGTCGTCTCCGTGCGTGAGGAGCAGCGAGTGCAGGAGGCCGTGGAGGCTGAAGGCAGTGGCTCAGGACCCGCGCACCGGGGTGGGTGACGTTCCGACGACGGCAAGCGTCGCGCCCTCCTGGAGAGGCAACAGTCTTCCGGCCGCGAGCCAAGCGCCCGCGTCCTGACCGAGCACTACCGCGCCGTGGGAGCCGCCGCCAGTCACCCGGCCACAGCTCTGCGCCTCGGTGTCACCAGCCACTTCTACGTCGGCAAGACCTCCCAGGACGCACGCGGCAACGTCTACCCGCACTACCGCGAATACCTGCGGCCCAAGACCCCGGGCGGCGGCCGCGGCTGGCTCATCGGCCAGGAGCATTTCCAGGACACCGCCGGCCCTTTCGGCGACCGGCAGCCCACAGGAAGTCATCGACAAGATCCTCACCGAACGAGAACTCCTCAGCATCGACCGCTTCATGGGACAGATCGACTTCGGCGGCATGCCCCCGGCCATGGTCAACACCTCCATCGAACTCCTCGCCACCGAGGTCGCCCCCGCCATCCGCAAGGAGACGCGCCTCCACTACAACTTTCGCGCCTCTTCTCCGAACGGTTCACTTCCCGGAGCATGATCAAGAACGGTCGGCGGAAGCAGCCAGAATGACGCCGAGATCACGGGCTGGTCTGTGATCCGTCAGCGATAGCACGCCCCTGTAGTCACATGGGGCTCCGCGCGATGGCATACGAATACCGCAGCTTTGGAATACGTACCCGGTACCAGCTAGCCGGGCCTACTTGAGCCGCCGCGGGATCCGCCGCACCATCCCGAGCCGTGGCCACGAGGTAAGACAGACCAGCCGTCCGCTACGAAGCAACTGTTCTGGTTGCAGCCATCAACGAGTGGACGTGAGGGGGTGGTGACGGGAGCATGGCTCGGCGGGTGACCACGGGACCCAGGAATGGCCTTCACGCCAACCGGGTCGCCCGCAGGCCCAGCCCTGGAGCACCTCAGCCACAGGTTCCACTGTGAAGACCCCGCGCCCGCGGGGTACCCATGTCTGGAAGTGCCTGTCCGGCCCTCCCTCGCGGTATTCCACCTGATAGCTCAGGTCGTCGTTGAGGAAGACCTGCATGTAGTGCTGGTCGGCGGGCTCCACATCGAGCCGCCGCACGATGACGAATCGCGATGCGAGGTTCATGTCAGCCAGCAGGTCGTGCAGCTGGTCCTCGGACGGATCGTCCCAGGTCGTCCCGTTCGCCTCAACTGCGCGAAGCGCTTGTGTCGCCATGCAGCTGACTCTAGTGACCCGCCAGGTCTCAACCCTGGCGGGTTCCACTTCTCAAAACACGTTCTAGTTGGTTCCGGCGGTGAGTTCGCTGAAGAGCTTGTTCGCCGCGTCCGAGGTGAACTGGCGCTGCAGCTCGGCCCGGGCGACCTGCTTTCGGAACTCTCCTTCGTAGCCGGTGAAGCCGGCGTTGTGCATGATGTCGGTGATCCACGTTGCGAACGCCTGGTAGTTCCAGATGTGGGGCAGACAGGTTTCCGAGTAACTGTCGAGGAGGCTGGGATCGCCTTCCTTGACCTGGCGGATGACGGCGCGGGCGAAGACCTCGGTGTCGTGGAGGGCCAGGTGGATGCCCTTGGCGCTCATCGGCGGGACGATGTGGGCCGCGTCTCCGAGGAGGTACAGCTTGCCGTAGCTCATCGGGTCGAACACCACGCTGCGGAGCGGCACGATGCGCTTGTCGAGGATCTCGCCGGTCGACACGGGCGTTCCGAACCGGGCCTCCAGTTCGTTCCAGATGCGCTCGTCCGGCCACTGCTCGGGGGTGTCGGTGACCGCGCACTGGAGGTAGATGCGACTGGCGTGCGGGCCCCGGGGGATCATGCCGGCAAGGCCGAGGGAATGGATTGCCATGCCGGACGGGTTCGTCGGGACCGCGGCCAGGACGCTGAGCCAGTTGTACCCGTACTCATGGGAGTACTCCGTCAGGGCGGGGGCGGGGACGGTGCGGCGGCTCACTCCGTGGAAGCCGTCGCAGCCGGCGACGAAGCCGCATTCGATGATCTTGGCCGAGCCGTCGGTGTCCTGGTAACGGACGAGGGGGCGCTCGCCGGTGATGTCCTCCAAGGAGACGTCGGCGGCTTCGTAGCGCAGGTCTCCGCCGTCGCGCAGGAAGAGATCCGTGAGGTTACGGACCAGGACCTGTTGGGGGCAGTAGAGGCTGTCGTTGCTGTCGTCGTCCACGTCGATCGGCATTGCTTCGCCGTCGATGTAGAAGCCGCCCTCGCTGTGGGGGATGGGGTCACCCGCCAGTACCTCTTCGAGGCCCCACTCGCGGAACATGCGCACGCCGAAAGTGTCGATGGTTCCGGCGCGCTGACGCTGCTCGACGTAGGCGCGGGGGTGCTTCTCCAGCACGATGCAGTCAATGCCGTTGCGCAGCAGGAAGTTGCCGAGCGTCAGGCCGGCGACACCGGCCCCGACGATGGCGACTGCCGTGGTTTCGCGTGTCTCAGTCATGGTGTGCGAGCCTCCGTGCTCGAAGCGGTGGTCGAACACGTCGAGGCGTGAACGACAGTGCCGCCCGGGTGATGCGGCGTACAGGCACCACTCTGGGACCCGACAGGCGGGCGAACCACCGGTGATTGGACAGCTGATACCGAAAAACCGCCAACATCGGAGGACTGGCGGATCCGTGCCGCGCCCGGGTCGCACCAAGTCGGCGCGCGGCTACCTTTCGTCCTTGCGAAGCTCGGCCTGGTAGCGGCCGGGGGTCTGGCCGACGACCTCGGTGAAGGCGTCGATGAAGCTGGAGGGGTTGGACCAGCCGCACGCCACTGCGGTCTCGGTGACCGACAACCCGTCGGTGAGGTGCCCGAGGGCGTGGTGGATGCGCAGGGTGGTGCGCCAGCGGTGGAAACTCATGCTGAGTTCTGTGTGGAACAGCCGGCTCAGGGTGCGTTCGCTCGCCCCGACGGTGCGCCCCAGTTCCGCCAGGGTGGCGGGCCGGGCCGGATCCTCGTGGAGGAGAGCGGTGGCGGCCCGCAGCCTGTCATCGCTGGGTTCGGGCAGGTGCAGGGACTGCTCGGCGGCGTCGGCGAGCTCGTCCACGATCACTGCGAGCAGTCGCTTGTGCGCGCCGGGACCCCGCTCCGGCTTGTCGGTCAGCGCCAGGATCGCCTCACGTAGCAGGGGGCTGACAGCGAAGACGCTGGGATGGTCGACGAGCCGAGCGCACAGGTGGACCGGAACGGTCAGGAGGCGGATGTCGGTTCGGCCGTACAAGCGATGGGAGTGCGCGAACCGCGGGGGCGTCCACGTCACACGGTTTGCCGGGGCGACCCAGGTCCCGCGCTCGGTCACTGTGGCCAGCGTTCCGGCAGCGGCATACACGAGCTGCCCTTGCACGTGTGAGTGAGGATCGAGCTGATAGCCGTGCGGCAGCCACGCGGCTCCCTGAAGAGTCGCTTCTTCCGGTTCTGAGGGCGTCATCGAAGGTTGGCGGCCTTTCGTTATCAGACGTCAGTTTACCGGTGGCCCGGTGGCGGTGGCGGAGCCGAAAGTTACCTCATGAGCACTGACGCCCAGGCACACAGCCGAGAGAGCTGCTGATGCCCTCCCGAATCCAGCGCCCGCACAGGCGGCGGATGCTGTCACTAACCGTCCTGGCCGGCGAGCAGATCAGCCCGCACTTCATGTCCATCACCCTGGGCGGAGACGATGTCCAGCACCTGGAGCAGTCCGGGTACGACCAGTCCGGCCGCCTCTTCTTCGCCGACACCGACGCTGACGACGTCTTCCTGCCCACCAGCGAACGGTGGATCCTGCAGCTCACCCTGCAGGGCTCCAAGCCGCGCCCCCGCGTCCGGACGTATTCGATCCGGCGCTTCAGACCGGAATGGTCGGCCTTCGACATCGAAATCTCGCTTCACGAAAGCGGCAGCTCCCCGGTACCCGACGCCCCCGGAGCCCGGTGGGCGCATGCGGTCGAACCCGGGGCCGAAGTGGCGTTCCTCGACGAGGGACACAGCTACGCACCCACCCCCGACGCCTCATGGCAGCTACTCGTCGGCGACGAAACCGCGCTACCGGCGATCCTCGCCATTCTCGAACGGTCCGCCGACACCCTGCCTGCCGAAGTCTTCCTGGAAGTCCCGGCCCCCGAGGACATACGCGACGACATCACCGCGCCCCCAGGCACCAACATCCACTGGCTGCCCCGCGCCGAACCCTGCGCGAAACCCGGCGCCCTCGCCCTGCAGGCGGTTCGGCAGGCCCAGCTTCCCGATGGGCGCTTCTACGCCTGGACAGCGGGCGAGTCCACGCTGGCCGCCGGCGTACGCCGACATCTCGTCGGCGAACGGAAGGTTCCCAAGGCCGACATCTGCTTCCGCGGCTACTTCAACTACGGCAGAGCCGGCCTCTGACCGCGCCGGTCGAACCCGGACCCGGCTCACGGCCCGCGCCAGAGGTTGGCGAAAGCCGCGTTCTCGATGGACCGCCTCTGGCGTACGGCCTCCAGCTCCATCACCGCGTCGTGGACAACGGCCACCACCGTCGTCACCGACTCGTCATCGAGACCGGGCTCATCGTCGGATCCGTCGTCGTCGATGCCCACGACCGAGGCGAGGGCGGCCAGGACGGGCTCCTTCTCCCTCCAGCGGTCGGCTGCCCGGCGGTGCGCGGGCGTGTCGACCGGCTCCACGCGCTCCGAGCCGAAGGACAACCGGCCGCTTCGCTTCCGAGCCAGTTCACCGTCCTCCTCCAGGGCGGCCTGGTACGCGGCCGAGAGGTCTTCGCCCCGGCGCCACAGCCAGTCCTCGATCCGCTCGTAGGGCGCCTGCCGAGTGAGCGCTGCCGCTGCCTGGTCCATGAGTCGATCGTCCAGCGTCGGCAGCTCACCCGGCACGATGCGGTCGCCGTCCACGGCGACCGCATCCGCGCCGATGAGATCGATCAGCTCGGCCCCCGCGAGGGCGAGCGACAGGTCACCCTGTCCCACGGAATGCTTCGAGCTGGGGTCCATGGTGATGATGAACAGGTCTTTCGCCGTGGTCATGAACGGCTCCCCTCGGAGACATCGACAAAGGTACGTATCCAGCGCCCCGGCACTGTGTCCCGGGCCGGTCCGGCGGTGGAGCGACTGTCACGATCAGTATCGCCCCCGCCCGCGCAGCCGAAGCCCTTTCGCGACACGGCGGGAGTCTGCCCGGTCTTCTCGAACGGTTCGGGATCAGAGCTCGCTTGCCGTTTGCCGAAGTTGAACGGTGATTCCCTGCCGGTCGAACTGGATCCAGTACTCGACAATGCGTCCGTGCTCGACGCGATGGACCTCGCTCGTCATGGCTGTGACCTGCGCGCCGGTCGGCAGGTGGTGATCCACCGGGCCGACGTGCCGCCCGTTCTGGATCCAGCGGGTGTGGACCCGATCCCCGTCGTAGGGCTCCGGCCGAGCGGGTTCTCGACAGGGCCCGCCCCCTCCCCGCCTGCCGAGAACGCGCCCGAGTCCGCAGGTCAGCGTGTGGCCGTATCGGCTACGGACGTGAGGGCGGCGTTCCTCATCGGCATGTGCCGGCTCCCTCCGTGCCTCGCCCCGCTCATCGCTCCCGCCACTGTCTCGCGTGTGCGCCGCCTCTGCCCGAACCGGTGCGCCGGCCCAGCTCTGCTCCCGCAGGTGCGGTGTCCGCCGTCGGACCCTCATCCATATCGGTGATGCGTTCAGATGGCCACGTCATCTCAACAAGATCGTGATGCGGGCTCTTAGGGTTCGCCTTATGCCTCGCGAGCCTTCTCCGAACGGTCGGCGGTCCCTGTTGCTGCGTCAGGGGTGGGTGTGGTGGCTGCCGTTCGCCGTTGTGGTGATCGACGTGATCGTCGAATTGGTCCTGCGTGGACGGGAGCCCGTGAGTTTCCTGCTCATCGGGGTGCCTCCGCTCGCCGCGGCGACGCGCGGCCCGCGAGGGACGGCGCTGTCGGCGGTGGTCTGTCTGGGGCTGCAGATGCTTTTCGCCGCCCGGCGTCCCGGCCACTTCCACGAACAGCACCACATCGCGTTGTACGTGGGCACGCTCCTCATCGGAATCGCCAGCACGGCCCTTGCGTGGCAGAGGGAGCAGGCCAGACAGGAGCTGATCCGCGCGAACTCGGTCGCAGAAGCGATGCAGCGCGGCCTGCTCCGCCCGGTGCCACGCAAGCTCGGGCAGGTACGGGCCGCAGCGTTCTACTCGGCGGGTGAGGGCGGCACGCTCGTCGGCGGTGACCTGTACGACGTATGCGTGACGCCCTTCGGGGTGCGGGCGATCATCGGCGACGTACGCGGCAAGGGGCTGGGTGCGGTACAGACGGTTGCGGCGGTCCTGGGCAGCTTCCGGGTCTGCGCGCACGAGTGGCAGGACCTGGGCAGCCTGGCGGAGCGGCTGGAACTCGGCATCGCCCGCAACGCTCCGGTCGGTGACGGATACGACCCCGAACTCTTCGTCACAGCGCTGGTGCTGGAGTTCCCGCCCGCGGGCGGCGAGGTCCGGATCGTCGACCGTGGACACCCGGCGCCCGTCGTCGTAGGCCCTCAGGGCGCGCGGCGGCTGATCACCGCGCCGGCGCTGCCCCTGGGACTGGGCGGGCTGTCTCCCGGCGCCGCCGCGGAGACGACGGTGCATCCGCTGCTCGCCGGTGAGGTGGTCGTCGTACACACGGACGGGGTGAGCGAAGCACGGGACGCCGCGGGAGTGTTCTACCCCGTGCTTGAGCGCCTCGCACAGCGTTTCGGAGGTGAAAGCGCACCGGATCCCGCGGACGTCGTGTCATTCGTACAGGCGGACACGGAGCGCTGGTCGAAGGAGTGTGACGACGACCAGGCCGTTCTCGCCCTCACATTGGGTGAGCACCCATGGTGAGAGGTCTTCAGCAGGTCAGTGGATGAGGCACTGTGCCCGGCAGCAGAGTCAGCGATCAGCTTCGTGGCCACCCGTGGAATCACCGGGTGGCAGCTTCTGGACCATCCGTCCCTCCTGGAACATTGCCGAGCGGTTGCCCAATGACTCCGTTGGTCGGCGGGCCACCAGCGGCCACTGTTCGTGGGCGGAGGTTCTTCGGCACGTCACGCCGACGGTCGGCCCTCCATGCGGAAGGATGCCGACATGACATTGCCTGCGCTCCCGGAGGAGTCCTTCCAGCGCGTGCTCTGCGTCGTCGCGCACCCCGACGACATGGAGTACGGCACCTCTGCGGCCGTCGCTCGGTGGACCGCGCGCGGCATCGAGGTCGGATATCTCCTGCTCACTCGCGGCGAGGCCGGGATGCCGAACCCTCCCGAGGAGACGGCACGCCTGCGCGTCGCCGAGCAGCAGACCGCCTGCGCCGTCGTCGGCGTAAATCACCTGACCATTCTTGAACATCCGGACGGCGTGCTCGTCTACGGCCTCGACCTGCGCCGGGACATCTGCCGGGAGATCCGCCGGTTCAAGCCCGACGTCGTACTCGGCACCGGTTACGACATCGAGACGCCCTACGGCTTCGATCAGGCCGACCACCGGGCAGCCGGGCTCGCGGTGCTCGACGCCGTGCGCGACGCGGGCAACCGGTGGGTCTTCCCGGAGCAGGTCGACGAGGAGGACCTGCAACCGCACTCCGTGCGCTGGCTCATCGTCCCCGGGCTCACCGGCTCCGGGGCGACCCACGGCGTCGAGGTCACGGGTGAGCCACTGCGCCGCGGCATCGCCTCCCTCGAGGCGCATGCCGCGTACCTGGCCGCGCTCCCGGACCACCCCGCCCCCGAGGACTTCATCCCGAAGCTCACCGCGATGAGCGGCAAGGCCATGGGCGTCGAGCACGCCGTCCTGTTCCGCGCCCACGACCTGCAGGCACCACCGGAGTTGTTCACCGAAGACGTGCAGGACTGACTCGGGGGCACCGTGTGACGTTACCTTCTCGGCACCCGGTGCCCCGCTGACCGCGATCGAGCTTTTGTGCTGCGGTCACAGGTCGGTCAGTACGTTTTCCAGAGCAGTGAGGACGTAGGAACGCCCGCCTCCGCCCATGATCCGGTGCGCCATCTGCTGGGCAGTCAGCCCGCTGACCAACAAAGTCAGCCGGCAGCTCCGGCGTTCAGTCCGGGGCCTTCTGTTCTGAGCGACCCGGTGAAATAGCGCATGTGCTCAGGGGCGCAGGCGACCACGAAGCCGACGCTCCCGTCGTGACACTCGGCGATGTTCCAGTAGGGGCGGATGATCCGAGAGTCTGATCGAGTCCGCCTGCGGATCTGGCGTATCTCGATATGTTCGGTCGGCAGAGCGCGACGCGCGAGCGTCTTCACCTCGGTGGGCGATACGTGCAGAGCAGTCCTGGAGGCGGCGAGGAAGACTACGACCGGACTGCAATACGGGCGGTCGCCGAGGATGCATGCCTCGAAGAGGACCTCACCGCCCTCAGCGAAGGCGCGAGCCTGCGCCTTCGCCCGCCGTCTCCCACCGAAATCGGGGACCAAGAGGCCCCCCACCACGTCGATCAGGAACGCGATCACCTGGGCACCCACTCCTGGTTCGCGGTGTACACCCCTTGCACGCCGCTTGCTGAAAGCGAAGACACAGAATCCTCGCGCAGCGCAGTCGCCACCGCCCACGATGATCGCAAGGCTCGTGCCTGAGCACGCGTTCAGTCAAGCGCCTGCCCGCACTGTCCCAGCCGCACCTGATGAGCCGAACGAAACGGCCCAGCGCGGCCAGTGCGAAGCCCCGCCGGCGCTGAACCCGGGTCCCTCGGTGTGGGCGGCGCGGGTGCGGGCCAGACGCTCACAGGTGATGGGTTCAAAGTGCACGCGTCCATCATCGCGCTGCCGCATCATGATCCGTATGGATCTCGACTTCGCCCGTCGCTTCGCCGCCCAGTGGCAGGACGACTGGAACTCACACGACCTGGACCGCATTCTCGCGCACTACCACGACGACGTGACCTTCAGTTCGCCCATGATCGCCCGGCTGACGGGCGACCCGGCCGGCACCGTGCACGGCAAAGCCGCCCTGCGTGCGTACTGGGCGGCAGGGCTCGAGCGGATACCCGACCTGAAGTTCGAGGTGATGGACGTACGGGCGAGCGTCGACGCACTCGTGATCGACTACCTCAACCAGATCGGCGGCAGGGTGAGCGAGGTGCTGACCTTCCGGGACGGCCTGGTGGTGGCGGGCTTCGGCGCGTACGGCGAGACGCCCGCCAACTGACCGGCCCCGCCCGTCCGCTGGGGCCTTTCGTTCGGATCGGACCGCACGTGAGCCCAGCATGACCCGAACGAGAGGCCCCGGTGCTCACCGGGTCCGATGACGCGGGTGCCCCTGCGCCGGGGCCCGCACCTTGGATGCCGCACACGGCGCCACGTGATGGGCTGCGCCGGAGACGGGAGGGCCTCAGGCGGCGTTCGGCTCCGACGCGACGGCCAGGCTCTGCTTGACCTGCTGGGTGAGCTCGTCGGCGAGAATCTCGGGCAGGCCCGCCTCGATGCCGTTCAAGGCCTGGGCCGCGACGTCTGCGGCGGCGGACTTCTGGTCGGCGGGGACGGCGGCGGCCATGTCGGTGTCCATGTAGCCGACGTGCAGCGCCGAGACGGCGATGCCGCGAGGCGCCAATTCGTCGCGGGTCGCGCCGGTCAGTGCCCAGGCGGCGGCCTTGGAGGCGGCGTAGGAGCCGAGGCCGGCCGGGTGCAGCCAGGACAGGACGGACAGGATGTTGAGTACGGCGCCGCCGCCGTTGGCCTCGATGACGGGGGCGAAGGCCCGCGTCGCTGCGAGCGGGCCGAAGAAGTTGGTCTCCATCTCCTGGCGCACCTTCTCCAGGTCTCCTCCGATCAACGCGGCCCCGGTGGAGATTCCCGCGTTGTTGATCAGCAGCGTGGTGTCGGACGCGATGCGAGCTGCTTCCTGTATCGAGTCCTGGTCCGTGACGTCCAGGCGCAGGAGGGTGACGCCGGGCAGGTCGATCGTCTCAGGGCGCCTGGCTGCCGCGTAGACCTTCGCGCCGTGCTCCACGAGCTGGGCGGCCAGGTGCCGCCCGAGGCCCCGGTTGGCGCCGGTGACGACCGCGACCGCGTTCTTCAGTTCCATGGCTGCTCCTGGTTCTGGCGGGTGCCGTCCGGCCACCCGAGAATTTAGATTATGCATCCAATCTAAACACTCGACTACGATAGATGCCAATCGACATCCAAATGGGAGATGGTCATGGGCCGCGTATCGCAGGCGCAGGCAGAGGAGAACCGCAAGCGGGTGGTGGACACCGCCTCCCGGCTTTTCCGTGAGCAGGGCGCCCACGTCAGCGTCGCCGACCTGATGAAGGCTGCCGGTCTGACCCACGGCGCGTTCTACAAGCAGTTCGAATCCAAGGAGGCGCTCGTCGACGAGACCACCGCCCACGCCTTCGCGGAGCTCGCCCGCCGCCACACCTCCGGGCTCGAACGGAACGACGGGCAGCGTGACGCCGCTCAGCAGGCCCTGATCGACGTCTACCTCTCCGTCGCACACCGCGACGATCCCGCGGACGGCTGCCCGGTCGCGGCGCTTGCCACCGACATCGCCCGCGGGAGTGGGGGAGATGAGGCCCGTCGCGTCTACACCGAGGGGGTGGCCGACTTCGCCGACTTCCTCGCCACTGACGACCAGGACGGAATCGTCCGCCTCTGCACCCTGTTCGGTGCGCTGGTCCTGTCCCGGGCCACCAAGGGCTCCCCGCTCTCCGAGGAGATCCTCGAGGCCGCGCACGCAGACTTGACGGAAACCGGCTGATCAGGGGCACAGCGTGAGTGCGGGTGGTCGCACTCACAGGCGACGGAGCTTCCACGGCCGACGCCGACGCCACTGAAGGTCTCTGCCTGGCGATCGCGTGGCACCAGCCGTCGTCCGTGCTGGTTCGCGATCCAGGAGTCCAGCATCTCTGATGACTCATCAGGCAGTCCTGCGTGGACAGCCTGTCGGCTGAGGCCGGGACCGCAAAGGGAGTCATCCAGATCTGATGTAATCGTCTCCGACGATCCCCGGGTGGGTCGGAGACAGGGGGCCGGCGTTGCAAGAGCTGGATGCGGCAGATCCGCGCCAAGTGGGGCGGTATCGGATCCTTGCGCGCCTGGGAGCGGGCGGGATGGGCCGCGTGTACCTGGGGAGTTCCACCAGCGGCCGGATGGTCGCGGTGAAGGTGGTGCGCGCCGAATTGGCCGAGGACCCGGACTTCCAGCGCCGTTTCGCCCGCGAGGTGGAGGCTGCCCGCCGCGTCACCGGATTCTTCACCGCAGCCGTGGTCGACGCCGATCCTGCGGGCTCGCCCGCCTGGCTCGCCACCGCCTATGTTCCGGGACTGCCGCTCGACGCAGCGGTGCGCACCCACGGGGCTTGGCCCCGGCGCTCGTTGCTCGTCCTGGGGGCAGGCCTGGTCGAGGCCCTGGAGGCCATTCACGGCGCGGGACTGATCCACCGGGACCTGAAGCCGTCGAACGTGCTGATTGCCCGCGACGGGCCGCGGGTCATCGATTTCGGTATCTCGATCGCCTCCGAGGCGAGTGTCCTGACCCAGACGGGCATGGTGATCGGAAGCCCTGGGTTCATGTCGCCCGAGCAGGTCACGGGGAAGGCGGTCGGCCCCGCCAGCGATGTGTTCGCCCTGGGGGCCGTACTGGCCTTCGCGGCTACGGGGGACGGCCCGTTCGGGACCGGTTCCCCGCATTCGGTGAACTTCCGCGCCGTCTATGAGGAACCCGACCTTCGTGGGCTGCCCCCGGAGACGGAGTTCGTCGGCCGGTGTCTCGACAAGGACCCTGGCCGGCGGCCCACCGTGCCGGAGTTGCTGGCGCAGTTCGGGCAGATGCTGGGTGAGTCGGGCGGGCAGGCATACGCGGGCAGGCTGCCGAACGAGACCGACTGGCTCCCGGAAGCGATCGCATCGGCCCTCACCACCGGCCGGAGCGATGCCCCGGCCCCCGCGCCGCCCGCGAAGAACCCGGGACAGCAGGAGAACGGGTCCGCCCCCGTCGGCGCGGACGGCCGCGACGAGCGCGGCTCCGGGGACACGCAGGGCGCCGTGCCCCGTGCCGACACGGTGCCGACGCCGGATCCACGAATTCACCTCGTCAAGCGGACGGAGGTGCCGCCCGCACAGCCCTCGCCCGCACCGCCCCCGCCGGCGAGCGAGCCACCGACCGTACGTGACGAGCAGCCCGCACCTCCCGTCGGCGTGTCGCCCGTCGTCACCGACCGGATGGCGGCCCCGCCCCCCAGATCGCCCGGACGCGTTCCCGTCCAACGGCCCGGCAGCACCCGGCGCCGCCGTCTCGTGGCGATCGCCCTCGCCGCCGCCCTGGTCACCGGCGGCGGCATCACCGCCCTGCTGGCCGACCAGGGCGACGACAAGGACACGTCCAAGGGAACCGGGGACGGACCGGGCTCCTCCACCCGTGCCGAAGGTTTCAACGCCGCGGTCGGTGGCGTGGTCAACGCGTCCGGCAGGAAGGGCGGCACCCTCCGTCTGGTGAGCTCGCAGGACGCCGACTCGTGGGACCCGGCCCGCTCCTACAACGGGTGGGCCTGGAACATGCAGCGCCTCTATGCCCGCACGCTGCTGGCGTACGACACCAAGCCTGGCAAGCAGGGCCTGGACCTCGTTCCGGACCTGGCCGCCGCCCAGCCAGTGGTCTCGGCCGACGGCAGGACCTACACCGTCAAGCTGAAGCCCGGTCTGAAGTTCGAGGACGGCACACCGATCACCGCCAAGGACGTCAAGTACGGCATCGAGCGGGTCTTCGCGCAGGACGTCATCAGCGGGGGCCCCACGTACCTGATCGAATCACTGGGCGGGAACCAGAACTATCCGGGTCCGTACACGGACGAGACCCGGGGGAAGCCCGGCCTGAAATCGGTCGAGACACCTGACGACCTGACCCTCGTCCTCAGGCTGGCCAAGGCCGACTCCCGCTTCCCGTACCTGCTGACCATGGGCGCCACTTCCCCCGTGCCGCAGCAGAAGGACACCGGCGACGGATACGGTGCGCACCCCGTCTCCTCCGGCCCGTACCGCTTCGCGTCGTACAAGCCGGGGAATTCGCTGGTCCTCGTCCGCAACGAACAATGGGACCGTGCCACCGACCCGTTGCGCAAGGCGCTGCCGGACAGGATCGAGCTGACTGTCTCCGCCGACCCCGAGAACGTGGCCGCACAGCTCCTCGCGGGCACCGTGGACCTCGACGTCCGGCAGGCCGGTCTGTCGCAGCCCGCCGCGCTCAAGGTGTTGAACGACCCGAAGAAGATGGCCGACGCGGACAACCCGCACAGCGGCTCCATCCGTTTCGTCTCGCTCGTCTCGAAGACCGAGCCGTTCGACAATGTGCACTGCCGGAAAGCCGTGCTGTACGGGGCCGACACCACAGCCCTCCAGACCACTCGCGGCGGTCCGACGGGCGGTTCGAGGCAGGGCAACATGCTGCCCCCGACAGTCTTCGGCGCCGATGACTACGACCCGTTCGGTCTGACCGACGGCAAGCCCCGGATCGAGAAGGCCAAGGACGAGCTGAGGGCGTGTGGCAAGCCCGCGGGCTTCACCACCGAGATCGCCGTACGCGGCGCCAATCCCAAGGACGTCGCGTCCGCCGAAGCTCTGCAGAGCTCTCTCAAGAAAGTAGGCATCACCGCCGAGATCGACCGCCGCGACGGCGTCCAGTTCCTCTCGGACATCGGATCTCCCAGCACGATCAGGAACAAGGGCTACGGCCTGATCCTGCTGGCATGGGCGGCGGACTATCCGACCGGCTCCGGCTTCCTCCAGCCCCTGGCCGACGGACGCCTCATCACGCCGAGCGGCAACAGCAATTACGCCCAGATCGACGACCCCGAGATCAACAACCTCTTCGACCAGGCTTCCGCCGAGAGCGACACGGCCCAGGCCGCCAAGGTCCACAGCCGGATCAACCATGCGGTCACCGACGGTGCGTACTACCTGCCGATCGTCGCCGACAAGGTCCTCAACTACCGCAACCCGCGACTGACCAACGTCTACGTCCACGAGGCTTTCGGCATGGTCGACTTCCAGGCTCTGGGCACCAGCGACGGCAGATGACCCCGTCCGGCCGCGGAGTCACGGCGAGGACGAGTTCCCCACCCGGAGAATGCTCGGCGCCGGCCTCTCCACCTCAGTCGGGGAGAGCCTCGACGTCCAGCGAGGCGTGACGGGTGAGCATCCGCTGGTCCATGGCGGGATTCCGGCTGAGGGCACCGCCCCGTGCGCGACCTTTCCGTCAGCGGTGCCGGCGCCCGGGCCGCTGTTCGTAGGGGAGGGCCCGGGAGCCGTCCACCCCCACTTCCAGGCGGCCCACCCGCTCGATCTCCAGGACGACACGGTCCCCGTGGGTGAGCGGTCCCACTCCGGCCGGCGTGCCGGTCGCGATCACGTCCCCCGGGTGCAGCGTCATGACAGACGACGTGTAGGCGATCAGCTCACGGACGTCGAAGATCAGATCCGCCGTGTTGGTCCGCTGGCGGGTGCTGCCGCCGACGTCGCAGCGCAGGCCGAGGGAGTCCGGGTCCGGAATCTCGTCGGCGGTCACGACCCAGGGCCCGACGGGCGTGAACGTGTCGAACGACTTGCGCGTGGAGCGGTCCTCGCCGGACCGGACGGTGATGTCCAGCACGCATGTGTAGCCGAAGACGTGGTCCAGCGCGTCGTCCACGCCGACGTGGCGGGCGGTGCGTCCGATGACGACGCCCAGTTCGCCCTCCTGATCGGTGCGCCTGTCGGTGTAGGGGAGGAGGATGTCCTGGTCCGGCCCTATGACGGAGGAGTTCGCCTTGAGGAAGACTCCGAGATCGGCGACCGACGTGGTGTACTCCATCTCGGCCTTGTGGTCGAGGTAGTTGACCGGCGCACCGATGATCTTTCCGGGGCGAGGCAGTGGAGCCTCCAGGACTGCTCGGGCGAGCGGGACACGCGCGCAGGTGGCGAGGTCGAGCGGCGAGGCTGCGTCGCGGGCGACCCTTTCGATGTGCTCATGCAGCGCACCGGCAGCTCCGAGGGCGCCCTTACCGGCGAGTTGCTCGGTCACGTCGACGAGGGTGTCGCCGTCGACCAGTCCGAGGCGTCCCTTGTTGAACAGGGCCAGACGCATCGTGGCCTCCTTGTGATGTGAGAAGGGTGAAGTGTGGGGTGGGCGGATCAGGCGCCGGGATCGGCGCTTTCGGTGCGGTAGAGGCCGAGGGAGCGCATGACGGGCTCGTCGCTGTAGGAGAACAGGACGGCGTCGCTCGACGACGAGGTGTTCAGGTGCCGGTAGGAGGCCCAGCCCGGAATGGCGAAGGTGTCGCGCTCGGACCACTCCAGCCGTACGCCGTCGACGACTGTGACGCCTTCACCGCGTACCACGCTGAAGACCGTGGAGGCGGTGTGCCGGCGGCCCGCCCCCTGGAACCCGGGGCGCAGGCGCTGGACGCGGCACCCGATCGTGGGCATGACCGGGCCCCCTGTCCACGGGTTGGTGTACTCGAGGACGATGCCGTCGACCTCGCTGCCGTCAGCGGTGTCGGCGACGCTGTCCAGTGCCCGCTGCGTCTCCTGCCAGGTGTACCGCGTGACGGGTGAGTCGGGCCCGTCCTGCGAGAGCCAGACGGGATTCAGCCGGCCGTGCAGGAAGTGCCTGCTCCCTGCGTCGTCGGGCCGGGTGACTGGCTGCAGGCGCTGGTGGTACTTCTCGTAGAAGCCGGCTTCCAGGGCGTTGACGAGCGGGTAGTCGAGGGCGTCGAGCCACATCATCGGTGCGTCGCCCTCATGGGTGTGGTCGTGCCAGTGCCAGCCGGGGGTGAGCAGCAGATCGCCCGGGGACATGAAGACACGCTCCCCATTGACGGTCGTCCACGCGCCGCTGCCCTCCAGGATGAAGCGGAACGCGTTGGACGTGTGCCGGTGCGCCTGCGCGGTCTCGCCGGGCAGGATGATCTGCAGCCCCGCGTAGAGCGTGTTGACGGTGGCAGGCGGATCGGTGAGGCCGGGGTTGACGAGCATGAGTACGCGCCGTTCGGCCTCTTCCAGGGAAAGGGTTTCCGAGAAGTGCAGCAGGTGAGGGCGTAGTTCCTGCCAGTTCCAGCGGTAGGGGACGGCGCGGCTCTTCGGCTGGGCGGGGAACAGGTTGCCGTAGAAGCGCCACAGCGGAGCTGCCCCCAAGCCCTCCAGGGCCTTGTAGGCGAGTTCGTCGGTCGTCATGGAGTCCTCCTCGGTTGCAGGATCACGGGGCGGGGACGGCAGCCGGGGCTGGTGCCCAGACCCAGGAGGCGTCGTCGAAGTCATCAGGTGTGCGGGACGAGAGCAGCCGGTTGCGCAGGGTGGCCCCCACGCCCTCCAGATGGCAGATCTCGCCGAAGCGGCGGGCGTTGGTCTGGATCATGGCCGCTCGCTCGCGGCGCTGGTCGACGTATGCGGTGAAGGCGTCCGCGGGGTCGGAGAAGCGGCCGAGCGCCTGCCCCAGGGCCACCGCGTCCTCCAGTGCCTGACAGGCGCCCTGGGCGAGGTACTGCAGCATCGGGTGCGCCGCGTCTCCGAGGAGCGCGATCCGGCCGTGCGCCCAGTTGTCGATGGGCAGGCGGTCGTACAGCGGCCAGCGCCGGTCCCGCGCGATCAGGGGCAGGGCGTCGCGCACGGCTCGGCAAGCCCCCGCGAACCGCTCCTCGAGCTCGGCCTCGGTGCCCCAGGCATCCGAGTCCGGGGTGTAGTGATCGCTCTCGAATACGGCAACCTGGTTGTACAGCTCGCCGCGTCGTACCGGGTACTGCACCAGATGCATGCGGGGCCCGGCCCAGACCATCACAGCCTCCGAAGCGGCGTGCTGCGACATCCGGCCGGTCATCCTGTCCGCGGGAAGGGCGCCGCGGAATGCCACGTAGCGGGAGCAGACCGGCTCTCCGTCACCGACGAGGGCCTGGCGCAGCCGTGAGTGCAGGCCGTCCGCCGCCACGACCGCGTCGGCGGTCAGCTTCGTCGCCGTCCCGGCGAAGTGCAGGACCACCCCGGAACCGTCCTGTTCTGCGTTTGTGACGGTGTGTCCTGTGCGCAGCGTGACGGCAGGGTGCTCCTGGCAGGCGGCGAGGAGCGCGGCGTGCAGATCCGTGCGGTGGGTGACCAGGTAGGGGTGTGTGAAGCGCTCGGTATAGGCCGCGCTGCGCAGATCGAGAGACGTGATCTGCTCTCCGCTCAGAGCGTCCATCATCACGAGCTGGGGCGGGGCGACCGCAGTACGCCGGACTGCCTTGAGTACCCCCAGTTCATCGAGGGCCCGAGAGGCGTTCGGGGCGAGCTGCAGGCCTGCTCCGATCTCTCCGAACCGGGCGGCTCGTTCCACGACAGTCACGTGGTGACCGGCGCGGGCGGTCGACAGCGCTGCGGCCAGGCCGCCGATTCCACCGCCGACGACGGTGATGCGGAGGGGGACAGGGGTCACGGACATATGGCCGCCTTGGTCGGGGAACTGGGGGACGCGGACGGGAGGCGGCGAGCAGCCTCACTCATCGATCAATTGGGGAGGTGTTGCCTCGGTGCCAACGGTCGGAGAAAGGTCAACAGGGCACGTGGACCTCGGATGTGACTGATCAGCAGGCAGCCGTGGAACTGTCGGCGTGCACGGGTGCGCCGGTGCGCGCGGTGATGTCCGCCGGTGTGACGCCCGGGGCTGTTTCGACGAGGGCGAGGCCGCGGTCGGTGACGTCCAGAACGCCGAGATCGGTGATGACGCGGTGCACGCAGTGACGACCGGTCAGGGGCAGGGCGCACTCCTGCACGATCTTGGGGCTGCCGTCCTTGGCGGTGTGTTCCATGAGGACGATGACGCGGCGGGCGCCGTGGACGAGGTCCATCGCGCCGCCCATGCCCTTGACCATCTTGCCGGGGATCGTCCAGTTGGCGAGGTCACCTTGAGCCGACACCTGCATGGCTCCGAGAACGGCGGTGTCGATGTGACCGCCGCGGATCATGCCGAAGGAGAGCGCGGAGTCGAAGAAGGAGGCGCCGGGCACGACGGTGACGGTCTCCTTGCCGGCGTTGATGAGGTCCGGGTCCACCTCGTCCTCGGCGGGGTAGGGGCCGGTGCCGAGGATGCCGTTCTCGGAGTGGAGGACGACGTGCACCCCGGGCGGGAGGTGGCCGGGTATGAGGGTGGGCAGGCCGATGCCGAGGTTGACGTAGGAGCCGTCGCTGAGTTCCGCGGCCGCACGGGCGGCCATCTGGTCACGGGTCCAGGGCATCAGGCGCCTACCGTTCTCTTCTCGATGTGTTTGTCGGCGGCCTGCTCGGGGGTGAGTTCCACGATCCGCTGTACGTAGATGCCGGGCAGGTGGATCGCGTCGGGGGCCAGCTCGCCGGGTTCGACGAGTTCCTCGACCTCGGCGACGGTGACGTGACCGGCCATGGCGGCGAGGGGATTGAAGTTGGCGGCGGCCCGGCGGAACACGAGGTTGCCGTGCGAGTCGCCCCGCCATGCCCGGACGAGTGCGAAGTCGGTGGTGATGCTGTGCTCCAGCAGGTAGGGGCGTCCGGAGAAGTTCCGGGTCTCCTTGCGCGGTGAGGCGATTGCGACGGAGCCGTCGGGTGCGTACCGCCAGGGCAGGCCGCCCTCCGCGACCTGGGTGCCGACGCCGGCCGGTGTGTAGAAGGCGGGGATCCCCGCGCCGCCGGCACGCAGGCGCTCGGCGAGCGTGCCCTGTGGGGTCAGCTCCACCTCGAGCTCTCCGCTGAGGTACTGCCGGGCGAACTCCTTGTTCTCGCCGACGTAGGAGCCGGTGACCCGGGCGATGCGTCCCGCGGCGAGCAGGACGCCGAGGCCCCGGCCGTCCACGCCACAGTTGTTGGAGACGACTGCTAGTCCGGTCGCCCCCTGTTCGTACAGTGCGCCGATGAGGACCTCGGGAACTCCGGAGAGGCCGAAGCCGCCCACGGCGAGTGAGGCGCCGTCCGGGATGTCGGCGACCGCTTCGGCGGCGCTGCCGCTGACTTTGTTCACGTGCGGAATTCCTTGTCTGCGATGGCGCCGGGCAGGACTGTGGACCAGCCGCCGTCGACGACGAGGTTGGTGCCCGTGATGTACGAGGCCTCGTCGGAGGCGAGGAACAGGGCTGCGTCTACGACGTCGTCCGGGATTCCGGGGCTGATGCAGTTGGCACGGATGCCGTGCGGGGCGCCCTCCGCAGCGAGTTGGCGCGTCAGCGCGATCACCGCGCCCTTGGACGCGGAGTGTGCGGAGCGCCGGTTCGTGAGGGAGCCTGTCAGCCCGGCGGTCGAGCCGACAGTGAGGACGCACCCCCGGCTGCTCACCAGGTGAGGCCACGCCAGGTGGGCTGTCAGCCGTACCGAGTCGAGCCCGGCACTCATCGTGAAGTCGAAGTCCTCGTACGGCTGCCGGTCGATGCCCCCGAACCGGACGGCGCCGGCGTCGGCGTAGACGATGTCGATCCCGCCGAACGCGTCTGCGGCCTCGCCGACCCAGGTGCGGACGGAGTCCTCGTCGGTGACGTCCAGCGGGCCGGGGGTGAGGGCCGTGCCGCCCTCCCGGGCGATGAGCCGCTGGGTCTCCACGGCCTCCTCGTGGAGCAGGTCACCTCCGACGACCAGCGCACCCTCGGCAGCGAAGCGCAGTGCTGCTGCCCGACCCTGGCCTCGGGCGGTGCCGGAGATCAGTGCCACTCTGCCTTCGAGCCGTCTCACTGCGCGGCCTCGGGGCGAAGGGCGTCGGATACGGACTTGACGCCGCCGTGCGCGGTGAGGCCGCCGTCCACGGGGATGTCCGCCCCGGTGATGAACGACGAATCGTCGGACACCAGGAAGACGACGAGCGGAGAGACTTCGTCGACGGTCCCGGTGCGGCCCAGGGGGGTCTCGCGAATGTTGGACGCGCGGAAGGCCGGGGTGGCGGAGGCGGTCATCTCGGTCTCGATGTAGCCCGGGTGGATCGTGTTGACGCGGATGCCGCGGGGGCCCAGCTCCAGCGCGGCCGTCTTCGACAGGCCCCGCAGCGCCCATTTGCTGGTCGTGTACGCAACCGGGTAGTGCGCGGTCAGGGCAGCGGAGGATCCGACGTTCACGATGGAGGAGCCCGGGGGCATCAGGGGCATGAGGTGCTGGATTCCGAGGAGCGGGCCGGTGACGTTGACCGCGTGGACGCGTGCCATGTCCTCGGGGCGCACGTCGCCGACGCGGGCGCGCCAGGTGATGCCCGCGTTGTTGACCAGGCCGTGCACCTGGCACCCGTTGACGGGTTCTACGTCTGTTGCGATGACGTGGGCGCCCTCGCGGGCGAGGGCGGCTGCTTCGGCGGCGCCCTGGCCGCGTGCCGCACCGGTGACGACAACTACCTTGCCGAGCAGTCTCATGGGGTGCAGGTCGGTCACGGCCGCTCCCGGTTGCGTCGTCGGCCGGCCGGCAGGGGCTGGGGATCGGTACCCGGCGCCACGGTGTTGGTGAGCGTGCCGACGCCCTCGACGGTCAGGCTCACGATGTCGCCCGGCCGCAAGGGGGGTGGGGTCTGTTCGCCGCGCAGGCCCCAGAGCTCGGCAAGGCATCCGCCGTTGCCGCAGGTTCCCGACCCGAGGACGTCTCCCGGGACGACACGAGTGCCGCGGGACGCGTAGGCGGTCATCTCCTCGAAGGTCCAGCTCATGTTGGACAGCAGGTCCTCGCCCACGGTCTCGCCGTTGACCGTGGCGGTGAGCGCAAGCCGCAGAAATCCATCGGAGTCGCGGTACGGCGCCAGCTCGTCCGCGGTGACCAGGTAGGGGCCGAGGGAGGTGGCGGTGTCCTTGCCCTTGCAGGGGCCGAGGCCCACCTTCATCTCCGCGGACTGGAGGTCGCGGGCGGACCAGTCGTTGAAGACGGTGTAGCCGACGATGTGGTCACGGGCCCGTTCCGGGGTGAGGTCGCGGCCCTCGCGGCCGATGACAGCGCCCACCTCGAGTTCGAAGTCCAGGACGTTCGAGCCGGGCGGCACGGGCACGCTCTGGTCCGGGCCGTAGACGGCGTGGGGGTTGGTGAAGTAGAAGGTCGGTGCCGCGTACCACTGCTCGGGCACACCGGCGACGCCGTCGACGGACCGGCGCACGCCTTCGACGTGTTCCTCGAAGGTGACGAAGTCACGTATGGACGAAGGCTGAAGAGGGGGAAGCAGCCGCACCTGCGAGACGTGGGGCCCGGGTGGCACATCGAGTGCCGCGGCGCCTGCGGCGAGGAGCCCCGGCAGACCGTCGGTCTCCGCCAGAAGCGCGGTCAGTGAGGAAACGCCCGACAGAGGAAAGAGCGTGCCGTCATCCTCCACGACGGCTGTTCGGTGGCGGTGCTGATGCTCGTAAGCGGCGAAACGCATGGTGCGGCTCCTGGGGAGGAGATGGGCGGTCGGGGGGAACGCGTGCGAGGCCGTGGCCCACGGAGGCGGGTCGGGTGACCCGCCGCCCGCCGGAGGAACGGGCAGCGGGTCACCCGCTCCGCGGGCGCGTGCTGTCAGCGGAGCGCATCAGACGGGCGGGGCGACGAACACACCTCGGTCGGGGTCGTTGAACGACTCCTTGGCGACGAGTTCGTTCATCGCGTTGGCGGTGCCCCACTGGTCGGTGACCTCGGGCTGGGAGAAGTCGTAGACATGCGGGTGCCAGGTGTCCTCGTCGAGCTCCTCCAACTCGGTCGTGTACTCGACGGTGTTGCCGTTCGGGTCGAGGAAGTAGGTGAAGGTGTTGTCGCCCGCCATGTGCCTGCCCGGCCCCCAGATCTTGCGGTGGCCGGCCCGGATGACGCGGCCGGAGCCGCGCATGTACTCGTCGATGCCGCGCATCTCGAACGAGACGTGGTGCAGGGCGGTGTGCGGGCCCTGGGCGATGGCCATGGAGTGGTGCTGGTTGCTGATCCGCATGAAGTGCATGACCTCGCCCATGTGGGGCGAGGAGAGCGTGTCCGAGAGGGCGAAGCCGAGGTGGCGCTCGTACCACTCCCGGGTGCGGTTGAGGTCGGGGGAGTTGAGGACGACGTGGGAGAGCTTGACCGGGATGGCCTCCTTCTCCTCGATCTTCCTGTGCTGCCGGACCTCGACGTCGGCCGAGACCTCGATCGTGCGGCCGTCGACGTCGAAGAAGCGGAAGCCGTACCCGCCGCCCGGGGTGTCCACGGCACCGGGCCGCGTGATCAGCTGCACGCCGCCGGCCAGGAGCCGCTCGGCGAGGGTGTCCACATCGGCCGGGTTCGCGGCGCCGTAGGACACGAGGTCGAGCCGCTTCTCCTCGGCCTCGCGCAGCCGTACGACGTACTGCTCGGGGGAGCCCTCGGCGGCCAGGAAGGAGATCCCGGAGTCCTCGATGACCTTGGTGAGGCCCCAGGTTCCGGCGTAGAAGTCGAGTTGCTTGTCGTAGTCCGGCACCGCCAGGTCGACGTGCCGCAGGTGGGTGAGCAGGCGTGCGCTCATGGTGGGTTCCTCCTCAGGTGGTGGTGGGGCCGAGCAGGGCGGCGGCGTTGTCACCGCGTACGGCGTCGAAGTCGGCCCGGGACAGACCTGCGGCGCGCAGGGCGCCGACCGGGTCCTCGGTGCCCATGTCGAAGGGGAAATCGGAACCGAGGAGTACGCGGTCGGCTCCGGCCACCCGGACCAGCTCCCGCAGGACGTTCGGGTCGTGGACGAGCGAGTCGAAGTACAGCCGACGGAGGTAGCTGCTCGGCAGGTGGGCGCAGCCCGTCGCCGCGTCCGCGCGTGCCGTCCAGGCGTGGTCGGAGCGGCCGATGTGGGTGGGCAGGTAGCCGCCGCCGTGGGCGGCGATCACCTTCAGGCCGGGGTGCCGGTCGAGCACACCCGAGAAGATGAGGTGGGAGAGGGCGACGGCGTTCTCGGTGGGCTGGCCGACCGTGTTGGACAGGTACCAGCGGTCCAGGCGCTCGTCGAGCGTGCACCCGAAGGGATGCAGGAAGACGATCGCGCCTGTTTCGTCGGCCCGGGACCAGAACGGTTCGTACACCGGGTCGGACAGTTCCCGCCCTGGGGCGTGACTGGAGATCTCCACGCCGAGGAGCCCGTGCCCCAGGGCGTCATCGAGCGCTTCGACGGCCTGCTCCGGGTGTTGGAGCGGTACGATTCCCAGCCCCCGCAGGCGCTTCGGAGCCGCCGCGCAATGCGCTGCCGTGGCTTCGTTGGCGGTCCGGTACACCTTCGCGGCTGTCTTCCCGTCCGCCCAGTAGTGGTAGTGGGAGGGGGACGGGCTGACCAGCTGGACGTCCACACCCTGCTTGTCCATCGCCGCGAGACGCACGGCCACATCTGTCAGTCGCGGGATGCGCTCACGCACCATCGGCCCGCTCACGGACAGGGCCTCGGCGCCGTTGCGCCGGGCGTCCAGCGCTCTTGCCGCGTCGTGGCCGGGCAGGCCGGCCACGAGCGCCTCGACCCCGGGGAGAAGGAGGTGCGCGTGTACATCGACGGTCGGGGACGTCACGGCAGCTCCCGGAGCATCACCATGGTGCGGCCCATGAGACCGGGCACATCGGCGTCGCGCACTCCGTCGAGCTGCCACTGCCCGATCTGTACGGACGCGTCGACGACAGGGCGGACGCGGCTGATCCGCCGCTCGTAGTACGCCTGGAACAGGGCGTCGTCCCAGCTGTCGGAGCCGGTCAGCATCTGCGCCAGCACCCAGGCGTCCTCCAAGGACAGAGCAGCGCCCTGCGCGAGGGTGGGCGGGCAGCAGTGCGCCGCGTCGCCGATCAGGACGACCCGGCCGCGGTGCCACGAACCCTCGACCAGCATGCGGTCGAACCAGGTGTAGTTGACCTGTGCCGGGTCGGTGATGTGCTCGGTGATCTCCGGCCAGAAGCCGCCGTAGGACGAGGTCAGGCGGCGCATCTCGTCGGCGTACGAGTCCGCGGGGATCGAGGCGCGGTCGCGGTTGGCCTCGACCGCGTACGCGTACAGGGTGCGGTCGCTGGTGGGACAGTAGCCCGCGATGTAGGCAGGGCCCCCGTAGGCGAGATCCGTACGGGACACTCCGGCCGGCCGCGGGGCGGCCACGCGCCAGATGGCCATGCCCGTCGGCTCCGGCTTCGTCGTGATCCCTATGGCCGCCCGGGTTGTCGAGCCCAGCCCGTCGGCGGCGACCACGAGGTCGTAGCGACCCTCGGAGCCGTCACTGAAGCGGACGGAGACGCCGTCGGCATCCTGGTCCAGGCTCTCGGCCGTGACTCCCAGGCGGATCGAGGCGCCACAGGCGCGTACGGCCTCGATCAGGATGCGCTGGAGCTGTGGCCGCTGCATGCCGACGGTGGCGGGCAGGTCGTCGCCACCGCTGCGGATGTCATCCTGCTCGTGCAGGACGGTTCCGTCAGGTGCGGTGATACCGACCGACCCGAAGCCGAAACCGGATGCCTCGACCTGCTCCCACACCCCCAGCTCGCGCAGCACCCGCAGGGCGTTGCCCTGGAGAGTGATGCCGGAGCCGGCGGTGGCATTCCAGTCGTCCTTGGCCTCGATCAGGTGCACATGGAGGCCGGCGCGCCGCAGCAGCAACGTCATGGCGTTGCCGGCCGCGCCGCCCCCGATCACCAGGACCGTGCGAGCTTCGTTCATGATGGAACTCCCTTGTTCCTTCGACTACTTGACGGCGATTGGGTTGACGGGAGAGCCGACTGCGCCGGTGATGGGCAGGGGTGCGGCGGTGAGCCAGAACGCGTAGGCGCCGTCCGCCGCACAGTCCTCGGCGAGAGTCTCCAGATCCCACATCTCCCCGATGAGCAGGCCGATATTGGGGATGGCGACCTGGTGCAGCGGCTGGAAGGCGACATCGAACTCGTTGGGCCGCACCTCGAAGCCCCAGGTGTCGGTGGCGATCGCCGCGATCTCACTGCCGTGCAGCCAGCGGGCAGTCGTGAAGGACAGACCCGGGGCCGCGCCGCCCGCGTAGTCGCCCCAGCCGTCGCGGCGGGCCCGGGCGAGCTGTCCCGTACGGACCAGGACGATGTCGCCGCGGCCGACGCTCACACCCTGGGCCTCGGCGGTCGCCGTCAGGTGGTCCTCGGTGATCGCGAAGCCGTCGGGCAGCTCGCCGTTCTCGCCGACACTGCGGCCGACGTCCAGCAGCACGCCGCGCCCTGCGACGTACGGGGCCATGTGCTCGATGCCGGTGACCAGATCGCCCTCGGAGGTGACGGTCTTCGCCGCGTCGCGGCCGTTCCATGCCCTGCCGTGATCGAAGATGTGACCGAGCCCGTCCCACTGGGTCGAGCACTGCAACGGCATGGCGATGACGTCGTCGGCGCCGCCGAGGCCGTGGGGAAAGCCCTGGAGGCCGAGTGCCGCGTCGGTGCCGGTGTCGAGCATGGTGTGCACCGGGTTGGTGCGGCGGCGCCAGCCCTTCTGGGGGCCGTTCATGTCGAAGCTCTGGGCGAGCGAGAAGCTCACGCCCCGGCGGATGAGCGCGGCAGCCTCGCGCCGCTTCGCCTCGTCGAGGAAGTTGAGGGTGCCCAGCACGTCGTCCTCGCCCCAGCGTCCCCAGTTGGAACACTCCCGGGCGGCACGGGCGATCGACCCCTCAGGGTCGTGGCGGTCGAGAGTCACGACGAAACCTCGGCAACGCATCGCGTGCGCTGAGCACCGAGCCCGGTGACGGAGCCGTCCATGACGTCGCCGTCGCGCAGCAGCCGCCCCCAGTGCATACCGTTGCCGGCCGGAGAGCCGGTCAGCACGAGGTCACCGGGCAGGAGCCGGGCTGTCTGAGAGGCGTAGGACACCATGCGCGCGACGCTGAAGATCATGTCCTCGGTGGACTCGTCCTGCATGGTCTCGCCGTTCAGCTTGAGCACGAGGCGCAGGTCGTCGGGGTCGGCGATCGACTCGGCAGGCACGATCCAGGGGCCGAGCGGCGTGAAACCGGGCGCGTTCTTGCTGCGCAGCCAGTCCGTACCGATCTGCGGCATGTCGCGGCGGAAGACCGTGGCGCGGTCGGTGAGGTCGTTGGCGATCGTGTAACCGGCGACGAAGCCGAGAGCCTCCTCGACGGACACCCGGTGGGCCGGACGGCCGATGACCGCCACCAGTTCCAGCTCCCAGTCGGGCTTCTCGGCCCACGAGGGGAGGACGACGTCGTCGTACGGGCCGGTGATCGAGCTCGGCAGGCCGATGAAGACGTACGGCAGGTCCTCGGCTGCCCGGCGGTCCATGATCTCTGCGGCCTCGGCGCGTCGCTCCTCCTCGGAGCGGTCGTCGGCCGGGTCCCGGTGCGCGACATGGAGGTCGATCACGTGCTGGCGGTAGTTGGCGCCGGACTGGAACACCTGGCGCGGTTCGACCGGGGCGTGGACCTGGAAGTCCGCCAGCGGCCTGCGCTCCGGACCGGTGTCATCGGCCAGCGCCGCCAGTCGCACCGCAGTCGTGTCCCAGGTCTCCAGGAGGCTGCGGACGGACAGGTGTTCATCGCCGAAGGCAGCTCGCAGGTCGAGTACCTGGGCGTCCGCCGTGACGAGCGCGGGGAAGGCCGGTCCGTCCGGAGCCGAGAGTGTGGCGAGGGCGAAGGGTCCGGCGAAGAGCTCAGACGCGGATGCAGGTTTCACGAACATGTCCTCCTGATTGCGGTGTGACTAATCTGGACCCGTCACTCGCAATCTGGGAAATCGATTCTGTGGATGGAGTTCATCCACGGTGTTTATTCCTTCCTGGTCGGCGCCCTACCGCAAGGGAAAGTCTCGTGAATCTGGCTCGCCTGGATCTCAACCTCGTTGTCGCACTCCGAGCTCTGCTGGAGGAACGCAACGTCACGCGTGCCGGTCAGCGCATCGGCCTCAGCCAGCCCGCCATGAGCGCTGCCCTGGCCCGGTTGCGCCGCCACTTCGACGACGATCTGCTCGCCCGCGTAGGCGGCCACTACGAGCTCACCGCCCTCGGCCAGGTCCTCCTGGACCGCACCGCCACCGCTTACGAAGTGATGGAACGCCTCTTTGCCAGCCAGGCCGACTTCGATCCCGGGAGTGAGACGCGCGAGTTCAATCTGGTGGCTTCCGACTACGCGGTCGCCGTGTTCGGCACCGAACTCGCCCGAGTCGTGCACGAGGAGGCGCCCGGGATCCGGTTGCGCTTCACCCAGCCGCCGACGACCGTGGTCGACGACACCGCCACCCTGCTGAGTACCACCGACGGTCTGCTCATGCCGCACGGCGTCATCAGCGATTTCCCCGCCACCGAACTGTACGAGGACAGCTGGGTCTTCCTCGTCGCGGACGACCATCCGAGCGTCGATGACCGGCTCACCAGAAACGATCTGGGGCGGCTGCCATGGGTCACCTACCAGCGGACCTACGACGCCCCCGCGGTGCGACAGCTCGGCATGCTCGGAATCGAGCCGCGGGTGGAAGTGTCCGTCGACAGTTTTCTCCTGCTGCCGCTGTTGGTGGCGGGCACTCGGCGCATCGCCCTGATGCAGGCGCGCCTCGCCAGGCTCCTCGCACCGCTCGCCGCCGTGCGTGTGGTGGAGCCACCCTACGAAGCGGTCCCACTACGGGAGGCGATGTGGTGGCACCCGGTGCACACGCACGACGCGGCCCACATCTGGCTGCGTGAAACGACTGCCCGCGTAGGCAGGCGCATGGCAGACCTGCCCGAGGGACCGGCCGCGTACTGACGCCCCCGGTCACGGGAACACCGCACCATCCACGGCCTGGATCGGCGGCATCCCAAAATCGGATCGCGTGAGGGGTGGGCAGTGCGGCGCACAGAACGCATAGTCGGGCACATCACGCGCCCATGCGCCGAGATCTGCGACAGCCGGACTCGCTCGCTCAGTGGCGCCACGGTCCCGCCTCGCACTCTGGAGTGCCGTCATGCCGCTTTCCGCTGATCCGCCTGCCCTTGACCACGGTGATCACCCGGCCACGGCGGGAAGGCTGCCCGCCGCCCTGCTGATGGCCGGCAGCTGCCTGCCCATCCTCGGTGCGGTGCTGCTTGCTCCGGTCATGCCGCGCATGCAGGACCACTTCGAGGCTGTGCCGGGTAGCGCGGCGCTGGTTCCCCTGATGCTGACGGTCCCTGCGCTCTCCCTGGCTCTCCTCGCCCCGTTCGCGGGTGTCATCGTCGATCGACTCGGCCGCAAGCGCCTGTTGGTCGCGGCGACGATCCTGTACGCGTTGTTCGGCACGGTGCCGCTGTGGCTGGATTCGCTGTACGGCATCGTGGCCAGTCGCGTGCTGCTGGGGGTCGCCGAAGCCGCCATCATGACCTGTTGCACCACCCTGATCGGTGACTACTACACCGGCAGGCTCCGGGACCGCTATCTCGCGCTCCAGACGATGTGCGCGTCGGCGTCCGCCACCGTCTTCTTCGTGGTCGGAGGCGCTCTCGGGACAATCGGCTGGCGTGCGCCCTTCTGGCTGTACGTGGTGGGTCTGCTGCTGGCCCCGGCCATGGCCGTGGCGCTGCCGGCTCCCGCACCCGGCACCGGGCGCGGGCCGGGCGAGGGGCGCGTGCACGCGGAGCGCCGGCCCTTTCCCGTGCGCCGCATGGCAGGCCTGTGCCTGCTGACCGTGTTCGGCGCGGTCGTCTTCTACGCCGTGCCTGTGGAGATGTCCTACCTCCTCGACGACCTGGGCGAGGAATCCACCGGTGTCATCGGAGCGGTCACGGCGATCGCCAGCGCCGCCACTGTCCTCGGCTCCGTCGTCTTCACCCGGCTGTCCGACCGGCCGCGACGCCGACTGCCTGCGCTCTTCCTGTTGTGTGCCGTCGGCTTCCTCGTCATGGGCACCGCCGACAGCCTTCCCCTGCTCATTGCGGGCGCCGTGGTGAACTGCGTGGGGACGGGACTGCTCCTGCCGTCGCTGCTGACACTCGCGATGTCCCGGCTCGACTTCGCCGACCGAGGGCGCGGTACCGGCCTGTGGACGGCGGCGTTCTTCCTCGGCGAGTTCCTCTGCCCACTGGTCCTCCTGGCCGGCAAGGGAGCTCTGGGCGACCTGGCCTCGGCCGTCGGGCTTCTCGGGCTCGTCACCGTGCTGGTCTCGACCGCGCTGGTGCCCCTCACCCGCCGTGCGCCCCAACTGCGTCACCATGCTTCCGATCAGCCCTGACCGAGCCGGATCACCGCACCGGCGCGGCCATGGTCGAACGGCGTACGACCAGTTCCGGCTGCAGCACGACGTGGGCGTGCTCGTGGACAGCGCCGCGGGTCGTGTCCTGGATGAGCAGGCGGCCGGCCTGTCGGCCCAGAGCCACGGCCGGCCGCCGCACCGAGGTGAGCGGAACGACGGCGGACGCGGCGAATTCGATGTCGTCGTATCCGACCACCGCGATGTCGTCCGGCACCCTCAGCCCGGCTTCGTACAGCGCCTGAAGGATGCCCAGGGCCAGCAGGTCGTTGGAGCAGAAGACGGCGGACGGGCGCTGGGGGAGACCGAGGATGCGGTGGCCGGCGTCCTTGCCCGCGCTCACGGAGAGGTCGGCACAGGCGAGCTCTCTCAGGGAGGTGTGCTGGAGCCCGGCCGCGGAGACGGCGTCCACGGCTCCTCTACGGCGGTCCCGACCCTGCTGGACACGGTCGGGACCGCTGACGTAGGCGATGGAGCGGTGTCCTCGGCCGATCAAGTGGCGTACCGCGGCGTGCCCACCCGCCACATCGTCGATGCCGACGGAGCAGGCGCCGGGCTGGGGTCCGTACTGGTCGGCGATGACGAAGGGAACGGCATTCCGCCGGAAGGCGGCCACCGTGCGTCCGACGGCCTCTCCGGAAGCCAGCACGGCACCGCGAATCCGGTGAGAAGTGATCAGGGAGAGGTGTCGCGCCTCCTCTTCGGGGTCACGGGTGCCGGTGCAGACCATCACACCCAGGTCGGCCTCGCGAGCGGCCTGTTCCACGCCGATGGCCAGGGCGGTGAAGAACGGGTCGGCCAGATCCGGCACGAGAACCGCGAGGACACGGGCGGCCCAGCCATGAAGTTGCCGGGCTCCTTCGGTCCGTACGTAGCCCAAGGCGTCGATCACGGCGAGCACACGCGTCCGTGTGGGCTCGGCCACGAGCTCCGGACGGTTGAGCACGTTGGAAACGGTGCCGAGAGAAACGGAAGCCTCTCGCGCGACGTCCTTGATGCCCACCTTGCGGCGTGCGGCTGTCTCATGGTCCATCGGAATCCTCCGTATCAGCCCTGTTCCAGGGCATTCCGGAGAGAGCGCGGCAGGCTCGCTTCCGTCCACGGTCTAGCGGCCTCGCGGGGCGGTAGTGCTTCCGCGCACGACCAGGCGCGGTGTCATGGAGGTCTGCATGGCCCTGTCCCGTCGGCCCTCCACGCGCTCGATCAGCATGCGGGCGGCGGAGGAGCCCATGGTGTGTCCGGCCTGGTCGACGCTGGTGAGCTGGACGGGGGCCAGAGCAGCGAGAGCGGTGTTGTTGTAACCGGCCAGCGAGATGTCGTCCGGGATGCGCAGTCCGAGTTCGTGGGCTGCCCGGTAGATGCCCAGAGCTGCGACGTCGGCGCCGGTCATGATGGCGGTCGGCCGCCGCTCGGCTGTCAGCAGGGCCATTCCGGCGTCGAAACCTCCGTCGTCGGAGTATGCCGCGTGATGGATGCGTACGTGCTCGGCGAGGCCGTTCCGTTCCATGGACTCGCGATAACCGCCGGCCAGAACGACCTCGGGTGTGCGCTTCCACTGGTTGGCCTTGGTGCCGGGAGCGGACACGAGGGCGATGTCCTGGTGTCCGAGCGACGCCAGGTGGTCCACCACCAGCCCCGCACCGGTGTCGTCGGCGTCGACCACCGAGTCGTGGGCGTCGGCGCCGTCGTGGTGCCCGATGACAACGGTCGGGGTGGCCGCTGCGGTAGCCAGAACCTCGGTGCGCGAGGTTCCCGGGGCGATGAGGATCAGGCCGTCCATCTGGCGGTCGACCATGGAGCGGATGGTCTTCGCCTGGTCCTCGGGGTCGAAGCCGGCCGCGCCGATCAGCACCGTGTACTCACTGTGGCGGAGCTCTTCCTGGACGCCGTCGAGGATGTCCGCGAAGAAGGCGTTGCGGACGTTGTCCAGGAGCACTCCGATCGTGTAGGTCCGCCCTCGCATCCCGCGTGCGGCCGCCTGTGGGCGGTAGTCCAGTTCGGCGATGGTCGCCCGTACCTTCTCCTGCATGCCCGGGCTAACGCCGTAGGCATTGCGCAGCACCTTGGAAACCGCGGCGACGGACACGCCGGCGTGCCGGGCGACGTCGGTGATGGTCACGCGCTTGTTCTGCTTCGGTGCGGCGGGCCCGCCCATCGTCAGTACTCCGGATCTCGTAGGTGTGAGTGCAACGGTCTACATCATGACGTCTGCATGACCACAAGGCTACTGCCCAGTGCCCCGGTGTTACAGCTCTGTGTCTTGACGGATCTCGCAGCGCGGTGCAGGGTGTTGCCCACTTCGTGGTGGAGAACGTTATACACAACCTTCTGCGCGATCGGGCGTTTACCTTCCTCAGCGCCTCGCCGTTCCTCGCCCCTCTCTCAAAGACCTCCGGGAGTCTTCCGTGTCCCTTCGCATGCCCCACGTCCGTCGTGCGCGTCTGAGCCTGCTGACGGCAGGCACCGCCTCGCTGGCCCTGCTCACCACCGCCTGCGGCGGTGGCGACGCCGGATCCTCGGCCGCCCCCAAGGAGTTCAGCTACCTGAGCGTCACGGAGAACACCACCGTCAAGTCCTCCCTGACCACCCTGTCCAAGGGCGCGTGCAAGTCGGCAGACGACGCGCTGCCGCTGAAGGTGGAGACCGTCCCGCAGGCGAGCCTGGACCAGAAGCTGCAGCTGCTGGCCGGCCAGGACGCCCTGCCGGTGCAGTTCGCGGCGGGCAACGCCCCTGCGCTGACGCAGCAGTTGGCGAAGTCGGGCAAGGTCGCCGACCTGGAGAAGGAGCTCACGTCCCTCGGGGTCCTCGACCAACTGGAGCCTGCCGCCGTCTCCACGGTCAAGGCGCTGTACGGCGGCAAGGTCGAGGTCCTGCCGTACGAGTACAACATCGAGGGCATCTTCTACAACAAGAAGCTGTTCGGCGAGAACGGCATAGCCGCGCCGGGCACCTGGGACGAGCTGGTGGCCGCCGCGGCGAAGCTGGACGCCGCGCACGTTCAGCCCTTCTCCGCCTCCGGTCAGCAAGGGTGGCCCATCACCCGTCTGGTGAGCGCCTACCTGTACCGCAGTCTGGGGCCCGACGCCCTCCAGAAGGTGGCCGACGGCAAGGCGAAGCTCACCGACCCGGAGTACGTGAAGGCCGCCGAGGAGATAGCCGCTCTCGGCAAGAAGGGCTACTTCGGCCAGGGCGTCGGCTCGATCGACTACGACACCGCGATGAACCAGTTCCTGAACGGCAAGGCCGCCATGTTCTACATGGGCAGCTGGGCGCTGGCGAACGTCTCCGACGCCGAGCAGAACAAGGTCGGTGCGGAGAACGTCGGGTTCATGCCCTTCCCGGCAGTCGCCGGAGGCAAGGGATCCATCGATCAGTACCCGTCCAATGTCGGCCTGGGTATCACTCTGGGTGCGAAGTCCTTCGACAAGAAGACCGGCGCCTGGGTGTCCTGCATCGCCAAGAACTACGGCAGCACGGCGCTCAAGGACCATGGCGCCATCTCCGGCTTCAAGGTGAACACCGCGGTGAAGGACGCCAACGAGGTCACCACGCAGGTCCGCGACACCATCGGCGCCTCCAAGCAGAACGTCCTGTGGTTCGAGGCCCTGTTCAGCACCAAGGCCACCACTGTCAGCCAGACCAACGCGGCGGGTCTGGTGACCGGGAGCACGAAGCCGGAGCAGTTCATGCAGACCGTCCAGGACGCGCTGGCCGCCCAGTAGCCGGCCGGCGGCGGCCCGCAGGCCTCCTCGCGCCGATCGCGCGGGCCGCCCCCGGTTCTGTTCCGGCAGGTTTCTTCAACAGAAACGAAGTGGACACCATTCATGCACCGCGTACTCGGTGACCGCAGGGCCATCGCGATCCTGCTCGGTCCCGCTCTTCTCGTCTACTCATTGATCATGCTGGTCCCCATGGTGTGGTCGTTCGGGTATTCCTTCACCAAGGGCAACACCATCGATGGCTTCACCGGCAACGGGGTCGCCAATTTCTCTCGCCTGTTCGACGACCCGGCTGTTCATGACGCCCTCTGGTTCACCCTGAAGTACGCGGCCCTCGTCACGGCCGGTCAGGTCGTCGCCGGATATCTGCTGGCCCTGCTGTACGTCTTCTTCCTCAAGAAGTCTTCGGCCCTCATCCGGACGTTGGCGTTCTTCCCGGTTGTGCTGCCCACCGTGGCGGTGGGTCTTCTCTTCCAGAAGTTCTTTCAGGTCGCCCCGCAGACAGGCCCGGTCAACTCCCTCCTCAACGCGTTCGGGGTCGACTCCATCGACTTCTTCGGCAGCGCGGGAAGCGCGTTCTGGGTCCTGATACTCATGGACGTCTGGCGCTCCATGGGCTTCTACGCCGTTCTGCTCTTCGCCGGCCTGGTCGACATCCCCGACGAGGTTCTCGAATCTGCCCGCCTGGACGGGGCCTCGGGGTTGCGCCTGATCCGGCACATCGTGCTGCCGCTGTCCCTGCCCGTGCTGATGTCGTCACTGGTCTTCAGCATCAACGGCACCCTGAAGGTCTTCGACTCCATCGTCGCCCTCACCAACGGCGGTCCTGGCAACGGCACCACCCCCTTGACCCTGTACATGTTCCAGACGTCGTTCACCTACAGCGACTACGGCTACGGCAGCACCATCGCCCTGCTGCTGACCGTGGTGTGCCTGCTGGTGAGCCTGGTCGTCTACCGCGTCTCGCGGCGCGACCTCACGGAGAGTTGAAGTCATGGCCATCGACACAGCTGTGAAGACCTCAGCAGGCCGCCGGGGGCGGACCGGTGACACCGCGCGGACCCACCGTGTTCGGGCACCGCGCCGGTTGTGGGTGAAGGCCGTCGTCACCTTGCTGCTGGTCGTCGAGATCTACCCGCTGATCTGGATGTTCCTGACCTCCCTGAAGTCCAACGACGACTACCTGAACAACTCCACGTGGGCTCTGCCGACGACGTGGGAGTGGGGCAACTACACCGAGGCGTGGACCACCGGCCACCTGGGCCTGTACGTCCAGAACAGCCTGCTCGCCGTCCTGCCCGCCCTGGCGCTCATGCTGCTCCTGGGCACTGCCGCGGGGTTCGCCCTGCAGATCATGGTGTGGAAGGGCCGCAGCCTCACGCTTCTGGTATTCCTCGCGGGCATGATGGTCCCCCCGCAGATGATTCTCCTGCCGTTGTTCACCGCGTACTTCCAGACCGGTCTGTCCGGCACCCTTTGGCCGCTGATCCTCACCTATACCGGCACCGGCCTGCCGCTGACCGTCTTCATGATGGCCACGTACTACCGGACCGTTCCCCGCGAACTGTTCGAGGCGGCCACCATCGACGGCGCCGGCATCCTGCGCGCCTTCTGGACCATCAGTGTGCCCATGGTCCGCAACGCCCTGCTCACCGTGGGCCTGGTGCAGTTCTTCTTCATCTGGAACGACCTGCTCATCGCGCTGACCTTCACCAACGACCAGGACATGCGCACCATCCAGGTCGGCCTTCTCAACTTCACCGGTGACTTCGGCGCCACCCAGTACGGACCGCTGTTCGCAGCCATCTGCATCAACGTCTTCGGCACCCTCCTGATCTACCTCTTCCTCAACCAGAAGGTCATGAAGGGCCTCACCTCGGGAGCGGTGAAGGGCTGAACCCGGCCCCGCAACCCGCTCCCGCGCACGTGAAGAAAGGCTTTCCTTGTTCCCCCCTCAGCCCTGCCCGGTGTCCTTCGAGCACCTCCCGGACGGTCTCGGCATCGGCATCTCCACTCCCCGGCTCACGTGGACGCTGCCGACCGGCGGTGGTTCACAGGAGGCGTACGAGCTCGAACTCGCCCGCGACGGCCGCATCGACCGCACCGGCCGCGTCGCAAGCCGTGACCAGGTGCTCGTGGCGTGGCCCGGAACCCCGCTGTCCTCGCGTGAACGCGTCACCGTCCGGGTCCGGGTCTGGACGGCACACGCGGCTGCCCCTTCGGACTGGAGCGAGCCGAGCGGTGTCGAGGCGGGTCTGCTCGAAGTGGCCGACTGGAGTGCGGTCCCGGTCGGCGCCGACTGGGACGAGGATCCGGCGGCGGACCGCCGACCGGCCCGCGTACGCAAGGACTTCCGTCTCGACCGCCCGGTGACGCGCGCCCGCCTCTACATCACGGGCCACGGCCTGTACGAGGCGGAGATCAACGGGCGCCGTGTCGGCGACGACGTCCTGGCGCCGGGCTGGACGGTCTACCCGCACCGCTTGCGCTACCGCACCCATGACGTCACCGGCCACCTCGTCGAAGGCGACAACGTCATCGGGGCCTGGCTCGGTGACGGCTGGTACCGGGGCAAGTACGGCTTCGACGGCGGCACCCGCAACATCTACGGCTCCGATCAGGCGCTCCTCGCGCAGCTGGAGGTGACGTACGACGACGGCGCCACCTTCTTCCTCGCCACGGACGGGACCTGGAGCGCCGCGCCCGGACCGATCCTGACCAGCGGTCTGTACGAGGGCGAGACGTTCGATGCCCGTCTGCACGATCCTGCCTGGTCCACCGCGGCAGGCGCAGCCGCGGGGGAGTGGATGCCCGTTCGCACCGGTAGCCGGGACCTCGGCACGCTCGTCGCTCCGCTGGGACCGCCCGTCCGCTGTACCGAAGAGATCAGACCGGTCGAGGTGACCCGCACCGGCGAGGACCGCCATCTGCTCGACTTCGGCCAGAACCTCGTCGGCCGCCTCCGCGTCACTCTCGACGGCCGGGCCGGCACCGCGGTCACCCTCCGGCACGCCGAGGTCCTCCAGGACGGCGAACTGGCCAGGCGGCCGTTGCGCGAGGCCCACGCCACCGACACCCTGATCCTCTCGGGCCGAGGTCCTCTCACCTGGGAACCCCGCTTCACCCTCCACGGCTTTCGGTACGCCGAAGTCAGCGGCTGGACGGATGCCCTGACCGCCGAGATGGTGACCGCCCGGGTCTACCACACGGACATGCGACGCACCGGATGGTTCGAGTGCAGTGACGCCCTGGTCAACCGCCTGCACGAGAACGTCGTGTGGAGCATGCGAGGCAACTTCGTCGACATCCCCACCGACTGCCCGCAGCGCGACGAACGCCTCGGTTGGACGGGTGACATCCAGGTTTTCGCGCCCACAGCGAGCTTCCTCTACGACTGTGCGGGCATGCTCGACTCCTGGCTCACCGACGTGGGTCTGGAGCAACTGCCCGACGGCACCATTCCCTGGTACGTGCCCGTCATTCCGGGCGAGCCGACGTGGACGCCGATCCACCCGGGGGCCGCGTGGGGGGACGTGGCCACGCTCACCCCCTGGACGATCTACCAGCGCTTCGGTGACCTCGACGTCCTACGCCGTCACTACCCCATGGCCAAGGCATGGGTCGAGCTCGTGGAGGGCCTCGCCGGGCCGACCCGCCTGTGGGACACAGGGTTCCAGCTGGGGGACTGGCTCGACCCGGCCGCACCGCCCGACGATCCGGCCGCCGGACGCACCGACCGTTACCTCGTCGCCACCGCGTACTTCGCGCACTCCGCCCACCACCTTGCGCTGACAGCGGCCGAGTTGGGACATGACGCGGACGCGGAGCGCTACAGCGCACTTGCCGGCGAGGCGGCTGACGCCTTCCGCCGTCGATACGTGCTCCCCTCGGGCCGCATGACCAATGACAGCCCCACTGCCTACGCCGTCGCGCTCGCCTTCGACCTGCTGACCCCCTCGCAGAGGCAGCCGGCCGGGGACCGCCTGGCCCAGCTGGTCGTCGAGGACGACGCGCGCATCGCCACCGGCTTCGTCGGCACCCCCCTGGTCTGCGACGCCCTCACCGATACCGGCCACCTCGACACCGCCTACCGCCTGCTCCTGCAGACCCAGTGCCCCTCCTGGCTGTACACCGTCACGATGGGCGCCACGACGATCTGGGAGCGCTGGGACAGCCTTCGCCCCGACGGCACCCTCAACCCGGGAGGCATGACCTCTTTCAACCACTACGCCCTCGGCGCCGTCGCCGACTGGCTTCACCGCGTGGTCGGCGGCATCACCGCCGCTGCCCCCGGCTACCGGAAGATCGTGTTGCGCCCGCGTCCCGGAGGCGGCATCACCTGGGCCCGCACCCGTCATGAGACCCCGTACGGAACGGTGTCCATGTCGTGGGAGACGACCGCCACGGGGCTGGCAGCCGGCATCGTCGTGCCCGAGGGCTGCGAGGCAGTCGCAGAACTGCCCGGCTGCACACCGATTGCCCTGGGGCCGGGCGAGCACATCCTCGACACGGCGGAACTCGCGACGAAGGCAGCCTGAACGGCCCCTCCACTCATCAGCTGCAGAAAGCCCGGCGCATACCTGTATGCGCCGGGCTTCGCTATTTAAGGTTCGGTCGAACTCTCCCGCATCCGCGTTATGGATGGTTTCCATCTGTTGCGTTGATAAAAGGTGGCCCGGTAAATCTTTTCAATTGAAGTTTCAAATCGACTTTTTGGATAAAAGGGTATGTCTTTGCCGTGCTGCGAGATTCCTTGAGGTAGGTGTTACCCGAGGGTTGACCCGAAGCGTAGGAGGTCATAGTTTCCCTTTTGTTGGCCGAGACGCCTCGCAAGCGGTTGTCCTCGGACTCCGGAATCGCTTGCCGTGGGACGCGGCGGCAGCCTTCTCGAAAGAGCTGGAAATGCGCTCCGGCGTGCAATAGGCATTCTTTTTGGATCCCCTCGAGCTGGGGCCGGCCGTGCACCTGACTGCTCGGTCGGCCCCGCCCCACCGCGTCAGCGGATTCCGGGCCGCACGAGCACTTACGGCGAGACACGGCACCGCACTTCACCTTCTCCCCCTCTTCCGTACGGAGCGTGTCTTGAGTACCTCCCGTCGAGTCTGTGTCACCGCTATGGCCACGACCCTCGCCATGAGCCTGAGCGCTTGCGGCGGGGCCGGCCCGTCGTCGACGGTCGACAGCACCCTGAAGATCACTGCCAACATCACCGACCGCGCGGCCATGAAGGCTGTCGTGGCGGCCTTCCAGCGGGAGAACCCGAAGGCGAAGGTCGCGGTGACCTACACCGACACCGACCGACTCCAGAGCACCTTGCCCACCCAACTGTCCTCGGACGCCGGACCCGACGTCTTCACCGTCTGGCCCGGCTACGGCAACCCCGCGGCTCTGCGCATGCTGGAGGCCACCGGCCGACTTGCCGATCTCTCCGGCCTGGACTTCGTCCGCAGAGTCCCGGAAGACACGCAGTGGGTGACCCAGGTCAGCCACAGGACGTACGTCGTGCCCGCCAACTACAGCGGAATCGGCGCCATCTACAACAAGAAGGCCATGCGTGACATCGACGGCACCGAGCCCGAGACCTGGGACGAGTTGCTGCACCTGTGCGACAGGGCCAAGGCCGAGGGCATGGTGCTGTTCGCGCTCGGGATCAAGACCCCGTGGGTGACCCAGCTCGCTGATTACGCATTGGCAGCCACCACCGTCTACGCCGAACAACCCGACTTCGCCGTGGCGATGAGTGAGGGCCGGGCAACCTTCGCCGACTCAGGCTGGAGGAAAGCGCTCGAGAAGTACGTCGAGCTCGATGAACGAGGCTGCTTCAGCAGTGATCCCCTGGGGACCACCTACGAGAGGTCCGTCCAGGACGTCGTCGAGGGCAGAGCCGTGGGCGTCATACAGGTCGCCAGCAGCATCTCGGCCATCACTGCGGCAGCTCCTGAACTGCAACTGGCCATGTTCGCCCTGCCCGCCACCAACAACCCGGCACAGACCCACATGCCGGGCTCGGTGTCGGCCGCCTACGGAGTCAACTCCGAAAGCGACAACAAAGAACTGGCCATGAAGTTCGCCGAGTTCCTCGGGTCCGAGGCCGGCCAGCACTCGTACAACCAGGGCAGCGGCACCCTCCCCGCCATCCCCGACGACCGCTTCACGACCGAGCCGGTCCTCACGGAACTGATCGGACACCAGAAGGCCGGCACCACCGTGCCGTTCATGGACCAGCTGTGGCCGAATCCCCGGGTCCAGCAGGAGCACTTCATCCAGATCCAGCAGCTGTTCTCCGGCCGCACCGACATCGACGGCGTGCTCGCCGCCCTCGACGAGGTCTACCAGGAGCAGTAGGCGAGGGGTGCCACGAGCACCCCGAAGCGCGCGCCCCTAAGCGTTCCCCCCGCCCGCAATGCGCAGCGCCCCCCGCTGCACGCGCCGACCGAGGCGCTGTTCTGTCATGTCCGTTTCCCATGGAAGAGCCGTCATGAATCGTCGTACGTTTCTCTCTGCCGCCGTTCTGACCGCCCTGGCCTCCGGCATCGCACCGGCTGCCGGTGCGCCTCGCCGAACCGCGGCTGCCGCCCCCGACAGCAGGGCGGTAGCCCTTCTGGCCAGGATGACCGCCGTACAGAAAGAGGCCCTCATCCGCTGCGACTTCGCAGCCCTGAGCTCCCTCGGCATACCCGCCCTCACAATGGTGGACGCCTCAGCCGGCCTGCGCGGGGAAACCGGCGTGACCGCCTTCCCCGTCCCCCTCGCACAAGCCGCGACGTTCGACGCCGACCTCACCGGGCAGCTCGGCCGCGCACTGGGCGCCGAGGGGCGGGCCAAGGGCTACAACAACCTGCTGGGGCCCACCATCGACACCGCCCGCACCTGGCACTTCGGCCGACAGGCCGAGAGCATGGGTGAAGACCCGCTCCTGTCCGGCACCCTGGGCGCAGCGCTCACCCGACGCATGCAGGAACAGCATGTCGTGGCCACTCTCAAGCACTTCAGCGCCTACACCCAGGAAGTCAACCGCTTCTTCGTCGACGCACAGGTCTCCGACCGGGCGCTGCACGAGATCTACCACGCCGCCTTCGAACGCGTCATCGCGACCGTGCCCGTCACGTCGGTGATGATGGCCTACCCGAAGATCAACGGGACCTTCGCGACCCAGAGCCCCGCACTGTTCAACGACCTCAAGAACACTCTCGGCCTCGAGGGCTACACCGTCCCCGACTTCTGGGCCGGAGACGACCCCGTGGGGGCTGTCAAGGCAGGCATGGACCTCGGCGGTCTCGGGCCCGGTGGCGTCAAGATCCCCGCAGGCGGCCTCACGGACGGCAGCGTCCCCGCCACCCGCCTGGACGATGCTGCCCTGCGCATCCTCAACACCATGTTCGTCAACGGCTTGTTCGACCACCCCGTGCAGGCGCCCGCCGCCGACGTCAGCACCCTGGCACACAAGGACCTCGCACACGACCTCGCCGTCAGCTCCACCGTCCTGCTCACCAACCGCGGCCAGGCTCTCCCACTGCCCGCCACCCTCAAATCGCTGGCGGTGATCGGCCCGGCCGACACCACCGCTCTGACAGGCGTCTCCGGTTCGACCTACGTGAACCCCGGGACCTGGACCACCCCGTTGGCGGCCATCAAGGACCGGGCCGGAGCCGGGGTCACCGTCACCTACCGCCAGGGATCCGTCGGCGACGTCCCCCTCACCCCCGTCCCGGCCACGGTGCTGCGCACGACCTCAGGTGCGGAAGGTCTGACCGGCAGCTTCTATGCCGGAGCTGAACCGTCCGGCACTCCCCTCGCTACGCGCACAGGTGCGGGGATCGACTTCACCAGCGCGCCCGTCGCCGGTCTCCCCGCCGTGTGGTCGGCTCGCTGGAGCGGCACTCTCACCCCGACCACCACGGGCCCGCACCGCTTCTCTCTGCTGCCCTCAGGTACTGCAGAACTCGTGGTCAATGGCAGGACGGTCATCTCCGGAACCCGTCACAGCCGCCAGTTCTTCCTCGGACCGTACGACTATCCGCTCCAGGGAACCATCGACCTGACGGCTGGACAGACGGTGAGCATCAGCGTCACATACACAAACAGCACCGCCGATGCCGGCGCCTGCGGCCTCACCCTCGGCTGGCAGCCGAAGTCGCTCATACCCGACGCGGTCGCCGCAGCGCGGACAAGCGACGCCGCTGTCGTCGTCGTCAACCGGGTCGCCGGTGAGGACATGGACCACGGATCCCTCAACCTGCCGGGCGATCAGGACAAGCTGATCGCCGCAGTAGCAGCGGTCAACGCCCGCACCGTTGTCGTCCTCAACACCGACGGCCCCGTTGCCATGCCGTGGATCAACGACGTCGAAGCGGTCGTCCAGCTCTGGTACGCGGGACGGGCGACCGGAACCGCGCTGGCAGCCGTCCTCTTCGGTGACGCCGACCCTTCGGGGCGTCTGCCGGTCACTTTCCCCGTGACCGCGTCCCAGGGTCCCGGTGCTACGCCCGCCACCTACCCGGGCAACGGGCCCACCGTCTCCCACAGCGAGGGTCACCTGGTCGGCTACCGCTACTACGACGCGAAGAACCAGAGCCCGCTGTTCCCCTTCGGCCACGGCCTGTCCTACACCACCTTCAATCTGGGCTCCCTCGAAACGTCCTACAACGCGGGGAGCAGGACGCTGACCGCCGCGGTCACCCTCACCAACTCCGGATCTCGCGAAGGTACCGACGTCGTACAGCTCTATGCGGGCCTGCCTGCCGGCGCCGAGGCCGAGCCGCGGCGTCTGATCGGCTTCCGAAAGGTCACCCTCGCTCCCGGTGCAAGCACCAGGCTCACGTTCAGCGTTACTGCTCGCGACCTGTCGGTGTGGACTGGCGGCGCCTGGAAGCTCACCTCGGGCTCCTACACCGTCTATGCAGGCCGGTCCTCCCGGAATCTTCCCGTACAGCGGGTCGTCGCTGTCAGCTGAGGCAGACAGCCAGGGCGCAGCACAGGGAGGGTAGGCCTCCGGCTGTCCCGCGCCATGCGCCCAGGTGTGTGTGGCGGGTCGGCGTGCGCGAATGCGCGGGCCTGGCAGGCCTTGATGGCCTCGCCGGGCCCAGCGGCCACACTCCTCGACGGTCTCGGCCTCCCGGAAGGCCGAGGCAACGAAGGCGCCCGCCGCAGTGCCCTGCCAGGAGACGCGGCCGCCGAGCCCGTGCCCCGTGGAGCGCGCACCGTCCTCGTGCCGTCGAGCGTGCAACTGTTCCCGGCTGCGGACTGTCTCTGAAGACGAGTGCGGCGGTGAAGGGAGCACGGCGTTGGCCGAGGTGAAGCCCCCCGATTCAGGGCGAGAGTTCCCGGCCCTGGGTTGGTCGACGGTCTTTGTAGCGGTGTTCCTGTTGGCCTGGTTCGTCTTTCGGCCGTTCGACACTCTCTGGATGTTCGTCGGCATAGGGAGTGCGCTCGCCCTCCTCAAGGTGCTGCGCCGTCTGGTGTCGCGGCACCCCACTTCCCGTATCGACCGCTGGTGCCGCACGAATGCGACCCCCGTGCTGTTCCTGGCTCATCTGCGGCGTGGCGGGAACCGATCTTGGCTGCACGATGCTCAGTGGCGCGCTGTCCGGCGGGCCGGCATGTTCGCCATCGTTTGCACGATTGCTGTGTGCTTCATGGGCTGGGATGCCTGGAAGGAGAACCAAGCGCTGAACCATCTGCGCAGCCGGGGCCAGGAGGTCACTGCCACGGTCGTTGCGGTCACCGGGTGGTCGGACGCCAACGAAGCGCTGCATGTCGACGTGCGGTTCGAGACACAGTCAGGGCCGGCACATACGAACGTGGATCTTGAAGGCGACTCCGTCGGTTCGAAGCCGGGGGACCGACTGACTGTCGTCTACGATCCGGTGCGTCCTGCCACCGTCAGGCTTCCCTCGCAACTCGACGGACGTGGCATCGACGGTTTGGTGACGGGCATGGTCGTCTTTATGCTGCTGGCACTTTTCGTCCTGGCCCTCGCGATACGGAATCAGTTGCGGGCCGGAAGGCGTTGATGCCGGACGCTGCCGCTTGCACCGGTACTACGGACGAGGGCTTTGCGTGAGCGGTGCTCGCTCACGCAAGGCAGGGTGTCCTGTTCCGTGTGGGTAGTCAGCTCCTCGATCCCTCTCCAGCGACTGGAGGTCAGCCCAGCCAGAAACGCCAGCGGGCGTGAGGCGGTGCGCAGTTGCCGGAGGCGACAGCTTGCCAGTAACCGCGATCAATAGCTTCCTGCTGTTCCGTCGCGTTCCCCAGCGTGAACATCGCGTAGGTGCAGCTCGGACGAACGTCCTGTGCGGCGAACCAGCCGAGAGCCCCAGCAGTCAGGGCCGTGAAGGTGCAGGCGACGAGGAGAAGTCGACGGGTGCCGACAGGTATGTCAGGGATCACGGGCACATCGTAATGAGTGCATCAGCGACCTCCGTCGGGCGGCCTGTGTGCGCCCTGCTGTCCGGGCTGCCTGGAAGCTGAGACCGTACGTCCGGGCACCGCTGAATCTGCCGAAACGACCCGCACCTTCACCTGCTGTGGGAAAGTCGACGCGTGACACGTCTGGCGGACCCACTTCGCTTCCTCACGATGCTCGCCGCCTGGGTAGCCACTCCCTGGGCCCTCGCCCCACACTCCGTGTTGCTCGCCGTGGTCTCGGTGGTCCTACTGCTCGGCGCACTCACTGTCTTTGTTACGCCGGGCGACAACGGGATGGACAGGGAAAAGATCCTCGTGCCCGTCCCGGGCGCGGTGACCATCGCCCTGGTACTGCTCCACTATCTGGTGGCTGTCATCTCCTCCTGGGTGGCCTGGCCGGCGTGGGCTGCCGTCGTGGTGATGGTGCTGGCCGCAACCAGCCTTGTCGCAGAACAACCCCGCTGGCGGCATCTGCTGGCCGTACGGAGTTAGCGCGGCACGAGCAAGGCGGTGACCTCCGAGAGCCAGGCGCGAGGATCGCTCCACTTGTCCGAGTGAGGCGCGCCGGCCCGGTCGCCCGTCTCGGCGGATGTGGCGGACCCGGCGAGGAGGTCGTACTCCCGACGGGCCCGGCGCCTTGGCGTCCCTGAGTCAGCGCAGGAGGAGCAGGACGGCCAGGGCGAGGAGGAGTGAGTCGATCCGGTCGAGCAGGCCCCCGGAGCCGGCCAGCCAGTGGGCGGAGTCCTTCGCCCGCGCTCCTCGTTTGACCATGGACTCGAGTAGGTCTCCCGCCGGTGCGCCGACCGCCACCGCGACCGCCGTCGGCCAGCTCAGCACGGACAGGGCGGCGAGCACGCCGAGGGCGGCCGCGGAGCCGGCCAGGGTTCCGCTCCACCGCTTGGCCGGGGAGAGCGGCGACAGCCGTGGCCCGCCCAGCCGTTGACCCGTGAAGTACGCGACGATGTCACCCACCGATACGGCGACGAACAGGGCGAGCGCGGTCGTGCCGAGCGGCGCCAGGGCGGCGAGCACGCTCAGCCAGACCAGCCCGAGCAGACCGGCCCCGAGCCGACGCAGACCGTGGGTGGAGTCACCGGCCAGCAGCGGGACCGCGGCGATGGCCAGGGCGCCGACCGCCACCGCCCGCACCTCCTGCCCGGGCGCCAGCCAGGAGGTCAGCACGACGCCGGAGACGGCGGCGGCCAGTACGGCCCGGTCCGGCCGGGAGAGGCGCATCAGCCCGCCGAACTCCAGCGCCGCGACCACTCCGACCGCAAGGGCGAGAACCGTCACCCCCGGGGTGCCCCACCAGAACGCACCGGCGACCAGGGGCACTCCGACCGCCCAGCAGCACCACCGGACCAGCAGTTCACGGCGGCCGGAGAGTGCCGCGGCGATCCCGCCGACGGTCAGGGCCCCACCGAGGAAGGGCGCGAGGGAGGCGACGGAGGTCACCGGGCGTACCCGGCGGCGGCGTGAACCGGGAGTCCAGGGGCCCGCCGCGACAGGGAGCTGGGTCGCAGCGTTTCCATCGCGGCTTCGTACGCCGCCACGATGCGTGCGTTCTCCGCCGTGTCCCTGACCGCGACGCGTACGGTGCGACCTTCGTACTGCGGCGACAGAGGCGACAGGTCGCGCAGGTAGACGTCGTGCCGGCGGCACTCCCGCACCAGGCGGGCAGCGCTCGGTCCGTCGTACGGCAGCGTGATGTTGAGGAAGTTGGCGACGCCCTCCTCGACCACGACGGTGTCGTCCACCTGGGCGAGGTCGGCGGCCAGCTGACGGCGCAGGGCGTGGGTGCGGAGCCAGCAGGCGCGGTAGTACGCGGGGTCCCGCAGGGTGGCCACCGCGGCGAGTTGCGCGGGAAGGCCGACCGCCCAGGGCGGCGTCCACCGGCGCAGCAGTGCGGCCGTGGCGGGTTCGGCCACCAGGTAGGCGGCACGCACGCCGGACAGCGCGTACATCTTGGACAGCGAGGTGCAGACCACGACCCGCGGGTCCACCGCGGCCAGCGGGGCGAGCGACTCGGCCAGGTCCACGTAGCCGAGATACGCCTCGTCGATCCACCAGCGGGTGCGGGCCGGGGCGGCCTCGATCAGGGTGCGCAGTTCGGCTGCGGGTGCGTGGCGACCGGTCGGGTTGTTCGGGTTGACCACGACCACCAGGTCGTAACGACCCGCCCCGACGACGGAGGCCAGCCGGGCGACGTCGATCCGCCACCCGTCCTTCCGGTGCAGGCGGAAGCGGTCCACCCTGCAACCGATCACGCGCTCGGTGACATAGGCGTACTCGCCGTACCCGGGGTCCAGCAGCAGCACCCTGCTCTCCGGAGTCAGCCAGCGGCCGAACGCCCGGAAGATCAGGTCCGACGAGCCGGCTCCGGCCACGAGCGTCTCCACGGGCAGCGCCCGGGCTTCGGCGAGTTCCGACAGGAGACCCTCGGCGCCGGTGGGAGGCGAGGTCCGGGCGGACCAGGCCGGGTCTTCGGCGAGCGCCGCGCGTACCCCGGGAGCGGGCGGGAACCAGGCGTCCAGCACATCGGCAGCAACGACCTCGTCGCGCCGGTGCAGGGTGCGGAAGTCCGCTCCAATGGCGGTGAAGGAGGCGCCGCCATGTTCACATCCGTCCGGCCCAGGAGCCCATTCCATGTCCAACTGCCAGTCCACGACGGAGCGGAACCGCTCCAGGGCGGTGCGGAACCGGGTGGTGGCGAGCTGCGTCAGCCCGGCCACCTCGCCCGTCAGCACCTCGAAGGTCACCGCACCACTGCGGACGGTGTGCCCGAAGGGCTTCAGGCCGACCGTCAGGTACATGCTGAGCAGTTCGGTGCGGCCCATCGCCACTACCGTGCGTCCTCCCCGGGAGGAGATCCAGCGCAGGGCCGCGTACATCAGCAGCGGTGCCACCGCGGTGCTGCGCCAGCGCGGCTCCACGGTGAGGATGCGTACCTCGAAGACTCCGCCCTCGGACAGCAGCGGCAGTTCGTCGCGGGTCAGGTACTTGTCGAGGCCGTAGCGGCCCAGCCAGGGCGGGGTCAGGCTGACGAAGCCCATGCGGACCGGCCCTCGGGCCGCGACGAGGTAGACGTTGTCGCCGTCCAGCGCGTCGTGCAGCTGTCGGTCCGGGCGCGGTGCGTGCTGACCGAGCTCCTGGGCGTACACACGGTGCCTCAACTCGTGGATCCAGACCAGGTCCTCGGGATCGGCAACTCGTATCTGCAGGTCGCGACTCATGAATGCCTCTTTCGGTTCGCGTTATGCGGACATCCTTGGTGCTGACGTGCGACCGCACATGAGTAGGCGTACCTGAGTACCTGAGTACCTGAGTGGCTGGAACGCGGCGGGTCCCGACGGTGGGCTTCCCCCGACGGTGGGCTTCCGCCCTGTCGTGGGGCGGGTCCGCACGTCCGAATCACCGGAGGAGCGGATGACCGTGAGTGACGTTTCGAGATGCAGTGGCGACGACACACTGTTTCGCTGAGGTGGCCATCACCCGTCACCCAGGGAGTGACCATGAGCACTGCAGGCGAATCCGCCAACCATATCCACCAGATGCGTGCAAAGGCCCAGGAGATGGAGGAGGCCGCAAAGAGTGCCAAAGACCCCGACGAGCGTAAGCGCCTCCAGGACAAGGCTCGTCGGCTCAGGTCCCAGAGCGAGCAGGAGAGCGGCATGGCAAGCGGGGACATCTACCCCACGATCTAGGGACGCCCGCCGACAGGTTCCGTGGCCTCTCGCTCCCTTTCAGGTGGGAGAGGCCACCGTTCCACGGCCGAAAGCCGGCAGGTCCTTGCCCCGCCGCAGAATCTGCTGCGGTTGCGTGTGTGGGAGCCGGTTCGTCCCGCCCGCTCCCACACACGGAATTCAGCGCGTAGGGACGAGCAGACCCAGCTCGACGCGTCGGTGCTCCTCGAGGTCCTCGATGCGCCGAGCCTGCTCATCGGTGAGTACATCGCACACCCAGTCCCAGTGCAGTGCCACCCGGTCACCGGGGGAGAGCCCGTCGATCAGTGTCCTCCCACCGGCCGAGCAGCGGACGGTCTCCTCCCGCCACGCGCCGTCGGTCAGGCCCGTGCCCTCCCAGCACAGCGGGCGTGACCGCACGGTCGCCACGTCGCTGTCGGCATCGACCACCACTCCGGTGCGGATGCGGCACTGGTCCAGTACGGACAGGGCTGTCGGATGCCCGCTCGACCTCAGCATCGACGCCCATGGGTACACCTCGAACACCTGGAAGCTGTGATGGGCCAGCGCCCGGTCCCCGGCCTCGCGCCAGGTGCCGGCCGGCTGCCCACGGAACCGGTCGGTCATGCGCTCCACCAGGGCAGCGGGATCGGCCAGGTCCAGGAGCTCGTTGCCGATCCAGTAGGCCTCGACCACCCGCACGTCGAGCGGGTCCGCGAGCCCGGCCGTCTCGGCGAGGAACTGGAGATAGCACCAGGCCCCCTCGAACTGCCGGGCCCGCCGCTCGATGTCGTCGGTCGCCTCCCGGCGCAGGAGCGCCGCCGCGTCGGCGGGCCCGCAGTAGCCGAGTTCGTTGGGCGGGTAGGCGTATCGCGCGAACAGCAGGGCGCCTTCGGCACTCACTCAGCAGATCCTCGGTAGTTGTTCGCCGATCGGCAGCCCGATGACCCGGCTCCCGCCCAGCCCCGTCCTCGCGACGACCATCCCCGCGTGGTCCGGCACGCAACTGCCGATCCGGCACGCGGACCGACCCAGGGGATGGGCCCGCATCGCCTCCAGCACCCGGTCCGCGTCCTCGGCCGGGACGATCGCGATCAGCTTGCCCTCGTTGGCCACCTGGAGCGGGTCGAGCCCGAGCAGGCTGCACGCGTCGCGCACCGTCGGCGGCACGGGAAGCAGCCGCTCGACCAGCTCGACGCCCACGTCCGAGGCACGGGCGATCTCGTTGAGCGAGGCCGATACACCGCCGCGCGTGGGGTCCCGGAGCACATGGAGGTCGCTCCCGGTGGCGAGCATGGCGGTGACCAGACCGTGCAGCGCGGCGGTGTCGCTCTCGACCGTCGTACCGAACTCCAGGCCTTCCCGGCAGCTCATCACAGCCACCCCGTGCACGCCGATGTCGCCGCTGACGAGCACGGCGTCACCGGGCCGCGCCCGGCGGGCGTGGATGTCGACACCGGGCGGGACCACGCCGATGCCCGAGGTGTTGAGGTAGACGCCGTCACCGCTGGCGCGCTCCACGACCTTGGTGTCCCCGGTGACCAGCCGTACACCGGCGGCTTCCGCGGCCCGGCCCACGTCCTGGGCGATCCGGCCGAGGTCGCTCAGGGCGGTGCCCTCCGCGAGGATGAAGGCGGTCGACAGGAACAGCGGAGTCGCCCCCGACATGGCGAGGTCGTTGACCGTGCCGTTCACCGCCAGGTCGCCGATCGATCCGCCCGGGAAGAACATCGGCTTCACCACGAACGAGTCCGTGGAGAAGGCGAGTCGGGTACCGGACCCGACCGTCAGGACGGCCGAGTCGCCGAGGTCGGCGGCGGCCGCGGCACCGTACGCGGGCAGAAACAGGTGCTCGATCAGCTCGCCGGACATCGCACCCCCGCCCCCGTGGCCCATCACGACGGACGGGATGTCGCGCAGCGGTACGGGGCAGGCCCACGCCTCGAAGTCCAGGTCGGGCACGCGGTCGAGCGGCGCGGTCACTTCGTGCGCAACGTCAGTCACGTCAGTCACGTCGGTCACTTCGCATCGACCAGTTCCAGTCGGCGGTGGGTGTAGTACGCGGCACACGCGCCCTCGCTGGACACCATCGTCGCGCCCAACGGGTTCCTCGGCGTGCACTCCTTGCCGAACGCCTCGCACAGATGCGGCTTGATCAGCCCCTGGAGCACCTCGCCCGAGCGGCAGAGCGACGACTCGGCGGTGTGAATGCCCGTCACGTCGAAGCGCTGCTCCGCGTCGAACTCCCGGTACTTCCCGGCGAGCCGCCAGCCGCTGCGGGGGATCTCCCCGATGCCGCGCCAGGTCCGGTCCGTCACCTCGAAGACGTCGGCGAGCATCTTCATGGCGGGCGCGTTGCCCTCGTCGCGTACGGCCCGGGGATAGGCGTTCTCCACCTCGTGGCGACCCGCCTCCAACTGCACGACGGTCCGGCGGACGCCCTCCAGGATGTCCAGCGGTTCGAAGCCGGTGACCACGATCGGCACCTTGTACTTCCGGGCCAGCGGCGGATACTCGGACGTCCCCATCACGCTGCACACATGCCCCGCGGCGAGGAACGCCTGGACCCGGCAGGTCGACGACTCCATGATGGCGGCGATCGCCGGAGGCACCAGGACATGGGAGACCAGAAGGGAGAAGTTACGGATTCCGAGCTTCTTGGCCTGGTACACCGTCATGGCGTTGGCGGGTGCGGTGGTCTCGAAGCCGATGCCGAAGAAGACGACCTCGCGGTCCGGGTTCTCGCGGGCCAGCTTCAGGGCGTCGAGCGGTGAGTACACCACCCGTACATCGCCGCCGGCGCTCTTGACGGAGAACAGGTCCTGGCTGCTGCCGGGCACACGCAGCATGTCACCGAACGAGCAGAAGATGACCCCGGGACGGGCGGCGATCGCCAGTGCCCGGTCGATGGTCTCCAGCGGGGTGACGCAGACGGGGCATCCCGGTCCGTGGATCATCTCCACGCCGTCCGGCAGCAGTTGGTCGATGCCGTGCCGGATGATCGAGTGGGTCTGGCCGCCGCAGACCTCCATCATCGCCCACTTCCGCGTGGTGACGGCGTGAATCTGATCGATGATCTTCTTCGCGAGGTCGGGGTCGCTGAACTCGTCGAGGTACTTCACCGGCCGGCTCCTTCGGGGGACGTGCTCTGCTGTGCTGCGAGTTCGAGGGGGTCGCCGAACTCCTCGGCGAGGATGCCGAGCCGGTCGAAGTTGGCCAGGGTGTCCTTGGCCGACCGCTCGTCGAGGCGCTGGATGGCGAAACCGACGTGCACGATGACGTATTCACCGACCGTCACATCGGGGATGTACTGGAGGCACACCTCCTTGCGCACCCCACCGAAGTCCACCTCGGCCATCACGGTGCCGTCGACTTCGGCGGTACTGAGGACGCGCCCCGGAACAGCCAGACACATGGTCCCTCTTCTCTGTGGATCTCTCGGGTACGGGGAGCGGCGGCGTCAGCCGGCTGCGGCGATCATGAGCTGGCCGAGGGCGATCCCGCCGTCGTTGGGCGGGAGAAGCCGGGGCCGCAGAACGGTGAAGCCGCGCTCGGTGAGGCCGTGTTGGGCCGCCTCGAGCAGCACGGCGTTCTGGAAGACGCCACCGCCCAGGGCCACGGTGTCCAGGCCGGTGCTCGTGCGGCAGAGGTCCGCGAGGTCGACGACCAGGGCGGCGACGGCGGCGTGGAAGCGGGCGGCGATCAGCCCGGCAGGCACCCCGGCCCGTACGTCGGACACCACGGCCCGCACGACCGGGCCCGGATCCGCGACGGCGGGACCCTCGCCCGCGCCGGGCCGGATCGCGAAGCGGTAGCCGTTCTCCGCGGCCAGGGGGTCCGCCGCCTCGCTCCGGGCCAGCCCCTCCAGCTCCATGGCCGCCTCCGCCTCGTACGCCACCTCGTGCCGTACACCTGCCAGGGAGGCGACCGCGTCGAAGAGCCGGCCCATCCCCGACGTCGGCACACAGCCGAAGCCGGTGGCGAACTGGTGCGCCAGCACCTGGCGTTCGGCGGCCGGGCAGGCCAGGACCGCGGGCAGGTCCGCGTCCCAGGAGAGGCCCGCCGCGTGCAGGTGCGCGAGCGCCATCCGGTAGGGCCGCAGCACGCTCGCGTCGCCCCCGGCCAGCGGTACGTAACCCAGGTGCGCGGCCCTGCGGAACGACGCGTAGCCGGCCACCAGGAGCTCACCGCCCCACGCCGCGCCGTCGTCCCCGTGGCCGGTGCCGTCGAAGGCGATGCCGATCACCTGCTCGTCCCGGCCCAGACCGTGCTCCGCCATGACCGACGCGATGTGCGCGTGGTGGTGCTGCACGGTGCGCACGGGCCGCCCCGCCGCACGGTTGCGGGCCCAGTCGCCGGACCGGTAGCCGGGATGGCGGTCCGCGACCAGCAGCGCGGGCACCACCCCGGTGAGTTCTTCGAGGTGCCTCTCCGTGCGGGTCAGGGCGTCGACCGTGGCCAGGTCGTCCATGTCGCCGATGTGCTGGCTCAGCCAGGCATAGCGGCCCTCGCCCAGGGCGCAGGTGTTCTTCAGGTCCGCGCCCACGGCGAGCGTCGGCGGTACGTCGAAGGGCAGCGCGAGCGGCAGCGGGGCATACCCGCGTGAGCGGCGCAGCGGCAGCTCGGCGCCCGCCACGTAGCGGCTGACAGAGTCGTCGCACGGCACATGGATCCGCCGGTCGTGCCGCAGCCAGGCATCGACCAGAGGCGCGAGTACGGTCAGCGCGTCGCCGTCGTCGGTGACGATCGGCTCGCCCGACAGATTGGCCGACGTCATCACCAGCGCGTCCGGGCCCGGGTCGTCGTCACCGATCCCGAAGAGCAGAACGTGCAACGGCGTGTAGGGAAGCAGCAGCCCGAGGTCGGGACAGCCGGGCGCCACGGCGTCGGACACCCCGGCACCGGCGCCGGCCCCTGCGGGACGCCGGGGCAGGAGCACGATCGGGCGACGACCACCGGTCAGAAGCTCTTCCTCGTCCGCCGTGACGGTCACCAGCTGCCGCGCCACGTCGAGGTCCGGGACCATCACCGCGAACGGCTTGCCCCCGCGCCGCTTGCGCCGGCGCAGTTCGGTCACGGCCGCCGCGTTGCGGGCGTCGCACACCAGGTGGTACCCGCCGAGCCCCTTGACCGCGATGATCCCGCCGTCGGCGAGGAGCTTACGGGCGGTGCGCAGCGCGTCCTCGTCACGGGACAGGGGCACCCCTTCGCCGCCGACCAGTTCGAGCCGGGGCCCGCAGTCGGGGCAGGCGACGGGCTGGGCGTGGAAGCGCCGGTCGCCCGGATCCTCGTACTCCGTCCGGCAGGCCGCGCACATCTCGAAGTCCGCCATCGTGGTCGCGGCCCGGTCGTACGGCAGGCCAGTGACGATCGTGAACCGGGGACCGCAGTGCGTGCAGGTGATGAAGGGGTGGCGGTAGCGCCGGTTCGACGGGTCCGCCAGCTCGTCGAAGCAGTCGCCGCAGGTGGCGATGTCGGGCGGGACGAGGGTCCTGGCCCGGTCGGCCGTGCGGGAGTGCTCGATGGTGAAACCCTCGCCGCCGCACGTCGCCAGATCGCTCGTCCGTACGTCCTCGACGACCGCGAGCGGCGGGGCGTCGGCCCGCAGCCTGCGGCCGAACTCCTCCACGGCGCCGGCCGGTCCCTCGACCTCGGCGAGCACCCCGTCGCCCGTGTTCGTCACCATGCCGCTGAGCATCAGTTCGGAGGCGGTGACATACACGAAGGGCCGGAACCCCACGCCCTGCACGACGCCGCGCACCTCGAATCTGCGGCGCACCCGCTCCGCCCGGCCGCGCCCCATCATCTCCAGTCCCGACATGGCCTCGCGGGCCTTCGCCCGGTCGATGAGCTCGACGGCGAAGCCCATGTGGAGAAGCACCCAGTCGTCGCAGCCGGGCGGATCGTCGAGCATTCCGATGTTGACGCGTCGTCGGGCGCCCTCGACATCCACCAGGGCCAGCTGGCCCGCGTAGCCGTCCACGATCTCCACGACGCGGCCAGGAATGCCTAGGCACATGATCAGGATCTCCGGAGTTCGGCGCTCTTCACGGACGTGGTCGGTACGGCGGGGACAAGCTGCCGGACCAGGGTGTGCACTGCCTGGACCGCCTCGGGCACCGCACGGCCGACGGCTTCGCTGAGCCCGATGCCCTCCTCGACCCCGGCGGGTGTACAGCCGACGAGGAAGGTGAGCGGAAGAGTACCGCCCAATTGATCCAGATTTGCCAGGACTGCGACCGGATTCATGCCATGGGCGTCGAATTCACCCGTACCGAGGTCCTCCGGGCCGATGCGGAGGACCGTCACCTCCCCGGGCGCGCCGCCACCCGGGTACGCGTCGACCAGCACCAGCGCGTCGTACCCGTCCAGCAGGTCGTACGCGAGATGCATGCCGCGGATTCCGTAGTCCACGACCCGGACCTGCGGGGGCAGTCCGCCCTCTGCTGCCAGCCGCCGTACGGCCTCCGGGCCGAAGCCGTCGTCGCTCAGGAAGAGATTGCCGATGCCCGCCACCAGTACCCGGGCGGCCGTGTGCGGTGCGTCCGTCATGCTCGGCTCAGCCACCACCGGACCGGAGGTCCGGCGCCTTCGGATGCTTGGCCTCCTTGGGCTGTACGGAGGTGTCGGACCGCGCGTCCGAGGTGCCCGACGGCCGGTGGGCCGGGCCGCCTTCGGGCTGGTCAGAACCGGTGTCGCGGGAGCCCATCGGGCCCCGTTCCTCCTGCGGCTCCTCCTGGACCCCGCTGTTCTTCTCCGGTGTGTCCGCCATGGGGTGCTCCTCACTCACATACTCGGGTCGGGATTCACATCGAACGGATGCGCAGGTAGCGGCGGATGTCGGGGATCGACCTGATCGCGACCCCCAGGGAGACGGCCGCAACGGCAGCCCCCACGACGGCGGTGATGAAGCCCAGGCTCTTCACGATCGGTTCTCCTCTCGGTACGGCGCCGACTCCTCGACGCTCAGGGGTGTCAGCTCGTCGGGCGCGAAGTAGAAGTAGCGGCCGTACCAGTCGTGCAGGTCGGACGCCGGGTCGTCGACGAGGACCAGGGCGACGTGCGTACCGCCGTCCACGTCCGCGAGCACCGCGGTCACCCGGGCCACCTGGCCGGCGAAGAACAGGTCCTGTGCGTCCGCCCGCCGCGAGGGATGGACGCGGACCAGGCTGCCCTTGGCCACCCGCACCCCGTCGATGACCACCGCGTCGCTCTCCGGCCGGACCGAGGCGTCGGCCGCCGGATCCCACCAGGGCGCGCCCGCGGTGTCGAAGGCGGCGGGCTCCACGTCCCGCACATCGCCGGGCGGGCCCACGAGAGCGGCGGGCTGCGGAGCGTGCGGGTCGCGCAGCAGGCCGTGCAGCTGCTGGAGACCGGCGGGCGACATCCCGTCGCACCGGTCGATGATCTCCCCGGCCCGGGGGTCGGTGGCGCGCGCCTCGGCCTTCTCCTCCTCCGTCATGGTCATCACGCGGAGGGTCAGGATCTCGTCGATCTCGGTCGAGTCGAACAGGGCGCCCGGACTCTGCTCGGCGACCTCCGGGTAGTCGTACAGGATGATCGGTGCACCGAGCAGGGTGTCCGTCGATCCCTTCGGACCGGCCAGCACGGGCCAGCACCTGTGCTGCCGGCACCGCCCGGCGGCCGAAGCCGCTTCGGCGGGCGGTTCGAGCAGCGAGACGAACGCGGCGTCGTGCGCGCCGAGGAGCAGATGCGCCCCGATCAGCGAGGCCCGGATCGCGGCGTCCTTGCTGTCCGCCGGCTCCGGGTGCTCGTTGGTGACGCTCACGGTCAGGCGTACACAGCCCTCGTCCATGACGGCATGCGTACGGATACGGACCACGAGAGGCAGCCGCCGCCGCACGATCCGGCCCACCACCGCGCCCCGCGCGTCGGTGACGGGCTCGGAGTCCTCGCCGCCCGCCACCTCGTGCACGGAGTCGGCCGGCTCGTCCAACGGCAGCGCGGCCAGGACGACTTCGCGCTCCACCGCCTCGTCCCAGGACATCACGGAGACCCCGTCGACGGTGAGCTGGTCCACCGGCACCTCGGCCCCGTCCTCACCCGTGCTCCGCACCTCGCGGACCTGGAGCTGGAGGAAGCGCAGATGTACGGTGACGGCCGCCGGCCCGTCCTGCGGTGCCAGCAGGCACTGCATCTCCATCCCGGATTCCTCGCCGAAACTCGCCGCCGTGGCATGCGGCGGCCCCAGGACGCCGAACTGCCAGCGCGAGCGGTTCTTGTGCGAACTGGCGCGGTACGGGTAGAGGAGGTATCCCTCGTACAGCACGGCGTCGGCGATCGTACGCACCTGGTCAAGACTCACAAGGCCACCTCGTCGTGCTCGGCCAGGAGGGCCTGCACCGTCTCGTCCCAGCTGATCAGCCCGCGCCGGGCCCGGAAGTCCGCGAAGCGCGCGAGGACGTCGTGGTCCAGCCTGATCCAGCCGGTGTTGGGGAAGTGCGACGCCACCAAGTGCCGCCACACCGCGACCGGCATCTGATACCGGGCCTCGCAGTCCCACGGCACCCGTTCGACCCCGAAGCCCTCGCTGCCCCGGGTGAAGACCGTGCCGGAGAACATCAGGACGAGCGGCACCGCGCCCTCGCCCAGCGCATGCAGATAGCGGGAGCCGACCACATCGAAGTCGTACGTGCACGGCAGGGCGAGATCGACGTCGGTGGCGCCGCTGAACCCTTGCACCGTCGTGTCACAGCTCATCCACTGGAACGGCTTCAAGGTGTCCGTCCAGCGCTCCCGGCCACCGAACAGGCCCTGGAGGCCGCTCTGTTCGGTCTCGTCGTAGTGACGCCGCTGGGGCTCGATGCGCACCTGGCAGTGCAGGGCGACGGCATGGATCCGCAGACCCGTCCGCTCCTCGATCCGCAGCCGCGCGGTCAGTTGCGGCGCGGCCGCGTACGGATCGGCGGCGATGTCCAGCACGGAGAACGCGAAGTCGCTCACGGTGCCCCGATCCCGGCGGGCCGGCTGCGGTCCGCCACCTGCGCGAAGAACGCGTCCATCGCGGCAAGAGCCTCGGATCCGCCGTCGAAACCCCGCCACAGCGTGCGCAGTTGACCCACCAACTCGTAACAGGCGTCGATCGGCACGAGGTGACACGATCCGCAGCCGTCCTGGGTGCGCCGGATGAGCAGGGCCTCGACATCGGGACGCAGCACGGCAAGCTCCGGGCTCGCCTCGACGACGGTCTCCCAGGCATCGAGGGGGAGTTCAGACTCGGTGGCCCCGGCAGGACCCGGGTAGAACGCGACCATGCGGTCCTGCACGGAGTTGCGGAACAGGAAGGCGAGCCCCACGGGGATCTGCAACTCGTCCCAGGCACGCCCGTCCACGGTCAGCCCGGCGAAATGCAGATAGCGCTCAGGAACCGCCCGGTAGCGCAACTCCGCGTTCTCGTCGGTGAACAGCAGATAGCAGGCCCGGCACCCGCACATCAGAGCGCGGCTGTCGAGGTTCACCACGTGGGAATGGGTCTCGCCGATCGGTTCCGCACACATCTCGCAGCGCTCCCCGGCAGGCGGCTGCGGCCGGTTGCGTGTGAGCCGCAGCAGGATGGCGGCCGGGGAGGCGGCACGGGCAGCGATCACGGTGCCACCGCCGCGGGCACCGATACGGAGACGACGGCGCCGTCCGAGAGCAGGGGCAGCGGTGCCAGATGCACGCCGTCGGCGTCGAGGCAGACCCCGGCCCGCCGCACGTCGTAATGCGCGTGGCACCGGGCGCAGCGCAGGACCGCGTCGCCGGATCCGCCGCCCAGACGCCGCGCCAGTGTGGCGCCCTCGAACGGCTGCTCGCAGCGCGCGCACCGGTCCTCGAAGGCGAAGAGGTCGGAGCCCACCCGGCACACCACCACCGGCATCCTGCCGACTCCGACCCGGGCCACGGTGCCCGGCTCCAGCCCCGACAGCTCAGGCACGACTTCCCACGACGCACCGTCGTCGCCGGGTGCCCCGGTCTCCGCGTGCAGCCGGGCGAACAGCGAGTCCACCGGCATCAGCGGTCCCGCCGCTCCGGCAGCCTCCTTGTCGGCCGCCGTCTCCACCTCGATCGAGGTGATCTCCGGAGCCGCCGCCTCCACCGCACCCTGCACGGCCAGCTTCAGCGTGACCGAGGAGGACGGGCAGCCGTCGCAACTGCCCAGCAGCCGCAAGCGGACGGTGCCCTCGTCGGTGACGGCGAGCAGTTCCACATCACCGCCGTGCGACCCCAGATACGGGCGCACGCCCTCCAACGCCTTCTCGACCCGGGTCTCCACGTCGTACGGGTGGAGCCCGTGCACCAGCAGGACACTCGCCACCAGCTCGTCACCTGCCAGCGCGGCCAGGACGCCGTCGTCCAGCCGCCCCTGCTCGTGCACCAGATCCAGCAGCCGTTCGAGTCCGGCGCCGTAGAAATCGGCGACGAGCCGTACCAGTTCCTCGCTGCGCTCTCGGGCGACCGCGCCGCCCGAGCCACTGGCGGCGATCAGGGTGTCGATGCGTTCACCGGTCGTCCGCCAGTCGGGCGTGGCCGGTGTCTCCTCCGCCGCCATCACTCGCTGCCCGCGGACTGGGTGGGGGAGTGCAGGAGTTCCAGCTTCTTGCCCTCGCCCAGATACATGTGCACTCCGCAGGGCAGACAGGGGTCGAAGCTGCGCACCGTACGCATGATGTCGATGCCCTTGAAGTGCTCCCGGTCGTTCTCCTCGAAGATCGGCTGCCCCTGCACGGCGTCCTCGTAGGGACCGGGCGTGCCGTAGGTGTCACGGGGGCTCGCGTTCCACGGAGTCGGCGGGTACGGGTGGTAGTTGGCGATCTTGCCGTCCCGGATCACCATGTGGTGCGAGAGGACACCGCGCACCGCCTCGGTGAATCCGCAGCCCACACCCTCCTCGGGCACCTCGAACTTCTCCCAGGTCTTGGTGTTCCCGGACCGGATCTCCACGAGAGCCTTCTCCGCGAAGTGGAGCGCGCAGGCCGCCGCATAGGCCTGGAAGTAGCTCCGCGCCCGGTTGCGCTCGATGGTGTTGCTCCACTTCGGGACGTGCCACTCCAGCTCCACCGGCCCCTTGAGGGCGGTCTTGGGGAGGTTGATCTTGACGCTGTGGCCGGTGGCCTGGATGTAGCCGATGTCGACCAGGCCGGCCAGCGCCGTGGTCCACAGACGTGCGAGCGGCCCGCCGCCGGTGTCCAGGGCCAGGTAGTCCTTGCCGTCGAACCACCGCGGCGACATGACCCAGCTGTACTTGTCGTCCAGGTCCCGCTTCTGCGGCTGCGGGTTGGTGTGCTGGTTCCACGGGTGACGGCGGTCGACCGGATTGCCGAGCGGGTCGTGGGAGACGAAGGTCTCCTGCTCGTCCCAGTCGTTGTAGTACGACGAACCGAGCAGGATCCGGATGCCGAGGTTGATCTTGACCAGGTCGGTGGTGACCAGCTTCCCGTCGACGACGACACCCGGGGTGACGTACATCTTCCGGCCCCAGTCGGTCATGTCCTTGTACTCGAAGTTGCAGTGCTCCGGGTCCTGGAAGGAGCCCCAGCAGCCCAGCAGGATGCGCCGGTTGCCGACCATCTCGTAGCCCGGCAGGGCCTCGTAGAAGAAGTCGAACAGGTCGTCGTGCATCGGCACGACCTTCTTCATGAACTCGACGTACCGCTGGAGCCGGGTGATGTAGTCCGTCATCAGCTGGATCGTCGCCACGGTGCCGACGCCGCCCGGATAGAGCGTGGAGGGATGGACGTGCCGCCCTTCCATCAGGCAGAACATCTCCCGGGTCATCCGGCTGACCTGGAGCGCCTCGCGGTAGAACTCGCCCGTGAACGGGTTCAGGGACCGCATGATGTCGCCGATGGTCCTGTACCCGTGGGCGTCGGCGTGCGGGGAGGGGGTGCGATTGGCCTGCTCCAGCACCCCGGGGTTGGTCTCCGCGACCATCTTCTCGCAGTAGTCGACGCCTACCAGGTTCTCCTGGAAGATGTTGTGGTCGAACATGTACTCCGCGGCCTCGCCGAGATTCACGATCCATTCACCGAGGTGCGGGGGCTTCACCCCGTACGCCATGTTCTGCGCGTAACAGGAACACGTGGCGTGGTTGTCACCACAGATTCCGCAGATTCTACTCGTGATGAAGTGCGCGTCCCGCGGGTCCTTCCCCTTCATGAAGACCGAATAGCCGCGGAAGATGGAACTGGTGCTGTGGCACTCGGCGACCACCTTCTGCTTGAAGTCGATCTTCGTGTAGATGCCCAGGCTGCCGACGATCCGGGTAATGGGATCCCACGCCATTTCGACCAGGTCGTCCTTGCCCCGGCCGCCTCCGGCACCCTTGTGCTGGGTCGCGGTCATGCGCCGCCTCATCTTTCTGTCCGTTGCGGTGATTGCGCGGTCAATTACCAGGTGCGTGTGGCACCGGTCTTGAGTTCGCGGCCGGGCTTACGCCATTTCGGTTCGCGGTCCAGGGTGTGCGTGGTGATGTCGCGCAGGCGCCGCATCGTCGACCCGTACAGTCCGACCGCGTTGGTCGAGAGCTTTCCGCCGGGAGGTTCGTCCATGAACGGCATGAACTTGTCCGGGAACCCGGGCATGGTGCAGCCGATGCAGATGCCACCGACGTTGGGGCAGCCACCGATGCCGTTCATCCAGCCTCGCTTGGGCACATTGCACTTGACCGTGGGTCCCCAGCAGCCCAGCTTGACGATGCACTTCGGTGAGCCGTACTCCGTCGCGAAGTCGGCCTGCTCGTAGTAGCCGGCCCGGTCACAGCCTTCGTGAACCGTCGCCCCGAACAGCCACGTCGGTCGCAGCGCGTCATCGAGCGGAATCATCGGCGCCTGGCCCGTGGCCATGTAGAGCAGATAGGTCAGCGTCTCCGACAGGTTGTCCGGCTGGATCGGGCACCCGGGGACGCACACGATCGGGATCCCGGCCTTGGACTTCCAGTCCCACCCCAAGTAGTCGGGGACCCCCATCGCGCCCGTGGGGTTGCCCGCCATGGCGTGGATGCCGCCGTACGTCGCGCAGGTGCCCACCGCGACGACCGCGGTCGCCTTCGGGGCGAGCCGGTCGAGCCACTCGCTGGTCGTCATCGGCTGGCCGGTGGCCGGGTCGTTGCCGAAACCGCACCAGTACCCGTCATCGTGCAGGCGCTCATTCGGAATCGACCCCTCGACCACCAGGACGAACGGTTCCAGCTCGCCGCGGTCGGCCTTGAAGAACCATTCGAGGAAGTCGTCGGCGCCGCCATTGGGACCGCACTCGAAATCGATGAGCGGCCAGTGCACAGCGACATTCGGAAGCCCGGGCAGGGCGCCCAGGGCGATCTCTTCGATGCTCGGCTGAGTGGCGGCCGTCAGAGAAACAGAATCTCCGTCGCAGCTCAGCCCTGCGTTGATCCACAGAACATGGATCAAGGTGTCCTCGGCCTTTACCGCTTCCTCTGTCGGCATCGCACTGCCGCCTTTCAGAATGACGGCCCAACGGCCGTTGGCCCCACGTATGGGTTCACGCACATTGCTACCATCACGCCTCGATTCGACGATTCCGGCAACACGGCATATCCATCGTCCGCCTCAGTCCGGGGGACCGAGCGACCTCATGACGAGGGCCGGTCGGGTGATCCGGCCGTGCGACCGGGCCGGTCCGCCGTCCTTGCGGCCACCTTGTGCCCCTACATTCGGAGCGACCCGCAGAAGGAGGTGGCAGCGGTGCACGAGCTGGCCATCACACAGAGCGTCGTCGACGCGGTGTGCGAACGCGCCGCAGGGCGTCCGGTCCACTCGGTGTGCGTACGCGTGGGCGCCCTCACCGCCGTGGTGCCCGACGCGATGCGCTTCTGCTTCGGGCTGGTCACGGAGGGAACGACCGCCGAGGGGGCACGGCTGGAGATCGACCAGCCACCCGGCACAGGCCGCTGCCGCACCTGCACCGTCGAATTCACCTTGGCCGACCTGATTCTGCTGTGCCCCTGCGGCAGTGCGGATGTGGAGATCACATCGGGACAGGAACTGCAGATCGTTTCCATGAAAGTGGGCTGAACATGTGCGCTACGTGCGGCTGCTCCGAGGAGTCCGGCGGAACCAGGATTGTGATGCTGCGGGAGGACGACGCACCCGACCATCCGCATCCGCACCCGCACCCGCACCCGCACCCGCACCCGCACCCGCACGAGCGTGCGCAGGCGAACGGCACCGGTGAGACCGTCACCATCGAGCAGAAGGTGCTGGCCAAGAACAACCTCGTCGCGGAGGTAAACCGGACCTGGCTGACCGACCGCGGGGTCGCGGCCGTGAACATGATGAGCTCACCAGGGGCGGGCAAGACGACACTCCTGGAACGCACCATCACCGATCTGGGCGGACGCCGGCCGGTGGCCGTCATCGAGGGCGATCAGGAGACCCGACTCGACGCCGACCGGATCAGGAGTACGGGCTGCGCCGTGGTACAGGTCAACACCGGTGCGGGGTGCCATCTCGACGCGGAGATGATGCAGAACGCCCTCACGGCCCTGTCCCCGGCGGCGGGCTCGCTGCTCATGGTCGAGAACGTCGGGAATCTGGTGTGCCCCGCCCTGTTCGATCTGGGGGAGCGCAGCAAGGTCGTGATCATCTCGGTCACGGAGGGCACGGACAAGCCACTGAAGTATCCGTACATGTTCGCTGCCGCCGACCTGATCCTCATCAACAAGGCCGATCTGCTGCCCTACGTCGACTTCGACGTCGAGCAGTGCGCGCGCCACGCACGCTCGGTCAACCCGGCCGTACGCGTGCTGACGGTCTCCGCGACCACCGGCGAGGGACTGGATCAGTGGTACGACTGGCTCGCCGAACAGCAGTAGAAGCTGCGCCGCCGGGCCGCGGTCACACCCGGGCGCGTGCGGGCCCCGCCGCGGAGCCGGGTGCGGGCCCTTCCTTGCGTACGAAGGACCCACGCAGCCCGTGGTACGGATGGTGGGGGTCCGCGAAGATGCGCCGCATCCGGGCGAGTTCGGCCGCACGGTAGGGCGTCAGGTCGATCTGGTCCCGCTCCGCCTTCTTGGCGTTGATACGGAACTGCGTCGCGGGCAGCGCGGCCAGGCGGGCCGCCCGGGCGCCGACCTCCGAGTCGAAAACCTCGGGTGCACACGCGATCACACTGTCGACGAGCCCGAGGCCGTGGGCGGCCGCGGAGCTGACCGGCAGCGCGTCCTGCATGAGCCGCTCGGCCGCCGCCGCTCCGACCCGCCGCGGCAGCGAGTACGTCCAGTACTCCGACCCGTACAGCCCCATCAGGCGATAGTGCGGATTGAGCACCGCACCCGCCCTGCACCACACCTCGTCGGCGGCGAGGGCGAGCATCACCCCGCCCGCCGCGGCGTTTCCGGCCACAGCGGAGACAACGAGCCGGTCCGTGGTGGTCAGCACCGCTTCCACCAGATCGTCGATCGCGTTGATGTTGGCCCAGGACTCGGCGCCCGGATCGTCCGCCGCCTCGATCACGTTGAGGTGAATGCCGTTGGAGAAGAAGTCCCGGCCGCCCCCGAGAACCAGCACCGAAGTAGGCCGGGAACAGGCGAACCGGTACGCGCGCAGCAGCCGCCGGCACTGCTCCGTACTCATTGCGCCACCCCGGAACGAGAACGACAGAAGGCCGGTGCCCGCCTCCTCCCGGTAACCGATCTCGGCCCATGTGTCCTCGTGGCCGTTCCGGTGCAGCGGAGCCGCCAGCGCCAGCACGGCGGACAACCGCCCTGCCAGCGCCACGGTGGCGGGGAGCTTGAAGGTGGCCGGACCGCCCGGCGCCCGCCGTGGCCGCAGCTCGGGGATCCACACCGCGCCGTCAGTGGTCGCCCGGCAGATGGCACCGTCCCGGGTGGCCACGATCTCCCCCGGGCGCCCGCTCAGCCGGGGCTCGGGATACCCGCCGTGCAGGAACCACTCATCGCCCAGCACTTCGTCCAGCACACCGGGCTGGGAGTCAGCCGCTCTGAGTTTGCGAACAACCGTCGAGGTGGAGTCCACCTGCCAGTCGATGCGCCGCAGTGACTGGCGGAACAACGGTCGGCACCGGCCGGCTCCCGCGTCCTGGGGCGATGGCTTGTACGTCCCGGAGGCGAAGCGTCCGACGGCCAGGAGTACCGCCGCCATGGCAGCGTCCGAGACCTCGTTGCGGTACAGGTCGCTCTTGCCCACCGGGGGCAACGCGCAGGACACGGACGCCCAGACGTCGCCGGCGTCCATCTCCGCGTTCGCCTGCAGCACGGTCACGCCCCAGCGATCCGCGCCCTCGTGGACCGCCCAGTCGAGGGAGGAGGGCCCGCGGTCGCCGACCGGCCCGGGATGCACGATGAGACAGGTGTGGAGCGACCACACGTCCTCGGGAATCGCGCTCCTGAGATAGGGCGCCACAACAAGGTCCGGGGCCTCCTGGCGGACGGCTTCCCGGACGGAGCCGCCCCCGTCCTCGTGCACGATCCGCACGGCCACTGAGTGTCCGTGGTCCCTGAGCTCGGCCTGGACACGTTGGGTGAGGCTGTTGAAGGCGCTTGCGAGAAGCAGGATATGCACGGTGATCACTCCCGGGTGGCTGGGTCCGTTCGGAGCGAGCGTGAAGGTGGATCCGTACTCACGGAACACAACGGGCTCGGGAATGCCGAGATTCACTCAAAAGTGCGAATCCTCGACGAGGGGCCCATGGAGCTGCCCGGGCGGGCATGACTGGGCCACCGCAATGCCGGGCCGAGACATGCCGGCATGCGGCTGCCTGGATCAGAACTGCCGGGGCGGTAGCGGCGTCCTGGGTAGGGGTAGAGGTTTCAGCACAGTAATGGGGCATGGGGCTACGAGGGTTTCGCGATCTGCGGGTAGGGCGCGGAGTTCTTCGCTCGAAGGGGGGCAGCGTGGAGGAGTTGCAGGCCGGGGATCCGCGGGTGGTCGGGCCGTACCGGTTGCTGAAGAGGCTGGGTGGGGGCGGGATGGGGCAGGTGTTTCTGGGCCGTTCCCGCGGTAGTCGGCTGGTGGCGGTGAAAGTGGTGCGGCCGGAGCTGGCAATGGGCGCCGGCTTCCGACGGCGTTTCGCGCGCGAAGTAGCGGCCGCACAGCGGGTCGGCGGCTTCTACACCGCACACGTCGTGGACGCCGACCCTTCCGCCGATCCGCCGTGGATGGCCACCGCGTACATTCCCGGCCCCTCGTTGCAACAGGCCGTCGGGCAAAACGGCCCGCTGCCGGAGCGTGCGTTGGGGCTGTTGACTGCCGGGCTTGCGGAAGGGCTGGCCGCCGTACACAGCCGCGAGACGTTGCACCGTGACCTGAAGCCGGCCAACGTCCTGCTGGCAGCCGACGGCCCCCGGCTGATTGATTTCGGCATTGCCCGGGCGGTGGAAGACACACACCTCACCGGCACAGGAATGGCCATCGGGACGCCCGGGTTCATGGCTCCGGAGCACCTTCTGGGAAATCGAGCCGGGCCGGCCTCGGACGTGTTCTCTCTCGGCGTCGTGATCGCCTACGCGGCGACCGGCCGCCTCCCTTTCGGAGCGGGCCTCCCGCACTCGGTGAACTACCGGGTGGTGCACGAGCGTCCAGACCTGTCGGGGCTGCCTGCGGCCCTGGCCTCGTTGGTGGCGGACTGCCTGGCCAAGGACGCCTCGCGACGTCCGACCGTGGAACAGATCCTCGACCAGGTGGTCATCCCGGAGGAGACGGGAATCTCGTGGCTGCCGCCCACCCTCGCCACAATGATCGCCGAGCGAGACATCAACCCTCCGACGCGGGACGACACCGCTACCCCGGAGACAGAGACCGAGACACAGACCGAGACCGAGACAGAGCCGGAGGCGGACACCGGGGACGCAGCCGACCGGGGGCGTCCGAATCAGCGCGAGGGCAAACCGGAGGTCCTCCGCCATGTCAACGCGCTGCTCCGCCTGGCGAATCTGGAGATGGACGCAGGGAGTCTGGACGTGGGGCGCAAGTTGTTCCACCAGGCCATCGAGGCTGGCGGCACCGCTGAGCAGACGGCCGACGCACGCAACGGCTTGGGCTGGCACGAGACGCAGGCCGGGAATCTGGACGAGGGGCGCAGGCTGTACCAGGAAGTCGTTGCATCCGGCCCTCTCTGGCACAAGAGCTGGGCGCTCAACTGCTGGGGGCTGCTGGAAAGAGATGCGGGAAACGTCGAGGACGCCCGCAGCCTCCTTGGCCAGGCGATCGATACCGGCCAGTGGGGCATTGTCATGGCAGCGTCGTGGAACCTGGCCGTTCTGGAGGTGTGGGCCGGGAATCTGGAGGAGGCGCGCAGGCTGCTTCAGCAGAGCACCGAGGCCGACGGCTCAGCTGAGCAGAGGGGCGATGCACTCCTGTACTGGGCCGACGTGGAACGCGACGCCGGGAACCACGAACGCGCTCGTCAGCTTTACCAACAAGTTCTTGACTTGAAGGAGCCACCCGCCACTAGCGGCAGTTGAGTCGGTGGTTGTGGGGTAGAACGCGCGTTCCGCTGGCGGACTTCCCTGGCCACGCGGTACAAGCGGGAAAGCAGGACGACCCCGCGCACAAGACGTCGAGGCCGGCCCGCCGAAGGGGCGAGTTACGAGGCGCCTGTTCCCTGGTTCTGGTAGGAGGCGGCTCTTGTGGCTACTAGGGTGCCGTTGGCGGCCGGGTCCTGCGGCGCGGGAAGTACTTTCTCGCTGCTGCACATCAACTGAACCTTGTCGGCCGCGGCCAGGGTCACCACTCCCGTGGCACTCAACGATGCCTCGTTGTAGCCACTGCCACGAGGTGTTGTCATGGTGGGGCCGCCTGTCACGTAGCAGCTCGCCTTGTCCGCGTAGATCAAGTGGGCGGAGCCGGTCACGGTGTAGGTCCCTGCCGGAAGTGACAAAGCGACTACCTGAGCGTTGGTCGTGCCGATCGAGTGCACCGCTGTGGCCTTGTAGACATCACCCGGGGTTGCGGCGGCGGCCGACTGGGAAGCGGTCGCAGTGGCTGCCGTGTAGGTGACTCCCAGCGCGGCGATGGCGACGGCCGCGACTACGACGGCTCTGAACTTGACGGCCCTACGCATGACTCATTGCCCCCTGAACGAGTTTTGGATCAACGGGCGCCAAAGTACCGCCCGCACAGTTTCGTCGGGGGAAGTTCGTAACAAGTGCTCGAGCCGTCACCTGAAGGTAGATGTTGTTGCGGCAACTTCACTGACCAGGGTGTGACTGAAACCGAGGGCCAATGACTCGACGAGTTTGATGAGATCCAGAGGCCCCCGGCGCCTGACCTGCTACGTCTTCCGCGCGGACGTCCAGCCCTGGCGGCGGAGGCTTTCGAAGCCGTCCAGGAGGAGGTCCAGGGCGAATTCGAACTCTAACTGGTCGTCGCAGCCGCCACCGACCGTGGAGCCCCCGTCGTGTGCGGCCGTCGCGGCCAGTTCCGCGATGTGCGGGTAGTGCTCAGCCAGCGCGGGGTCCGGCGGGCCGGAGGGGCCCGAGGTGTCGAACAGTTCCTGGCTGAAGCCGAGCAGGCGGCTGCCCATTGCGTGCATGACGTGGTGCGTGAGGTCCGCGGAGAGGCCGCCGTCCCGGAAGGCCCCGGCCATCGAGTCCAGATACGCCAGCACGGCCGGGGTGGGGCCGGTCCGGGACTCGATGACCCGGACCGCCCAGGGATGGCGCAGCAGGACCCGGCGGGCCGAGAGGATCCGGCCGCGGACCACGCGCTGCCAGTCGGGGCCCGCTGCCGGCGGGTCGATCTCGCCGACGACCGCGTCGGCCATGCCGTCGAGCAACTCCTCCTTGTTGGCCACGTGCTTGTACAGGGCCATCGGTACGACGTCCAAGTCCTGCGCGAGCCTGCGCATGCTGAGCGCGTCGATGCCGGAGGCGTCGGCGAGCGCGACGGCGGCGCGCAGGACGCGATCCCGGTTCAGCGGAGTCCGTTGCGTGTGCGTTGCTTCCTGCCGGGTCATTCCGGTCCGGCCCCTTCCATCCTCGAACGCCCTCTCCTTGACGAGTGTACGCCGTACACCTATGGTTCCTGCCAGGTGTACGGCGTACACCATCATCGAGCTAGGGGTACCGAGAAGATGAGTCCGGACCGAAGAACCGCGGTGGCCGCCGGGTCGCTGTTCCTGCTGACCGAGGTCGCCGCGATAGCCGGCGCGGTCCTGTACCGCCCCCTGCTGGGCGCGGCGGACGGCCGGCTCGCGCAGGGCGCCGACACGCAGGCGCTGCTCGGGGTGCTCTGCGAGGTGGTGCTGGTGGTGGCGGTCGCCGGTACCGGGGCGGCACTGTTCCCGGTCCTACGGCGCCACGGCGAGGGGCTCGCGCTCGGGTACGCCTTCGGGCGGCTGCTGGAGGCGGCCGTCATCGCCCTCGGAATCGTCGCCGTGCTGGCGCTCGTCACCCTGCGACGGGACGCGGGGACGGCCGCCGGCGCCGACGTTGCGCTGGCCGCCGTGCACGACTGGACGTTCCTGCTCGGGCCCAACATCGCCCTCGGCCTCAACACCGTCCTGCTTGCGTACCTGGCGTACCGCGCACGGCTCGTACCGCGCTTCATCGCCCTGCTCGGTTTGATCGGTGGGCCGCTGATCTGCGCCTCGGCCGTCGCCGTGATGTTCGGGGTCTACGCGCAGCTCTCCGTGGCGGGGTCGGTCGCCGCGCTCCCGGTGTTCGCCTGGGAGCTGGGGCTGGCCGGGTGGCTGATCGTCAGGGGGTTCGGACCCGGCTCCGGCGCCGTGCCCCGAGCAGACGGAGAAGTGGCTGATCCGGCCGGTGCACGCCGGTGAGGCCGACCAGACCCTGACACCGGTTCCGAGCGGCGGCAACCACGCGCGTGAGCCGTGGACGAGTGGCGCCGATGTGGCTCGGCGCTGTGAGCGCAGCGGTATCCGGAACCACTCGCCCAACCGTGGTGCTACGAGGCGCCGTCAAGAACCTCACGCAGCCGCTGTCCGAACTCGTCCGGCTTTCCTGGATAGCCGAACTCACCGTCCAGGAATCCGCCGTGATGGCTCGGGAACACGGTCACCCCCAGGTTGAGCAGTTCGGCGGTCGCGACAGAGGTACGCCCGGTCTCCACGTCCTTGGACTCCTCGCCCAGGGCGATCACCACGCGGGTCGCGGCCCTCGCGATCGCGTCGACGTCCGGACGGTAGCTGCTGATCGCCCACGACCGGTCGGAGAGCAGCGGATTGTCGCGCGAGCCGTCATCATCGGTGGGCATGCCGAACGCGGCGGGATCGGCATCGGGCTGCGCGAAGTACGCGTCGGTGAACTCGCCCTCCCAGGAGGTCATGGCCACGAACGCAGCCATTCCGGCCCCCCAGCCACGCTTCTCGTAGGCATCCCGGACACGAGCCCGCGCCCGCACGGCCGCCGGGCCGTCCGGGGTGAGGGTGATAAGCGGCGGTTCATGAGCGACCAGGGTGGTCACATCACCGGGGTACTTCGCCACGACAGCGAGGGCGGTGACCGCGCCGCCACTGCTGGCGAACATCTCCACCGGCCCGGCCCCGAGCGCCTCGATGACGGCGTGTACGTCATCGGCCTGGACTTCCGGGGTGTGGTCGACCCGTCCGTCCTTGCGGATACTGCGACCGAGTCCGCGCGGGTCATACGTGGCAACGGTCCGCTCCGGGAAGCGTGCCGCGAGCGCGGCGAAACCGGTGGCGTCCATGGGCTGACCGATCATGAGCAGCGGCGGGCGCCCGCCGTCGGTCGGCAAGGGCCCACGAACGTCGTAGACGAGGTCCGCGCCGGCTGTCTCAAGCGTGTAGGTCTTCATACCTGTACAGACCGGTCCCGCCCCAGAAACTCATCGGCCCAGGCACACCTTCCCTCTGCCAGCCGTGCGCGGAGCGTCCTTCGGGTCCCGGAGCGTCGACCGTACGCTTGTGGTGACCGTCGGCAATCGGCCCCGCTGAGCGCCGCCCTGCTGCCGGAGCTCATGCGCGATGCGCCGACCGAGGCCTCGGCGTGTCAACGCGAACCAACCACGAGGTCGTACCCCGCCACGGGGGCTACTGTGAGTAGTAGGCCTTGATGCTTACCGCGGGACCGCCGGAATGGCGTTCCACTGCGGCTTTCGCCTTTCCGGTCACATCGAGCACCGCAGTACCGCTTGCCGGCACCTCCGTCAGGCCACCTACCGGTGTGACCTCGACGGCTTGCTGGGTCTCACCTTCGTCCGGCTGATCCCACAGGATGTAGACGACCCGTACGAACACCGGGAAGTCGTTGTCGTTGGTGATCTCCACTTTGGAGAAGCGCTCGAACCTGCTGATCTCGGCGCCGTCCGCATCCAGCGCTTGAGTCGTGACGCTCAAGTCACCCTGCCCCGAGGAAAGACGGGTGAGGGCCACGCTCTTCACCGTCACTCGGACGTCTGCCACATCAGGCACACCAGAACCGGAGAACCTCAGTACATCGAAGTACTGCCCCTGCGGCACCACCAGATTGCCGCGATCACTGCCGTACACCGTGCTCACCTTGACGTCCGGCAGGACTCGGCGCTTCTTGTCCAGCGCACTGAAGGACAACACCGGGACAAGCGAGCCTGCTGACGCGTTCTGGATGACCATCATCTGGTTGATCGTCTCGTCCTCGCCGGAGTCCCCCACGTAGCGGAAGGACAGCATCTTCGAGAGGCCCCCATACGCCGGTCCGACACCCGCGCTGCTCTCTCGTGGTTCCACCGCGGGCCGCTCCCCGCATCCGCACAGCAGAGCCACGCCCATACTCATCACCGCACCGGCGGCGACAAGTCCTTGCCGTACTACTCTCACGACCTCAATCCCTCCCCGTTGCAATGTCGCCAGAGAGTACCGGGTGCCACGCCGCCGAACGCCGGTTCGACGTCATCGTGATGATCTACCGTCACAGGCCGGCCTGCTCGACGAGTGAACGGGGCTTCGCATGGGCTTGGTTGCCGTAGAAATCAGGGGGACCGGTAGGCCCCTTCCTTCATACTCGTTCGCATGGAGTGTGCTGGGGGACTGTTGAACGTCATCGATGTTGAGGCGACGTGCTGGGAGGGTGAGCCGCCGCCCGGTGCGGTCAGCGAGATCATTGAGATCGGGCTGACGGTTGTTGACCTCGGCAGGAATGAGCGTGTCGGACGGCATCGCATTCTGGTGCGGCCCGTGCGGTCGGCCGTCAGCTCCTTCTGTACTGAACTGACCGGGCTGGGTCAGGCCGAAGTGGATACAGGCATGAGTTTCGGCGAAGCCTGTCGACTGCTGGCGGCCGACCACCAGGCCGGGGTGCGTCCGTGGGCGAGCTGGGGTGACTACGACCGTCACCAGTTCACGCGTCAGTGCCAGGCCACCGACACCGCGTACCCGTTCGGACGTCGGCACGCCAATGCCAAGGCAGTCTTTACCGAGGCCCATGGATTGCGAAAGCGCCCCGGAATGGCCCAGGCCCTGGCGATTGCCGGACTACCGCTGGAAGGGCGTCACCACTGCGGCGAGGACGACGCATGGAACATTGCAGGTCTGATCCTCGACCTGGCTGGCCGTGATACCTGGCCCGAGGTCACAGCCCGTTGACGTCGGTGGATCGGCATGGTCGTGTTCTTGCCCCGTGAACGCTCAAAGGCACCGGCGGCGGACCGGAAGGGGAAGGCATCCGCTACCTCGGTCGCTGCCGACGGCCGCAAATCGGCTGAACTCCTCGAAGCCCTCACCGACGGGCGCAAGGCCTCCAAGCCCGGGCACCAGCAACTGAGTGTGGCTTCGATGTTGGCGAGGTCAGGGACCCATGAACGGGCTCAGGACCGGGCGGCGGCTCAGCGGAAGGCGGAGGCATTGTCCGAGGCCCACTGCTGAAACGTCCTGGCCGGGGCTCCGGTGATCTGGGAAACGGTGTCACGCACCATGAGCAGCTCGTCGTTGACGTCGCCACCTGTCAGGTCCAGCACCGCGTCAGCGGCCTCGTTGCCGAGGAAGGCAGCCATCTGGCGATGGGCTGCCTGCCGGCTGATCTCGGCGAACGGCACGTTCCGCCCCAGTGCTGTCGCGATGGCCCCGACCTGCTGCCGGGCCGTGACCCTCTCCGGACCAGTCAGTGCGTACGTCCGCTCCTGGTGGCCGGACTCGGTCAGTGCCACCCGGGCCACCGATGCGATGTCCGCCGGGTGGATCGTGGGGAGACCGATGTCCGCATAGGGCACGCGCACCGTTTCGTGCCCGCGGATCGTTCCCGCCCACCACAGGGCATTCGAGGCGAACTGTGTCGGCCGCAGGATCGTCCACGTCATGCCGCTGCCCTGCAGCAGCTGCTCGACAGCAAGGTTCTCACCGGCGGGGCCCAGATGCGGGTGGGTCTGGACGGTAATGGATGAGACCAGCACTACGTGTTCCACACCTGCTCGTCGGGCCGCCTCGATGATCTCGGCGTCAGACCCCATGCGTGACACGAGGAACAGCGATCGGACTCCGTTCAATGCGGGCTTCAGTGAGGCTGTGTCGGCGAAGTCACCCGCAACGGCTTCAACCCCTTCCGGGAACGCGGCCCGTGCAATGTCACGGGTGAGCCCTCTCAGCGGACCGGCTCCGGCCGCCTGGAGTTCTTGCAAGAGGGCGCTTCCAATATTTCCGGTGGCTCCGGTCACGAGGATCATGAAGTGTTCTCCTGTCATCGGGCGCTGATCAACGCGACGTGACAGTAGGACCTCAATCAAGCTTCAGGTCAAGGCGGCATTGCCGAGCACCGCGAGTCAGGCGCGTTCATCCCCGTGCGTTCCTGCGTTCCCGGCAGGCGGCCGACATCGAACACCTCTGTCGCAGAGCGGGAAGCCGAACCTCTCGCCGTGCTGGAGGCCAGCCGCCGGCTGCCCGGTGCCCTGAAGCAGCGTTGCAATCGCACCGGTCCAGAGGGGCGGACGGTGAGGATCTGTTCGGCACGGCCGACGGTCCGTCACCGTCGTGCAGGCGTGTGCAGGGCTGTCCTGATCGGATTCCGCGCCGTCCGGGTGAACTTCGCTCCGACCGGGCCGTGCGCCGGGCAGGCATAGGGGCATCCGCGATCTTCGCGGCCGGAAGAAACCGGTGGACGTACCAGGCGGACAACCGAGCGAAAGGGGCATTCCATGCTCGGTCCACGGGCCACGCGGACAGGGGTCGGCGGAGGGACGGGCCCCCACCCGGGACCCGGCGCAGGCACCGGCACCCGGGCGGACTCCGGCGGGGACACGGGCCCCCAGGCGGGCCGAGAGCAGGGCCCGCACACAGCCGGGGAGGCGGCCTTGCCCGTCGACGCCGTCCTTGCTGAGTATCTGCAGGCCAGGCTGCGGGAGGCCCGGCGGGTGGACGCGGTGTTCGCCGAGGAAGTGGCCTCCCGGGTCGCCGCGTTCGTCCTGCACGGCGGCAAGCGGCTGCGGACGGCTTTCGTCCGGTGCGGGTGGCTGGCCGCCGGGGGAACCGGCGACCCCGGGGCACCGCTGCGCATCGGTGCCGCCCTGGAACTGCTGCAGGCCTGCGCACTGGTGCACGACGACGTGATGGACGAATCGCCGGTACGCCGGGGCGCGCCCGCCGTGCACGCGGACTTCGCACACACGCACCGGGCGGCCCACATGCGCGGTTCCGCCGCGTCCTACTCGGCCACCGCCGCGGTGCTCGCCGGAGACCTGGCCCTGGCCTGGGCCGACGATCTGCTCACCGAGACCGCACTGGACTCCCCGTACGGCGAGGAGCTGCACAAGGAGTGGCAGGCGATGCGCTGCGAGATGGTCGCAGGGCAGTACCTGGACATGCGGGCGCAGGCGACCGGGTCCGCCGACCCCGCCCAGGCCAGGAACATCGCGACCCTCAAGAGCGCGCTCTACACCGTGGAGCGGCCGCTCGCCCTCGGCGCGTCCCTGGCCGGGGCCGATGCCCGTGCCCTCGACCAGCTGCGGTCCGCCGGACGGTGCGCGGGACTCGCCTTCCAGCTCCGCGACGACCTGCTGGGCGCGTTCGGGGACCCGGCCGTCACGGGGAAGCCCGCGGCAGAGGACCTGCGGGCACGCAAGCTCACCTACCTCCTCGCGGTCGCTCTCCGGCTCGCCGCCGAATCGGGCGACACGGAGGCCCTGGCCGTACTCGGCCCCGAGGACGCCGCGTCCGGCGGAGGAACGGTCGAGCGGATGCGCGCCGCTCTGGAACGTACGGGCGCGCGGGCTGTGGTGGAGCAGGAGATCGCCGGCCTCGCGGAGTCGAGCCTGCGCCACTTCGCGGCTGTCGGAGCGGATGCCCGTGCCCGGCGGGAGTTCGCCGCGTTGGTGGCCAGGGCCGTGGGCACCGCCCGTGTCCGGAACGGGGAGGGCGAATGAAGACGATCCCCGCCCCCACCGACCACGTGGTCGTGGTCGGCGCCGGCCTGTCCGGCCTCGCCGCCGCCCTTCACCTGCTCGGCGCGGGCCGCCGGGTGACCGTCGTCGAACGGGACGCGGGGCCGGGAGGCCGTGCGGGACGGCTGGAACTCGGCGGCTACCGGGTCGACACCGGCCCCACCGTGCTGACCATGCCGCACCTGGCCGACGAGGCCTTCGCCGCAGTCGGGGACAGTCTCCGCAGCCGGGTGGAGCTGGTTCCGCTGCACCCGGCCTACCGTGCCCGCTTCGCGGACGGCAGCGCGCTGGACGTCCACACGGACGGTGACGCCATGGAGGCCGAGGTACGGCGCTTCGCCGGGGCTGCGGAGGCCGCGGGGTACCGCCGGCTGCGCAGTTGGCTGGAGAAGCTGTACCAGGCACAGATGCGCCGCTTCATCGACACCAACTTCGACTCGCCCTTCCGGCTTCTGCACCCGGACCTGGCACGGCTGGCGGTCCTGGGGGGCTTCGGCCGACTCGATCCGCAGATCGGAAGGTTCCTCTCGGACCCACGACTGCGCCGGGTGTTCTCCTTCCAGGCGCTGTACGCGGGAGTCACCCCGGCCCGAGCCCTCGCCGCCTACGCCGTCATCGCCTACATGGACACGGTCGCGGGCGTCTGGTTCCCGAAGGGAGGCATGTACGCACTGCCCCGGGCAATGGCGGACGCCGCCGCCGACGCGGGAGGGGAGTTCCGTTGGTCGGCCGAGGTGACCGGGCTGGAGAAGGCGGCCGGCCGGGTTCGGGCCGTACTGCTGGCGTCGGGCGAGCGCATCCCCTGCGACGCTCTCGTCCTGACTCCTGATCTCCCCGTCGCCCACCGGCTGCTGGGCCGCGCGCCGCGACGTCCCGTGCCTCTGCGCCACGCGCCGTCGGCCGTGATCCTGCACGCCGGCACGGACCGTACCTGGCCGGAACTGGCGCACCATACCCTCTCCTTCGGCGCCGCCTGGGAAAGCACGTTCGACGAACTCACCCGGAGCGGGCGGGTGATGAGCGACCCGTCGCTGCTCATCACCCGCCCGACGACGCACGACGCCTCACTGGCGCCGGAGGGCAGACACCTGCACTACGTGCTGGCCCCGTGTCCCAACACCACGACGGGCCCGTCGGCGGGCACCTGGCGCGGCCTGGGGCCGCGCTACCGGGACAGTCTGCTGGCCGAGCTGGAGCGTCGGGGGCTCGAAGGCTTCGAGGCATCCATGGACCGGGAGCTGCTGGTCACTCCGGTGGACTGGACGGCTCAGGGCCATGCGGCGGGCACCCCGTTCTCCGTGTCGCACACCTTCGCGCAGACCGGCCCCTTCCGGCCACGCAACCTCGTGCGCGGCTACGACAACGTCGTCCTCGCCGGCTGCGGCACCACACCCGGGGTGGGCGTGCCGACCGTACTCGTGAGCGGCAAGCTCGCAGCCGCCCGCATCACGGGGCATCCCCTGGCGACGGGCGTGCGCCGTCGCTCTCCCGTCCTCGAAGGGCAGAGCTGATGAGCCGTCGTGAACTGGATGCCGCAGGGATCATCGGGCCTGCTCTGCGCGCCGCCTACGCCCGGTGCCGGGCGCTCAACGCGCAGCACGGGCGGACGTACTTCCTGGCCACCCGGCTGCTGCCGGTCGAACGGCGCTGCGCCGTGCACGCGCTGTACGGCTTCGCCCGGTGGGCCGACGACATCGTGGACGACCTGGACCGCAGGCAGCCCCCCGAGGAACGCGACCGCCTGCTGCGTCTGCTGGAGAGCGACCTCGCCCACGGACTGCGTACAGGAGCCGGAGAGGAGCCCGTCGTCAGGGCCGTCGCGGACACCGCCGGGCGCTACGCCATCAACCACGGCCTGTTCACGGACTTCCTGGCATCCATGCGCAGCGACCTGACGGTCACCGACTATCGGACGTACGCCGATCTGCGTGCCTACATGCACGGTTCGGCAGCGGTGATCGGGCTTCAGATGCTGCCGGTGCTCGGAACGGTCGTGGCCCGTGAGGAGGCGGCTCCGCACGCGGCGGCTCTCGGTGTGGCCTTCCAGCTGACCAACTTCCTCCGGGATGTGGGCGAGGACCTGGACCGCGGCCGCGTCTACCTGCCGGCGGACCTCCTCGCCGCTCATGGCGTGGAGCGGCCCCTGCTGGAGTGGAGCCGTCGCACCGGGCGCCACGACCGGCGCATCCGTGCCGCGTTGGTAGAAGCCGACGCGATGATCCGCACCGTGTACCAGGAGGCGGAACCGGGCATCGCCATGCTGGAGCCGCGGGTAAGGCCCTGCATCCGCACGGCGTTCGTCCTGTACCGGGGGATCCTCGACGCGGTCGCCGATGACGACTACCGGGTGCTGCACCGTCGTGCCGTGGTGCCGCTTCGGCGACGGGCCGCCACCGCTGCGGGCGGGCTCGCGCGGGTCCTGCGCGCACGGGTGCGGTCCCGGCCGCCCGTCGCGGCGCCGGGCGCGGTCGCGGGAGCGGAGGGCTCCCTGCGATGAACAGCCCGCGCCGCCGGACGACGTGGACGTCACCGCTGCGGGTGCGGCGCGCCCCCCGCTGGGAGCGGCAGACACCGACCTGGCGCGAGGCGAGACCCGCCGTGATCGCCGGAGCACTGAAGCGCGCCACCGCCCGCCCGTCGGGCAACTGGTACGTCGTCGGAGCCTCCCGGGAGATCGGGGCGCGAAACCGCCCGTACGGCCGGACGATCGCCGGGGTGGAAGTCGTCCTGTGGCGGTCGGAGAACGGAGCCCTGCGCGCCGGCCCGGGGGAGTGCCCCCATCTGGGAGCCCCGCTGCGCGACAGCCGGGTGGTCTGCGGCACGCTGATGTGCCACTGGCACGGTCTGGCCCTGGACGGCGGGCCGTTCGCCGGGTGGGAGCCGTATCCGGTGTACGACGACGGGGTCCTGGCCTGGGTGAGGCTGGATGCGGCCGGGGGCGAGACCCCGCTGGAGCGCCCGGTCGTACCGGTGAGGCCGGTGCCGGTGAACGCGTTGGACGCGGTGTTCACGGTGGAGGGCCGGTGTGAACCCGAGGACGTGGTCGCCAACCGGCTCGACCCCTGGCACGGTTCCTGGTTCCACCCGTACGCCTTCGTCGGCCTCAAGGTGGCGGACACTCCCGAGGACGGCGGCAACGACGCGTTCGCCGTCGATGTCGCGTTCAAAGTCGCAGGCCGGCTGGCGGTGCCGGTGCGAGCGGTGTTCACGGCACCCGAACCGCGCACGGTCGTCATGCACATCATTGACGGCGAGGGCGCCGGATCGGTGGTGGAGACCCATGCCACGCCACTCACCGCGCCCGGCGCCACGAACCCGCGGACGGCGGTGGTCGAGGCCGTCGTCGCGGCCTCGGACCGGCGGGGCTTCGCCCTGGCGCGCGCCGCCGCGCCCGTACTCCGGCCGCTCATGCGCCGGACGGCGGGCCGCCTCTGGCGTGACGACCTGGCGTACGCCGAGCGCCGCTGGTCGCTGCGGAGCACCGGACGCTTCCCCGGCTGAGCGTCAGTGCCGCGCGGCCAGAACCGCGAGGGCGCGCAGTGCCCGGGAGCGCCCGGTGCGCGGGACGGTCCAGAGCACCTGCCCCCGGATGCCCCAGTCGGCGAGGAGCGCGTTGGCGGCCAGGAAACCCGAGGTCGCGGCACGCTCCATCAGGGCGACGGGGAGGCCGGTGCGGACCAGGTCGCCCGCCAGCACGACGCGAGGATGAGGCGTCCGCACGGTCGGCCGGCGGTGGTAGCCGCCCACGGAGTGGACGGGGCAGTCGGCGCGCCATTCGTGGCGGGCGTCGACGACTTCGGCGTCCGCCGTCTCGGGATAGACCTCGCGCAGACGGTCGAGCATCCGACGCTGGACCTCCTTCTGCTCGGCGCCCTCGTCGACGGCGTAAGCGTGCAGTTCGACCACGGAGCCGCCCGTCCGCGCGGCCCAGCGGGCGGATTCGCCCTCCCAGCGGTCGAGGACGCTGACGTTGTCGAGTCCGTCGAAGCCACTGGTGCCGAGGAACCCCGCACGGTCCTCGCGCACGGGGCGGTCGAGCCACAGCCGGGACACGAGGAACGGGGGCGCCGTCCGCAGGGCTGCGATGTCCGCGCGCCAGGACGCGTCCCCCATCTGCTCGGAGGCGCCGACGACATGGCGCAGGCCGCGCGTGTCCAGGGCGAGGACCACGGCCTGGTGGCGGTCGGCCGCCCCGTCGGTCTCCACGGTCAGGTCTCCGTCGGCGGCCGGGCGGACCCGGTGTACCGGCGCACCGGTGCGCACCTCGGCGCCGAGCTGCCGCAGGTAGCCGCCCAGCGGTTCCCAGAGAGCCTGCGGGAACGGCTCGCGCGGCACGTCGAAGAGGAGGCCCTCGGACGATCCGAGGAAGTAGATGTGGAACATCAGCAGCAGTTCGGCTGCGGACAGTTCGCGCGGGTCGGCGAAGAAGCTGCGGGAGAACACCTCGAAGGCCAGGTGGTGGGCCGCTTCGGGGAAGTTGATCCGGTGCAGGAAGTCTTCGGCGCTGACCCCGTCGAACCGCTCGTACACCTCGGGGACCCGCACATCGAGCAGGGGCAGGGCCTCGCGCGGGTTCATCGCCGCGAGGTCGCGCCAGCCGAACGACGGGCTGAGCGCGACGAATCCGAGCGCGCTCCACGGCGGGGTCCTCGGCACGCGGGCGAAACTGTCCGCGAGGCCGTTGCGGTGCCGGAGCGGGTAGTCCGGCAGCGGGGTGAGCGCCGAGAGCCCGGGATCCGTGCGACGCAGCAGTCCGCGCAGGTTGTAGTACTGGCGGAAGAAGGCGTGAAAGCCGCGGCTCATCGTCGCCCCGGACCCGTCGGCCAGGCGGACGGGCCACCCGGCGAGGCGCCCGCCGAGGCTCTCCCCCTGTTCGTAGAGAGTCACGCGGACACCGCGTTCGGCGAGTGCGGTCGCCGCCGCGAGGCCGGCGATACCGCCGCCGATCACCGCGGCCGAAGGCGCGTCTCCGGTGAAGCGCGCGCGTCCCGGATTCGGCAAGAGAACCTCCGCCCGGCGGTCGCGTCCGTGCCGGGCCGCGTCGGGGCGGCGCCCGCGGGCACTCACGACGCCTCGGGCGCGGTGGATTCCACGCCGCTCCGGGCGAGGAACACGTGGACGATTCCCGTCTGCCAGCCGCCGACGGGAACGGTCCGCACGAAGGGGAATCCGGCCCCGGCGATCCGCTGTGCGAAGACAGGTGCCGTGTCGAACTCGAGGACGCTGCGCCACAGATGGCGGTAGAGCTCGCGGTCGCCGGTCAGCGTGCCCGCCGGGACGATGACACCCCGGCAGACCGTGTTCCACACCGCCCGGTGCACGGGTGAGCCGCTGAGGCTGTACTCGTGGACCAGCAGACGGCCGCCGGGACGCAGGAGGGCGCGCACGGCTTCGAGGACCTCGCCGGGTTCGGCGACGTTGCGAAAGAGGTAGGCGGCGAAGACGGCGTCGTACGAGCCGTCGTCGTCGGTGGTGGCGAGCTCCTCCGCGGACCGGTGCAGGAAGCGGACGTTCCGGGGCCAGCGTTTCGCGCGCGCCTGCTCCAGCATGCCGGCGGAGGCGTCGACCGCCGTGATCCGTGCATAGGGGGCCGCCCGCAGGAGCGCCCGCGTGGACGCACCCGTTCCACAGCCGAGATCCAGCACCCGCAGTCCCCTACCGCCGCGCGGGAGCCGCAGGCGGTGCGCCGAGCGGAGGAGGTCGGAGCGGTAGCCCGGATTCAAGGCGGTGAGCCGGTCGTACGTGAGTGACGCGTGATCGAAGGCGCGTGCCAGGTCGTGGTCCCGCAGGAGGGTCATCGAGGGCTCTCTTCGGATCGGCCGGTGGTCCGGCGGGCGAGAAAGGGGAGTTCGACCGCGGTGTGGAGCATCGGGCCCACGGGCGTACGCAGGCCGATCCCGAACTCCTCCCACGGCGTGCTCCCGCCGTCGAGGAACCGCAGCAGACGCTCCATGGGGATGCGGCGGAAGAGGTCGGTGAAGAAGCGCGGACCGTCCACTCGCCCGGTGTCGAGGGCCCGGAGCAGCACGGCGTCCATGGCGAGAGCCCGTCGGCCGTGCGGTGGCGGCACATCCGGGCGGTCGCGGCGCAGTGCGGTGGCGATGGCCCGGCTCTGGCGCTGTACGGCGGCGAACGTATAGCCGGTCGCCGGGCGGGTGGCGCCCCCGGCGGCCCCGATACGGAAGACGGAGCGGCCGGTCCTGCGGGGGAAACGCGCGTCGGTCATGGGGATGACGCCCTGCTCGGCCGACTCCACGGCGAACCGGCTGAGCCGCAGGACGTCCCCGGTGTACTGCCGCAGGGCCGCTTCGTATGCGGCCGTCGTGAGGGGGGCACGGGAGAACTCCGTGTACTCCACCAGCGCCCGGTCCGGTGCGAGCGGCAGCACGTAGCCGAACGCGAGCCCATGGCGGGGCTGTGGCACCCGGAAGTCCATGAGGTCCGCCACTTCGGGCTCGAAGCAGGGGACGGTGGTGCGCACGAACCAGCCCCGGAAGTGCTGCAGCAGCAAGGTCCGGTGGGCAGGCGTGGCTCGCACCGGCCGGGAGTCGAAGACGTATCTGCCGCGCAGGGTGAGCGGTTGGCCGCCTGCAGTCGTGCAGCGCACCTCGGCGCCGTACGGTGCGTCGCGCACCTCGTGGGCGGTGGCGCGCAGGACGCGGGCCGCCGGGGACGCCGCGAGGCGGGCGTGAACCAGCTGTTCGAAGGGGCCCGAGCGCACCATGCGGTAACGCAGTGGCGCGGGCTCGGACTCGACGACGCAGCCGTCCGGCCCTCGCACCCGCAGCCGCTGCCAGGAAGCGACGACGGCCTCCTCGAACTCGCCGGTGCCCGCCTCCCAGTAGCACCAGGTGCGCTCCGCAGGGCGCAGCGGCCCGTCGGGGGCCTCGACCAGCGTCACTCCCGTGCCGGTTCTCGTGAGCCAGTGGGCCAGGCACAGTCCGGCGGCACCACCGCCCACGACGACGGCGTCGTCCACCCGGCCCTGAACGCGCCCGGTCACGTCCGCGGGGTCCGCGCCTCTGCCCGGTCGGCCAGCACCTCACGTGCCGCCCTGCTGCCGGAGGCCAACGCACCCTGCACCGACCCGGTGGCCCGGTGGTCCCCACAGACGTAACGTCCCCGTGCGAAACGGGTCGTACGGCTCAGCGGCCAAGGAGGCCGCATGGCGGGCAGGGCGCCCTCCACGGTGTAGGTGGCGACCGTGTCCCAGGTGCTCGTGTCCGTGTCGTACAGCTCGGCCAGCCGCCCGCGGACCGTCTTGTCGCCCCCGGGCGGGCCCGCGCCGAGGACCGAGGTCGACACCAGAGCCGTGCCCGGGGGAGCGTAGGTGGGTGCGACCTCGGTGAGGACACAGCTGTTCAGGACGGCCAGGCCGCTGTCCACGACCAGCGTCGGTTCGGACAGCGGTGACCGGTCGGCCGCGTGGTAGTACGTCGTCACAGTACGGGTGTCCGGGACCGGCAGGCCGGGCAGCAGGCGGGCGGCCGTGGCGGAATCGGTGGCCACGACGACGGAGGCGGCCTGCCGCTCTCTGCCGTCGGCCAGGAGCACCCCGGAGTCCGTGACCTCGGCGACGGCCGACTCCAGGTGGACGGCTCCTTCCGGCAGCCCGGCGGCGAGCTGTGACGGCACGGCGCCGATGCCGTACGCGGGCAGACAGAGCGTGCCGCGCGCCATGCTCCGCCAGACCAGGTGCATGAATCGCGCGGAGGTCTCCAGCCCTTCCTCCAGGAACACCCCGGACAGGAACGGCCGCATGATGTCCTCGACCGCGCGCGGCGACAGGCCGGCGCGGACCAGCGCCTCCGACGCGGTGCGGTCGCGCAAACGGCCCAGGCGCTTCGCGGGAAGCAGGACGTCACGGGCGGTGAGCGCGGCGAGAGCGGCGAGGTCACGGGCCGGGAGCACACGTCCCGGCAGCAGCTGGGCCGCGTCCCCCGGCCGACGGGTCGGGTCGGTGACCCGCACCCGCCCGGAGGACGTCCGGGCGATGAGACCGGGGGTGAACGGCCGCAGGCGCAGTGCGCGGAGGTCGAGACGCTTCTTCACCTGGGGGTAGGACGTGTTGAAGACCTGGAAGCCACGGTCCAGCAGGAAGCCGTCCTTGCGGTCGGTGCGCATGCGGCCGCCCACGCCGTCGGACGCCTCCAGCAATTCGACGCGGAGGCCGGAGCCGATGAGGTCGAGTGCGCAGGCCAGTCCCGCAAGGCCGGCGCCTACGACGACGGCGTCCGGTGGCGGCGGGTGCTGTCGGTTCGTCATCGGTGTCCTTCGGCTTGGTCCCCGAACGGCTGACGGGGTGTCAACCCGATCACGTTCCGGGCTCCGAAGCGAGCAGCCGCCACGGGAATCGCCTCTTCGTGTGACCCGTGTGCCTGCCCGGAGCTTCGTTCGCAGCTGATCAGGAGTCGCCGCGCCGCAATATGACTGCCGGACCGCCCCGCTGAGTAGGAGTTCAGACCGGGAGTGCTGCCGCTACGGGCGCGCAGGAGGTCCGGCTGCGGGAGGAGGCCGCGCGCCACCGCGGTCTCACCCCGCAGGAGCAGCGTCGGCGAGGGCCGAGAGGTAGCGCTCGGCGTCGAGTGCCGCCGCGGCGCCCGTGCCGGCTGCGGTGATGGCCTGGCGGTAGGTGTGGTCGACGACGTCGCCGGCGGTACTTCGCGATCATGTTCTTCGGTTCCTTCCTCCTCGGCAAGGGCCTCGGCCTGGCGTACGACCGCACCACGACGCTGGCGTTCACGGCCGCGGGCAACAACTTCGAGCTGGCCATCGCGGTCGCCATCGCCACCTTCGGCGTCACCTCCGGCCAGGCGCTGTCCGGGGTCGTCGGCCCGCTGATCGAAGTCCCCGTGCTGATCGGCCTGGTCTACGTCGCCCTCGCCTGGCGTAGGAAGTTCGCCGCCGACGCAGAGACGGCGGCCCTGTGACACCGCAGGTGGAAGTGGTGGTGGTCGGCGTCGGTCAAGCTGGACTCGCCGTCGGCCACCACTTGCGCTGCCAGAGCGTGGACTTCGAGATCCTGGGTTCTGATCCGGCGCCGGGCGGGTCCTGACAGCAGATGTGGGACTCGCCGCACCTTTCGTGACGCCGACCGCCTCCTGGTCGAGGCCGACGCCAGCACCTGGCGGGCCCGGGGGCGGTCATCAGCCCCTGCAGCTGGTAGCGGCCCTTCCTCCCGCCGTTCCCGGCCCGCCCTGTCTTCGCCGTCCTGCAGGTCCACACGGTGAACTACCGCTGTCCGGTCGACTTCCCGGACAGCTTTCATCGTGTTCGGCGCCGCAGCCCGATACGCCCCACGCGAGATCGCACAACACCGCTGACCGTCAGGTGATGGCGGGGCTACGGCGCTCGACGAGGACGACGTCGCGCCACACGCCGTGATGGCGCCCGATCCGTTCCCGCGTGCCGATGACTCGGAACCCTGCCCGCTGGTGAACAGCGAGGCTGGCGGTGTTCTCGGGGAAGATCCCTGACTGGATGGTCCAGATCCCGGCCCGCTCGGTGGAGTCGATCAGCGCCTTGAGGAGGGCGGAGGCGATGCCGCGGCCGCGGGCAGCGGGGTGGACGTAGACGGAGTGCTCGACCACTCCCGCGTACGCGCACCTGTCGGAGACCCTGCTCGCCGCCACCCAGCCGAGCACCGCCCCGCTCTCGTCGAGCGCGGCGAAACGGTGCTCGGGCAGCTTCGCGCCGTCGAACGTCTCCCAAGCGGGCGGGCTGGTCTCGAAGGTGGCGTTGCCCTCGTCGATGCCCGCCCGGTAGATCGCCAGCACCTGCTCGGCGTGCTCCGCCGTCAAAGGTGTGACCACCGCACTCAAGCCCCCGCTCATCTCTCGTCCCCTCTGCCCGTTCCGATGGTCAGGCCGCGGTCGGCATGGCCAGCAGCTTGCCCATCGCGGCGAGAACCTCCGGCTCGACCCGGTAGTACACCCAGGTGCCGCGCCGCTCGGAGGTGAGCAGGCCGGCATCCTTCAGCTTCTTCAGGTGGTGAGACACCGTGGGCTGGGAGACGCCGACGTCGGAGATGTCGCACACGCACGCCTCCCCGCCCTCGTGCGAGGCCACGGCGGAGAACAGCCGCAAACGCACCGGGTCACCGAGCGCCTTGAACATCCGCGCAGCCGTCTCAGCCTCCATGGCGGTCATTGGGCGCTCGGTCAGTGGTGGGCAGCACGGCGTCACACCCTGACCGTCAGTGGGCTCGAGCAGCGGCAGCACCTTTGCATTCGACATACGTCTATGTTGACACACGTCGAACCAGTGAGGGGTGCCCGTCACTGGCGCGCGAGGTAGGCGACGAGGCGTCGGGTGATCCGCTCCGCATCCCGGCCCACGCCGCGCAGCGAGTTCGACGACAGGCTGCGCCCGGCGGAGAGCTGTACCGGGCAGGAGTGGCGCGGCCACGACCCGGCCGTGCCGCCGAACGCGCCTCCAGCACCACCGGCCGCAGTCCATGGCGGAGCAGTGCGTGAGCCGCAGTGAGTCCGGACTGGCCGCCGCCGATCACGGCGACGTACTCCATCAGTAAGCCCTGGTTTCGATGAATGTCTATGTTGACGCTCGTCGATACAGGTGCCATGCTGGGTCACGCAAGACATCGACAGATGTCGAAACAAGCAAGGAGTCGCCGTGAACGCGCCCGCCACCACCGAGCTGCCCGTCGTCGTGATCGGGGCCGGACCCGCCGGTCTGGCCGCCGCCGCCCACCTGGTAGACCAGGGCATCGAGCCCCTGGTCCTGGAAGCCGGGCCCTCTGCTGGCACCGCGGTGCGCGAGTGGGCGCACGTGCGCCTGTTCTCCACCTGGGGCGAGGTCGTCGACCCGGCTGCCGAGAAGCTTCTCGCCCCCACCGGCTGGACGCGCCCCGACCCGGCCGCCTACCCCTCGGGCGGCGACTGGGCCGACCTCTACCTGCAGCCGCTCGCCGACGTCCTCGGCGACCGCATCCGTCTCGACGCAACGGTCACCGGCGTCTCACGCGCCGGCCGGGACCGCCTCGTGGACGCCGATCGCGAGCAGCAGCCGTTCATCGTGCACATCGCCCACGGCGACGGCAAGGAGGAGCGCCTCTTCGCCCACGCCGTCATCGACGCCTCCGGCACCTGGGCCACGCCCGGCCCGGCCGGAGGCAGCGGCCTTGCCGCCCTCGGCGAGAAGGAGGCGGCGGACCGGATCACCTACCGCGTCCCGGACCTGAAGGCGCCGGCCGTCCGTGCCAGGTACGCCGGCAAGCGCACCGCCGTGATCGGGTCCGGCGCCTCCGCGTTCACCGCCCTCGCCTCCCTTGCCGACCTCGCCAGGTCCGATGACGGCGCGGGCACGAAGGGGGTGTGGATCCTGCGCCGGGGCATCTCCGGCTCCACCTTCGGCGGCGGAGAAGCCGACCAGCTCCCGGCGCGCGGTGCCCTGGGCCTGGCAGCGAAGGCCGCCGTCGACGAGGGCCACGCGGACGCGGTCACGGGCTTCCGGACCGAGGCGATCGAGCACGACGCGGGCGGCCGGCTGATCCTGGTCGGCGAGGACGGACGCCGCCTGGACGCGGTCGACGAGGTGATCGTGCTGACCGGCTTCCGCCCGGACCTGTCCTTCCTCGGCGAACTGCGCCTGGGCCTCGACGAGCGCCTCCAGGCGCCCGTCGACCTGGCGCCGCTGATCGACCCCAACCAGCACTCCTGCGGGACCGTCTATCCGCACGGCCACCGCGAACTCTCCCACCCGGAGCAGGGCGTGTACCTGGTCGGCATGAAGTCCTACGGCCGCGCCCCGACGTTCCTGGCGATGACCGGCTACGAGCAGGTCCGTTCGGTCGCCGCCGCGATCGTCGGCGACATCGAGTCCGCCGACCGCCTCGAACTCACCCTCCCCGAAACCGGAGTCTGCGGCGGAGCCGGACTGTTCGACGAACCGGAGCCCACACAGGCGGACGGCGGATGCTGCGCGACACCCGCAACCCTCCAGATCGGCGTCGGCGCCCCAGCCATCTCCGGCGGCTGCTGACGCTCACCCACCACCCGGCAGGAGAACCGTCATGTCCCGCATACAACTCGCTCTGCGCGTCCCCGACCTGACTGCATCCGTCGCCTTCTACACAAAGCTGCTCGGCACCGAGCCTGCCAAGCTGCGTGACGGCTATGCCAACTTCGCCGTTGCCGAGCCCCCGCTCAAGCTCGTCCTGATCGAAGGCTCCGCGGGCGAAGACACCCTCCTGGACCACCTCGGCGTGGAAGTCGACAGCACCGAAGCCGTCCGAGCGGCCACGGCCCGGCTGAACGAGGAAGGCCTGGCAACGACAGAAGAGAACGACACCAACTGCTGCTACGCCCTCCAGGACAAGGTCTGGGTCCACGGGCCCGGCCACGAGCCGTGGGAGGTGTACGTCGTGAAGGCCGATGCCGACACACTGACCAAGCAGCAGAGCAGCCCCTGCTGCTCCAGCCCGGCCGGCACCGACACCGACACGCGCGCCCCCGTCAGCAGCTGTTGCTGACACTGCAATGACCAACCTTCACACGGACCAGGCCGCGACCGGAACAGGGGACCGGTCGCGGCCTCGCGCAGTCCTCCCCGCCCTGTGCGCCACGCAGATCACCAGCTGGGGGGTCATCTACTACGCCTTCCCCGTGCTGAACCCGGAGATCACCGCCGCCACGGGCTGGCCTGCCGGCGCGACGACCGCCGCATTCTCCGCCGCTCTGCTCGTCTCCGCGTTCGCCGGAATCCGTGTCGGCCGCATCCTCGACCACCGCGGCCCACGCACAGTGATGACCGCAGGCTCCGTACTCGGCGTGCTCAGCCTCCTCGTCATCGCCGCCGCACCGAACATGGCCGCGTTCACCGCCGGTTGGCTGCTCGCCGGCATCGCGATGGCCGCCACGTTCTACCAACCCGCCTTCGCCGCCCTGACACGCTGGTGGGCCCCTGAACACGTGCGCGCACTCACCATCGTCACCCTCGCCGGGGGACTGGCCTCCACCGTCTTCGCACCCCTGACCGCCGCCCTCGCCGACCACCTGACATGGCGCGCCACCTATGCCGTCCTCGCCGGCATACTCGCCCTGATTACCATCCCCGCCCACGCCTTCGCGCTCAAGGCCCCCTGGCCCAAGGCGCCACCGCCACCCGCCCGCACAGGCCACCACGCCGACGCAATCGCGCGCAGCCGCCCCTTCTGGATGCTGGCCGCCGCCCTCACACTTTCCAGCTTCGCCATGTACGCCGTAGTCGTCGCCCTCGTCCCGCTCCTCCTCGACCGCGGCTACACCACCACCCAAGCCGCCTGGGCCCTTGGACTCGGCGGCGCCGGCCAAACGCTGGGACGCACCCTCTACGCCACCCTCGCCCGACGCGTCGGAGCAATGCCCAGGACCACGCTCCTCATCGCCCTCGGCGGCATCAGCACCGCAACCGTCGCGCTGGTCCCAGGCCCGTACGCACTGCTCATCGCGCTGTCGATCGCGGCCGGCACAGTCCGCGGCAACCTCACCCTGCTCCAGGCCACCGCCATCACCGACCGCTGGGGAACCACCCACTACGGCCGGCTCTCAGGACTGCTCGGCGCACCCACCACCAGCGCCGCCGCCCTGGCACCCTTCGCCGGCGCAGCCTTGGCCGCGCCGCTCGGCGGTTACCCCACTCTCTTCCTCCTCCTCGCCGCCCTCTCACTCCTGGCAGCCATGACCGCACTCGGCAGCACATCCCTGCGTGCGCGGAGGAGTTCGGCACAGTTGGAATGATGCTGCCCGGCAACTGGGGCGTACGTCCGGACCCAGATCGCCGCGAAACGTTCGCCCGGGGCCTCTCGGGTTCGTGGTGGCCGGACAGATGACCGCGTACCACCACAACGCGCCGTCGCACGCCCAGAGCGCTCCGCCAAACGGTTGATAACGCGTCAATTCACTTGGTAAGGGAATCACTCCGATGGGTCAATTGAGGTGTCTGCACCAACGGGCGATGATCCATCGAGTCCCTGCGGGCAAGCCTCCCTCCCGGGACTGAACTCATCCCGTCCGGACGGGCCTCCGCACATCCCCATCTGCCAGCGGCCGGACGTGTCGGCCTGGGCCGGTTCGGGACGTCCGTGGATCGGAACACCCAGTCGCTGCTCGGAGAAGACTTCCGAGTGAGGAGGAACCCCTCATGCCCATCAGCCCCAACCAAGGCTCCACCAGCGGGGGAACAACCATCACCATCACCGGCGTGAACCTGGCCGGTGCCACCGCCGTCCGCTTCGGGTCCCGGACGGCCACGATCACCTCGAACACCCCCACCTCGATCACCGTCATCAACCCCGCGGGCTGCGGCGTCGTCGATGTCAACGTGACGACCGCGGGAGGCACGAGCAACTCGCTCTCCTTCTTCTACATCAGCCCGCCCATCGCGGTGTCCCTCAGCCCGGACGCCGGCCCGACCGCGGGCACCAACACGGTCACCATCAACGGCTACGGCCTCTCCACGGCCACCACTGTGTCCTTCGGCTCCAACAGCGCGACCCCGACCGTCGTCTCGGACAGCCAACTGTCGGTGGTCGTTCCGGGCGGAAGCTCCAGCGGCTCCGTCGACGTCACTGTCACCACCACCGGAGGCACGACCGCTCCGCTCACCTACGCCTACATCGACGCGCCGACACTGGTCTCGCTCACACCCTCCTCGGGGTCGACGTCCGGCGGCACCTCGGTGACCGTCAACGGCACCGGCCTTGCGTCCACCACGGGCGTCACCTTCGGCGGCATCACCGCGTCCTTCGGAGTACTGAACGGTTCCACGCTGGTGGCCATCGCACCACCTGGCACCGCAGGTTCCGTCGACGTCGTCGTGACCACAGAGGGCGGTAGCGCCACTCTCAGCAACGGCTTCACCTACGTGTCCGGGCCCGGTATCTGACGGCGTCCCGGACACACGGCCGCGCACGGTTCCGGTCCGCTCCGGCACACCGGCCCGTGCCCAGCGGAGGCGGTGCGGGCCCGTACGCCCGCCCGCACCGCTTCCGTGCCCCAGCTCGCGGCCCAGCCAGGCCGACCACACCCCTTGGAGTCACCGTGGCCCCTCCCGTCCTCACCTCGGTCGTACCCAACACGGGTCCGGCGGCGGGCACCAATCCCGTGACCCTGAACGGAAGCCAGTTCACCGGCGCCATCGCCGTCACGTTCGGATCCGCGGCCGCCCTGTCGTACACGGTCAACACCCCCTCGACGATCACGGCGACCGTCCCGCCCGGAACCGGCACGGTCAACGTCACCGTGCGCACCCCCGGCGGCCTCAGCAACGCGATCACCTACTCCTACGCACCCACGCCGACCCTCAGCGCGATCGCGCCGAACCAGGGGCCGGCGGCCGGCGGGACCAGCGTGGTCCTCACCGGTACGGGCCTGACCGGGACCACCGCGGTCACCTTCGGGAGCACCCCCGCGACCTCCTACACCGTCAACTCCGCCACCCAGATCACCGCCGTCGCGCCGGCGGGCACCGGCGCGGTGGCGGTCACCGCGACCACCGTCAGTGGCACCTCGGGGCCGGTGTTCTTCTACTACCTCAACGCGCCCTCGCTGCTGTCCGTCTCGCCCGCCCAGGGCCCGGCGACCGGCGGGACCAGCGTGGTCCTCGCCGGCGCGGGCCTGACCGGGACCACCGCGGTCACCTTCGGCAGCACCCCCGCGACCTCCTACACCGTCAACTCCGCCACCCAGATCACCGCCGTCACCCCGCCCGGCACCGGCTCCGTCGCGTGCACCGTCACCGGCCCAGGCGGCACCAGCAATTCCGTCACCTACACCTATCTGACGGCGCCGGCGCTCACCGCGCTCTCGCCCGCGCAGGGGCCGACGGGCGCGGGCGCCTCCGTGACCCTGACCGGCACCGGACTGACCACGACACTCGCGGTCCACTTCGGCACCGCACCGGCGGCCTTCACCGTGGTGTCCGACACGACCGCGATCGCGATCGCCCCGGCGGGTCCGGCGGGTTCGGTGCCGGTGAGCGTCACGACCTCGGGCGGCACCAGCAACTCGCTCGCCTACCAGCGCGTCGCACCTCCCGCGATCTAGCCGGTGCCACGGCATCGGCGCCCACCGGCCCGCGTCTGCCCTCCGCCACCGGCCCGCTGCAGCCCATTCGAGCGAGCCGGTGACTCAGGTGGCTCCGCCGGGACCCGCACCTGTGGCACATGCCATCAAATCCGGCCTAAGGTCACGCTCCGGACGGTCGGGCGAACCCCCGCCTGACGATCAGACCGAGGAGGACCCGAAGTGAAAGCGTGTCTCGCACGCAAAGTCGGACTCGTGATCGCCGTAGCGGCGGCCACAGTGCTGTCCCTCGCTCCATCGGCGGCAGCACTCGATCCGTCGTCGACGACGGTCCAGGCCACACCCTCCTCCGCGACGACCGGGCAGCTGGTGATTCTCGACGCGACGGTGACCTGTAGTTCGGACCCGAGCGGCGGGCTCGGCGTGACGTTCTTCGACGGTTCGAACCTCCTCGCGACCGCACCCGTCTCCGCCGACGGACACTCCTCACTGACCACCGGTTTCACGACCGGGGGACCACACAACATCACCGCCGCCTACAACGGCGACGACACGTGCGGCGCTTCGAGCAACACCACCACCGTCACCGTGTCCCGAGTCCCGACTCCTCCGGCCAACAACCCGGGGTGCCTGCTGTGCGGGCTGATCGGCTTCCAGGTCGGGGACGTCAACAACGACATCAACGTCAACAGCAACAATGTGACGCGCATCGACAAGTGAGCCCGGCCCGCCGGCCGCTGTACGCGCGTGAGGGGTGCCACGGGCCGTGGCACCCCTCGTCCGTCCGCGAGGAGAGCGCTCATCGGGGTGGATGTCCGAGGTCGGCTCGACAGGTGAAAACGTGCAGGTCCCGGTGCAGCCAGCCTAAGCGGAGGCGAGTGGGCGCCTGCGCAACGAACCGACCGCCCCGAACCGCTCAGCCGCCCCACTCCGAAAGGCGCCACGATGACCACCCGCTCCCCCCAAGAGCACGCACAGGAAGCGATTCTCACGAAGATCAAGGAGGTCGCCGACCAACTCGACGCCGATCGCCCCGAGCAGACCTCCGGTGTCCTCAAGTCCCTCGCGGAGGCGTACGCCTGGGCCGTCGCGCCGCAACACGCGCACTGACCGAGCAGCACCGGCGCCCGCCACCTACCCGGGTGATGGGCGTCCTCCATGCCCGGCCGCCGGAGCCGGAACGCGACCTCAACCAGTGAGCCTCACCACGGCCGACTGGCGGCTGGAACGTCTGTTGCTCGCTGCTGGGATCGACTGGTCAGCGCGTACAGCCCATCACGGTCACACCCCGCACCTCCACCCGTCCTAGGACACCCCGCACCTCCACCCGTCCTAGGACACACCGTCGAGTGGCCGGAGGAAGCGGCGTTCATACCGCTTGATGCAGCGCGTGCGACGAGCCAGCTCGAACGCCTCCTGGCACTCCGGGTCAGACATGCTGTCTGTGCGGTACTGCTCGTACGCAGCGAAACTGGGAAACGAAAACAGGGCGTAGGCGATGTCGCTGTCGCCCTCACTCGGCAGGAAGTAGCCGTGGTGCGTTCCGCCGAAACGGTTGACGAGTCCAACCCAGCGGCGGCCGTAGTCCTCGAACTCCTCAAGCTTGTCGGCGTCGATCTCGTACGTCAGATGAATGGTGATCATGCCTACATGATGCAGCGAGTCGGTTCGGTCTCGACGGCGGCCCGTGTGCCGTCGGCGTGTACCCGGCTCGACGGTCCGGCCAGGAGTGTGGAGCAGCCGCCGGCCCGCCCGGCGCGGTTGCCGCAGGCGGGGAACCGCGCCGGCGTCGGGTCAGCGTCCGGCGAGCAACTCGAGCGTGTCGATCACGCGGTTCGAGAAGCCCCACTCGTTGTCGTACCACGCGACCACCTTGACGTGGCGGCCGTCGACGCGGGTGAGGGCCGAGTCGAAGATCGACGAGGCGGGATTGCCCGTGATGTCGGACGACACGAGCGGGTCGTCCGAGTACTCGAGGATGCCCGCGAGCGGCCCCTGCGCCGCGGCGCGGTACGCCGCCAGCACGTCGTCGCGTGCCACGTCGCGGGCGACGGTCGTGTTCAGCTCGACGATCGAGCCCACCGGCACCGGTACACGGATCGAGTCGCCCGTCAGCTTGCCGTCGAGGTTCGGCAGCACCAGCCCGATCGCCTTGGCGGCGCCGGTCGTGGTCGGCACGATGTTGACGCCGGCGGCTCGGGCGCGCCGGGCGTCGCGGTGCGGACCGTCCTGCAGGTTCTGCTCCTGCGTGTAGGCGTGCACCGTCGTCATGAACCCGTGCTCGATACCGGCGAGTTCGTCGAGGACCGCGGCCAGCGGCGCGAGCGCGTTGGTGGTGCAGGAGGCGTTCGAGACGATCGTGTGCAGGGCCGGGTCGTAGGCATCGGTGTTGACCCCGAACGCGAGCGTGACGTCGGCGCCGTCCGACGGCGCGCTGACGAGTACCTTCTTCGCGCCCGCGTCGAGGTGGGCCCGGGCGGCCTTGGCCGACGTGAAGCGGCCGGTGGCTTCCAGGACGATGTCGACGCCGAGTTCGGCCCACGGCAGCTGCGCCGGTTCGCGCTCGGCCAGCACCGTGATCCGTCGCCCGTCGACGACGAGGGTGTCCCCGTCGACGGTCACCGGGCGCCCGAGCCGGCCGGCCGTGCTGTCGAAGGCGAGCAGCCGGGCGAGAGTGGCGGGCTCCGTCAGGTCGTTCACGGCGACGACCTCGAGGGCGCTGTCGCGCTCCAGCAGTGCGCGCAGCGCATTGCGTCCGATGCGGCCGAAACCGTTGATGGCTATGCGAGTCATGAGTGATGTCCCTTCCTTTCCACTCCAGGTTCGCCCGCAGCCGGCGCCCCCGGAAGTGGCGGGATCGCCACGGTTCAAAAGGATCCCGCCATGCGGTACGGGGCGGGTCACTCGCCCCGCGTGAAGGTTCGCCGGTACTCGCTCGGTGTGGTGCCGAGGATGCGCTGGAAGTGCAGGCGCAGGTTCGCGCCGGTGCCGAGCCCGACGTCGGCGGCGATCTGTTCGACGCTGCGTTGCGAGCGCTCGAGCAGTTCGCGGGCCAGGTCGATGCGGGCGCGCATCACCCACTGCATCGGCGTGCAGCCGGTCTCGTCGACGAAGCGCCGGGAGAACGTGCGCGGCGAGACCCCCGCCTGCCGAGCCAGTATGTCCAGGGTGAGGGGCTCACCGAGCCGGTGCAGCGCCCACTCACGGGTGGCGGCGAACCGCTCGCCGAGCGGCTCGGGGACGCTGCGCGGCACGTACTGGGCCTGGCCGCCGCTGCGGTAGGGGGCAGCAACGAGACGCCGGGCCGCGTGGTTGGACGCGGCCACGCCGAGGTCGCCGCGCAGGATGTGCAGGCACAGGTCGATGCCGGAGGCGGCGCCGGCCGAGGTGAGCACGCTGCCCTCGTCGACGAACAGCACGTTCTCGTCGACCTGGACGAGCGGATACCGCGCCATGAGTGCCCGCGTGTAGTGCCAGTGTGTCGTGGCGCGCCTGCCGTCGAGCAGGCCCGTAGCGGCGAGCGCGAAGGCGCCCGTCGAGATGGCGGCGAGCCGCGCGCCCCGGTCGTGGGCGGCGATCAGGGCCTCGACGACGGCCTGCGGTGGATCCTCGCGGTCCGGAAACCGGTAGCCGGGGACGAAGACGATGTCGGCCCACGTGAGCGCGTCGAGGCCGTGGGCGACGGAGTACGAGAGGCCGTCGCCGCCGGTCACGGGACCGGGTGCCGCCCCGCACACCCGTACCTCGTACGGCATGCTCGCGCGGGTCGTGAAAACCTGCGCAGGAATGCCGACATCGAGCGGCTTCGCTCCCTCGAGCACGAGGACGGCGACATGATGCATGCGGGAGGCTGGCACAGGAAGAGGTTACGTGGGGCGTAACTTCGATACTCCACTGCACGGACCGAGCAGACGCCACCGGCCGGGCCGTCGTCCATGTTGCAGTCGACCGTCTGTCTTTCCTGACGCCCGCTTGCCGCTGGGGGACGTCAGGGGGCGCCAGCGGTGACGCCGCGCTCGACCGAGCAGCGGCGGCCTGTGGCGCAGCTGATCACAACGGGCGGCGTGGTGGAGCCATGGCCCAGCGAATCGCGGCGGTCAGTGCGCGCCCGGTCGGGGCCACACCGGCTTCGGCCACGCCGGACAGCCGGGGGAGATCCAGCGACGTACGGGCCCACCGGGGGAGGGCAGCGACGGCGTTCGCGGCGAGGACTGCATAGGGTGCACGGGCGGCCCAGGGCAGGGGCGGGTGCAGCAGAATGAAGCGTGCTGCCTCGCGTGCCTCTGTCGTCGGGCGCAGTTCGCCACGGTATGCCGCGAGGCGGGCCACGAGTTCCTGCCGATTGCGCGGAGGATCGGTGACGCCGAGAGCCTCTGCCACTCGTGCGGTGTCGGCGACGTAGCCGTCATACCCAGCGGCGTCGAGCGGTTCGGCTCCGTAGCGCCGGTGGGCGAGCAGGAAACTTTCGACCTCAGCCACATGCACCCAGCCGAGAAGGTGCGGGTCGGCGGCGTCGTAAGGCTCTCCGGACGGAGTCGTTCCGTGCACCTGGCCATGTACGGCTCGCACCCGGTCGACCGCCTGCTGCGCGTGCTCCGCTGTCCCGTACGTGGTCACGGCGAGAAAGGTACTGGTGCGCTGGAGTCGCCCCCAGGGATCGCCGCGATAACCGGAATGGGCTTCCACGGCCGCCATTGCCAACGGGTGCAGCGACTGGAGCAGGAGTGCCCGGAGTCCACCGATGAACATGGACGCATCGCCATGGACCATGCGAATCGGCCTGTGGGGCCCGAACCAGCGCGGGCCGGGTGTTTCGTGGATGCGGGCACGGGTCTCCGGTCCTGCGGGGCCGGCGACCCGGGCAAAGACGGCACTTCCGAGCCGCTCCCGCAGGTGGGTGACGCCACGCGTGGACGCGTCCATGAGGCCAGTATGCGCTCACGGACGCCCAGGCGGACGAAGTGAGGGATGCCCCAGCGGGCCTCGACGCACCCGTGTTCCCTGAGGCGAATGGCCGGGGCGAGCGGGTTGCACCGGGAGGTCTCCCCGAACACCCGCCGCCCCACCGGTTCGCTGCCGCTCCGCCGCCGTCGCCGAGCGGCGGAGCGGCAGCGACCGCTCACCTCGGGGTCACCAGTTCTTGTACTGGACATCGCCGAGGCCGCAGAACGTGCAGGCGGGGTTCAGGAAGTCCTCCGTGCGCCGGAACTCCTCGTCGGCGAGGTGCCAGCGCAGCCAGGCGGTGATGATGTGCTGGCCGTTGCGGGTGGCCTGGATGTGGTCGGTGCCGTCGAGGATGTTGAACCACACCGGCACGCCGGTGTTGGCGTAGTCGCGCTCCACGTTCGCCGTGGCGAAGTCCTCGTCGCCGCCCACGTAGAGAGCCGGGTTGCGCAGACCGGCTGGGCCGTTGCCGTCGAAGGAGCCGCCGGCCACGTGGATGGTGGTCTCGAGCCGCGGTTCGTCGGCGACGTCGAACGTACCGATCGACCCGCGCGAGTGGCCCCCGAACGCGACTTCGGAGGTGTCGAGGTCCTGGTACAGAGGGCTGCTCGAGGCGGCGTTCTGGTCCTCCAGCCAGTCAAGGGCATCGACCATGTAGTCGCCGCTGCTGGAGGAGACCTCGCTGTAGACGACGAAGCCGTGCGACGCCCACTGCCGCAGCATGTCCTCGTAGGCAGCGGGGTCCGACCCCGCTCCCGGACCCCAGACGAGAATCGGGTGGTTCACGCCGTTCTGGCCGGCGTTCGTCGGGTACACGAGCCACCCGTCGTTGCCGGGGCCCGCGGTGCTGTCGATGGTCACTGCGTACGGCCCCGGCGCCGTCACGTCCGTCACGGGAGGCAGAGAACCGGGAGGGGGGTCGGTCGGGCCCCCTCCGCCCTCGGCCTCGACGAGCACGTCGTCGACCGTCAGGGTCTCCAGAGCACTGTTGGCGTCCAGGGAGAACCGCAGCCGCAGGGTGTGATTCGCGACCGAGGCAGGAAGGACGAAGGACGCGGTGCCCGTGGCGGTGCGCGCCGACTCCAGCGCGGTGTAGGCGCCGCCGTCCACCGAGTAGGCCGCGTTGAAGGACTCACCGAGGTCCAGACCGGACGCGGCGCGGGTGTACGACACCCTCACGTCGCTGTATCCGGCGAGGTTGACGGACGCGGACGTCAGGGTCGGGTCGGAGAACAGTGACCCGCTCAACCGGGCACCGTACGTGCCGGTGCTGACGGAACCGGAGGCGGTGAAGGTGCCGAGTCCGTTGGAGAAGCCCTCGCTGTACACGGAGGTGGCTGCTGAAGCCGGGGTCGTGGAGGTGCCGGTGGCGACCACGGCCATCGTGCCGGCGGCCGCTGCGCTGACTAATCGAAGGCGCCGGTTGAGGCGAGACATGTCGGATGTTCCTTTCCAGGCTGCGCCGGTCGTCTGCTTCGGCGCTTCGTCGTGGCACGTGCGCGAGTGCTCGTTCCGGATGGCCGGACGGTGTCCCGAACCGGCCATGGCGATTAGAGCGGGAGCCGTGCGGGAGGGCATCACGTAAATCACCGGTCTCCGGAGGCAAGGGCCCGTGCCCTCCTTTGCTCGCGGGGCGGCCGGCCCTCGGAGCGCGTAGCAGGATCACGAGTGCTGCGCTCGGGCCCAGCGTTAGGGTCCCGCCATGGAGATCATCAGCGGCGCAGGCGTGTGGACGTACCCCGGCGAAGCGGGCAATGACTGGATCGAGCAACTGCGGACGGCGGATCTGTCGGTGGGGACGTACTGCATCCCGGTCGGCGGGCGTGATGCCCAGAGCCCGCACACCGAGGACGAGATCTATGTCGTCACAGCCGGACGCGCAAAGATCGAAACACCAGGCCGAACGGAAGAGGTGAGTCCCGGGACGGTGATCTTCGTGCCGGCCGGTGAAGAACATCGATTCACGGAAGTGGCCGAAGACCTGGTGCTGCTCGTGGTGTTCGGGCCTGCGTACGGCTCGCGCTCGACCAAGTCCTAGCGATCAGGAGGTGGCTCTCCTCAGGCGCCGCCAGCAGATCAGACTGCCGGCCAACGGCAGGAAGACATCGTGGAGTTCGACGCGTCCTGCCCAACGCGCGGCGAGCGAAAGCTGCGAGGGCGCCGAACCCGGAGCGGCGCGTCGGCTCCCTCGCGGCGCAGGGCGGTCACCAACTTGCCGAATGCGCGTGGCGCCGGCCGGTGAATGGAGCTGTCCAGGACGACTGGGTCTCCAGAACGTCGGCCAGCACTTCAGCCATGATGAGGATTCGTGCACGCTCTTCACCCTGGTCCGGGCACGGCTTGCTGTCGTAGAAGTACGTCCTCATCCCGGGGTACTCAAGCATCTTGAAGTAGATTTCTCGCACGTTGTTCAGGCAGCCGTCCAGTCCGGTCGTGCCGTTGATGACGTTGCTCACCCGGACCTGCTCGGACACGGCCTTAGTCTGTTTCGCCAAGAACATCAGTGACACGATCAGCCCCAGAAGGCCCCCGATCGCACTGACAGTCGTCACCACGGTCATCCCCCACCGTCAGCGGACTGGGTTCTTTCCCAGAAACAGCGCCTCTCCACCGTCGCGACGGCCGTTATCCCCGAGCGATCACCCGTCATCACACGCCCGTGAAGGGTGAGCCCGCCCTGTTACGAAGCCGGCTCGTAGAGGATGCGACGTGGCATCCCGTAAGCCCAGCAGACACCGCTGCGTTGCCGCGGTGGGCGATCACGCGGTGGACCCGGGGTCGGGATCAGGTGAGCAGCAGTCGGCACCAGCCGTCAGCGAGCCACCGCTCGAACCGCTCGGGCGGCCAGCCGCGGTCCTCGACCAACAGGCAGTAGAACTCCGGCGAGTTGGTCGCCCAGATGACGTCGGCCACTTCCTCCAGGTCCAGCCCGTGGCGTAGCTGACCCGTCGCGGCCAGGTCCTGGGCCAGCAGCCGCATGTTGTCCGCACGGCGCCGGGCGATGCCCCGCCAGACCTCAGCGACCTCCGGCGGTCCCCCGCGGGCGACGCGCAGCAGTGGTGCCAGCCGGGCGTGCATCTCCCTGACTGCCCGTGCATAACGGCGCAGCTTGAGTGCCGCGTCCGGCTCGGCGCGCATCTCGCGTACATAGGCCCGCTCGGCCGCCGGAACGGCGTCGCCGGTGCCCGAGATGGCGGACTCCACCAGTTGGAGGAACAGCGCCGGTTTGCGGCCCGCCACCGCGTAGACGGTGTCGACCGCGACGCCCGCGTACTCGGCGACCTTCGCCATCGTGGTTGCTGCGTAACCGCGTTCGGCGAACAGCTGCGTCGCCGCGTCCAGGATCGCCTGCCGGGTCGCCTGCGCCGCTGCCCGGCGGCGGCTCGTGTCGTACTGCCTCTTGACCTGTCCGTCCACGAGGTCGATGCTAGTCGTATTCATCCGAAATGGCTTCGGTTGAATATGAGGGATGTGGTCCCTATGTCGTACGCGTTCACCTTCGAGGTGCCGATCGACTCGGCCGTCTACGCACGCATCAAGGAAGGGCTGGGACCGGAGAAGCCGCCCGGGTTGGTGGCTCACCTCGTCCAGCGGACAGCCAATGGGCTGCGGTACACCGATGTCTGGGAGTCGGAGGCCGACTGGAAGCGGTTTGCCGAGGAGCGTCTGCACCCGGTCGTCGACCGAGTGGTCACCGCGGCGCTGGGCTTTCGTCCGCCCGAGCCGTCGGTTCAGCGCCTGGAGATGGTCGACGCCTGGATCGGTACCTGACACGGATGGGCGGAGGGTATGCCCGGCCGTCAGGCACCCGAGGCCCCTCGGGTGTCGGCAGGTACTCATACGCCCTGGCGGTCGCCTCGTCATCACCACGCTGCTTCGTGCCGCAACGGGCGGATGCGTATTCACTCCTGCAGACTCCCCGGCCGGGCAGTCTTTGGAAGCTCAGCCGGTGCGCGTGGGCCGGCGGAGGAGGGCTGCCGCGATTCTTGTTCGGGAGAGCAAGGAGATTGACGTGCACACGCCTTGACGGTTGGTCGTCGTCGCACGCACCGTTGCTGGGCGATCTTTCCAAGGGGGGTACGTGAACCGAAAGTTGCTCGGCGCGTCCACGGTCCTTGCCCTGTTGGCCGGGGTGGGAGTCCTGCCGGCGCCTGCCTTCTCCTCGGAGCCGGCTCCTGGGCCGACGCATGCCCTGCCGCTGGGCGCCGTCGACTTGACCGAGACCCGTAGCACGCGGACGCTGCAGCCCGGTGTCACCCTCACGCGGATCGTGCGCGGTGCCGACACCACGGCGCTTCCGTGGACGGTCGAGGTTTCCATACCGGGCGGCGCCGGCTCGCCGGACCCCGATGCACCTCCGACGGCGCTGAAGGACCGGTTGAGCGCCGACGAGCTGGCTGCCGACGTGCGGGGGGACGGCTTCGACGCCCGGGTGGAGGAAGTCGTGACTCCGGCCGTCGCCGATTACGCCGGTGGAACGCTTGGGTGGCGGGTCCGGGTCGGGCGGTTCGACTCGCAGTCCGCCGCGACGGCCGAGCTCACCCGCCTGAGAGGGGACGGGTACGCCGGGTCTGCGGTCTACACCGGCTGGGACGGCGACCCCGCGGACCGTGGCCCGTGGCGGATCGACGTGCTCACCATCGACCCGGGCCGGTTCCGCGGTGGGCTCAAGGCGTCGTACGGTCCCGATCTGGAGGTTCGCGAGAAGACCAGCGAGCTGGCGGCCGCGGCCGGCGCGACCGCAGCGGTCAACGCCGGCTTCTTCGTCCTCGACCCGCGAGCCGGAGCACCGGGCGATCCGGCCGGCGTCGGTGTCTACGAGGGCCGGCTGCTGAGTGAGCCGGTGAACGGGCGCCCCGGCCTGGTGATACGCGACTCCGGCCGCCACAGCAGAGTCGCCCGGCTCACCTGGAAGGGGCGGGTCGTCGGCCGGGACGCGTCGCAGCCCCTGGACGGCATCGACCGCGTACCGGGCTTGATCAGGAACTGCGGTGGCACCGCCGACGACACTCCGACCTCGCTGCCCCTGCACGACGTGACCTGCACCGACCGCGACGAGCTCGTCGCCTTCACGCCCCACTACGGCCCGCAGACGCCGGAGGGCGACGGCATGGAGGCCGTACTGGACACCCGCGGGCGGGTCCTGGAGCTGCGCCGACCACGCGGTGGACCGTTGCCGGCCGGTGGCAGCTCCGTGCAGGCGACCGGCAACCGTGTCGCAGAGCTGGCTGCCCTGGCGCAGGTCGGCCAACCCCTGCGCGTCGAGGGGACGTTGCGGGACAGCACCGGCTGCGAGGTCTCCCCGTCACCGGCGACCACCATCCTCAACGGCGGCCCCGAACTGGTCCGCGACGGCCGGCTGCACGTCACGCCCGCCGCCGACGGGATGGTGCAGCCCGGCAACGCAAGCTTCTATTACGGCTGGGTGCACAAGCGCAATCCACGCACGCTGGCCGGGGTGGACGCCGACGGCAGGACCGTGCTCGTCACCGCCGACGGACGCAGCACGGACGCGCTCGGGCTGAGCATCCCCGAGAGTGCCGCCGTCGCCCGGGCGCTCGGCCTGCGCGCCGCCGTCAATCTCGACGGCGGCGGATCGACCACCATGGTGGTCGACGGAGAAGTGATCAACGACCCGTCCGACGCGACCGGTGAACGCCCCGTCGGGGACGCACTGCTGATCCTGCCCGACCGGCGCTGACCGAGTCCGCCGGTACGAGAACGTCCGAGCCAGCGACCACCGACCTCCAGGAGCAGCTATCAACGCCATCCTGATCCGCCGAGTCCGCCTCCTGCTCGTCCTTCCCGCGCTGCTGCTCACCCTGGCGTCAACCCCGCCGGCGTCGGCCACCGCGTCGACAGTGCCGCCCGCCCGGGAAGCGAGCGGACCCGGCTCCTCGTCCCGAGGCGCCGAGGTGGTCGCGGTCACCCAGGTCGCCGAACGGCAGGTCGATCTGTCTGTCCGTTCACCCGCCCTCGGCGGCCGGACGGCGAACGTGCGTCTGCTCACGCCCGATGGCTGGGACCCGGGCGACCCGAGCCGCCACTGGCCGACCCTCTGGCTGCTGCACGGCTGCTGCGGGGACTACACGTCCTGGACCGGTCGGACCGACGTCGCGCAGACCGACAGCCTGCGCGACGTCCTCGTGGTCATGCCGGAGGCCGGCTGGAACGGCTGGTACAGCAACTGGTGGAACCACGGTCAGGGCGGTGACCCGGCGTGGGAGACCTTCCACACCAAGGAGCTGCGCCAACTCCTGGAACACGGCTGGGGGGCAAGCAGGAACCGCGTCGTCGCGGGACTTTCGATGGGTGGACAGGGCGCCCTGATGTATGCCGCCCGGCATCCTGGCATGTTCAAGGCGGTCGCGGCGTACTCCGGCTCCGTGCACCCGCTGCTCAACGACGAGTCGGTGAACCGAATCATGGGGTTCTTCGCCGGCCAGGGCAACGACCCCTTGAGGGTCTGGGGCGACCCGGTTGCGCAACGTGACATCTGGGCGGCCCACGACCCGTTCCACCTGGCCAAGCGCCTCAAGTCGATTCCCGTCTACCTGTCGTGCGGTGACGGCACCGCCGGCCCCTTTGACCCACCGGGCAGCACGAGCGCGCTCGAGGCGGACTTCAACAGGCAGAACCAGGCTCTTGCCGACGAGCTCGAACGCAAGGGTGCCAAGCACGTGACCACCAACTTCTACGGACCGGGAACCCACGGCTGGGCCTACTGGCAGCGCGAGTTGCACTCATCGCTGCCGATGCTGCTCCATGCGCTGCGGGCCGACGGCTGAACGCCGGGATCATCCGGCCCGTGGCACCCCAGCCGCGCGCCGGTGACGGACTGCGGAAACTACAGGCGCAAGCGCGTGACGAAGCCCGAGAACGTAGGTGCCACGACCCGCCACGCGCACAGAAGGAGTGGGGTGGTGGCGCAGCTTCCGCGGGCCTGGCGACAATGGGCGGAGTGCGGATCGTCGGGCGAACATGTCCATCGATTGGGACGCGAATGCACGTTCGGTTAGGCTGACCTTGCCTGGCGTGCGGACCCTGGGTTCGGCTCGGGTTGCGGTGCGGCAGGAGAAACCAGTAGACGGAACGGGCAGAGGCAGGGCGCAGGTGAGAGACGGTGAACGGGCTCGCGCGCGTCGTGCGCCCAGAGGGGCGGGAACGTCCATGCGCGTGACGGGGGACGCGGGTTTCGGCCCGGCGCTCTGGACGAGGCGTCGTGGATAAGATCGCGCTCACAGCCGGAACCCTGTACGTCATCGTCCTGCTTCGCGCCGGAGGGACGTTCGCCGTCGGGTGGCTCGCCGGCGCAGGTGCCAGGCGCAGCAGGTTCGCCGGACGGATCTCTTCGGGAAAGTTCCGGCGCGCCGAGAGGGCGATCCAGCGGTGGGGCGCGCCGGTGGTGGCCGCCTCCTTCTTGACCGTCGGTTTCCAGACCGCCGCCAACTTCCTGGCGGGCAGCATGCGCATGCCGTTGCTGCGCTACCTGCCCGCCTTGTTCGTGGGCGGAGCGGCCTGGGCGCTGATCTATGCGACCGCGGGGCTCGGGGTGCTCGAAGTGCTGGGACGGCTCTTCGCCGAGCGGACGGCCCTCGGGGTTTCGGCAGTGGCCGTCCTCTTCCTCGCGGTGTTCGGGGTGGTGGTGTACCGCAGCAGGAGGGCGGTCCCGTCCTCCGGCGACACCGTGGCCGGCGAATCGTGAACCGGCCCGACCGGTGCTCATGGCGAAGTCTCGGCACAGGAAGCCGGAGAACCTTCGGCCTGCTCGCCCCCGGCAACGCCAGCCGCTGAGCCGTGTTCCTTGCTTCTCCTCGGCAGCCCTTCCGTAGCCTCTGATCGAGCATGTATCAGTGAGCGACGGCGCAGGCGGCGAGGAGAGTCGTGGCGGCGAGGCTGCCCCAGAGGGCAGCAGGGCCGTGGGATGCGAGAGCGGTGATGACCGCTGGGGAGGCGGCGAGGCCGAAGCCCGTGGAGAGCTGGAAGCGGGCGAGGGCGCGTCCCAGGACATGTGCCGGGGCGAGGGCGGTGACCAGCGCGGTGGCGCTGCCCGCATAGATGATCTCGCCGAGGGTGCAGACCACGGACACCCCGGCGACGGCCGGGGCACCCCAGCCGTGTCCCAGGGAGGTGGCCGCGAGGAAGCCGAGGTAGGACAGGGCGAGTACCACGCCGGCGATTGCCAGCACGGACCGGCGGGGGAAGCGGGACATCAGGACGGTGACCGGAACCTGCAGGGTGACCACCAGCACCGTGTTGGCCACAAAGATTGCCGCCGACCACACCGGGGAGGCGTGCATCTGTGTCAACAGGACCAGAGGGAGCGCGATTTCGGGGATGTTGAGGCAGAAGACATAGATCACGTTGGCGGCCAGCAGCGCGCGCATCCGGGGTGCGGGCTCGTCGTCCCTCTCCTTGGCCGGGGGAGCGGCCGGTTGCGCGTGCAGGTGGACCGACCACGCCAGAGCCGCCGCGGCGAGATAGGCGAGCCCGGTGACTGCTGCCAGCGCCTGCAAGGCGGTGGTGCCGCCCGCCAGGCATACGGTGGCGAGGAGTGCACCGGCGCCCAGGCCGGCGTTGCGCAGGGCGCGGCCCCCTGCGAGGGCGGCGTCGCGTTCCCGGCCCTGGGCGATCGTGGCCACGAGGGCGGCGTGGGCGGCCGGCCATGCCTGGTTGCCGATGCCGAGGAAGAGCGTCGCTGTCGCGAACAGCCAGACGTTCCCCGTGGAGGCGGCCAGCAGCAGCGCCACGCCCAGCACCCGTACCAGCATCGACGCCGCCACGACCGAGCTGCGTGCGCCCCGGTCCAGCCATCGGCCCACCGCGGGCATGCACACCAGACCCACGACGACGCCGGCCGTCATGGCGATGCCGGTGACCGAAGCGGACAGCCTGAGCACCGTGACTCCGTAGAGCAACAGAAAGGGCCGCAGCAAGCCCGTGCCGAGAGCGTCCACGGCCAGAGCGACGGCATAGCGGGGGCCTCCGGAGGCGCGGACGAGGGCGCGCGGCCGGATTCTGGTGGTGGTTGCCATGGCAGCGGTGGCGCTGGGATCAGCGATGCCGGGCTCCGCCGTCGACATGGACCGTCTCGCCCGTCACCCACCCCGCGCCCAGGAGCCACAGGGCGGTATCGGTGACGTCCTCAAGCGTCCCGACCCGGCCCGCGAGGGAGGCCGCGGCGGCACCGTCGTACAAGGCGCGGCGACGCTCGTCCGGAAGCCGGTCCCAGGTACCGGAGTCGGTGATACCGGGCGCGATGGCGTTGACACGCAGCGGCGCGAGCTCGACGGCCAGGTGGGTGACCAGCGCGGCCAGGGCCGCATTCGCCGTGCCTTTGACGACGGTGCCGGGTTTGGGCTGCCAGCCGACAATGCCGGAGAAGAACAGGAACGATCCGTCGGCGGGCATCCGTGGGGCGAAGTGCTTGGCCAGTAGCAGCGGGCCGACGACCTTGGTGGAGAACGCGGCCTGGATCCTGTCGTGTTCAAGGTCGGGCACCGGCACGTCATGGTGAGCCGACGCGGTGGAGATCACGTGGTCGAAGGCGCCGAGCGACTCCGCGGCCCGCGCGATGCTGGTCTCGTCGGTGACGTCGATCCGGACCTCGGGGCCGGACCGTGTGGCGACGACGACGTCGGCGCCGGCCTTCTCGGTGCGCCGGACGATCTCGGCGCCGATACCGCGGGCGCCGCCGATGACCAGGATCCGCTTGTTTGTCAGGTTCTCGCTCATGACTGTGACGGTATACATTTGCTACCGGTATCTTCAACGCTACCGAGAGGACCCCATGGGCAAGGCGTACAACGTCATGGCGGCGACGTGCCCGAGTCGCACCGTGCTGCACCGCATCGGGGCGCGCTGGACGGTGTTCGCCGTCAACGCACTGGAGGACGGACCGATGCGGTTCACCGAACTCAAAGCGCACATCCGCGGGATCACCCCCAAGGCCCTCACCGAAACGCTGCGCGCCATGGAGGCTGACGGCCTGCTCGCCCGTACCGACCTGGGCGGCCACCCGCCGCACGTCGAATACGCCCTGACCGAGCTCGGCCGTTCCCTGCTGGTTCCGCTGCGTGCCGTGCGGGAGTGGGCCGAGATGCACGTCCCGGACATCCTCGCCGCACGCGAACGAGCCGGCATCGAGGACGCTGCAGGCTGACAATGCCAACCGGCACCAGCCGGAGGCCCTTCCGGTTCCTTTCCTGGTCACATGATCTGCCGGACAGCTCCAACTGGGGCGTCCTGGGCAGTCGGTTGCGAGGCCGGCTGGGGTCTGCAGGCTTGGGGTTCGGCCGGTGTGTGAGTCTGAAGGCCGTTCAGTGCGGTGGGCGCACCGGGTTCAGGGCGTTGCCGACGCTGCAGCCGCCCTCCCCGGGCATTCGCTGCATCCTGGACGGCACCCACACCTTGGTGGCGCCGGGGTCCACACGGGCAAGAACGCAGTCCTGCGGGTCGAAGCCGTTGCCCCTGACCGACAGGAGAATGCCGACCCGGCCGCCGTCCGCCTTCACCTCGGTACGGATCGCTGGATGCAGGTCCAGGGCGGCGAGCTTACGGCGCACCTCGGCCTCGTCCACCCGGCCGCCCTCCGGCACTCGGGGAAGTTTCGCCTGGAGCTCCTCGTACGGCAACTGGGGCGGTTCGGGTGGCGGTGCGAAGGCCAGCGGAGGGCCATCCGGACAGTCCATGTCCCGGGGATCCTCACCCCACTCCGACTTGGGCGACACCCGCAGCGCGAAACAGCGCCGCACAGTGACCTCCTGAGGGTCGAGCCAACCCTTGTACGCCGAGCCGGACGTGCGGACGACCACGTCGATACCGTCCCCCTCGTGCGTCGAGGTACCCGCCACCCGCAGTACCTCCACCCCGTCGATGCCGGAGGCGGAGCGCCCGACCTCCGACGCCGTCCGCGGACGCTGGCTGTCGAGCCGCTCGCCCGCCCTCCTGGCCACCTCCCGTGCGGCATCCGTCGCCTCGTCGTCGGAGGACTGCACGACTCCGCAGCCGGCGGAGAACAGCAACAGCGGTGCGATCAGCAGCAGTCGGCGCATGGATCCACCCTTGCGGCGCCACGCGCGGAGGGCAACTGCTCGTGTACTCAGACCGGCACTAGGTGTGCGTACTCAGCCGGTGCGGCGATCAGGTGCGGAGGCGCACTGTGAGGTTCGGCCGCGGGCATACACCTCTGTCTCGGCGAAAGTGCACTCCGCGTTTCTTCAACCAGGCTCCTTTGTCAGGCGGTTCATGAGGTCATGGGGCTCTGACCGTGATCAATCTTGAGGTCCGAAGCGAGACCGGCACGATCGAAGCGGTCGGCCCACCGCCTTCCACGGACCGGATCGGCCGGTTTCAACGGCTTGATCCGATCCCGCGTTGCATCAGCGACGACCAACGCTGGTGAGTTCGGTGATGGGTTGGAGTGCGGCCCGGGGGAGACCGAGTTGCCGGCGCGCCTGGTGGACGGCGGCGAGCTGTTCGGCAGACGACGGTCCCCAGTCGAAGAGTTCGGTTGCCTGTTCGGGGGACGCCAGGATGCGGGTGTAGGTATGGCCTGTCGCCGGATCCGGCGCTGCGGTGCCGACGCTGGTGAGCGCTGCCGCGTAGCGCAGGTATGCGCGCCGCACAGGGGGATCGGTGACGTGCCCGAGGAGCAGCGGGCTCTCGAGCTGGACGGCTGCTTCCTCGTTCGCTTCGCGGCGCAGGGTGGACACGGGGTCGCCCCGGTCCTGCTTCTCGGGCGTGCCACCGGGCAGGAAGGCGGTTCCGGTGCCGGGTTCGAGGAGGACGAGGACGCGCCCGTCCGGGGCGAACAGCCATGCCCACACCTGGGCCAGGGCGAGCTCGTGTGGGGCAGGGCCCTGCTTCCAGGGGTATCGGTATGTGGGGCGGGCGGTCTGCAGGACTGCGAGGCGGTCGAGGACGCTGGGGGCGATCGGATGGCCGTTCTCCAGAAGGACCGTGCCGGCAGCGTTGATCCGGGCGCGCAGCGCGGACAGGGCTCGGCGGGCGTCGGCCGGGGAGAGCAGGTCGGGTAGCCGGGCCGGCTCGACGAACTCGATGCCGGTGATTTCGCTCGGGGGCAGACGGATCTCGGCGATCCGGTCGTCGTCCCAGGTGCCACCGTCGAAGACGTGCAGAAGCTCGCCGGGAAAACGCATGACCGCAGGTGCGTTCACGGTGTCGGTGGAGACCCAGTCGACGGCCAGGCCCCGGTCGATCCGGACGACGATTCCGAGTTCCTCCACGAGCTCGCGCCCGGCGGCGTCGGCGGGAGATTCACCCTTGTCGACGGCACCGCCCGGCAGGAGGCAGGTGTCGCGGTAGTCGACGTGCTGGATCAGTACCTTCCCGAGCACGTTCGTGATGAGTACGGAGGTGCCGGCCCACAGTGCGGCCGACGCGCGCAGGTTGCCGTACTCCTCGTCGGTCATCGTGGTGCCCGGCGGCTCGTCGGGGGCAGGGGTCGTCGTCATGGTTCTCCTGTCAGGGAAGGGGGATGGTGCGGCAACGGGGTGTCATGCGGTGAGCCGATGGCGGAAGCCAGGGACAGCCATCGCCGTGAGCCCAGGCACTGAGCCTTTGCCTGCCGAGGGGGACACCGTCCGGGCCGTGCACGATCACACCGATCCCGTGGGCGGCGTCCGTCGGGGGTGGAGCGCTGGTGCGGGGGCGGTCGGAGCACTCGGGGGCGGTGGCCTGCTGCTCGTTTGGAACTCCCGAGGCAATCATGGGTCCCCCTCCATGGTCGTCGAGCGTGTTGTTCCCGGGCTCAACGACTGAGTCGCAATTTCGAACACATGTGTTTCGGTCGGTTCTGAAACCCCGAGATGGAGCGGGTAATGGTGCGTGAGGATGCATGGACCCAGCCCTCGCAACAGGTCTGCGGAGTAGGGAGGTTGGCCGAATCGCCGACGATGGGGCATCGCGCGGGCCGAGGCGCTCCACCTCGTCGAAGATGCCCTGGACGTCGGCCTGCTGCCTTCGCCAGGCCCCGCTTCTCGGCGGCAACCTGGCGGGAGGATACGAGAGTCGGGCTCCGCACAGAGCGGACCGGCGCCCGCCCGGGCCATGAGGCCCTGGACGGACGCCGGTCATCGGTCATCCGGTCGTGCCGCGGAGGATCAGCTCACCTGGAGGGTGACGTCGTCCACGACGTACGAGGTCTGGAGGGACTGGTCCTCCACGCCGTTGAACTTCAGGGTGACCGTCTGTCCGGCGAACTCGGAGACATCATATGATTTCAGTGCGTATCCGGTGTTCGCGTCCAGGTTCGACAGCGTCGCCAGGGTCCGGCCGCCGACCGACACGGTGAAGGTGTCGTAGGCGACGCTCTCGGTCTCGTCGGTGTCGATGTGCAGATAGAACGACAGTTGGTGAGTGGTGCAGCCCGACGGGATCGTCAGCGACTGCGCGGCGCTGTCCGTGCGGGCGGTGCCCCACCCGTTCAGCCAGGCCTTGTAGGACCCGCCGTGCGATGGCTGGCCCGCCTGGTTGGTGATGACGCCCGAGGTGGCGGTCCACGGGCTGGTGCCGCTCTCGAAGCCACCGTTGACGACGAGTTGACGTGCGGTGCAGGTGCCGCCGCCCCCGCCGACGGTGAGCGTGTAGGTGGTGCTGTGGCTCACCGTTCCGGAACCGGTGACCGTGAGTGTGTAGGTGCCCTGCTGGGCGGCGGCCCCGATCTGTACGGAGAGGGTCGAGGAGTTGCCCGACTGTACGGAGGACGGGCTCAGTGTCGCGGTCACGCCGCTCGGCGCGCCGGAGACCGAGAGCGCGACGGTCTGTGCGCTGCCGCTCAGGGTGGTGGTGTTCACCGTGGAGGTGACGCTGCCACCCGGTGCGGCGCTGCCGGAGGACGGGCTGGTGGAGAGGGAGAAGTCCTGTGCCGGGACGTCGCTGCCGACCGCCTGCTTCCAGACGGCGTACGCGACACCGTCCGCACTGCGGTCCAGGACGGTCGCGTTGATGTTGTTGGTCGTGTCGCAGGAGCTGTGGTAGCAGGGATCGTAGGCGGCGTTGGCCGTGCCGCCCCACTTGGTCGCCTGTGCCGAGGTCTTGCGGGCACTGGCACCGGCCGCGTACCCGGAGGTGGGGATGCCCGCTGCCTGGAAGGACGCGTCGTCACTGCGTCCCTGGCCCTCGACGTTCTCCTCGGGTGCGAGGTTCAGCGAGGTCCAGTACGCCTTGAGCGGGGCGGAGGTGGTGGAGTTGACGTTGTTGATGAAGTAGCCGGCGTTGGTGGAGCCGACCATGTCGAAGTTGTAGTAGCCCTTGATCGCTGTGCGCTGGGCGCTGCTGAGCTGGTTGACGTAGAACTCCGAGCCGTTGAGGCCCTGTTCCTCGTCCGTCCACCAGGCGAAGCGCACGTGCTTCGTCATGGTCGGGTTCTTCTGCGCAAGGACGAGCGCGTTCTCCAGCAGGGCCGCGGAGCCCGAGGCGTTGTCGTTGATCCCGGGGCCCGCCGCCACACCGTCGAGGTGCGCGCCGAACATGACGGTCTGGTCGGCGGGGCCGCCGGGCCAGTCGGCGATGAGGTTGTTGGACGGGTAGGTGCAGGTGGAGCAGTTCTGCTCGGTGACGGTGTACCCGGCAGCCTGGAGCTTGCCCTTCACATAGGCGAGCGACTGGGTGTAGCCCGCGCTGCCCGCCCGTCGGTGGCCGCCGTTCTGCGCGGCGATCGTACCGAACTGCGCCAGGTGCGCCTGGACGTTGGCGACGGCGATGTTCGGCGGGTCGGTGCCCGGCTGTGTGCCGCCGACGTTGAGCGTGTAGTCGACGGTGTGCGCGAGCGAGGTGCCCTGCCCCTTGATGACCACGGTGGATGCGCCGGGCGCGGCGGTCGTGGCCGCGGAGAGGGTCAGGACCGAGGACTGGCCGGACTGGACCGTGGCCGGATTGAAGGAGGCGGTCACTCCGGAGGGCAGGCCGGTGGCGGTGAGGGTCACCGACTGGGCTGTGCCTGTTGTGGTGTTGGTGACCACGGACGTGGTGACCGAGCCGCCCTGCTGGACGGTGCCGGCCGAGGGGTTCAGAGCCAGGGAGAAGTCGCTGTTCTGCCCGGTCGGCGTACAGGTCGGGTCACCGGCCTGGGCCGGCACGCTGATCGCGTCCCACGCGGCCTTGGTCTTCTGGAAGAGCCCGCAGGTGGCGAGGTCGAGCGACTTGGCCGAACTCAGTGTTGCCGTGCGGTACTTCTTGTAGGACATGCTGCTGGTCTTGAGCAGCATCCCCCCGTAGAAGACCTTTCCGGCGTTCTGGATGCCGATGCCGGTCAGGGTGGTCTGGTTGCAGGTGGTGCTGCTCGGCTTCCCGCCGCCCGGGTTCGTGCCCTCGGCCAGCAGATAGAACCAGTGGTTCAGCGGTCCGGCCGCCGCGTGCACCTCGGTGCCGGGTATCGCGGAGCTGTAGCAGGCCGGGTCGTTGTTGACGGCCGGCGGGTTGTACATGTTCCTGATCGGTCCCCGGCCCTGGAGGTTGATCATCTCGCCGACGGTGTAGTCGGGGACGTCGTACGGCGAGGGCTGGTTCATGTAGGCCTCGGTCAGCGCGCCGAAGATGTCTCCGGTGCCCTCGCCGAGTCCGGACTCCTGACCGCTGGTGCCGCCCGGGGTGGTGGTGTCGATGGCGTGCCCGTACTCGTGGGCGACCACGTCCGCCCCGGCGATCCACTCGTTGGCGCTGTTGCGGCCGATGGTGACCTGATTGCCGTCCCAGTAGGCGTTCATCTCGGGCAGGCCGACCTTGGCGGGGAAGGTGCGGCCACTGCCGTTGACCCCGTTGCGGCCGAGCCACTGGCCGAGCATGTCCCACTGCTTCTGCGCGGCGAACATGAGGTCCACGCAGCCGGTCTCCTTGGATGTGGGGTTCCCCGTGCCCCAGGAGTCCGACGACTTCGAGAAGACGGTGCCCGTGCTGTAGTCCGCACAGCTGAGACCGGCCCGGTTGGGGTCGCGGAGGCTGTAACTCCCGCCGGAGTTGGTGGTGTCGATGCTGATGGGTCCCGGACCGTTCCACTTGCTGGTGCCGCTGCCCGCGGCGACCTCGTCGTGGGTTCCGACGACCTTGCCCGTGCGGGCGTCCACGTAGACGTGAAGTCTGCTGGGCGCCTTCTTCGTACGGCCGGAGAGGACCGTTTCCCAGGCAAGGGTCTGCCTGCCCTCGTCCAGCCTGACGACCAGCCGGCTGCTGCGGACCTTGTCGACCTTCGCCAGTTTCGCCCGCGAGACGGTTTCGGCCTTCTTCGCGGTGACGACCGGATCGGTCGCCACGTCGATCCGGGTGGTGGACGCCGACTGCAGGGCGCGTACGTCACCGTCGCCGTCGGCCAGCACTACCGCGTCGCCGCCGACGACTGGCAGACCGCGGTAGCTGCGCTCGTAGGCGACGGAGTAGAGGCCTTTCACCCACGGGGTGACGAGGCGCCGTTCGTACTGTTCCTGCGAGGAGTTCACCAGGGAGTCGAGACCGCTGTCGACGGCCCGGTCCGCTGCGGCGACCGCCCGCGAGAGCGGGGTCGTGCGTGCGTCGGCGGCGGTGCTCGCCGGGACTTCTGCCTGCTGGGCGACCGAGGTGCCTGTCAGCCCGGCGAGCATGGCCAGTGTCAGGCCGGCCGTCACCGTTCTTCGTTTCATCGGGGCTCCAAAGCGTGGGGAGGCTGGTTCTTCGCCGCCGAGTATGGGCGTGAGCATGACCAGTCAGGGACATCCCGCCGGGCATAAGACGCGAGTTATGGTGCGACGGCGGCACGCTGCGTACGCTGCTGAAATGCAGCTGGAACTGAGGCATCTGGAGGCCGTCTGCCGGATAGCGGAGGCGGGCAGCCTGGGTCTTGCGGCGCGCCGGCTCGGGGTGTCACAGCCCGCGCTCTCCGCGCAGCTGCGCAGGATCGAACGGGTGGCGGGCGGCGAGCTCTTCGTCCGCACCCGGCACGGGGTGGAGCCCACGTCGCTCGGCCAGTTCGTGCTGGGAAAGGCCCGCCGGGTGCTCAACGAGATGGACGCGCTGGGTGCGGAGTCGCGCGCGTTCGTCACGGGCAGGCCGCTCCGGCTGGGCTGCATCCTGCTGGTGCTGGTCGACGGATTGCTGGAGCAGACGGATCTGGCCATGTCGGGGCAGGAGATCACCGTCGATCTGGAACACTCTGCGACCGCACTGCTCCGTATGCTCGGAGCAGGGAAGTACGACGCCGTCGCGTACGGAGAGGTCAACGCGCACGAAGTCCCGCTTCCCGGCGGGGTGATGGCCAGGACATTGATTCCCAAGGAACCGTTCTGCATCCGGATGTCGGCCGAACACCCCCTCGCGGAAAGGGAGGCCATCGACCTCGCGGACCTTTCCGGCGAGTCGTGGATGACCCTGGTCGAGGACGACGACGGCGGCCCCGAAGCACTGGTCGAGGCCTGCGCGAAGGCAGGCTTCGTTCCGTCACTGCGCTACCGGATCACCGACCGCAAGATGCACTACGGGCTGATCGCCGCGGGCCGCGCGATCTCCCTCAGCCAGCCGACGGCCCCGTACGCCCAGGGCACCGTCCTGCGCCCCCTCGTCGGCACGCCGATCACCGGCCGTATCCGCCTGGCCTGGAACCGCTCGACGGTCTCGGCAGAGCAGGCGGAACTCCTGTACCGGGCGGCAGCCCGCGCGTACCTGGCCAATGTGGACAACAACCCCTTCCACCGAACCTGGTGGGACGCCCGCCCCGAGCTGCATCCGGCACTCGAATAGGGCGCGCGCCCCTGTCGCAACGCGGAGCGGTTTCACTGGGGCGGTCAGCCGTAGCCATCGTTCGGAGAAGGGCGGCGGGCAGGTCCAGCAGAGACTTTGCCCGGGTGTCCAGTTCAGCCGCCTTACCCTCATCTTCTGGGTCTCACCCGCTGGCGTTGCTGCGAAGCAGCAGGGCGGCGAGTGCCAGGGCGTTACCGCGGGGGGACGTGATGTCCAGGCCGGTGAGTTCGGTGATTCTGGCGAGTCGGTTGTCCACCGTGTTGGGGTGGAGGCCAAGGCGCCGTGCGGTGGCGCGGCGGTCGTGCCGGTGTTCGATGTGGACTCGCAGGGTGTCGACGAGGTCGGGGCGGTCCTCGATGGGGCTGAGGAGGGCGGCGATGCGGTCACTGCTCTCGTCGCGCCGGGACAGGTGGTATTCCAGCAGGACGTCGTCCATCACGTGGAGCCCTGGGGGACGGCCGCAGGCACGAGCGATCCGGACGATGTCGGCGGCGGTGCGGGCGGCGTCCTGAACTTCCTGGGCAGTAGCGGCAGGGACCGCGGCCAGTCTGACGCCGTTCCCGCATACCTGCCTCAGCGAGGTGCACAGTTTCTCGCAGGTACGGAGGCCGTCCTTGTCATCGGCCGGCTGCGGAATGATCACCTGGCCTCCCTCGACGCCGAGCAGTGACACGGCCCGGGTGTCCAGGCTGCGGTCGACGAGGGCCTGGATGCGACGGACCAGGCGCCGGTCCGCGACCTCCGTTGTCGCCGGACCCTGCTCCTGCGGCAGGTGCAGATGTACGACGAGACAGGGGCCTTCGAGGCCCAGCTCCTCGAAGGCGCGCTGCGGAGGCACCGAGCCGTCCAGCAGTCCGCGGACCAGACCGCGATGGTGCTCGCGGCGTTCAGCCGAAAGCGCGGCCTGCTCCTCGACGTAGGTTTCGGTCACGGCGCCGATGACGGTTTCCTGGCCGCGCAGGAGGAAGTCGACGAGTTCGATCAGCGCGCCTGCTTCTTCGTCGGTGGCCTCGTCGCGGAGGGCCTGCCACAGGACGTAGACGCCTGCAGAGTGGCTGCGCAGAAGCGTGTGCAGGGGCATGCCTTCCTCGGCGCGCTGGGCGGCCCGTTCGCGGAAGAGGCTGTAGTCCCCGACACGTCCCTGGGGGTCTTGTACGCGGCGCAGGAAGAGACGCAGGCCGTTGCGGACCGTCGCGGCGACCTCAACGTCCTTCACATCGTCGGGAAGCTCGGAGTAGCCCGGCAGCCGTTCGAAGGCGTCGCGGGCCATGCGGCGGGCGAGCTCGTTGACGCGGCTCTCGCAGCGCGCGGCCAGAGCCTGCGCGGCGGGGGACGGCGCAGGATACGCGGTGCGGCGCTCGGGCAGCGGATCGCTCGGCACGAGCTCTCCCTTCCGAAGTGGCTGTGACGGATCACAGGGTCGGTTGCTTCCGGCTGTGAGGACGACGGATGTCCAGCCGTTCGCCTCCGGCGCAGACTCTACGCACATCAGCGGGCCGCCACGGTGGGCAGGGCGGCGGCCCATGGGCGATCGCTAGGGAGCCAGAAGCTATGACAGACCACAACTCCAGCGGCTACATGGCGTACGCGGACCGGGTCTGGTCCGGCGAGGAGACGTTGCTGGCCCACTTCACGGGTGAGTTCGCGGGCGGCGGTCTCGTAGCGGTCGGCGAGCGGACCGGGTTCTTTCCCGCCTTCGCGAACGTAGCGGTGTTCGACACCGGTGACGGCCTGGTCCTCGTCGATTCGGGAGACTTCCGTACGGCTGCCCAGCTGCACGCGTCCGTGCGCGAATCCTCCGCGGATCCGGTGAGCGGCGTCGTCTACACCCACGGTCATGTGGATCACGTCTTCGGTGTGGCGCCGTTCGACAAGGAGGCGTCCGACGCCGGCAGGGGGCTCCCCGAGGTCTTCGCGCACGAGGCGGTGGCGGCGCGCTTCGACCGCTATCGGGAGACCGCCGGGTACAACACGTGGATCAACCGCCGCCAGTTCGGTGTCCCGTCCCTGCAGTGGCCGACGGAGTACCGCTACCCCGACACGACCTACCGGGACCGGCTCACCGTGCGCCGGGGGGAGCTGACCTTCGAGCTGGTGCATGCCCGCGGGGAGACGGACGACCACACCTACGTGTGGATCCCGGAACTGCGCACCCTGTGCACCGGCGACCTGTTCATCTGGAACTCGCCGAACGCCGGCAACCCGCAGAAGGTGCAGCGCTATCCGGTGGAGTGGGCGCGGGCGCTGCGCGACATGCAGGAGCTGGACGCCGAAGTGCTGCTCCCCGGCCACGGGGTGCCGATCCTGGGCTCCGACCGCATCCGACAGGCGCTCGGCGACACGGCGGAACTGCTGGAGTCGTTGTGCGCCCAGACGCGGGACCTGATGAACGCGGGCGCGCGCCTGGACGAGGTGCTGCACGGCGTGCAAGTCCCTGCGGGCCTCCTGGAGAAGCCGTACCTGCACCCGGCGTACGACGAGCCGGAGTTCGTCGTACGCAACCTCTGGCGGCTGTGGGGCGGCTGGTACGACCAGAACCCGGCGAACCTCAAGCCTGCCCCCGAAGCGGCGCTGGCCGCCGAGCTCGCCGACGCGGCGGGCGGCGCGCAAGCCCTTGCGGAGCGGGCCGAGCGACTGCTCGGACGCGGGGAACTGCGTCTGGCGGCGCACCTTGCCGAGAGCGCCGCGCTGGCTGCACCGGCCGACCGGGAGGTGGCCCGGATCCGGGCCGAGGTCTTCGGCCGCCGGGCCGAGCGGGAGACCTCGACGATGGCGCGCGGCGTCTTCAACTGGGCGGCTGCCGAATCCGCAGCCGTCGCCGAGGGCACGGACCTCGCCACCGAGCTGACACGCAGCGAGGAGGGACGGCGGCGGGCGGCGGGAGCGATCAGCGTGGGCGTCGTCGACGATGACAGCTGCGGTTGCGGCGTGCCCGTGGACGACAGCACCCAGGACGGGGTGTGACCGTGGAGTCGACGAATGCCCCAGCAGGGCACGCGGGCACGGTGACCGTGGCGCCGGCCGGTCGGCCGGCGTGGACGACCACCTGGCTGCTGCTGGGCTTCATGCTGGTGAACTTCGCCGACAAGGCCGTCCTGGGGCTGGCCGGCCCGGAGATCATGAAGGAGTTCGGTCTCGGTCGGCAGGAGTTCGGAACCGCCCAGGCCGCGTTCTTCAGCCTGTTCTCGCTCTCCGCGGTGGGCGTGTCGTTCCTGACGCGCAAGGTGCGCACATCGGTGCTGCTCCTGGCGATGGGCCTGCTGTGGTCGGTAGCCCAGCTTCCGATGCTCTGGGCCGCGGCGGGCTTCGGGACGCTGGTCGCGACGAGAGTGCTCCTCGGCCTCGCAGAGGGGCCCGCGGCGCCGGTGGCGGTCCATCACGTCCACGGCTGGTTCGAGCAGCGGGAGCGCACCCTGCCGACCGCCATCCTCATGGTGGGCGCGGCGGCGGGAGTCGCGGTGGCGGCACCGACCCTGGGGGCGGTGATCTCCCACTTCGGCTGGCGCTGGGCCTTTGGAGCGGCGGGACTCGCCGGGCTGCTCTGGGCTGCGGTGTGGGCAGTGAAGGGCAAGGAGGGGCCGCTGGCCCCGCCCGTGGGCCGCCGCGCACACATCGCGGGAGGGGAGCCCGGATATGCGGAGGTACCGCTGCGGTCAGTCTTTCTCTCCGGCACGTTCATCACCGCGGCCTTGGGCGCGTTCGGGGCCTACTGGGTGATGAGCGCCAAGCTCACGTGGCTGCCGGACTATCTCCAGACGGTCGTCGGCTGGGACCTCCAACAGGCCAGTGCCGCGGTCGGCGGGGGCGCTGTCGCCAACGGCGTGGTCCTGCTGGCGCACGGGCTGCTGGCCCGCCGGGCCGCCCTGCGCGGCACCGGTGGAAAGCTGCCCGCCGGCGCGGGTGCCGGTCTGCTGCTGGTGGCTTCGGCGGGCGCGGTGACCGTCTTCGCGACCGTTGACGCGCTCTGGATCAAGGTCCCGATGATGTTCGGCCCGATGGCTCTCGCTCTGGTCATGATCACTGTCGCGCAGACGGCAATCGCCCGGATCACGCCGCCCTCCCAGCGCGGTGTCGTCCTCGGCGTCCTGGTGGCGGTCTTCGCCCTGGGCGGGATCGTGTCGCCGCTGGTCCTCGGCTGGATCGTGGACAGTGCGGCGAGCGCCACGATCGGCTACCGGAACGGCTGGCTCGTCACGGCCGTGCTGCTGCTGGGCACCGGCTTCCTGGCGGCCCTCTTCATGCGTCCGGAGAAGGATGCCCGGCGCCTCGGCGTTCCGGAGTCCCAGGCCGCCGGGGTTCCGGTCAGCCACTGAAAGGGTGGCCCGGCCGCACGGTCAGGCCGGTCCTGTTCGGCCCACGACGCGGCCGTCATGACCACCGTCCTGATCGTCCTCGCCGCCGAGTACTTCCGAGACGCGGTCACCGGTCTGTCGGGCTGAGCGCGCACAGCTGTCACGCGGGCACCGGGCTTCAGCTGGAAGCCGCGTTTCGGCGACGAGGTCCCCGAACCGAGTCGGTCGCGGAGCCACGTCCAGGACTTCTCGTGACCGGGCAGAGCAGCGGGGATGCTGCCGGAGTTGAGGAGGCGCAGGCGTAAGGGTCGCTGTACGGCTCCCCGCTGGCCTGCGGGCCAACTATCGCGCTCAGTCGTCAACTTGCGTGCTCAAGCACCAACTGTCGCGCTCGCTCAGTTCGGTGCGAGGCCGGGGGAGGTAGCCGTGCGCCGAGTCTCGGTGAGGTGGATGTCGATGTACCGGGCGAGGATCAGAGGGTCCTGTGGGTTTCCGGCCTGGAAGGTGACGCGGCGGAGGAGGGTGACACCGTTGAGCGCTATGCCCTCGCGGGCGAGGACGAAGAGCAGCGCGAGGAAGGCCGACCGGGCATTGCCGTCGTCGAAGGGGTGAAAGAAGCAGATGTCGAGATAGGCGCGGGCGGCACGGGCGGTCAGGGGGAGGGGCTGCTCACTGTCCATTGAGCTCTCGGCCAGGCAGGCATCGAGACGGGCGCGGGTGTCCGGGCCGATGCCGTAGCGTTCCCGGCCTCCCTTGGCGAAAGCCGGTGAGCTGCGGAACAGCGGCGGGTGAGGTGTGTCCAGGACGTGCTGCTGCCAGCCGCGGAGCAGTTCGAAGTCGAGCGGGGCGCCGCGCGCCGCGTCGGCCCGCATCAGTTCCAGAGCGCTGATCAGGCCCTCGGCGCGGGCGGAGTCCACGGCGCCGTCGAAGGCGCGGATGTCCTCCGCTGCGCCGTCGCGGGATGGGGTCACGGGTACGTCCGCGCCGGTGTCCGGGGCCTGCTGCCACGGCACGGCCTCGCGCACCGCGAGCCAGCGCTCGAGGTGGTCCGGCGTGGGATCGGCGGAGCGTGTGCTGTCGTCCGGCCGCAACGACAGGGCGAGCTGCTCCGCGATGTCCTCGACGAGCACGATGTCCGGGCCGGTCCAGCTCAGGAACCGCCCGCCGATCGCCTGGTCGACCAGATCCCGTGCGGCATCGGGTTCGATTCCCCAGCGGCTGAGGAACCACGTGAGCACCTGGTGGCAGTGCCCGTGCCAGCCGCTGCCGCAGCCAGTACGGTCGGTCACCTGCAGGATCAGATTATGAGCGGCGCGTTCCCACAGGATCCGCTGTTCCCCAACGTCGGCCAGATCCAGCGGGTACGCCTCGATCCACCCAGCGAGGCTCTCCAACCATCCGCGCCACTCGCACAGTGCGGCGACGACACGGGCGAGCGTCTCCTCCGGGGTGGTGATCGAGTCCCGCGGACAGCACCAGTTCCCCACGGGCCCGCCATCGAAGTCCCCTTCGTCGTGCGCCCAGCGCCAGCCCACAGTCCAACGACCGTAGTGCTGGACAAGGGCGTGAGACATGGCGTCGGCCCACAGCGTGGCCTCGCCGTGGCTCCAGGCGCTCATCGCCCGGTCGGCAAAGGGGACATCCGGGCGGCGAGGCACGCACCTGGCCGGTCCGAGCGAGTGCACCACCTGTACTGCCGACGCGCTGTCGAACCGATGACGCGCAGGGTCCACCTCGTCCCAGCTCAGAAAGCGAGGAGCCAACTCAACGATCACCGCGCCAGCCTGCCATGCCCATCCGGTACCTGTTCAAGTGGATTTTCTCCAGGGTCGTCGACGTAGACGAAGAGCTTCGGATGCTCGGGGGTCCCGAACACCTGCCACGCCCCGGGTCGTACTCGCGCCTGGGTAAGCCCGTGGAACGAGAATGCGCCCCGTTCACCTGGACCGAAACAGCTGAAGAGATCCTCGCCCCCCTCGCCCGCTCCTGCCAACGGATCTCCGGTGCAGGAGATCAGTAGGACCCTGTCAGGTCGCTCCGCCTCTTGCGTCTTTTGGGTGGTGGTGGACGGTGACGCCATGGGGCCGCCCCGTGCGGCCGTAGTCGTACGAGGCTGCCCGGCCTTCAGCTGAGTTCTGCCTCAGCGAAAAGCGGCGATGCTACGGGCGACCCAGTCGTTGAAGGGGCGCGGAGCGCGACCGAGGACTCGTTCCACGTCCGAACTGATCCGCAGTTCGGCGGGGTTCGGGGCGGAGATGATGTCCAGGGTGTCGTCGGCGAGCTCCGGCGGCACGAACTGGGTCATCGCGGCTTTGGCCTCCTCGCGGGTGAGTTCGTGGAACCGCACCGGCGAGCCGAGCACGGCGGCGATGGCCTCCGCCTGCTGACGGGGCGTGATCACCTCGGGCCCGGTCAGCTCGAAGATTCCGCCGGTGTGCCGGTCGTCCAGCAGGCAGGCCGCCGCGACTTCGGCGATGTCCGCAGGGTCGACGACCGGAACCCCGACATCGCCGAAGGGCGCGGCGACCGTCCCTTGCGTGCGGACGGACTCCGCCCACGCCAAGGCGTTGGAGGCGAAGCCGCCCGGTCGTAGGACGGCCCAGTCCAGGCCGGACTCTCTCAACGCGTCCTCCACCGCGCGCATCGCGATCCGCGACGGGCCGAGCGGCCTGGTCGCCACGCCCTGCGAAGACAGCAGGACGACTCGGCGGACCCCACTGGCAGCAGCCAGGTCGATAATGTCGGTCGGCCTGGCTTCGGGGGCGTGCAGGTCGCCGGACAGCAGGAGGAACAGCGCCTTCGCCCCGTCCAAAGCGGGCATGAGGCCCTGCGGCTCGGCCAAGTCCGCGGGCACGTGCCGGACCCCGTCCGGCAGTGCCGCCGCGTGCCGTGACACCGCCGTCACCTGCTCGCCCGCCTTGGCCAGGGCCTGCGTCAAAGGCCGGCCCACATTTCCGGTAGCCCCGGTCACCACGATCATGTTCAGCTCCTAGTCCGTTGTGCGCTACGGCAATTGACGCTAGGAGGCAGGCTTACTTTTCGTAAGAACATACCCAGAGGTAAGCTCCGGACATGAGGGAAGGCGCGCAGCTGACGCAGGCCGAGGCGGGCACTCGGTATGAGGTGTTTCACACCGACTGCCCTGCACGCGACGTGGTCGACCACGTGACCAGCAGGTGGGGTATCTGGGTGCTGATCTCCTTGCGGAGCACCGACCTTCGGTTTTACGAACTGCGCGACAGCATCCGGGGCATCAGCGAGAAGATGCTCGCTCAGACACTGCGCGCACTGGTCCAGGACGACCTGGTCTGGCGGAAGGTCGAACCGACGACGCCACCCCAAGTCACCTACGGGCTGACTGAGTTCGGTCAGGAAGTCGGTGCGCCGCTGACGGACTTGTTCGACCGGATCACACAGCGGCTGGCAGCCAGCGGAGCGTCCGCGACGGAGGGCTTGAGCGAAACAGGTCAAGCGAAGCAGCTGACCGCCCCAGGCCCTCAACAGCTTCATCATCTCGACGACGAATAGTCACCCTGACAGCAGGAAGGTTCACGCGTCCCCCCCAGCACGGACCAGTGGCAGAAAGGCCGCGCCACCAAGACACTGTCCAGGGGCTGGATGAGTTGCCGGATACCGCTTTGGGCTGCCGCCTCGCCAAGCTGAGATCGCTTCACCTCATGGCCTATGGCTGGAGGCCGCGCTGGTACCAAGTGCCTGACTTGCCGCCGAGATCGGCCGGGGTGGCCGGGCCAACCGGAACGAACCCGGCCTTGGCCAAGACTTTCAGGGACGCGGCGTTGTCGTGGGAGGTGGCGGCCCGCAATGTGCGCAGGCCATGCCTCGCGGTCGCCATCCCGCACAACTCCCGGACGGTCGCGGTCGCCACGCCGCGGCCGGCGACCCGCTCCGCAACCCGGTAGCCGAGTCTGGCAATGCCGTCCTCCAGGTCGTACAGGTTGAACCTGCCGAGCAGCGAGCCGTCCTCGGCGACGAGCACGTAGAAGGCGCAGATGCCGGCCTCCTGCTCGGCCAGCGAGGCGTTGTACCGGTCGGTGAACCGGTCGAAGAAGTCGTCGCCGCGGTCGGAGATCGAGGCAGCGAAGTAGGCGCGGTTCGCCAGCTCGAAGGCCAGGACCGCCGGGGCGTGGCAGGCATGCAGCCGCTTCAGCTCGGGCATCGCCCGACCCTACCCAGATCGTGCGCTGAGGCCACCTGAGTTTCCGCCAGCGGCAGACAGCCCCAAGACCAGGGCACATGACGATCTACAGCTGGCGTATTGGGCCCCGTCCGGGCGATCACTGAACGTGCCTACGGGGTGTCCCGTAAATGATCTCGGCTTCGAGTGCGGAGTGGTCTGCAGAACTGGCGAGGTGCTCAGCCGGTGGTTCGTGCGGTGTCCAGAAACTGGGCAAACTCGGCGAGGGTGTGGAAGTCGTTCTCCCGTAGGCCGATCCGCGGGTTGACGTGGTGGAGGAGCCCGGGTCCTTGGTGGTGGGCGGTCACGTAAGTCTGATCCAGCTCGCTCTGCTCGTCGTCCACCCAGGCGAAAGGACGGCCGCCTGCGTAGTCCACCAGCGGTCGGGTCTTCCAGTGGACTCCATCAGAGCGTTCTTGGAGCAGGGCGTCGCCGAAGTCGACGAAGGGAAGTTCCGGGAGGTCGAGGACCGGTGCGATCCACCGGTTGGCATCGTCCATCCATGTGGTGGCCCAGCACAGCTCGAAGCCGAGCTGGAGCAGGATTCGTCCGTGCTCTGGGTTGAGCCAGACACGCAGGGGGCGTCGTCGGGACGATAGGCCCGTGCCGTCCTGATGGGCTTCGTTCCGGGGGACTCTGAGTGTGGTGTAGCCGTCGGGACGCCTCTCCGGCTGGGCTGCATAGGGGTTGAGTGGCCCGTCCACGTCGAGGAACAGCAGTGGTCGGTTCACGGTTTCCCCCGGTCTTGCGCACTGTGGACTGCCCCGATCAGCGTAGCTGGGGGACTTTCTCGGCATGGAGCCAGCCTGAGTGATGTTCATGATGTGGCGAGTGTGATCACGGCATCGGAACCGTCCTGGATAGCCCCATTCGCGGGGCCGAGCCCGCGCAGCTTCGGCAAACTACTGACCACGCTGCGCAGCTGTGGAGCAGATGTGGTCCACAGAGGCCGCCCGTGGAGTTTGCCGCTGGAGGACCGGGTACTGCTGGTCACGGCCTACTGGCGCACCAATCTGACGTTGCGGCAGCTCGCTCGGCTGTTCGGCGTCACGAAGTCCACGGCCGGCCCGAGTCATCAAGCTTGTGTGGTCAATCATGTTCGGACCCTGGTGGTGAGGGCTGCGGCGGTTGCTGTGCCGAGGTAGACGTAGCGGCGCTTGTCGCAACGGGTGGCCACGGCCCGGTGCTGCTTCAGTCGGTTGATGGCCCGTTCGACGGTGTTGCGTTTCCGGGGTGTTGTGATGGGCGGTGCCCGGTCGGGATATTCGCTGGTCGCCGCTTGTCGATGGTGGTCATACTGCCGCGATGGATCCAGTGACTCTCGAGACCGACCGTCTGCTGCTGCGGGCCTTCGCACCTGCCGACGTGGATGCGGTGTACGAAGCCTGCCAGGACGAAGACATCCAGTTCTACACCCCGGTGCCGGTGCCGTACCGGCGTGCGGACGCGGAGAAGCTCGTCGGCGAGAAGCTGCCCGCCCAGTGGGCCGAGGACAAGGACTACACCCTCGGCGCGTTCCGCAAGGACACCGGTGCCCTGGTCGGCTCGTACTGCCTGACCCTCATCAGTCGCGGCGTCTGGGAGCTCGGTTACTGGGCAGTCAAGGAGCAGCGCGGACGCGGGTACTCGGTTGAGGCCGCTCGGGCCCTGTGCGACTGGGGCTGGGCCACGCTCGACGTCCACCGCATCGAGTGGTGGGCCATGGCCGGGAACACCGGCTCGCGTGCCGTCGCCGAGAAGCTCGGCTTCACCGTCGAAGGGACACTGCGCAGTCGCAGCATCGCCAACGATGGCAAGCCGCACGACTGGTGGGTGGGCGGACTGCTGAGGCCCTGATGCTCGGGCCGGTGCTTCGCTGGCTGCGTGTGCTCTTCTGCAGGGAAGTCCCCAGCTCGGACGGTTCCCGCGAGAAGAGCCACACCCATTGATCATCGGAGGGCAGCCGTGACGTGGCAGTGGCTGCCGCACGGGTTCTTCAAGTGTGACCAAGAGATGGGCCGGTGCGGCCTTGACCCGTCCTGCCTTCTGCGGCGTCTCGCGTGCACATCTCGGCACTGTGATCGAAGAGTTGGCCGATCTGTGGCTCGCCCGGCGCGAGTCGGAGCTTCGTGAGCGGCGCGGTGCCGAGCGGCAGCGGAAGGCCGGTGCCGGCCCGAAGTACGACCTGGTCTTCACCGACCGCCTGCTCGTCACCCTGGCCACCTAGGCACCGGGCTCCTGCACGCCGCGCTCATCGATGGCACCACCCGCCGATTGGAGTACTCGGCCTCGAGTTGCCCTGACCGGCCATGAAAAGAGCTTCGCGGTCTGCTCCTCGTCCGGGCATGATTTTCACCGTGCATAAGGACGGGGACCATCGCAGGCAGGGACGGTACACGCTGACGGACACAGGAGACGGCCATGTCTGGGGTACCTGTGCCGAGGTCGAGGGACTATTCAGGGAACCGCTGCGCGGGACGTACGAACTGTTCGGCTGGGTCCCCGACGGAGCCGAGGTACGGGGCTGGGTCGGCAGCCGAGTGTGGTTGGTGCCGGAAGACAGGACGCTTGACGCCTGGCTCCTGGAGGACGCGGAAAGCCTCGGCCCATACCCGGGAACGGACGCTCTCGTGATCAATGGTCTGGACGACTATGAGGGCCCGCCCGCGAGCCACAGGGCTCCCGCCCGACTGCACAACGGGTACCAGTGGTTGGGCTCCTGCCGGGAGTTGTCCCGCGTCCTGCCGCCCGAGCACGCAGCGCCCCCGCTCATCTTGCGCGGGTTCGCCCCGGGTGACCGACTGCAACGGGCACTGGCGACGGGCACACGGCGGGCACTGGACCTGGAAGAGGCCCGGCTGGAGATACTGGACGACCGGGGCGAGCTGCTGACCGACCGGCTGCTGCGGCCCAAGGTCCACACGTGGCGCCCGTCCTCCCAGCGGACGGATCTGATCGATCTGGAACTCGGCGGTGAGCACTTCGAACCTGTGCCGAGGTACGCGCGGCCCATCTGGGAGCGATGGCTGGCCGGACCGCCGGACGCCCCTGGCGAGTGGGCAAGCCTCGACACACGGCACCGCGGGGCCTGGCTCGACCTCGTCCGTGAGCGGGGCTGCCGGCTCGAGCACCACGACCGGGCGGCCGGACGCACGTACGAGCTCGACGGCCGACACATCACCGATGAACCGGGCCTCTACCTGGCACTCGGCGAGGCTGTCAACGGACCGGGCGGCTACTTCGGCGGCTGCCTGGACGCCCTCGTCGACTGTCTGCGCGGCAACTTCGGCTGCACCACCCCCGCAACCCTGCTCTGGCGGGATGCCGCAACCGCAGCCGAGTGCCTGTCCCGCGTCTTGGCGCCGGACGGCGAGTCGTACGATCTGGTGGCCACCGTACTCGAGGTGTTGGCCGAGGGCGGGATGTGCGTCACCCTCATGTGAATCGGCGCCTGAAGCCGACCCACGGGACCTTCCGCAGGCGGCCCTGCCGCGACCGGCACCTGGCAGCGCGGCCCCGCAGGAGATCCCGGGCATTCGTGAAACGCCGAAGGCCCACCCTCTTTGGGAACACCTGCCCTCTCCTTCCGGACGGCAGGCCGTTCCGTCCTCGAGACCGCCTCGCGCCCGGGGCCGCCCCCGCTGCACCCCCGGCGCGGGGCTTCGACCCCGGCAGGACGATCTGCGCCCCGCGCCCACCCATGACCCGCACTCGAGGGCGCCGACTCCGGGCCCGTGCGGGATATTGACGTGCTAGCGACAATCGTGGCTTGATGAATGGGAGCGCTCCCATGATTGCGTAGCGCAGTCCCACTGCCGGCCCACTTCGGGAAGGACCTTCCATGCCCAGCAGACGTCACCCCCTCCTCGCCGCGTTCCTGGCTGCCCTGTTCGTCTTCGCCGCCGGTTTAGGCCTGGCCGGCGCCCCATCCGCCGCCGCCACCGGGACGACCCCAGTACGGATCATGCCGCTCGGCGACTCCATCACCGGCTCCCCGGGCTGCTGGCGCTCCCTCCTCTGGAACCAGCTGCAGAACGCCGGTTACACCGATATCGACTTCGTCGGCACGCTGAGCGCCCAGAGCTGCGCCCTCACGCACGACGCCGACAACGAGGGCCACGGCGGCTTCCTGGCCACTGCCACCGCCGACCAGGACCTGCTGCCCGGATGGCTGGCGGCGACAGTGCCGGACATCGTTGTCATGCACTTCGGTACCAACGACGTCTGGAGCAGCATCGCGCCGGACACCATCCTTGCCGCGTACACCAAGCTGGTCGGCCAGATGCGGGCCAGCAACCCGGCGATGAAAGTGCTGGTCGCCCAGCTCATCCCGATCAATCCGAGCAGCTGCGCCGAGTGCGCCGCTCGTACTGTCGCCTTCAACCAGCGTATTCCGGCCTGGGCCGACGGCATCACCACCGCGCAGTCGCCGGTAACCGTCGTCGACCAGTGGACGGGCTTCGACACGGCCACCGACACCTACGACGGCGTCCACCCCAACGCCTCCGGCGACGCCAAGATGGCGGGCCGTTGGTACCCGGCGCTTTCGGCCCTGCTCACCCCGGGGAACCCAGGGGACCCGGGGAGTGGTGGCTGCTCGGCGACCTTCCGGGCGGTGTCAGCGTGGCAGGGCGGCTATCAGGGTGAGGTGACGGTGACCAACACCTCGTCCACGGCGGCAATCTCTTCATGGGCGGTTGCCCTCGCACTCCCGGCGGGCAGTCAGCTCACTCAGGTCTGGAACGGAGCGCTGACCGGGACGACGGTGCGCGACGCCGGGTGGAACGGCGCGGTGAAGGCGGGGGCCAGTACCACCTTCGGTTTCCTCGCGAGTACGTCGGCTGCGGCGGGCACGCCGTCGGTAGCGGCCACGTGTTCGGCGTCTTGATGAGGTCGTCCACGCCGTAATGGTCGAGCCCCCGCAGGTCGCGGTCCGCGCCGGTCCGGTCCGTGTGGTTGCGCCAGTGGGTGTCGGCGGGGCAAGCCTCCGACACCCCGCCGGGCGGTCAGTGAGGGCTACCCGACGCACCTGGAGGGTACTCATCGGTCAGACGGACCAGCGGACGATACGGCTTGCGCTCGTCGGTTGCGGATCGATGTACGCCGCTCATGAGCCCCCATAGTTCGGCGTCGTACAACTCGTACACCGCCCCATTCCTCCAACAGGCCGCGGTGCCGGATCGGATGGTCCGGCAGTCGTGGCGTCAGCCGAGCGTGGAGTACCGAATGGTGCAGGTGTCGGTGTCGGCGGGGCACCACTGGGTGCGGCCTCCCACCAGATGGAGCTCCAGGTCCACATCGCGTATGCCGTGGGTGTCGAGGGCGGCGCGCAGTGCGGTGGGGGAGGGCGGGGGAGGGAGGCCGAGCACTCCGATGACGACAACGCCGTTGCGGGCCTTGACGGAGATGATCTGCCACTTGCCTGCCTTGGCCCACTTCTCGGCAAGGGGACGGGCATCGGCTGCCAGGGCACGGTCCCGGGCCACGGTATACGTGCCGGTCGTGAGGGGGATGGCGATAAGGAGGACGAGGACGATCACCGCTGCCAGGGTGCGGCCGTGGAACCGGCTCACCTGGTAGCCGGACTTTCTTGCTGCGGCCGGGATGCCGTAGACGAGGAAGACGACGGTGCCGGTCGCGACGATGGCCGCGACGTTGGTGGTGAACAGCAGTGCGGCCTCTCCCGCGTCGTGGTAGCGGCCGACAGTGATGAGGAGGCCGGTCACGGAGAGCGGCGGCACCAGCGAGATGGCGATCGCGACGCCCGGCACGGTGTCGGAGATGTCGGTGCGGACCAGGGCGAATGCGCCAACCGTCCCGGTGGCCAGGGCCGCCAGCAGGTCGATGAGGCGGGGGCTGATGCGGGAGGAGATCTGACTGTTGGAGACGAAGGCGTCCGGCGGAGCGGCGACCCAGCCAAGCAGTATGCCGACGGAGACGACCGCGAGTGCGCCTCCCAGCGCCAGCAGCACGCACCGCAGCAGTTGGGCTCGGTCGGCGAGGACGAGGGCCAGGGCGCTTCCCAGGATCGGTGTCATCAGTGGTGCCACGATCATGGCGCCGATGACGGTGGCTGTGGAGTCGCCCACCACACCCGCACTCGCGATGACCGCGGCCAGCACGAGCAGTACCCAGAAGCGGGTCGAGCCGGGGCTGCGCAGCCCGCGTTCGATGAACAGGCTGTCGGCCATCCGGCCGACGGTGGCCGAGTCCACAGCCGCCATCGTTTTCCCTTCCCGAGCGGACGCTGACGTTCAGTCACGATCGCCGTCACTGGGCACGTGCGGAGGGCACCGGCACTGGTGAAGGTGGTCGGAGTCCGTACGCGAGTCGCATAGGCAACTCTGGCGTGTTTGCAGCCTGGAGCAAGGAAGCATGGCCGGACTCGTCGCACGCGCCTACGGTTTGCGGGACTGCCTCGACCGCGGGTCTCGTCTGCTGCGACACAGAGGGAGTGCGAGAGATCGCGTCTGCGGTGGCTGAAGCGGTGGGCCAGAGGCGTACCGAGGCGGTTGCTCGTCGGGCCGCGTCAGCGGCTTTGGGTATGTGACCTGCGGTTTCAGCGTGGGACGGGCGTGCGAAGACATTCGCCGTGGGATTTCCGTCGGGCCCGTCCTGGGCGGTTCGTGCTCGGCGTGGGGGGCGGCCGGCCAGTGCTTGCCATCGGTCGAAGGCCTTCTGGCGGGGGCCATCATTCGGCTACGTCACCCCACAGGGGCGAGGTCGATCCGGGACCCCGTCACGACGGCGCCCGGGCGCGGATGCACCCTTCGCGGCCTTTCGGTATACGAGGCCTCCCCGCGTGCCAGGGCGGGGACCGGCGATCGAACCTACGATGGGGGGAGCCGGTGCGGGCAGTTCCCACAGCACGCAGGGCGGAGGAGCATGGCGCAGGCCACTGACGCAGGACGGACCGTCATTCTGACGGTGGACGACGACCCGGCGGTGTCGCGAGCCATCGCGCGGGATCTGCGGCGCAAGTACGGGGGCGATTACCGGATCGTGCGGGCCGAATCCGGAGAGTCCGCCCTCGAGGCGCTGCGCGAGCTGAAGCTGCGGGGCGATCTGGTGGCCGTGATCCTCGCCGACTACCGAATGCCGCAGATGAACGGCATTGAGTTCCTGGAAGAGGCCATTGGCGTGTACCCGGGGGCGCGGCGGGTGCTGCTGACCGCGTACGCGGACACCAACGCCGCCATCGACGCGATCAACGTCGTCGACCTGGACCACTACCTGCTCAAGCCCTGGGACCCGCCGGAGGAGAAGCTCTATCCGGTCGTGGACGACCTCCTCACTGCCTGGCGCTCCAGCGACTTCCGGCCGGTGCCCGCCACCAAGGTGGTGGGGCACCGGTGGTCGGCGCCCTCCTCACGCGTACGCGAGTTCCTGGCCCGCAACCAGGTGCCCTACCGCTGGTACTCCTCGGACGAGCCCGAGGGACGTCGGCTGCTGGAGGCGGCCGGTGCCGACGGCCGTAGCCTGCCGCTGGTCCTCACCCCGGACGGCACGGTGCTGACCGAACCGGAGTCGGCCGACCTCGCCGCGCATGTCGGCCTCGCAACCGTGCCGACCGCCGAATTCTACGACCTGGTGGTGATCGGCGGCGGGCCCGCCGGGCTCGGAGCGGCCGTGTACGGGGCCTCCGAGGGACTGCGGACGGTACTGGTCGAGCGGTCGGCGACAGGCGGCCAGGCCGGCCAGAGCTCCCGGATCGAGAACTACCTGGGCTTTCCCGATGGTGTCTCCGGTGCCCAGCTCACGGACCGTGCCCGCCGTCAGGCGACCCGTTTCGGAGCCGAGATCCTCACTGCCCGCGAGGTCACCGGGCTGGAGGCCAACGGCGCCGCACGCGTTGTGCGCTTCTCCGACGGTTCGGCCGTCGCCGCTCACAGCGTCATCCTGGCGACCGGGGTGTCCTACCGGAAACTCGGCGCCCCGGGCTGCGACGACCTGACGGGGCGAGGTCTGTATTACGGCTCCTCGCTCACCGAGGCGTCGTCCTGCGAGGGGCAGGACGTGTACATCGTCGGCGGCGCGAATTCCGCCGGGCAGGCCGCCGTGTTCCTTTCACGGGGTGCGAAGTCGGTGACGCTGCTGGTGCGCGGCGAGTCCCTGACCGCGTCGATGTCCTACTACCTTGTGCAGCAGATCGAGGAGGCCCCGAACATCAAGGTCCGTCTTCGGACGGTCGTGAACGCGGCCCACGGCGCGGAGCACTTGGAGCGCCTGACGCTGAGGGACGCGGTGACCGGTGAGAGCGAGGTGGTCGACGCGCAGTGGATGTTCGTCTTTATCGGCGCGGCCCCGCTGACGGACTGGCTCGACGGGACGGTGCTGCGCGACCGGAACGGCTTCATCCTCGCCGGACCTGACCTGACTCCGGACGGACGGCCGCCGGCCGGCTGGGAGCTCGACCGACCCCCCTACCACCTGGAGACCAGTGCCCCCGGCGTGTTCGTGGCGGGTGACGCACGCGCCCTGTCCGCGAAGCGCGTCGCCTCCGCCGTGGGTGAGGGCGCGATGGCCGTGATGCTCGTCCACCGGTATCTGGAGCAGTCATGAACGCGGAGGTCATGCCGTGCGACCGGCAGGAGATCGGGTCGCTGTTCCTGTTCGAGAAGCTCTCCCCCCAGCAACTCGGGAGGCTGTGCGCCGAGGGCCGCGTGGAACGGTTCGAGCCCGGCCCCGTGTACGTCGAAGGCTCCCCGGCCACGTGCTTCTACGTGATGATCGAGGGCACCGTGGTCCTCTCCCGCCGTGTCGGTGGGCAGGATGTGGAGGTCAGCCGCACGTCACAACGCGGTGTCTACGCAGGCGCGATGCAGGCGTATCTGGGCGATCAGGTGCCCCAGACATACAACAACTCGATGCGGGTGACGGAGCCGACCCGGTTCTTCGTCCTGCCCGCGCAGTCGTTCGCGGACGTCATGCAGGAGTGGTTCCCCATGGCGGCGCACCTGCTGGAGGGCCTGTTCTTCGGGTCCAGGAACACCCAGCGGGCCATCGGGCAGCGCGAACGTCTGCTGGCTCTCGGCTCACTGTCCGCAGGACTGACGCACGAGCTCAACAACCCGGCGGCGGCCGCCGTCCGCGCGACGGCGACGCTGCGGGAACGGGTCGGCAGGATGCGGCACAAGCTGTCCCTGATCGCGCAGGGCACGTACTCGCGCGAGGCGCTGGCCTCGCTCATCGAGATCCAGGAACGCACCGCCGAACGCGTCGCCAAGGCACCGGCGCTGAGCGCTTTGGAGGCGGCGGACCGGGAGGACGAGATCAGCGACTGGCTCGACGACCATGGAGTGCCGGAGGGCTGGCAGATCGCGCCCACGTTCGTACAGGCGGGACTGGACACGGACTGGCTGGAACAGGTCGCGGCGACCGTGGACGTGGAGATCCTGCCCGGAGCCGTCGGCTGGCTCAACTACACGGTCGAGACCGAGCTGTTGATGGACGAGATCGACGATTCCACCACCCGCATCTCGCACCTGGTGGACGCGGCCAAACAGTACGCACAACTCGACCGGGCTCCGTACCGCGACGTCGACGTCCACGAACTCCTCGACAGCACACTGCTCATGCTGTCCGGCAAGATCGGCCCTCAGGTCCACTTGGTCAAGGAGTACGACCGCTCCCTGCCGGAGGTGCCCGCCTTTCCGGCGGAGTTGAACCAGGTGTGGACCAACCTCGTCGACAACGCGGTGCAGGCCATCCGCGGCGCCGGCGGTGAGGGGACGCTGACGGTGCGCACGGCCCGGGAAGGCGACCGGCTGCTGGTGGAGTTCCGCGACACGGGACCGGGGGTGCCCGAGGAGATCCGCAGCCGCATCTTCGACCCGTTCTTCACCACCAAGCCGGTCGGCGAGGGCACTGGTCTGGGGCTTGATATCTCCTGGCGGATCGTCGTCAACAAGCACCACGGCAGCATCGAGGTCGAGTCCGTGCCGGGGGACACCCGGTTCCGGGTGCTGCTGCCCCTGACCACCCCCCAAGCGGGGGCCGATGCCCGACCCGAAGATGGGGCGAGGACAACCGAGGAGTCTTCATGACCGAGATCGATGGAATCGACCCGAGCGTCCCGCCCAGTGGCACCGGCTGCGTGGACTGCGACACGGCGGGCGGCTGGTGGTTCCACCTGCGGAGATGCGCCCAGTGCGGGCACGTCGGCTGCTGCGACTCCTCTCCCGGGCAGCACGCCAGCGCCCACTGGAGGTCCAGCGGGCACCCGGTGATGCAGAGCTTCGAGCCGGGCGAGGAGTGGTACTTCAACTTCGCCACCGGCGACCTGTACGAGTCCGGGCCGGCGCTGGCCCCACCGGGTGACCACCCGGCCGGCCAGCCGACCCCCGGCCCGTCCGACCGAGTCCCGCAGGACTGGCAACAGTTGCTGCACCGCTGACCGCAACACCTGCCGTGTCCGGCGGACCGGCGTGGACGGGCATTGGGCCGCCGGACCGTGCCGACTCGGCGAGCTTGTGTGCGCGGCGGACTACGCGGCCGCGATGCGCAAGACCTGGCGTCCACACGTGAGGCACGGCGTGGAACCCGATGTCCGCGGTGCCCGCAAGCCGCAATGGGTAGCTGAGAACGCCACCAACCCGCTCAGCGATCGGGATGGCCGCGAGCACATACCTCCTACCAGGTATCGCAAGGCTGTTGCTCCCGATGCCGTTCAGATCGGCTCGCCTTGACCAGTGCAAACCCGTGCCGTGCAAGCTCGCGAACCTGTTTCCCCAGCCATCGTCGACCGCCTCACCTTCAACGGCACCATCATCGAGACCGGCACCGACTCCTGCCGGCTCGCCTCGACCCGGGCGCGGGCCGAGGTGCCGGCGAAAGTCGTCCGACTATGGCGGGCTCCTACTCGATTCTCCGGCGGCATGCACTGACGCCACGCGGTCTTCGCCGCCGACCCGAAAACGGCCGGAGCCGTTGCTCAAGGTCAGCGAGGGGTGAGGAGGCAGAACTCGTTGCCTTCCGGATCGGCCAGAACCGTCCAGGAGATTGCGGACTGGTCGATACCGGGGTCGGTGGCGCCCAGAGCGCGAAGTCGGGCTTCCTCGGCTGCCAGGTCGTCACCCGGGTACGGGCAGACGTCGAGGTGGACGCGGTTCCACACGCTCTTGGTGTCGGGGGTACGGAGGAACTCCAGGTAGGGGCCGACGCCCTTGGCGGAACGCATGGCCGCGCGGTCGTCGGTGACCTCGTGCAGCGTCCAGTCGATGGCCTCGCCCCAGAACCGGGCCATCCCTCGTGGGTCGGTGCAGTCGACCACCACCGCGGCGATCGGCCCGGTGTCCCGGTAGATCGGACGGGGCTCCAGGACGCAGAACTCGTTGCCCTCCGGGTCGGCCATGACCGTCCAGGGGACGTCACCCTGACCCACGTCGGCGAGCGTCGCGCCGAGATCCTTCAGGCGCGCGACCAACTCCGACTGGTGGGCGGTCGAGGTGGTGGCCAGATCAAGGTGCACCCGGTTCTTCACCGTTTTGGGTTCCGGGCGGGCGACGATGTCGATGCAGACGGCCGTGGGGTCGGGGTAGGCGAAGCCCTCGGGTTCGAGGTTGGTCACGCCGGGTCCCTCGCTGTCGACACCCCAACCGAGTGCCTCCGCCCAGAACCGGCCGAGCACGGAGTCGTCCCGGGCCTTCATATTGATCTGCACGAGTCTTGTTGCCATGTCCCAGATCCTAAAAGCTCCCGTGATCAGACATGTGCTCGACCCGATGCTGACCGTGATCGCCCCTTTCGACGTCGCCGCGGCCCGCCTGCAGGAGTTCGTCGAACAGCTCGGCCAACGGTTCGCGAACCAGCCCGGATCATCGGCCGAGGATCAAAACCGGTTTCATCCCGTCCTATTGAGACGAGCTCGCTCATGACCACCGCTGAACGCTCGACGGCCTGTGTCCGCAGCGCACCCGGGAAAGCGATCGACTGCCTTCGGCGAACCGTGCGACCTCAGCAGGTGAAGCCGGGGTCGCACGGAATCGGTCAGGCGCTAGTGGTGTTCGAGCGGCGCTTGAACCACCACCACGCGCCGCCTGCCAGGGCGATGACCACGATGGCCAGGGTGATGGGCAGCGCCGCAGAGGTTCCGCCTTCGTCATCGCTCTTATCGTCCGCAGTTGCTGCTGGGGCGGTCTCTGCCGCAGCGGAAGAGGCGGGGGCGGGCGTTGTGGGAGCCGGGGCGGTGGGCTCGGCGCTGGGGCTGGGACTGACCGCTTCGGCGCCGGGTGCGGCTGACTTCAAGGTGAGGACGGGGGCGGAGGAACCATGGCCGTGGCCGTCGGCAGACTTCTTCAGTTCGATCCAGCGGTCGATGCGGCCGTCGCTGTAGGACTGCAGGGTCTTGAAAGCGAGGGACTTGGCGTCCGGCAGTTGGCGGACGGTGACGGCGTACTCGGCGTCCTCGCCCGCGGGGACGGCCGGGCCCGCGACGGTGTAGCCGTCGTCGCCTGCTGTGAACGTCCAGCCCTTGGGGCCTTTCTTGTAGGTGACATCTCCGGGAGCCAGACCCTTGGGCAGGATCACCTGCAGTTTGGTGATGCCGGCCGAGGCGGACTCGGACTCCGCGGCAAAGCTCAGAGTGACGTTCTGGGAGAGGGCACGGGCGTCGTCCGCCTCGACCTCCACATGGGCCGACGCGGAACCGGCCGCGGCAAGAGCTGCGAGCGCGGCGGCCGTGATGACGGCGCTGCGGGCATGGGTACGGGACACGGGAACTCCTCAGACGAGGTGCGGTGGCGCCGGTGCGCGCGAGGCACACCGAAAGGACTCAGACGAAGGGGATCGCTCGCGTCATCGGAGGTCCTCGGCGCACTACCGCGTGTGCCAGCAGTACCCAGTGGCCGGGCCGGGAGGGCTCCCGCAGGCGTGTGGCAGGAGGTGCCTGCTGACCGCACACGTGCCGTGTGCCCGTGGATGGCTTGAGCCTGCGGAGCAGGTTGCTCAGGTGGACACCGGCTGCGGCTGCTGCCCGGCATGCCCTCTCGGCCTGCTGGACGCCCCAGGCGACCAGCAGCGCGGCTGTCAGATGGGCTGCTGTCATTGCCGTGGTGGCGTGCTCGCTGTTGTTCCAGAGCTGGTGAGCCTGCGGCATGGAGTGATGGGCGGCATGGTGCACGGCGGCCGCGCCCGGCGCCGGGTGCGGCGAGGCCTGCTGGAGCCACCAGTGCAAAGCGCCCTGGGCGCCCCCGGTGGCGGCCCACACCACGGTCAGCGAACGTGTCCGACGCACCACGGGCAGGACCAGCAGGAACAGTGCCGCGGCGGCGAGCAGCCCGGCCCGCCAGGTCGGTCCGTGGCCGGAGACCAGGTGGTGAGAGCTGGCGGCGAGCGCGGTGCCGGCCACTGCGAAGACCGCTGCGCGGGCAGCGACGAGCGGCGCGCCGTCCCTGGGCCCTGGGCCGATCCGGTGCGCTGCACGGGCAGGTGAGACCGTCCACAGCATGGCGGGTCCATCATGAGCGATACCTGGCCGGCCGATGGTGCGAACCCTGTCATCCGTTCCCACCGGAGGGCACGGGTGTGTTTCTCCGCCCACTTTTCAGCCACCCCAACCAGCCTTCCCGCCTCACTCGGGCTGAGAGGTAGCGGCCCGACCTGGATATCGTCGACCTGCTGCCCCCGGCGCGCTGTTGCGAGTACATCGCACCTGTTCACAGCGGGTATGACGGCCATAGCTGCAAACGAGTCCGTGTGCCACGGTGGCGGGCATGGAGGGTAATCAGTACGCCCACACCCACGACCATCACCGCGAGCACGCAGCGGCCCACGATCCCGGCCACACAGGTAACGAGCATCGGCACGGGCCGGCAAGTTCCCGGCTGGGCCGACTGCGGCACCAGCTCGCTCACGTGGTCACGCCGCACAGTCACGAGGCCGGCGACAAGGTCGATTCGGCGATGGAGACCTCCCGCGAAGGAATGCGCACCCTGTGGATCTCACTCGCCGTCCTGGGAGTAACCACCGTCGTCCAGGCCGTGATCGTCGCCCTGTCCGGGTCGGTGGCACTGCTCGGCGACACGATCCACAACGCTGCCGACGCCCTGACCGCCATCCCGCTGGGGATCGCGTTCCTGCTCGGGCGCAGGGCGGCGAACCGCCGCTACACCTACGGATACGGCCGCGCCGAGGACCTCGCCGGCATCCTCATCGTGGCGACCATCGCCGCCTCCGCCGCACTGGCCGCCTGGGTCGCCGTCGACCGCCTCCTCGACCCCCAGGACATCACCCACCTGTGGGCGGTTTCTGCCGCCGCGCTGACCGGGTTCATCGGCAACGAGTGGGTCGCCCGCTACCGCATCCGCACCGGAAGGAAGATCGGCTCCGCCGCCCTGGTCGCCGACGGACTGCACGCCCGCACCGACGGCTTCACCTCCCTCGCCGTCCTCCTGGGCTCCGGAGGCGCGGCACTCGGCTGGCAGGCAGCCGACCCGGTCGTCGGCCTGCTCATCACCGCCGCGATCCTGTTCGTCCTCAAGGACGCCGCCCGCGAGGTGTACCGACGCCTGATGGACTCCGTCGACCCCGCCCTCGTCACCACCGCGGAGCACGCGCTGCGCGCAGTGAACGGTGTGCGGGACATCGGGCCGGTACGGATGCGGTGGATCGGCCACGCCCTGCGCGCCGAGGCCGACATCGTCGTCGACGCACACCTCACGGTCGTCCAGGCCCACGAGTTGGCGGTCGCTGCCGAACACGCACTCATCCACGCCGTACCCAGGCTGACCGCCGCGACCGTCCACACCGATCACGCCCCCACCACCGGCACCGACCCGCACGCCGTGCTCGCCCACCACGGCGATCGCACCGGGGCGATGCCAGTGCCGGCTGAAAGGGTCCACGGATGACGAACCCCGCTGCTACTGCCGCCTACTGGGACACCGCTGCCCCGACTTCGTCGACGAGCCGGACCATGGCTTGCGGGCTGCGGAAACCCGCGCCGCGTGGGCCGGGCTCCTGTCCGCATGGCTACCGTCCGGCCTGGCAGACGTGCTGGACGTCGGCTGCGGCACCGGATCCCGCTCCGAACTGATCGCGAAAGCTGGCCACAGGGTCACCGGCGTGACCTGTCCCCGCGGATGGTCGAGCAGGCCCGGAGCAAACTCCGGGCAGCCGGGCTCGAAGGCCAATTCCTGGTGTGGTTCACCGAGCCCGAGCAGCCGGCGCCGACTACCAACCCCTGCACCGGTGGACGAGCGAAGGCCGAGCAGTCCTCGTCCTCGGCAGGCATCTCCTCGTCCTCTGACAGGAAGAACACGTCAACACCGGCTGGATCGAAGGACCGCAGGCCCAGGACCGAACCGTCTCGCACCCAGAAATCCACATCACCGCCGGCATTGGCCTCCACCGGGTGGCAGAAGGCCTCCAAGCACGGGACCACATCGGCCAGGATGTCCGCGAACCCGCGAGGTTCGAAGAGCCACAGTCCAACTGCCGGTCCCGACATGCCACCCCCAGAGCCTCGTGGCCCAAGTGCCACCGGACCCGGTTCTTCCAGGACCCGGCGACGGGCGTCTGATCATTCGTGACGTGACGCGGTAGTTGGAACCATGGGGATGTGGTGACCTTGCGACGCGGACCCCCGGGTCACGATTGTTGGAACCACATGGTTACGCTGCTTGCAGCCTGCGGTGAATTGCCATCGATGCTGGAACCAGTAGCGGCGCGGAGCGTTGCCCGAAGCACCGGAGCGTCGGTCGGGGCGGCCGAAGCAGTCGATGAACCTGCTCGAGACGCGCGGGCGAAGCGGCTTCACCCTGGTGGCTGCGCGGGTGATGACCGCTGTGCACCGCCGTGCACTTCACCAGGGCACTACGCCGGCGTCCTCGAAGAACTGGCCCGTCGGGCCGTCGTCGGGCAGGGTCGCGAGTTTGATGGCGATGGCCGCGCCCTGTTCGGGGGTGCGCACGCCCCGGAAGCCGTTGAGATCGGTCGCGACGTAGCCGGGGCAGCCGGCGTTGATCAGGATGTTCGTGCCGCTCAGCTCCCGGGCGTACTGGAGGGTGACGGCATTCAGGAACGTCTTCGACGGCGAGTACGCCACGGCCACTGGACCGCTGGTCAGCTCACCAGCGGTCCCTGACTGCCGGGTGAGGGAGCCGACACTGCTGGACATGTTCACGATCCGCGGTGAGGCAGAGCGGCGCAGCAGCGGCATCATCGCGTTGGTGACGCGGATGACGCCGATGACGTTGGTCTCCACGACCGTGCGGATCGTGGCGGGGTCGACGAGGGTGGGCTCCTGGGCCGTGCCGCCTGCGATGGCGGCGTTGTTGACGAGCACGTCGAGGCGCCCGGCCTGTTCCTCGATCAGCCGCGCGGCGGCTGTCGCGCTCGCGTCGTCGGTCACGTCCAGCGGTACGCCGAACGCGTCGACGCCAGCCGCGCGCAGTCTCTCCACCGCGGCCTTGCGACGCTGATCGTCGCGGGCGCCGACGCCGATGCTCCAACCGAGGGCGCCCAGGCCCGCGGCGATCTCGTAGCCGATTCCCTTGTTTGCGCCGGTGACCAGCGCAATGGTTCGTTCGCTCATGGGGACCATGCTGCTCTCGGACCCCGACGGGGGTCCAAGACCGATTGGGTGGGCAACGATACCTTCCAGGTATTGATCCGGAGTACCGTGGCCGGATGGAGACCAGGGAACTGCGCTACTTCGTCGCTGTCGCCGAAGAGTTGCACTTCGGGCGCGCCGCGCAGCGGCTCGGGATCGCACAGCCGCCTCTGTCACGGGCGATCCAGCAGCTCGAACGCCGACTCGGGGCAGCGCTGCTGGATCGGACCAGCCGCACCGTCACGCTGACCGAAGCCGGCTCGGTGCTGCTGGCCGAGGGTCGGGCGGCCCTCGAAGCGGTCGAAGCGGCCGAGCGCAGGACCCGACGCGCCGCCCTTCCCCCGACCGGCCGTCCCGGCCTGGTCCTGGTCACGAAGGCCAGCGCGTCCCGTGAACTGCTGGCGAAACTGCTGGACGCGTACGCCGCCGAACCCGGCGCAGTCCCCGTCGACGTCATCCTGTGCGGCCCGGCCGAGCAGGAACGACTTCTGCGCGAGGGCCGGGCCGACGTGGCGCTACTGCACCGGCCGTTCGACTCGACGGCCGGGTTCCACACCGAAGAACTCAGCACGGAGGGCCAGGTTGTGGTCCTGCCGGCCGGGCATCCGCTCACCGTCCGGACCCATGTGCACATGGCCGACATCACCGGGCTGCCCGGCCTGCCCATGCCACGCTGGCCCGACCCCGAGGGCACCTATCCGCCCGGCCCCGGCCCGCAGGTCCGCGACCACGCGCAGTTGTTGCAGCTCGTCGCGCTCGGCCGTGCTTGCGCGGTCTCACCGGAGTCGTGCCGGGCTCAACTGCACGGTGACCTCGCCGCCGTGCCCGTTCTGGACGCGCCGAAAGTCACCGCCGTGATCGCCTGGCCGCCGCACAGTCGGTCCAGAGCCGTCGCCGACCTTGTCCGGACTGCGACCCGTCTCCGGTAGTCCCAGATCAAGAAGCTCGGCAACATCCCTGACGGCCGCGGTGGCAGATCCTTGCGCGGCGCGATCACCCCACTGAGTCGCGGATGGCCGGCGATCGTCGTACACAGGGAAGATGAGCGAGGGCGAGCCATCGTGGCATCCGGGCGAGGCCGTGCCGGGCCATGGGATCTACGCGTGTGACTGCGGGGGCGGGCATCACCGGCGTACAGACGTGAAGGGGCACCGTTTCCCGCCCTTACCTTCCGACTGCAAGGCGACCGCGCCAGAAGCGAGACCTTCAGCGACGGCCGAAGCCCTGGCCCCCAACCCTTTACGGGTGCAGTTCGTCTGCTGATGTCGTCGGGCCTGGTGCACCCAGACCACATCTGCGCACCGACGGCCGGTCAGCTGTTCGTCAGGGCTGGGCGGGTCCGCGATAGGGCAGCGTCTGGCTGTAGACCACGCTGGTGGTGGTGCTGCCGAAGCCGGCCAGCTCGTCCATGAGTGTCTCCAGGTGCTCCATGGATGTCGCGGCCACCTTCAGGGTGTAGCAGTCGTCGCCGGTGGTACGCAGGCACTCCAGGATCTCCCGTCTGTCGGCGAGGAGCCGGTGCAACGGTTGGTGGCGGTTGCCCGGGTACTTCAACCGGACCACGGCGAGCACGGGGTAGCCGGCCTTCGCCAGGTCGACCACGGCGCGGTAGCCGGTGATGACGCCCATCGCCTCCAGGCGCCGCACCCGTTCAGTGGTGGCTGACGGGCTGAGACTCACGCGCCGTCCCAACTCGCTGAGGGAGATGCGCGCGTCCTGTTGCAGCTCGTTGATGATCGCCCAGTCGATCTCGTCAAGATTCCCGGCCATATGGCGATTGTACGGGGAAATTGACGGCAAGACGTCGGGTCGACCGGGAGTAGCAGCTTCCAAACTTCTTGATCGCTGAGATAATCTTCGCTCATGCAACTTGGCGTCAACGTACCGAACTTCGGGCCCGGAACCGATCCCGGCGTGCTGCGCGAGTGGGCACAGGTCGTGGAGGGACTCGGTTTCGACCTCCTCATGGTGTCGGATCACGTGGCCGTCACCCCGGACGTGGCCGTGCGCTATCCGGCGCCGTTCTACGAGCCGTTCACCACGCTGTCCTGGCTGGCCGGCATCACCAACAGGGTGCGGCTGGGCACGACAGTGCTCGTACTGCCCTACCGGCATCCGCTGCTGGTGGCGCGCATGGCCACCAACCTCCACCAGCTCAGCGGTGGCCGGCTCGTGCTCGGGGTGGGCGTCGGCTGGGCACGTCAGGAGTTCGAGGCGCTCGGCGTGCCGTTTACCACGCGCGGCAGGCTGACCGACGAGAATCTCGTCGCCCTGCGGAAAGCCTGGCACGAGGAGGCAGGCGAGCACACCGCCCCGATTCCCGTCTGGGTCGGCGGCAACAGCGAGGCGGGGATCCGGCGCGCCATCAGGTTCGGCGACGCCTGGCATCCGCTTCGGGGCACCCTTCCCTGGATGCGGTCGGTCGTGACGAGCCACTCACTGCCGGCGTTCGCGCCCCGCATCGCCCTGCGGCTGACCACCGCACCGATAGACGACACCGAGCGGCTCGCGGGCACCGGCACCCTCGAGCAGATCCTTGATGATCTCGACCAGCTGCACCGCCTCGGCGCCGACACCGTCGTGCTCGACCCGTACCACGGAGACCCAGAGGACACCCGCCGGCCACACGCGGCCTGGCAGGCGCTCACCGCCGTAGCCGCACACTGGAGGACCGCATCGTGATCACCACTGCCGACGAGGACCTGCTGCGGCGGGCCATCGCCATCGCAGCCCATGCCACCACCCTGGGCGACGCGCCGTACGGCTCCCTGCTGGCCGGCCCGGACGGCACGATCCTCGTCGAAGCCCATAACACCGTGCGCCGTGACAACGACATCAGCGCCCACCCAGAGCTGAAACTCGCCCGCTGGGCGGCCCGCGAACTTGACCCCGACACGGCCGCCCGCACCACCATGTACACCAGCTGCCAGCCGTGCGGCATGTGCGCCGGCGGCATCATCCGCTCCGGACTCGGCCGTGTCGTCTACGCGCTCTCCACCGAGCAACTCATCGAACTCAACCCGGAGTCAGGCACCTGGCCGACGACAGCGCAGGACGGCCCGGCTCTGTTCGACGAGGCACGCACCCCCATCGAGGACTACTACCGACCGTAACGGCTGCGAGTCGGCTGACGGCCCTCACCGCTTCAGACTGCGACCGGGTGCCGGCACCCGGCGAGGGGGCCTTCGGCCGTGATCAGGGAGGGGCTGCCTGAGGGCCCCGGCATCTGCCGGAGACCGAGCGTGGGACCAGCATCCTGCGCGACGGCGGCACCCCCGCCTCCGCGACGGGAGGGCGCGGTTTGGCTCTAGGCCAATCGGGTCCGCCCGGCTTTGCTCCTGGCTGCGCCCGTTGCGCAGCATGGCATTCCTGATTGACGGCGCGGACGAGGGCGGCGCCAGGTCCAACTGGGCGGTCCGGGGCCGGCCAGGCAAGCATCCGGGAAGCCGTGACATCTCGCGCATCCAGCTCAGGTGAGGCCTCGGCCGGGCGGCAAGGCGTGATGCTGGAATTGTTCGCGGCGTTCGGACGGTGTCATCTTGGGGTCAGCGACACCCTCACGTCGCCGTTCGCGACGGAGTATGAACCGCCCTGCTCCACGGCCGCGCTCCCCTCCGTGAGCACCCTTGAGCGCACTTCAGCGGCACTCTTGTTCAAGGTCCGCCGCTCCGCAGGGCTCAGGGCAACCCGCTCCTGGATGCGCTCGACAGACTTGTCCAGGGCGGCCACGGCCCCCGCGATGTCGTGCACGTCACCGCCTGCCAACGCAATCCCAGAGACTTCCCAGGACATGTAGAGACCCATTGGGGCAGGGTATGCCGTCCAGGTCAGCGGAGCACCCGCACGTAGATCCGTCCGTCGCAGTGACGCGTCATGACCTTCGACGGCGGCGCAGGAATCAACCACTGGGTGTCCTGTCGCAGCGTAGGGGCAGATGCGACGCTCACCTGCGTAGCTGCCAGGTGGCCTGGGACTTCGAGTCGGTGGCGTTCTCGAACCATCTGGCTTCTCCGGAGGAGTGGGGCCGTCCGATGTCAGCGGTGCCTGGCAGGGTGCTCCTCGTGAACCTTGAGTCCTTCTGGAACCTTGTGGAGAATTGTCGCCGGCAGGCGGCGGGCCAGGATGCGCGGCTTGTGTGTGGCGTTGGAAGCCCAATGGGCTTGTGGCCGGTGACCCCGACGAGTGCGGGGACGCCTTCCACGCGGCCGTGAAAGCTCAGCAAGGTGAGAATCTGACCACCCGTGGACCGGCCGGGGAACGCTGGGATGTTCGAGATGAGGGCGAAGCGGCTCGTCGGCTGCCGAGGTTGAGCGTCATGTTCCCGCTCATTGCCGACTCATGAGAATCTGCCAGCTTCGATGAGACAGAACACCGAGGCTAACGGCCAGGTCACGCCCACCGCTCTGACCGGCCGTCTACTGCGGTCAGTGGCCAAGTATCCACTCAGTCACAACAGGGCCGACCAGGACGTGTGCGGTCGATCCTTGAGGCAACGGCGTATGACACCCGTGAATCTCATTGTCGAACGTCTCGTCGGGTGAGGTAGTGCGGCGGTAGGGGTACCGCCGTACCTGGACAGATGCTGGACGAGACCTTCGATCACGCTGTCGTGCATCACGGATACACCAACTACATGCATGACTACGAGGTCCTCGTCTGTGCGACGGCTGATCCCCGCACCGGCATCACGCCGTCGTACCTTCGGTCCCATATGAGTGCTCAGGTGCCGTTGGCGCCCAAGCCTGCGACGGCGAGCCGGAAGGCGCGGTCCGCCTGCGTCGCCGGGTCGGTGTAATTCTCGGTGGCCAGGGCGATTCCGACGATCAGTACGAGCAGATCGTCGATGGTGATGTCCGCCCGGACAGTCTGGTCGTCAATGGCCTTGCGCAGCAGCAAGGCGCCGGCCGCACCGATGGCCGGTGCACAGGAGTCCTGGGTGGCCTCGTCCTGGAGGGGCTCGTAGGAGAGGACGTCTGCCAGACCGCGTGCGGCGAGTGAGTAGGCGAGCAGCTCGCGCAGCCATTCCACCAGCGCGGAGCGGCTGTCGTGCTCGCCGCTAAGCGCATGAGCGCGATCGCACAGGTCATGGACGCGCTGTTTGAAGACGGCCTCGAGCAGGGCTTTGCGGGTGGGGAAGTGGCGCCGCACGGTGGCTGATCCGACGCCTGCGATGCGGGCTATCCGCTCCAGGGATGCCTGGGCTCCTTGAGCCGCCACCTCGGCCTCGGCCACGGCGAGGATGTGCGTGTAGTTGCGGCGGGCGTCCGAGCGCTGGCCGGTCATGATCTCCCCAACATTGATAAGTGGCGGGCCCCGCCGTATTGTAGCGAACACGAAACGGCGGGCCCCGCCGTTTGTGGTGTGCGTGACCGCTTAGGAGATGTACACATGACCACTGCCGCAACACCGGTTCTCGTCACCGGTGCCACAGGCCGCCAAGGCGGTGCGACCGCCCGCGCCCTGCTCGCGCAGGGAACACCGGTGCGCGCCCTGGTGCGCGACCCGAGTGCGCAGCGTGCACGGGCCGTCGAAGAACTCGGCGCCAGCCTGTTCGTGGGCGATCTCACCGAACCTGCGACCCTTGAGGCGGCCATGGACGGCGTGCGGGCCGTCTTCTCCGTGCAGATGCCCGCCTACACCGAGCAGGGGTTCGACTTCGCCGGCGAGGTCAACCAGGCGGACAACCTCATGACGACTGCGCGGGCCGCCGGTGTGGAGCAGTTCGTCCAGTCCTCCACCAGCGGCGTGGGACAGCACGTCGAGGCCCCGGGCTGGGCCGAAGGGCGGTGGGCGGTGATGGAAGCCCCGCTCGGCACGAAGGCCGCGATCCAGGACCGGCTGCGCGAACTCGACTTTCCCTACTGGACGTTGCTCAAGCCGTCGTTCTTCATGGAGAACTTCGAGCCGTCCATGCGGTTCTACTTCCCCCGCGGCGTCGAGGGGGGTCTTGTCACCGTCGTCAAACCGAGCACGCACCTGGCACTCGTAGCAGCCAAAGACGTGGGCCGAGCCGCGGCGGCTGCCATTTCCGCCCCCGCCGAGTTCCACCGAGTGGAACTGGAGCTCACCAGCGATTACCTCACCATGACCGAAATAGCCGAGATCCTCTCCCGCGCCGTGGGCGTCCCGCTGACGGCCCCGGACATGACCGAGGAACAGGCCCGCGCCGCCGGCATGGGAGACATGGGTGCCACGCACGAGTTCATGGAGGTTGTCGGCCAGCCGGCCCGGCCACAGTTCGCTCGTGCGCTGGGCATCGACCTGACCAGCTTCGAAGAGTGGGCGCACGAACACCTGCGGAGCGCCGCCTGAGCAGGCAGGTATGACGTCAGCGTGTCGCCGTGCGTCTGCTCAACGGCTTCGGGGTAAGCATCGCGCTTGGCGTGCCGGGCCAGCGCCCAGGGCTGCGGCGTAGTCGTGTGATGTCCGGTTCGTGATCATGTGAGGCCGAGTCGGGCGAGCGGGCGTTTCGGGTCGCGGGAGTTGGCCCGGAGTGCGGCGGCGACGTTCTGGGTGCCGGCGACGCGCAGGGCGCCGACGGCAAGTTGCGCCAGGTCGCCATGGTGCGGGGCGCATTGCTGGTCCGAAGCTGTGAGGCGTCCTCGGCGAAGGTGGTGTCCCGCACGTGGTGCAGGGCCTCGATCTGCCGGTGCGAGCGGATCATGTTGGCGAACTGGGCGGGAGCGGCGTGCCCGGCGCTCAGGCTCGGCCGCGAGATACGCGCGGAGGACTTCGCGATGCCCGCGCCGGTGAGACAGCGCTCGGCCGCCGCGGCGTACGACGCGGCCGGGGTGGACAGAGGTACGACCCGAGCGCGCGGCAACCGAAGAACCCCCGCTCCCGAGCTCGGTCACCGGTTCGATCGTCACGCCGTCCCACCCTTCCGGTACTGCCGCAGTAAATGCGTACACCTCGCCCCGGCGGCCGGAACGGCCCGCCGCAGGTCGCGGTGATCACCGTAGGAACTCCGCCGCAGTGAGTCCGGCACCTACCGCGGCAAGCCGTGCAGTGCTGTGGATGCCAGTCGTGCCGCTGGTGGCAGTGGCGCGTTCTGAGGGCAGGCTCCGAACGCTTGGATCACCAACCCTGCGAAGCGTCGGGAGGCCATGACCTGGGTGGCGGTCGATGAGGCGTGGATCCCCTTGTTGGCCATGAGGATGAGAATCAGGTCGTCCAGGACGAAGTCGGACCGCAGGTGCCCTGCTTCCTTGGCTCGCTGGGCCAGTTCGGCGACTGCTTTCACCGTGTACTCACGGCCCGCGGCGACATCCGTTACCCCCGGGAAGGTCGACAGGAAGGCTTCGGTGAAGCCCCGATCGCGGGCGTGCAGCTCGCAGATCCTCTCGATCACCAGGCACAGGCCACGCCATGGATCAGGATCTGCGCACCCCTCGTCGACAATGGCGCGGCATGCGCGCAGCTGGTCCGCGAAGGCATCGGTGACCAGCACCTGCTTCGTCGGGAAGTGACGGTACAAGGTGGCAGGTCCCACCCCGGCACGCCGCGCGATCTCCCGCATCGGCACGTCCAGGCCGTCGGCGGAGAACAGCACTCGGGCCGCGTCGAGGATGCGTTCCCGATTGTCCAGCGCGTCGGAACGCAGGGTATGAGGCAAATGGTCGGTCACCTCTCTCACTTTACCTAAACGGACGGGGGCGTCCGTTAGCGTCCAGGGCATAGAAGCTCGCCGAGATCATCGGGGCGCGCAGCACTGGGACCGATCCTCGGCCGCGGTGTGAAGTCCCTTCCCGCCAGGCGGCGATCGGTGGCAGGGGTACGGAAGCGGGACCGTGCTTGAGCGGCCCGAGAACATGGGAGACGACATTGAAGGCAATCGCGATCCAGACGTACGGAGGTCCTGAAGGCCTGGCTGTTGTCGACCTGCCGGTACCCGCACCTGCTGCCGGGCAGGTGCTGATCGCCACCGAGGCGGTGGGCGTCGGTGGCGTCGACACCGTGATCCGAAGCGGGGCTCTGGCCGCCTACGGCTTCAAGGAGGGCCACATCCCGGGTGGCGAGGTGGCGGGCACCGTGACCGCGGTCGGTGATGGCGTCGACGCGTCGTGGATCGGCCGGCAGGTGTGGGGCTTCACCGGCACCGGAGGAGGATACGTCGAACAGGCCGTCGCACCGGTCGAGGAGATCCTTCCCCTGCCCAGCAGCCTGTCCGCCGTCGACGCGGTGACGCTCGGCAATTCCGGTGTGGTGGCCCACTTCGGGCTTCGGCACGCCCATTTCGCTCCCGGGGAGACGGTCCTGGTGCGTGGCGCGGCCGGCAGCATCGGGATCATGACAGTGCAGCTCGCCGCTCGCGGTGGTGCCGCCGCGGTGGCGGTCACGACATCGTCGGCCGAGCGCGGCGAGCGGCTGCGCCGTCTCGGCGCGACCCACGTGCTGGAGCGCTCCGGTGACGGAGGGGAAGAGGCTCCCGCGGGCTATGACGTCATCATCGACGTTGTGGCCGGTGAGGACATGCCATCGTTCTTCGACAGGCTCAACCCGAACGGCCGCATGGTGGTCGTGGGCGCTGTCGGAGGTCAGCCGCCCGCGGACTTCGGCACGAAGATCATGGCGGCGTTCCAGAAGTCGATGTCCTTCGCCACTTTCAGCGCAGCCACCGTCACCCAAGCCGACCGGCGTGCCGTGCGCAGCGAGCAGTTTGCCGCAGCCAGTCGCGGCGAGATCGAAACGGTGGTGCACGAGCTGCTGCCACTGGACGGAGCCGTGCTGGCGCACCAGAAGATGGACGCGGGTGAGGTCTTCGGCAGGATCGTGCTGACACCGTAGCCTCCGCGCTCCCCATCTGCACGGGTGTCCTTCTCGTGCACTGGCCGGGCTGGCACTGACTTCGGGCACTGCCACGACAGGGCCCGCAGCCACGTCGGAAAGGGTGTGGATGGCTGGTGGCGGGCGTGGTCTCGGCGAAGCGGGCGGCGCTGCGCCGGCCCTCTTCTCCGGCCCGACGCTGGAAGCCGGGCCGACGGCTGCCTTGGTGTCAGACACCGCTGCTACGTTGACACGAGGATCTTGCTTCGACGTCTGGAGAGGGCGTATGTACGACGAACGGCTCGCCGAGTTCTCCCGCGACCGGCTGGACGGCCGTCCGATACCCGACGATCTGCGCGTGCTGCTGGTGGCGCAGTGGGAAGGCCGCACGGACTTCACCCATCTTCTCGGCCTCGACTTCTTCGAGGCGGGAGAGGTCCACCCGCTCCTGGACACCAGCTATCTGAGCGAAAAGGAACTCGCGGACCCGGAGATGCAGGCCGTCAACGCCGCAGCCGCAGAGATGGCCAAGTACGTCAGACTCGTGGCGAAGGGCGGAAAGGGGTGGATCGGCTACTGGCTGCACCCCGACGAACCCGCGGACCGCCGTGCCTGGCACCTCATAGAGCTGGACACCGAGTTCACCTTCTGGGGCATGGTCGGCCTCAGCCTGACCGAGGGGTCCGCAGCCGAGCAGGCAAGCTACCAGGACGAGCCCGACGAGCGAATCGCGTTCACACAACTGGCCGCCGAACTCGCCGAGCTTGGCCTACCGCTGAGCACCCAGGACTACGACGCCCTCGATGACACCGAGTGCATGGTGCACCCGGAGAAACTCATGGAGAAGCTGACTGAAGCCGAACGCGAGAAGCGCGGTCTTCGCTGAGCGAGGAGACACCAGCGCCCCGGGTGCCGCAACGGAAGGTGGTTGCCATATTGGCTGCTGCCGATCCTGAGACATCGCGTTCGTCGGTCGAGCGGGCGATGCGTGACTTGCTGCAGCCCATGGACTACACGGCCTGTTCAGAGTCGTCCGGGCGCCCGTCCCTCGCGCCCTTCTTCTTTCGATTGATCGCCTGGTCCGCCTTCTCCGGGATCACAGCCTTGGCCTTCCGCCTCCGCAGGTGGGTGCGGTTGGCGCGAGAGGAGTACGCCTTGTCGCCGGCTACGGCGCCAGGTCGGCTGCGCGGACGTCCGATTTGACGTCGACGTGCGGGAGTTGCAGGGCCAGGAGCGGGACTTGACGTGTTCTGCGGCTTCCTTCGGGAGATCGGGTGGCGGTTGGGCAAGCCGGTGCTGATGGATCCGGAGGGTGACTCCAGCCATCCCGTTCTCGGCTTCGATGTCAAGGCTGATCGAGTCGTTCTCCTCGCAGGGCCGCTGGTCAGGTGACACCAGATCCCCGGATCATCGACAACAAGGGGGAGTCATGGCGGACCCGAAGGCCGGAGGCCCATGGCGGAGCTACGAAGAAGGTAACGGGGGGACAGAGCCCGGGCTACCCGTCCTCGGGTCTCGCCCCCTACGCTCGTGATCATGACAAACGGATTCAGCGACCAGTTCCTGCTCGAGGCGGAACGGCACTCCGTCTGGGGCGCCGCGCAGCTCGAGGCGCTCATGGAGTTCCTGCCCGAGGCGCCGTGGAGCGCGGACCTGCCGACGTGTTCGTACCAGCAGGGAGAGGTGCAGATACGGGTCGGTGTCCTTGGGACGTACGACATGGAGGGAGGTTCCTGGCTTTGGGGCTGGGCAAATCCGGGGCTCGGCGGGAGTGAGGTCGTGGCGTTGTCCGCTGCCGTGGCACGGTACGGACAGGCGCACGGGATTCCTGAGTTCACCGCTGAGGAACTCGATCTGTCCGGGTTCGACGATCCTCGGCGGGCCGCCGAGATGCTGGCCTTCGCGGGGATGGGGGTAGCCAACACTCCCGGGTACATCGGACAGCCTGCCGGGCCCGGCACCCAGGTGTACTTCTTGCCCGACGACCCGAAGGTGCCGAGCGCCGAGCTCGATCCGGTAGCTCTGCCGCGCGTGCTCATGGCCGGGGTCTCGCTCATCGGGCGTTCGCCGCGACAGGCCGTCACGGGATACTTCGAGCACCATGGGGTGCCGCAGCGCGTGGAAGGCGACCGGTTGATCGCCGATCTGCCGACCGGGAACGCCGCCATTGTCTCCTTCGACCGGATGGGGCGGATCGGCAACATCCGGCTCACGGTCAGCGGCTGACCCGAACTGTCCGTAAGGCCGGGGCGAGTTCCTGGGTGAGGACGTGTTCGACCAGGGAGATGGAGACGTCCTTGCCGGATTCGCGGTCGCGGACGTCGCAGAGGATGGCCGGGGCCCTATGACTTTCGCCAAGGGGGTTCGGGGTTAACTGATCGTTTCAGAATGCCGTCCTGCGGAGACGCTGACGGTCCCATGGAACAATCTCTTCAGCCACCGGCTCTGGGGGATGACGCCATATGGAACGCGTTGGGTCTGCACGAGACCTCGTGCTCGGTTACGTCCACGCTCTGAACGCGGTTGACGAGGCCATGAGGGCGGCGATTCCCTCGCTTGAGCGACTTGCAGATGTCCTTGGCCTGGTCCGTTCGCGCCGGATCATCAGCCGGAGTGGTCACGTTGGCGCCTACTCCTACACGGTTCATGGGGCAGGATGCCGTTTTGTCAGTGACAACGGCACTGAGATCGATGTGGACTTCGCGACCGACGGGAGCGAAGTCTTCGACCTCTGGCGGCTGCGCTGGTACGGGCTGAGCCTGCCAGAGCCTCTTGACGTCACGGATCAGGACCTGCGGGCCGCAGTGCAGTTACTGCAGCCGCTTCTGACCGAGGTGCAGCCGGGGTGGTTCAGCGTAGCCAGCTGAACGCTTCAGGATGAGGTTCCCAGGCGGCGCAGGCATATGAGGCTGCAGGCCAGTTCGAGCAGGCCCTGATGGAGATCGGCGCGTCGCTCGTAGCGGGTGCGGAGCCGCTTGAACTGGTGCAACCAGGCAAAGGCGCGCTCAACCACCCAGCGCACCTTTCCCAGTCCCGAGCCGTGGGCGACGCAGCGTCGGGCGATCATCGGCTTGATGCCGCGCTTCCACAACAGGCGACGGTACTTGTCGAAGTCGTAGCCCCGGTCGGCATACAGACGCCGCGGCTTGCGACGGGGGCGTCCTCGCAGCCCCCGAACCGGCGGGATGGTGTCGAGCAAGGGCAGGAGCTGGGTGACGTCGTGTCGATTGCCGCCGGTGAGGGTGACGGCGAGTGGGGTGCCGTGGCGGTCGACAATCAGGTGGTGTTTCGAGCCGGGGCGGGCGCGGTCGACAGGTGAGGGGCCGACGTGAGCCCCCCTTTGAGAGCTCGGATGTGTGACCCATCCACGGAGCAGTTGTCCAGGTCCAGCAGGCCGGCGTGGCGCAGCTCGGCCAGCAGGGCAGCGTGCAGGCGCGGCCACACGCCGGCCTCGGTCCAGTCCCGCAGCCGACGCCAGGCTGTTACCCCAGAGCAGCCCACCGTCTCCGCCGGGACGTCCCGCCAGGCGACACCGGTCCGCAACACGAACAGGACACCGGCGAGCGCTGTTCGGTCAGGAACACGCAACCGTCCCGGATGACGGCGGCGTCGTTCGGGAGCGGCCGGCAGCAACAGGGCCACCCGCTCCCACAGGTCGTCCGGAACAAGATCAGCAGGCATTCGGCTACCCTGCCGACCAAGATCACCGAGCACAAGACCTGCGGCTCAGCTCATTCTGAAACGATCAGTAAGGCGCGTCCGATGGGTCGGAGTCGTACGACGCCGTCCGCTTTGCTGCACGTGGACGGTCCCGGTGCCGTGGCCTCCGGTGTCAGTGGGAACGGGTTTGAAGCGGGGGCGGGGGTGAGGGGCGTGTTTCAGCATCGCGGAGGCCTTGGGTGGTGACCCGGGAGGCGAGTGGGATGGCGGCGAGGGCGAGTCCGAGGGCTGCGGCGATGAAGGTGGCCCGGATCCCCAGGCTGCGTCCGAGCAGGCCGCCGGTGAGGGCTCCGAGGGGGACGACGCCCAGGACGATCAGGCGGTAGGCAGCGGTGACGCGGCCGAGGAGTTCGTCGGGGACTGCTGCTTGGCGCAGGATGCTGACGACGATCTGGTTCAGTGAGGTGGCAAGAGCGGCAGCGAACATGGCGGCCAGGGCCAGGGGTGTGCTGTTGCCCAGTCCGAGGATGGCGTAGCCGACGGCCGGGGTGAGGGCGGCGAGCCAGGTGGTGGGGCCGCCGCCGATGCGGGGCACGACGTGTTCGGCAAGCAGCGAGCCGGCGATCGCGCCTGCTGCGGGAACGGCGATGAACAGGCCGTAGCTCGACATGGCCAGTTGGTACGGGCCGGTGATCAGCAGGACGAGGAGTCCACCAGTGGCCGCGCTGAAGAAGTTGATTGCTGCCGAGATGAACGCGACTCGGCTCAGCAGGTCGTGACGCCAGAAGTGGGCCCATCCAGAGCGGATGTCCTGGGTAATGGTGGTCGGGTTCGAGCGACGGTGCTCGTGTTCCTTGCCGGTGGGGCGCAGCCCGGGCAGCAGCAGGGCCGCCAGGCCGGCGAGGGCGAACGCGGCCGCGCCGGTGTAGAAAGCCGCGGATGCCGCCAGTGCGAACAACGCCGCGCCGGCAGGCGGACCGATGAACGTGTTGATGACGGACTGCGTGGCGAACAGCCTGCCGTTGGCGCGCTCGAGCTCCTCGCGGGCCAGGAGGCGGGGCGGGATGGCCAGCGCGGCGTTGTCGACCATCGTTTCGGCGCAGCCGGCAATGAACACGGCGGCGTAGAGGAGTGCGACATGGTGCCATCCGTTGGCCAAGGCGAGGGCGAGCAGCGCGAACCCCGCCGCGCGCAGCCAGTTGCCGGCGACGAGTATCCGGCGTCTGTCCATGCGGTCGGCCATCGCACCGGTGGGGAGGGTTGCGAGCAGCCAGGGCAGGAACTGCACCACCGTCATGCCCGCCACCACGAGCGGGTCACGGGTCAGCGTGGCGACGAGCAGCGGTGCGGCTGCCTGCAACACCCCGTCGGCGAGGTTCGAGGACGCTTGGGACGTCCACAGTGCGGTGAACGGTCGGAGGTTGGCGACGGGCACGATCGTTCTCCTGGTGGAAATCTCATGGGTGATTGGTCGATTGAGCATGATGTCAAGAGGATCACCTCACATGCAATAATGCTTTTGCCTGTGAGAGCCGCCTCACAGGCGTGAGCGCCCTTGCCGGCGAGAGGAGCTGGTCGTGAGGTTCGGCCACATCGCGGGTGACCACATGCTCGACTTGGTGAACACCGTTGCCTGGCGGCTCGGCGGGCCCGAACGCGTTGAGTCCCTGAAGACCTACTCCGACGTCGTCGAGTGGTGCGTCGAATCCGACCTGATCAGCACGCGTGAGGCCGCGGCCATGCATGACCTCGCCGGCCGGGACGGCGCCGGGGCCGAGCGGGAACGGGAACAGGTCATCGAAGCGCGAGAGAAGGCTTACGGGACCCTCTTCGACGACGACCCCGAAGCCGCCGCAGACCTCGCGAGCATGTACCGGGCGGCGATCGCCACAGCCGACCTGGTCCACGCAGGCGACCGCTGGCAATGGCAAGACCGGGACACCAACCTCTGCTTGCCCCGTAATCGCATCGTCCGCGGGCTTGTGGCTCTTACCCAGCGCGACGACCTCGACCGCCTCCACCAATGCGAAGACGCCAAGTGCGGATGGGTCTATCTCGACACGTCCCCGCGGCGAAACCGTCGCTGGTGCAACACGAAGGACTGCGGCGACCGCAACCGCGCACGCGCTTACTACGCTCGGCAGAAGGCGAAGCCCGGGAGTGGCCCGAGGGAAGTGAGTGGCTCTTCGGGGACACGCTCTACAGATCGGTCACCCTCTGCCGCAGAGAAGGCACAGAAGCCGTCACCGAAAGCGGCGAGTGACAACCCGTCTGGGAAGCAATGAAGGCACTCGCGGCACAGCACGGTGACGACAACGTGCGCTTCGCTGTGTGGTTCGACGACTGTTCCGGATCATCTTGCTGACCAGATGAAGATGGCGGCGAGGTGGAGTCCGCCGAGGTAGGTGGTGGCGGTCTTGTCGTATCGGGTGGCCAGACCGCGCCACTGCTTGAGCTTGTTGATGCAGTGTTCGACCGTGTTGCGCTGTTTGCAGGCGTCGCGGTCGAAGGCCGACGGACGGCCGCCGAGCCGGCCGAGCCGCTTGCGGTTCGCGGCCTGGTCAGCCGGCCGCGGGATCACCGCCCGGATTCCGCGCCGGCGCGGAAGGGTCCGGATCGCGCGGTAGCGGGCGTGGGCCCGGTGGCCGTGGGGCCGTCATGATGGCCGTCCGGTCCCGGACTGGACATCCCGCCTCCGGCACGAACCGCGGCTGCCTACGCCGCCGCGGGATCGCTGCACCATCCCCGACAAGCCGACCAGGCGCTTAACCGCACAGGCGGGGCTCCGCGGTGGCCGACCACCCCGCTTCGACCCGGTGGACTACCGCGAGCGACACGCGGTCGACTGCGGGATCGACCGCATCAAGAGATACCGTGCCGTCGCCAACAGATACGACAAGCTCGCGGTCCGATACGAGGCGACCGTCCTCATGGCAGCCATAAACGAGTGGTTATGACTTCTTCATTCCTTTCGTCGCGGCGAGGTCTAGGCGGCGAGTAGTTCCCGCAGGAGTCTCACGATGAGCTCGGGCTGTCCCACGAACGGGGAGTGGCCCGTCTGCCACTCGCGAACCTCTGTGCAGCGCGAGGCCATCCTTCGTTGATCGACTCGGGTCGATGGCCCGGTCCTGTGCACAGACGACGTAGGTGGAGGGAATGTGCTTCCAACTGTGACGCTCCGGGACTCCTCGTCCGCAGCCGGGGGATTGCGCGCGCAGTAGGCCAACCGCCCTGGCCGCGAAGGGTTCGGGACAGTCGCTGAAGAGGACGTCGAGGGCCTGGTCCGGGTGCAGGCTGGTCGACCCGTCAAGCTCAGGGGTGATCGCCTCCTGGAGCTGCGGGGACGTACCGCCCAGAGCAGCCGCGCTCTCGCCGTCATCCAGCACGAAGGCCGCCAAATAGACCAGGTGCGCCGCCCCATGCACCCCTGTGATCACTGAGCCTCCGTAGGAGTGACCGAGCACAATCGGGGGCTCCGGCAGAGCATCGATGACGGCCTGGACGGCGGCTGTGTCAGCGGGCAACGAGCCCCGGTGGAGCTCGGGAACGACAACCTCGGTTCCGGCAGCCCGCAACCGATCCGCCACCGCGGCGAAGTGGTCGGGGCGGTGATACAGACCGTGAACGAGCACCACAGCAGTCAACTGGCCCGCCTCCTCGGTTCGGCACCGGGCTAGTGAGCCTGACTCCGAACCACAGCCGAGCACTCACCACCTTGATCCACTTTCGATACCCGGCCTAGGAGACGTTTGTGGTGCGGGTCGCGCTGATGACCTTGCAGTCCCTCATGTCGTTCTCCTTGCCGGAACCGACGTAGGGGGCTTCCACATCCATGGTGTAGTTGTTGAAGGCGGCGACCGATACATCGTCGATCGTCCTGACGACCGGTGCCACACTTGAGCTGTCGCCGTCGAACTGCACCGTGATGTCGTAAGTCTGGTCTGTCGTGGCCGAGTTGGTGATGTACAGATGCCCCTGCAGTTTTGCGGCCGCCGAGTCGATGGAGCAGTACTTGAACTCGACGTCCGTCATGGCGTCGACGGGGCCGGTCGCGGACCCGGCGGTGGGGCTTTCCACGGTGTCTTCGCCGCCGGAGACGGAACTGCCGCCCGTGTCGTCGTCGTAATGGCCGCCGCCGCTGGAACTGCTGGAACCTGAGCTGTGATCGTTGTCGCAGCCGCCACCGCGCGAGCCGCGCGCGCCGGTCAGCGTGATCAGGACGATGCCGAGAACAGCGATCGCACGGACATGACGTGTCTTCACGATTCAACCCCCGCTTGCACGTGTGGATATGGCGCAAGCGTACGTATGGCGCTGTCACGTTTGTGGACCGGGTGACCTCCAGCCAGTGTCGGTGCGATGCCGTCCGTATGCAGCACGCTCGCACCTGGTGATGTTGCGGAGCGCCAGCCCCCCCCCACGGGATCCCGAGGTGATCGAAGCCGCGTCCGCAGAGCCGCGTCTGCGCCAGATGTTCCCCGTCCCGAGCCACGGCTGCCTGAACTTCCACCGGAACACAGACTTCCCCTGGCGCAACGATCTTCCCCGCATAGCCAGCGGGCAAGAGGCCTATTTGGTGTACGCCGCCCACTGTGCCGAACTCCTCGGCGAGGTGGCCACACCCCGGGAGGCCGCCGCGCTCGTCGTCGCACACCTCCCGAGCAGGAGGCCGACAACGCTGTCCACCGCAGGGCCCGCGCCCGGTTCGAGCACGTCTTCTCCCGGATGAAGAACTGGAAGATCCTGCGCGACTGCCGCCTACGCGGAGAGGGCGTGCACCACGCGATGCTCGGCGCCGCGCGGCTCCACAACCTCGCCCTCAGCGGATGAGCTGGTCCGACCACACTGTGAACTCCTCGCGTCCGTCCGGCGTGCTGACACCGTGCGGTGAGGTGGAGACGGTGACGACCTCGTTGTCCTGCGGCAAGCTGGAGGCTTCGGTGATCATGCAGGAAACGGTGACCTCCACCGGATAGACTAAGTCCGCGCCGAGTTCAACCATCGCTGCGAAACCGGGGCCTTGTCGACCAGCGACCAGCGACCAGCGTCGCCCAGCGCGTCCGTGAACTGAACCTCGACCACCCCGGGCCATGGCTCGTCGTCCACCCAGCGGACCACCTCACACCGCAGCTCAACCACGAACGCCCCCACATCCGAACAAGGTCAACAACGAGCGCCAGCATGCCGCGAGACATCAGCCCTCGGCATACGGGACAGCCTTTAGTTGACAGATCCGTTTGGGATCATGCCGGTATGGACTTCGACCTTGCCCCACCGACCGGCGTTGGCCCGTTGCGGATCGGAATGCCTCGACACGCGGCCAATGCGGCGCTGGAATCGCTCCGCGATCTCTCTGCGGCCTCGGACTCTGATCGGCCGGGGCAGCACATCTTCCGTCCCAGTGGGCTGATGATCAGCGTCCACTGCGTGCGCGACATGCTTGAAGCCACCGAGCTGGGAAGGCCGTCGTCCCAGACGGACCGAGTCTTGTTCCAGGGTGTGGACGTGTTCGCGCTTCCGGCCCGCGAGGTTGTCCGGCGCGTCGGCGAGTTCACCTCGATCGAGGAAGATCCTGACGACGATGCTTCATTCATCGCCCCGCACTTGCTGTTGAGCTTCTGGCGTCCGTTCGCAGCCGACGACGAGCCGGAGGAAGAACAGGGCTACTACTTCAGCTCGGTCCTGCTGGCACGGCCCGGCTACTACGACACCCCTGCTCAGGCTGCGGAGCGACTCCAACAGAACTCCTGACCATCCCGCCAGGACAGGGCGGAGGACCATGACGTTGGCAGGGAACATCCGGCGTGAGCATGTCCTGGATGCAGCGGCGCAGCCCGCTGTCGGCGTCGACCGGTTCGAGCCACAGCACCCGCTGGAACAGGTCGCTGCACCGGTCGGGACGCGGGTCGGTCAAGAGGGCTCGGAGCTCGTCGGGTACGGGGTCGTCGACCAGGCACAGCCAGGCGAGGCCGGCGCCGACGCGGATCTCAGGCGATCGGCCGGGATTCGACCACAGCTCCCGGGCCCACGCCGGAGCGTTGTCGTCCTGGTGTTCGCGGGCGAGCTGGGCGATGGCCAGGATCAAGCTCACACGGACCACCGGATCGTCGTCCACCGCCAGCCTGCGGTGCAGGACTGAGGAGACGGCGGAATCTCGCTGGTCGCCGCCGCGAGGACGAAGGCGGTTGCGGAGCGGACCCTGGGATCGCGGTCGGGGAGAAGAGGGAACAGGAGATGCAGGTCGTCCGTGATGGCATCGCGGGCAGCCTGAGAAGGCCTTCGCGTGTTCCGTCCCCGAAGGGTGTTCAAGCGTCACGTCACCCGCAGTCGTAAGCAGAGCGGAAGTCTTCCGAACGCCGAACAACGCAGCAAGCCCTTATCGACCACCCAGGCATCCGAGCTCTCTCGACATCGACCCGAGCCCGAAGACAAAGAACAAGCTGAGAAGTCGCCTCAGTTGGATCGGGGAGCCGTGGTCCCGGCCACTTTCTGGCCCGGTTGCGCATCAGTGTCTGGTGGTGTGGTCCAGGATCGCGGCGACGAGCGGCGTGTGCACCTCGGGTGGGACTGCGTGCCCCATGCCGGGGATCTCGATGATGCGTGCGCCTTGAATCGCCTGGGCGAGGTGGTGGGGATGGGGTGGCGGGGAGACCGGTTCGGCGGGAGCAGAGATCACGAGGGTGGGCACTGTGGCCAGGGCCAGTTGCTCGGTGCGGTCCAGGTTGGACGCGTCGGCGCGGGCATGCGCAGTGCTGGTGGCGTAGTGCCCGGTGTGCTCGATGACCTTTCGCTCCAGGGCGCGGGCGTATTCGGCGTCGAAGGGAAGCTCATCGCCGCCCAGGATCCGCCAGTGCTCGACCCGCCGTTCCAACTCCGCTTCCAGGCCGAGGTCCACAACGGGACGGGACCACATCTCAAGCAGGCGGGGTGCGATGCCAGGGAGTTCCTCAGGCGGGATCCGGGTTCCGTCCGGCTGGATGTACGGGACGGTGCTGAGTGCGCTCGTGCCGATCAGCGTCGCGCTGAGCAACCGGTCGGGATGGTCGGCGATGAGGAGTTGGGCGAGCATGCCGCCCAGTGACATGCCCACTACGTGGGCGCGTTCGACGTTGAGGCCGTCCAGCACCGTGAGGGCATCGTCCGCAAGTTGGCTGAGGGGGTAGGGCCGTTGGTCGAACGACCAAGTGGAGCGACCGGTGTCGCGGTGGTCGTAGCGGATCACGCGATGGCGGGAGGTGAGCATGTCCACCAGTTCGTCCGGCCAGCCCAGGCCGGGTGCTTGCGCTCCCATGATCAGCAGCATCGGAGACGCGTCGGTGGCACCCCGGTCCTCCGTCCACAGACGTACACCGGGTGCTGCGTCGATGAAGCGTTCCATGGTGCTCCTCCAAGACGGGACCAAGACTAGACGAGACGTATCGTATCGCTTTCGAAGTGGTGCAGCGATCAGTGCGCAACACTAAGAGGATGTCCTGATCGGCTGAGGCGCCGGTGGCAGATCAGGGCAATGGCCAAACCGGCCAAGGCGAGGAGGTGCTCGACCTTCACTCGCATCAACGCCCCTTCGACCAAAAGCAGTTAACGACTCAGTCACAGACCGCCGTAGACCAAGAACACGCTAAGAGCTCGCAACGCGACCATGTGGCCTCAGGCTCTGCATCGCTGGCACACGACCGTCCGCTCGCTCGTACTACTTCGGATATGGACAGCTACGAGGGCCCCGCGACGCTTGAGTGGTGGGCCTTGTCTCCTCGTCGCCACTGGGGCCCCGTTGCGTCAGGACGTCCTTGTGCGAACCGATGCCGCGTCGGTGGAGCAGTGCCTCGCAGCGTGCTTGCCCCGACTGCGCGAGCTGGGCTTTTCGGTCCCTGAGTGAGAGAACATCGTCGGCATCACCGTGTGTGGTCTCCGAGCCTGGAAGCACCTGGAGCCGGTATGCCCATGGTGACCACAGGCGCTGACCCGGCCGGACCTTGATTCTGAGAACAGAAGGAAGGTTCAATCGCCGGATGGCTGAGACTGACGTTGACCTGGGAGTCGTGACGGCGCCGTCGGGAGTCCTCGTGTTGGGGATGGCATCGTGGATCGACTACTGGCCGCAGCTGGGCCGACCGCTGTCCGAGCGCGCAAGTTCCGCGGTATCGACGATTGGCGGCGGACACGTCCACGACTGGATGTGTGAGATGGCCGCAGTTCGCGCCGCCGATGACAGGCCGTTGATGGTGCGGGCCAGCACGGCAGTGTCGCCCTTCGACGGAAGACCAACCATCGCAGTCCTTGAGATCGATCTCGGTCTGCCATGGGCCGGCCCCGCAGGGGACGAGCCGATCATCCTCGGCGACCTACCGGTCGACCGTTGCGGCATGGTGCTGGGTGACGCGCTTGCCCTGGACTCCTGGACCGGCGACGGCCACCCATCAACCGACGGCCTTGCCGATGTCGCCTACTGGGGAGGCTACGCGGAAGCCGCCCATCTTCAGTTCGGCGGAGAACTGATGATGCGACACGGCAGTCAAGTGCGAGGGTGGCTTGACCTCCCGCTCGATGCCGCCAAGAGGCTCGGCGACGCCCTCAGCGACTGGAAAGGCGACGAACAGGGCCGGGGCGTCATGACTGCGGTCGATGAGCACACCGACTTCCACCGCTTCAACCGCGCTAGTTGGACCCACCCGCTTCAGATCGGCCCCATCGAGGTCGCTGGCTGCCCAGTTCTGGGGATCAACTGGGACAGCGGCGACCACTCGATGAGACACCGCGGCGAGCGACGCTTCGGACAGGTCTATCCCGTGACCCTCCAGCCTGGCCCTACAGGCCAGGCAACGATGCGCTGGACAATCCCGCCCTACGCGCCCGGTCACAACGGCGCAGAGTGATCAGCAGACACCACCGACACATACACGTTGACCAAACGCACGCACGGGACCAGTCGAATTCGCCGACACCCCTGGACGGCCGCGTCGGACGGTCGTCAGCTCAGGCTCTGGCCCGGTGGCGGCGCACGATGAGGAGCGTGCCCGCACCCGTGGCCACCGCCGCGGCAGCCGCGCCCGTGATCGGCCACGTTGAGGAGCCGGTCTCTGCCAGGCTGCCGCCGTTCGTCGTCGCATCGTCGTCGCCGGTCGACGACGAACCGCCGGCCGAGCCGCCCGAGCCATCGGTCGAGCTGCCCGTCGAGCCGCTCGACCCCCCACCCGGGACGTCCAGCGTGATGTCCGCCTTGTCGTTGGCCTTGTCGGTATCGAACGGCCGCGCTTCGGTGCTCAGCGCCACCGAGCCCTTGGCGTCCGCCACCCGCTTGTCGATCTTCAGTTTGAAGGTGTAGGTCTCTCCGCCGCCCTCGTTGACCGACCGCTGGCTTGTGCCGCAGACGTACGCCTCACCCTTGGCCTCGCAGAACCCGTGGGGCTTGACGACTGACGTTCCCTCGGGAGGCGTGACCACGACCGTGACGAGCCGGTCACCCTCCCTGGTCAGAACCCAGGCGGGCCCGGCGTTGGAGAAGGCCACCTTCATCGTCACCGTGTCACCGACGCTCCCCTTCAACGCGGCACCCTTGACTTGGTAGTCGGCCGTGTTGACGGAGGTGACGGGCACATCGACGAACGGGGCGGACCCCTCGCCCCCGGCCTGTCCCTCGACCAGTTTCACCGCCGGTGCGGTTCCCGCCACCGGCGGAGTGCCGTTCTCGTCCGCCCCGGGATCAGCGTCCCCGACACTCACGCGCAGCTCGTCGTTGAGCGCGCGGTCCAGTGCTTTTACACGGAGAGGCTTCTCGGGCGTGTAGACGACGCCAGGCTCCAGCCCCTGGTCGAACGCGCACACCGCGATCCACCTCTCGGGCATCTCGTCGTAGGACGGGACCTGCTGTGCTCGGCAGTTGGAGGGAACCTCCGCGAAGTCGAGTCCCCGGGTGACGGAGTAGGAGACCCACACCTTCTCCGATGCCCCGGTGCCCTTGTTCGCCACGGTGACCGGCAGGTCGAAGGTGCTCCCCGGTTCCACCCCGTCGATCGGCTCGATGCCTCCAATGACCATTTCGGGTGCGGTTTCATCGCCGAAGGCGGCGGGGGCCGAGGTCAGCGCAATCAGGCCGGCAGCGCCGATGGCAGCGACAGCGGCACGGGAGACACGACGGTTGTGTGGGGGTATCGGCATGGGGAGAACCTCTGTTGGGATGCGGGCAAACGGACAGTTTCTTCTGGGAGAACGGCCCTTCGATCCCTAGACTCTTGCCGATCTCGAACGGTTGCACGTCCGGTGTCTCCTCCGCCTTGCCGTACGGAGGCAAGTGGCCGGCCAGGGGCGTAATGATGTTGCCGCTGAACGATTCGTTCGAGGTGATTGCCACGTCGTTCACCGCTGGGGGCCGCACCGGCTCAGTCGATGACTGCGACGCGCACGCTGTACGCCTGGCCCAATCCGACCCGGACGCCGTCCACGCGCCGCCGCACGGATCCAAGAGATGGGGACGAAGAACGGAGAACGCCGACGCGAAAAGCGGTGTGTGCAGCCACCCGGGTGGAGTCGACCGGTCGCGGCAGCCGCTTCGAGACGTTCACCGCCGACGGCCAGGCCCACATCAGCGGCCCGCCCCCGATCGGCGAACCGTGGTCCGAGGGCTGCGACCCCGACTGACGCACGGTGGCGCGTATCTCCTCACGAGCTTCGCCCGGATTCTCTTGTGAGGCCGGCACGCGGTCGTCGACCGAGCCCGTGCGGCACGTGGCCGTCCACCGTCAGGAGGTGCCTTGCACGGAGGGAGCGGAGGTAACACCTTTTCCGAAGGCGCGCATGGCGAGGGCGCCGGCAAGAGGGCCGGGAGCCAGGAGGAGGAAGGCGTAACGCCAGCCGACGGCTTCGGCCAGGAGTGGGGTGAGCTGGATGCTGATGACGGTGAGGGCGAACCCGATCGCGGTCTGGCCGGTCAGGGCTGTCCCGATGTATCGCTGGTCGGCGACCTCGCTCAGGGCTGTCGAGAACACCCCTGAATCCGCGATCACGGCAGCGCCCCACAGCGTGCAGAATCCGAACAGGAGGAGCGGCGGTGCGTGGAAGAAGTACGGGGAGACCAGGCAGCACATGCCGCTGACAAGGAGCGCCGTCAGGGCGGCGGGAGCGCGGCCGAACCGGTCTGCGCCCCAGCCGCCGATTAGACAGCCGACTGCCCCGCCGATTCCCATGGTGAGGAAGACCGTGATCTCTGCCGAGCCCGGGAGATCTCTCCTGGCGCCGGTCGCCAACAGGAAGAACGGGATCCAGGTCCACAGGGCGTAGAGCTCCCACATGTGCCCGAAGTAGCCGAGGTTGGCCAGCCGCGGCCCGCGTTCGGTGAACATGCTCAGTGCGTAGCGGGGGTTGCGGGCGGGGGCGCCCGGCGCTGCGTAGGGGCCGGGCCGGAGGAAGAGCAGTGCGATGGCGGAGCCCCCAAGTCCGGCTGCTGCCGCGGTGAGCAGGACACCGCGCCAGGGCAGCGATCCCAGCCCGGCGATGAGATGGGGAAGCGTGGAGCCAAGCGTCAAGGCTGCGATGAGAACGCCCATGGTCCTGCCCCGCCCGGCGCTGCCGGCCCATGAGGCCATGAGCTTCATGCCGGTGGGGTATACCCCGGCCAGGAAGACCCCGGTCATCAATCGCAGCGGAACGGCGACGGCCAGCCGGTCGGCGAACAGGGCCAGCATCAGAGTGCATCCGGCGGCGGCCGCGGCACTGGCCGCGAGCAGGCCCTGGGGCGGGAGGCGGTCAGCCAGGTTCAGGGCAGACGAGGTCACCGCCCCGGCGACGAAGCCGACCTGCACGGAGGCCGTCAGCCATACCGCGCCGCCGGCCGTGAGCCCCCAATCGTTCCGCAGGCTCGGCACCACCGCTGACATGGAGAACCACACAGCGAGACCGAGCACTTGCACGACGGCGATCGCACCGCGCTGCACCCCAACGTTCACAGCAACCCACCTTTGACCAGTCCGTATCTCCCCCCGGCCTTGCACACTGTGGCCGAAGGCAGACCCTACGGCTTCAAGAAGCTGAGGCCGGTGTGCCCTGCGGAGGAGGAGGCGCATTCGCATCGCTCTCCTCCGTCAACTTCGATCCGGAAGAGGCTGTTGTCGAGTGGGAGCGCGTGACATGGAGGCCCGCCGCGCCGAGTCTTCCTAGTGCTTTGACCGGGAAGGTTTGCCGGTGTGGCGGGGCAGTCCCTCTCGGAGGCGAGATGGCGGCGGCCGTGGTCGGCGAGAGTGGCTTTTGTGGCTTGTCCGGGGGATATCACGTCCGGTGCGCTTCTGGCGCTGTGGGAGGCGGTCGGCGGGGGCCGGACGACGTGGCGCTGATCGGCTTCGAGGACTCGGCGATCGCGCGGCACACCAACCCGCCGCTGACCAGCCTGCGGCAGCCGACGGAGGAGGTGGGCCGCACGATGGCGCGGGTACTGCTGGAGAAGCCGGCCGCCCACCCGACGGCATGTGGTGCTGGCGACGGAACAGGTTCGGTGCGAGTCCGCGTAGGGCGGGGCTCGTACGTGCTCGGCCAGGCGTTGTCATACGCCCGGTGTAGCGTCCAGGCCGGAAGTCAGTTCATGCTCTGCGGTTGACGGAGGCGCGCGCATGACGAGTACCACAGGCGAGCCCGTGGTGGTGGTGTCCCGGCGCATCGGGGCCCCTGCGGGGGACATTTTCCGGATCCTGGCCGACCCCGGACGGCATTCGGACCTCGACGGCTCGGGGATGCTGCGCGGTGGCGCCTCCGGCGCCGTGGTTTCGGGCATCGGGGACGTCTTCGTGATGCGGATGCACTACGAGCGTTACGGCGACTACGAGATGAACAACCACGTCGTCGAGTACGAGCCGGACCGCTGCATCGGCTGGGAGCCGAGGCCCGGTCGCGGGCACCCGGACGCCACCGCGCCCGGGGCCGCGTGGGGCCACCGGTGGATCTTCGACCTGCTCCCGGCCGGGACCGGGGCGACGGTCGTGACCGAGATCTTCGACGGTTCGCGCATGCCGGAGGACAAACGCGCGGAAGTGGACAGCGGGCGCGCGTGGTGGCAGACGCAAATGGCGAGCACCTTGGAACGCCTCGCCGAACTGTGTGCCGCCTGGTGAACGCCGAACTCGGAGCCCTCAAGGGCTCCCTGGACCGCCAGCGCGCGCACGTCCTCGGGATCCTCGAAGGGCTCTCGGACGAGGATTTGCGGCGGCCGGTGCTGCCCAGCGGCTGGAACTGCCTGGCATTGGTGCGCCACCTCACCCTGGATGTCGAACGCTTCTGGTTCCCTGGGGTGATTGCGGGTGAGCCGGATGTGGCCGGACAGCTCACGGCGGGCGCGGAGGCGCACTGGTACGTACCCAAGGGTATGAACGCCGACGAAGTCTTCGCCGACTACCGGGTGGCCATCGCGCGCGCGGACGCCGTGCTCGCCGTCGCCGCGCCCGAACAGGAGCCCGCCGCCTGGCCCGTGGAGATCTGGCCGACCTGGCGGCTGCCTGACGTGCGGCACGTCCTGATCCACGTGCTCGCCGAAGTCGCTTGCCACAGCGGCCACTTGGATGCGGCGCGCGAACTGATCGACGGCACTACCTGGCTCGGTGGCAACCCCTACGCCGGCTAGTTCTGTGACCGGATCAGAGGCCTCAGAGGGCGGTTCGTGAGTCTTTGATTGTTCCTGTCATCGCCTGATGGTGTACATGCGGGCGGAACCCGCGGGTCCGTAGCAGATGGTCTGTTGGGGTGGCGGGGTGAGCGAACGCAAGGCCTACCCGGGGGACTTGCCGAACGAGTAAGGGTCGTTGTCCGAGCCGGTGATCACGGTGTGGAAGGACCGACACCGCTCGGTCAGCAACGGCTCCCTCCGCTCCGATGTCCCGGGGCATGGGTGGCCCGTCTGGGTGGCCAGCGGCGGCACTTCCTGCCGTGGCCGACCGGATCCGCGGCTGGGAACGCTCCGCCGTACGTCTGTTACCTCGCTCGGGCGGGGGGATTGGCCTGGACGAGCGCGGCACCGAGCGGGGTGAGGGTGTGCAGCACCGTGTTGGCCGCCCGCCGACTGTTGATCAGTCCGGCGTCGCGCAGCGCGGAGGTGTGCTGTGTCGCCGCCGAAGCGGAGATTCCCACAGCTCGGGCGAGTTCACCCGTGGTCGCCCCTGCTGCGGCGGCACGGAGGATCGCGGCGCGGCTGCGTCCGACGACTCCGGCCAGCGCCGAGACTGCGGTCGGCTCCAAGGGCTGTTCACAGCTTGGCACCCCGTCAAGAACCGAATAGACGACGACCGGCGGCAACGCGGGGTCGGCGATGGGAACGGGCAAGCCCCAGCAGAAATACGAGGGCACGAGCAGCAGCCCGCGGCCTGCCAGGTGCAGATCCCGGTCGCCGCCGTACGCGTCCACGTGCAGCACCGGCGGCTCCCAGCGCATGGCCGGGCGCAGGCTGCGGAGAAGTCCGTCGATGCCGCCGGTGAGCAGGGCACGGACCCGCAGACACCGGTCGGCTTCCAGGCTTGCCTGGACGCGATCGAAATGGGGCGCGATGACGGCGTTGTAATAGGCCTGCATCACCTGCACCAGCTCTGCACGGGTTTCGGTCTCAGTGAGGCGTGGCGTCCACGCGGGAGCGCCACTCGCCTGACCCAGTGCTTGCACTTCCTGGAGGACTTGGGGGGCAGGCGTCGACATGATCGCATCCGCGCCGGCATCCCACCCGCCGCACCCCGCAACAGGAGTGAGGAAATCAGGGAAATACGCCGCCCGCGGAAAGAGCGGCACCAGAATGCCGCGCAGGGCCTTGTCCAGTCCCTGCTCGCGGAGGCGGCTCCGGGCGGTGCGGTGCCATTCGGCATAGGCCCAGCGGCCACGGCGGGTCTGGAAGCGATGCAGGCTGGAGGCAATCTCCCAGAAGGGATCCGCCGCGGCTGCAACACGCGTACGCGCAAGATCGACATCGGTGAAATGGATGCGGAGCATGCGGTTCCCCCCGTTTGACGTGCGTCTTTCACGTATGGCTACACATGATCGCTGCCGCCGATCGCAGCTGACAAGATTGTGCCGCACCGCGAACACAATCCAGCCGCCGCAGTGTCAGCGGCCTATGAGGGCAGTCCTCCCAAATCCCAACAAGGAGTTCCCTGTGCGCAAGCCTGTGAATGCGCTGCTCGCGGCCCTCATGGTGGTGGGCGGTGGCGGTGTGATCACGCTCTCCTCGGCCACCTCGGCCGCGGCAGCCACCCCGACATGCAACACCGTCAAGTCCGTGGAGGGCTATAACAAGGGGCTCATCCGAGTGCCGGCGTACTCGGCGACCGGATCCACCACATGTGCGCTCACGCAAGGCAACTCAGGCGCGGCAGTGCTGGAACTTCAGAAAGCCCTGAACAAGTGCTTTTACAACGCCTACGGATCCAACCAAAGTTATTGGCCACTCGCAGAAGACGGCGATTTCGGGCCCAACACCAAGAAGGCGCTGACCGAGGCACAGGACTACCACACCAACGTTCCTGCGGACATCGACGGCGTCTACGGCCCGATCACCCGCGACATGCTGCTGTGGCGGTCGGCAACGTACAACAACTGCTGGTTTTTCTAGGGCCAATTCTACGGGCCAGCCTCTCTCGTGGTGATCGCGTTGCCGAGGACGTGGTGATTGACGAACGAGCAGTGCGACAGAGGTAGTGCCCCCAGGACCCGCCCTCATGGCCTAGCCCGACATTCCGTGTCTGCCGTAGAGAACAGGCATGCTCGGCTCCCCCGACCACCGGAGGTCACCAGTGACGCAAAGCACGACACGAAAGCGCCCGAGATCCATACGATTTCTCCTGATCCTGGCGCTGGCGGTAGCCGGGCTTGGGATTAACGCTCCAAGTGCGGTAGCTGCCGAATGCGACCCGGTCCTGGGCGTGATCTGCGGCAAGGTGTACAACTACTCCGGCACCACCCTTGTAGCCGCAGCCTTGGACGCGAACGGCGGCGGTTCATGCGCGCCCTATGGGCGCTGCAGAACGTGCGATGTTCCGCCAGGATCGAACTCGGTGTCGGCCTGCGGCTGGCTCTTCAAAGATGCCGATGTCATGACCTTCCAGTACGACTCGTACTATTACGCAGGCGACGGGCGGCGGCACTCGGCGAACGACTACATCAAGTTCGACTCCGCCACAACAATCGACTGCTACGGCACAGCACCGAACAATCTTCATTGCGAACAGCGATAGCCCCATCCGGTTCCCCTCCAGCGCCGCCTACCTCCGTGGTGGGCGGCGCTGGAGCGTGCCTCAGCACCCCACGGCACGAGACGTCTGGAGGTTGTGGCCGCCGACGAGCCAGAATGAACCTGTGTCGCGGGGCCGACATGGAGCAGATGCACGACGGCCTCCGCTCCGACTTCGCTCGCTTTCGCTGACCGGCTTGCTGAGATGGTCACCAAGGAGTCCTAAGCTGCCGACCGCCGGACGGACGAGGTGCGCCTGCGGTCGTTGCAGAGCGCTGTCGCGGAGGTGAACCGCAAGCGCGACCGGGAGCAGGTCGAGTTCCCTACGAACCGCCGCCTGGCGGTGCCTGCGCTCATCGCGCCGATCGTCGTCGCCTTGTCGTCGACCGGCTCAGGAAACCTGTTCAATCAACAACGCTCAAGATCGGTACGAGCAGCTTCTGAGATCGCCGGACTGGGAACCGACCCGGGCTCTCACCCCGGGTTCCTGTACCGGTGCGGTCGTACGGTCCCCACACTCAGACCGTGGACAAGGGGATCGCTTGAACGCCGGTACCGCGCCATCGGACACAGCCGTGTCCGGTGCTCGCCTCGCCCCGGCCGGCAAGGACTTGGATGCAGTTCGGGTGACGCGGTTCGTGGGCCTGCAGGTCACCGAGCTTCTCGGCAGCGCCGTCGGTCCCGTCATCATGGATCCCTCGGCCCGCAGCATGTACTTCCTCGTATCGCCCGGCACCACCGGGGCCTGGTCCGACCTGCCCCAGTGCACGACGCTGGGGGAGACCGATCACGTGGTCATGCCGCCCCAGGGCAAGCAGACACCGCCGGGACTGGACTGGCTCATTCCCGCGCAGCAGCCGCTCACCAGCACCCCCGCCCTGCGCGAGGCCCTGGAGACCGTCCTGGGCCCGCGCCTCGCGGCGGCACCAGACCCACGGCTGAACCATCTCCATCTGACCTTCGATCAGATCCGGGGTTGGAACTGCGCCCTGTGCGGTGCACGCCTGCACGCGATCGGTCTCTCGGCACCCACCAGACCAGCACGGTCTCCTGACCGAACCCACCGAACTTTGGGCGTGTGCACCCGCCTGCCCGTGACCACAACTGCGAGTTTGCCCGGGCTTGGGGCCTCAGTGCTTGGACGGTGGTGAATACCGGATGATCGGCATCCCCGACTGTGTGCCCGGGAAGGCCGCATGTTCCAGGGCCCACTCCCAATCCGCCCTGTGTCTACCTGCACGAGCCGCGTCGACCGCGCTGGCCGCCTGATTCATGGAGTCCACATCCGCAGGTTCCAGGAGAGGGAAGATCGCGGTCAAGGGAACGTCGTCGAGGCACCTCGCATCATGGGGTGATCATCCCTGTCTCCGGATCGCACTACGAGCGCGCCCGAGACCTTTCGCAGAGAAGGCCCACGGCTTGGCGCCCGAGCATCTGAGCATGTTCATCCGTACCTGGTTGGGCATTTCGACGAGTACTCCGGCAGGCGGAGTCCTGCGAACGGTGAAACGCGGGTGTTGGCGAGTGGTCTGCCTGGGTGCTGTCGCATCGGGCGCAGCGTTCATCATCGCGGAGGAAGACGGCCTGGCGCACGGCGTCTGTGGGGCCGGTGCGGTGTCGAGTAGCCACGGTGGGGGGACTCCGTCCTGCTCGCGCGCGGGGCCGCCGGTGACCGCCGCGGGAGAGCGGCGGAGCGAGGAGGTGAACATGCATGCGGGCGGCGCCTACCGTCCCGGGGGCAACGGCATGCGCTGCTTGGTGTGTTCATCCACGGCGATGATGAGCGCGGTCTGAGCGGCGACGGAGCGTTCATGGTCGCCGCCGTCCAGGGCAGCCAGGACGTCGGCGGCGGCCTCGCGCACCCGGTGGGGTACTTCCTCCTCGGCGGCGATCTTGTAGGCGTCGCGGCGGCGCGCAGCGCGTTCCTCAGGGGTGACGCCATGGGGCCCGGTGCGGGGGAAGACCGCGGCCTCGTAGTTGGAGACGATCAGCAGGACGTACTGGGCAATGCCTTCGGCGTAGCCGCGCGCCATCACTGCTGTCCGGGCACGCTCGTAGGCGGCCGTGGCGCGCCGCCGTACGAAGAACGAGCCGAGGGCAGTTCCGGCCCCGATGCTGAGCCCCAGGATGAGGGCGGCGAGCGTGCCGTCGAGGATGAGACCCACCAGCGCGCCCGCCGCGGTGGCCAGGCAGGTTATGCCGCTGGTGACCAACAGGAGGGCGCGGGCGGGCGTCACGGGGCTCATGCGGTGCAGTCTGCCAGGGCTGGGAGCTCAGCCGGAGACCTCCTCTTCAGCGGGTGGGCGACGTAGGGCCAGCATGCGCCTGCGGTCGTCCGGGGCGTGGAGAAGCCCCCGGCCGCGCTGGTGCGCACCAGCCGGGGGCTTCGTCGTCGCCCGGGCCCTCGGGGGATGGCGCCGGGAGACGGCCAGAGAAGGACACACTGACGTCCTCGCACCGTACGGTGCCTGCCAGCGGTACGGACAGACGCCGCTCCGCCTCACTGAGGACCACGTCGGGCCAGCGCCCGCCGACCGCTGGACTCCGGCGGCTGCTCGCCCTGGCTGACGCGATACTCACCGACCAATACCCGGGTGCTCCCGGACCGGACAGGTGAGGCCGTGGTCGGGCCAGGCGGGTTCAGAGAGAGGCTTTTCCATTCGTGGTCGAGGATCGAGTGGGTGACAGAGTCCCGATACTGTCCGGACTGGTGGATGTACTCGCGGATGGGCCCTTTTCGCTGAAGCCTGCACGGGCCATGGTTAGTGCAGAGGCCTGATTGAGCGGGGCCCGTGCTCCCCACACCCGGTGCAGTGAGAGGTCCTGGAATGCGCAGCTGAGCAGGAGGCGGAAGGTCTCGGTGCCGTAGCCGAGGCCCCATGCGTCAGGGCGCAGGGCGAAGCCGAACGTGGCTGCCTGGGGCTGGTCGGGATCCAGGGCCTTTCTTGCGGCGGCCGAGGAAGCCCGCGCCGCTGCTCTGCTCGGCGACGACGCCTTGGCGTGCGGCCAGGCGCGCCGTCCGGCAGAGGGAGCAGGTCGAGCCGGAGCTCAGTAGGTCAGCGCGTCCTCGGCGGTACCGAAGAAGCTGGTGACCTGGCTGTCGTTGACCGTGACGGGGCCATCGTTGACCGGAACGGTCACCGGGCTCTCGGAAGCGGCGAGTGCCACCTCCACCTTGTCGGCGCTCTTGCCCCCCGCGGTGTCGGCGCGCGAGAACATGATCCCGGCGTACGCGCTCTCGCCGGGCTTCAGAATCCAGTCCTTGCCGGCGGGTCCCATGTGCCCGGCGGCCCCGTCGAGCCCCGGAATCGTGATTACCAGCTCGTTCGGCGACAGCAGACAGGAGTCGCTGCCCTTGTTGCTGGCGGTCAGCAAGGCGTGGTTGACCGGCCTGGACGCGACGGTGACGTTGTAGGTGAGGTCGGTCGTCTCGCACATGCCGACACCTCCGTCCTGATCGTCGTCGGCCCCGGGCTTCGGCGATGACGGCGGGGTGCTGGGGCTGTCGGATGACTTCCCGCTGCCGCTGTCACCGTCAGCAGGTTCGGCTGACGAGGGCATGTCGGTGCCCTCGTCCGTACCCGTAGCGGAAGGGCTCGCGTGCGTGCCTGGGGTGGCCACGTCGTTGTCAACGTCACCGTTGCATGCGGTCAGGGCCAGGATGCCGATCGACAGAGCGGTGAGTGCGGCGGTGGTACGGCGTGAACGAGCGGTGTGAGCCATGAGAAGTCCCCCGGGATTCGAATTGTCCCGGTGATCGTGCCTCATGGGAGCGGTGCTGCCGATTGATCGCACCGAGCGGGAGCGGACTTCGAACAGGTTCGTGACATTGTGACGGCGGACGTGGCGAGGGAGTACCCAACGTCGAGCGGTGGCCGTACACGCGGCCGGCCCGGTTCGGCGAGGCCCTGAGCAGGGTGAGGTCGGCGTTCGCGGCGGCGCGGTCGAGACATGGGCGACAACTGCGCCCACCTGTGCACGGTGGATGAGAAGCGGAAACCCCGGGGTGGCGGCCCTCCTCGTACTCAACGACTGCGTACAACCGTCGGTGCGCTGCATTGAGCAACTACATGAACCTCGGCCAACGAGTTGAGATCTCCACCGGCACGGCAGGCGCCCATCCAGCTCGGACTACCTGAGCCGCCCCTCAACCGATGCCAACACAGTGGCACTCACAGAGAGTCGTATGATCATCCTGTGATTTACCCGCTCTTGGGACCTCTCAGATGGAGACACCTCGCTGCCACACTGGCCCTCGTCCTGCTGACGGCCGGCGGCTGGTACGCCATGCAGCCGATCTACCCAGACTGCTTCTACATGGGAAACATCTCCTATAGCCAAGCCATAGATGCCGGATACTGTGAACCCTCCCAGATGCGATGGGAAACCTGGAGGGAATAACCCACTCAGGATCTCCCAAATAAGACACCCCGGGTGGGCCGCAGCGCCTGAAAAGCGCATTCCTGAGAACGGGGGAGTTCCTGACTTGCAAGGTAGCGCGCCCCCATCGCAAGGGACCTGCAGGCACGGTGATTCAGCCCCGATGCCGGACAGGTGCCGCGCGCGCGGCTGAGCATTTCCGCGAGCCGACGGGCGCCCGCGTCGTTGCCGGCCCTGGCCGACTTGCGGTACCAGGACTTCGCCGCCTCCCGGTCGCCCTGTTCCAGCGACCGGGCGGCCAGGGTGTTCATCGCGGCGGTGGAACCCCCGTCCGCCGCCCGCCGGGCCCACCGTGCAGACTCGTCGACGTCACCCCGGCGGTACAGCAAGTCCCCAAGGGCGTAAGCCGCGTCGGCGACACCCGCCTCGGCGGCCCGGCGGAACCAGCTCTCGGCCTCGGGCTCGGCGCCCTGCTTCTGACTCAGTTCGCCGAGGACGGCCATCGCGTGCGGGTTTCCTCCCTCTGCCGAACGCCGGTACCAGCGGTCGGACTCGGTGTGCTCGCCGCGCAGCCTCGGGAGATACCCGACCATCTCCATCGCGCGCACGTGCCCACCACCGGCGGCCTCACGCAGCAGCGCCTCGGCCTCGGCGTGCCGCCCCCACTCATGGAGCAGCACCCCGAGCGTGGCGGTCGCAAATCGGGGTGCCTCATCTCGGCCGCCAGACGCAGCCACCGTTCACCGCCCGCCTGGTCGTCGTGCGTACCGAGGTAAAGGCCGTACCGGAACATCGCCTCGGCGTCCCCCGCCTCGGCGGCTTCACGAAGCCGACCGCTTCCGTCGCCGACCCGCTCGTCCGTCGAACCCTCCTGCATGAGCGTCCCCCTCCGGATTCCCGGCACTCGACTGTTCGCCACCGGTTCACGGAGACGGCACGAACATGCCGCGCGTGGATGGTTACCTGACTGCCCAACAATTGCCGTTCGGTAAGCGACAGTCGAACTCGTTTCGCTCCTGCGAGGTGAAGATGGGGTCGCGAGCCGACATCGTGATCGTGTTCGTGGTGCTGGGCTGTGCGCTGCTCGTCAGTGGTGCGCCGATCGTGCGTACCGCGCGACGGCGGCGGAGGCTCGCACGGTTCTGGTCCCTGTGGAGGGGCGGACGCGGCCGGTCGCACTGTCCTCACCATCCTCCGGAGCCCCCCGAGCATCGTGATCCTTCCGCCCCACCCGTATCAATGCATCCCTCCGCGTCCACGATGAAGCGGTTCCTGGGCGATTCGGAGGGGGACTTCCTCAGCCATCTCGCTATGTCGCCGGACTGGCGTCGTCCCCGGTGAGGGTGTGGTACTCGAAGGGGCTGATGCAGGCGAGGTCGCTGTCGCGCCGGCCGTTCGCAGGGCTGAGTCGTTCGCGTAACCGTTCGCGGTGGGCGGCTGCGACGGCACCCCCGTCCAACTTGAGCAGGGCGTGCGCGGCGACCATCAACGTCTCGTCATCATCGAGGAGTTCGACCAGTCTTGGGATGACATGGGCACCGTCCTGGTGCCACTGGCGCACGATCGAGAAGTACGGATGCCATCGGTTCGCCGTCGTCTTGATGTGGGCCAATAGCGGGTCGAGGAGGACGTCGGTGTGTGCGGCGAAGGGGGCGAGTGCCTCGGTGAAGCTGAGGTCGCTGACGTTCCAACTGCGGTCGATCGAACCGGCGTGGCCGGAGGTGAAATCCCCGTGCGCGGTGAGCAGTTCGATCAGGAACGGCACGCAGCGGTCGTCACCCATCCGGCTCAGCGCCCAGAGGGCGTGCTCCCGTGTGAGCTCGTCGGGTTCGTCGGCCGGGGTGAGATGCGTGGCGACGAGGTCGGCCCAAGGGCGCGCGGTGGCCCCGTACATGGCCAGAACCCGCAGAGCGAACAGCCGGTTCTCCAGATGTGTATCGTTCACGAGCCCGGCCACAGCCGGCAGGAGCGCGGGTACGGCGGAGCGCCAGCGGGACATCAGCCCGGCGGCGATCCTGAGGCCACCCGCGCGCTCTGTGGTGCCGACGTGGCCCAGCAGTGTGTGCGCGAGGGCGAGCCGTCCGGGCAGGTCGGCCCCGAGCCGCCGGTCGGCTTCGGTGATGACGTCCACCTGCGGGCTCAAGTACTCCCTGGGCGGCTTGGGCGTTGCGGTCGAGAGGGCGAGCAGTGCGTCGGTGGTCACGGGAGCGTAGAGGGGATCGGGGTGGTCGGGCAGGGCGCGGCACAGGGCCTCTACGGCTTGGAGCCGGACGTCGTGGCGGATTTCCTCGTCCCACGCGATCCACGCGTCGATGTCCTGGTCCATGTCGGGTTCCTCCTCCTTCCCCCCGACGGTCATGCGGTGCCGCAGCCATGCGAGTGCTTCTTCGCGTTGCTGGGTGGCGTGGCGGGCGAGTTCGCCGACGCCCAGCACGAGGCGCCCCGCCAGCCAGAGTTCCGGCTCGTTGTCGAAGAGCGTCCGGAAGCGAGTGATCAGGGAGTTCGCGTGGGCGGCGGACTGTGCGAGTGCGTCGACCGCGCCGGCCCGGATGATGTCGTTGCCGTCGTCGAGCAGGGGCAGCAGCCCCTCGGCGGCTCGCTCCCAGGCGGCAGACCACGCCGCGTCGACGGTGGGCCGCCACTTGCCTTCGAGGACCGGGTCGACCTTCGCGGTCGGGGCGGTGTTGCCCGTGCCGGCGAGGTCGGCGATCGTCTCCAGGATCTCGAAGCGCACCATCACGTCCGGATCCCGGGCCGCCTCGACGAGGAACGGCAGCATCTCGGCGGCCGCCGCCCTCACCGAACTGCCGTCGCCGTTGGCCGTGAAGCGCAGATTCGTACAGGTACCTTCGGCCGTGATGCGGTCGGTCGCCCAGAGCCCTGCCAACACCTCGGGGCCGTACCGCTCACCGGTGTACGGATCAGCCACCTTCGACCAGTCGACCTGTGCGGCAAGCCGCGCCAGCCGCTGTGCTCGCGCGTCCTGTGCGGACATGCCGCTGCTCGCCACCCTTCGTCAGCTCTTCGGACTGAGGCCCAGCAAGGGCAGGACCAGGGAGCGATTGCCCCTGCGCCCGTCCCACGCTTCGTACACCAGGGCCTCCGGGCCGGTGATCCGCAGACCGTCGCGCAGGCCGGTCACCGTCATCCCCGCCAGATTGCGGTAGGCGTCCGAAGCAGACGGCCAGGGCAGCTCGGTCCACCAGTTGTGGCCGTAGACGGTGTCCTGGGGCGGTTGCCAGCCCGCCTCTACGATCAGCCGGCAGCCCGCCTCTCCCGCACGCAGCGCCGGGTCGAGACCGTGATCACCGACCAGTTCGGCCTCCACCCCTTCGCCACTCTGCAGGAACTGCGCGTACCGGCCTGTCCCCCCGCCCTCGCGGATGATCAGCACCGATCCGGCGCCCAGCAAGGTCAGCTGCTCGGCGAGCGCTTCCCCGAACCCGTCCCACCCCGTCACAGCAGCCCCTCCTCGTCCATCCGCAGAAGCTCCTCGTCGAGGGACAGCCGCTTGTTGGTCACCAGCTCCAGGTACACCGAGTCTCCCGCGTGCTCGAGGACCAGGGTGGTGTCGGAACCGGCCCAGTGAAGCGCAGCATCCGTGCCCGGCCTGCGGTCTGTCGGCGCGCCCAGCGACGTGTGCAGCGCGGCGGCCATCCTCGCGAACGCGTCCAGGGGCGGGGCCCATTCAGCCGCGTAGTCGGTCAGACGCAGACGCACGCGCTCGACCATCTCCTCGTCCTGCACTTGCCTGCGGCGGGACGTGGCACGGGCGGCCCTCTCGAACCCGGTAATGAGCAGGTCCCAACGAGGCCGGATCATCAGCGCCTGACGGGTGAACTGTGTGGACCGTCTGGAGCTCGGTGTAGCCCCCAGCTCCCACGTGCAGTCCAACGACCGCAACCGTGCCGCAAGTTCGACAACCTCGGCATCACTCAACGCACGCCATTGCGTCATACGTCCTAAGAGGCGCGGCGCCCTGGCCCGCCCCTGTCCTCCTCACCTTCCGTCCGAGCCGCTCCCCGAAGTCCCGGTCGCACAAGTCCCCGACCGGCGCGAGGCAAGCAGTGTCCAGCTTAGAGGTCCTAACAAAGGCGTTGGACGTGTCGGTGGGTGATGAGGCACGTGGTGAGTCCGCGGATGGCTTCGTGGATGTCGTCGCGGCCGGTACCCGGCTTGAGCCCTCCTGCCGGCGGTCAGCGCCTGGGCGGGAGCCGGTGCAGCGTCACATCGTGAAGGTGCCCGTCGGCGACCCGCAGGGTCATGAACGTGCAGAAGGGTTGCCGCCTGCGGTCCGTGGGTGAGCCGGGGTTGAGCAGGCGAAGGCCTTCGTCCGCGGTGGTGTCCCAGGGGATGTGGCTGTGACCGAACACCAGGACGTCCGTGTCGGGGAACAGCTTGGCGCACCGACGCTCCCGTCCGGCGGCCGCGCCGGTCTCGTGCACGACGGCGAAGCGGACACCGGACAGCTCCGCACGGGCGACCTCGGGCAGTCTTCGGCGCAGGGCGGGCCCGTCGTTGTTTCCGTACACGGCGATGAGGCGGCGGGATCTCGACTCGAGCAGGTCGAGCGTGGCCTCGTCCACCCAGTCTCCCGCGTGGATCACCACGTCGGCGTCATCGAGTGCCGTCAACAGCGCATGGGGGAGGGCCTTGGCGCGCAGGGGGAGGTGCGTGTCGGAGGTCAGCAGCAACCGCATGGGATCACGCTAGTTCGGGTCGAGCCGTGAGCACGACACGGCGCGGGGAACTACAGGAGCGTCGTGGAGGGTGATGGACCAGGACCCGCCGAATGGCTGCCGCCTCGCGTCGTCATCTTTGATGATGATGCGGATCGTCGAATGCCTGGATTCCGGCTCTGCAGGCGTACCAACTGCTGCTGGTGCTACCAGCAGCGGGAACTGGTGGAAGGATTGCCGGGGCGAGGCACCACGCGGTCGGGTTGCGGCACCAGCCGAACGCACGCGGCCGAACGCCGGTCAGAGGGACTGGATAGGGTCACCCAGTACCGCCGTTCCCACTTCCCCGTAGTCATCGAGCTGACCGTGCGCCGGTTCGAGTGCCTGAGTAGCCGGCGCCCGCCGGTGACGCTTGCAGAGAACGGCGAAAAGGTTCCCGGTGGAGGTATTTCGACTTGGCTGAGGCGGAACGTATGACCGAAAGTAGCTCCTATGCGAGCCATCCGGAATATCTTCCGAACTTCATAAACAACCCCCACGGCGATGACGGCCGTCAGGTTGTGAAATTGAATCACGCCGAGAATCGGCAACTGGCGGCAGCGAGCCTGAGCAGGTTCCCGGCTGGCGCCGGCGACGTAATCGACTTCGAATCCATTTCGTACGAAGACCGCCTCTGGTGGGACGACGAGGAGCATTGGGCGAGGACGGTGGCGGAACTTCTTTCCCCGTACGTGCAGCGAGGGGAGCGGGTCGCCATCATCTGGGGAAATTATGTGATGCCAGCTGTGACCATGCCTGCGGATGTCGCCGTGCGACATGCGCAGGACATCCTGGACGCCGGGCCGCACTTCTGGATCTACCCGCTTGGCGATTCAGTGCTCATCGAATGCCTAATGGATGGACAGGTGACGGTCGCGAAGATTCCATCAGACTGAGTACAGAACTCGCGAGAACGCCCCGCCGATCCTCGGCGGGGCGTGCACGAGCACACCGAGCCGACTCGAGAGCAGGCGCAGGAGGCACAGCGCCAGCTGGAACTCCGTGGACCGGGAACCGGAAGGCGGGAGCGTCACCTTGGCGTGTGTGCCCTCGCCGTACAAGTCACTCGGCTCCGGCCTGCCATCCGGGTTCGGCGTCGACGGAGCGGCCTTCGGCGTCCACGCACCGCATCGACCACGCCGACGAGCACGGTGACACCGAGGACCTGCCCCGCCTCACCGTGGTGTTCGAGTCCGCCAGCCACACCCTGCGGCAGCTGGCCGGCCACTGGGAGAAGATCCGCCAGGCAGACGAGACGAAGACGTTCCCGGCGGTCGACGCGTACGAGGAGCTGCTCTTCGCCGGGCGCGAAGCCCGCATCCACCTCCTCGTCGGCGCCCAGAGCTACAGCGCCGCGCTGGGACGTGAGCAGTTCTCCGCCGTGCTCCTGGGGCGGGTCGACACCCGCACCTGGAGCCACGCGGCCCCGCAGGTCGCCACTGTCCCGAAGGCCAGCACCCTCCCGGGCCCTTCCACGCCGGGCGAGTACCGCGGTGATCCCGGGGCGGTGTTCCCGGTTGACAGTGGCCGGTCCGCTCCCTAGCGTTCGGTCCACTACCTGATTGATATTCACATACACGGACGACATTAAAGGTGGACATCATGGCAGAGCAGCAGCGTCGCGTCGTGGTCTCCGGCGGCGGCACCGGCATCGGCAAAGCGACTGCGGCCGCCTTCGCCGCCGGCGGGGACCGGGTCATCCTCCTCGGCCGGCGCGAGGACGTCTTGCGCGCCGCTGCCGATGAGATCACCGGTGACCATGGCAAGGGCAGTGCCGACTTCCACGCCGCGGACCTCACCCAGCCCGAAGAGGTCCGCCGAGCCGCCGCGTTCATCACCGCGGACGGCCCGGTGGACGTCGTTGTCACCAACGCCGGGGGCAACGTCGTCTCCGGCGGTGACGGCACCCTGGAGGGCGTCGCCGACGGCTATCTGCGCAACTTCGCCGCCAACGTACTGACCGCGGTGCTGCTCACCGAAGCGCTGCTGCCGCACGTCGTACGCCCCGGCGGCCGGATCGTCCACCTGTCGTCGATCGCAGCCCTGCGCGGCCCCGGCTCGTACGGCGGCTCCAAAGCGGCCCTTCACGCGTACACCTTCGAACTCGCCCAGCGGCTCGGCGCCGAGGGCATCACCGTGAACGCGGTGGCCCCGGGCTTCGTCGGCGACACCGAGTTCTTCGGGGACCGCGCTACACCGGACTTCGTCGCGGCCCGGGTCGCGCAATCCCTCACCGGCACGCCGGGGCAGCCCAGCGAGATCGCGGCCGCGATCCAGTACCTGGCGTCACCCGCCGCCGGGTACACCACCGGTCAGATCCTGCACGTCAACGGCGGGGCGATGCTGGGCCGTTAGTGCTCGCCAGCCGGGCCGCAGACCGGCCGGACCGCCACGCTCCGCGCTGGTGAGCAGGCGGTGGAGTGCAGCGGCGATCCGCTCACCGGCCCTCCCGGTCGCCGACGTAGTGCTGGGCTTCGTTCAGCCACACCACAGTCCGAGGAGCGACACGGTGCAGGTCATCAAGAGCGGCCTCGGCGCGAGTCGGGTCGAAGGGATGCCACAAACTCCACCCCATGCCCGCGAGCGGCTGCACAGCTTCCCAGCACGCCCGTGTCTTCCCCGTCGACGAACCGCCGACCGGGACCGCCATCCGGCTGCGGCCGGCCGCGACGTCCCGGACCGCTCGGCCAGCACCAGGTCATGCCCGCGCGCTACGTAACTCGGCAACCCCGATGCCCCCGAGGCATCACTGCCGGGAACAACACCGGCCGGCCCGGCCGGATGAACTTCCAAGGTGTGCGGCTCCCACTCCCCGATCGGACGGCCCGGCACCGACCGCTCCCCGCCTCGAGCCGCGACCCGCTGCAACGCCAGCAACTCCCCGACAGGCAGCTTCAAAGCGCGGGCCAGCGCCGCGACGGTCTGCTCCGAGGGCACTGGGCCGGGAGCCTGAAACCCTGACACGGTGGTGCGCCCCAGCTCCGACCAGGCGGGGGAGTTCCGTCTTGTTGATCCTGTTACGGGCCGGCCCAGCGCTCAACTTCGCGCGCAGGTCGGCGAGGGCCGGGTTGTCGCCGTTGTCGATCCGCTCTTCCTGCACCTGCTTCGCCCCCCGCAATGCTGTGTTCGCCGGTGTTCGTCTTCCTCCGGCGAACCCCGGCGAACACCGACTTCGCGACCTTCGATCACGACACCCCATCAACCTGGAGCTTGCCGTGACCGTTGCCGTCGTCATTCTCACCGCCGCACTGGTAATCGTGATCGCGCTGCTGGCCGCCGCCGGTGCAGCAAAATGCACGCCTGAACGGCGCCACCTACCCAGCCGCCATCACCCGAGCCGCCACCGCCTTCGCAGCGGCCATCACCCTCGCTGCCGCGGTGGCAGGAGCCTCGCTGCCCTCCTCACCTAGGCTTCTCGTTTGGATCATGCCGGGCCCGTGTCCCGGGGCGAGAGCGGCTGCGACCGCGTCCGGGCGGCGGCTCAACCCGCCCGGGTTCCGCTGCGGGCGGCGATGTGCCGGGGCGGTTCGATGTCGTCAGGGAGCAGGGGGTCGGCTTCCGGGGCGCCCCAGGTGGAGACCAGGGGCAGGACGCCCGCCCAGATCCCGAGGGCGGCGTCGGGTCCGTCGCCGTCCTCCGGGGCGCCCGTGCGTATCTTGACCGACGCCTCTCGAAGCGAAATGGCCAGCAGGGAGGTCGCCGCCAGCTCCCTGAGGTTCGGCCGCCGTGCGTGGTCCCACTGTCCCGGTGCGGCCTGCTCGGTCAGGCAGCGCAGCCCCTCCAGCTTCTCCTGCGCATCCGTGAGCAGGCGTGGGACGCCGTAGATCATCGCGCTGCGGTAGTTGACGCCGTGCTCGAACACCGACCGCGCAAGGACGAGGCCGTCCACGTGCGTCACGGTGACGCATACCGTCGCCCCCGGCGAGGCGGTCAGGCTCCGGCTGGCCACGGAGCCGTGGAAGTAGAGGTTCTCCCCGTCGCTTCCGTAGACGGTGGGGACGACCAGGGGGTCCCTTCGATGACCACACCGAAGTGGCACAGGAAGCCTGCGTCCAGGATCGCGTCGAGTTCGCCGCGGTCCAGGCTGCCCTGTTCCCGTAGCCGGCGGTGACGGGTGCGGTCTGTTTCCGGCAGCGTGGCGGGCAGTTGGCTGTGGTTCACGTCAGCTCTTTCGCGAGGGCGTTGTCCGTTGCTGGACTTCATGACGAACCGGACGGCTGTCGCGGCCGGCACAGGCGCGCGCTCCACCGAGGTCGATGCGCCCTCAAGCTACCGATATCGGTAGCTGGGTGCCAGCCATCAACGAAATCAGTTATACGGAACCTGAAGGATTGCGAAAACAGTTGCAAGGAGCGGAGTGGTCGGGAGGTGAGGGTGCCGCGATCCCGGTCCGCGACGGCGCTGCGACATGCGCTGAGCGACGTGCGCATCCCGTCGGCGCGGCGTACCGCTCGCGCGCACAGTCCGGGGCGGGCGAGCTGTCGCGCGGGCGGCCGACGGGATCGGCCGCATTCGGTGCCGTGAGGTGGCGGACGCGGGGTAGTCGGAGGTCACCCGGACGGCGCTTTTGCCGCCCGGCCCGATCCCACAGCCCCCGAGGAGCACCATGTTCACCTTCAGCGCGTTGTCCCGGCGACTGCAGCGCAGTGCGCGCAAGGTGTTCGGATGGGAGCGGCTGCGCCCGGAGCAGTTGCGGGCGATGAAGTCGGTCATGGAACAGCGCGACACTCTCGTGGTGATGCCGACCGGCGCAGGGAAGTCCGCCGTCTACCAGGTGCCCGGGGTACTTCTGTCCGGCCCCACCGTCGTCGTCTCCCCTCTGATCGCCCTGCAACGGGACCAGGTGAGCGGCCTGTTGAGACGGGCCGGTGCGGACGCCGCGGCCGTGAACTCCACCCAGAGCCGCGGCGAGAACGACGCGGTGTGGGACCGGATCAGCGAAGGAGACGTCGACTTCGTCTTCCTCGCCCCGGAGCAGCTGGCCAAGGACGAGGTGGTCGAGCAGCTCGCGGCGGCACGGCCCGCGCTGTTCGTCGTGGACGAGGCACAGTGCGTGTCGACCTGGGGGCACGACTTCCGGCCCGAGTACCTGCGGCTGGGCCAGGTGATCGACCGGATCGGCCGCCCGCCGGTGCTCGCCCTCACGGCGAGCGCCGCCGCCCCGGTGCGGGCGGACATCGTCCAGCGGCTCGGCATGCGCGACGTGCGGGAGGTGGTCACCGGCTTCGACCGGCCCAACATCCACCTGGAGGTCATCCCCTTCCGGAGCGCCGCCGACAAGCGCCGGGCGGTGGTCGAACGCGCCGCCGCCGAACCCAAGCCCGGGCTGGTCTACGCGGCGACCCGCAAGGAGTCCGAGGAGTACGCCCGCGAGCTGGGCGACCTGGGGCTGGGCGTGGCGGCGTACCACGCCGGCCTGCCCGCCAAGGAACGCGGCGCGGTGCACGACCGTTTTCTCGCGGGGGAGCTGGACGTGGTGGTGGCCACCTCCGCCTTCGGGATGGGCATCGACAAGCCGGACGTCCGGTTCGTGCTGCACGCCTCGGTGCCCGGCTCCCTGGACGCCTACTACCAGGAGATAGGCCGCGCCGGACGGGACGGGAAGCCGGCCCGGGCGATCCTCGCCTACCGGTCGCAGGACCTCGGCATGCAGCGGTTCTTCGCCGCCGGACGCCCCGACCCGGACACCGTCTCCCAGGTAGCCGGCGCACTGGAGGAACACGTCGGCCCGGTCCGGCCGAGCGACCTGCGCAGCGAGACGGGCCTGACGGCCAGTCGGCTGACGGCCGTCGTCAATCTACTGGAACAGGTCGAAGCGGTACGCACCACCGAATCGGGAGACCTGGAGACCACCGGCGCCGCCGATCCGGCGGAGGCCGCCCGCAAGGCCGTCGAACTCGGCGACGCACACCAGCAGCTGGAGCGATCGCGGGTCGACATGATGCGGGGCTACGCGGAGAACACGGGCTGCCGGCGGCGGTTCCTGCTCGGCTACTTCGGGCAGGAACCGGAAGCCGGGGGGTCCTGCGGATCCTGCGACCGCTGCGACGCCGCCGCACTCTCCCCGGACGGCCCGAAGGCGGCCGCGAGGGTGCTGGCCGGCACCGGCGGACCGGTGGCCCCGCAGGAGGTGAGCCGCGCCGACGACGCCCCGCACCCCTTCCGGCTCGGCGCCCGGGTCCGGCACGGTCAGTGGGGGGACGGCTCGGTGATGAGCCAGGACGGCCGTCGGCTGACCGTGCTGTTCGAGACGGCCGGCTACCGCACGCTCTCCCTGGACGTGGTCGAACAGAACGGCTTGCTGACGTTGCGCTGAGGGCCCGCGGCCGGCGCGGACCACGGGCCGGGCCGCGGGCACTCGCCCTCTCGTCATGCCTGATCCCCAAGCTTCATCAAGGCGTCGGACATCCCTCGCAAGCGTCAGGGGGCACGTGGCGGCGGCGTCGGCCCACCTCAGCGGTGAGCCACGAGAGCCCGGGTCTCAACGTTGATCTGCTGAGCCTCACCAGTGGGAACGACCACGACGGGAACTCGCGCGCCGGGCTCACTGATGATTTCGGGACGTTCGGCGACCAGCGGTCGCAGTCCGCCCGTGAGGCCGAACAGAGACAGTCCGGCGCACACCTCCTCACGCACCTCAGGCTGGTCCTCGCCGATCTCGCCGGTGAAAACGAGAGCGTCCAGACGGCTCAAGGATGCGGCCATCCCGGCGATGCCGCGACGGCACTGATGGGTGAACACGTCAAGAGCGAGTGCGGCACGCTCGTCGCCTGCCGCCCGGCTGCGGACCAGGTCGCGCGTATCGTCCGAAGTGCCGGAGAGGGCGAGCAGACCGGACCTGTGGTTCGGAGCATCCTCGATCTCGTCCGCGGACACATTCTTCCGCGTCAGCAGCCAGGTCAGGGCACCAGGGGCGACGCTGCCGCTGCGGCGACTCATCACCAGACCCTCCAAGGGCGTAAAGCCCATCGTCGTGTCGACGCTACGCCCGTCACGCACCGCGCAGGCGGAGCAGCCACCGCCAAGGTGCCACCGGCGCCGAGGAGGCGGCCGGCGCGCGTTACCGAACCGAAGTAGACCGCCCACCGCACTATCAGTCGTCCGGAAAGGCGTCCGCGCGTAAGTGGGGCATAGGGCTGCTGCTCACCCGGTAGGGGTCGCCCGACGGGCGATCGGCGGTGCTGACGCGCAGGGTGAGCGGCCCCACCCACTCGTAACCCATGCGCTCGCCATGGCGAGCCAGGTCATCGGTGAGAGCCTCTCCCACGTTGCCACTGCTCCGCCGCACCAACTCCTCGTGCACCCGGGCGTCCAGTTCCACGTCGTAGGCGTTCGGCGCGACTACTCTGCTCTCGCTGCACACGATGGCCCGGGAATCGCACTCACGTCGCAACGCTTCGAGCAGTTCGACGGGTTCATGGCGGCGAGCCCGGGAGACCAGAGCACCTTCCCAGCGCTCCAGGGCTCGTTCCCAGCGTGTCAGTCCTCCCTTGGCCATCGGCCTGCCCTCCCAGTCACCCCCTCACCGGCGCCCGCGCAGCCGACCTAGGAGGCCGCGGGCTTGGGAGCGCTTGCGCGGGTCGGCGGCGACTCGTCGGGCCGACATGGTGGCCCGTCGTCCCTGCGGGCTGCGGGTGAACTGCTTGATGCGCATGACCAATCCGGACATGATTCCCTCTCCTTCGCACTGTGTACCGTTCGCCTACCCGGTGCCACTGCGACGATGTCCGGGGGAGCGCCGAGAGATCGGGCGGCCGAAAGCACGGTCCGGATCGCAACCGGTCACAAACGCCACCGCCTGCACGTCGCGGCGATGCCGGACCCAGGCACACCCGGACGCCTGACCTGTGGTCTTGCGCCCGCCGGTCGAGCCGATGCTCGCCCAAGCCCGCGATTCCATCCCACCCCCGGCCTGGCGTCCGGGGCCAGCGTCGCCGAGGCGCTGAGCAGTCACCCGCACCACTCGCTCCATCCTGCCGGAACGGTCACGAGCTCTACCGGAGCCGCTCCGCAGCCTGAACAGGGGTGCCGTAGTAGCGCGCACCGTAGCCCGAGACCGTCGCGACCGAATCCCGCCTGCGGACGAGCGGGCGACTACCACGCGCGCAGTAGCCCGGCGGCACCTGCCGCGTCCGCGGTAGCGCAAAGTGTCTGCGCTTGCTGGACGACCTGCCATGGGCCCGGCCGCCATGCTCGAACCACATCCAGTCGTGGGAAGAGAAGAAGCACTCTGATGTCCGCTCGTCGCCTGTTCGCCGCCTGCGCGACCGCCCTGCTCGCCGGGCTCGGTCCTGCCACACCCGCGGCAGCGCGCGCCTCGGTTCAGCCCGTCGCTGCTAGCGTCACCGACTTCAGCCTCGGACGGCTCGGCGCCACCACCGGCGGGCTGCTGGGGCTGGTCGCCGTGGTCATCGCCGTGCTCGCGCTGACCCGACCCACCGGTCGTCTCGGCACCGCCAACGGGTCGCTCGGGGCCACGGCGGCTGTGGTCGCGGGGCTGTTGGCCATGGCCCTCGGCGCTCTGGTCGCGGCCACCGCTGACGCTGGTCTGGGCACCGGCAACGGGTCGCTCGGGGCCTACGTGGCCTTGCTGCTGGGGCTGACCGGCACTGCATTGGGCGGGCGGGCTTTGACACTTGCCCGCCGCATCCGCTGACCACGACGGATACGTGTTCTGCCGCGGTCACATCTTGCGGGCGGTCACCGCGTGACTGACCGATCAGTTAGCGGCCCCGGCCGGGGCCTGAGTCAGTCCGCGGTCTTCGTGAAGTCCAGGTCGGCATGGCGGACGGCGTGGGAGGCGGTGGAGACCGTGGCGCCGAGCATGCTGATGCAGCCGAAGAGGAGGAAGGTGGGGCCGGCGCCCCACCCTTCCACCAGGAGGCCGAAGAGCGGGAACATCACCGGGGTGATGCCGACCGCGCTGAGCGCTTGGACGGAGGCGACCCGGCCCTGGAAGGCGAGGGCGGTGTTGGCCTGCATCAGGGCCAGGGCCAGACCGCCGCAGAGGCCGGAGACCAGGCCGGAGACGAGCGCCACGGCGACCGCGAGGGCGAGGTTCGGCATGACGCCGATCAGGCCGATGCCGGCGGAGGCGACGAGCAGGGCGATGTTGTGCCAGTGACCGGCCCGGGGGAAGCGGCCGCGCACGATGAGCAGGAGCGAGGTCGTGCAGACGCCGGTGCTGAGGGCGGCGTTCACCCAGGCACCGCCGGAGGGGCCCCAGCCGCGTTCCTCGGCGAGCATGATGACGCCGATCGCCATCGGCGGGATGCAGCCGATCATGGAGAGCAGTCCGGAGAGGACGAGCGGGCCGACGACGGGCTCGTGGCGCAGGTAGACGATGCCTTCGACCAGGTCGCGGCGGGCGGTGGAGTCTGCGGCGGGCTGTTCCTCGAGCGGCAGCGGGGCGAGCCGGACCGCGACCAGGAGAAACAGCGAGAGGGCGAAGAGGACGCCGGTCACGGCGAACGCGGCGGCGGGGCCGCCGAGCCCCATCGAGAACCCGGCGAGCGGCGGACCGGCGATGTGGCCGGACCGCTGCACCAGATTGCGCAGGCTCTGCACCCGCATCAGCTGGTCGCGGCCGGTGAGCCGGGGCGGCATGGCTCCGACCGCCGGCATGAACAGGGCGTCCACGACGCCGAAGACGAGGGCGAGCGCGACGAGCAACCAGAGGCCGGGGGTGCTGAACGCTAGCGCTGCGGCGGCCGCGAGGATCACCACAGCGCGGACCGCGTCGGAGGAGATGACCACCCTGCGCGGGCCGAACCGGTCGGCGATCACACCGCCGCCGAGCATGAGGATCGCCCGGGGTATCGCGCCGACCGCCATCACCAGGCCGACCTGGGCCGGTCCGGCCACCTTCTGCGCGGCCCAGCCGAGCGCCACGAAGTAGGCGGCGTCGCCGACCACGGAGAAGGTGTAGGCGATCAGCCAGCGAAGGACGTTGCCGTCCCGGTGCACCGGGGTGGAGGGGGTGACGGCCACAGCGGGCGCGGGCGGGGCCGCGTCGTGGATGGGTTCATCTGCTCGCGAGATCACAAACGCGCATGATCTCGCACAATGTCGGCCCCGTACAACGGAATTACCTGCCGGATGTCATGACCCACCGGCGGCGGGCCGGGGCCGCCGCCGTCAGACGCTACCAGCGGAACCGGGTACTCCGGACGTCGCGGAGGAGGAGGCCGGGGATCCAGCTGCCGGTGGGGTCGTCCGGGGCGAGGCCCTGGAAGCGACAAGGCGTACTCCTCCCGCGCCAACCGCGCTTACCTGCGCAGGCGCGGCATCAAGGCCGTTATCCCGGAGAAGAAGGACCAGGCCGCCGTTGCCCCGCGCCGCCCAGGCGGCCGACGTCGGGCTCGCCCGCAACGGCGGATTCGAGGCCGGGCTGACCGGGCGGAATTGCACCGCCGTGCCCACTTCGTGTCTGTGTTTGCTCGTTGCCTGGCCGAATTCAGGTAACCGCTCATACGCAGGCGGTTACGTGATCGGATTCTGTTTGTGGACCCTTGGGGGACCTGATGGTGACGCCTCGACAGACACGACGTCGACGGGACATGGTGGCGCTGTGCAGTGCTGTGGGGCTTGCGCTGGCGCTGACCGGCTGTGGCAGCAGCGACGACACAAAGTCGCGCACGGCCCCGTCAGCGACTTCCTCGCCCCCTCCGTGTCGGCGTCCCCAGCTGATCCGGACGCGGCACGCCGACGAGGTCGTCGCGATATATCAGGCCGGCATTGATGAGGGCAACGCCACCTTCGAGACCGTCGCCCCGACCTGGGAGCAGTTTGACGCGGCCAGGTTGCTCGAGCACCGATTCGCCGCGCTCGACGAGGCCGACCGGGTGCTCGGGTGGGTGGCGGCCGCGAAGGTCTCCGACCGGTGCGCGTACGCCGGAGTCGTCGAGCACTCCGTGTACGTGCACCCTGACGCACGAGGACGTGGCGTCGCCTCGGTGCTGTTGAAGGCGCTCATTGACTCCACTGAGGCGGCGGGGATCTGGACCATTCAGTGTGGAGCGTCGCAGCACGCACATCGCCTGACGCAGTCGAGCACGGACGCACGGATGCGTGCAGGCAGACACGCCACGGCAGAAACGGCGCCGCCCCGGGTTCAGGGGTGGCGGCGCCGAACGTCAGGAGACCTGGGCCGCCAGGGAGATCTCTTCCTTGTCGGCCTTCTCGGTGTCGGCGAGGAACGCGCCCAGCGAGGCCAGGACGCCGGGCGCGGGGCGGTAGTACACCCAGGTGCCGCGCCGCTCGGAGGTGAGCAGGCCCGCTTCCCGGAGCTTCTTCAGGTGGTGGCTGACCGTGGGCTGGGAGACGCCCACGTCGGCTATGTCGCAGACGCATGCCTCACCGTTGGGGTGTGAGGCCACTCTGGACAGGAGGCGGAGCCGGACGGGGTCGGCCAGCGCCTTGAACATCGCCGCCATGATCTCGGCGTCCCCTTCGGAGAGCGCGGCGGTCACTATGGGTGGGCAGCAGGCAGTAGCGGTCGCACCGGATATGGGCGGGGTCGACTTGACCAAGGGGCCGGTCCTCACGCCGAGGCCGCGGGGCGGCCCATGACGGCGTCGGCAGCACTGGGGAAGCAAGCCACGCAGGCGACGTTGATGGAGTAGAGCATGGAGGTCCCCTGGCGCTCGCGCAGGACGAACCGCACGTCCGCGAGCAGCTTCAGGTGGTGGGACACCGTCGACTGTCCGACACCCATCCGGTCCACGATCTCTCCGACACTCATCGGCCCGGTCGCCAGCGCGAGGAGATTGAGGATCTGCACGCGGGTGGGATCGGAGAGGGCCTTGAACCAGGTTGCGTAGGACTCGGCCGTGCTTCGGTCGATCAGCTGGGCATTCATCGTACCGCTCATGATCCATCGATGTTATTCGATGACCACCCGCGACGGCAAGGTTCGTTCCGCGCAGAGGAGACCCGCGGAGGGCCCACGGAGGCCCGTCGGCGCCTCATGCGTGCCCGAAACCGCTGACACGAGCGACTGTGTAGACACCACATGGAAGGCGGTCGCATCGGTGCGACCTGGGAACAGGCTCCACTCTCTGGCTGCCGCCACCGAAAGTGCGAGACGGGCCCCTTCGGCGCAACGAGGGACATCGGATCCCCATTGCCGGGCCTCTCTTTAATCGTCTATCATCGATATTCGATAAAAGGGATGCTGATCGAGCCTCCCCGCGCGGCTCGCCACGTCCCCCGTACGTACCTTCACGGCGCCGCTCCCCTCATGTGTCACCGTCTCAGAGAGGTTCACCCGTGGACGAATTGCGGGCCCTTGGCCTGTTCATCCTGCTCGAGGTGCTGCACTATCTCCCGTGGTTCCTGGTCGCCATCGTCCTGGGAATCGCCGTACAGCGTCTGTCGATCGACGTGGTCGCTCGCCGCAGCTTCGCCCACGGGCGCAAGGGCGTCCTCGGCATCGCCATCGTCACGGCCATCGGAGCGTTCAGCCCCTTCTGCTCCTTCACCGTGATCCCCCTGATCCGCCGCTTCCTGATAGCCGGCGTCCCGCTCTCGGCCGTGATGGCGTTCTGGATCGCCTCCCCCTCCATGGACCCGGAGATCTACGCGCTCTCCGCCGCCCAGCTCGGATTCCCCGTCGCCACCGCCCGTCTCATCGGCGCCCTGGTGCTGAGCTTCGGCGCGGGCCTCATCGTTCTCGCGCTCGAACGGCGCGGACGGTTCGCGGACCCGCTGATCGCCTCCACGGAGAAGAAGGCGCCGGCGAAGAGCTGCTCGCAGGAGGCGGTGACCGTTCCGGAGACCGCGTGCTCGGCGGCGAAGGCGACCGTGCCCGAGACCGTGGCCGTCGGAGGCGGAAGTGGCAGCGGTGGCAGTGCTGCCGGCGGGTGCGGCGGTGCCGCCCAAGAAGCCGAGCCCGCTCCTGAGGCCGGTGGCTGCTCCACCGCCGCGCGGAACGACGCTGACGACGACGGCACCCCATGGCGCGTACTCGTGCGGCGCGACATCAAGAACCTCCGGGCCGGCGAGATCCTGAAGGAGATCGTCAGCGACTCGCTGATCCTGGGCAAGTGGCTGCTCCTGGCCATCGTCCTCGAGGCCCTGATCGTCCGTTACGTACCCACCGACGTCGTCTCGGGCATCCTCGGCACGGACGGCGTCCTCTCCGTTCTGGTCGCCGGACTCATAAGCGTCCCGCTGTACCTCAACGGCGTCGGTGCCATCCCGGTCGTCGAGGGCCTCATGGACCAGGGCATGGTCGCCGCCGCGGGCGTCACCTTCCTCCTCGGCGGTGCCATCACGACGATCCCGGCGATGGTGGCCGTCAAGAGCGTCGTCAAGACGAAGGTCTTCGCCTTCTACCTCGGCGTGGGCCTCCTCGGCAGCGTGGGTATCGGCCTCGTCGCGCTGCCCCTGCTCTGACCCCGCAGTACTCCTCCTCACCCCCACCCACGCTCCTGCGGCGGCCCCCGACGCCGCAGGAGCGTCGCCGTACCCGCTGACGAACACCGTGCGTCCCCCGTCTGCGGGAGCGCACCGAGGCAAGGAGCACGCATGACCACACCCCCGCGCCCGGGAGTCACCCTGGCTCCGATGACCGACGACCACGCGTCGGCGGTCATGGCGATCTACCAGCAGGGCATCGACGAGGGCAACGCCACGTTCGAGACCGCCGCGCCGCCGTGGAGCGCGTTCGACACCTCCAAGCTCGCGGCGCACCGGCTCGTGGCGCTGGGTCAGCGGGGGCGGGTGGCCGGCTGGACTGCGGTGTCGCGTGTCTCGACCCGGCCCGCGTACGCGGGGGTCGTCGAGCACTCCGTGTACGTCAGTCCCACGGCGCGCGGAACCGGCGTGGGGCGCACGCTCCTGGAGGCGTTGATCGTCTCCACCGAGAAGGCGGGGATCTGGACGATCCAGGCGGGCATCTTTCCCGAGAACAGTGCGAGCCTCGCCCTGCACGAGTCCACCGGGTTCCGTGTCCTCGGCCGACGGGAACGCGTGGCTCGCCACCACGGCGTCTGGCGCGACGTCCTGCTGGTGGAGCGCCGCAGCCCGGTCGTGGAATGACGATGCCGGTCACCGTGGTGACCGGCATCGGGCCGCAGGTTCGTGGTCGGTGCGGACCGTGCCCGTACCGGCCGGGGTGTCAGGGAAGCTCGAAGGGCAGATCCATGCCGTTGAGCGCCGCTGCACAACCGCAACGCCTCTCGCGGTCCAGGACGGCGACCGTCTGCAGGACCAGGTCCTTCAGGCGCTCCACGTTCGCGCCGAAGACCCGGAAGACCTCGTCCTGGGAGACGCCCTCCCCTCGCTCCACGCCGGCGTCGTAGTCGGTGACGAGGGCGATGGAGGTGTAGCAGAGGGCGAGTTCGCGCGCGAGGACGGCTTCCGGGTGTCCGGTCATGTTGATCAGCGACCAGCCGGCCGACGCGTACCACTGGGACTCCGCCCGGGTGGAGAAGCGGGGCCCCTCGACGACCACCATCACGCCGCCGTCGTGAACGTCGGCTCCGGCCTCGCCCGCGGCCTTGAGCACGGCCGATCGCCCCGCGGCGCAGTACGGGTCGGCGAAGGAGACGTGGGTGGCGCCGTGGTCGTAGTACGTCTGGGCACGGCCCGTGGTCCGGTCGACGAGCTGGTCGGGAAGGACCACGCTGCCGGGGCCGAGGGAGCGGCGCAGCGAACCGACGGCGCAGGGGGCGAGGATCTGCCGTACCCCCAGTGAGCGCAGCGCCCACATGTTGGCGCGGTAGTTGATGCGGTGCGGGGGAAGCTCGTGGCGGCCACCGTGCCGTGGCAGGAAGGCCACGTCGCGGCCGCCGACGGTTCCCACGGATACCGCGTCGGAGGGCGCGCCGTACGGGGTGGTGACCTCGACGCGCCGTACCGACTCCAGGAGTTCGTAGAAGCCGCTGCCGCCGATGACCGCGATGTCGGCCTTCGGCACCGTGTCGGACGGATCACTCATCGCTTGGGTCCTCCTGCGGGTGCGTGTCGACCGGCACCGTCGGTCTGCCCGGGCCGGGTCGGGAAACGAGTGGGGCAAGGGAGGCGACGGCCTCATGACCTGGCACGGTCGCGCGTTCGTCGCCGGGGCGGCGTACGACCACCGTCTGCCAGCCGGCTTCGGCCGCGGCGTCGAGCTCGGCACCGACGTCGCTGACGAACAGCAGGTCGGCGGGTGCGTGCCCCAGGTCCGCCGCGATCGCACGGTAGGAGTCGGCGTCCGCCTTGGGGCCGGCCGTCGTCAGATCGAAGTAGCCGTCGAGCAGCGGGCGCAGGTCCCCGTGGGCGGTGTGGCCGAACCAGTCCTGCTGGGCGGCCACGGAGCCGGACGAGTAGATGAAGCGGCCTGTGCCCTGCGTCTTCCAGTGCTCCAGTGCGGGCGGCACGTCCGGGTACACGTGACCGTACAACTCGCCCGCCGCGTAGCCGCCGGACCAGATCAGTCCTTGCAGCGTCTTCAGCGGCGCCGCCTTCACATCGGCGTCGGCCCACTGTTCCAGGAGTGCCAGAGCACTTGCCTCGTCGTGGGCCGTCCCGGTGTGGGTGGTGACCGCGTCGAGGATCTGCTTCCAGGGCGCGGTGTCGCGGTGAGCCGCGAGCCAGGGAGCGAACCGCTCACGCGCGTAGGGGAAGAGGACGTCACGTACGTGGCTGAGGGAGCCGGTGGTTCCCTCGATGTCGAGGACGACGGCCCGCAGCCCGTTCTCGGGGGCTTGGGCCTGTCGGCTGCCCGGCATCAGCCTTCCCGCAGGAGCGCGTCGAGGCGGGGGAAGCCTTCGGCGATGGACTCCTGAGTGAAGTCGCCCACCCAGCCGTCCTCCTTCTCGAAGAACCGGATGGCGCAGAAGTCCGGTACGGGTCCCATGTCGAACCAGTGCCGGGTACCGGCCGGAACCGACAGCAGGTCACCGGCCTCGCACACCACGGCGTACACGCGGTCGTCCAGGTGCAGGTAGAAGCAGCCGGTGCCCTGGGCGAAGAACCGGACTTCGTCCTCGGCATGCCGGTGCTCGTCGAGGAAGGTCGACCGTGCCTTGGCCGCGCGCTCCTGCCACTCCGCTCCCTCCTCGGGGTGCAGCCGGGCGACATCGACGAGGCGCAGCCCTTGGTCGGCGCACAGCTCGTCGACCTCGGCCCGGTAGGCGTCGAGCAGTTCCTCGGACGATGTCCGCGGCGTCACCTCTGCGCGTAGCGGCCAGCGGGTGAAGGAGACCGACCGTTCGCGCAGGGCCTGCGCGATGGCTTCCTCGTCGCGGGTGCGGAGCAGCACGGTGTCCGGTGCGTCGTCCGGCATGATCTGCAGCAGTGTCATGGCGCGGTCCTGTGGTCGGGTGCCTGCGCGGCACGGGAGACATGCAGCTCGGCGTGGGAGAGCACGAGCAGTTGGCAGAGCGACTCGAGGCATTCGAGCCGGTTCTTCGCCTGGCCCAGCGAGTCGCCCCAGGCGGTGATGCCGTGATCGGCCAGGAGGAGCCCGGGCGGGCCTTCCCGGTCCGCCGTGAGGTGGGCGGCTACGTCGTCGGCGATCCGGTCGACCTGGGGCCAGTTGGGGAACACCGGCAGGTCCGTGAAGGCCGGGTCCTTCAGTCCCAGGCCCTTGAGCAGCTCGAAGCGATCCACTCGTACCGAGGAGACAGCGTCCACGGCAGCGGCGCGGTGGGCGACGACGGTGGCGTACGGGGAGTGGACGTGGATGACGGCGCGGGCGCCGGTGGCGCGGTAGACCGCCGCGTGGATGGAGGTCTCCGCCGAGGGGCGGGCCTGGCCGGGATGGGATGCCTCGCCGGTGCGGGCGTCGACCTCCACCACGTCCCGGGCGGTCAGCTCGCCCTTGTCCCGCCCGCTCGCCGTGATCAGTGCCCGGCCGGGATCGTCGGGCAGCCGAATGGAGATGTTGCCGGCCGTGCCCGGCATCCAGCCGCGCTCGTACAGGGTGCGGGAGACGTCGGCCAGCTGCTGGGCGGTCTGCTTGCCGGCTGCGGTGGACCGCGCGTAACTCATGCGCTCACCTCGGATGCGTGGTGGACACCGTACTCGGAGACGATGACGGTGATCAGGGAGGCGGGGGTGACGTCGAAGGCGGGGTTGTACGCGCGTGTACCGGGCGGGGTGGTGCGGATCCCGCCGTAGGAGGTCACCTCGTCGGCGGCGCGTTCCTCGATGACGACGTCCCGGCCGTCGGCGAGGGACCTGTCCCAGGAGGATTCGGGGGCGACGACGATGAACGGGATGCCGTGGTGGGCGGCGGCGATCGCCAGTGCGTAGGTACCGATCTTGTTGGCCACATCCCCGCGCGCGGTGATGCGGTCGGCTCCGACGAGGACGCAGTCGACGAGCCCCTGGCTCATGGCCGCGGCGGCCGCACTGTCGACGCACACGCGGTGCGGCACACCGGCTTCTGCCAGTTCCCAGGCCGTCAGCCGGGCGCCTTGCAGGAGCGGTCGGGTCTCGTCGACGAGGACCTCGGTGACCCTTCCGGCGTCGGCGAGGGCGAGGATCGTACCGAGCGCGGTGCCCACGGCGGCGGTCGCGAGCCGGCCGGTGTTGCAGTGGGTCAGGAGCCTCAGGGACTCCTGCGGGCAACGGTCCAGTACGGCCTGGACCGCGTGAACGACCATCTGCCGGTTGACGGCCCGGTCCTCGTCGATCATGGCGGTGGCTTCGGCCAGGACCGCGTCCGGGCCGTCGGCGAGCTTTGCGAGAGCCCGGTCGACGGCCCAGGCCAGGTTGACGGCCGTCGGGCGGGCGGCGGCGAGCCGCTGTGCGTCGGCGCGCACGGCCTCCTGCCCGTCGCCGGTGATGCCCGGTGGGCAGTGGGCGTACGCCGAGAGCGCGACGCCCAGGGCGCCCGCGAGACCGATGGAGGGGGCGCCCCGTACCGCGAGTGTTGTGATGGCGGTGATGACGTCGTCCACGGTGTCCAGGCGCAGGAGCCGCCTCTCGTGGGGCAGCGCGCGCTGGTCGAGGGTGACGATCGCGTTGTTGTCCCAGCGCAGTGACGGCTGGTCGGAGGGCTTGCTCACGGGCGGCGGCTCCTTTGGGGCCTGAAAGGTGGAACCGGTCAGTCGGACAGGGGGCGCGACCGCAGTTCGACCAGGGCGGGCGCGGCGTCCACGTCGGCGGTCACCTGCTCGTGGTCCTCGCCGACGGCGATGACGTAGCCGTACCGGTTCATGTACGCCCGGGGCGGGAGGGCCAGCCGGGTGCCGTGGCCTGCCGTCGCGACCGCGCTGTGCACCGTGGGCCCGAAGAGGTCGTTGCGGACGGTCACTTCGACCGCCTCGCAGTCGGCCTCCGGGTAGAGGAACCTGATGGCTGCGGTCCTCTGCGCCTTCGGTGCGGTCTCGGGGGTGAGCCCGGCCGCGACGTGGGCGGCCGCGACCGCCGGGTCGGTCCCGGTGGCGAGCATCCCGATGAGAGGGATGAAGTCACCGCCGAGGCGCGCGTTGATCTCGACGAGGCGGGGACCCTTGGGGGTGAGTTTGAACTCGGTGTGCGTGGAGCCGTGTTCGAAGCCGAGCGCCTTGTGGACGCGGTGCAGCTGGTCCAGGAGTTCGGAGTCCTGGAGGAGGAGGTCGGCGGCGTCGACGGTGTGGCCGGTCTCTTCGAAGTACGGGTCCATGCCGACCTGCTTGCGCGCCACGATCATCGGGGTGCACACGCCGTCGACGACGACCGCGTCGATGCTGATCTCGGAACCGGTGAGGTACTCCTCGACCAGGACGTCGGCCTCGTAGCGGGGTACTCCGGGCCAGTTGGCGGAGCTGGCCGCCTCGAAGGCCGCTTCGACAGCGTCGCCATGGTCGGCCCGGACGACACCGAGGCTGCCGGCGAGTCCACGGGCCTTGACCACCACGGGGTAGCCGGTCGCGTCGGCCGCACGGCGCGCCTCGGCCGCCGTGGAGACCGGGGTGCAGGCCGGCTGCGGCACGCCGGCTGCCGTCAGCCGTGCCCGGGTGGTCGCCTTGTCGCGGCAGGCAAGCACCGCGTCGGGTGCGCTTCCGGGCATACCGAGCGCTTCGGCGAGGCGCGCGGCGGCGTGCACGAGGGACTCGTCGTAGGTGAAGACCCCTGCGACGGGAAGCTGTTGCATGACCTTCTTCGCCTCGGCAAGGAGTTCGTCGAGGTTCTTCGTGTCGAGGAGTGAGGCCCCCTCCACGTACGGCAGTTGCCAGCTCGGCTCGTGGGCGTCGAGGAGCCACAGGCGGAAGTGGCGCGAGACGGCCGCCACGATGTACTCCCTGTAGCGGCGGTCACCGCTGCCCATGAGGAGCAGGACCGGTGCCTCGGTGGTAGACGAGTGCGGTTGGGGCGTGGCGGCCATGGTGGGGAACCTTTGCGTCGACGTGTGGTCGGGGCCGAGGCCGGCCGACGGAGCGGGGCAGCGCCCAGGTCGGCGACGGCACTGTCGGCCGACGGCCGGAACCCTGCCAGCATTGAGCGATGTATGTCAATAGATCGATGAATGGCTGAAGGATCACCCCTTGCCGGACGTCACCGCCGCACGGCGCCCCTGCCCCGATTCACCCACCTCTGTGGGTACTTGCGAAAGCCGGTCAGGTTACCCAGTGTGGGCGTTCATGCAGATGAGACCAGTAAGGACCAAGGGCACCCACGCACTTGCAACTCCTGCGGACTCCGTCGCCAGGACTGCAAGGTGACGTTTGGGCCGCGCGAAACGCGGCGAAAATCGATCGGTGACCGTCGATGATTCAGGCGTGGCGGATGGCTCCGGGTTCACCCCGCCCAACGCGGTCGCCGGCGCGGTCAAGTCACCTGCGCCGGGGTCGCCAGAGAGGCGGGAAGGGAGTAGCGTTCGCGCACGGATCGCGATCCACAGCCCGCGGGGTCACGGGCGAGCGGACGTCGAGACGGCGCGGGCGCTCCGAAGGAGAAGCGGCCGGACTTTTAACCGCAAGGCCGCCGGGCCGGAGGGGCTTCGTGCGTCCCGTCGGCCAGATCACCGAAGAACGTGGACAGATCGGCCAGCACCTCGGGGCGCAGCCGGTAATAGGTGAAACGCCCGCAGGGCTCGGTCTCCACGACACCCGCTTCCCGGAGAACCCGGAGATGGTTCGACAGGTTCGTCTGTCGCGCGCCCGTCTCCTCGACGAGATGAGTCGTACACAGCGACTCACGGGCAAGCAGGCACACGATGCGAAGCCGCAGAGGGTCCGCCAGGGCCCTGAGCAGTTCCGCGTTCACCGACGTCAGCATGGCCTGATCGTGACACACCGAGCACAACCGGTGTCAACCACCAGATTTATGAACGCCCTTGTATCGCAACCCATTTGAGGAGACGTAGGTGTCCCGGATGCCCTCTGTCCTGTTCGTCTGCATTCACAACGCCGGCCGGTCCCAGATGGCCGCCGCGTGGCTTCGCCACTTGGCCGGCGACCGGATCGAGGTCCGTTCGGCGGGCTCCGCCCCGGCTTCGGCGGTGAACTCGGCTGCGGTCGAAGCGATGCGCGAAGTCGGGATCGACATGTCCGCGGAGGTCCCCAAGATCCTCACCACAGAAGCCGTCGGCGAGTCGGACGTGTGCGTCACGATGGGCTGTGGGGACACCTGCGCGGTTTTCCCCGGTAAGCGCTACCTCGACTGGAAGCTCGACGACCCGGCCGGGCAAGGGGTGGAGGCGGTGCGCCCCATCCGCGACGCCATCAGGGGCCTCGTCGAGAACCTCATCGTGGAGATGGACGCTGCGGCGGCGCGTTGAACCGGAGCGGTCAGAACGGTGAGCAGTCGATACCTCTGGGGAAGGCATGCTTTCTGAGCCCTTGAAGAGCATCCCAGCGGATCGAGAACCAGGCCCAGGTTCCTCGCTGTTCGCGGCGCAGCAGCCCTGCTGTGGTGAGGATCTTCAGGTGACGGCTCACCGTGGGCTGGGCAAGGTCGAGCGACTCTGTCAGGTCACAGACGCAGAGCTCTCCGGCCGGCGCCTGGTCGATGAGGTGGACGATCTGCAGACGGGTCTGGTCGGCCATCGCCTTCAACTGGGCGGTCACCAGCTCGACTTCGTCGCGGTCGATCAGCAGCCCTGGGGAGCACGGAACACAGCGCTCCTCGTTCACGTCCTCAATCGGTACGCCCGCCAACGGAGTTGCCATCCGGACACCATACGAGCTGACAAGATCGCACGGCGAATCCGAGGATCGATATCCGGCAGGCGTTCACCGTTCGTTCACCCGGACGGCATCATCGCGGTAGGGCCGCGACAGCCCGGGCGGCTTCGCGGGCGGGGCGGCCGACGCCGATCAGGGTGGCCGAGGCTGGGCCGGTCCAGTCGCCGTAACCGAGCAGATGAAGACGGGGCTCGCCGACAGCCTGTGTACCCCGGGTGGGGATGTGTCCGCGAGGGCCGCGGAGCCCGAGCGGGGCGAGGTGGGCGAGAGCGGGACGGAAACCCGTGCACCAGATGATCGCGTCGGCCTCGGTCCGCGTACCGTCGGGCCACTCGGCGCCGGTCGCGGTCAGGCGCGTGAACACCGGCCGCGCCTTGAGGAGTCCGGCGTCACGGGCCGCACGCACCGGCGGCACGGCGACGATGTCGCCGAGCGAGGCCACTCCGCCGACATCGGTGCGGCCTTCGTCGAGGGCCCGGCGGCGGGCGGTGGCGTGGTCGAAGAGGGCGCGGCCGTCGATGTCGTCGGCGAGGAACCGCGCGGGGCGCTGGGTGACCCAGGTGAGGTCGGCGCCGTACGCGAGGTCGGCGGCGATCTGTGCTCCGGAGTTGCCGCCTCCGGCGACGATGACCCGCATTCCGGCGAACTCGCCGGGACCGCCGTAGTCGACGGTGTGCAGCTGCCGCCCCTGGAACACGTCCCGGCCGGGGACGGCGGGAAGGAACGGTCGTGACCACGTTCCGGTGGCGCTGACGACGGCGCGGGCGTGCCAGGTGCCGGAGTCGGTCTCGACGCGGAGGTGCCCGCCGTCGCGGTGGACCGCCCGGGCCCGGACGGGGCGGTGGACGGGAAGTCCGTAGCGCTGCTCGTAGTCGGTGAGGTACTTGACGACGTGGGCGGCGTCCGGGTACGTCTCCCCCTGCTGCGGCGGCATGAGGCGGCCGGGCAGGGAGGAGTACGCGGCCGGCGAGAAGAGGCGCAGGGAGTCCCAGGTGTGCTGCCAGGCCCCGCCCGGTGCACGCTGGGCGTCCAGGACGGCGAAGTCGAGACCGCCGAGGCGGCGCAGGTGGTAGCCGGCGGCGAGCCCCGCCTGGCCGCCGCCGATCACCACCACGTCCACGACCCGCGTCATTCGCCGGTCGTCCTGCCGCGCATGAAGATGACCGCGACCAGCGCCAGGCCCACGGCCGTGCCGATCAGCTGCATGCCGATGAACGCCGGGACGGAGGCCGGGGCGATGCCGGCGAAGGTGTCGGTGAACGCCCGGCCGATGGTCACCGCCGGGTTCGCGAACGAGGTCGACGAGGTGAACCAGTAGGCGGCGCCGATGTACGAGGCGACGGCGACGGGCGCGAAACGCAGGCGGTCGGTACGGGCCAGGCCGAGGATCAGCAGGATGAGGCCGGCGGTCGCCACGACCTCGCCGAGGAGGAGGTTTTCCGCCGAGCGGTCGTGCGTGGACCACTTCACCAGCGGCTCGCCGAACATGGCGTCAGCCAGGATCGCGCCGAGAACCGCGCCGACGATCTGGGCGGGGACGTACACCGCGAGCTCGCGGGCGTTCACGCCACCACCCCCGCGGCGGGCGGTCCACCACTCGGCCAGGGTGACGGCCGGGTTGAAGTGGGCGCCGGAGACCGGGCCGAGGAGCGCGATGAGGACGCCGAGGCCGAAGACGGTGGCGGTGGAGTTGGCGAGGAGCTGCAGCGCCACGTCGTCGGTGAGCTGCGTGACCTGGATGCCGGAGCCGACGACGATCGCCACGAGGGCAGCGGTGCCGACGAGTTCGGCGGCCGCACGTGCGACGAGCGGGGTGCGGGGCGGGGTCGCGCCGGGCCCGGGCTGCGGCGACGTGTCGGTGGCTATGGCGTCGCTCGCAGCGGGCTCGGTGGCGGTCACGGGTTGGATCTCCTCGGACAGGCGAAGCAAGAAAAGGGGGAGGGGTCAGGGGCAAGAGCGCTTGAAGTTCGCCTCGGCGGTCAAGCGCGCGGTCTGCGCGAGTGCGGCGAACTGCCCGGCGAGCTGCTCGATGACGTCCGGCTTGAGCCGGTAGTAGGTGAACCGGCCGCAGGGCTCGGTCTCCACGACTCCCGCCTCGCGCAGCACTCTCAGGTGGTTGGAGAGGTTGGTCTGCTTCGCGCCGGTCTCCTCCACGAGGTGGGAGGTACAGAGCGTCTCGCGGGCGAGCAGGGCCACGATCTGGAGGCGCAGGGGATCACCCAGAACCCGGATCAGGTCACTATCGACTGACGTCATCATGTGCTGATACTCTCACATCACCCAGAGCTGATACCAGCCAGGGCTGACCTCTTGGTAGCAAGGAAGACCCGATGACCACCGCACCGCTCGCCTCCGTGCTCTTCGTCTGCGTCCACAACGCCGGCCGCTCCCAGATGGCCGCCGGATTCCTGAGCCACCTGGCCGGCGACCGCATCGAGGTCCGTTCCGCCGGCTCGGTCCCGGGCGACCGGGTCAACCCGGCAGCCGTCGAGGCGATGGCCGAGGTCGGCATCGACATCTCCGCCCAGAAGCCGCAGGTCCTCACCACCGAGGCGGTCCAGGCGTCCGACTACGTCATCACCATGGGATGCGGCGACGCCTGCCCGGTCTTCCCCGGCAAGAAGTACCTCGACTGGGCCCTGGAGGACCCGGCCGGCCAGGGCGTCGAGGCCGTCCGCCCGATCCGCGACGAGATCAAGGCCCTCATCGAGGGCCTCGTCGCCGGGATCGACGCGCGGCAGGAGGCGTGAGCCCCGTGGCCGAGCCGACCGCGACCACCGGTGACGACGTCCGTGAGGTCATCGTCATAGGATCCGGCCCCGCCGGATACACCGCCGCCCTGTACACCGCCCGCGCCCAGCTCAAGCCCCTGCTCTTCGGCAGCTCGATCTTCGTCGGCGGCTCCCTGACCACGACGACCGAGGTCGAAAACTTCCCCGGCTTCCCCACCGGCGTCGACGGCCCCGACCTCATGGACAACATGCGGACCCAGGCCGAGCGCTTCGGCGCCGAGATGGTCGACGACGACGTCATCTCCGTCGACCTGACGGGAGACATCAAGGAAGTCACCGACAGCGAGGGAACGGTTGATCGTGCCAAGGCCGTGATCATCGCTACCGGCTCCGGCTACCGCAAGCTCGGCCTTCCCAACGAGGACGAGCTCTCGGGCCGCGGCGTCTCCTGGTGCGCGACCTGCGACGGCTTCTTCTTCCGCGACCGCGACATCGTCGTGGTCGGCGGCGGAGACACCGCCATGGAGGAAGCCACCTTCCTCACCCGCTTTGCCCGCTCGGTCACCGTCGTCCACCGCCGCTCGACCCTGCGCGCCTCCCAGGTCATGCAGAGCCGGGCCTTCGCGGACGACAAGATCTCTTTCGCCTTCGACAGCGAGATCGCGGAGATCACGTCCGAGAGCGGCATCCTGGCCGGCGTCGTCCTGCGCGACACCTTCACCGGCAAGACCCGCGACCTCGACGCCACCGGCCTCTTCATCGCCATCGGCCACGACCCGCGCACCGAACTCTTCACGGGCCAGATCGACCTCGACGACGAGGGCTACATCCAGGTGGAGGTGCCCTCCACCCGCACGAACCTGCCGGGAGTCTTCGCCGCCGGCGACGTCGTCGACCACACGTACCGCCAGGCCATCACCGCGGCAGGCTCCGGCTGCCAGGCCGCCCTCGACGCGGAGCGATACCTCGCCGCCCTTGCCGACAGGAGCAAGGCCGTCGCGAGCGTCGCTGTCACAGCCTGAGGCCACACCGAGGCCCATGCTGTCGACGCTCCCCATGAACACCAGCTCCGGCCCGTCACGTTGGCGGACCTGACGGGCAGGAGCTGGCCCTCTGCTCCGGTCGGCATGGTGAGTCGTACTCCAGCCGGCCTTCCCTCTGCTCTTCGGCCACGAGCGAGCACAAGGAGCCGGCAACGAGACTCGTTGCCGGCTGCTCTGCCCGTTGCTCGGACCTGCGACCTGTACAAGGCCACCACACTCGATGTTCAGGCGTCCACGCCCGGATCACGCCCCGAGGAGGACCTGCTGCCGGGGTGAATGCGGACGGATGCCGACGATTGCGGCATGGCAGTGGCCGAAGAGGTTCTTCAGCTGGATTCCGGTTCCCGGCAGGAGTGGACGGGGGCGCCGATGAGGATGTCGGCGGCGCTGGGGAACTCGGTGATGCAGCGGGGGTTGATGGCGTACCGGATGCTGGCACCGGCACGGCGCCTGGTCAGGAAGCGGACGGTGTGAAGGATCTTCAGGTGGTGGGAGACGGTCGACTGGTTGAGTCGAAGATGGTCGACGATCTCGCCCACCGGCACGGGCCCCGGCCGGCCGCTCAGGAACCGCATGATGCGGATGCGCGTGGGGTCGGCCAGGGCTCGGAACCAGCGGGCGTACTCCTCGACGGTCTCCCGGTCGAGTGACGTTTCGGACATGGAAATCCTTAGCGGGCCATGAGGATCACCGCCGCCGCGCCGGCCGCGGCGAGCAACGGGCCGGCCGTGCAATCAGGAGCTTGGTCGTCTGGCCGCGATCGCGAGCGAGTAGAGGCAGCCAAGGGGTGTGGCGACGGTCTCCTGGGCGGTGGCTGTGCGGTGCCGCGTCCCTCTGGCGTCCATCAGGGACACGAGTCCGTGGGGGACGTCCTTGCCCCTGTCGGCCGTTGCGCGCGCCGGGATCAGCACGCGGACGCGCATGACCGTGCGAACCGTGGCCGGAGCTTAGGCTCCGGCCACGGCCCGGGTGCGACGTCGTGGTCAGCAGCAGGTGCCGCCGGGCGCGCACTCCTGTGCGCCGGCGATGCTGTCGACGGGCTTGTGGGCACGGATGATCGCGGCGTGGAGGCCGTCGGCCGCCTCCTGGGTGAAGACGACCTCCGCGTCCTTCAGGCCGACCGCGTCGAGGAGTTCCTTGTACTCGGAGACGGACAGCGCGCCGGCGATGCACTGGCTGTGCCCGCCGCGCTCAGCTCGCTCCTCGGGGCTGAGCCGGTCCTCGGCGACGACGTCGCTGATGCCGAGGCGGCCACCGGGGGTCAGGACGCGGGCCATCTCGGCGAAGACTGCGGGCTTGTTCAGCGACAGGTTGATCACACAGTTGGAGATGATCACGTCGACGGTGTCGGCCGGCAGCGGGATGGACTCGATCGTGCCCTTGAGGAGGACGACGTTGTCGATCTCGGCGTCCTCGACGTTGCGGGCGGCGAGGGCGAGCATCTCCTCCAGGAAGTCCAGGCCGAAGACGCGGCCGTCGGGGCCGACGCGCCGGGCGCTGAGGATGACGTCCAGGCCGCCGCCGGAGCCGAGGTCCAGGACCGTCTCGCCCTCGCGCAGTTCGGCGACGGCGCTCGGGTTGCCGCAGCCGAGGCTGGCGAGGAGGGCCGCGTCCGGGGCGGTGCCGGGGCCGATCTCGTCGTACGCGGCGGGGCCGAAGGTCTGCGGGTCGGGCGAGCAGCAGGCGCCGCTCGTCTCGGCTTCGGCGGCCTTGGCCCGGTAGTACTCCCGGACCTCTTCCTGCAGGCTGCCGGCGGTGGTGGTGTCGCTCATGACGGGTGGTCCTTCTCGGTCAGGCGCCGGCGGGGGCGAGGCGGTGCACGGGGCGCGGGTAGGAGGGCTTGAACGACACCGGGGTGGTCGCCGAGGAGGTGACGGCGGTGGCGAGGTCGGCTGCCTTGACGGCCTCGGTGACGGCCGCGTCCAGGGCGTCGGGCTCGCAGGCGACCCGGGCGTTGACGACGGCCCGGCCGGTCGGCGCGTGCGCGGCGGCGGCGCGGTCGAGGGTGGGCTGCGCGCCGGACTCGGTGAGGCTGAGCTTGGCGAAGTCCCCGTCGGCCGTCTCCACGGTGATCTTGGCGTGGCCGATCACAGCGTCGTGCTCCGCGGCCCAGGCGGACAGCTCCTCAAGGACGGTGCGGGCCCAGGCCGTCGCGTCGAAACCGTCGCCGGCGGCGGTGAGGTCGAGCTCCTGGTTCATCCAGGCGAGCTGGGCCTCGGCGGCCGCGTAGCGGTCGTAGTCGATGTCGAGGACGACGTCCCCGTTCGTCGCCGGTGCCTGCCACGCGTCGAGCAGGTTCTCCAGGTGAGCGCCGGTGGTGGCGGAGTATCCGACGACGGTCGCCTTCGGGTTGCTCGCGCGGAGCGAGGCGAGGAGTTCCTCGGCCCGGTCCGCATTGATGGTGTCCAGCTTGTTCACAGCGATGACGTCGGCCTCGGTGACCTGCTGACGGAAGAGGTACGACAGGTCCGACTCCGGCTCGCCCCGCTCGGCGGCGCGGGCGAACGCCAGGTGCCGCAGCGGGTCGACCACGGTGGTCAGCGGGGCAACGACCATGTCGTCGCCGTAGTACTGGCGCAGCGGTCGTACGACGGTGGCCTGGAGGTCCGTGCAGCTGCCGACGGCTTCGGCGATCACGGTGTCGACGCTGTCGGAGGCGACCAGCGCGACGATGGCCTCGACGAGGTCCTCGAACTTGCAGCAGAAACAGCCGCCGGTGACCTCGGCGACGCTGTCGAGCTTGCTCCGTACGAGCTTGGTGTCGACCAGTTCGACGCCCTGGTCGTTGGTGATGACGGCGACCTTGCGGCCCTGCTCCTGGAGCGCGAGCGCGGCGGCGGTCATGGTCGTGGTCTTGCCCGCCCCGAGGAATCCGGTCAGGGGGATGAAGGTGATCATGGGGTCCTTCTCGTCCTTGTCGTGGAGTCGGGCGGGGTCAGCCGCAGCAGCTGTCGCCGGAGCCGCCCAGGAGGGGCAGGTTCGCGGGCTGGGCCGGGGCGGGGGACGCGGCGCCGAACGCGACGCGCCGACTGTTTCCGAAGGCGTCGAGCCAGGCGCTCGCCTGCGGGCGCAGCGCCGGGTCGGAGAGCAGCATCGAGGTACGGACTTCGCGCGGGGTGCAGCCGCGCAGAGCCTTCGCCTGGTGGGCTCCGGCGCCGAACTCGACGGTGCGTAGGCCCTCGGCGTACGCGTCGCGGACGGGCGCGTCCAGGACGAGGGCGAAGTAGATGCCGCTGCGCTCACCGATCGCGGCGTAGTCGAAGCCGGCCCACTTCGGGAAGAGGCGGTGGTTCTTTCGGATGGTGACGCAGGTGGCGACCAGAGCGCCGTCCTTGTAGCCGAGGTAGGCGCGGACGTCCGCGCCCTCGTCGATGAGCGCGGAGAGGACACCGACGATGTGCTCGGGCTCCTCGCCGGCGCCGTTCTTCTCCCGGTTGAGACAGGTGAGTTCGGCGATGCGGGCGACGTAGGGGCGGATGTCGGTACCGTCGACGCGCTCGATCGTCACGCCGGCGGCTTCGGCGCGGCGGACGTCGCCCTTGATGCGCTGGCGCTTCTTCAGCGGCAGGGCGGCGAGGTGTCCTTCCCAGTTCGGCGCGTCGAGGCTCATGAAGTCCTCGTAGCCCCAGAAGGTGCTGGACGCGCCGGCGGCGTCGAGCGCGTCGACGAGGGCGTCGTTGCCACGGCGGCTGGGAATCCAGGGGGCCACGATGCAGCGGATGCCGGCCTCGAAGGCGGCGGGCACGAGCTTGTCGATGATGGACCCCATCAGGGTGGGGGTCCAGAAGTTGTAGGCGACCTCGGTGCGGTAGCCCAGCGGGGAGCCGAGCAGGAGCGTCGGGAAGAAGGGCTCGGTTCCCAGCGCGTCGACCTCGGCACTGCGCGCGGCGTCGGTCTCGGCGCCACAGCACACCTCTTCGCCCGAGGGCGCCTGCCATCCGAGGTAGGTGCGCGGCTCGTGGTCGACGGCCGGCGGGGTGGTGAGGATGTAGCCGGGAAGGAGGGCCAGCTCGCCGCGGGCGCGGTGGGCGAGGGTGTGCCAGGGCTGGACGTCGGGGAGTACCTTCTCCGTGGCCCGCAGCCAGGTGGGGCCAAGGTACGGCCACGAGTCGGTGAGGCCGGCGAGCTCGCCGGCCCAGTCCATGTCCGGGAGTGCCTGGCCGGTGGAGATGACGACGCGGGGTGATCCACCCATGTCAGTGTCCTTTTCTTGTGAGCGGGTGGGTCAGCACTTCACGCAGCAGCGGATCTTGCCGGCGTCCTCGGCGTCGGTGCGGCGCTCCTGCCAGAGCTCCTCGACGCGCTTGTCGGGGTGGGTCCACTCGACCCAGAAGCCGCGGTCGACGGTGGCGATGTCCTCCATCCAGGGCGAGGAGAGCAGGGGGGAGCCCTTGAACAGCAGCAGTCGGGTCTGCAGGGCGGTCGGGTCGGTGACGCGGGCGAGGCCGGTCTCGACCAGCCAGTCCTCGAAGCCGAGGAGCTCCTCGTACTCAATCCACGGGGTGAAGGGGATGAACGTCGGGTACAGCTCGAAGCCGATCCGCTCGGCCTCGTCGACCGCCTCGCGCATGTGGTCGACGTCGATGTGCTTGTCGAAGATGCGCAGGATGCGGTTGGACGGGAACTCGAGGGCGCAGGTGACGCGGCGCAGCCCGAGCGAGACGAGCTTCTCCAGTTCCTTGGTGTAGTCGAGGACGTGGTCGACGCGGGTGGTGAACTCGAACGTGAGGGGGCCGATGGCCTCGACGAGCCGCTCGACCACACCGATGCCGATGGTGCGGGAGTTGAAGAACTCGGCGTCGATGAAGCAGAAGTGCCGGACGCCCTCCTCTGCCAGCTGCAGGGCGTCGGCCAGGACGCTGTCGGCGTCGTACGCGGCGACCCCGCCGTCGTAGGCGCCGTACACGGAGCAGTAGGTGCACTTGTGGTGGCAGCCGCGGGACGTCTCGATGTTGCCCATCAGGCCGAACGGCGAGTGGTGCGCCGGGTAGTGCACGAGGGAGGGGAACAGGTCCCGGGCGGGCTTGGTGACCGAGATGCGCCGACGCGGGGGCTTGGGCCGCATGCCCGTGCGGGTCATCAGGGCGGGCACCGCGTCCAGCGCGATGGTGCCGGCGGCGAGCTGGGCCAGCTCCTCGCTGATGAGCTCGGGCTCCTCCATGATGATGCCGTCGGCGACGTCGAGGAATTCCCGGTGGTTCATCTGCGCGTACTGGCCGAAGGTCACGACCGTGGTGCCGTACGCCTCCGAGACCCTGCGGGCCAGGGCGATTCCACGCTCGAGGCCCTCGAACTGCTGGACCGAGACGAGCGTGAGGTCGAAGGGGCCTTCCGGAATGGCGTCGGGAAGCAGGTGCGCGTCCCAGCCGACGACGTCGGCGCCGTGGTGCTGCAGAGCGGCAGCCGCGCACGCGGACGTCAAGGGCTGGAGCTCCGCTTCGAACGCGGAGGCAACCAGAACACGGGGACTACTCACACTTCCCCCCAGGGAGTGATCAAGGAGCGTGACGGATCGAGATGGGGCCGGGTCAGAGCCCAGGTCGGTAACGACGCTGTCGACCGACGGCCGGAACCCTGCCAGCGTTGAGCGATGTATGTCAATAGATCGATGAATGACTGAAAGACCATCTCGCCGATCCTCCGTCGCCACAAAGTGGCGCTGCCCCGATTCGTCCCCCTCTGTAGCTGGTTGCGAAGAGAGGCCATCCGCTTGAATCCGTTTGTTCACACAGCTTGAAGCCGTCCAGGGCGAAGGTTTCGACTGGCGACCCATGCGGCTTCGGAATTCGTGGCCGACCCCAGGCGGCGCACCCACCACCCCGGTGTGTGACTCAAATTCAATCGCCGATCATCGATGATTTCCACCAATCAAGGTGTCGCCAGGGGGACTCGGAGGCGGTAACGTTCGCCCACGGCATCGCGGTCCGCACCCGGGGTCAGCGGGTGGACGGATACCGATGCTTTGATGCTTCAGGCCCTTCAAAGGGGAGTGGGCCGAGCACCAATCGTTCAAGCGCTTGAGCGCCCCACGGCAACCCCTACGGTCCGGAGCGAGTTCAACGGGGAACGCGATAAGGATCGCAAGGGCATCGGCTGCAAGCCATGAGTAGCCATCATCCGCACGCCCGGTGTCCACCGCGCCGCCTTGTCGGAGCACCTGCAGGCTCGCCCGGCGTCCGCCCGCTTCGTCCACGTGGGCAGGGGGCCACCGGCAGTCACGGCCGCACCCCTTCTATGTCCCGACCACAGACCTGCATGCCACAGGGGCGACGCCCGTCACCGGTGTTCCCCGATTCCCGCCCCTCCCATCACCGCAAAGGCACCGCCATGTCTTTCATGTCCACCGAAATCCGCAGTAGAAGACCGCGCCTCACCGGACGGCGTGTCCGCCAGGGGACCTCCGTCGTCTCCGCCGCTCTTCTCCTCTCCGCCGCCCTGACCGGCTGCGCCGGCTCCGCGAACGCCGGCTCGGACGCCATCCAGGCCAGCGGCTCCACCACTGTCGCCCCGGTCGCCTCCGACGCCGCCGAGGCGCTGAAGGCCAAGGGCCTGAACATCACCGTCGCCACTCAGGGCGGCTCCGCCGGCGGTATCTCCCAGCTCGGCACCGGCCAGATCAACATTGCCCTCAGCTCCAAGCCTCTGTCCGACAAGGACCACAAGGCGTACCCCGACACGGACTTCGTCACCACGCAGATCGGTGCGGACGCCGTTGGCGTCATCATCACCAAGGAAGTCGCCGACGGCGGGGTCAAGGGCCTGACCAAGGCGCAGGTGGCGGGCCTGTTCGAGGGGAAGATCACCAATTGGAAGGAGGTCGGCGGCCCCGACCTCCAGGTCTTCGTGTACGACAAGGAGCCCGGTCGCGGCACCCGTGAGGTGCTCGACAAGTTCATCTACGGCAAGGGCGAGCCGCCGGCCCCGCCCAAGTCCGCGAACTACGCCGTCGTCGGTGGCAACCTGGAGACTCGCAACAAGCTGAAGTCCACCCGCGGTTCCATCGCCCCGCTGTCGACCGGCTTCATCGAGGGCCACCCTGAGCTGGTCGCCGTGCCTCTGGAGGGCGTCGCTCCCACCCTGGCGGACGTGGCGTCCGGCAAGTACCCGATGACCCGTCCGCTGTACATGATCACCAACGGCAAGCCGAAGGGCACCGTCAAGCAGTACATCGACTACATCCTCTCGCCCGAGGGCCAGAAGCTCCTGCCCGAGCACGGCTACCTCACACGCGAACAGATGGGCCTCTGACGATGGGGCTCACTCTGGAGCGCCCCGCCCAGGCGCCCGGACCCGCCGTGTCGCGGCCCTCCTCCGGGAGCGGCCGCGGCAGCCGGGCGAGATGGGTCTGGGGATGGGCGTACAGCGGCGTCCTGTCCGTGCTGCTCACCCTCACGATCCTGCTCGGCTATCTCTTCACGGGCATCGCGAGCGGAACCGTCGACTGGGCGACCCTGTTCACCTCATCCACCTGGAGTCCGGGGAACCTCGCCTTCGGCGGCCTGGCCATGATCTACGGCTCAGCGGTCGTGTGCGTCCTGGCACTGGTGCTCGCCGTCCCGGTCGGCTGGGCGGCGGCCGTCGCCCTGTCCGAGTACCTGCCGCCCCGCCTCGCCAAGCCTCTGCGCCTGAGCATCGAACTCCTGGCAGCGGTCCCCTCCATCGTCTACGGCCTGATCGGCATCATGGTGATCCGGCCGTTCGTGGCGGACCTCGGTGACGTACCGGGCGGCGACAGCCTGCTCGCCGCCGGCATCGTCCTCGCCGTGATGATCATGCCGACGATCGTGGCGGTCAGCGTGGACGCGCTGGCCGCCGTACCCGGCCGGTACCGGGAGGCCGCGTACTCCCTCGGCCTGACCCGCCGCGAGGTCGTGCGGTCCGCCGTCCTGCCCCAGGCCCGGTCGGGCATGCGCGCCGGCGTCCTCCTCGGCCTGGCCCGGGCACTGGGTGAGGCCATCGCGGTCTTCATGGTCATCGGCCGTGCCGACGGGCGGCTGCCGGAGTCGCTGGGGGACGTCTTCTCCTCCCTCGTACGCCCCGGTCAGACGCTCACCACCAAGCTGGCCGGCCCCGAGCCGATGCTCGCGGGCACCTCCGGCCCGTACTTCGCGGCGCTGTGCGGCCTTGGCATCATCCTGCTGACCCTGGTCGCCGTCGCCACCGTGTGGGGCACCCGCGGCTCCACGGGACGGGCCGCGCGCGCTCCGCGTACCCGTCGGTCCTCCGCGTGGCTGCGCACTCCGAAGGACCGGCTCACCACCGTCGTCCGGCTCGGGGCCCTGCTGCTGCCGGGAGCCCTGCTCCTCGGCATGCTCGGCATCCTGCTGACCCGCGGCGGCGCGGCACTCAATCCGGTCTTCTGGTTCTCGCCCTCCGAAGGCGCGGCGGGTGGCGGCATACGCGACCAGATCATCGGTACGCTCCTGCTCCTTGCGACCACGGCGCTGATCGCGCTGCCGCTCGGTTACGGAGCGGGCGTCGTGATCGGTACACGTGCCTCCGCGAAGACCGCCCGCGTCCTGGAGACGGTGACCGTGGCGGTCGGCGGGACGCCCACCATCCTGCTGGGCCTCGCCGGGTACGTCCTCTTCTGCACAACCATGGGCTGGGGCCGTTCCTGGCTGGCCGGCGCCGTGGTCCTGGTGCCCGTGGTGGTGCCGGTGGTCGCACTCACCACCGCAGGCCGGATCCGGAGCATGCCGGCGGAGATCACCGAGGCCGCCTTCGCGCTGGGCCTCACCGGCTCCCAGTACGTCCGCTCCGTGGTCATCCCGTACACCTGGCCGGCTACGCTCACCGGCCTGCTGCTCGGCCTGGCCCGCGCGGCGGGCGAGACGGCCCCCCTGATCTTCACCGCCACAGTATTCTTCGGAGCCCCCGCCCTCCCGACCGGCATCGTCAACGCTCCGGTCCAGGCCCTGCCCACGCACATCTTCACCCTGTCGCAGGACTCCGGCGCTCCCGAGGCGATCGCCCAGGCGTGGGGCAGCGCCCTCGTACTGGTCCTGATCACCGCGGGCCTGCTCAGCCTGGCGGTCTTCCTGCGCAACCGCTTCGAAGGAGCACGACGATGGACGACGTGACAACCGGTGCCGCGACCATGGACAACAGGGTCGACAGGGCTGTCATCGCGGTCCGCGACCTGCAGATCCTCAACGGAACCAAGCGCCTGGTCGGACCGGTGACGTTCGAACTGGCCGCCGGATCCACCACCGGCCTGTGCGGTCCGTCGGGCGCCGGCAAGTCCACCGTGCTCCGCGCTCTGGTCGACCTACTGCCCCACGGGCTCCGCCGTCAGGGCGAGGTGCAGGTCCTCGGCCGTCCCGTCCGGCACGGCAAAGGCGACGCCGGCCTGCGCAGCACAGTCGTCCTGGTACCGCAGACCCCCGTGGTCTTCGGCGGCAGCATCCTGGACAACGCCCTGTTCGGCCTCCGTCACCTGGTGCGGGCATCTAGGACGGAGCTGAACGACCGCGTCGAGCAGGCACTGCGTGAGGCGGGCCTGTGGAGCGAGGTCTCCAACCGGCTGGACACGCCGGCCCAGACACTGTCCAACGGCCAGCGCCAACGGCTCTGCCTGGCCCGGGCCTTGGCCCTCGAACCGGCGGCCCTCCTGCTCGACGAACCGACAAGCGCCCTGGACGAGCGGAGCCGCAACACGGTCGAGGAGTCCGTGGCGGCCCTGCGGGGCAACCGAACGGTCCTGCTCGTCTCTCACGATCCCGCACAGGTGGAACGGCTCTGCGACCGGACGGTCCGTATCGACCTGCCGAACACCTGCGAGCCTTCCGCAGCGGCGGTCTGAGCGCTCGTCCACCCCGCCGGGCCCCGGGCCCGCCGCCGCGACGAAAGCGCGATGGCGGGCCCAAGAGCATGATCAGGGTCTCGGCGACTCCACCGGCCAGCCCGTACGGCTCGTGGGGGTACAAGCTCACGTACGCAACCTGGTACGGACTCACGCGCAGGCTCCGCTGTGGTCCGACCGACCTACACGCGGGGCGGGTGTCGGGGCGCCGATCGGAAAATGTGCTGACCGTACCGAGCGGTCAAGGGCGCCTGCGCCGTCGCTACGCGATGGGCATCACTCACCCTGGACAACTCGCTCCAACCCAACGATCCAGGAGTCGCTCCCTTCGCAGGTTGGGGCAAGGATCTCGGCTCCGGGGTCTTGGCCGGGTCTCATGGTCCACTCCGCCCGTAGGGATACGGCAAGGGGTTTGGCGAGTCCGGCGGGTCGCTTCTTTGTCTGCTGACGAATGTGGATGCGTTGTCGGCGGAGCGGCGCCCGCTGCCGGATGTGTTGGGAATTCAGGGGCAATTACTGGAGGAGACAGCACAAGGGCCACTGCCGTGCAAGGAGTTGGTGGAGCGCTGCCGCATTCCTGCGATCGGACGGGCCCACGCGATCCATCTGCTGTGGAACCGGCACCTCGGCGTGGATCTCTCCGTGCCGTTCGGGGACGCCAGCCAGGTCCGGCTCGCTTCGCCCCAGCACCACCGGGAGCTCCAGCGGTGAGCACGACGGTGGAGACGGCTTGGGACCTACAGCCGGGTGCCGAGCTGATATCCGTGGTGCGTCGTGGCGCGTCCAGTCCTGCCTGCCCCAGCTGGGCCGGGTCACGCTCGTGGACGACCACGGCGAGTCGTGGAAGGCATCCCTGAGCGAACCAGGAGCTGTCCGGCCGATCATTGATGGCGTGCGTCTGGCTGCTGCTTGGGGCGCCTGCGGCGGCGGTGTGAAGTCGATTGCCGGGCGCCTGATGCTGCGCGACCATCGTCGGATGAGTACGGATGAGGGTGGGAAGCTGACGCGGGTTGTGTAGACGTGTTCCGCATACCCGTCGCAGTGGGATGCCTGGACGGCGGACGGCCAGTACCTGTATCTCCGATACCGGCATGGCGAGGGCTGCGTCGAGTGGCATCCCGGCCCTGAGGGTGACGCTGAAACGCCGGAGTCTTGGAACGAGAGCCTCTCCGGGATCCTGATCGAATGGGACGACGGCAGCGGCAGCGGTGTCATCGGCCTTGAGGACTTCCTTGCGGCAGCGGGCTTGGTGTTGGCGCCAGGTGCCTTGGTGAGTTGAGGTCCTGGCACGCGGTCAGGTGCGGAGCCAGATGACGAGGGCAGCTGCGGTGACGGTGCCGAGGAAGACGTAGCCGCGCTTGTCGTAACAGGTCGCGACGGCGCGGGAGTTCTTCAGCCTGTTGATGGCCCTCTCGACGGTGTTGCGCTTCTTGTACCACTCCTCGTCGAACCCCGGTGGCCGGCCACCGCGCGATCATCGCACCTCCGGCGGCCTCCACCTTGAGCGCGGACCGGCGGCTCCGGCACCACGTCCTGGAAGACCTCCCACAGCCCGTCCGGGACCAAGCGCTAACTATGTCCATGCTCAGCTAAGGCGGCCATCTTCGGTCCGCTCGCCCTTGCCTACATCGCCGCCCTGCACACCAACCCGCAGAGCCCCGCGAATGTCCCGACCGAGGATCTCGATGCTCGCGCGTTTACCCTCTACGTCCGCAGGTTCGGCTCCGCTCCCCAGGGGTTCGACGACGTCACCGACCTGATCGTGCTGGACAGCATCCGGTGGTGCACCCCGGCGCTCGGCACCGCCGCACAGGCACACGCCCTGAACCTCACCCAGAACTGACCGAAGGGGTGGAGCCGACCCGCTGCGCCCCGCCCCGGCGGCGGGGGAGTGGCCCCCTCGCGCCGTCCGAGACACACGCATCAGAATGAGGCGACAAATGGGCCACAACATGCCTGCGATGCCGTCCGCGGCAGGGCAGGCCGTCCGCCTGCTCCTCAGCCTGATCCACTCCGTAGGCGAGGGCCACGACGCCCTTACCGTCTTGGAATCCGGCCGCGCGCGTTCGGCTTCGGCCGGGACGCATCGCTGGTCGGTCACGGGTGAGACGGCGCACCATGATGCCGATCATTGCCCAGCGGATCATGCTCTCTGAGCGGGCCGGGCTGGTGTCTGCTGCGGTGTACGTGAGCGTGGCGGAGCTGGGCGTGCGCAGTGGCGGAGCGAGGCGCGATACGACCACGTCATTCCGAGGTACGCCTGTTCAATGGAACAAGAGACGGAGTCGGCCGGCCGCGGCGATGCTGGACGGTCCATGCATCGGTCTACTGCACTCGCTGCCCTTGGAGGAGCTCTGATCGGAGCCCTGTCTGGCCTGCTGGGAAGTGGGCTCGGCTACGTGCAGGGAGAGAAGGCACAGAACGCCACCGCAAGCGCGCGACGAGCTGACATCAGACGAACCGCATACGTGGAATACGCAACCAGCTGTCACACGTTCGATACTGCGGTCATCAGGCTCGCGCCGATGGTTGGTGTCGAATTCGATCAGAAGGAAAGGCGGCGCGAGGTTCGGGAAGGGCTCATCCCCGCCATCGACAGAATGAATCGGGCGGGCATGACCGTCCGCCTAGTGGGCACCGACAGAAGCCGGACTCTCTTCACCGCGGTTGAAGAAGGATGGCGCACCGTTGCCTACAAGGTCAGTGGTGCGTATGGGAAGCCGGTGCAAGACCTGAAGAGGTTCACCATCGAAATCGTCGAAGACCTGAAAGTCTTTCAGCGGGCTCTCAATGAGTTCCTGGAGGAAGTGGACGCCGAGGTCCTCTGACACCCTGCCAAGCTGCCGCTCCGCAGCGGGAGCGCCGATGCCCTGGGTGGCGGGCTTCTGACTCTCAACCCCGTCTCGGCACGTTCACCTCCGACACCATCACCCTGCACATCCGTCGAGCCGATGGGCTCAAGCCGGTGCCGGATATGGCCGGAGCTGGATACGGGCATCTGCTGATGCCCGTACGGCTCGCCGGCTGAGTGCGTAGGTGTCCACGGGGCGGGAGTCACACTCCCGCCCCGTGAAGACTCAAGGAGAACGCGCTCAGAGGGTTGTCTGTCTGCATGACTCGCGTAAGCGACCGCGCTCGTAAGGGCCCTGCAGGAGAGCCAGCAGAGTGATGGGCGGGTTCTCGTTGGCCGGACATTCGGCTGCCTTGCACCAGGGCGGCCGACTTGGCCCGGGCCCCGCTGCTTGTGGCTGAGCGGAGCCATGTCCTGCCCGAGAGGGACGACGGATCCGTGGCCGTACCTGTGCTCGGCCTCCGTCCCGGTTCTTCCGGGCCCGGGCCGACCTTGTCACCGGTGAGCGTGGAGTCGGGCGGGTGCTGGCGGCGGTTCTGGCCGGGGCGATGGCCAGGAGTGTGTCCGCGCCCAGTCTCCGGACCCCCAGGATCGACGGACCTCGCCCGGCGGCGGATGCCGTGTGGAGGTTCAGTCCACACCGGCATCGGCCGCGACGCGCGCACCGACCTCTTCCAGGACCGCCGCGCCTACGTCTGGGACAACAACTCCGACACCGCCGTCCTGGGCGACGACCGTGGCCGCAAGCGGTGGCTTACAGGCAGTGGGCGGCTTCGGCCGGCGGCAGCCAGGGCGGGGTCCCTGTCGGGCTTGCGATGACGAGCAGGAGGCCGCGGTACTCCTTCGGGGGTGCCGCGGCCTCCTGTTTGCGGCGGGCGGGAGATCAGCAGCCCGTGTGGTTGTACCAGGTCGATTCGTGCGCCCCGGTCCGCAGGTTCTCGAACGCCCAGCGGCCGTCCGACCCGTACCGCATCATCGTGAAGCTGTGGTACTTGCCGTAGTACCGGGCCACGATGTGGCCGGTGTCGGTGGTGCGCTCGTACTTCAAGTGGCCGGTCCAGGTGCCACCGTCGAGGTCCGGATTGTAGACACGCTCCGCGTCCAGCTTGCTCATGGTGTTCTTGCCCACGATGCCGTCGACGGTCAGGCCCCAGCGGTGCTGCAGGTTCCGCGTTGCGTACTTGGTCGTGGAGCCGAATTCACCGTCGATGTCGGACTTGGCGAAGCGGTATTCGGTGTTCTTCATGGCGCCTTCGGCGTACAGGACGTTCTGCCAGAAGCAGGTCGCGTTGGAGGACGAGTACGAGGTTGTGGACAGGGTGCCCTCGTCACCGAAGTCGTCGTACATCGAACCGGCGCCGCGGATGTACCCGTCGGACGCGGCGGCCGAGGCGGGCGTCGCGCTGACCGCCAGGATCGTCGCCGCCAAGGCGCCGATCGCAGCCGAGGCCATACGGGCCTGCTTGGTACGGAAGTTCATGCAGTTGCTCCCCCATTGAGATGGTGCACGTAAGCGGACGACGGTGCGCCCGGGCGGACCACGTGCGCCGCTTGGGAGCGAGCATCGCTGGCGCGAGCATGGCTAGCGAGGCCTTTGCGCCCTGTCGCAAAAGCACAGGTCAGCGATCCAGTGCACCTGCGGTGGGTGCCGGGGTGCGGTAGATGTCGTAGCGTGCGCAGGCCTTCCTATGTGCGCTGCCGGGCTGTTCCGGGTTCGGATCCTGAAGTGTCCAGACCTCGATCAGGTCCGACCGCGGAAGGCACCTGCCTCGCAGGGATGTCGTTGTCGAGGAGAACGGGAGGCACCCGCCGGGACCGGACAGCGGACCGGCACCGGCTGCCACCTGCGCCTGTAGCCGGCGCTCTTCCCCCGAGCGCCGGACGGGCGGTCGACGGCGTTTCGGCGGTCACTATCGAGCTACTGTCCGAAATCGTGGACGTTCGGCGCGGTCAGCGCCTCCCGACCTGCCAGAGAAGTGCTGCCCTTCGTCATCGACAGAGCCACCAGCGGGAGGAACAACCCGAAGCCCGCGCCCACTGTCAGTGCGGCAGGACAGCATGAGCCCGGGGCCGCCGAAACCTGCCCCGGGCTTATGACGAGAGGAGAGCATGCCTACCACCGACGCCGCCGAAGGGCTCGCCTATTCCGCTGAGGCATACGCCGCAGTCGAGAAGGCGGCGGAGTCCCAAGGCTCCCTGTACGTGCCCATGGTCCTGGCGGAAACGGCCGAGTTGCTGACCGACCTGTGGGCCGCCGGCGCGCGCCGCGGCGTTGCCCCGGCCGACTGGGCATCGGTGATCAATCTGGCGGTCGTCGCGCGCAACGTCGTCACCAAGAAGTACGGGCGGTTCTCGGATCCCGAGGGCACCATGGCGAAAGCCGTCTCCCTTCAGGGCCACCTGATCGCCGCCCTGGAGGAGGTCGGGCTCACCGCCCGGATCAGCGGCCCCGTCATCGTCGACCGTGGCCCTGACACCCCGCGCGGAGGCTTCCACGGCGATGCCGACATCGAGGTCCACGTCTACGTCGACGGCGGATGGGCCTTCGCCTTCGCCGAGTACGGCGCGCCCGTCGCGGCGATCGTCGCCCCGGCCTCCGAGGCCGGAGCCTTCCAGGTCGCCGACATCATCCGGGCCTTCGTGCGCGGCGAACTCGGTGACCTCTTCCGCTGCTGAGCCCACTACCGGCCGACCCGGCCAGCCGCGTCGCCGCGGATGTCGGTTTCGTCATTGCGAGTGACGATGACGACGGCCGCCGTCAGGACTGCTGGTGGTGCCGGTGCCACCGTCTCCTCCGGTGCTGCCGCACGGCGGGGTGCTCGGTTCGGCGGTGGGTTCCTCTACCGGGGTAGTGGCGTCGACAAAGACACTGAAGCAGCCGGGATCGGTGAATCCCGAGGCAGGGCGCGTTGTCGCCGGGTTGTTCTGGAGAGCCAGAACAACCAGGTTTACCCGGTGCTACCGGAGGACCTACGGCCTCCGTCGCGAGGGTGGGGGCCTTGTTCTGCTCCTTCAGAACAAGGCGGTTTACCTAGTGCTACCGCCATGATCCGGGGCACGAAGACGGCGCCGCACCGGAGCTGCAGCGCCGTGAGTTGCTTCGTGGGGCCAGGAGCCGGCCAGGAGCCCCGCTGAAGGGCGTATCAGGCCTGGTGGGGTGTCAGCCGGTGGCTGCGAGGTTGGCCATCTGGGCGGTTGAGCGGGTTCCCGATCCCGGCCAGGTGGACATGTTCCGCACAGCCGTGGCCTCGGAGGGGAGCGGCCGCGAACTGTCCGCCATCGTCGAGGAGGTGCGGAAGAAGGGCTATGACATCTCCGGGGACGTGATGAAACGCCCTCCGCGCGGCTACCCGACGAACCACTCCCGTACGAGCCTGCTGCGCCACCGTTCGTTGATCGCTGCCCGTTCCCTCGGCTGCGAGGAGTGGCTGCACACTTGCGAGGCAGTCGATCAGGTTCTTTCGGCTGTCGCTGATCTGGATGACCTGCTGATGTGGTTGGTCCGCCACGCGAAGTGCGCCGCCTGACGTCACGAGGGCGCCGCGCGGTGCGGGGGGAACCACACCCGCGTCGCCGAACCTGGCGGGGGTGCACCGCGAGCCGAGACAGCCGCAGTTGAAGCAGCGTGAGGCAGCACGAGAAGTCTCATGTCACAGCCTCGGTGTGCAGGGAAGCGCCGTACAGAATCCGGGGGTCTCAAATTTCGTGTCGGAGTCTCACGATCGATGTCGGATCAAGTCGGATCCGTCTGTCCCGGTGCAACGAACTGTTGTTCTGCCTCATCGAAGCTGGGAGATTCTCATGAGTCGGCACCGAGTGGGAACATGACGCTCAACGTTGGCAGCCGTCGAGTTGCTTCGTCCTCATCTCGAACATTCCAGCGTTCCCCGGCCGGCCCACGGGTGACCAGCTCCTTATCCTGCTGAGCTTTCACGGCTGTATGGAAGGCGTCCCCGCACTCGTCGGGGTCCCCGGACACAAGCCCATGGGCTTCCGACGCCACGTAGTCGAGCCACTCCCACCCGGGCCAGTCCTCGCCCCAACGGTGGGTGGTGGGTGGTTGAGGAATGCTGCCGGGCCGCGGGGGAGCGGGTGTGGTCTGGGCGAGTAGGAGGTCTGTCGGTGTCCGGGCTGGTTTGGGCGCATCATCCTGGCCGTGCTTGCTGGTGTCTTTCTTCGCGGCCCTGGCCGCCCAGGGCCGCGGGCCGGGAAACTGCAGGGGGCGAACCGGTCGGCCTCGTCTGCCTCGCCGTGGCGGAGATCCGGCGCTGGTGGACACCTTCCTGCCCCAGTCCAACCCCGAGCGCAATCAGTGTCGGCATGCCGTGAGGGGGTCCCGCCGGCGTAGCGCCACCGAGTCATCGTCCGACGGGGAGTGCTGAGCCGCGGTGGGGGTTCGGCCGTCTGTCAGCAAGCTCTTTCGGTGAGTGGTTTCGGGTGGTGTTTTCGGCAGGGTTTGGCTTCCGTGGGACCACGGTGCGGGGGTGGGATCGGACTCCGGGAGTCGCTGAGTGGTGGTGGCCTACTCATTCGGACGGTCGAGCGTGTGCGTTTTTTCTGGACGTGCGGGTGAGGCCAGGTGGTCATAAATATGACATTGAGTGATATTGATCACGGAATTTCACTCTCGGTGATCCTTTGGTGGTTCGTTGCCACCTCTTCCTGCGAGGAGCTCCATGTCACGTACAAAGCTGTCGGCGGTGATCTCGGCGTGTGCCGTGGTCGGCGCTCTCATGGCCACGGCACTTCCGGCCCACGCCCATGATTCGGGCCGGGCGGCCGATACCAGTGCCGAGGAGGCCACCGTACTTGGCCAGGACCACGCCGAGGCGCACGCGCGTGTCCGCTCCGGGGCCAAGGCCCTGGACGGCTACTCCCAGCTGGCCCGTGTCCAGAGCCTGCAGAACCTCGCCGCGTCGCAGGCGGAGGCCAACTCCCTGTTCCATCCCAGGGCGTACGGCGAGTTCGCCGAGTACTTTGCCTCTCCCGACTTCGGTGCGCACGTCGCCCAGCTGCCCACGGGCAAGGTGTTGCTGTTCTCGTTCGAGCGGATGGAGTCCAATCCCACGCTGGAGCCGGCGCCCACCGACACGATCGGCGCCGCCAACGCCGGCCGCGCGTTCCTGTGGGATCCCGCCAAGGGGACAGGCCAGAGGGCCTTCACGAAGGTGACTCCGCCGGAGGTCGTCATGCCGGACGGGACGCAGGAGAGCCGTCCCGCTCCGTTCTTCTGCGCCGGGCACGCGTTCCTGCCCAACGGCATGCTCGGTGTGTTCGGCGGGAACCTCGGCGGCAAGGGCGGCAGTGGCGCCAAACTCTCGCTGGTCTTCGATCCGTGGACGGAGAGCTGGGCGGTCAACCAGGACATGTCGGTGGGCCGCTGGTATCCGTCTGTGGTCGCTGCCCCGGACGGACGTCTGCTGATCATGTCGGGTCAGTCCGAGAACGGGTGGGGTACCGCCACTCCCGTCATCGAGCGTTTCCCCGCGAAGAGCCATCCCGTCCCCTGGAACGAGAAGGACGTCCCCCGGAATGTCCCTGTCGACAGGCTCCGTGTGGATGCCCCGTTCAGCTCGACCAGCGACTACCCGCATCTGTTCACCTTGCGCGACGGGAAGGTCTACGGCCTCGGACGTGACCCGAAGCAGCAGTGGATCTTCGACCCGGTCGCTGAGACCCGGTCCGATCTGCCCGCCCGGCCCGACAACTTCAGCCGCAACTACGGCTCCGCCGTGCCCCTGCCCGCCGGGTTCCGCGGCCCGGACTCGGTGCTCGTCCTCGGCGGCAACCGGGACGACCCCAACACCTACCGGCTCGCCAACGGCAAGTGGAAGACCCAGCAGCCCCGGGCTTTCGGCCGTACCCAGGACGACACCGTCATCCTGCCCGGCGGGAACCTGCTCACGGTCAACGGGGCCTACGACATCCGTGATTACGGCAACGGGCCGTACAACCCGAGTGCCGACCTGAAATACCGCCAGGTCGAGACGCGTGACGCCCTCGGACAGTGGAAGCTCGGGCCGGTCCAGCGGCTCCCGCGCGGCTACCACTCCAATGCAGTGGTACTGCCCGACGGCCGCATCATGCTCACCGGCGACGAACTCCAGCAGCTCGCCAACGATCCCAACATCAGCGACGACATGAACGGCAGCATCGAGCTCTACGAGCCGGCCTACCTCCACCAGGGCCCTCGCCCCGTCCTGAGCCGCGTCCCCGATGGCCCCATCGCCCACCGGTCCCGCTTCGAGGTCACCACCTCGACGCCGGACCGCGTCAAGCGTGCTGTGCTGCTCGCGCCCACGACCGCGACCCACGCGGTGAACTTCAGCCAGCGTCACCTCGACCTGCGGATCACCTCCCGCAGGGGTGGCAAGCTGACCCTCCAGGCCCCGCCGACGGCCAACGACGCGCCTCCCGGCTACTACATGCTGTTCCTGCTCGACGAGGACGGTGTGCCCAGCACCGCCCAGTTCGTCGCCCTCAGGGCGCAGCCGAAGGGGCGGTGACCTCCGGCTTCATCCGGCCGGCCGGACGCCGCACTGTCGGGCCGGCCGGCCCGACAGTGGGACAGGTAAGCCAACCGGTTACGGGCGGCCGCGGGCGGCCGGCCCGACTGTGCGGCGTCGGTCCCCGCCTCGTTGTTCGTGTAGCGCCACTCCCGTGAGGCTTGCTGTTTGGGTGTGTGTTTTTCGTGTGGCTTGTCGGAGTGTGTGTGGGGGTGCCGGACGGTGCAGGGTGGGGGCAGGCTGCACCGGGGGGGCAGGCAGGCGGTACGACTTGCTCAGTGTGTGCGGCGTTCTTTACGTCACGGGCTGATCGCCGTGCATCAGGCGGGTGTGCGTGAGAAACCGCCGGGCATGGTCGCTTGCCTGCGCGTTAACGTTGCCCGTATGGAAGAAGTGGATCTTCTGCCGCATCTGGACGGGTCGGAGCGCGGCCTTGTCGTGATGATGTGCGGCTTGCCCGGCTCGGGTAAGAGCACGTATGCGCAGGCCCTTGAACGCCGTGGCTACAGCCGGCTTTCGATCGACGAGGTGGTGTGGGCGCGTGTTGGTCGGGACGCGGCTGACCTCGACCCGGCGGTCTACGAGCAACTCAAGTCCGCCGTCGAGCAGGAACTGTGGGATGAGTTGATCCGCTTGATGGAGGCGAAGTTGCCTATTGTTATTGACTACAGTTTTTGGAGTCGTGCTACCCGGAACCGGTACAAGGCCGCGATCGAGAGTCACGGATGCCGGTGGGAGCTGATCCGCCTCAAGGCCGATCTTGCAACCCTGCGTCGCCGGCTGACTGCCCGTAGCCGGCGGGGCGACGCGAACAGTGTGACTGTCTGCGATGACCTCCTGGGACGCTACGTCACCGACTTCGAGGAGCCTGTCGGAGAGGGCGAGCGCGTCATCGTCCAGGAGTAGTTCCCAACTCGTTAGTGTCTGTCCTGTTGTTTTGCATACGCCTTGGTGGTGCCCAGGGTTGTCGCCTGTCTGTGGCACGAGGGGCGGGTGCTGCTCGGCAGGGTGGATAGGGGAGGGGCGGGGCGTGCGGGATCTGGTGGTGATCGAGGCGCCGTCCGTGCTCGGCCTGTGGCCGTCGGGCGTCCAGGATCTTCCTGCGGCTTTGCTTGACGCGGGTCTGCTTGCACACCCTGCAGGGGTACGGGTCCACCGTGTCCGGGCACCGGTGTACGACCCGAGGCGGGATCCGGACACCGGAATCCTCAACCCGGCCGGCATCGCGCAGTACTCCGTGCGGCTGGCCGACGCGGTCGGTGCCGCCCTGGATTCCGGGCACTTCCCCGTCGTCCTGGGCGGTGACTGCAGCATCCTGCTCGGCAATCTCCTCGCCCTGCGCCGCCGCGGACGCTACGGCCTGCTGTTCCTGGACGGACACACCGACTTCTACCAGCCCTCCGCGGAGCCGGCCGGCGAGGCGGCCTCGATGGAACTCGCCCTGGCCACCGGCCGGGGCCCTTTGCTGCTCACCGATCTCGAAGGCCGCGGGCCTCTCCTGCGGGACGAGGACGTTGTCGCTTTCGGGTTCCGTGACGGTGCGGAGTCCGCCGGGTCGGGGATGCAGCCTCTTCCGCCGGGCCTGCACGCGATCGGCCTGGAGGGTGTGCGCGCGGCCGGTGCCGCCGCGGCAGCGCGCCACGCGGTCGGCCGGCTCACCGGCGGCGGTACCGCCGGGTACTGGATCCACCTCGACGTCGACATCCTGGACGACGCGCTGATGCCTGCCGTCGACTATCGCCTTCCCGGAGGGCTGACCTGGGCAGAACTGGAGAGTGTGCTGCGCACGGCACTGTCCGGCGACCGGGCTGTCGGTCTCGACGTCACGATTTTCAACCCCCGTCTCGACCCCGACGGGACGATCGCTGCCCGCCTCACCGACTGCCTGCACCGGGGGCTCTCGGCGCGGACCGACCACCGAACCTGAGCCGGAACCTGAACTGCTGGTCAGGATTTCCTACGGGCCGCGGCGGGCCTGCCTGGAGACACAGGGACGGCCGCCTGCCTGGAGACAGGTATGGCTGACCCGCTGAGACACGTACGCCAACCAGTTACGGGTCAGACGGCCGGCCCGCCACGAGTCACGTACAGCTGCCGCAGCGCAACTGCCGCAGCGCACGGCCTCCGCCCCCACGGTCCAAAGGGGGCGGGCACAGTCACGCTTGCCGGACCACGGCGGCTGCCGCCGATACCTGACCGACCAATCATGGAAAGGCAGGAGCCCGTCCTTTACTCCGCGTCGGGGTGTCTGGTCACTCGTGTACCGGTGCGGTGAGGCGTTGCAGTGCGGCGTGGGCGGGCGGGCCCCAGGTGGGCTTGCCTCCGGGCCGGCCGTGGACGCCGGCGTCTGCGATGTGGAGGGCGCTGAGGGCGCGCAGTACCGCCCAGCCGCGGGCGCGGCGCAGGGTCGCGGCGTCAGGGTGCGGCCGGTAGGCCTGATGGAAGTGGTCGGCGGCGCCGTCCGGCAGCAGGACCCAGGCGGCGGCGAGGTCGCAGGCGGGATCGCCGGCGAACAGGTCACCGAAATCGATCACGCCCGAGAAAGTGCCGTTGGTGGTCAGGATGTTGGCGGGATGCAGGTCGCCGTGAAGCCACAGTGCCGGACCTGCCCATTCGGGCGCGGCTGCGGCGTTTTCCCAGACCGCGCGGACGGCATCCGGGTTGCGGACCAGCCCCAGCTCGACGGCCGAGGCGAGCCCTTGGATGAAGTGGTCGGCGGTCTCGGCCAGTCGGCCCCCGCGGTCTCGGCCCGCGGGCGCCCCGTCGGGGGCTGGCCGGTGAAGAGCGGTCAGGAAGGCGGCCAGGGCGACGGCTGATTCCGCGCCGCGTGTCGCGGGGGCGCGGTCGGCGGGCTCGCCGGGCACCCAGGTGGTCACCAGCCAGGGCCGCGGGAACCGTTGGGAGGGTTCACCCAGGCGCTGCGGGACGGGGACCTGCAGAGGAAGACGCGGGGCCAGGACGGGCAGCCAGGCGTGTTCCTTGCGCAGCAGCTCATCCGCAGTCCTCGTGGCCCAGGGCAGCCGGACGGCGAGGTCGTCACCGAGCCGCCACACCTGGTTGTCCCAGCCCAGCGCTCCGAGCTTCACGGGGCCGGTCGGCCAGATCGGGGTGCTGGTCGTGCAGCAGATCCCGGACCAACTCCGCGGTGATCTCCAACTCGATGTGGGTCATGCGGAACAACCGTAGTCGCGTGGCAGCCCGGCCTGCTCCGGGAGTGTGCGAAGTGGCAACGTTCGCATTCCGCTCGAGGTCGCCCTCTCTGCTTTCCGCCGGCCTTCGCTGCGCCGCGCTGCGGCTGTGCTGTCGTTGAGTTTCCGCAGTGGCCGGCCGTCCGACGGCTGGTGCACGGTGCATGGGGGAGGGCGCATGGTGGAGGGATGGAAGGGCTGTCCCGTGGCGAAGAGACGGGCGGGCCGAACGGTGTGGTGACGAGCGGTCATGTCTCTGGGGTGGCGGTGGCGGTAGCCGCGCCACCACCGGTTCATCGGACGGCGTACCCGTCCCACAGCGGGCCGCCGGCCTGGTTCAGTACCTCGGCCACGACCGCAGCGAAATCGTCTGTGTGTTCGGCGATTGCCTGCGCGGCGGCCTCGGTCAACGCGCGGTGCAGCCTGGGGTCGGCCGCAGCCAGCCGCCGCGACAGCCATTTGCCTTTGCCGAGCCAGTGTCCGCCGGCCAGCAGGGCCAGTTCCGAGGCACGCTGCAGCATGTGCGCGACCAGGTGCACCCGCTCGGCGGGGTCCGCGCAGCCACGCAGGTCATCGAGCAGGTCGGTCAGGATGTACCGCTGGTAGTCCCGCTCGCGGTCCGAGAGCGGCGGCGGGCCTGCAGCCCAGCGCCTTCGCGCCTCGGCCTGGAGCGAAGCGCCCAGCCCGTCGGTGTCCGCGAGGAGCAAACCATCCGCGCACATGGCGAGCAGCGGCGAGTTCCGCTTCGCGGTCTCCTGGTCGGCGAAGGTACGCCAGACAGCCTCGGTCTGTACGAACAGTTCGACCGGCCAGCCGCGGTACAGCACGTTCTCCCGGCAGGGAGCCGGCGGCCCGTCCAGGAGGACCACGATGTCGAGATCGGAGGTCGGTGTCCGGCGGTCGGTCAGCACGCTGCCGGCCAGGAAGGCCGCTCGGGCCGCGGGGAAGCGGTCCCGCACCAGTTCGCGGGAGGTGAGCAGGGGGTCGTCCATGACCGCAGAGTACGTGCCGGCACTCCGATGCCGCCCTCGGCGTTCAACGTGGGGGGGCTGGATCCGCCCGGCAGTTGAGGGTGCGGACGGCTCCTCCCCGGCAAGGGGCGTCCACTGAGTCATGTGTCCGCTGCGACCGCCGGTACCGGGTGCGCTCCACCGCTCGGCGGTGCCATCGACGTTGTGTCGCTAAGGCGGAGTGCCGTTGATCCCTCTCACGGTGGATGCGCCGGATCACGCTGCTGCCTAAACAGATCCGACGTGGGAGACGGCTCCGGCCTCAACCGGCGCAGCCGCCCCCTGCGCAATGCCGCCCCGCCGCCTTGCCCCGCCGGCCGACCAGCCGACCAGCCGCCCTGCCCGGCCGCCCGGCCTGAACCGTCGGCTGTCTCGCCGCGATGGCCGCCTCGCCCGCTGGGTGGTCGCGCGGCCCGGCCACGGCGGCCTGCTGCCCGTTACCGTGAGCGCCGTCGCCTGCCTGCCTGCCTGCTGTGGCTGTGGCTGTGGTTGTGGTTGTGGTTGTGGCTGTGGTTGTTGGAGGGATTTCTCGGGCGGGCCGGCTCAGACATGCAGGGTGGGCCGGTACACGAGTTCCTGGATATCGCCGTCGAGCGTCCGGTGCTCGATCAGCTCGAGGTCGAAGTCGGCCCCGCCCTGGAAGACCGGGTCCAGCCCGGTCCGGCCGGTGATCACGGGGAACAGTGTCACCTGGACACGGTCGACGAGGCCGGCGGCCATCAGCGCCCGGTTCATCGACAGGCTGCCGTGCGAGCGCAACGGCACCCCGGACTCCTCCTTCAGCCGGGCCACGACATCGACCGCATCCCCGCTCGCGACGCTCCCGTCCGGCCAGTCGATCGGTCCCTCCAGTGTGGTCGACACCACCGTCGCAGGCAGGCTCCTCATCCGCGTGACCCACGGGTCACGCACTTCTGACTCCTCGGTGCTCGAGGCCAGCATTTGTGCGAACAGCCGGTACGTGTTCGCCCCGAAGACCATCCGCTGCTCCTGGCCGTACAGGGCGAGGCGGTGAGCCAGGAGCTCGGGGCCCTGCTTGCCCCAGTAGCCGGTCCAGTCGCCGCCGGCGGCGCCGAAGCCGTCGAGGCTGGAGAAGACATCGAACGTATAGGTAGCGGTCATCACGCTCTCCTCGAGTGCGGTTGATGGCGTTTCGGAACATCAGACCGGCGGCCGCCGCTGCGGGACTTATCGCCCACAGACTCCTGAAGGCCGGCCGCCCCGGATCCAGCCCCTGGGCTCCGCCACGGCCAAGAATGTGGCAGGCCGTGCGGTCGGGGCACACGGCGGGCGGGAAGAAGCGGACGGCACGCCGGTCCACAGAAACGACACCCGTGCGGCCCGCCGGCCTGAGCTGTACCGGGCGCCGGTCATGGAGCTTTCTGCTGCCGGTGGCAGGACACCTCGGATGATGTCGTGGCCGAAGACGGGCAACGGCCCGCCGCACCGGGCCCGCGCCCGGACCACCCGACCGGTCGGCAGGAGTGTCGGGCTGCTTGAGGGACGGCTCGGACGCCGTCTCCTTCGGCTTCGGTACGGGCGAAAGGGCTACGGAGCACTCCCAGACGCAGGACCGTCACCGGCCTGCAAAACCACCGGGGGCACAGCCTGGGTGAACGGCAGGGCCGGTCGCAGAGTGCGAGACATGGGCTCGGGTGCGGGGGCGGGTGCGGGGGCGGGTGCGGGCTGGTGCCGGTCACGACCCGGCCGCTGAGGTGTGTCCGGACCGCTTCCGCTTTGCCGGGGTCGGAGCGGCTCAGCTGCTTTGCCGGGGTCGGGGTTGGAGTGGCTTAGTTGTTCTGCCAGGGGTGGAGCTTTTCGGGGTTGCGTACCGCCCAGATGTGCCTGATCCGGTCGCCTGTGATCTCGAACGCGAACACGGTCACGATGCTGCCGTCCTGCCGGGCCATCAAGCCGGGCAGGCCGTTGACCGAGCATTCCAGGAATGTTGTGCGGTCGCCCGTTACACGCGCGATCTCGGCGTAGGCACGTGCGATCTGCTCACCGCCCACGATCGGGTGGAGATGGGTGACGGCCAGCCCGCCGCCGTCGGCGGTCGCGGTGGCGTCGGGATCGAGCAGGCCGATCAGGGCGTCGATGTCCTTGGCCTCCCACGCCGTTTTGAACTGCCTGACGATGCCGGCCCGCCCGGCACCCGGGCCGTTCGGGTTCTGTGGGCTCTGTGGGCTTTGCGCGGTACGGATGCGGCGGCGGGCGGACGAGGCCAGCTGGCGGCACGCCGCCGGAGTGCGGCCGACGATCTCGGCGACCTCGCCGAAGGGGTAGCGGAAGACGTCGTGCAGGACGAACGCGACGCGCTCGGCGGGGGTCATCGAATCCAGGACGACCAGGAACGCCATCGTCACCGACTCGTCGAGGGTGACCCGGTCGGCCGGGTCGATCGAGCTGGCCCCCGGGCGCCCGGTGACCGACCCGGTGGGCCCGGGCAGCGGTTCCGGGATCCACTCGCCCACGTAGTTCTCCCGCCTGGCCCGTGCCGAGCCGAGCAGGTTCAGACAGATCCGGCCGGTGACCGTCATCATCCAGGCGCCGGGCGACTCGATGGCCCGCTGCTCGGGTACGGACATGGCGTACCAGCGGGCGTAGGTCTCCTGCACGACGTCCTCGGCGTCGGCAAGGGACCCCCGGAGCCGGTAGGCGAGGTTGATCAGCCGGCGCCGCTCGCTCATGATCGCGCTGAGGTTCGGATCGCTCCGGTCGTCGCCCAACCCGGCTCTGGTGGTCATGCTCGGCCCTCTTCCTCGCTCGGTTCTGTGCCTCTACCCGGTACGACAGGACAGCCCTGCGCAATGTGAGGCCGACGCGCCGCCTCACATTCCCGACGGCTGTCGTGTCGTACCGGTGAGGACGACAACGAGAGGGAGAGGGAGAGGCCGATGAACGCCTTCCAGACCATCGCGGACCGTGTCGAGATCGAGGCACTGCGCGGCGAGTTCACCGACGCGGCGATGATGCGCGACCGGACCCGCCTGGCGTCGCTGTTCACACCGGACGGTGCCCTGCGCATGCCCAACATCCCCATCGAGCTGGTCGGCCGCGAGGAGATCCGCACCGGGGGCGAGCGGCTGCAGGACCAGTGGGACTTCTTCGTGCAGACCACACACCCCGGCACGGTCCTGCTCGACGGCGACACCGCGACCGGCCGCGCCTACATCCAGGAACTCGCGCGCACCCTCGACGGACGCCAGGGCCTGAACTACGCCGTCTACCACGACCGCTACCAACGCACCCTCGAGGGCTGGAAGTTCACCGAGCGCGTGTACGAAGTCAGGTACCTCGACACCTCCCCGCTGGCAGGCACGGCGCCCCACACCACCCAGGACCCCACGACCACCCCGGCAGACACCACGACACCCCCGGCAGACACGACAGCCACCCCGACCACCCCGGCTCCGACCACCCCGGCTCCGACCACCCTGGCCCCGGCCACCCTGGCCCCGGCCGCATCCTTCACCGCCCCGGCACCTGCCGAACAACTCAACCGGGCAGCCGCCGCGCTGCGCACAGGCGGCTTCACCGTCGAGATCCTCGACGACGCCGCATCCGCGCGCATCCGCATCAAGGCCCTGGTCCCCGAGGGCGCCAGCGTGCTCACCGGAGCCAGCGAAACCCTCCGGCTGTCGGGCATCGACGAAGACATCAACGCCGGCGGCCACTACGACGCCATCAGGCCACGCATCCTCACCATCGACCGGGCCACCGGCGCCGACGAGATCCGAAAGCTGGCCGCCGTCCCCGACTTCGTCATCAACAGCGTCGCCGCGGTCACCGAGACCGGCTCACTCGTCCTCGCCTCGGGCAGCGGCAGCCAACTCCCCGCCAACGCGGGCGGCGCCGCCCACGCGGTCTGGATCATCGGCGCGCAGAAAGTGGTACCCGACCTCAGTACCGCGCTGCGCCGCGTCCAAGAGCACGCACTGCCGCTGGAGAACGCCCGCGCCCAGGCGGCGTACGGGATGCCCAGCGCCGTCAACCGCCTGCTCATCCTCAACGCGGAACCCCGCCCGGGACGCGGCACCGTGCTGCTCCTGCGAGAAGCCATCGGCTACTGACACCGGCTACAGCCCCCGCTCCGGGGCCGGTTCGGCTCAACGGGCCAAGAGGCCAGTCATGGACGCCGGCGATCCGGCCGGTGGCTTCGCAGGGGACTGGTGCGCTGGTCGTACCGCCCCGTCCTGCCCCGTACCGCCCCGCCCCGCCCGGCCCCGCCGCGCCCCGCGCCTGGCCTGTGCCGCTGGGACTGGACGCTTTGACCAGGCATGTTCGTGCCTTCGCCCAGATGCTCACTCAGCTCCAGGGTGGTCGACTCCGCGAATGGATGGCGGCGGTCCGAACCGACGACTTGCCCAGCATGCACACCTTCGTCAACGGCCTTGAACGTGATCTCGACGCCGTCATCGCGGGTCTCACCCTGCCCTGGAACTCGGGGATCGTCGAAGGCCATGTCAACCGGATCAAAATGATCAAGCGTCAGATGTACGGCCGAGCCGGCTTCTCACTCCTCCGGAAACGGGTCCTCCTGGCGTGAAGGGGGTCCAGCCAAGGTGAGACCAAAAGCCACAACGGCTCGGCCGTGCCTCTTGCTCCCGTTCAGGCCCAGTTCGGCAGATCGGTACCCCACCGGGTCGGGGCACGGTTCCAGTTCGCGGGTGCGCCGTCGTAGTGGACCGGGGCCAGGGCATGACGCAGCAGACCGTAGGGCGATTCGGTCTCGGTGAGCCAGGATCTGGGGTCGTAGAGGTCGGCTTCGCCCTGCCCGGAGGTGGGGTGGATATCGTGCAGCAGCCAGGAGGCCGTTCCTGCCAGGGAAAGGCGAAGATGCCGTCCGCCGCCAGTGGTCTGACGGTCGCTCAGTGCACGTAGGACGGCGGCGGCGAGCAGGTACCCGGTTCCGTGGTCCAGCGCCTGTGCGGGCAGCACACCGGGGCGGCCGTCGGCCGTGGCCTCGATTGCGGCGATACCGGTACCGGCTTGGACCAGGCTGTCGAAGCCGCGACGCTCGGCCCAGGTGCCGGACCACCCCCAGGCACACAGTTGGGCCACGATGAGACCCGGGTACCGGTCCATGAGCACGTCTGGGGTCAGTCCGTGCCGGTCCAGGGAGCCGGGGCGGTAGCCGGTCACCACGACGTCCGCCTGGCTGAGAAGGTCCTCGAAGGCGTGCCGGTCACCGGGGCTGCTGAGGTCCAGCAACGTGGAGCGTTTACCCATGCCGGTGTCGGTGTGAGTATCTGGGTCCTCGGGGAGTTGGGGGGCGTCCACGCGCAGCACGTCGGCGCCCAGCAGCGCCAGTGTGCGTGTGGCGACGGGGCCGGCGAGGACGCGGGTCAGGTCCAGGACCCGCACGTCCTGGGCCGGTACGGATGCGGGCGCCAGCAGTCGAGGGCTGCTCTGACCCACGTGCCGCGTCTCGACCAGGGCGGGTCCGGCCGCAGCGGGCGCGGAAGCCACGGCCACGGCAAGGCCGCCCGCCGCGTAGACGCTCTCCTGGACCTCCCCGGCCGGTCGCGATGCCAGCTCCTTCGAGAGCACACCCACCAGCACCTGGTCCCCTCCTGTGTCTGCGATATCCAGGGCGCTGAGCAGCCGGGCACGATGGTGCGGGTAGTTGGCGTGGGTGCGAACCCAGCCGTCGGCCGCCTGCCAGAACCCGGACAGCGGGGCGAAAGACGTCGGGGCCCGGCCGGCGATTCGCAGGTGGCGTTCGCTGACGAACGCGGTGGCCACCGCCGCCTCGTTCACCCGCACTGCGGGCACCGGCACGCGGTTGCGCAGCGCCAGCAGTTCCGCCGCTGCCAGCGAGGCCACTCCGACGCTGGCCCGCGCCAGTTCCCTCACCGGCAGACGCGACGGCAGGACAGCACCCGCCCCCTCGAAGGACACGCTCTGAACCAGTCGGCTCCGGCCCCCCAGGGCCGCCCAGGCGTGTGCGGTGGCCGCATCCTCCGTATACGTCATCCGCTCATTGTGCGACACCACCAGGATGACGCTGCTGGCCGGCATCTTGGCTGCCCCCTGAAGGATCACGCAACGTAATCGACCACAGAAATTGATCCAGAACCCGTTCTCGTGTGCAGAGCCAGGACACCCTTACTCGTGCTGTTCATAGATGCAGTCTTCTCGTGCCGGGGCGACGGTGGGCGAACTTGTGAAGCCCTTGCTTGGGGATGGGCTGGTGGTGCAAGATCCGTCAGCCGCCAGGTCACGGGGATCAGGGGCTTGACTTCTTGACCTGCGGGGTTTTTGTGGCTGGTGCGGACAGACCGATGAATCTGCTGGGCAGCGGCAGGGGGAAGAGACTCGCGTGGGCCGGTGCGGTCGCGGTTGTACTGATCACGCTAGGAACGATCGGCCACAGCCACAGGAGTGTTGGTGTGTCGACGGCCGGGCCGGAGATCGTTTTTCATGACGCAGCGGTCACGAAACAGGATCGCAGGCTGGTGGAGACGTACTGGACCGGCACGGGCATCGCGGACGTGGCCCACGAAGACGCCATTGGCGACCACGTGCAGCCCGAATGGACGGAGGGCGGTGTCACCGCCCGTACTGTCGGCCGCCTGTATGCCCAGAACGCAGGAGGCGACTTGGGCGCCTGCACGGCGACTGTGGTCGGCACCCGCACACGGTGATAACCGCCGCGCACTGCGTCAGAACATCGGAGGCCGGAGAGCCCGCCCGGTCGGCGACGTGGGACCAGCAGCTCTACTTCGTGCCTGGCTACCACGACGGCAAGAGCCCCTACGGCGGCTTCACTGTGCGCCGGGTGCGGATGGCCGAGGAGTGGCAGGACGAGGGCCTGGACGTCGCCGTGCTGGAGATGAACCCAGGCGACGACGGACGGACCATTTCCGAAGTGACCGGCGTCCAGCGGATCTCGTTCACGGCTGAATCGGGTACGCGCACCCACTTCTTCGGCTACCCGTACACGAACCGGCTCCTGCACTGCGAAGGCGACAGTGGGCGTGACTACCGCGGTAGTGCCCTGCTGCGGATCCCCTGCGTCATGGGCGTCGGGTCGAGCGGGGGCCCCTACATCGTCGACCTCGACGCGGCCGAGGCCGGCAGTGTCGTCGCGGTGAACATCAGTGGCGACGAGACCGTCAGTTACGGAACATCCCTAGGCTCGTTCGCCCGACGCCTCTACGCGCAATCTGAGAACTGCTCGCGAGATTGTTGAGCGATGCCGCCGGGAGCGTGCAGTTCCTACACCGCAGAAGACGGGAAATTGCGCAGGGGCAGGCAGGTTCTGTGGTGCGCGACGCTTAGCCGGCCCAGACGATAGGGAAGCCCCCGGCCGCTGGCCCTGGGGGTTCTTCATGGAGCGGGTGACGAGAATCGAACTCGCGCTCTGAGTTTGGGAATCACGGGGACTTGGGTACCTGAAGCCTGCTTGACCTGTGACAACGGTCCTGTCTGTGGCTAATGGCGGCTTGCCGTTGTGACCGTGGTTGACCGATGTTCCCTGCCCTATCTGGTGCGCATGTGGTGCGGCAGCCACTGTCGCGAAAGTCGCAGTGGTCGGCGTAAGGGACGGCCAGGCTCAGTAGGTCAGGACAGGGCCAGCGAGGCGGACCGGACGCGGCGCCCTGCCGGACCCGGGCAGGGACGGCGGAGACACGCTGCCGGAGCTGGCCTCTAGCTCACCTGCAGGCGCCGTGCGAGGCTGACGGTGGGGGATGACGACATGAAGCACATACCTTTCTTTCGCTGGGTTCTGACGGCCGGTTTCATGCTCTTCGCGTGCTCGGCGGGGCTGTACGCGATCGAGTCGGGGCCGGAGCTGCCCGCGACGCGCCAGATCGACATGGCGGTGGTCGATGAGAAGGCTGACGGCACCTGCCGGGTCCGGTGGAGCGACCCGTACGAGAAGAAGACGCGGGAGGGGCCGTACCACTGCGACGCCGGCCGGAGCGACAGCCTCAAGGCGCCGAACTACCCGGACAGCCGGGGCTACGGCTGGGCGTCCGGGTTCATGTTCACGAAAGGGCCGAACCGGGGGGACCTGTACGATTTCGAAGCCTTCTCGGAGGAGGACTTCACCACCTCGGACACCCTCCTGCTACTGGGGGTACTGCTCATCCTGATCGGGCTGGTCGGCGGCAACCTCCGCGCCCTCCCCCGGGTCCTTGGCGTGGAGGCGCGGCTCGTGCGTCGCGCGACCCGGCTGGCCCAGGCTGCCAGGTGGGCAGCCGAGGACTACGCGCGGGCGGTGGACGCGGTGCGGGACGCCGGGCGCCACGGGTCGCTCGACGCGGCACCTGACCCCGAACTGGTCCGCTCCCTTTGGGTTCTGCGGGAGGCCGGGCCGCAGCCACACAGGGCGGCGGCGGACGCCCGGGACCTCGCGAACCGGCTGCGCCCGCTGCTTAGGGAGGCGGCCCCCGCCGCCGGGCTGCGGAACAGGCTCCAGGCCGGACCGGCCGCCCGGGCCGACGCCGAGGCGGCGGTCATCGAGCTGCGCCGGCTGCTGGCCGACGCCGAACGGCACGGCCTGTGGGAGCGGTTCGCGCAGGCATCGGTCGACCTGCTCCGGGGGCAGGACACCGACCGGGCCGCCCTCGCGGCCGGGACGGACTTCGAGCGGGACCCGGACGCCTACCGACGGCTCCTGGAGGGCCTCGCGCCTCTCGAGGCGGCGGCCCGGACAGAGCCTCTCCGACGCCGCCGTCGGCGTTACTGACCGTCTACCCGGAACTGGCCCCGTACGGACGGCACTCGTATCAAATCCAGCCCCGACCACCGACGCAGCCGCCTCCCGGCTCGCAACCCTCAGTCGCTGCTGCACGAAATCTGAGCCAGAACCCGTTCTCGTGGACAAAGCCACCGAGCCGCGCGAACAGAGTCCGGCAGGCCGTTCCGGGGAGAGGCGGCGCTTCCCGGTGTCAGTCCTTGAGGCCGGCGGGGTCGGTGGTGTCGGTGAAGGAGTCTCCCTCACCCGGTTCCGTCTCCAGGACCTGGCGGTTGAGCCTCAGCATCACGATGAAGAACAGGCCGCCCAGGAACAGGAGGCCCACGACGATCACGACGGAGACGAACGCCTCTTCGGGGGCCACCAGCACGAACAACGCGATGAGTGTCCATACCAGGGCGCAGACCGCGACCGGCAGCTCGAACCGTCCGAGATCGAAAGCACCCTTCTTACGGCTCAGGCGCCCGCGTACCGCCAGGTAGAGCACGATCGTGGAACCGTAGGTCACCGCGGGCAGGATCGTCGATGCAGTGACCAGCTCCAGCAGCGCGGACCCCGGCAGCGCGATCATCAGGACGAGACCGAGGACGAAGACCAGCACCGTTGCCGGGATCGGCGTCCTCGTACGGGGGTTCACCCGCCGCATCAGGCGGTGGGCAGGAAAACGCCCGTCGCGCGCCATGGCGAAGACGAGGCGCGAGCACGCGACCATCACCACGATCCCGGCGCCGAAGAACGCGACGGTGATGGCGGTCAGCAGGATCTTCTCCGTCACCGGACCGAGGTGGTCACGCATGATCGCAGCGACCGGCGACCCGTCGGCGCTGACACGGGGGATGTCGTCGATAGCGACCGTCAGCGTGATCAGGAACAGCATTCCAAGGACACCGGCCGCCACCACCGATCCCACGATCGCGCGGGGAACCGTGCGGAACGGATCCTTGGCCTCCTCGGCCAGATTCGCCGCCGAGTCGAAACCGACGAGTGTCGCGAGCCCCATGATCATCGCAAGCATCAACCCGCCGCCGACCGCGAAGTAGTCGGGAGCGTCCTCGACGACACCGCGCGAGGTGAGGTTGCCCACCGAGCCGTCGCCCGTGACCGCCACAGCGATGACAAGTGCGACCGCCACCACCACGACCAGCGCCAGCTCGAGCCCCACCGCGACACTGTTGATCAGGCTGACGATACGTGTGGAGGCCACGGCCAGCACGGTCTGGACCAGCAGCACCACGAGTGTGATCAGACGCGCGGTGCCCTCGTCCGGCTCAACCCCGGCGAGCGGCATGAACGCCTGGCTCGCCAGCGCATTGTCCACCGCCACCACACCGATCGCCAGGTAACAGAAGGTCAGCCAGCCGAACCACCAGCCGATCTTCGGACTGGCCAGCCGCGAGGCCCATTGATACGAGGAACCGCTGAGCGGGATACGGGCCGCGAACTGCGCGACCACCAGCGCCACCAGCGTCTGACCCACCGCAGCGACGATCCACAACCAGATCCCGACCGGCCCGGCAGTCAGCAGCACCTCGTCGAATGTCGCGAAGATACCCACCGCCACCGAGATGAACGCGAACGAGATCGCGAACACCTGGAAGGAGCCGAGCGTCCGCTTCAACTCCTGCCGGTAGCCACCCGCCTCCACGGCCCCCGCATCGCCCTGGGTACCGGACGAGGACTCCACCACCGCGGTCACCTCACCTTCCATGGCCCTTCAGTGCCGCGGCCACGGCAGGCAAAGACCGATCAGTGCACCAATTCCACCATCTTCCACACCTTTGCCCCCGCCCGGCTCACACCATTACCCGTACGAATGCCAACCCGCCCCCACCACGCCGCCGTCGCGGACACCGTCGACCGGCACCGGCCCGGTCAGCCGGCGCCACCTCCCCCCGGCTCGAACGAACGATGTGCCCAACCAGACGGTGCGGCGCTACGCCCCCTACCGGAACCCGGAGATCCTCACGGCCCCGGCCGAGCCCCACTGGAAGCACTCCACGCGAGAGCGGCCTTCCTCCCCAGCACAGTAGGACCTCCGCGGCCCGCCACCCTGCCGCCCCCAAACCCCCGCCCAGGTCCACACGAGGGCCCTCAGCCACCACGACACGACCACTGGCCGCAGCTGGGCCGACCGCTGTCCGAGCGCGCCGGCGCTGCAGCGCCCACAGAAATGATCTTGCTTCAGTAGCTTTCGCGACGGTGTTGCTCCATCGCTGGTCGGCACGGGGTCACAGTTCGGTCGACCAGACCCCGACAGGGTGCTCAGCCGGTGGCAGCCACAACTGAGGCTGCGACTCCCGATACCTCTCCTCAGCCTGTTCCTCCCAGTGGAAGCGGCCATCCGCGTCGGGCCACGCAACTTGCAGCACAGGGAAAGGAGGCCGCCGGTAGAATCCGATGGCCTGCCCGAAGAAGGTCCGGTACCAGCGAAGATCGACCTGTCTGAGCGCGACTTGGTGACCGTCGACAACGTCAGGATGCCTCTGGCCATCAGTCAGTACAGAGCTCGCGGCGGACTTCGCTCCGAGGCTGTTGAGCATGCGGTGCATGGCATGGATATCGAGTCCGAACATGGCGAGTTCAGGCGCGCCGTGAGTGTGCGCGAGGCCGATCGTGTAGGCGCATCCAGGACCGATGTCGTCCTCGGGGACCATCACGACGTGCCATCCGTGCTGCTGCACATTCTCGATGATCGTCAGATCCACGCGGTCCGCTTCGTCCCGGTCACCGTAGTCATGACAGAGGACACAGCGGCACTGGAACGGATCATCAAGCATGTGCGGAGGCTACGAGGTGAGCGTTTGAGTCCGGCAGTCGGGGTTCACGGCCACCCTCTCAATCGAACAACATCGTCACCTTCGGCGACCGCTCCCCAAGAGCTGTGCCAGAACCCAATTCTCGTCAACAATCCGGAGTGAGCTGATCACCGGCAGCCGCCCGGAACTCGCGCACAAGTGCTGTCACGAGACAGGTTCTGGCACACATTCCGCGAACGATATTCATGGTCCTGCGTCAGGGTGAGGAGCGAGGCGCGCCACCTGCACCGATCGAAGACTGCAAGGCCCCGGATTGGTGAACGAGTTCTGGCCCAGCCCCGTGCATTGGAAGATGTGCCTTCCGCGGTCCGTTGCCTAGCCGGCAACGGTGATCGGCCGAGCTGGTGAGCCGTCCGCTATGAGTGCACCGAGCAGCGATGGAAGCCCCGCCGGTCTCAGCAAGTCCGTCGTGGTGGCCAGTTCCTCGGCGGTCCACCATCGGTGTCCTGTGATGGCGGCTCTCTCCACTTCCTCGAACCCAGAGGTGTCGACCGTGAAGGAAGGCACCCGGGCCAGGTAGTAGCGCTGGCGGACTTCGTAAGTGATGCCGTCTCGGGTCGTGGTCCAAGGACGCCCGCGCCAGACTTCGGGGCCCAGGTCGACATTGGCCAACCCAGTCTCCTCCCGCAGCTCGCGCAAGGCCGCCTGCTCATGGGTCTCGCCCGGCCCCAGCCCACCGCCCACGGTGAACCAGCGCAGAGAGCCGTCCGTCTGGTTCCTGGCGGAGAAGAGCAGCAGGCGATCGGCATCGTCCAGCAACACCACACGCGCGCTCAGGCGGAGCGGGAGCCTCTCGTCCGGTATCGTCACCGCGCCAGACTAGAGGCCCGAATCACCTCGCCAGCACGGTGGTCACGCCGGATCGCCGCAGACAGCCCTACATCTGCGGCATGACCAGCACCTTTCACCTGGAACATCTCGACGTTGCCCTGGCAGGAACCGGAGTGCTGTCAAAACTCAGGTTCGGGGCACATTCCGTGAATGACCTTGCCGGCCCTGCGTCGAGGTGAGGAGCCAGGCGCGCTACCGGCACGGATCGCAGTCTGCACGAGCCCGACGACGTGAACTCGGGAGCGTTCACGAAATGTGTGCCAGAACCACGAGACATCAACGTAGCCAGCCAGCCACCACCCCCGACAAGCCGCAGGCCAGACACGAAGATCACGACCTGCACCCGGACCACCAACCGACCCCGGCACGCCCGGCGCTCCGCCGCAACGCACTCGATCACCCTGAGCACGAAGCCCCGGCAGCACACTCCCGCGTCACAGCAACGAGCGTGTCAGCCAGACCACTTCACCGTTCTCCTCCATGGAAACGTGATCCCGCACGAACCCGACCTTCTCAAGGACACGGAGCGACGGCGTGTTCCACACACCGACCGTCGACCACAGCCGCTTCCGCCCGGTCGCCGCAGCGGCATCGAGCACCGCGCCGGCCGCCTCGGTGGCATAGCCACGCCCATGAGCACGCTGGAACAGCTCATACGCGATTTCAGGCTCCTCCACAGTGGAGCGGCCGATGATCAGCCCGCAGTAGCCGATGAAGTCGCCCTCGTCACGGCGCTGGATGGGCAACAGGGCGATCCCCGTGGTCGCCGTCGCGGTGAGCAGCTCCGCGATGGACGTCCGGATGTGCTCAACCGTGGGGGTTCCCTTGCCGCGTTCGGAGAGGAGGGCGCAGAACTCAGCGGCGTCCGACTCGGCCCACGGCCGCAGTATCAGCCGCTCAGTCTCCAGGTGGAACGGCATCGTCGCGAACGTAGTCATGCTCCCACTTTGCCCCACGCATCATCACGAACCACAGCCGGAGGAGCAACGGCGAGCAGAGCCACCGACCCGAAAACCTCGGCACACGACCCTGCTGAGACCGGCGGCTGATACAGGGGCGCTGTTGAGCAGGTGGCCGCTCCCGGTACCGAGGTCGATGTGCCTGAGTGCGGAACCCGTCACCCGACAACTGCCCCGACTCCGTCCTCCTGGCTTAGTCCACGAGAACGAGTTCCGGCTCAGATTCCGTGACATCGCCACGGTGAGTGACAGTTGGCCGTCGTGCGGCCCTTCGGGAAGTCGCCCGAAATCGACCAGCGGCGATCTCGAGTGGCTGACAGTCCGGGTCCGTGGAAGAGATGGTGCTCCGGCTGGAGGAGCTGCTGTTCCCGCCGACCGCGGACAGTGTCGGTGCTGGCGGTGGGCGTGATGAACAAGACGGCACGGACCGAGGCCTGTAGTACTACGGGCGGCTCGGCCTGTCCGGGTCGCGGAAGCTGGCCCACCCGGGTCCAAAGCTCCTACCAGCGGTTTCCACCAGACGCCTAGCGCGGGGCTGCGGGTGCTGCTCTGTCTGCACAGCCAGTGGACCGAGCGCCTGCGATCAACGCTGGCAGCGGTGGGCCTCACGCTCGCTGGCCGGGCGCGTGCACGGATGGCCAGCGTCTTCGAGGTGTCCGTCAGCCGCAGCACCGTGCTGCGCCTGGTCGCGGCACTGCCCGAACCGGACTCACCAGCGCCGCAAGTGGTCGTCGTCGATGAGAACGCGACTCGCAAAGGCCGTCATTACGGCACGTTACTGGTCGACGTCGAGACCCGGCGACCCGCGGACCTGCTGCCCGACCGGGAGGCGTCGAGCCTGGCGGCTTGGCTGGCCGAGCCGCCAGGCATCGAGGTGGCCTGTAGGGACCGGGCGCCGTATTTCGCCGAGGGCGCCACCATTGGGGCGCCCAAGACGGTGCAGGTCGCTGATCGCTGGGCATCTGCGGAACAACCTTGGCGAAGCCGCCGAGCGGTGCGTTGCAGACCACCGCGGCCGTCTACTGAACAGGGCGCCCGAGCCACCCGGGCAGGTCCAGGAGCAGAACCCACGAACCTGGCTCCCCGTGCCGACCGGCCACCGGTTCGGCCGACCGGAACAAGAGCCAATCAGCCGCCGTTCACGCGCTGCTGGCCGACGGCCACAGCCGCCGCGCGATCCAACGCCGGCTCGGCACGACCTACCGCACCGTCAAGCTCCTCGCTGACGCTGCCACCCCGGAAGACCTCTTCCACGGCCAGGGGCAGGGCCGCCCCTCGGTCTTGGATAAGTTCAAGCCTTATCTGGACGACCGCTGGAACCATGGCTGCACCAACGCCTGGAAGGTATGGGAGGAGATCGTGCCACTCGGCTACACCGGTAGCTACCAGTGAGTTCGCGCCTCCTTCCGCGCCAAGCGTCTCTCGGCAGTCCCGCTCCCCGCGTCCCCGCCATCGCCGCGCACCGTCGTCGGCTGGATACTGAGGCATCCCGACTCTCTCACCGAGGTGGAACAGCTCCGCCTCAAGGCCGTCTTGGCCCACTGTCCCGATCTGGATGCGCTCACCGGACAGGCCCGGTCCTTCGCCCAGATTCTCACCGAGCGCCAGGGCCACCGGCTCCCTGAGTGGCTCGACGCGGTCCGCCGAGACGACCTGCCCGGCCTCCATACCCTCGCCGCAGGCATCGACCGAGACCGCGACGTCGTCATCGGCGGCCTCTCGCCCTGCCCAGGAACTCCGGCGTCGTGGAGGGACACGTCAACCGAATCATGATGTTCAAGCGCCAGATGATCGGACGTGCCGGGTTCCAGCTCTTTCGGAAGAGAGTTCTCCTGGCGTGACTGGGTGACTGGGTGACTGGGTGACTGGGTGACTGGGTGACTGGTGACAGGCGACTGGTGACTGAGGCCGACAGGCGTTTCGAGAGACAGTTCTACGATCTCAGTTCATGACGACTCCCGACTGCTACACATGCAGCAAGGAAGCAGATTTCGACAACCTCCCACCACGCGAGTGCGTGGTATATGACCAGCACTGGCGGGTGGCCCACGCCTTCAACACCGCAGTGCCCGGCTGGCTGGTGCTGCTGCCTCGGCGCCACGTTGCCGCGGTTCATGACCTCACCAACGCTGAGGCATCTGCCCTAGGGGTGTGGCAGGTCAAGCTTTCCCGGGCTCTCCAGAGCCTGACTGGTTGTGCCAAGACCTACGTCATCCAATTCGCCGAAGCCGAAGGCTTCGCGCACGTGCACTTCCATATCGTTCCGCGCATGGCAGATCTACAACCAGAGCATCGTGGGCCGGGCATTTTCGAGCTGCTTCGGCGACCGGAGCAGGAGCGAGTAACGGCTGACCGGGCAGACCAAATAGCCCACTCGCTCCGAGCTCAACTTCATGGGCACCCGAACGCTCAGTAACCAGATCACGGAATCCGAGCTCGACCCTCGACACAGACAGCCCAAGGGAGAAGAGTTGACCACCGAGTACCAGCAGAAGCGGCGCGAGCGCTATATCGCCGCCACCGTCATGCCTGCCCCACAACCGTGGCAGCCGGTGCTGGACCACAGGACCCCCATCGGAGGTCTGCTCGGCATCGGCTTCGCCGTCCATCCCGACAGCGGGCACGACCTCGTCATGGTCGTGTCCAGCGACGGGCACGGACTCTTCGACGCGGTCACGGGCGAGAAGATCGCCCGCGACAGGGACCCAGACCCCGACACCAGCACTCCGGACGCGTCGCCGGAGCTCACCTGCCCCGGGCTCGGCCCTGTCGAAGGCGGGCCGGTGCGTATCGCCGGGCTCTTCGGCGGCGGCCTGCACAGCACCACACCGGACGGCTGGACCCTGGACGTCGTCAGCCCCGAGTGGCCCCACGACCGCGTCATCCTCTCCGCCGACGGCGGGTCCCACACAGGGCCGGCGGGAGGGACATGGTGGCACGTCTTCCACTCCGAGTACTCAGAACTCCGCGCAGCCGGCTTCTCGCCCTCCGGCCTGACCCTGGCGGTCGCCACCAGCAGCGACCTCACCCTCTGGACCCGGCCCGAACTCCACTTTGACGACTGAGCAGACAGCAGGACAGCGGGACAACGGGCGAAGGGGACGGCAGACGGACAGGGCAGAACCCGCAGGGACGCCGGGAGGCCAGACAAGGGCCTACGCACCTGCCAGAGCGGCGCTTACCGACGGAGGCGAGTTCGTCGGACGGGACGACAGCATTCCCCAGCCGCCAGCTTGCCCACGCCTACGCGGCACGCCTCCGACGGACGAGGAGACGAGGTACGGAGACTCCAGCGTTGCCATCCACCGTCGACACCCTCACCCGGCTCGAAGCCGCCTCGGCCAGGATCGGCTGCATCTCCTCAACCTGTCCGCCCCCACGTCAGCCCGCGAACCGCTCCCACAGGGCAGCCTCATCCGCGGCGAGCGGCGGCCCCCACACCAGCCTGCCGCCGATCAGCCCCGGCAGGCGGCCGGTGGCCAGGTGCGGATTCTCCAGCTTGTCGGCCGTCTCCTCCAGCAGCATGCTCAACGTCTGGTCCCCGACAGTCCGCACGGACGTGTCGTCCCAGTGCCCGACCTTGCCCGTCTCGGCGTCGACGAACAGGCCATAGCTCGTGTCGGTCACCGACCATGAACAGAACGGAATCCATGACGGCTTCCACACCATCGCATCGCCAACGCCCCACCCGCCTCCTAGCTCCCGCTGGTTCTCCCCATGCCACCGGTAGGACGTAGCCACCGTGCCCAGCGGCATCAACGCCCAGCCGTAGTCGGGCATCACACCCGCCCCCGGGGTGTCTTTGCCCCCCGCGCACAGCAGCCACAACGCCCGCAGCTCCACGGATACACACACCCCAAGTGAATGCTCCAGCGCGGCAATCTCGTACGTGGACGCGCCCGGCAGCAGCGCCGCATGGGTAGCGGGCGCGTGCTGCTCAAGCCAGCTGGTGACCCGCCGCCATGCCTCGGTCACCTGCCGCGCGGCGATCTGCTGCAGGCGGGGATCCGGCATGGCCGCGGGAGCCTGCTCGTCGCCGGCGTCGGGAAGCGGCCCGGTCGCCTCGATGTCCCGGATCTCGATCCGGTCTACGTCCAGCAGGGGCGGACCGTAGGCGTAACGCACGATCAGGGGCGGGCACGCATCGAAGGTGTCGCTGTCGATCGTCGCCGCGTACAGGCCGAGCCTGCCGGCGCGCTCGCCGAGGCGTGGATCGCCGGCCAACTGCCGGGCCAGGGTCTTGACCGCATACAGGACACCGTCGCCGAGCTCCGTGCAGCGAGCGCGTATGCGGTCGGGCAGGTCAACACTGACGGTCACTGGGAAGCGTGCTCCTTGCGTAGGACTCGGGCTTACCGCTGGGTGCGTTCGGCCGTTTCCCACAGGGTGCGTTGCTGCGCCTCGTGGAGTGATGAGCTCGAGGAGGTATTCCTGGAGGGACTCGCCGGTCTGCGCGGCGCGCACCTTGAGACCGGTCATGGTTTCATCCAGAATGTTATGGATCGTAACGGAGTCAGCAGCACAGGCGACGAGGGATGCGTGGACTACAGCCTCGTGATCGCCGCTGCCCAGGCCGCAGGACCGTGCCAGCCCGGCGAGGAAGCCTCCTGGGCCGCAGCGTACAAACCCTCACGGTCGACCTGCACATGATTGCCAAGCAGGCCAAGCAGACCGTGCAGGACGTCGACCGGCTGGAGAGCGCCAAGACGTTCGTATCGCTTTCCTGGAAAAGGTCGAGATCGAGGGGACCAGCGGCCGAGGCCTGCTGACCCTGCGGCTGCCGTCCGGCGACGCGGAGCCCGTGACTGAAGCGATTGCTTCATAGGGCGCCAGCGTCTCCGTCTAGCGATGGGCAAAGTTGCGACACCCGCTCACGGCATGCGAATCTCGCATTGAATATGCGGAAACCGCATCCCCTATTAGTATGTGTTCATGCCGATGAGCACCGAAGAAATGCTGCGAGTGACAGTCACCGCCATCGCACACCGCACCGGTGAACAACAGTCAGACCTCGCAGCAGCCCTCGGGCTGACGCAAAGCCAGATCAGCCGCAGGCAGCATGGAAGGGCCGCATGGACCCTCCAGGACTGTGACCGCCTCGCCGCCCACTGGGGCATGCCCGTACTCGACCTCCTCGCAGGGCCCACACACGCCCTGGCGAAACTGCACGCCGACCGGGTCACGACCCACGCAACGCAGACCCTCATCCCGATCGACACCCCGCCACCCACAGCCCCCCCGACCCCAGAGCCCGAACCCGCTCCCGCCGAGCCGGCCGAAACCCCGGCACCCACAACGCCCGGCCCACCGGCCGCACCAAAACGCGTCACCGCACCCGCCGGCCCACTGGCCGACCAGATCCGCAAGCGCGTCAAACAGGAACTCGCCGCGCACGGAGGAGACCTGGAGACAACGCGGGCCACGCTCATCAAACGAGCAGTGCCCGACGTGATGGCACTCTTCGCAGCCTCCCGGGTCGGCGGCCGCTACGAACACTCCGAATTCCCCCCCACCGCCGACATCCTCAAAAAAACCTCACAGAAAGGAGCAGACCAAATCTGGGAAGGCCGACCCAAGTGGCGCTCCGAGGACCTGTACCGCGCAGCACGAAGCGGACACGTCACGATCGAGGTGACAGTCCTCGACATGAACGCGGCCTACCTCTCCGCACTCAAAGCGTGGCTACCGATCGGCAAACTCGTCCACACCGAGGGCCACCCGCACGACCCCAAGCGCTCCGGAGTCCACCGAGTCACCCCCGCACCATGGAACGAACCAGATCTCCCCTCCCCACTCGGCGCACGAAAAGAGCCGGGACCCCTATGGATCACCGAACCCACCCTCCGCCTCCTGCTGCGCTGCGCAAAACTCGGGTTCTGCGAAGCGCCCGTCATTCACGAATCACTGACATCCGGCGCATCCGAAGGACTCCTCGAAAAAATGCGCCGCGCACTCACCGAAGTACGCCGGGAAGCTACAACCCAGAACGACGAACTAACCACCGAATACGTGAAATCCATGTATTCTAAGTTCGTGTCCACCATCGGCGAAAGCAGCGCGAATCGCGAAATCCGGCGCCCAGACTGGATGCACATCATCCGCTCCCAAGCCTTCGCGAACCTATGGCTGAAAGCCTATAAGGCACACACCGCCGGACTGACAGTGGTTCAAATCTCCGGAACCGACGAACTCCACATCGCCGGGGACTGGCAGCAGGTGTTCCCCGAAGGCCGCGACCTCGCCCAGGTCAAAGCCAAGTCCCTTTACACACTGGGGGAGTAGGCCATGACCGGAGCAACAGACCTGTGGGGCGAGTGGCAAAAACACGGCGCCCAGGGAATCAGCGGAGCCCAAGCCCTCGCCGCCGAACTCGACCGCATCGCCCGCGAAGGCGGAATCACCTCACCCGTCACCACCAAACGAGGCCTCTCCGCCCGCCTGCGCTACCTCTCCAGCAGCGCAGGCCGCGAAGTCCTGCGCTCACACGGCATCAGCGCACGCCTGCTGCGCTCCTGGCAGAACGGGGCACGCCCCAGCCGACGCAAGCTCGAAGCGGTCGACCGCGCATACCAGGAGCGGCGCCGGCACAACCTCGTCCGCTCCGGCGCCCTGAAGCGGCTCCTGGACAACGAAGGACGCGGCCGGCGCATCGAGGTCTATCCCGTCGACCAGTCACGGGTACCCGAGCAGTACCGCAGGCCCAACCTCAGCGAACGCTCGGTACAAGCCCGTTACGTCTGGGACGACATGGTCGAAGCCTGGGCCAAGCGCGACCTCGAAACGTTGGACGAAATCTGGGACGACATCATCACCGACCTCGACTCCGACTATGCGGCTTACGCATATGTGGGTTCCATCGGAGTCGGCGCGTGAAACTCGCACAGGGCTGACGCATAAATACTGTGGCTTTCCAGTCATCGGAAGGCCATTATTTTCAACTTTGCGTCGGTGATCGGGCGGAGGCAGACGGTGTACCCGTCCTTATCGAGGTCGATCCTTCATCGAGTACGGATACCGGACACGCCCAAAGGCCGGAAACCCTATTTGGAGGAACGATGCTGCGCCACCGAATGCATTTTCCGCATCTGTCCGCGTGGAATTCGGCTCCCTTTGCCGTACCTCTCTTGCTCCACCGGGAAACGTACCTCCGGAGGAGGTAACGGTCCTTGAAGAGCAGGAAATTGACGATACGTCAGACGCGGAACCACGCTGCGCGGCACGAACCAGCGGTGGGATTGGACCGCGGACACTGAAATTGAGAATGAACACAAGATCACCAGTAACACCCGACAGAGCAAATCGAACAGATGACCCGTCACCCTTGCTTGTAGCCAGCCAAGGGCCGGCCGGAGGCCGGACCTTTGGGCCGAAGGCCCAGCCTCATCACCGAAGGTGATGAGGCATCAGGGCCGGAGGCCCTTGAGGGCGCGGAGCGCCCGGAGTCTTTGACGGCCCGTAGGGCCGTCGCGTCA